>CAJYNG010000009.1 GCA_913775725.1 uncultured Stenotrophomonas sp. | reverse complement strand
AGGGTCTGGTCGCCGTCGCGTCGAAGGAAGACGGCAAGGGCGAAGTCGCCGCCGCCATCGAGTTCAACGCCGAAACAGACTTCGTGGCTCGTAACGAGCTGTTCCAGAACGCCGCCAAGTCGTTCGCCCAACTGGGTCTGGAGCACCACTCGGTCGAGGCCCTGCACGGCGCCGAACTGGAAACCGGCAAGACGGTCCAGGACGAAGTGACCAACATGATCGCCACCATCGGCGAGAACATGCAACTGCGCCGCGCCGCCCGCCTGTCGGTGTCGGAAGGCGTCGTCTCGACCTACGTCCACAACGCGGTTTCGCCGGGCGTCGGCCGCATCGGCGTGCTGGTGGCCCTGGAAGGCGAGGGCGACAAGACCGCGCTTCGCGAACTGGGCCGCAAGATCGCCATGCACGTCGCCGCCACCGCGCCGCTGTCGCTGAACACCGACGACCTGGACCCCGCCGCCATTGAGAAGGAACGCGCCGTTCTGATCGAAAAGGCCAAGGAAGAAGGTCGCCCGGAAGCCATGATCGAAAAGATCGTGGAAGGTCAGATCAACAAGTTCCAGAAGGACGTGGTGCTGTCCAAGCAGCCGTTCGTCATGGATCCGGACGTGACCATCGAGCAACTGGTCGCCAACTCGGCCAAGGAACTGGGCTCCTCCAACCTGCACCTGGCCGGCTTCGTCCGCCTGGCGCTGGGTGAAGGCGTCGAGAAGGTCGAAGGCCCCGACTTCGCGTCGGAAGTCGCCTCCATGATGGGCGGCAACTAAAAAACATTCCCCTCATTCGTGAGGGTTTTGTATCAGAAGGGCGCGTTCGGCTTTGATGGCCGGCGCGCCTTTCGTCTATAAGAAGCCGCCTGATTCAATGGCGCCGCAGTCAAACGGACCTTCCCGCATGCCCGACGCCCCCTCGACCTTCCGCTACAAACGCGTCCTGCTGAAGGTGTCGGGCGAGGTGCTGATGGGCGACCAGTCGTTCGGCGTCGACATGAAGACCGTCGATGCGGTGGCCAAGGCCGTCGCGGACGTTGCGGCCGAGGGCGTCGAGATCTGCCTGGTCATCGGCGGCGGCAACATCTTCCGCGGCCTGTCCAAGGCGGCGGCCGGCATGGAGCGCGCCCAGGCCGACTATATGGGCATGCTGGCGACCATCATGAACGCCCTGGCCATGCAGTCCGCGCTGGAAAAGATCGGCGTCTCGACCCGCGTGCAGAGCGCCATTCCGATGGCGGCCATCGCCGAACCCTACATCCGCCGTCGCGCTCTGCGGCACCTGGAAAAGGGCCGGGTCGTGATCTTCGCCGCCGGCGTGGGCGCACCGTTCTTCACCACGGACTCGGGCGCGGCGCTGCGTGCGGCGGAAATGGGCTGCGACGCCCTGCTGAAGGGCACCAGCGTGGACGGGGTCTATACCGCCGACCCGAAGAAGGATCCTGACGCGACGCGGTACGAGACCCTGTCCTATCAGGACGTGCTGGCCAAGGATCTGCGGGTCATGGACGCCTCGGCCATCGCCATGATGCGCGACACGGGCATCCCGATCGTGGTCTTCTCCATTCGGGAAGACAATTCACTGCGCCGGACCCTGACTGGCGAAGGCACGTTCACGGTCATTCAGGACGTCGTCTGACGTTTGCCTGACCAGGAAAGACAAGAGAGACCAAGACCATGGCAAAGCCTGACCTCAAGACCTATCGCGACCGCATGGATCGCTCCGTCGCCGCCCTGAAGGAAGAGTTCAGCGGTCTGCGCACCGGCCGCGCCAACGCCGGCCTGCTGGAGCCCGTGCGGGTCGAAGCCTACGGCTCGGCCTCGCCCCTGACCGCCGTCGCCGCCATCAGCGTGCCCGAGCCCCGGATGCTGAGCGTCAATGTCTGGGACAAGGGCATGGTGGTCGCCGTCGAAAAGGCGATCCGCAACGCAAATCTGGGCCTGAACCCGATCGTGGATGGCCAGACCCTGCGCATTCCGGTGCCGCCCCTGACCGAGGAACGCCGCAAGGACCTGGTCAAGTTGGCCGGCAAATACGCCGAGCAGCAGAAGATCTCGGTTCGCAACGTTCGCCGCGACGCCAACGACGACCTGAAGAAGGCCGAGAAAGCCGGCGAGATCAGCCAGGACGAACAAAAGAAGATGGAGACCGAGGTCCAGAAGGACACCGACGCGGCCATCAAGCGCATCGACGAGACCTTGAAGACCAAGGAACAAGAGATCATGCAGGTCTGAGGCGAAACGGCTGGGTCCGGAAGGGATCGCACGACAGATGACGGCAGACCGCGCCGCGCCTTCAGGCCAAAGCCCAGACAAGCAGGGTCAGGACGGCCCGCGCCACGTCGCCATCATCATGGACGGCAATGGACGCTGGGCGAAGGCGCGCGGCCTGCCGCGAGCCCTGGGCCATCGTGAAGGCGTCCAGGCGCTGAAGCGCACGATCCAGGCGGCGCCCGATTTGGGCATCGATTGCCTGACCGTGTTCGGCTTCTCGACCGAAAACTGGAGCCGTCCCGAGGACGAGGTGTCGGACCTGATGGGGCTGGTGCGGTCCTACGTCGCCAGCGATCTGGCCCGACTGACCAAGGCCGGCGTCCGGCTGAAGATTTTGGGGCGACGCCAGGGACTGCCGGCCGATATCGCCGCCATCATCGAACGGGCCGAGGCCCAGACCGCCCATAACGATCGCTTCCTGTTGCAGGTCGCCTTCAACTACGGCGGCCGCGCTGATCTGGTGGACGCGGCGCGTCGCCATATGGAGCGGGTGCTGGCGGGCGAGACGGTCGAGCCTTTCAACGAGGCGATTCTGACGGCAGGGCTGGCCACGGCGGGGTCGCCGCCGCTTGATCTGATCGTCCGCACGTCGGGCGAGCAGCGGCTTTCGAACTTCCTGTTGTGGGAGGCCGCCTACGCCGAGCTCGTGTTCCAAGACATTTTGTGGCCCGACTATGGCCCCAAGGCGCTGGCTGAGGCGATCTCGGCCTTTGGTCAGCGCGACCGCCGTTTTGGCGGACGCGTGATCGCGCCTGCGCGCGCGACGGCCTGATGGCGGTCAAGGGTCAGGATATCGCCCTCAGGGCTGCGTCCGCCGTCGTGCTGGCTCCCGCCGCCGTCGTTGCGACGTGGGGCGGCGGCGTGTGGTTTCTGGCGCTGATGATCGTCGCCAGCGTCGTCTTGGCGTTCGAATGGGCGGCGATGAGTGCGCCGCATGCACGCCGCGTCATGGGCGGCGCGGTCAGCTTCGGCGTCGTGGCGGCGGTGATCAGCGCCCATTTCGGCGCCATGTCAGTCGCCTTCATCATGCTGGTGTTCGGCGCGGTCGCGGCCGGGGTCTATGCCCGCAGCCGAGGGCAGGAGGCGCTGGATGCCGCCTATGGCGTGCTCTATCTCGGCTGGCCTTCGGTCCTGCTGATCTGGCTGCGCGACGTCGACAGTTTGATCGGGCTGCACTGGACCGTGCTGGTCTTCGCCGTCGCCTGGTCGGCGGACATCGTGGCCTATCTGGCGGGATCCACTTTCGGCGGACCCAAGCTCTGGCCGCGCTTTTCACCGAACAAGACCTGGTCCGGGTTCATCGGCGGCGTTGCGGCCGGCGCAGTTGCGGGCGCCGTCATGACGGCCTGGGTCAATATGGGCGCCTTGAGCGTCGTCTGGGGGGCGGTGCTGGGCTTGGCCGCGGCCTTGGCGACCATGGCGGGGGACTTGTGGGAGTCGGCGCTGAAGCGACGGTTCGGGGTCAAGGATGCGGGGAACACCATTCCGGGCCACGGCGGCCTGCTGGACCGTGTCGATGGCCTGATGTTCGCGGTCGTGGTCGTCGCGGCTGGCCGACTGATCGTCCTGATGCTGGAGCGTGGGGCATGATCCGGCGTCGCATCACTGTGCTTGGCGCGACCGGATCGGTCGGCGCTTCCACGTTGGACCTCATGGCTCAAGCCGAGGCGACGGGCACAGGCGCGTTCGAGGTCGAGGCCCTGACGGGCGGCGCCAATATCGCCAAACTGGCCGAGCAGGCCAGGCGCTGGCGGCCCAAGCTGGCCGTGACCGCCGATCCGGCGCGTTTGAATGAACTGCGCGACGCCTTGTCCGGCACGGACGTCGCTGTCGCCGCCGGCGACGCGGCCATCGTCGAGGCGGCGACGCGACCTGTCGACTGGATCATGGCGTCCATAGTGGGAGCGGCCGGTCTGAAGTCCGCCTGGGCGGCGGCGGGAACGGGCGCGACCCTGGCGCTGGCCAACAAGGAAAGTTTGGTCTGCTGCGGCCCCGCCCTGATCGAACGGGTCAGGCGGGCAGGGGGGCGCTTGATCCCCGTCGATTCCGAACACTCCGCCATCTTCCAAGTGTTTCCGGCCGAAGCGCCTGAGCGGGTGGCCAAGCTGATCCTGACCGCATCGGGCGGACCGTTCCGCCAGACGCCGCGCGAACAAATGGTCGGCATCACGCCGGAACAGGCCGTCGCCCACCCCAACTGGAGCATGGGCGCCAAGATTTCGGTCGACAGCGCCACCATGGCCAACAAGGGTCTGGAGATGATCGAGGCGGCCTATCTGTTCGATATGCCCCAGGATCGGATCGACGTCGTGGTGCACCCCGAATCGATCATCCACAGCCTTGTGGAATATGTGGACGGTTCGACGCTGGCCCAGATGGGACCGCCGGATATGCGCACGCCGATCGCCTGCGCGCTGGCCTGGCCGGACCGGATCGCGTGGCCGGCGCCCAAGCTGGATCTGGCTGAGCTAGGTCGGCTGACGTTCGAAGCGCCCGATCTGACGCGCTTTCCCGCCCTCGATCTGGCGCGTCAGGCCCTGAAGGCGGGCGGCGCGACGCCGGCCGTGTTCAACGCCGCCAACGAGGTCGCCGCCTTCGCCTTCCTTGACCGCAAGCTGGCGTTTCTCAATATTGCCGCAGTCGTCGCCGAAACCCTTGAGCGTGCGACGAAAGCGGGGATGGCTTTCGGTTCTGGAGACGCCTGCGGCGCGGCCCTCTCGGTCGACGCCGAGACGCGTCGAATGGCCGAAAGCGTCATCGCCGGCCTTGCGAATGCGGCCTGACAGTAGGCCAGGGGAGACGAATTTCGAATGCTGGGCGTCCTGGGTCAGGTCCTGATCTCCATCGCCTCGTTCCTGCTGGTGCTGACCTTCATCGTCACCATCCACGAACTGGGTCACTTCCTTGTCGCGCGCGCCTTTGGCGTGAAGGTGGACCGGTTCGCGGTCGGCTTCGGCAAGGCTGTGGCCAGCCGCACCGACCGTCACGGCATCGAGTGGCGTCTCGGCTGGCTGCCGCTGGGCGGCTATGTGAAGTTCTCGGGCGATCTGGATGCGTCCAGCGTGCCGGACCGGGCCGGACTGGACGAGTTGCGCCGGCGCGTGGTGGCCGAGCGTGGACCGGGCGCCGAGCGTGACTATTTCCACTTCAAGCCGGTGTGGCAGCGCGCCCTGATCGTCGCGGCCGGGCCCATCGCCAACTTCATCCTGGCCATCACCATCTTCGCCGTCGTCTTCATGGCCGTCGGCGTGTCCCTGCGCCCCGCGCGTGTGGCTCAGGTCCAGGCCGGATCGCCGGCCGCCGCCGCCGGATTCCAGGTCGGCGACCTGATCACCGAGGTGAACGGCAAGGCCATCAAGGACGGCAGCGCGGTCACCCGCACCGTCATGCTCTCGACCGGCGATCCCGTGCGTTTCACGGTCGAGCGCGCCGGGCGTCCGGTCGAACTGGTCGCCACGCCGGAACGCCGCGAGGAAAACGACCCCATCGCCGGACGGGTCAAGGTCGGCCGCATCGGCCTGGGGCTGGGCTCGTCGGCCGGCGATATCCGCCACGTGCGTTACGGCCCTGTCGACGCCGTGGTGGAGGGTGCGCGCCAGACGGCCGACGTGATCGGCTCGACCCTGACCTACCTCGGACGCTTGGCGACGGGCCGCGAGTCGGGTGATCAGTTCAGCGGTCCGCTAGGCATGGCCAAGGCGACGGGCTCCCTGACCACGGCTGCGGTCGAAGCCAATCCAGCGCCGGGCGCCATGGCGATCAACCTGATCCTGACGTTGACGACCTTGGCCGCCATACTTTCGATCGGAATCGGCTTTCTAAATCTGCTTCCCATTCCGGTCCTCGACGGCGGGCACCTGCTTTTCTACGGCTATGAGGCTGTGGCGAAACAGCCTGTGTCGGCGCGGTTCCAGGAGATGGGCTATCGTGCAGGCCTTGCGCTTTTGGCGGGATTTATGTTGTTCGCAACGTGGAACGACCTACAGAAGCTCAATATCTTCCAATTCCTCGGCGGGCTCGTCTCGTGAGCCGACGCCAGCCCCCGACGGTTTCCCGAATGAATGACATGACCTCTCGCGCCGCCGTTCGACTGAGCGCCCGCTCCAGCCTGCTGGCTCTGGCGGTCGCCGCCGGTCTGGGCGCACCCGCGCTGGCCCAGACGGCGCCGACGACGACGCCTGCTGCGCCGGCTCGAACGCCGGCCCAAACCCCCGCTCAGAGCGCCACGCCTCAGGCGCCGGCGAGCGCCGCCGAACCGCGTGTCGAGATCGCTGCGCCGCAGACGATCACGATCAATCGCATCATTGTTCAGGGCGCGCAGCGGATCGACCAGACGACGGTCCTGTCCTACCTGCCGATCCGTCCGGGTGATGCGGTCGACGCCTCGGTGCTGGACGTCGCGGTGCGCACCCTGTCGCGCACGGGCCTGTTCGCCGATGTTCAACTGGGCATCCAGAACGGCGACCTGATCGTCCAGATCGTCGAGAACCCGATTATCAACCAGGTGGTGTTCGAGGGAAACAAGGCGCTGTCGAAGGACAAGCTGACCAAGGAAGTGACCCTGGCGCCGCGCGGCATCTATACCCGCGCCAAGGTCCAAGAGGACGTCGGCGCCATCGTCGAGCTATATCGCCTCCAAGGCCGCATCTCTGCGACCGTGACGCCGAAGCTTGTCCAGCTGGAACAGAACCGCGTCGATGTGATCTTCGAGATCAACGAAGGTCCGCAGACCGGGATCAGCGCCATCAACGTGCTGGGCAACGAGGCGTTTTCCGATCGTGACGTGCGCGGTGTGATGGTCACCGAAAAGTCGACCTGGTGGAAGTTCTTCTCCAACAACGACAACTACGATCCCAACCGCCTGGAATACGATCAGGAGCAGCTGCGGAAGTTCTACACCAACCGCGGCTATTACGACTTCCGCGTGGTGTCCTCGGTCGCCGAACTGCAGCCTGATGATCAGGCGTTCCAGCTGACCCTGACGCTGAACGAAGGCGACAAGTACAACTTCGGTGAGATCAAGGTCGTCACCCAGAACGACCGGCTTAACGCCGACTTCCTAAAGGCTCTGGTGCCGATCCGGGAAGGCCAGCTGTACGAAAGCGACAAGATCGAGCAGGCCGTCGACGCCCTGACGTTCGCGGCCGGTTCGGCCGGCTATGCCTTCGTCGAGATCAATCCGACCTACAAGGCTAATCCCGAGACCGACACGGTCGATGTGACCTTCAATGTGTCCGAGGGCCAGCGCGTCTATATCGATCGCATCAATGTGGTCGGCAACACCCGCACGATCGACCCGGTCATTCGCCGTGAACTGCTGCTGACCGAGGGCGACGCCTTCAACCGCGCCCTGATGGAGCGCTCGCGCAATAACCTGCGCGCACTGGGCTTCTTCAAGGATGTGACGGTCGAGGAGACGCGCGGCAGCGCGCCGGATCGCTCTGTCATCAACGTCAACGTACAGGAACAGCCGACCGGCGAACTGTCCGTCGGCGCGGGCTTCAGCTCCGTCGACTCCTTCACCGTCAACCTGGGCATCTCGGAGCGGAACTTCCGCGGGCGCGGCCAGAACGTGGTCGCCCGTCTGGAGTGGGGTTCGCTGCGCCAGCAGGTCGACTTCCGCTTCACCGAGCCGAAGTTCCTGGGACGTGATCTGCGCGCCGGCTTCGACCTGTTCCACTCGCGCTACGACCTGAGCCAATATTCATCGTACGACTATCGCTCGACCGGCGCGGGCCTGCGTCTGTCCTATCCGCTGAACGGGAATATGCTGCTCAGCACGCGCTATTTCCTGAAGTCCGACGAGATCATCGTGCCGACGGGCTTCTGCTCGGGTGTGGGGCAGGGATCTTCGGCGCTTTGCGATCAGATCGGCAGCTTCATCAACTCGTCGGCGGGCTACACGCTTCAGGTCAACTACACCAACGATCCGATCCGTCCGACGCGCGGCTGGGCAGGGTCGCTGCGTCAGGACCTCGCGGGTCTGGGCGGCGACGTGAACTATGTGAAGACCGAGGCCGATGCGAGCTGGTACTATGGCTTTACGCCGAACTGGATCGTCAGCGTTCAGGGCTCGACCGGCTACGTCAGCGGCTGGAACGGCGATCCGATCCGCATCAACGACCGCTTCTTCAAGGGCGGCAACAGCTTCCGTGGCTTCGAGACGGCCGGTATGGGGCCGCGCGATCTGAATACGACCGACGCCCTGGGCGGCAACTTCTACGCCATCGGCACGGTCGAGTTGACCCTGCCGAACTACCTGCCTGAGCAATACGGCATCAAGACCTCGCTGTTCGCCGATGTCGGTACGCTCGGCGTCCTGGATGACCGCTACAAGCTGACGTCCACCGGAACAGTGAACACCAATATCGCCGACGAGCTGTCGCTGCGCGCGTCGGCTGGCGTCAGCATCCACTGGAAGTCGCCGATGGGTCCGATCCGCTTCGACATCTCCAAGGTTCTGTCCAAGGAAGACTACGACAAGACGGAATCCTTCCGCTTCTCGACCTCCACCCAGTTCTAATCGCGGCTTTTTCGACCGCACGAGGAAACACCATGAAAGCTCTGATCATCGCGGCGACCGCCGCTGCTTCGCTCATCGCCACCGCCGCCTCGGCGCAGCAGGCCGGCGCGCCCGCCAATCCCGGCCCGGTCATCCCCGGCGTCTGCGTCTATTACAACGCACGTCTGCTGGCCCAGTCGTCGGCCGGACAGGCCGTCGAAGCCCGCATGCAACAGCTGGCCCAAGAAGTTCAGGGCGAGCTGCAACCGTATGCAACCCAGATCCAAACCGAAGCCCAGCAGCTGCAGTCGGCGGGCGCCAGCCTGCCGGCCGACCAACTGCAACAGCGCCGTCAGGCCCTGCAGCAGCGCGCGCAAGAGGCGCAACAGCTGGAAGCCACCCGTGAAAACGAGCTGCGCTACACCCTGGGCATGCAACGTCAGGCCATCACCGAGGCCGTCTCGCCGATCCTGACCGCCCTGTATCAGGAAAAGGGCTGCGGCCTGCTGCTGGACCGCGAGAGCGTCTTCATGATGAACCCGGCCATGGACGTGACCGATCTCGCGATCCAGCGCCTGAACACGGCCCTGCCGACCTTGAGCTTCAACCGTATGGCCGTGCCGGCTCAAACGCAGGCTCAACCGGCCGCCGCCAACTAAGTCGTCGATGCCCGATCCTCGCTTTTTCGAAACCCTGTCGCCCCTCAGCGTCGCCGATCTGGCGGCGCAGATCGGCGGCGAGGTCGAGCGGGGCGGGGATCGCATGATCGCCTCCGTCGCGCCCTTGTCCTCTGCGGACGGGGGCGCGATCGCGTTTTTGGGTGATCGCAAGTTCGCCGCTGCGCTGGCTAAGACCCAGGCCGGCTGCGTTATCGTTCCGGCTGAGGCCAAGGACGCCGCGCCGTCGTCCGCCGCCGTCATCGTCTCGCGCACGCCTCAAGCCGCCTGGGCCAAGGCGTCGCTGGCGCTGCATCGGCCTATCCTTCTGGACAAGGCGATCAGCCGCGACGAGGCGGCCGAGGACGACAGCGTCGTGGTCGAACCCGGCGCGATCCTGGGGCAGGGCGTCCGCATCGGTCGCGGGTCTCGCATCGGCGCTAACAGCGTCATCGCGCCCGGCGTGCAGATCGGCCGTGATTGCGTGATCGGGGCCAACGTCAGCGTGGCTTTCGCCCTGATCGGCGACCGGGTGAAGCTGTATGCCGGCGCCCGGATCGGCGAAGCGGGCTTCGGCGCCACGGGCACGGCGGCGGGGGTCATGGACATTCCCCAACTGGGCCGCGTCATCCTTCAGGACGGGGTGACGGTGGGCGCCAACTCCTGCATCGACCGCGGCGCCTATGACGACACGGTCATCGGCGAGAACACCAAGATCGATAATCTGGTTATGGTCGGCCACAACTGCGTCATCGGTCGCAACTGTCTGCTGGTCGCCAATACCGGCATCTCAGGCTCTGTGACCGTGGGCGACAATGTCATCTTCGGCGGCAAGGCGGGGATCGGCGACCACATCACGATCGGCGAGGGCGCGCGCGTCGCGGCCGGTGCCGGCGTGCTGGCTGATGTTCCCGCCGGCGAGACCTGGTCGGGTTATCCGGCGCGTCCGATCCGACAGTTCTTGCGCGAGACGGTCTGGCTCGCCAAACAGGCCTCATCGAAGAAGGCTCCGAAGGAATCATAGGGATGAGCGACACGACTGCCGTCGAAGGCAAGATCGATTACGCCGAGGTGATGCGGCGGCTGCCGCACCGTTATCCCTTCCTGCTGGTGGACAAGGCCGAAGACTTCGTGCCCGCGACGTCGATCGTCGGCATCAAGAACGTCACTCACAACGAGCCCTTCTTCCCCGGTCACTTCCCGATCGATCCCGTCATGCCCGGCGTGCTGATCGTCGAGGCCATGGCCCAGACCGGCGCCCTGCTGATGTCCAAGACGCTGGATGTCGCCGTGGCCGACAAGGTCATCATGTTCATGTCGATCGACGGGGTTCGCTTCAGAAAGCCCGCGCGGCCCGGCGACCAACTGCGCATGGAGGTCAGGGTGATCCGCGCGCGGGGCGACGCCTACAAGTTCCGGGGCGAGACCTTCATCGACGGCAAGCTGGCGGCCGAAGCCGAGTTCATGGCGATGGTCGTGACTGTGCCTGCTCCAGCGCCTGGGCCGGCGGCCTGATGACCGTTCATCCCACGGCTCTGATCGACGCGAGTGCGACCCTGGGCGAGGGGGTCGAGGTCGGCCCCTGGTGCACGGTCGGGCCGAATGTTGTGCTGGGCGACAATGTGCGTCTGGTCAGCCATGTCGTGGTCCAGCAGGACACGACGGTCGGGGCCGGGACGGTCATCCATCCCTTCGCCGTCATTGGCGGCGACCCGCAGCACAATGGCTACAAGGGCGAGACGGTCCGGCTGAAGATCGGCGAGAACAACCTGATCCGCGAGCACTGCACCTTCAATCGGGGCACGCCGCAGGGGACGGGCGTCACGGTCGTGGGTTCGAACAACCTGTTCATGACCGGCGCCCACGTCGGTCACGACTGCGTCGTCGGCGACAATGTGGTCATGGCAAACAACGCGACCTTGGGTGGTCATGCTCAGGTCGGTGACAAGGTGTTTCTGGGCGGACTGTGCGCAGTGCACCAGAACGGCCGCGTCGGGCAGGGCGCGATCATCGGCGGTCTGGCGGCGGTGACACGCGACGTCATCCCCTATGGCTCGGCCTGGGGCAATCACGCGCGGCTGCGTGGGCTGAATCTGATCGGGTTGAAGCGCAAGGGCTACGGCAAGGATCAGGTGCGACGTCTCTTGGCGGCCTATCGTGATCTGTTTGAAGGCGAGGGCGAGTTCGCCGGTCGGATCGATGGCGTGGAGGGACGCTATGCCGACCTGCCGGAGATCATGGAGATCATCGCCTTCATCCGCGACGGCGGGCGGCGTCCGCTGTGCCTGCCCAACGCGGAATGAGCGCGGCTGGAAAGCTGGGTCTGATCGCAGGCGGCGGCGATCTGCCGGCGGCCGTCGCGGCGCGTTGCGATGCGCTCGGGCGACCGGTTTTCTTGATCCGTCTGGCGGGGTTCGCGGATGAGCATCTGGCGCGCTGGCCGGGCGCTGAATTCGGCATGGCGCAGATCGGCGCGATCCTGAAGACGTTGAAGGCCGAGCGCTGCACGACCGTCTGTCTGGCGGGCATCGTCAATCGGCCGGATTTCAAGACGCTCAAGCCTGACTTCAAAGGGGCGACCCTCTTGCCGGGCATCGTCGCCGCCGCCTCCAAGGGCGATGACGCCCTGCTGCGCAAGATCCTGTCGGTGTTCGAGGCCGAAGGCTTCGCCGTCGAGGGCGCCGACGACATTCTGGGCGGCGACACGCTTGGCGCTGGCGCGCTGGGCGCCGTCTCGCCGACCGAGGAGCAGCTGGACGATCTGAAGAAGGCGCTGCATGTCGCCGAAAAATCAGGTGAACTGGATATCGGTCAGGGCGCCGTGGTCTGTGACGGCCTGGTCCTCGCGGTCGAGGCGCAAGAAGGCACGGACGCGATGCTGACCCGCGTCGCTGACCTGCCCGCCAACTTGCGTGGGGCGGTCGATAGTCCCAGGGGCGCGCTCGGCAAGGCGCCCAAGCCCATTCAGGATCTGCGCGTCGATATGCCCGTGATCGGGCCGCGCACGGTCAGAATGGCGGCGGCGGCGGGTCTTGCGGGCATCGGCGGCGTGGCGGGACGGTTGATCCTGATCGATCGCGCGGCCATCGTTGAGACGGCCAACCGTCTGGGCCTGTTCGTCTGGGGCGTGGATCGGTGAGCCGTCCGCTGAAGATCATGCTGGTGGCGGCTGAGGCTTCGGGCGATGCGTTGGGCGCCGGTCTGGCCAGGGCGTTGAAGGTGCGGTTGGGGGGCGATGTGGCCTTTGTCGGCGTCGGCGGGCCCAGGATGGCGGCCGAAGGCGTGGTCAGCCCGTTTGATATCGCTGAACTGTCGATCCTGGGCTGGATCGAGGGTTTGCGCGCCTATGGCAAGGTCAAGCGGCGCGTCGAGCAGACGGCGGCGCTGGCCGCGCGGGAAAAGCCCGACGCCGTGGTTCTGATCGACAGTTGGGGCTTCACCATCCGTGTGGCCAAGGCGATCCGGGCCGCGCGCCCGGACCTGCCGCTGATCAAATACGTCGGGCCTCAGGTCTGGGCCTCACGGCCGGGCCGGGCCAAGACCTTGGCAGGCGCCGTCGATCACCTGCTGGCCCTTTATGGCTTTGATGCGCCCTGGTTCGAGAGCGAGGGCCTGCCGACGACCGTGGTCGGGTCGTCGGCGCTTCACGTAAACGTCGATGGTGCGGACGGCGCAGCGTTCCGCGTACGTCGTGGGATCGCTGCCGATGCGCAGCTTCTCTTGGTGCTGCCCGGCAGCCGGCCCAGTGAGATCACCCGAATGGCTCCCGTTTATGAGGCGACGGTCAGAAAACTGAAGACTACGAATCCCGGCCTAGAGGTCGCCGTGGTCGCCGCAGGGATGGTCGCACACGATGTTGCGGCCCGTGTCGCCGCCTGGCCATTCCGCGTCCACTTGGTCGACGAAGCCGAAAAATATGACGCCATGCGCGCCGCGACCGTCGCCCTAGCCACCAGCGGTACCGTATCGACCGAGCTCGCGCTGGCGGGCGCGCCGATGGTCATCGCCTACAAGATCGATGGGCTGAGCTATCAGCTGATGAAGCGGTTCGTGACCGCCAAACACATCACACTGTTCAATGTCGCGGCTGACGACCGGATCGCACCCGAATTCATTCAGCACGAGGCGACCCCGGCCATTTTGACGGCGGCGGTCGGGCGGCTGCTGGCCGACCCGGCCCTGGCGGCCGAACAGGCGCGTCGTCAGACGGCGGCCTTGGATCTGATGGGGCGCGGAGGTCCGGACCCGTCCGAACTGGCTGCCGACGCCGTGCTCAGGGTCATCGCCGCCAAGTCGGGGAACTGACGATGGCGCGGGCGCTCAGTCCGCGACGTGCGGCCGAGGTCCGCGCCGCGCTTCAGATGGCGGTGGGCGCGATGGCCGCGCTCTATCTGGCGACCTGGCTGAACCTGCCGCACCCATATTGGAGCGTGATTTCCGCCATCGTCGTCATTCAGGCGAGTGTGGGCGGCGGCGTCCTGACCGTGGCGCGCGACCGAGCCATCGGCACGGCGACCGGAGCGCTGGCGGGGGCGGTCTTCGCCTTCCTTCGTCCGCCGGGTCTGGAAAGCATGGCGCTGAGCATCGCCGTCTCGGCGGGCCTGCTGGCTTTCTTGGCAGCCGGGCGACCTTGGCTGAAGGTCGCACCCGTGACGGCGACCATCGTCATCGCCGGCGGGACGGGCGCGGAAGGACCGGCGTCCCTCGCGCTGGATCGGGTGATGGAAATCCTGGTCGGCAGCGGCGTCGGCGTTCTGGCGATCCTGGCCCTGTTTCCGCGCCATGCCAGGCAATCCTTCAAGCTTCAGGCGCGCGAGGCGGCGGGCGAGGCGGCGGCGCTGCTGGCTTTGATCTCCAAGGCCGCCCCGGAGGACGCATCCGAGATCTCGCGCCGTCATGCCGATCTGAAGCGGCGGCTGGATGCGTTGGGTCAGGCCGCCAAGAACGTCATCGATCTACCCGGCCCGCAGCGTGAGACCGCCGACCGGGCTGCGCTCGTGCGCGCCTTCTGGCGCGTGCGCAGCGACATCGTCATACTGGGGCGCGGTTTCCAGGCCGAGGGTGCAGGCGCCCGGCTCGATCCCTGGTCGCAGGACGCGGAGCGGGCGGTGGAGCAACTCAAGGCTCTGTCTCACGGCAAAGCCGCCCAGCCCATGGGCGCGATCGACCAAAGCCTGGCCTTGTCCATGGCCGTCGAAGGGGACGATGTCGCTCTGGGCGCTGCTGCGATCGGCGTGGCCCATATGCACCGCGATCTGGATGACCTGGCGGCGCGTTTCGCGGATCTGAAGCTGGTCTGACGACAAAAAAAACGCCGGGGATGTCTCCCCGGCGTTCTGCATTCTAGCCTTCTTCTCAGCCGCGCTGTTCGATCGGCACATAATCGCGCTGGGTCGGGCCGGTGTAGAGCTGACGCGGGCGACCGATCTTCTGCGACGGATCGGCCATCATTTCCTGCCACTGCGAGATCCAGCCCACGGTGCGCGCCAGGGCGAACAGGACGGTGAACATGGTGGTCGGGAAGCCCATCGCGGACAGGGTGATGCCCGAATAGAAGTCGACGTTCGGGAACAGCTTGCGCGAGGTGAAGTATTCGTCCGACAGGGCGACCTTCTCCAGTTCTTTGGCGACCAGGAACAGCGGGTCGTTCTCGCGGCCCGTGGCGGCCAGCACTTCATAGGCCGACTGTTGCATGACCTTGGCGCGCGGATCGTAGTTCTTGTACACGCGGTGGCCGAAGCCCATCAGCTTGTACTTGCGGTCCTTCACGCCCTGAATGAACTCCGGGATCTTGTCCGGGGTGCCGATTTCCTTGAGCATCGTCAGCGCCTCTTCGTTGGCGCCGCCGTGCGACGGACCCCACAGGCAGGCGATGCCGGCGGCGATACAGGCGAACGGATTGGCGCCCGACGAACCGGCCAAACGGACGGTCGAGGTCGAGGCGTTCTGCTCGTGGTCGGCGTGCAGGATGAACAGCAGGTCCAGCGCCTTGACCACGTCCGGGTTCAGGTCGTACTGGCCGTCAGCCGACTCGAAGGTCTGCTTCAGGAAGCGGCTGACATAGTCCAGCGAGGTGTCCGGCTTGTTGGCCGGCAGGCCTTTGCCGTGGCGGTAGATCAGCGCCGACAGGGTCGGCACCTTGGCGATCAGGCGCACGGCAGCCTGGCGGCGCTGTTCGGCGTCGGACAGGTCCAGCGAGGCGTGATAGATGCCCGACAGCTGCGCGATGGCGGCGGTCAGGATCGCCATCGGATGGGCATCCTTGGCGAAGCTGCCGATCAGGGTGTTGATCGAATCGTCGACGTTGGCTTCGGCAGCCAGCTCATCGGTGAAGGCCTTCAGCTGCTCGGCGCTCGGGCGCTCGCCGTTGATCAGCAGGTAGGCCACTTCGACGTAGCTCGACTTTTCCGACAGCTGTTCGATCGGGTAGCCGCGGTACAGCAGCACGCCCTTGTCGCCATCGATGTAGGTGATGGCGGACTTGCAGCTGGCCGTCGCGGTGAAGCCGGAATCGTAGGTGAAATACCCCGTTTCCTTGGTCAGCTTCGCGATGTCGACGCAGTCGTTGCCAAGGGTGGGTTTGATGACGGGCAGAACGACCGACTTATCGCCGGCGTTGAGCGTGACCTGATCAAGATCGGACACTGTGTGCGCTCCTTCATGGGAAGGCGCCTGCCCAAGCGCATTGGTCAGGCACGTGAATGACGTCCTCGGCCTGTGCCGGGGATCAGGTCATTATCGCACAGCAGCATTTGCCCGGCGCTAGACAGAAGTCGTATACGACAGGCGGCCAGACGCCGGCCGTTGAGCGGCCCGGATCGGCAAAAGCGTTGTCACACGAACGCAGTGTTCCGTCCATCCAAACGCCCGTTGGGTTGGCGTTGGGGAAAAACAAACGGCCGCGCAGAGCGCGGCCGTCGGTTCGAAGCTGGATCGACAGATCAGCGCGCGTAGCGCTTCTGGAACTTGTCGATACGGCCCGAGGTGTCGATGACCTTGTGCTTGCCCGTGTAGAACGGGTGCGAAGCCGAGGAAATTTCAACCTTGACCAGCGGGTATTCGTTGCCGTCTTCCCACTGGATGGTTTCCTTCGTCGCCATGGTCGAGCGGGTCAGAATCTTGAAATCGGAGGTGACGTCATGGAAGACGACGTCGCGGTAGTTCGGATGGATATCGGCCTTCATGGGCTCACACCGTAAATGGGCTGGTGGTCAAGAGCGGCATTATAAGCACCGGTTGCCGCCCGGGGCAACCGGTGCCGGTCAATTGACCTCAGTCCGCGCCCAGGGCCTGGCGCACCAGGGCCTCGAAACGCTGCTGGTCGTAGGCCATCAGCAGATCGCAGTTGTCCGGCTGGCCGGTCTGGCGGTTCCAGTCGACGATGGTGGCACCGCGGCTGAACGTGCCGTTCAGTTCCACGTTCAGTGGACGCGATTCGACCTGCAGCTGCCCTTCCGGGTTCAGCGCCCAGGCCATGGCCACCGCATCGGCGGTGTACCAGCGGCCGCCCTTGCTGTCTTCGGACAGGCCACGGGTCTTGCGCGAGATCAGCTCGTAGAAACGGGCGCGATCGGAATCCGCCTGCAGCCACTTCTCGGCGTCCTGCAGCGGCAGGCCATGGGCGACGGTAGCCTCCCAGTCCGACACCAGCAGGTGCTTGAACGAGGTGAACACCACGTGCGCCGCTTCCGGATCGAAGGCGATGTTGAATTCGGCCGCCGGGGTGATGTTGCCGTGGCAGGTGACCGCGCCGCCCATCACCACGATGCGCTTGATGCGCTGTGGCAGGGTTGGGTCCAGCTTCAGCGCCAACGCCAGGTTGGTCAGCGGGCCGAGCATCACCAGCATCAGTTCGCCGGCGTGCTCGTGCGACAGGCGCAGGATGGCCAGCGCGGCGTGCTCGGCTTCGGCCTGGCGGCTGGGCGGCGGCAGGTCCACGTCGCCGTAGCCGTCACGGCCATGCACGTGGGCAGCGTCGACGGAGGGATGCAGCAGCGGATCCGGGCTGCCGGCAAACACCGGCACGTCGGTGCGGCCGACGATGTCGCAGAGCTTGAGGGCGTTGCGGACGGTGTATTCGAGGCCGACATTGCCGGCGGCGATGGTCAGGGCGACCACGTCGTGCCGTTCATCGGCGAAGGCCATCAGCAGGGCCAGGGCGTCGTCCACACCGGGGTCGGTGTCGATCAACAGCGGGATCTTGTGGGTCATCGTTGCCGTCTTCAGATCGGCAACGAAGTGTGGACCGGGATGATGACCGTTGCAAGTATGGGGTGTTGGGGTTCGGCAGGGCTGCGCCCTGCACCTGCCGAATCAACGGCAGAGGCCAGAGCAACCGCAAAAGCTGGTTTCCTGGGGTTGGCGGGGTGGGTCCGGTGGCGGGGGGCGCCGTAAACCCATCCATGGGGGCTTGGCCGCGGCATCCATGCCGCGGACACCCCCGCAACCGGGCCCACCCCGCCTTCGACAGATCGCTACCGCTGTTGGTAGGTGTCGACCTTGGTCGACACATCCACGCAATGCGTGGATGAACATGGAAATGATCGAAAGCGATGTCTGTAGAGTCGAGCCATGCTCGACTCCCGCGCGCAGCGCGAACGGCAGCCGAGCATGGGCTCGGCTCTACAGGGATCAGGCCGAGGCGTAACGCACGGCGGTGCCGATCCAGCGTTGCACCACGCGGTCGGCCAGCGCGGGTTGCTGGTCCAGCAGGCGCTCGGCCAGGTCGTGCACGCCGGGTAGCAGGCCGGCGTCGCGGGCCAGGTCGGCGATGCGGAAGCCGGCCACGCCGGTCTGCCGCGTACCCAGCAGTTCGCCGGGGCCGCGCAGTTCCAGATCCTTTTCGGCAATGACGAAACCATCGTTGGTTTCGCGCATGGTCTGCAGGCGCTCGCGTGCCATCTGCGAGAGCGGGGCCTGGTACAGCAGCACGCAGCGCGATACCGCCGAACCACGGCCGACGCGGCCGCGCAGCTGGTGCAGCTGGGCCAGGCCAAGGCGCTCGGCATTCTCGATCACCATCAGCGAGGCATTCGGTACGTCCACGCCCACTTCGATGACGGTGGTCGCCACCAGCAGATCGATGTCGCCGGCCTTGAACGCGACCATCGTCGCCAGCTTCTCGGCGGCTTTCAGGCGGCCATGCACCAGCCCCACGCGTACGCCGGGCAGCAGCGCCTGCAGCGATTCGTAGGTGGCCTGCGCGGGCGTTGCATCCAGCTCTTCGCTTTCCTCGATGAGCGTGCACACCCAGTACACCTGCCGCCCTTCCTGGCAGGCCAGCGCGATGCGCTCGATCAGCTCCGGGCGACGGTCGTTGTTGAGTGCGACGGTCTGCACCGGGGTGCGGCCCGGCGGCAGTTCGTCGATGGCCGAGACATCCAGGTCGGCGTATTCGGACATCGCCAGCGTGCGCGGAATCGGTGTTGCGGTCATCACCAGCTGGTGCGGCACGCTGTTGCCGCCCGCGCCCTTGTCGCGCAGGGCCAGCCGCTGGTGCACGCCGAAGCGGTGCTGTTCGTCGACGATAGCCAGAGCCAGATCCTGGAATACCACCGCCTCCTGCATCAGTGCATGGGTACCGACCACCACCTGCGCTTCACCGTTGGCGACCTGCTCCATCACCTTGGCGCGCGCCTTGCCGGTGACCTTGCCGGCCAGCCAGGCGATACGCACGCCGAGCGGTTCCAGCCAGCCGCGCAGGTTGTTGAGATGTTGTTCGGCCAGCAGCTCAGTCGGTGCTGCCAGCGCAACCTGTTTGCCCTGCTCCACCGCCAGCATCGCCGCCAGCGCTGCGACCACGGTCTTGCCGGAGCCGACATCGCCCTGCACCAGCCGCAGCATCGGGCTCGGCCGCGCGAGGTCCTCGCGGATCTGCTTGAACACGCGCGCCTGTGCACCCGTCAGCGCGAACGGCAGCTGCTTCAGCAGCGCCTTGGCCAGCTTGCCGGGACCGGCCAACGGCGGCGCATGGTGTGCCTGCAAGGCGATGCGCTGGCGGCGCAGGCTGAGGTGGTGGGCCAGCAGTTCTTCCATCGCCAGGCGCCGCTGCGCCGGATGCGTACCCGCGGCCAGCGCGGCCAGATCGGCATCCGGTGGCGGCTGGTGCACGGTCAGCAGCGCACTGCGCAGCGAAGGCAGGCCCAGGCCATCAAGCCAGCCCGTGGGCAGCAGTTCCAGCGTGCTCTCCTCGGGCAGACGGTCCAGCGCCTGGCCGATCAGCTTGCGCATGGTCATCGGGCCAACGCCTTCCACGGTGGGATACACCGGGTCGAGGCGGTCGCCGAGTTCGGGATCGTCGTTGCGGCCCAGCACCTGGTAGCTGGGGTGGACGATTTCCAGGCCGAGGTGGCCCGGCTTGGGCGTGCCGAAGCAGCGCAGCCGGTTGCCGACCGCGAACTGGCCGACCTGCTGCTGGCGGAAATGGAAGAAGCGCAGCACCAGGGTGCCCTGCCCTTCGTCCTCCACCGCCACTTTCAGCATCGGCCGGTAGCGCATGCCGCGCTCGACCGCGACCACCCGCCCTTCCACCTGCGCCGGTACGCCATTGCGCAGGTCTTCGATGCGGGTCAGCCGGGTCCGGTCTTCATAGCGCAGCGGCAGGTGAAGCCAGAGATCCTGCAGGGTGGCCAGGCCACGCGCCTGCAGTTTGGCGGCCACGGCCGGACCCACGCCCGCGAGCATCGCCAGGGATGCTTCGCCGGACGGTGACAGGACCGGGGTGACCGCCGCCTTGCGTGCCACGTGGCGGTCAGTCGATGACCATCACCGCGTCGACCTCGAAGTTGGCGCCCTTCGGCAGGCCGGAGACTTCGATGGTGGAACGGGCCGGGTACGGGGCCTGGAAGTAGTCCTGCATGACCGCGTTGACCTTGGCGAACTCGCCCAGATCAGTCAGGTACAGGCCCAGGCGCACGACCTTGTCCAGCGAGCCGCCAGCGGCTTCGGCCACGGCCTTGAGGTTGTCGAAGGCGCGGCGGGCCTGCGCTTCAACGTCGCCAGCGCCGACGATGTCGCCGGTGGCCGGGTCAAGCGGGATCTGGCCGGAGAAGTACACGGTGTTGCCGGCGCGCACGGCCTGCGAGTACGGGCCGATGGCGGCGGGGGCCTTTTCGGTGTTGATGATCTGGCGGGACATGGGTCGCTCCGGTGCTTGGGGGGAAAACAGAGCGGTGATTGTACCGGGTGGGCGCGGCATCGGCTGGGGTCGGATCCGTTTCCCGGCGGGAAACGGATCCGACCCCGTGCGTTGTGTGCGCGGAACATCATCCACGCATGGCGTGGCTCTACTGGCGGCGTACCGACTGCACGACCGACAGGCGGCGCAGGCGGCGCATCACTTCGGCCAGGTGGTTGCGGTCGCGTACCTGGATGTTGAACGCCAGCACGGCGGCGTTGAAGTCGCGGTCCAGGTAATCCACGCGCTCGATGTTGGAATGGCTCTGCGCGATGGCGGCGGCCAGCTGTGCCAGCACGCCGGTGCCGTTCTCCACTTCCACCACCAGCGAGGTGTCGTAGTCGCCGGAAACGGTGGTGTCCCAGCCGATCGGCACCCAGCGCTCGGGCGACTTGCGCAGCTCGGCCAGGTTCGGGCAGTCCATGCGGTGCACCACGATGCCCTTGCCGGCGGTGTGGTAGCCCATGATCTCGTCGCCGGGAATCGGCTGGCAGCAGCCGGCGAAGGTGACCACGCCGCGCTCGCTGCCGTTGATCAGGATCTTTTCCTGCGAGTGGTGGCGCGAATGCGGGCCACCACGCAGTTCGGCGTAGGCCATCAGCGCCTGCGCGGCCTGGGTCGGCATCCAGTTGCCCAGTGCGACCTCGGCCAGCAGCGCCTCCAGGCGCGGGAAACGATGCTCGGCCAGGAACGCATCCAGGCGCCCCTTCGGCAGCCGTTCCAGCGACGAATCCATCGCTTCCAGCGCGCGGTCGAGCATGCGGTGGCCCAGCTGCACGGCGTCCTCGTGCTCCAGCTGCTTGAGCTGGTGGCGGATGGCGGTGCGCGCCTTGCTGGTGACCACGAATTCCAGCCACTGCGGTTTCGGCGTGGCCGAGCGTGCGGTGATGATCTCCACCGACTGCCCCGACACCAGCTTGGTACGCAGTGGCACCAGTTTCTTGTCCACGCGCGAGGCTACGGCCATGTTGCCGACATCGGTGTGCACGGCGTAGGCGAAATCAAGCGCGGTGGAGTTGCGCGGCAGGGCCAGGATCTTGCCCTTCGGGGTGAACAGGTAGACCTCGTCCGGGAACAGGTCGACCTTGACGTTGTCGAGGAACTCCAGCGAGGAACCGGCGGCACGCTGCGAATCGATCAGTTCGACGATCCAGGCGTGCGCACGGCTCTGCGCACTGTTGGGTGAGTCGCCGCCGAACTTGTAGGTCCAGTGCGCGGCCACGCCGCGTTCGGCGATCAGGTCCATTTCCTCGGTACGGATCTGCACTTCGATCGGCGAGCCATACGGCCCGAACAGCACGGTGTGCAGCGACTGGTAACCGTTGGCCTTGGGAATGGCGATGAAGTCGCGGAAGCGGCCATCCAGCGGCTTGAAGGTGGCATGCACCGAACCCAGCGCGTGGTAGCAGCTGGGCACGCTGCGCACCACCAGGCGGAAGCCGAACACGTCCATCACCTGGTCGAAGGATTTGTTCTCGTCGCGCATCTTGTTGTAGATGCTCCACGGGGTCTTGATGCGGCTGACCAGGCGGTGCTCGATGCCCTCCTTCGCCAGCCGCTGCGACAGCTGTACTTCCACCTGCGCCAGCGCTTCGCGGCGTACCACCGGCTGGCTGCGGATGTGCTTTTCCAGGATCGCGTGGCGCCACGGATACAGCGCCTTGAAGCCGAGGTTCTGCAGCTCGCTCTTGACCAGGCTCATGCCCAGGCGCTGGGCGATGGGCGCGTAGATCTCCAGCGTCTCGCGGGCGATGCGGCCGCGCGCTTCACGGCTCTGCGCGCCCAGCGTGCGCATGTTGTGCAGGCGGTCGGCCAGCTTGATCATGATCACGCGCAGGTCGCGCGACATCGCCAGCAGCATCTTGCGGAAGCTCTCGGCGGCCGCTTCCTGGCGGTCGCGGAACTTCAGCTTGTCCAGCTTGGTCACGCCGTCGACCAGTTCGGCCACGGCTTCGCCGAACTCGGCGGCCAGCGCCTCACGGGTCAGCGGGGTGTCTTCGATGGTGTCGTGCAGGATCGCGGCGATCAGCGCTTCCACGTCCAGGCCCAGCTCGGCCAGCACCTGGGCCACGGCCACCGGATGGGTGATATAGGGCTCGCCCGACTTGCGCGTCTGCCCGGCGTGCGCGGCGGCTCCGACTTCCCAGGCGCGGCGCAGCAGCGGCAGCTGTTCCGGCGGCAGGTAGTGGGCGGCGCGTTCAAGCTGGAGGACGTAGTCGGGTACGGCGGCAGCGGGGGCTGCGGCGACCTTGGCAGTGGGGCCTGGGTTCATGCCCGAAGCCTATTCCAGCGCGGCGTTTACGGCAAATCCTGAATGCGAAACAGCCCGCACGGGGCGGGCTGTTCGGCACATCCAACGATTACGTTGATCGATGCGATCAATCGTCGTTCTTGGACATGTCTTCGTCGGCGACCACTTCCGCGGCAGCCCACTCCAGCGCTTCGCGCTCGGCACGCTCACGCTCGGCCTTCTCGACTTCGTCGATCAGCGCGTTGTCGATCTTGCGGGCGGCGATTTCGCGCAGCGCCAGCACGGTCGGCTTGTCCTCGGTCTCGCTGTTGTCCAGCGTGGCCTGCACGCCGTTGGCGAGCTGGCGGGCACGCTTGGAAGCCATCATGACCAGTTCGAAACGGTTGTTAACGACTTCCAGGCAATCTTCTACGGTGATGCGGGCCATACGGGCTCCCGGCGACCGGTCGGCCGCTCAGTCGAATGAGGGAAAGGGGACGGAGTGTACTGGCAGGGGCTGGACAAAATCAAGCCAACCCCCACCCGATTCTTTTGGAATCAGTAAGTTGCGCCCGGATCCGGGGTCAACAGGGCCTGGATCAGGCCGGCGTGGCGGACCTTCTGGGCCTCCCGGCGCAGGCGGCTGGCGGTGAAGATGGCGCACAGCTCGTCCACAGCGGTGTCGAACACCTCGTTGACGATGACGTAGTCGAACTCGTTGAAGTGCAGCATCTCGTCACGGGCCGCGCCCAGGCGCTGGGCGATGACCGCCTCGCTGTCCTGGCCGCGCTTGCGCATGCGGTCCTGCAGGGCCTGCTTGGACGGCGGCAGGATGAACACGGTGACCGTGCCCGGCACCAGCTGGCGCACCTGCTGCGCGCCCTGCCAGTCGATTTCCAGCAGCACGTCCTGGCCAGCGGCCAGCTGCGGCTCCACCGACTGGCGGGCGGTGCCCTTCCAGTCGCCATGCACCCAGGCGTGCTCGAAGAAGTCGCCGGCGGCGATCATTTCCTCGAACTTCTCCGCAGAGACGAAGTGGTAGTGCTGGCCGTTCACTTCACCGGGGCGCATCGCGCGCGAGGTGAAGGAGATCGACAGGGCGATCTGAGGGTCACGCGCCAGGGTGGCATTGACGATGCTGCTCTTGCCGGCGCCGGACGGGGCGGCAACGATGTACAGCGTGCCGCGTGCAACGGCGTCCGACGGCTTCGACGGGGCGCTCATGCGGGGGATCCAACGGGTTGATTTCGCAAAATTTTTCCTCGGTGTTCCAGGTCCGGCGCGGAGGATCGCGCCAGGACGGCGGGGGCTGCGCGGAACATCCTGGAACCAGGCCCGGCAGACGCTTCCCCGGGGTGCGGGCACGCAACTTTACCAGAGCGGCCCCTTTGCGCGCCCGTCCGGCAGGCGCCGGGCCTTGTGCCACATGGGCGTGCGGGGGCCTGTGCTATAACCGGGCCGTACCCAACGACAGCCCGGAGGCCTGCGCCTCCCCGCCATCCCAGGAGAACGGCATGCCATCGATGAGCCGCCGCCAGTTCCTGAAAGTGACCGGGACAACCCTGGTCGGCTCCAGTCTGGCACTGATGGGCTTCGCGCCCGGCATCGCGCTCGCGGAGGTCAGGCAGTACAAGCTGACCCGCGCGACCGAGACCCGCAACACCTGTACCTACTGTTCGGTGGCCTGCGGCATCCTGATGTACAGCCTCGGCGATGGCGCCAAGAATGCCGAGCCGAGCATCTTCCATATCGAAGGCGACCCGGACCATCCGGTCAACCGCGGCACGCTGTGCCCGAAGGGCGCCGGTCTGGCCGACATCATCCACAGCACGTCGCGCCTGCTCTACCCCGAGTACCGCGCGCCGGGCTCGAACGAGTGGAAGCGGCTGAGCTGGGACGATGCGCTGGACCGCATCGCACGGCTGATGAAGGAAGACCGCGATGCCAACTTCGTGCAGAAGAACGAGGCCGGGCAGACGGTCAACCGCTGGCTGACCACCGGCATGCTGGCGGCCTCGGCCACCAGTAATGAAACCGCGGTGCTGACCCACAAGGTCGTGCGCTCCCTTGGCATGTTGGCATTCGACAACCAGGCACGTGTCTGACACGGCCCGACGGTGGCAGGTCTTGCCCCGACGCTAGGCCGTGGTGCGATGACGAATCACTGGGTCGACATCAAGAATGCCGACCTGATCCTGATCATGGGTGGCAATGCCGCCGAGGCGCATCCGTGCGGGTTCAAATGGGTGACCGAGGCCAAGGCACACAACAAGGCCCGGCTGATCGTGGTCGATCCGCGTTTCAACCGCTCGGCCGCGGTGGCCGACGTGTACGCGCCGATCCGCACCGGCACCGACATCGTGTTCCTGGGCGGCCTGATCAACTACCTGTTGACCGAGGACCGCATCCAGCACGAGTACGTGCTGAACTACACCGACATGTCGTTCCTGGTGAAGGACGAATTCGCCTTCAAGGACGGCCTGTATTCGGGCTACAACGAAGAGAAGCGCAGCTACGACCGCTCCAGCTGGGACTATGCGTACGGTGACGATGGCTTCGTGCGCAGCGACCCGACGCTGAAGGACCCGCGCTGCGTCTACACCCTGCTCAAGCAGCACTACGCGCGCTACACCGTGGAGATGGTTGAACGCATCTGCGGCACGCCCGCCGACAGCATCCGCCAGGTCTGGGAGATGATCGCGTCCACCGCCGGCAAGGACAAGGCGATGACCATCCTGTACGCGCTGGGCTGGACGCAGCACTCGATCGGCGCGCAGAACGTGCGTGCCGGCACCATGGTGCAGCTGCTGCTGGGCAACATCGGCGTGGCCGGTGGTGGCATGAACGCGCTGCGCGGGCATTCCAACATCCAGGGCCTGACCGACATCGGCCTGATGTCCGATCTGCTGCCCGGCTACCTGACGCTGCCAAAACAGGACGAGCAGGACTACGACGCCTACATCGCCAAGCGCACGCAGAAGCCCCTGCGCGCCAACCAGATGTCGTTCTGGCAGAACTACCCGAAGTTCCACGTCAGCCTGATGAAGTCGTGGTGGGGCGATGCTGCCACCGCCGACAACAACTGGTGCTTCGACCACCTTCCCAAGCTGGACAAGCCGTACGACATGCTGCAGGCGTACGAGCTGATGAACGAGGGCAAGATCCACGGCTACATCTGCCAGGGTTTCAACCCGCTGGCCTCGGCACCGAACAAGGGCAAGCTGATCAGTGCGTTCTCCAAGCTGAAGTTCATGGTCAGCATGGACCCACTGGAAACCGAGACCATCGCCTTCTGGCAGAACCACGGCGCGTTGAACGATGTCGATCCCAGCGCCATTCAGACCGAGGTGTTCCGCCTGCCGACCACTTCCTTCGCCGAGGAGAACGGCGCGGTGGTGAACTCCTCGCGCTGGCTGCAGTGGCACTGGAAGGGTGCCAATCCGCCGGGCGAAGCGCGCAGCGACATCGAGATCATGTCCGAGCTGTTCCATCGCATCAAAGCGATGTACGAGAAGGACGGCGGTGCGTGGTGGGAGCCGGTGCGTGATCTGGCCTGGAAGTATTCCAACCCGGAACTGCCGACGCCGGAAGAACTGGCGATGGAATACAACGGCAAGGCGCTGGCCGACGTGTTCGATGCGAAGGACCCGACCAAACTGGTGCGCAAGGCCGGCGAGCAGCTGGCCGCGTTCGGCGACCTGCGCGACGACGGCAGTACGTCCTCCGGCTGCTGGATCTACATCGGTGCCTGGGGCCCGACCGGCAACATGATGGCGCGGCGTGACAACAGCGACCCGACCGGCATCGGCAACACGCTGGGCTGGGCCTGGGCGTGGCCAGCCAACCGCCGCGTGATGTACAACCGCGCCTCGTGCGACGTGGCCGGCCAACCCTTCGATCCGCGCCGCACGCTGCTGGCCTGGAACGGGAAGAACTGGGGCAGCGTGGACGTGCCGGACTTCAAGGCCGACGAAGATCCAGCCGGTGGCATGGGTCCTTTCATCATGAACCCCGAAGGCATCGCCCGCTTCTTCGCCAAGGCCGGCATGGCCGAGGGACCGTTCCCGGAGCACTACGAGCCCTTCGATACTCCGCTGCGCAGCAACCCGCTCAGCCCCGGCCAGGCACAGACGCTGAACAACCCGGCCGCACGCGTGTTCGCCAGTGACCGTGCCCAGATCGGTTCGCCAGACGAGTTCCCGCATGTGGCCACCACCTACCGCCTGACCGAGCATTTCCACTTCTGGACCAAGCACGGCAAGCTCAACGCCATCATCCAGCCCGAACAGTTCGTCGAAATCGGTGCTGCACTGGCCGACGAGCTGGGCATCAACAACGGCAGCCGCGTGCGCGTGAGTTCCAAGCGCGGCCATATCGAAGCCGTTGCGATGGTGACCAAGCGCATCAAGGCCCTGCAGATCGATGGAAAGACCGTGCACCAGGTGGGCATACCGATCCACTGGGGTTTCCTCGGTGCGGCCAAACCCGGCTACATCGCCAATACGCTGACCAACGCCATCGGTGACGGCAACTCGCAGACGCCCGAATCGAAGTGCATCCTGGTCAAGGTCGAGAAGGTGTAGGAGACATGCCATGTCACTGCAATCGCTGGACATCATCCGCCGCTCGGCCACCACCACGCCTTCACCGGAAGCACGCGGCGCGCATACCGGACAGGTCGCCAAGCTGATCGACGTGAGCAAGTGCATCGGCTGCAAGGCCTGCCAGGTCGCGTGCATGGAGTGGAACGACCTGCGCGACGAAGTGGGCAGCTGCGTTGGCAGCTATGACAACCCGCCGGACCTCAGCGACCAGTCGTGGACGGTGATGAAGTTCCGCGAGTACGAGGACGAGAAGGGCAAGCTGGAGTGGCTGATCCGCAAGGAAGGCTGCATGCACTGCAGCGACCCGGGCTGCCTGAAGGCCTGCCCATCGCCCGGCGCGATCATCCAGTACGCCAACGGCATCGTCGACTTCCACGAAGAGAACTGCATCGGTTGCGGTTACTGCGTGACCGGTTGCCCGTTCGACGTGCCGCGCATTTCCAAGAAGGACCACAAGGCCTACAAGTGCACGCTGTGTTCGGACCGCGTGGCGGTGGGTCAGGAACCGGCCTGCGTGAAGACCTGCCCGACCGGCGCGATCACCTTCGGCAGCAAGCAGGCGATGACCGAACATGCCGCCGGCCGCGTGGAAGACCTGAAATCACGCGGCTACGAGAACGCCGGCCTGTACGACCCGCAGGGCGTGGGTGGCACCCACGTGATGTACGTGCTGCAGCATGTGGACAAGCCCGAGCTGTACGCCGACCTGCCCAAGGACCCACGCATCAGCCCGATGGTGGAGGTCTGGAAGGGCGTGGCCAAGCCGCTGGGCGTGCTGGCGATCGCCGCCACCGCCTTCGCCGGCTTCCTGCATTACATCGGCATCGGCCGCAACACGGTCAATGACGAGGAAGAAGAGGAAGCCGAACACGAGGCGAAAAAGATCGAAGAGGAGCAGCGGCCATGAAGTACGCCCCGCACCCGCGCCAGATCATCCGTTACCGCGCGCCGACCCGCATCAACCACTGGATCGTGGCGATCTGCTTCGTGCTGACCGCGCTGTCCGGGCTGGCGTTGTTCCACCCTGCCCTGTTCCCGTTGACCCAGCTGTTCGGTGGCGGACCGTGGACGCGCATCCTGCATCCGTTCATCGGCCTGGCAATGGTGGTGGGCTTCGCATTGCTGGCGTTGCGCATGTGGCGCGACAACTTCCTCAGCGCGGATGATCGCGCATGGATGCGTGGGATGCGCGATGTGCTGCGCAACGAGGACGAGAAGCTGCCGCCGGTGGGCCGCTTCAATGCCGGCCAGAAGCTGCTTTTCTGGGCCATCATCGGTTGCCTGTCGGCGCTGCTGCTGACCGGCTTCGTGATCTGGCGGCAGTACTTCAGCCACTTCTTCCCGATCGGGGTGATCCGCTTCTCGGTCCTTGCCCACGCGCTGTTCGGCTGGGTGCTGATCTGCGCGATCGTGGTGCACATCTATGCGGCGATCTGGATCAAGGGCTCGGTGCGGGCGATGACCCAGGGCAAGGTGACCTACGGGTGGGCGTACAAGCATCACCGGCAGTGGTTCCGGGACATCCTGCGCGGGCGCCGGGAACAGGGGTAGCGGCAGGGCCTGCGGCCCTGCACCCGCGGAATCAACGTCAACGTCAAAGGCAGGTCTCCTGCGAGATGGCGGGGTGGGTCCGGTTGCGGGGGACGCTGCAAGTACGTCCATGTAAGCTCGGTCGCCGCATCCATGCGGCTCACGCCCCCGCAATCGGACCCACCCCGCCTTCGACAGATTTCCGCGGTCTTATGGTGGGTGCCGACCGTTGGTCGGCACTGATCGAATCCCGACCAACGGTCGGGATCCACTTTCAATCAACCGATGGGGTCAGATCCGTTTTCCTGTGGAAAACGGATCTGACCCCAACCTTTCAAATGGCCGGCAGCACGCTGGACGCCAGCGCTGACAACGGCGAGGATGGAGGCTGGTTCTTCTGGCTGGCCCTGCATGGCGCAACGCATCCTTGAACCCGGTGAGATCGAGACGCTGGCCTCGCGCGATGTACCGCGCATCATCCTGCCCGATGTCGCTTCCCTGTTCGCCGAGCGCGCGACGCGCCTGCGCAGCCTGGCCGCGCACAGTGCCATCGGCGGCTACCTGCAGCTGCTGGCGGCGTTGGCCGATGCACAGCAGGCGCTGCTGGACGAGCTGACACCGCGGCAACGCGAGACGCTGCAGTCGCAGGCACGTGCGCAGCAGTCGAGTGCGGCGGCCGGTGCCGGCATGCCGTTGCGGCCGGCCAACACGCTTCAACTGGATGGGCGCTGGCGCGACTGGTTGCGCACGCTGTGCCAGCACTGTGCCGACGAGGCCGGGCTGCCGCTGGAAACCCGTCGAGAGCTGCAGCGCGTCGCCGCGGCCGACGATGCCTGGCTGGAGGCGCAGGCGCACGCCGTGCTGGAGCGCGATGACGCGCCGTCGGTGGATGCGGTTGCTGCGCTGCTGGTAATGAATGCACTGCAGGTCTACTGGGCGGTGCTGGCGGACAGCTTCCGCCCCACCGACCTGAAACCGCTGGCCGATGCACCCGGCCTGTGCCCGTTGTGCGGCTCGCTACCGGTGGTCAGCGTGGTGCAGGCGCGGCCACCCTATGCGTCCTACCGCTACCTGTCGTGCTCGCTGTGCGCCTGCCAGTGGCACTACGTGCGTGTGCAATGCAGCCAGTGTGGCACCGCCGGCAAGGACATCGCCTACCGCGCCCTTGCCGATGTGGATGGCGACAGCGGCGAGGTCGTGCGTGAGAGCGCGGTTCGTGCCGAGACCTGCGACCACTGCCACAGCTACCGCAAGATCCTGTATCTGGAAAAGGATCCCTCACTGGAACCGGTCGCCGATGACCTCGGCACGCTGGCGCTGGACCTGCTGCTGGGCGAGGAAGGTTATGCGCGCGCCAGCCAGAATCCGCTGCTGTGGCAATCCGACGGCGAGTGAGGCGATGACAGCCACGCCCCCCACCCCGGCATCGGTTTCCGCCCTGCCCTCGTTGGACCGGTTGCTGCGTCTGCCCGTCCTGGTAGCACTGATCGAGGGCCACGGCCGCAGCCGCATCACCCAGCTGCTGCGTTCGCACCTGCAGGTGCTGCGCGACCGCATCAGCGCCGGCCAGCTTTCGACCGCGCAGCTGCAGGAAGCGGTTGGCGGTCCGGCGCTGGTTGCGGCGCTCGACGTCGCACTGGCGGCCGATGCACGGCTGGATCTGCAGCCGATGTTCAATCTGACTGGCACCGTGCTGCATACCAACCTCGGTCGCGCATTGCTGCCCGAGGCCGCGGTGCAGGCCGTCACCCGCGCGATGACCGCGCCGGTGGATCTGGAGTTCGACGTCATCCGTGGCCGTCGCGGCGACCGCGATGCACGGGTGCAGGCATTGATCTGCGAACTGACCGGCGCTGAAGCCGCCACCGTGGTCAACAACAATGCGGCGGCGGTCCTGCTGCTGCTCAACAGCCTGGCCAACCGCCGCGACGTGGTGGTGTCGCGCGGCGAACTGGTGGAGATCGGTGGCGCCTTCCGCATTCCCGACGTGATGCGCAGCGCCGGTGCGCGGCTGCTGGAAGTGGGTACCACCAACCGTACCCACCCGGCCGACTTCACCCACGCCATCGGCGCGCGCACCGCACTGCTGATGGAGGTGCACGCCAGCAACTACGCGATCACCGGTTTCACCGCCAAGGTCGACACCGCGGCGATGGCGGCAATCGCGCACGAACATGGCCTGCCGCTGGTGGTGGACCTGGGCAGTGGCAGCCTGTGCGATCTGGCGGCCTTCGGTCTGCCGCACGAACCCACCGTGCAGGAAGCGCTGGCGGCCGGCGCCGATCTGGTTTCGTTCAGTGGCGACAAGCTGCTGGGCGGGCCTCAGGCCGGCATCATCGCCGGCCGCGCGGACCTGATCGCGCGGATCAACCGCAACCCGCTCAAGCGCGCACTGCGCATGGACAAGATGGGCCTGGCTGCACTGGAAGCGGTGCTGGCCCTGTACCGCGAACCGGAGCTGCTGGCACAGCGGCTGCCGACCCTGCGCACGCTGTCGCGCACGCAGGATGACATCGATGCACAGGCCGAGCGCCTGCTGCAACCGATGCGTGCCTCGCTGACGGCGGACTACACCCTCGAGCCTGCGTCGATGCACAGCCAGATCGGCAGCGGCGCGCAGCCACGGGCGCAGCTGGCCAGCGCCGGACTGTGCATTGCCAGCGCACGCCGTGGCGGACTGGATCGCCTGGCCAAGCGCCTGCGTCAGCTGCCGCGGCCGGTGCTGGGCCGCATCGCCGATGACGCGTTGTGGCTGGACCTGCGTTGCCTGGAACCCGCCGACGAAGCGGTCTTCCTGGCCCAATGGAGCATGCTGCAGGCATGATCGTCGGCACCGCCGGGCATATCGACCATGGCAAGACCAGCCTGGTGCGCGCACTGACCGGCATCGAAACCGATCGCCTGCAGGAAGAGCGTACGCGCGGCATATCGATCGAACTGGGCTACGCCTATGTCCCCGTGGAAAGCAGGGACGTCGAAGGCCCGGCCGCGATGCTGGGTTTCGTCGACGTGCCCGGCCATGAGCGCTTCGTGCACACGATGGTGGCCGGCGCCACGGGTATCGATGTCGCCCTGCTGGTGATCGCCGCCGACGACGGCGTGATGCCACAGACCCGCGAGCATCTGGCCATCCTGCAACTGCTGGGCGTGAACCGGGGTGCGGTGGCCCTGACCAAGATCGATCGTGTGGATGCGGCGCGCGTCGCCCGGGTCGAGATCGAGATCGCTGCGCTGCTGGCCGCGACACCGCTTCAGGATTCCCCTCTGTTCGCCTGCAACAGCACCGCACCCGACGATGCCGGCATCAGCGCACTGCGTACCCAGCTGCACGCGTGGGCGGCGGACGACGCCAGCGCGCGCCAGGCCGCACTGCGCAGCGAACTGTTCCGCATGCCAGTGGACCGCGTGTTCTCGCTGGCCGGCCACGGCACGCTGGTGACCGGCGCGGTACATGGCGGCATCGCCTTGGTGGGTGAGCATCTGCAGCTGATGCCGGCCGCCACCGAAGTGCGCATACGCAGCATCCACGCGCAGAACCAGGCCAGCGACGACGCGATGGCCGGGCAGCGCTGCGCGTTGAACCTGGCGGCCATCGGCCGTGACGACATCCGCCGTGGCGACTGGATCGCCGACCCGCGCGCACTGCTGGTCACCACCCGCGTTGATGTGCGGCTGCGGCTGTCCGCGTTGGCCGCGCCATTGCGCGACTGGGCGCCGCTGCATATCCACTGGGGCACGATGCACCGGCAGGCCCATGTGGTACTGCTGGAGGACCCGGACCAAGGCGATGGGCAGTTGGTGCAGCTGGTGTTCGACGCACCGGTCTGTGCGATGTGTGGCGATCGCTTCATCGCCCGCGATTCAGCGGCCTCCCACACGCTGGGCGGTGGCATCGTGCTCGATCCGGACCCGCCACAGCGGCGCCGGCGCAGCCCGGCGCGGCTCGCGTGGCTGGCGGCACTGGAGCAGCTGGCGGCCGGTGCCGGTGTTGCCCCGCTGCTGCAGCAGGCACCTGCCGGCATTCGCCTCACAGCTCTGCAACGCTATTGCCGACGCGCCGCCGACCGCATCGACCTGCCCGAGGACGCGCGACGCATCGCGACCCGCGATGACACGGTGATCATCCTCGCACCGCACTGGCAGGCACTGCGCGAGCAGGTGATCACCTCGCTGCGTGGCTGGCATGAGCGACGCCCGGACGAACCCGGTGTCGACAGCGGGCGCCTGCAGCGCAGTACCCTGCCTGCGCTTGCAGGGAGCCTCTGGAATGCTCTGCTGCAGGACCTGCTCGCCAACGGCAGCGTGCAACGCGTAGGCGCCTGGTGGCGCCTGCCCGGCCACGACCATGCGCCACCGGAACGCGAACGCCTGCTGCTGGAACGCGTGCTGCCGCAACTGCACGCCGGTGGCTTCGATCCGCCGTGGGTGCGTACTCTGGCCGCCGACTTCGGACTGGCCGAAGACGAGGTCCGCGCCGTCCTGCGCCGCGCCGCCGCACGTGGCGAACTGTTCCAGGTGGTGCCGGACCTGTTCTATGCACCCGCGCGCATTGCGGAACTCGCCGCCGTCGTCGCGCAGCTGTCACAGGCCAGCGGCACGGTGGATGCGGCAGCCTTCCGCGATGCCATCGGCCTGGGCCGCAAACGCAGCATCCAGATCTTGGAGTTCTTCAATCGCGTTGGCTACACTCGACGCGTCGGTGACCAGCATCGGCCGCGTGGCGACCTGCAGTGGAACGCAGCCCGCGACTGAGCCCACCGGTACCGCCGTACTTTCGGAAGGCATGCGCATCCGGGCATGCGGCTGGGCTTCAAACCCAGTAGGGGGCGTCGATCGTTCCCTGGTAGGTTCGACTCCTGCTGCCTTCCGCCATTCGTGTTTCCGCAGGAGATGTCGGCATGGCCACGCACGCGCAGTCCCCCGCCCCTTCAACGGCCGATGCCCCGCAACGACTGACCTCTCTGGCACATGGTGGCGGTTGTGGCTGCAAGATCGCGCCGGGCGTGCTGAGCGAACTGCTGCGCGGCGTTCCGGCGCTTCCGGCACCGGTTGAACTGCTGGTCGGCCGCGAGACCAGCGACGACGCCGCGGTATACCGCCTCGATGATCGCCAGGCAATTGTCGCCACCACCGATTTCTTCATGCCCATCGTCGACGACCCGTTCGACTTCGGCCGCATCGCCGCCACCAACGCGTTGTCGGACCTGTACGCGATGGGTGCCCGGCCATTGTTCGCACTGGCCATCGTCGGCATGCCGATCAATACGCTGCCGCAGGACACCATCCGCGGCATTCTTCAGGGGGGCGAACGCGCCTGCGCCGATGCCGGCATCGTGGTCGCTGGTGGCCACAGCATCGATTCGGTGGAACCCATCTACGGCCTGGCCGCGATCGGCGTGCTCGATCCGCAGCGGCTCAAGCGCAATGCCGATGCCCGCATTGGCGATGTGCTGGTGCTGGGCAAGCCGTTGGGCGTGGGCGTGTATTCGTCAGCCCTGAAGAAAGAAGTGCTGGACGCCGACGGCTACCGGCAGATGATCGAGTCGACCACCCGCCTGAACAGCGTGGGCGTGCCGCTGGCCGCGCTGGACGGTGTGCATGCCATGACCGACGTCACCGGCTTCGGCCTGCTCGGTCACCTGCTGGAAGTGTGCCGCGCCAGTGGCGTTGCCGCCGAAGTGGACAGCGCGCAGATCCCGCTGCTGCCGCAGACGCTGGAGCTGCTGCTGCGCGGCTGCGTGACCGGCGCCTCCCACCGCAACTGGGCCTCCTATGGCACCGAGGTGCGCTTCGCCGATGGGTTGCCGGCACACTGGCAGCCACTGCTGACCGACCCGCAGACCAGCGGCGGCCTGCTGGTGTCGTGCGCCCCGGAAGCGGTGGATGCGGTGCTGGCCAGTTTCCACGACGCGGGATTCGGCCAGGCGGCCGTGGTGGGGCGCTTGAGTGAAGGCGCGCCGGGCGTCAGCGTGCGCTGATGCGCTGAAACGACAAGGGCGCCCGAAGGCGCCCCTGCTGCATCGCTGGATGCAGCATCACTCGATGTTCTGCACCTGTTCGCGGATCTGGTCGATCAGCACCTTCAGCTCCACCGCCGCATTGGACGTACGGCTGTCCACCGACTTCGAGCCCAGCGTGTTGGCTTCGCGGTTGAACTCCTGCAGCAGGAAGTCCAGGCGGCGGCCGACCGGCTCGCGCTGCTTGAGCACGCGGCGGATCTCAACGATGTGGCTGCCCAGCCGGTCCAGTTCTTCATCCACGTCCAGCTTCTGCAGCCACAGCACCAGCTCCTGCTCGGCGCGGCCAGGATCGACCGGGTGCGGCAGGTCAGCCAGGCGTGCGGCCAGCTTGGCGCGCTGACCGTCGCGAATGGCCGGAATCAGCGTGCGGACTTCAGTGGCGATGCGTTCGATGCCGTCCACGCGCTCGCTGATGGCCGCGGACAACTTGCCGCCTTCACGCTCACGGGCCTCGACGAAGCCGTCCAGCACCTGGTCCAGCAGGGCCAGTGCCTCGACCTGCAGGGCGGCGGCGTCGGTCGCCTCGCCACGGGTCACGCCCGGCAGCTGCAGCAGGTCGGTGAAACTGACCTGCAGGTTGGGGAAATCGGAGGTCAGGCGGTGCGCCAGGCGGCCCAGCTGGCCCAGCAGGGCCTCGTCCACCTGCAGGTTGGCGGCCGCTTCCGGCGCGCGCAGGCGCATCACCAGATCCAGCTTGCCGCGGCTCAGGCGCGCGGCGATGCGCTCGCGCAGCTGCGGTTCGAGCGCCCGCAGCTCCTCGGGCAGGCGGGTGCCGACCTCCAGGAAGCGGTGGTTGACCGAGCGCAGCTCGCAGCCCAGCGTGCCCCACGGGGTGACCCGCTCGCCGCCGGCATAGGCGGTCATGCTTCGAATCATGGATTGTGTCCGGTGCGTGCAAAGGGGGAATGGTACCCTAGCGCCCTCACCAGAGCCCCTCTGCCCGCCCCGTGAAGGCTGCGGGCGTGGCGGCGTACTCCCTCGCCATTACGGAACCCGCACCATGTCCGATTCCCGCCCCAGCGGCCGCCAGCCCGACCAGCTCCGCCCGGTCGTCATCCAACGCGGCTTCACCCGCCACGCCGAAGGTTCGGTGCTGGTGTGCTTCGGTGAAACCCGTGTGCTGTGCACCGCCAGCGTCGAGAACCGCGTGCCGGGCTTCCTGCGCGGCAAGGGCGAAGGCTGGGTCACCGCCGAGTACGGCATGCTGCCGCGCGCCACCCACACCCGCAGTGACCGTGAAGCCGCGCGCGGCAAGCAGGGCGGCCGCACGCTGGAGATCCAGCGCCTGATCGGCCGCAGCCTGCGTGCGTGCGTGGACCGCAACGCGCTGGGCGAACGCACCATCACCCTCGACTGCGACGTGCTGCAGGCCGACGGCGGTACCCGAACCGCCGCCATCACCGGCGCCTACGTGGCGCTGGTCGATGCGGTGAACGTGCTGATGAAGCGCGGCGACATCAAGCGCAATCCGATCCTGGGCGCAGTGGCGGCGGTGTCGGTGGGCGTGTACCGCGGCACCCCGGTGCTGGACCTGGACTACGCCGAAGACAGCGACTGCGACACCGACATGAATGTGGTGATGAACGACGGCGGCGGCTTCATCGAGCTGCAGGGCACTGCCGAAGGGCACGCCTTCCGCCGCGATGAACTGGACGCGCTGCTGGGCCTGGCCGAAAAGGGCGTGGGCGAACTGCTGGCCGCACAGCAGGCGGCGCTGTCGGCATGAACCGCCGCATCGCCCTGACCACCCTGGTGGTGGCCGACTATGACGAAGCCATTGCCTGGTACACCGGCAAGCTCGGCTTCGCCCTGTTGGACGACATCGACCAGGGCAGCAAGCGCTGGGTGGTGGTCGGGCCGACCGACGGCAGCGCCGCCGCCCTGCTGCTGGCCCGCGCCAGCAACGAGGAACAGCGCAGCCGCATCGGTAACCAGACCGGTGGCCGCGTCGGCTTCTTCCTCAACACCGATGACTTCCACCGCGACCACGCGGCGATGCTGGCCACCGGCGTCGAGTTCCTGGAAGCGCCGCGCGAAGAACCCTATGCAACGGTTGCGGTGTTCCGCGATCTGTATGGCAACACCTGGGACCTGCTGGAGCCCCGTCAATGAAGAAACTGGTACTGGCCAGCCACAACGCTGGCAAGCTGGTGGAGATGCAGGAGATCCTCGCCGACCTGCCGCTGCAGATCACCTCGGCCGCCGAGCTGGGCCTGGGCGATGTGGAAGAGACCGGCCTGACCTTCGTCGAGAACGCGCTGCTGAAGGCGCGCGCCGCCTGCGAAGCGACCGGCCTGCCGGCGCTGGCCGATGATTCGGGCCTGATCGTCGATGCCCTCGGCGGTGCGCCGGGCCTGTACAGCGCGCGCTATGCCGGTCACCCGACCAACGCCGCGGCCAACAACGCCAAGCTGCTGGACGCGCTGGCCGATGTTCCCGACGGCCAGCGCAGCGCCCGCTTCTATGCGGTGATCGTGCTGCTGCGGCACGCCACCGACCCGCAGCCGCTGATCTGCGAAGGCCGTTGGGAAGGCCAGATCATCCGCGAGCTGCGCGGCACGAATGGTTTCGGCTACAACCCGGTATTCCTGGACACCACCCACGGCCTGACCGCCGCGGAAATGGAGCCGGCGCTGAAGAACGCCATCAGCCACCGCGCCATTGCCCTGCAGCAGCTCAAGCAGCAGCTCAAGCAGCAGCTGGCGAGGCTGTACTGAAGCCCCCCGATCGAACCAGGGAAGCCGGCCAGCGGCCGGCACTACCGATGAAGTCCATGCCGCACTCTCACCACCACGACCACTGCAACCACCTGCCCGGCGAAGCCTGCTCCGCTGACCACGACAGCGCGCCGCGACTGGTGCCACCACCGCTGTCGTTGTACGTGCACCTGCCGTGGTGCGTGCGCAAGTGCCCGTACTGCGATTTCAATTCGCACCAGGCCAAGGGCGAACTGCCGTTCGACGCCTACATCGACGCACTGCTGCGCGATCTTGACCAGGACCTGCCGCTGGTCTGGGGCCGGGTGGTGCACAGCGTATTCTTCGGTGGCGGCACCCCCAGCCTGTTCCCGCCGGAAGCAATCGACCGCTTCCTGCAGCAGGCCAGCGCGCGCCTGCGCTTCGCGCCCAATGCCGAGATCACCCTGGAAACCAACCCGGGCACCGCCGAGCATGGCCGCTTCGACCGCTACCGCGCGGCCGGCGTGAACCGCCTCAGCTTCGGCATCCAGAGTTTCGACGATGCGATGCTCAAGCGCCTGGGCCGCATCCACGACAGTGGTGAAGCCGAGCGCGCGGTGAAGATGGCGCAGGACGCGGGCTACGACAACTTCAACATCGACCTGATGTACGCGCTGCCGGAACAGACCCTGGCCGGTGCCGAGGCCGATCTGGAACGTGCGTTCGCACTGCAGCCCGCGCACATCTCGCACTATCAGCTGACCCTGGAACCGAACACGGTGTTCTTCGCGCGGCCGCCGCAGGGCATTCCCGATGAAGACAACGCCTGGGACATGCAGGAACACTGCCAGGCCCTGCTGGCGCAGGCCGGCTTCGGCCAGTACGAGGTGAGCGCCTACGCACGCCCCGGCCGGCAGAGCGCGCACAACCTGAACTACTGGCGCTTCGGCGACTACCTGGGCATCGGCGCCGGTGCGCACGGCAAGATCAGCTCGGGCGCCGAGGAACACGTGCTGCGCCGCTGGAAGCTGAAGCATCCGCAGGCCTACCTGGACAGCGCCGGTACGCCGGCCTCGTTCGGTGGCGACGACGTGATCGCAGCCGAGCGCCTGCCGTTCGAGTACATGCTGAACCTGCTGCGCCTGCACGAGGGCTTCGGCCTGCGCGATTTCGAGTCGCGCACCGGGCTGCCGCGCAGCGTGCTGGACGCACCGCTGGCCGAGGCCGTGCAGCGCGGCTGGCTGGAGGTGACGGATGGCCATGTGCAGCCGACCGAACTGGGCCAGCGTTTCACCAACGATGTGGTGAGCCTGTTCCTGGAAGATTGATGCTCGCGTGACAGAGGGTCGTGCCGGCCAACGGTCGGCGCGACCGTTCATTCGTCGGGCCATGCCTGGCGAACGGAATGCAGATTCACCCTAAAGTAGCGCCGACGGCGGCCGACACGGTAGATTCACAAGATCGATCCGCGGGAATCCGGGTACCGCCTGCCGATGTCAGCTGTCTTCTCCATAACCTCTGCCGACAACGCCCGTCTGGCTGCCAGTAACCTGCCACCGCGGGTGCGTGAGCTGCTGGGCGGCTTGATCGGCCTGTGCCGGCAGACGCTGGCCGCCCCTCTGATCCTGACCGTCGAAGCGCTGGAACAGACGCTGCTGCACGACGCCGATCGCGCGCGCAATCCGCAGCTGCAGGCTGAACTGATGGCCCAGCGCGGCCAGCTGCACGCCTTCTCCGGCCATTTCGCCGACCGCATGCTCGATGCCGTGGCCGATGCGCTGATACGGTTGCGCGAACCCGCTACCGGTAGCCCCACCGCTACCACGCCGCCGCCATTGCCCGGCATGCTCGGGCTGTCGCTGGTCGATGAACATGAAGTGGATCGCGACCTGCTGCTGACCGAGATGGTGCGGCGGGAAACGCTGCGTTCGACCAACACGCTGAACCTGTTGGGCCAACGCCTGGGCGTACTGGCCGCGGCACCGGCCTTCGAGGCCGACACCCTGCCGCTGGCGCCGCAGGCACTGTGCGCGATGCTGCGCCGGATCGCCGAACAGGATGCGCTCAGCGTCGAAGTCCAGTTGGCGCTGTATCGCAGCTTCGAGCGCCAGGTTCTGGAACGCTTGGGCGATATCCTCGACCGCGCCAATGCCCTGCTGGCCCAGCACGGCGTGCTACCCGGCCTGGTCTATACCCCCTACCTGGCGCGCTCGTCGAGCACGCGGCGGATCATCACCCAATCGGTGGGCGGTGGGCGCGCTACCCAGCCGGCCAAGCGCGCCGCGGCGCCACTGACCGGCTGGAACGGATCGGCACCCGCTGGTTCCTGGTCGAGTCTGGTGCAGGACGCTTTCCAGGATGGCGGCGCAGCCGGCACGGCCCTGCCCGGCCTGACCACCTCCACCGGCAGCGCACTGCATGAGCTGCTGCAGCAGGCACGCCATGCCAGCGCAGCACCTGCGGACCGCGATGCGGTGCCGAGCGCGGCAGTAGATGCGGTGCTCGCGCGCCTGCAGGCCCAGTCCAGCTCGGCCACCGGCGTCGCCGACCTGCAGGCCGCCGTAGTAGCGCAGCTGCGCAGCGAGCACGGCGCGCAGGCCCAGCTGGGCAGCCACGACCGCGACAACCTCGACCTGCTGCGCATGCTGATGCAGCAGGTACAGCAGCAACAGCGCCCCGACCCGGTGCCGGCCGCCCTGCTGGCGCGCCTGCAGGTACCCTTGGCACGCGCAGCCATGGCCGATCCGGGCTTCTTCGTGCGCGACGAACACCCGGCGCGCGAGCTGCTCAACCAGATTGCCGAAGTCGGCGCCAACTGGCTGGGCGACGATGATGTCGACCCGCAGCTGCTGCAGCGCATGGCGCAGAGCGTGCAGGGCCTGCTGGGCCAGGACGCACGGGCGCCGGACGCCTTCGCCACCGCCAATGAAGACGTGCAGCAGCACCAGCGCGCGGCGGCCCATCGTGCCGAACTGGCCGAGCGCCGCCATGTGGAAGCCGCGCGCGGCAAGGAACGATTGGAACTGGCGCGTCGCCAGGCCACCGCACAGATCGACCAGTGCTGCGACACGCAGTCGCCACCGCGCTTCGTGCAGACCCTGCTGCGCCAGGCCTGGGCCGACGCCCTGACCCTGACCCGCCTGCGCCACGGCGACGACTCACCGCAGTGGCAGGAACGCCTGCAGCAGACCCAGCGCATCGCCGCCATCACCGCGCAGGCCGTCGATGCCGCTGTCGGCACCGATGCCGCGCTCGCCGCAGACGTCGAGGCCGCCCTGCTGCAGGTCGGCTACCACGCCGAAGAAGCCGCCGCCGTCGCGCGCAGGCTGGCTACGCCCGGCGGCGAGGACGAGAGCACCTCGCGTACCGAACTCAGTGCCCGCCTGAAGGCACGTGCGCGTCTGGGCGAGCACGCCGGTATGCCCACCGGCACCGCGCCTGCAACGCCCCGCAGCAGTGCCGAAGAAGCGGCCTACCAGCAGCTGTCCACGCTGCCATTCGGCAGCTGGTTCGACATCGATACCGGTGATGGCACGCTGCGCCGCCAGCGCCTGTCCTGGTACAGCCTGCTGACCGGCCACGCCCTGTTCGTCAATCCGCGCGGGCAGAAGATCGCCGATACCGACCTGGACACGCTGGCCCGGCAGATCAATGCCGGCCGTGCGCAGCTGGTCACCGAAGACAAGGCCCGGCTGGTCGACCGCGCCTGGGAAGCCAGCCTTGGCGCATTGCGCGCACTGGCGGCCGGCCACACGCAGGAGACCTCCGCATGAATACCCAGCCGCCGCAGGACACCCGTCGCGCACCGCGCCGCCAGGTCTCGGATCTGGTCCCGGTCACCGACCAGATGCGCGAATGCGTGGTGGGCCGTCTCGGCAATGTTTCCGAAACCGGCATGCTGATGCTGGCCAGCGCACCGTTGCGCGAGGATGCGCTGTACCAGCTGCGCTTCCCGCTGCCACTGGGTGACGGCCGCCAGCAGGACATCGATGTGGGCGTGCATCTGCTGTGGAGCGAGCCCGCACACGTTCCCGGGCAGAGCTGGACCGGCTTCCGCTTCCTGACCCTGTCACGCGAACATCGGCAGCTGCTGCGCCAGTGGGTGGGCGAAGACAGCGACGAGGGACCGGTTTCGACGGCCTGAGTGCCGGTTCCGGCACAGCGGTTTTTCGCGGTATGCGGCAGAATCTAGGGCCGTTTTCCGTGTCGAGCCACCGCAATGATCCAGCAAGACCCCGGCGCCCTGTATTCCGACCACCTGGCCGTGCTGTGCCGACGCGCCGAACAGGCGCTGGCCCGCGGCGGTTTCGATCATCTGGTGGTGCCCAGCGGCACCCTGCACTACCAGGTGTTCGACGACCGCGACTACCCGTACGCGGTGAACCCGCAGTTCAAGGCCTGGCTGCCGCTGACCCGCGTGCCCAACAGCTGGATCGTGTTCACCCCGGGCAAGCGCCCGGCGGTGATCTTCCACCAGCCGTTCGATTACTGGCACGTGGTACCCGATGCGCCGAGCGGCTGGTGGGTGGAGCACTTCGACATCCACATCATCCGCAAGCCCGAAGAGGCACTGGCCCTGCTGCCGGCCGACCCGTCGCGCTGCGCGATCCTCGGCGAGCCGCAGAGCGCGCTGGGCAACTACGTGCCGAACAACCCGGCGCCGGTGGTGAACTACCTGGAATGGCACCGCGGCAGCAAGACGCCGTATGAGATTGCGCTGATGCGCCAGGCGCAGGTGCTGGGCGTGCGCGGCCACCGCGCTGCCGAGGCCGCGTTCCGCAATGGCGCCGACGAGTTCAGCATCCACATGGCGTACTGCCAGGCGGTGGGCCAGGACGCCAACGAGTTGCCCTACGGCAACATCGTGGCGCTGAATGAGCATGCCGCCGTGCTGCATTACACCGAGCTGGGCCGCAAGGCACCGCAGCCGCTGCGCAGCTTCCTGATCGACGCCGGCGCCAGCGCGCACGGCTACGCCAGCGACATCACCCGCACCTACGCCGCCCAGGGCCACGACGAGTTCGCCGCGATGATCGCCGCCGTCGACGCTGCCCAGCAGCAGATGTGCGCGGCGGTGCGTCCTGGCTTCGATTACAAGCAGCTGCATGTGGACGCGCATCTTTCGCTGATGGGCGTGCTGAAGGATTTCGGCGTGATCAAGGTCTCGCCGCAGACCGCGCTGGAGACCGGCGTCAGCGCCGCATTCTTCCCGCACGGCATCGGCCACCTGATCGGTCTGCAGGTGCACGACGTGGCGGGCTTCGCGGCCAGCGACGAAGGCGGCCGCATCGAGCGCCCGGCCGGCCACCCCTACCTGCGCCTGACCCGCGTGCTGGAGCCGGGCATGGTGGTGACCATCGAACCGGGCCTGTACTTCATCGACATGCTGTTGAACGAAGTGAAGGACGCCGGCCATGGCGATGCGATCAACTGGGACCGCGTGGACTTCTTCCGTCCGTATGGCGGCATCCGCATCGAAGACGAAGTGCTGTGCACCGACGGCGAGGCGGACAACCTGACGCGGCCGGAGTTTGCGGCGGCGAACGGCTGAGCCCCTCGTGGTTGGGCGCTTGGAGCAAAAGCCGCGCTTGGCGGGGCGGGTAGGCCATGCAGGGGACGCTGCAAGTACGTCCCTGTAAGCTCGATGGCGCCATCCATGGCGCCAACGCCCCTGCATGGCCTACCCGCCCCACCTTTGACAGTTTCCTGCCGCGTCCAACCACGGAAAAGAAAAAAGAAAAGCACAAGCGGGTCGCTCGCTGCGCTCGCTCTGTGTCGACCAAGGTCGACACCTACCAACAGCCGCGTGAACCTTTCGAAGGCGGGGCACTGTGGGTTTGCGGGGTGTGAGCCGCATGGATGCGGCGACCAAGCCTCCAGGGATGGATTCACGGCGTCCCCGCAAACCCACAGTGCCCCGCCATCCCACGGATAGCCCGCTGTTGCTGTTGCTGGTGCTCTGACTTATAGCGGGTGCAGGGCTGCAAGCCCTGCCGAAACTCCTTACCCCGCCATCACCGCTTCAATCTCGTCGGCGCTGCGCGCCAGGCCTTCGGTCAGCACGCGATGGCCGTCATCGGTGATCAGCACATCGTCTTCGGTGCGGATGCCGATGCCGCGCCAGCGCGGCTCCACCGTCGTGTCGTCCACGCCGATGTACAGCCCCGGCTCGATGGTGAATGCCATGCCCGGCTCCAGCAGGCGCGAATCGCCCGCCAGGCGGTAGTCGCCCACGTCGTGCACATCCATTCCAATCCAGTGCCCGGTCTTGTGCCGGTAGAAGCGCTGGTACAGGCCTTCGGACAGGTTCTTTTCCAGCGTTCCCTTCAGCAGGCCCAGCCGCAGCAGGCCTTCGGTCAGGGTCTGCACCGCCGCCAGGTGCCCGGCCTCATACGGCACGCCCGGCTTGGCCTGGGCCAACGCGGCGGCCTGCGCATCGCCGACAAGGTCGTGCAACGCGCGCTGCTCGGCGCTGAAGCGACCGTTCACCGGGAACGTGCGGGTGATGTCACTGGCGTAGCCTCGGTACTCGGCACCGGCGTCGATCAACACCAGTTCGCCATCGCGCGAACGTGCGTTGTTATCGCGGTAATGCAGGATGCAGCCGTTGCGGCCGGCACCGACGATGCTGCAGTAGGCCGGCACGGCGTCGCTGGCACGGAACACGCGTTCCAGTTCGGCCTGCAGTTCGTATTCGTGGATGCCGGCCCTGGCCGCCTTCATCGCCGCCAGATGCGCACGCACGCTGATCTGCGCGGCGTGGTGCATCAACGCCACTTCGGCGCCGGACTTGAACAGGCGCTGCTCGTGCAGCAGGTGCCCCAGTTCAAGGAACTCATGCGGTGGCTGCGCGCCGTGACGCACCTGCGAACGCACGCGGTTGACCCAGCCGATCAGCTTCAGGTCGAAATCCGCGTCGCGGCCGAAGTGGTAGTAGACGCGCGAACGGCCTTCCAGCAGCCCCGGCAGGATGTCGTCCAGATCGTCGATCGGGTAGGCATCGTCCATACCGTACTGCGATACCGCGCCTTCCTGGCCGGCGCGGCTGCCGTCCCAGGCCTCGCGCTCGGCATCGCGCTCGCGGCAGAACAGGATGGCCTCGCCGTGGCGGCGGCCCGGGATCAGTACCAGCACCGCTTCCGGCTCCGGGAAGCCACTCAGGTACTGGAAGTCCGAATCCTGCCGGAACGGGTAATGGGTATCGAGGCTGCGCACCTTCTCGGCCGCGGCCGGAAGCACCAGAATCGCGTCCTCGCCGGCCATGTCCATCAGCTGGCGGCGGCGACGCTTGTATTCGCCGGCCGCGATGCCGGTGCGCTGCTTGATGTCCATCAGTTCAGGCGCTGCCGATGGCGCGAGGCCAGCACCACGTCACCGTGCAGCAGCAGCACCGCCACGCGGATGAATTCCTCGATCTCCGACAGGGCTTCGTCGTCATCATCGCCGCCGGCCTCGAAATCCTCGCTGGAGGCGCGCGCCAGGCTGGCCATGTCGGTCAGCGCTTCTTCGCCCTCTTCGGACAGGGCTGGCCGGTTGCCACCGCTGCCCAGACCGAAGCCGCCCAGGAACGAGCGGGTCCAGCTGAACATGGCATCGGCCTGCGCGGACACGTCATCGTTGTCGGTCAGCAGCAGCTCGAAGGCAAAGTCGCGGTCTTCCAGCTGCTTGATGGTGGCCTGCAGCAGCTGCCCCAGCACGCTGTCGGCGGCCACCGGCGGCAGGTTGTCGTCGGCCAGCACGCGCGCCGGCCAGTCGTTGCCGGGGGCGCCGCCGGCGGCCAGCCAGCCACACAGCGCGCCGTGCAGCTCGGCAGCGGTTGCGCCCAGGCCCAGTTCCTGGCTGGCGCGGGTAACGTCGTCGACGGAGGGAAGTTCGGTCATCGTGCGGCTCGTTCGGAAAGGAAACCCGGGGCGCGCACGCGCGCGCCCGTGAGACCCCGTAGTGTAGCAACCCGACGGCATCCTCTCTGCGGCCGTCAGGCCTTGCTGCGACAACGCTTGACCGCCCTTACCCGGCTTGCCTATCGTGCCTGCATGGAACCCGCCGACCCCCTTGCCCAGCTGCAGGACTTCGCTGCCCGCGTGGAAGCGTTGCTTGACCGCAACCAGCGCCTGGCCGAGGAGAACCGCAGCCTGCGCCACCAGCAGGAACAGCTGGTGGCCGAGCGCTCGACGCTGCTGGCCAAGAATGAGCAGGCGCGCTCGCGGGTGGAAGCGATGATCAGCCGGCTCAAATCCCTGGAGCAGCACACATGAGCGCCGAACCGGTCAGTGTCCGCATCCTCGATCGTGAATACACCGTGGGCGTCGGCGGCGATGAACGCGACAGCCTGATGGCCGCCGCGCGCCTGCTGGATGCGCGCATGCGCGAGATCCGCGGCAGCAACCGCATGGCCGCGGTCGACCGCGTCGCCGTGCTGGCCGCGTTGAACCTGGCCCACGAACTGCAGCTGCTGCGCGACGAAAACGCCCGCCAGGCGGTGGCCCTGCAACAGACGCTGGCCGATCTGAACCGGCGCCTGGACCGCGCCATCGACGGCACCCCATAGAAAAAGGGGACGGAGGGGATTAAGGCGCATTCGCCCCTTCCGTGCTGGAAACGCCTTAATCCCCTCCGTCCCCTTTTCGCGTATCTGAATTGGTACGGACTGTTGCCGACGAACGGCCTATCCAGATCGTGCGTGCTGGCTATAATGGCCACGCGTTCTCTGCGGTACTCGACGGCATGTGCAAACATTCGCCTTGTCCCTTAAGAACGACACCGGGAGCGCGACAGCGCCGGGAGTGCAGGTCCGCCTTGTAGCGGGAAGCCCGATGGTTCTCCAGCGTTCCCACTTGAGCCCCCGGGTTCAAGGTCGTTTCGCATGCATCGACATTGCGGAGAATGCAATATTCCAGCAAGGGCGGCGTCTTCGGGCGTCGCCCTTGTTCTTTCCGGCACAATAACGGCTGATCCTTGCCGCACGCTGCCATGACCGACCCGCGACAGGCCCTGCGCCACGACCTGCGGCAACGCCGCCGCGACCTCTCCGCCGCTGAGCGCATCGCCGCCGCCGAATCGCTTGCCGACGCCCTGCTCGCGCTGCCGTTCGCCCCGCGCGAAGGCGCCGTGGCCGGCTACTGGGCGCTGGATGGCGAAATCGCCCTGCACCGCTGGCAGCTGCAGTTGCCCGAAGGCCTCACCTACTGCCTGCCGGTACTGGCCGGCGACGTGCTGCGCTTCGCGCCGTGGCGGCCCGGCCAGCCGCTGACCAGCAACCGCTACGGCATTCCCGAGCCGGATGTGGCGATGGAAGACACCCTGGAACCGGCGCAGATGGCGCTGGTGGTGACCCCGCTGGTGGGTTTCGACACACAGTGCCGGCGGCTGGGCATGGGGGGCGGCTGGTATGATCGCAGCTTCGCCTTCCGCCACGACCGGCCGGCGCCGCCCTGGCTGGTCGGTGCTGCGTTCGCGGTGCAGCAGGTCGAGTCCTTGCCGGTGGCGTCGTGGGACGTACCGGTGGATGCGATCTGCACCGAAGACGGCACCCTGTTCCCCTCCGCTGCCCCCGTGAACGCATGACCGCCCGCAAGCGCTACTGGCTGATGAAGTCCGAACCGGACGCCTTCTCCATCGATGACCTGGCCAAGGTCAAGGTCGAACCCTGGAACGGGGTGCGCAACTACCAGGCGCGCAATTTCATGCGCGATGGCATGCAGGTGGGCGACGGCATCCTGTTCTACCACTCCAATACCAAGGTGCCGGGCATCGTCGGTCTGGCCACGGTGGCCAGCACGGCCTACCCGGACGACACCCAGTTCGATCCGAAATCCGACTACCACGACCCCAAGAGCACGCGCGAGAACCCGCGCTGGATGCTGGTGGACGTGGCCTTCGACCGCAAGCTCAAGCAGGTGATCGCGCTGGACGAGATCAAGCTGCACGCCGAAGCGCTCGGTGAAGGCTTCCCGCTGGTTGCCAAGGGCAACCGCCTGTCGGTGTTCCCGGTGACCGCCACGCAGTGGAAGCTGCTGCTGTCGCTGGAAAAGAAATCCTGATTCCCTGCCTGAGAGTTCTCCCATGTCCGAAGCCAAGCGCCTGGCCGCCGAGAAAGCCATCGAGTACGTTGAAGACGGCATGATCGTCGGTGTCGGCACCGGTTCCACCGTGGCCTATTTCATCGATGCCCTGGCCCGCATCCAGCACCGCATCAAGGGCGCCGTGTCCAGCTCCGAGCAGAGCACCGCGCGCCTGAAGCAGCACGGCATCGAGGTGATCGAGCTGAACCACAGCGGCAACCTGTCGCTGTACGTGGACGGCGCCGATGAGTGCGACGCCAACAAGTGCCTGATCAAGGGCGGCGGCGCCGCGCTGACCCGCGAGAAGATCATCGCCGAGGCCAGCGAGCGCTTCATCTGCATCGTCGACCCAAGCAAGCAGGTGCCGGTGCTGGGCAAGTTCCCGCTGCCGGTGGAAGTGATCCCGATGGCGCGCAGCCTGGTCGCCCGCCAGATCCGCGACATGACCGGCGGCCAGCCGACCTGGCGCGAAGGCGTGGTCACCGACAACGGCAACCAGATCCTGGATATCCACAACCTGCAGATCACCGATCCGGAAAAGCTGGAGCGCGAGCTCAACCAGCTGCCGGGCGTGGTCTGCGTCGGCCTGTTCGCGCGTCGTCGCGCCGATGTGGTGATCGTCGGCGGCGAGCCGCCGGTCGTGCTCTGACCTTCTGCAAGGATCCTGACGATGTCGCTGTTGCGTTCGCTGCTGATGCTTCCGCTGCTGGCCCTGGCCGGCTGCGCCACCGACGCGGCCCGCCATTGGGTCGAGCTGGATGGCGCCCGCTACCAGGTCGAGCTGGCCACCAACGATGAAACCCGCGCGCGCGGGCTGATGTTCCGCGACCAGATGTCGGCCGACCACGGCATGCTGTTCATCCACGACCGCGAAGAAATGCAGGCGTACTGGATGAAGAACACCAAGATCGCGCTGGACATCCTGTACTTCGACAGCCAGCGCAAGCTGGTCAGCCAGCAGCGCGACGTACCGCCGTGCTCGGCCGGCGACATGTGCCCGCCCTACCCCAGCGGTGGGCCGGCGCGCTATGTGCTGGAGCTCAACGCCGGCCAGGCGGAGAAGCTCAAGCTGAAGGACGGCACCCAGCTGACCTTCGGCCCGGGCATCGAAAAGTAAGGTGCGGCCGGGCTGCGCCCGGCACCCGCAGTAGTGCCGGCCGCTGGCCGGCAACCCTGCAGGGGTCAGATCCCTTTCGCGTACGAAAGGGATCTGACCCCTGAATTTTTCACGCGACACCGCTTGAAACCGCCTGCGAATGACGCCAGTCTGTGGCCATGCAGGACCGGATCACACTCCCCGACTGGGATGCACTGGCCGACCTCGAAGACGAGGCGCTGCCACTGTTGCCGACCGCGCTGCTGATCGCGCGCGATGAATACCCCGATCTGCAGCCGTCCACCTATGACGCGCTGATCCAGAGCCATGTCGAGCACCTTCGCTCGGAAGTTGACAGCATCGAGAACAGCCCATTGAAGATGGCGGCGATCAACCGCCACCTGTTCGACGAGCTGGGCTACAGCGGCGACCACGACGAGTACTACGACCCGCGCAACAGCTACCTCAACCAGGTATTCGAACGTCGCCTGGGCAACCCGATCTCGCTGGCGCTGGTGCAGATGGAAGTCGCGCGCCGGCTGGGCATTCCACTCGATGGCGTGTCCTTCCCCGGCCATTTCCTGGTGCGCCTGCCGGTGGACGATGGCGTGCTGGTGATGGACCCGTTCAATGGTGGTCGCCCGCTGGATGTGGACGAACTGCGCGAGCGGGCCAAGTCACACTTGGGCGGACAGATGCCCGACGACCAGGTGCTGGCGCAGATCCTCGACCCGGCACCGACGCGCGCGATCCTGATGCGCATGCTGCGCAACCTGCACGGCGTCTACGCCGAGGCCGGCGAGTGGGACCGCGCTGCACGCAGTGCCGACCGCCTGCTGAAACTGGCCCCGGAGCAGGACGATGCGCTGCGCGACCGCGGTCTGGCCTACCTGCAGCTGGAGTATCTGGCCGGCGCCCGCCACGACCTGGGGCAGTACCTGAAGCGCAATCCCGAGGCCAGCGATGCGCAGTGGCTGCGCGAGAAGCTGATCGACCTCGGCGGGCCGGTGCCGCGGCTGCATTGAGGTTGTCCGGTGTGCGGACCAACGGTCCACACCCACCGGATGGGCCGGGTGGCCCTCCAGTCAATCGACCTCGACCATCTCGAAATCGGCCTTGGTCACCCCGCAGTCCGGGCAGGTCCAGGTCTCGGGAATGTCTTCCCAGCGCGTCCCCGGCGCGATGCCCTCCTCCGGCAAGCCTTCCGCTTCGCTGTAAAGGAAGCCGCAGACCACGCACATCCAGGTGCGCAAGGTGGTGGGGGTGGCATCGCTCATCGGATAATCAGGGCTGGATTCACGGGCCGCCATTGTCCCATCGCGGTCCACTCACCGGTAGCCATCGATGACTTCTGCTTCCCCGGCGCCCCGCGGCGTCTACCTGATCACCCCGGACGAGCCCGATACCGCGCGCCTGCTGGCCCGTACCGCGCCATTGCTGGCCGCTGGCGCCACCTGGCTGCAGTACCGCAACAAGACCGCCAGCGACGCGCTGCGGCGCGAGCAGGCCACCGCCCTGCAGGCACTGTGTGCGGAACACGGCGTGCCGCTGATCGTCAATGACGACCCGGCACTGGCCAAGGCCGTGGGCGCGGCCGGCGTGCATCTGGGCGGCACCGACGGCGACATCCCCAGCGCGCGCGCGCTGCTCGGTGCCGAGGCCATCATCGGCGCCTCCTGCTACGACCAACTGGCCAATGCCGAGAAAGCCGTGGCGGCCGGCGCCAGCTATGTGGCCTTCGGCGCGTTCTTCCCGACCACCACCAAGGTCACCAGCAGCCGCGCCCATACCGACCTGCTGCGGCAAAGCGCCGCACTGGGCGTGCCGCGGGTGGCGATCGGCGGCCTGACGCCGGACAATGTCGGTCCCATCATCGACGCCGGCGCCGATCTGGTCGCCGTGGTCAGCAGCGTGTTCGCCGCCGAAGACCCGGTCGCGACCCTCCGCGCCTACCTCGCCCAGTTCGCGTAATGCCCAGGAAATCCGCATGAACCACGACCAGTCCCACGCCCTGTTCTCCCGCGCCCAGCAACTGCTGCCGGGCGGCGTCAATTCGCCGGTGCGCGCGTTCAAATCGGTCGGTGGCGAACCGTTCTTCGTCGAGCGCGCCGATGGTGCCTACCTGTACGACGTCGACGGCAACCGCTACATCGATTACGTCGGCTCCTGGGGCCCGATGATCGTCGGCCACAACCACACGGCCGTACGCCAGGCGGTGAAGAAGGCGATCGACAACGGCCTGTCGTTCGGTGCGCCGTGCACGGCCGAAGTGACCATGGCCGAAACCATCACCCGCCTGGTGCCGTCGTGCGAGATGGTGCGCATGGTCAACTCTGGTACCGAAGCCACGCTGTCGGCGATCCGCCTGGCGCGTGGCGCCACCGGCCGCAACCGCATCGTCAAGTTCGAAGGCTGCTACCACGGCCACGGCGACTCGTTCCTGGTCAAGGCCGGCAGTGGCATGTTGACCCTGGGCGTGCCGACCTCACCGGGCGTCCCGGCCGGCCTGAGCGAACTGACCCTGACCCTGCCCTACAACGATTTCGAAGCGGCCACTGCACTGTTCGAACAGCAGGGCGACGACATCGCCGGCCTGATCATCGAACCGGTGGTTGGCAACGCCAACTGCATTCCGCCGCGCGAGGGTTACCTGCAGCACCTGCGCGAACTGTGCACGAAGCATGGCGCGCTGCTGATCTTCGACGAAGTGATGACCGGCTTCCGCGTCGCCCTCGGCGGTGCGCAGGCGCACTACGGCATCACCCCGGACCTGACCACCTTCGGCAAGATCATCGGCGGCGGCATGCCGGTGGGCGCCTACGGCGGTCGCCGCGAGCTGATGCAGCAGATTGCCCCGGCCGGCCCGATCTACCAGGCCGGTACGCTGAGCGGCAATCCGGTGGCAATGGCCGCCGGCCTGGCGATGCTGGAACTGATCCAGCAGCCCGGCTTCCACGCCGACCTGGCCGAGCGCACCGCGCGCTTGTGTGCGGGTCTGGAAGCCGCTGCCGCCGAAGCTGGCGTGGCCGTGACCACCACCTGCGTGGGTGCGATGTTCGGGCTGTTCTTCACCCGTGAGAAGGTGGAGACCTATGCGCAGGCCACCGCCTGTGACATCCCGGCGTTCAACCGCTTCTTCCACGCGATGCTGGACCAGGGCGTGTTCCTGGCACCGTCTGCGTACGAGGCCGGCTTCCTGTCCAGCGCACACGACGATGCCGTGATCGAAGCAACGCTGGCCGCTGCACGCGTGGCGTTCAAGGCCGCCAAGGGCTGAGCCCTGCTCTGATGGGTGCCAACCTTGGTTGGCACAAAAAGGGGACGGAGGGGATTAAGTCGTTTGTGCACAAACGACTTAATCCCCTCCGTCCCCTTTTTTCAACCGAAGACGAACTTGCCCTTCATCATCGCGAAGTGGCCGGGGAACGAGCAGAAGAAGGTGTAGTCACCGCCCTTCTGCAGGCCCTGGGTAGAGAAGCGCACGCGCGTGGTCTCGCCGCCGCCGATCACCTTGGTGTGCGCCAGCACGCGCTTGTCTGCCTTCGGCAGGTAGCTGTCGGCCAGGGTCATGCGCATGCCCGCCATCGCCACCGGCTGGTAATCGGCACTCCGGGTCAGCACCCAGTTGTGCCCCATCGCGGTAGCGGCCAGCTTGCCGGTGTGGCGCAGGGTCAGGTCCACGGCGGTGCAGTCGGCGGCGACCTTGATCTCGCGGCTGCTGAAGCTCATCTGGTCGGTGCTGTCGATGCTCACTGCACACACCCGCGCCATCGCCGACGGCGCCAGCATCAGCGCGCCCAGTCCCACTGCCACCATCCAAGCCTTCATCGTTGCATCTCCTGCGGATTCAAGCGCCATTCTAGGCAGGCCCATGCAACCTCGGCTGCGACCGTCTGTCGCATGCCCACTCCAGGGTTTCCGCGCACCCACTGCAATGGCATGCTCGGCCGATGCGGATCGATCTGTTGCTGCTGGATGTGGATGGGGTGCTGGTGCAGTACCAGCGCGCGCAACGCGTGCTGCACCTGGCCGAGGCGCTGCAGGTTCCGACGCAGGCCGTACAGGCCGCGCTGTATGACAGTGGACTGGAAGCGGCGCATGACAATGGCACGCTGGATGGCCCGGCCTATCTGGCGCGATTAGGGGAGCGTCTGGGCACGACTGTCGATGTGGCTGCATGGACCGCGGCGCGACGGGCCGCCAGCCATCCGCAGGCTGCCGTGTTGCAGCGGCTGCAAGCCCTGCAGCTGCCGATGGCGGTGCTGACCAACAACGGCGCGCTGATGCAGCAGGCCTTGCCCACCCTGCTGCCGGAACTGTTCCCTGCCCTGCGGGAGCGCGTGTTCTGCAGCGCGGATTTCGGGCTGCGCAAACCGGCGCCTGCGGTGTTTCTGCGCACGCTGGAAGCGCTGGGCGTGGCGCCTGCACGGACGCTGTTCGTCGATGACCTGTTCGCCAATGTGCGCGGCGCACGCGCCGCCGGCCTGCACGCAGAAACCGTGCGCGATGCCCGGGGATTGGGCAAGGTGTTGAAGCGTTATCGGATTGCGTGAACCACTGTAGAGCCGAGCCCATGCTCGGCTGCTGTTGCCTGACACTGCGATGAGCCGAGCATGGGCTCGGCTCTACAGCTATCGCTGCCGGCTTCAGCGCGCGGCAATGAACGCAGCAATCGCTGCGCGCAGGCGCTTCAGGCCTTCGGCCACTTCTTCGTCGGTGATGTTCAACGACGGCACGAAGCGCAGCACGTCCGGGCCGGCCTGCAGGGTCAGCAGGCCCTGCTCGGCGGCGTGGTCGAGGATCGCGCCAGCCTGGCCGGCAAAGTCCTTGCTCAGCACTGCGCCCAGCATCAGGCCACGGCCACGCACGTCGCTGAACACGCCGAATTCTTCGTTGATGCGCGCAAAGCCATCGCGCAGCGCCTTCGACTGGCGGCTGACGTTGGCGGCGATCTCCGCCGAGGCCAGCTTGCGCAGTGCCACGCGGGCCACCGCAGCAGCCAGCGGGTTGCCACCGAAGGTGGTGCCGTGCGCGCCGAACTGCATGGTCTCGGCCACCTTCGGGCCGGCCAGCATCGCGCCGATCGGGAAGCCACCGCCGAGTGCCTTGGCCAGGGTGACCATGTCCGGCACCACGTCGTCCTGCCAGTGCGCGAACAGAGTGCCGGTGCGGCCCATGCCGGCCTGGATCTCATCCAGCACCAGCAGCGCGTTGTGCTGGTCGCACAGCTCACGCACACGCTTGAGGAAACCGGACTTGGCCGGCATCACGCCGCCCTCGCCCTGGATCGGCTCCAGCATCACTGCAGCCACATCGCCGGCGGCCATCGCGGTTTCCAGCTGCACTTCATCGTTGAAATCGATGTAGCGGAAGCCACCGGGCAGCGGCTCGTAGCCTTCCTGGTACTTCGGCTGGGCGGTGGCGGTCACCGCGCCCAGGGTGCGGCCGTGGAAGCTGCCGCGGAAGGTGATGATCACCCGCTTGTCGGCCGGGCGGCCCTGGCTGGAGGCCCACTTGCGGACCATCTTGATCGCCACTTCGTTGGCTTCGGCGCCGGAATTGCACAGGAACACGCGCTCGGCGAAGCGGCTGGCCTTCACCAGTTCCTCGGCCAGGTGCAGCGGCGGCGCGCTGTAGAACACGTTGCTGGTGTGCCACAGCTTGCCGGCCTGCTCGACCAGCGCGGCCACCAGGTCTGGATCGTTATGGCCCAGGCCACACACGGCGATGCCGGCGGCCAGGTCGATGAACTCACGGCCCTGGCTGTCCCACACGCGGGCACCCTGGCCTCGCTCCAGTACCACCTGGCGGGGCTTGTAGACCGGCAGGTAATAGTGCGAAAGGGAGATCAGCGGATCGGTAGCGGCGGTCATGGCAGTCGGCAGGGTTCAGGAACCCCATTCTCGCGCCGGAACCCCTGCGGCACAATGCGCCCATGCGACCGTTTTCCGCCCCTCAGCTGAACCCCGCCACCGAGACCGGCTGGCGCCGTCGGTGGTTCGACATCATCTACCGCCATGACACCCGCCCTTCGCGCAATTTCGACCTGATCCTGGTGGTGGCGATCGTCGCCAGCATCCTGGTGGTGATGATCGACAGCGTGCAGCACCTGCATGCCGAATGGTCCACCGGCCTGTACATCCTGGAATGGGGCTTCACGATCATCTTCACCGCCGAATACCTGCTGCGGCTGGCGGTGGTCAAGCGCCCGCTGCGTTACGCGGTGAGCATCTGGGGCATCATCGACCTGCTGTCGATCCTGCCCGCCTACCTGTCGATGTTCATCCCCGGCGCGCAGAGCCTGCTGGTGGTGCGCGCGCTGCGCATCCTGCGCGTGTTCCGCATCCTCAAGCTGACCCGCTACATCGAGGAAAGCGGCGTGTTGATGACGTCGCTGTGGCGCAGCCGGCGCAAGGTGCTGGTCTTTCTGTTCACGGTGATCACCATCACCATCATCGCCGGTGCGCTGATGTACGTGATCGAGGGCCCCGAACACGGCTTCACCAACATCCCGGCCAGCATGTACTGGGCGGTGGTGACCATGGCCACGGTCGGCTTCGGCGACATCGTGCCGCAGACCGTGCTTGGCCGCTTCGTCACCTCGGTACTGATCCTGATCGGCTACAGCATCATCGCCGTGCCCACCGGCATCTACACCGCCGAACTGGCCAGCACCATGCGTGAAGCCGAACAGGCCGCGCGCCGCGATGCGCGTGGCTGCCCGGACTGTGGGCTGGAAGGCCATGAACCGGATGCACTGCACTGCCGCAAGTGCGGCGGCAAGCTGCCGGATGCGTTCAACCATTGAGGCACATGCCGGCCAGCGGCCGGCACTCCCCCTTGGCGGTTACGCATGGATGCGTGCGCCGTTGCTCATCGCATGCGGTTGCTGGTGGTCACCAGATCGTTGTATGCGGCGAGGATCGTTGACTGCGCCCCTTCCGGGTCGGTGGTGAGCCAACTGCCCGACGCCTTCCGCTCTGCCGCCAGCGCTTCGGCGGTGATCGGCTTGTGCTGCTCCAGACGCTCGACGCCGCGTCCCGCGGTACGTACCAGCTTGTCCGCCGAACGCTGCACGTGGCTCCACATCGGGTCGTCCTTGCCGACACCGCCGTTCTGGATTTCCGTAACCAGTGCCTGATAGTCAGCCAGCTGCGCGCGTAGCGCCGCAACGTCCGGTGCGTCGTCCTGGAACGCCGTGGCCAATCGCTTGCCGTCGCCCAGCAGGCGAAGATGGTAGTAGGCCAGCGAGCGCCCTTCGCTTTCCTCGATCTGCTTCAGCTGCGCGGCACGGCGATCGTTCTCGTTCGTTTCCAGCGCCACATCCATCGCTTCGCTGGCCTTGAAGAAATCAGCATAGGCCTGCATCAGCGGAGCATGCTGGCTGCGCATCCCCTCACCGCCATCACGACGATAGTCCTCGCGGGTGAAGTAGCCATCGGCGCGCTCGACCAGGGTGTTCAATGCCTGGAAGGCCTGCTGATAGTCACGCGCGGGGCCATCCATCGGCAGTGCCGGGGTCTTCGCCAGCGCGTCGGTCAGTGGCTGGCCACAGTACTCGACGCGGTGCGACAGCACCTTGCCGGGCGAACGCGGCTGCGCTTCCCTGCCGGTCGGGCCGGCTTCGGGGTCCTTCATCCAGCCGGTGTAGGCCTGGAAGCCTTCGTGGATGGGCTGTTCAACGCCGTTGTAGCACTCGATGTAGGCGTTCACCTTCTCCAGGCCGGGGTCGGCCACGGCCAGCCCTGCCGATTTGTTGCAGCCGCTCAGGCCAGCCACAGCGCCGATCAGCAGCAGCGGCGCGATACGCAGACAGGACGTCGTCATGGTTTCCCGCAGGGGTGCTGGCACGCCGGTCACTGGCGGTTGCTCTGGAAAACGAGCGTGTTGTATTCCTGCATCAGCTTGCTGGCCGAACCGCGCGGCGCCATCGAGGGCGAATCAAGCATGCGTCGTTCAAAATCGGTGTAAGGCTTTTTCTCGCTCACGCGCTGCAGCCGCTCCTTGCCTTCGCGCCGGAAATTCTCGGCCCCACGTTCGAAACCTTCCCAGTCCGACTTGCCCGGCTCCTGGTCGGCAACCTTGGCGTGCGCTTCATCGGAAATGCGGTTGAAGGCATCCAGGCGCTCGCGGGCCTTGGCCTGATCGAATTCATCCTCGCTCATCAGATCCATGATGGCCTTGGCCTCCAGCATCATCGCCAGGCGGTAGTACTCGCGCGTGCGACCCTCGGCCTGCTCCAGCGCCTTGAGCTGCTCGCGCTGGGCGGCGTCGTTCTGACGCTCCAGCTCGGCATTGAACGTTTCGCTGGCAGCCACGAAATCCTTGAAGGCGGCCATCAAGGGCGCGTGCAGCTGCTTGCCCTTGGCAAACTGGTCGTCTTCGTAGTCCTGGCGATCGTAGTAGTCGTGCGCGTCCTTGCTGACCGGCACCAGCGCCTTCAGCGCCTGCTGGTAATGGCCTGCAGCAGCATCGAGATCGGCCAGCACCGGCTTGGCAGCGATCGCCTCGGTTACCGGGGCGTCGCACTGCTTCATGTCGTAACCGCTGATCTCGAACGGTCCGTACACGTGCGTCTCGCGCCCGGTCGGGCCAGCGTCGACGTCCTTGATCCAGCGCGTGTAGGACTGGATGCTGCCGTGGGTCTTCGAATCCAGCGCGTTGAAGCAGCCGATGTAGGCGTTGAGCTTGGCGGTCAACTGCTGCTGTGTGTCGGACAGGGCCGCGCTGGCGTCCGCCGTGCCGGAGGCAGCGGCACCGCCCGCAGCTGCGGGGGCCTTGCCTCCGCAGGCGGTCAGGATCAACGACAGCGAAGCGGCCAGCGCCGCGACGGAAAGAGTGCGTGACATGTGTTCACATCCTTGTTGAAAACGATTACAGTCGCGCATTCTAGCGCAGCAGGCCGAGGGTCGCAGCCCTCGGCCTGTTCCAGCGACGCGCGGTCAATCCAGGAACAGATCCGGCAACAACGGACGCGACGGATCCACCGCGTAGCCCGAAAGATCGGTGATACCGGCCTGCGCCAGCACTTCATCGTCGATCAGGAACTGGCCGTGGAAGCCTGCCGCTTCGCGCACCAGCACCGCGTGTGCGGCATCGGCCATGATCTGCGGCGTGCGGCAGCCAGCCGCATCCACGCCCGGAATCATGTTGATCGCATCGGTGGCGATGACCGTGCGCGGCCACAGCGCATTCACCGCCACGCCCTGCGGGCCGAATTCCGCGGCCAGGCCCAGGGTGACGAAGCTCATGCCCATCTTCGCCAGCGTGTAGCCGGTATGTGCGCCCCACCACTTCGGCTCCAGGCTCGGCGGCGGTGCCAGGGTCAGGATGTGCGGGTTCGGCGCCTGCAGCAGGTACGGCAGGCAGGCCTGCGCGCACAGGAAACTGCCGCGCGAGTTGACCTGCTGCATCAGGTCGAAGCGCTTCATCGGCGTATCCAGCGTGCCGCGCAGCCAGATCGCGCTGGCGTTGTTGATCAGGATGTCGATGCCACCAAAGGTGTCGACCGTGGCCGCCACGGCCGCCTGCACCTGCTCTTCCTCGCGGATGTCGCACTTCAGGGCCAGGCCCTGGCCACCGGCTGCCGTTACCGCTTCGGCCGCAGTATGGATGGTGCCCGGCAGCTTCGGATTCGGCACCGACGACTTGGCCGCAATGGCCACATTGGCGCCGTCGCGCGCAGCGCGCAGTGCGATGGCCAGGCCGATGCCACGCGAGGCACCGGTGATGAAAAGCGTTTTGCCCTGCAGACTGCCCACGTTCCACACTCCAGCGTATGCAATGAGCCGCTAGTATGCCGCGCCGACGCGGAGTTCACCCGCCCTTGACGATACTCGGGCCTCCAGACAACGCACGAGGTCCACGCCATGCGCCGTTCCCGCCTGTTGCTGCCTGCCCTGGGGCTTGTCCTGCTGACCGCCTGCCAGGGCCGTTCGCCGGAACCCGGAAAGGAGCCGCCCGCCGGTGACGCGCCCAGTGCGGAGAAGGCCGCCGCCGACGGCAAGATGCGCTGGAGCGAGGCGGTGGTCTGGGATGGCGACCTCAACGCCTGCCGCCAGGGCGAGAACGCGGCCACCCGGGATTGCCTTCGCGACGCGATGCGCGCCGGTGGCGCCAGTGCCGATGCCATCACTGCCGCCGAGCAGTTGTCCACCGGCGGCGAGCTGGCCTATGTGACCGCATGGCACGAGAACGAAGGACTGGGCATTGCCACGGTCGAGTATCCGTTCCGCGCCAACACCAATGAAGGCACCCGCCTGGTCGATGCCAGCGGCAAGCGCATCGATGTGGATGCCGTGCAGCTGGACGACACCCTGCGCGCCGACCCCAGCGTGCAGGAACTGCTGAAGGCCAACCCGCAAGCCACGCCGTTCGCACCGGCGCAGTCAGCCGGCGCCTCGCCGTTGGAGAACGGTGGCATCCGTTTGCTGTACCGCACGCCGCTGCGCGACTGCCACGCCTGCCCGGACGTGGGACAGTTGCAGATCGCCTATGACTTCGACGCCAAGCGCAACTTCATCGGCCAGCAGGTCGTGCCGGCGACGCCGTAAGGCCACCGGCCTCTGTAGAGCCGAGCCATGCTCGGCTCTACAATACGGTTCTGCGCGGCGCATCCACGCATGGCGCGGATCTACCGGTACAACTGCACCTGCTTTTTCAACAGATGCGGCACGATCAACCGATGCACCGGGGCAACCGGCAGCATGTACGCACGCCCGAACGCGTTGTGCGTATGCACCACCGTCGCCACTTCCAGCACGTCGCCCTGCCACTGCAGCGCCAGCTGCACGCGGAGATGGCGATCGTCGTCTTCCAGCACGATGACATCGTCATCCAGCGACTGCAGGGTGAAGATGCCCAGTCGCTGGCCGGGAACCGGATCGACGATGTCCTGCACCGCACGCAACGAGCCCAGGTGCTTCATGCCGAGCAGGCGCATGCCGTGGTTGCGCAGCGACATCAGCCCATCGAACCAGCCGGGAATGGTCGCGGCCATGTCGCGGTAGGCCTGCAAGGCCGAGCGCCCATCACGACGGGTCGTCGCCTGACAGGCGTGCACGAAGTCGGAGCCAGCCAGTTGTGGGCGCAGGACGCTGCCCGCACTCGGCGGGCCGGTCACTACCCGCGATGCCTTCACGGCTTGGGCCCCTGCCCTTCGTTGTCTTCCCAATGCAGGATGCGGCGGGTGACGAAGCGGTAGACCGGCTTGCCGGTGGCGAACCACAGCTCGCGCACCCACGAGGTGCGCTTGAGCACGCGCTTCTCCACCGGGGTGAGCAATTCACGGCAGTACATGCGCTTGTGCTTGAGCAGGTGACGCAGGTCCTCGCGGGCCAGCAGCCGCATCCAGCGCGAGCGCGGGTTGCCGATCACCGCCAGCTGGAAGTCGATCAACGCCGGGCGTCCATCTTCGGTTACCAGCCAGTTGGCCTCTTTCGCCAGATCGTTGTGGGCCACGCCGTTGCGATGCAGCTGCTGCAACAGCCTGCGCGCGGAACGGAACCAGGCCAGATCGCCGCGCGGCGGGCGCTGGTACATGGCATCGCCGGCCATGAAGCTGCGGTCCAGGTGATGGCCATTCCAGGCCAGCAGCTGCGGCACATCGGCCATGCCATGGATGTGCTGCAGCGCGCGGGCTTCGCGGCGGGCCAGCCACCACGCAGGCAGCCGCAACCACAGCGGCGTGGCGCCCAGATCACGGCGCACGAAGGGGCCATCGGGCCCTTCCACAAGGAGGATGCGGCCGAAGCTGTCGGCCTTCAAAGCGTGCGGTGGAGCGTCTGGCGTCTGCGGCATGCGCCCATTCTAGGCGATGGCGCCGGTTGCAAACGGTCACGAAGCGGCTGGGAACCAGTCACCTTCACGCCCCTATAATCGGGCAATGGACTCTTCATGGATCGACGCCACGCTCGCGTGGATTGCCGCTCACCCCGTGCTGGCGGGTGCCGTTATCTTCCTCATCGCGTTCTGCGATGCGGTGATCATTCTCGGTGCCATCGTGCCGGCGCTGCCGCTGCTGTTCGCGGTGGGCGTGTTCATCGGCCTGGGCCAGATCTCCGGGCCGTACGCGGTAGCGGCTGCAGCGCTGGGTGCGTTCGCCGGCGACGGCATCAGCTACTGGATCGGCCGACGCTGGGGCGACCGCCTGCGCGGGATCTGGCCGTTCAGCCGTTATCCGCAGCTGCTCGACCGTGGTGAGAACCTGTTCCGCCGCAATGCCTTCAAGAGCATCCTGATCGCACGTTACGTGGGCGCGATCCGCCCGTTCGTGCCGGCCATCGCCGGCATGATGAAGATGCCCGCCAGCCGCTACATGCAGGCCAGTGGTATCGCCAGCATTTCGTGGGCGGTGCTGTTCCTGGCACCGGGCTGGGTGCTTGGTGAGGCCTACGATGCGGTGGCTGCGGTGGCCGGACGACTGGTGGTGGTGGTCGGCCTGCTGGCGGTGATCCTCGGCCTGGTCTGGGCCATCGTGCTGTACGGCTACCGCTGGTCGGCCGCGCGCATGGACAACTGGCTGGCACGCCTGCTGGACTGGTCCAACCGCCACCCGACGCTGGGTCGCTACACCGTCGGCGTGCTGGATCCCAAGCGCCGTGAATCGGTGCCGCTGGCGATGCTGGCGCTGATGCTGCTGGTACTGGGCTGGGGCTGGTTCGCGTTGCTGACCGTGGTGGTCGCACACGGCGAGCCGCTGGCGATCGATCTGCTGGTGCACCAGGCCATGCTGGCGCTGCGCAACCCGCTGGCCGATTACCCGATGGCCGCGCTGGCGTCGCTGGGCGCCTGGCAGGTACTGCTGCCGGCCACCGCTGCAGCGATGGGCTACCTGATCTGGCGCCGGCGCTGGATGGCGGCCGCACATTGGCTGGCCGCCCTCGCCTTCGGCCTGGCGCTGACCATGCTGCTGGGTGCCACCGTGGATGTGGTGCGCCCGGTCGACGCCAGCAGCGGCTTCGGCTTCCCGTCGGTGTCGGTGACCATGGCCACCATCACCTTCGGCTTCTTCGCAGTACTGATCGCGCGCGAGATGCCCGGCCGCACCCGCGTCTGGCCCTACCTGGTGTCGGGCATCGTGGTCAGCCTGATCGGCTTCTCGCGGCTGTATCTGGGCGCGCATTGGCTGAGCGATGTGATCGGCGGCATGCTGTTCGGCACGTTCTGGCTGCTGGTGCTGGGCATCGCCTACCGCCGCCGCTTCAACCGCTCGTTCTGGGTGAAGCCGGTGGCGTGGCTGTTCTACGGCGTCTTCGCCGTAGCGGCGATGTGGTACGCGCCTCGCAACATCCCGGTGAAGCTGGAACGCTTCGAACCGACCCTGCCGGCCCCGCAGGCGATGGACCTGCAGGCCTGGTGGCAGCACGACTGGGTGACGCTGCCGGCACGCCGCAACGAGTTCGACGACGACCAGCGCTGGCCGCTGGACGTACAGGTGGCCGGGCCGCTGGCGCCACTGCAGGCACAGCTGGAAGCACGCGGCTGGAAGCGGCAGGAACAGGCCGGCTGGCAGCAGGCGCTGCTGATGCTGGACAAGAACACCGGCGCCGACGAACTGCCGGTGTTGCCGGCCACGCTGGACACCCGTGTGGAAGCACTGCTGATGGTGCGCCAGGGCGCGCAGCCGGATGAGCGCTACGTGCTGCGCCTGTGGCCGGCACCGGCACAGCTGCAACCCGGCAGCACGCCGTTGTGGCTGGGCAGTGCGCAGACCCTGCGCTACGAGCGTCACTTCGAGTGGATCGGCATGTGGCATCCGCTGCGCGGCGTCGACCCGGCGTTGAATGCGGTGAAGGAGGCCGTGCAGGAGCTTCCGCAACGCGAGGACGTGCACAGCGAAACCGGGCTGCCGGTGCTGCGGTTGAAGACCACCACGCCCTGACCGGTACCGGTCGCGATCACCCACTGTAGAGCCGAGCCCATGCTCGGCTGCTCTTCGCGGGATTCATCAAGCCGAGCATAGGCTCGGCTCTACAGCAGATCCACGCCATGCGTGGATGGCATTCCACGCATGCCCCAGCGTGTACACCAAGGTGCACACCCACCCGAGGCAGGCTTCTACGGCATCCAGCCCAGCAACTGCTGCAGTCGCTGGTGCGGATCATTCATCTGCAGCAGCTGCAGGCGCTGCTGCTCGCTCAGCGGCAGCAGCTCGGCCAGCCGCCAGCCGACCCAGCTGGCCTGGTCCAGCAGCGCCGGGTTGGCCGGCGCATAGGCCTCGCCGGCCTGTTCGATGATGTGCCCCAGCACCGTGGCCAGCAGCGCATGCTGTGGCCGCAGTTCATCGTCGGGGTCTTCATCGCACCAACGCACGTCGGCTACCACCAGGCCGTTGTCGCGCACGCGGGTGCGCTCGACATGGAAGCGGCGGGTGCCGCGCAGGCGCAGCTGCAGCACGCCGTCGGCGCCGACATCGAAGTCTTCGATGCGTACCTGCACGCCATACGCCGCCGGCGTTGCCGGGGCTCCCACTTCCTGGCCGTCGAGGATCAGGCAGACACCAAAGCCCTCACCACTGCGGCCGCTGTCGCGTACCAGATCCAGGTAGCGGCGCTCGAACACGCGCAGACCCACCGCCGCACCTGGCACCAGCGTGGTGTGCAGCGGAAACAGCGGCAGCGAACCGTCGACGCTCATCGGGCCTGCAGCGCGGCAAGGAAGCGGCGCGGTGCGCCGTCGAAGCCACCGTTGGACATGAACACCACGTGGTCACCCCTGCGCGCGCTGGCCTGCAATTGCGCCAGCAGCGCGTCGGTATCGGGCACCGCGTGCGCTTGGCCACGCACTGCGGCGATCACCGCAGCGGCATCCCAGGCCAGTTCCGGGCGATGCAGGAACACCACTTCATCGGCCAGCGCCAGCGAGGGTGCCAGCGCCTGCGCGTGGGCGCCCAGCCGCATCGAATTGCTGCGCGGCTCCATCGCGACCACGATGCGCGCATCGCCCACCTTGGCGCGCAGCCCTTCCAGCGTGGTGGCGATCGCAGTCGGGTGATGGGCGAAATCGTCGTAGATGGTGATGCCCTCGTGGCTGCCGATCACTTCCATGCGGCGCTTGACGCTGCGGAAGCGCGCCAGCGCCGGGATCACCTCGGCCGGCGCCACACCCACCGCATGTGCGGCAGCCAACGCGGCCAGGCCGTTGAGCACGTTGTGGCGGCCCAGCAGCGACCACTGCACATCGCCCAGCGCCTGCCCGCGATGGTGCACGCGGAACGCGCTGCCATCGGCAGCCAGCAGCTCGGCATGCCATTCCAGCGACGGATCGAAGCCGAAGCGTTCGACCGGGGTCCAGCAGCCCATCGCCAGCACTTCGGCCAGATGCTGATCCTCGCCATTGACGATCAGTCGGCCACGCGCCGGCACCGTGCGCACCAGGTGATGGAACTGGCGCTGGATCGCGGCCACGTCCGGGAAGATGTCGGCGTGGTCGTATTCAAGGTTGTTGAGGATGGCCACCAGCGGCCGGTAGTGCACGAACTTGCTGCGCTTGTCGAAGAATGCGGTGTCGTACTCGTCGGCCTCGACCACGAACTCGCGGCCCTGGCCCAGGCGGGCGGAGACGCCGAAATCCTCGGCGACGCCGCCGATCAGGAAACCGGGAGAACGACCGGCGCTTTCCAGCAGCCAGGTGAGGATGGTGGTGGTGGTGGTCTTGCCGTGGGTACCGGCCACGGCCAGCGTGTCGCGGCCCGGCAGCACCTGTTCGGACAGCCACTGGGCACCGGAAATGTAGCGCTGGCCGGCGTCGAGCACGGCCTCAACGGCGGCATTGCCGCGCGAGAGTGCGTTGCCGATCACCACGTCGTCGGTGCCCGGTGGCACGCTGTCGGCGCGGTAGCCCTGGTCCAGGGTGATACCCAGCTGCTCGAGCTGGGTCGACATCGGCGGATAGATGGCCTGGTCGCTGCCACTGACCGTATGGCCCAGTTCCCGCGCCAGGGCGGCCACGCCGCCCATGAAGGTGCCGGCGATTGCAAGGATATGTACGCTGCTCATGACCGAGGATTGTGACCGATGACGGCTGTATAGGGCCAATGTCCGATCCGGGGTAAGACAAGTCCTACACAGGATGTGAGAAAACTCCAATCTTCTGTCAGGGAAATCCCGATAGCGATGTTCTGTGAACCCGGACACAATTCGAACTGCCAGCCGCAGTACCCGAACCGGTCCTACTCCCCAAGAGGCCATCCCCAAGGGAGCTCATGCTGCGGGGCCCTGAGCAAGCCCTCTGCTGGCGCCTATCAAACGACACAGGCCTGGTCCTCGCGGACCAGGCCTGTGTTTTTTGCGCCCGAAGGGCCGGCAGTGCACCGGCCCTGCAGGATCAACCCTTGATCGCCGCCAGGATGCGGGCTTCGATTTCGTCCAGCTCGCCGACGCCATCGACGCGGGCCAGGGTGCCACGGCCGGCGTAGAAGTCCACCACGGGGGCAGTCTGGTCGTTGTAGACCTGCAGGCGCTGGCGCACCGCTTCCGGCGTGTCATCGGCGCGGCCCTGCTCCTTGGCGCGACCGGCGATGCGGTCGACCAGCAGCTCGGTGGCCACGTCCAGCTGCACCACGGCATCCAGCGGCTGGCCGATCTTGGCCAGCAGGCCGTCCATCGCATTGGCCTGGGCCACATTGCGCGGGTAGCCATCGAGGATGAAGCCCTTGGCGACATCGGCCTGGGTCAGGCGCGACTCCAGCATGCCCAGCAGGATGTCGTCCGACACCAGGTTGCCGGCATCCATCACCGTCTTGGCCTGCTTGCCCAGCTCCGTGCCGGCGGCGATTTCCGCGCGCAGCATGTCACCGGTCGAAATGTGGGCGATCCCCAGCTTTTCCTTCAGGCGCGTCGCCTGTGTCCCCTTGCCCGAACCGGGCGGTCCCAACAGAACCAATCGCATTGACCTGACTCCAACGTGTTGAAAACAAAGAAGGTTCGCGTCCCGGACGGACCGGTATCGCTGCACCGCAATAGCGCCACTTTACCGCATCCGGGTAATGTCCCTGCAATGTCCCCTCCCCCGAGCAGGTAGAAGCATGCGCAACGGTACTCTCCTTTATGCCCAGTCCGGCGGTGTCACCGCCGTCATCAATGCCACGGCGGCAGCGGTGATCGAGCAGGCCCGGGCCAAGGGCATCAAGGTCCTGGCCGCCCGCAACGGCATCCTCGGCGCCCTGCGCGAGGAGCTGATCGACACCAGCAAGGAGAGCGCCGCCGCGATCCGCGCTCTGGCCCATACCCCGGGCGGGGCCTTCGGCTCGTGCCGGGTCAAGCTGAAATCGCTGGACGCCGACCGCGCCCGCTACGACCGTCTGCTGGAAGTGCTGCGCGCGCACGACGTGCGCTGGTTCCTCTATAACGGTGGCAACGACTCGGCCGATACCGCGCTGAAGGTCTCTCAGCTGGCCAGGGCCTCCGGCTACGACCTGACCTGCATCGGCGTGCCCAAGACCATCGACAACGATCTGGCGGTGACCGACACCTGCCCCGGCTTCGGCTCGGCGGCCAAGTACACCGCCGTCTCGGTGCGCGAGGCGGCGCTGGATGTGGCGGCGATGGCCGAGACCTCCACCCGCGTCTTCATCTACGAGGCCATGGGCCGCCACGCCGGCTGGCTGGCCGCGGCCGCCGGTCTGGCCGGCAACGGCGATGACGAAGCGCCGCACATCATCCTGCTGCCCGAACGCGCCTACGACGAGGCCGCCTTCCTGGCCAAGGTCAAGGGCGTGGTCGAACGCGTCGGCTACTGCGTGGTGGTGGCGTCGGAAGGCATCGCCACCGCCGATGGCCGCTTCGTCGCCGACGCCGGTGGCGGCAAGGACTCGTTCGGGCACTCGCAGCTGGGCGGCGTGGCTGCCCACCTGGCCGCACGGGTCAAGGACCAGTTGGGCCTGAAGGTGCATTGGGCGCTGCCCGACTACCTGCAGCGCTCGGCCCGCCACCTGGCCAGCAAGACCGACTGGGAACAGGCACAGGCAGTCGGCAAGGCCGCCGTGCAGCTGGCGCTGAAGGGCCAGAATGGCGTGATGCCGGTGATCGTGCGCAGCAGCGACGCGCCCTACCGCTGGAAGATCGAAGCAGCACCGCTGTCGAAGATCGCCAACCACGAGAAGAAGATGCCCGCCGGCTTCATCCGCCGCGATGGCTTCGGCATCACCGCCAAGGCACGCGCCTATCTGTCGCCCCTGATCAAGGGCGAAGCCCCGCTGCCGTATGGCACCGATGGCCTGCCGAAGTACGTCGCCCTGAAGAACGTTGCGGTGAAGCAGAAGCTGCCGGCCTTCGAAGGCTAAGCCGAAAAAGGGGACGGAGGGGATTAAGTCGCATCTGCCCCTCCGTCATCTCCAACAGCGTCAGCAGTGGGTCGGATACGACTTAATCCCCTCCGTCCCCTTTTAGTGGAGGCACACCATGGCACTGCGAGTTGTTCGACTGGGAACGCCGCGCGCTCCCGGCGAGGGCCTGCGTGTCGGTACCGTGCGGCGACCACCGCGCGGCGTACCGCGCAGCGAATTCGCGACACAGGACTGGTACGACGTCTGGTTCCCGACCCTGTCACCCAGTGCGGAACTGGTGAAGCGGGCACACGAGGCGAAGACGGCAGCCGACTGGAATGCGTTCTTCCGCCACTACAAGGCCGAGATGAAGGCCCCGGATGCGGCCCACGCGCTGGACCTGTTGGCCGCGATGTCGCAGCACAGCGACATCAGCGTGGGGTGCTACTGCGAGGATGAAGCGCACTGCCATCGCAAGGCCCTGCGCGAGCTGCTGGTGGCGCGGGGCGCAACGCTGGTGGAGTGATATCAGCCGGGTGCCGGCCAGCGGCCGGCACTGCCCGTGGATGACGGCGTGGGTGCACTGCCCACGCAATTTCAGTTGCAGGCCTTGCCTTCCATCTGCAACTGCGCGGCGAACATCGTCACCTGCGGAATCTGGCCGGCGGCGGCCTGCTTCTTCGCTTCCTCCAGATAGATGCGCGACTGGCCCTGACCGTCCAGCTCGACCTTGTTGCTCGACGGCAGGCGCCACACGCGCACCACGGCCTGCTGTGCCGGGCAGGCGGCGCTGGGCACGCGGATGACATCATTGAGCTTCCAGCCCTTGTCGGCACTTGGCTGCGCCTTGGCGTAGTCGACGAAGCGCGCGCGCGGCTGGCACTGCTCGCTGGTGCGCACCGGCGCGAAGCGATACGGCTCGGCCGCCTGACCGGTGAAGGCACCTTCCAGGCGCGCGCAGGCCTCGGGGATCTGCCGCAGGGTGTGCACCGCACCCACTGCCTGGGGGGCCCCCACGGCGCGCTGCAGCTCCGGGGTTTCCGCGGCGAGTACCGGTACCGCCGGGAACAGGGCGGCAAGCATCAACAGGGACAGGCGCATGGGAGATCTCCTACAGGACTGAGCGCAGGCTTGCAGAGGTTGGCTTAACAGGGTGCAAAGGCCTGTGGCTCTCGATTCATGCCCCCGGCCCGGCGCCATGCGCCGCGGCTCGCAGGAGCCAGTCGAGCACGGCTCGACTCTACAGTGCGCCGAACGCATACTGCGGGCACCAGGGAATGCTGAACACCGCCATACGTCGGACGACCACCAAGGTCGGTACGGGTTGGTTCCAGGCTGCAGCCCGTCGTCCCCCTCGTGGTGCCGTTCATCGCCACTGGATGCCTACATCCATTCTGCGGAGGGGTCTAATGCTGGAACGTCACGGGCTGTCACTGGCGCTGGGCTGCGCCATTCTCGCGATCCTGTTCGGAATCGTCTCGGCGCGCTGGATCCTGCGCCAACCCACCGGCAATGAACGCATGATCGCGATCGCCACCGCGATCCAGGAAGGTGCGCGTGCCTATCTCAACCGCCAGTACCTGACCATCGGCATCGCCGGCGTGGTGCTGTTCGTGCTGGTCGGCATCTTCCTCAGCTGGTACACCGCGCTTGGATTTGCAGTTGGCGCTGTGCTGTCCGGCGCCGCCGGCTACATCGGCATGAACGTGTCGGTACGCGCCAACGTGCGCACCGCAGAGGCGGCGCGCCACGGCATCAGCGCGGCGATGGACGTCGCCTTCCGCGGCGGCGCCATTACCGGCATGCTGGTGGTCGGGCTTGGCCTGCTGGGCGTGGCCGGCTACTACGCACTGCTGCTGCGCATGGGCCTGCCGATGGAACAGGCGCTGCACGCCCTGGTCGGCCTGGCCTTCGGCTCCTCGCTGATCTCGATCTTCGCGCGGTTGGGCGGCGGCATCTTCACCAAGGGCGCCGACGTCGGCGCCGATCTGGTCGGCAAGGTGGAAGCCGGCATTCCCGAGGATGACCCGCGCAATCCGGCGGTGATCGCCGACAACGTCGGTGACAACGTCGGCGACTGCGCCGGCATGGCTGCCGACCTGTTCGAAACCTATGCGGTCACCGTCATCGCCACCATGCTGCTGGGCAACCTGATGCTGGCCGAGGCAGGCGCCAATGCGGTGCTGTATCCGCTGGTGCTGGGTGGGGTGTCGATCATCGCCTCGATCATCGGTGCGCTGTTCGTCAAGGTGAAGCCGGGCGGCTCGATCATGGGCGCGCTGTACAAGGGCGTGATCGTCTCCGGCGTGCTGGCCGCCATCGCCTTCTACCCGATCACCACCGGGCTGATGAGTGACAACGTGCATGGGCCGATGGCGCTGTACGGCTGCGCGCTGATCGGCCTGGTCCTGACCGGGCTGATCGTGTGGATCACCGAGTACTACACCGGTACCCAGTACAAGCCGGTCCAACACGTGGCACAGGCCTCGACCACCGGCCATGGCACCAACATCATCGCCGGCCTGGGCATCTCGATGAAGTCCACTGCGCTGCCGGTGGTGGCGGTGTGTGCGGCGATCTGGGGCGCATTCGCGCTGGGCGGCCTGTATGGCATCGCCATCGCCGCCACCGCGATGCTGTCGATGGCTGGCATGATCGTCGCCCTCGATGCCTACGGACCGATCACCGACAACGCCGGCGGCATCGCCGAAATGGCCGAGCTGCCCTCGGAGATCCGCGACATCACCGATCCCCTGGACGCGGTGGGCAACACCACCAAGGCGGTGACCAAGGGCTATGCGATCGGTTCGGCAGCGCTGGCCGCACTGGTGCTGTTCGCCGACTACACCCACAACCTGCAGGCCGCCAACCCGGGCCAGGAATTCCGCTTCGATCTCAGCGACCACACGGTGATCATCGGCCTGCTGATCGGCGGCCTGATCCCCTACCTGTTCGGTGCGATGGCGATGGAAGCGGTCGGTCGTGCGGCCGGGGCGGTGGTGGAAGAGGTGCGGCGCCAGTTCCGCGAGATCCCCGGCATCATGCAGGGCACCGGCAAGCCGCAGTACGACAAGGCGGTGGACATGCTGACCCGTTCGGCGATCCGCGAAATGATCGTGCCGTCACTGCTGCCGGTCGCCGTGCCGGTAGTGGTCGGCCTGCTACTGGGGCCGCGCGCACTGGGCGGTCTGCTGATCGGCACGATCGTGACCGGCCTGTTCGTTGCCATCTCGATGACCACCGGCGGCGGCGCCTGGGACAACGCCAAGAAGTACATCGAGGACGGCCACTTCGGTGGCAAGGGGAGCGAAGCGCACAAGGCCGCGGTGACCGGCGATACCGTCGGTGACCCGTACAAGGACACCGCCGGCCCGGCGATCAATCCGCTGATCAAGATCATCAACATCGTGGCGTTGCTGCTGGTGCCGCTGTTGTAGATCCACGCCGTGCGTGAACCTGTAGCGTCGAGCAAGCTCGACGCTACGGCCGCGACCGCCTCATCCACCGGATGACAAGCAGCACGACGACAATCATCCAGCAGGCGTAGATCGGCCGGTCCCAGCCATCGAAGAGGCTGAGCGGGCTGCCGATGAAGGCGAGCGAGCCCAGCCACGCGCAGAGTACGCCGGGCAGCCACGTGCCACGCCAGATGCAGAAGGCCGCGAATACCAGCAAGGGCAACGCCAGGATGACCGCCGGCGTGAACGGTGCCAGCGAAAGAACGGCCACGCATGCAGCCAGGAACACACTGCACCAGGCCAGCACCCGTAACGCCCGTGTCGTCATGCCAACCTCTGCGCTTCCATTGCCGGTCGCGCACGAGCATAACGCCTGCGCGCTGCCTTGAATTCCGGTTGGGGTCAGAGCCCTTTCCTGCGGAAAGGAATCCGACCCCGGGGTCGGTCACCGCCCGCGCAGGAAGAAGGACACCGGCACCATCACTTCCACCGGGTCGCCGGCCACTTCGGCCGGCGGCGCCGGTACCGGGCTGGCCCGCTGCACGGTGTCCAGCGTCTCCTGGTCGAGCAGCGCGAAGCCACTGCTGCGGCCCAGTTTCAAACCTGAGACCGCGCCATCGCGGGCTACTGCGAAGCGCACGTAGACCACACCCTGCTGACGCAGCCGCTCGGCCTGGCGCGGATAGCGCCGATGCTTCTGCAGATGCCCGAGCAGGCGCCCTTCCCAGGTTGCCTCGGCGCGACTGCGTTCGCCGGCCGTGGTCTGCGGTGCGGTGTAGCGTGCGGCCGCGTCGGCCGCCACCTGCGGCGGTGCGCTGGTCTGCGCAACGTTGGCATCAGCGGTGTCCGGCGAGGGCGTCGGCTCCGGCGTACGCGTCGGTGGCAGATCACCCTGCGGCTGCGCCGGCGCCTTCGGTTGCTCGCGCAGGGCCGGCTTCGGCGCCTGCTGCTGCTGTTGCTGCTGCAGCGGACCGGTCGCAACCTCGCGCGGCGGCACCGGCGGTGCCTGTGCCATCGGCGCAAGTTCCAGCATCAGCGCGGCGGGCGGCGCCGTCGCAGCCAGCACCGGTGCGCGCGCCGCCCACCAGCAGGCCGCGCCGATCAACAGCGCGTGCACCAGCAGCACGATCGCCAGGCTGGTCGCCCAGCGCCGCAGTCCACTCATCGTGCACCCTGCTCCAGGCCGACCAGCGCCACCTTCAGGTAACCGGCCGCACGCAATGCATCCAGCGTGGCCATCAGTTCGCCGTAGGGCACGTGGGTATCGGCGCGCAGGAAGATACGCTGCGCGGTATCACTGTGGGTGGCCGCCTGCAATGCAGCCGCCAGCCCATCGCGCGCTACGGCCTGTTCGCCAACGCGCAGCGACAGATCGGCCTGCACGGTCACATACACCGGCGCCTGTTCGGGCGGCGTGGCACTGGCGCTGCTGGCTGGCAGCTGCACCGGCACCGACACGGTCGCCAGCGGTGCGGCCACCATGAAGATGATCAACAGCACCAGCATCACGTCGATGAAGGGCGTGACATTGATCTCGTGCGCTTCTTCCGGCGTGTCGTCGCGGTCGGAGGCGGTCCTGATCGCCATCGTCGTGCCTCAGTGCACCGCACGCAGCGGCGCCGCTGCGGTACGCAGCACGGTGCGATCGAGATCGCGCGAAACGAGCTGCTGCACAGCCGCCGACAGGTCGCCGAGCAGACCCCGCAGGCCGGCCAGCACACGGCTGAAGTGGTTGTAGACCAGCACTGCGGGAATCGCTGCAACCAGGCCCAGCGCGGTCGCCAGCAGGGCCTCGGCGATGCCGGGCGCGACCACCGCCAGGTTGGTGGTGTTGCTGTGCGCGATACCGATGAAACTGTTCATGATGCCCCACACCGTGCCGAACAGGCCGACGAAGGGCGCCACCGCGCCGATGCTTGCGAGCACACCGATGCCGCGCCGCTGCACGCGCGCGGTCTCCAGCTCGATACGGTCCAGGCGCGATGCAATGCGCTCCTTGATGCCGTCGCGCCCTTCCAGATCCTGCGACAGGCGCAGTTCGGTGCGGGCCGCATCCAACATCGCCAGCGCAGTGCCCTGCTGCACACTGGCATCGGCGCTCTCACCGGGCAGGCTCGGCGCCTGCAGCAACAGTGCGCGCGCCGCCCGCAGCTGCCGGGCCTGGCGGGCCAGCTCCCAGCCCTTGGCCAGCAGCACCGTCCAGGTGGCCAGCGACGCCAGTGCCAGCGCGATCATCACGGCTTTCACCACCACGTCGGCGGCCAGGTACATGCCCCACGGGGTCAATGCAGGGGCGGCCACGGGGGCCAGTTCAGCAGGCAGCATCGTCTCGGTTTCCATCAGCATCAGGGGTCGCTGCGCGACGACGGGTCGCACGCGGATCATTGGCGTCGTCCACTTCCACGACCGGGTTGGGCTCCAGCCGCGGTGCGGGTCGACTGAGCACGTAGCCGGCGCTGACCGCGAAGAACAGGCCCACGCCCAGCAGCAGGCGCCACGACGGGTGCGCACCCCAGCAGAACAGGGCAAAGCCCACCGCCATGCCGGCACTGGCGAACGCCTTGCCCTTGCGCGACACCGCACCCTGCTCACGCCACAGCCGCAGTGACGGGCCGTAGCGCGGATGCGCCAGCAGGCGCTGCTCGAACTTCGGCGAGCTGCGCGCGAAGCAGCCCACGGCCAGGATCAGGAAGATGGTGGTCGGCATCACCGGCAGCAACGCGCCGATCACCCCGAGGCCGACCATCAGCCACCCCAGCGCGAACCAGAGCCAGCGCATCAGCGCTGCACCTGTGGGCGCGCGCCGTGCATCAGGCGAATTCCACTTCGACGTGGCCGTGCACGCTGCGGAACGCGGCGTCGGCCGCGTCGATCACCTGCTGCTCCTGCTCCGCACTCAGCGGTACCGCGTCCAGCGCAGCAGTGAACTCACGCCAGTGGCGCGCCGCGCCATCCGGATGCGCGGCCAGGTGGCGGGCGCCGAAGTCACGGTCCAGGCCGAGCTTGGCAGCCATCTTGTACAGGATGGTGCCGCCCAGGTTGGAGCCTTCAGCCACGTACAGCCAACCCAACGCAGCCGGCAGCGCCAGGTCCGAGGGCAGCGCGTCGATGTCCGCACCTGGCAAGGTCTGCTCCAGGTCCTGCAGGTCGCGTGCGATCTGTGCCAGGCGACGGCGCTCATCGAGATCGGGCAGCAGTGCGTCCAGCGCAGGGTTGGCATACAGCGCATCGATGCTGCGGTGGAAGCGATACTGCACGCGCAGGAAGCGAGCGAAGTTGCTGCGGTCGGCGAAGATGTCGCCGGCCATGATGCGCTTGTCCAGGGCACCGTGGCTGTCGCGGGTGGCGGCCTTGAGCCGCAGGCTGCGGCTGTCTTCAGGAGCGATGTGTGCGTTCATGGGGGAATGCCAAGGGGGTCGTCCTGCTGTAGACGTTCGCCGCAGGGGTTTCCCCAAGCCTGTGTACACCGATAATGGACCATCCCCCATTTTCCACCCGGAACCGACGATGATCACCACCGAACCACGCATGACCAACCTGTTCCTGCAGCTGGGCCTGGACGCCAGCGCCGAGGGCATCGCCCGCTTCATCCGCGAACACCAGCTGGCCACCGATGTGGAAGTGGTCGAAGCACCGTACTGGAACGATGCCCAGCGCCAGTTCCTGTCTGAATCGCTGCAGGCCGATGCGGCATGGAGCACGGTGGTGGATGAGCTGAACGAGTCCCTGCACGAAGATGCGGTGAAGGCTTCGACCGGGCTGTAAGCAGACGCCGGGCGTGGCCCGGCGCTGGCGATTGCGCGGCAGAAGTGGTGCGGACCAAGGTCCGCACCCACCGAGGGCGGTCGGGGCTCGCTGGGGTCAGAGCCCTTTCCGCAGGAAAGGGACCCGACCCCACCGCTCATCCGCGACCGATCAGTACTTCCAGGTCAACGCCAGCCGCGCGGTGCGGCCCGGGGCCGGCATCACGCCCAGGGCAAGCGGGTCCAGGTAATAGCGGTCGGTCAGGTTGTCCACGCCGGCTTCCACCGACAGCTGCTCGTTGAAGCTCCAGCTGGCGAACAGATCCACCAGGGTGTTCGGCCGGTACAGCTGCTGGATCGCCGACAGGCCCACATTCCAGTCCTTGTCCAGCTTGCTGATCGGGCCGGCGTTGTGGACCACGCGGGTGCCGAAGGTCAGGCGCTCGTCGAACAGGCGCGAGCCCAGGGTCAGGTTGACCATGTAGCGCGGCGGGTTCTGGGTATTGGTGTACGAGCCCTCGAAGCCGCCATCCACGCAGTCGGGCGTGTTGGCCAGCTCGCCGTTCTTGCGCTGTGCACCATAGGCGCGGCGCTCGGCGGCAATGTCCGGCGCGCAGGTCTTGGCCTTGAAGTAATAGTGCGCGGACAGATCGGCAAATATCTTGCCGCTGTCATAGCTGGACTGGAACTCCATGCCCGAGACCTTGAACTGGTCGACGTTGCGGATCAGGCCCGCCGACAGCGTGCGGTAGTCACGGGTGATCAGGTCGTCGATGCGGGTATCGAAGTAGGCCAGCTTCAGCGCCAGGCGGTCACCGGCGGTGAACAGGTCGTAGCGGATGGTGCTGGCGCCGATCTCCCAGCTGCGCGCGCGCTCCGGTTTCAGCTCACCCACCGGCTTGGCGGCGGTGAACAGGCCCAGCGTGGTCTCGAACAGGCTCGGCAGCTTGGTGCCTTCGGCGTACTTCACGTAGACCATGGTGTCTTCGCTGAAGCGGTAGGCCACGCTGGCGGTCGGCGAGAACGCGGTGTCACGACGGCGGATCGGCTGCGACCAGGTCCAGCTGACCGGCACCTCCAGGTCCTGCGCCTTGCCGGCGTCGTAGAAGTTCCAGCCACCGATGTCGCCCACCGTGCCCTTCTTGTACGGTGAGGCCAGCAGCGACTCCTGGGTGAAGTTGCCGTTGGCATCCGGGTACCAGTTCAGCAGCGCGATGCGCTTGGCCCGCCACGACGGCAGCGCCGGGTTGCCATTGAGCAATTCGGTGTAGCGGTACTGACCCTGCACCTCATAGGCATCGGGCGTGGCCAGGCGGTTGCGGTCATGCACATCCACGCGGTTCCAGCGGCCGCCGGCCAGCAGTTCCCAATGTTCATCGGGCTGCCACTTCAGGGAGGCCACAGCACTGTATTCCTTGCGCTCGGCGTTGCGCAGGAAACGGTTGTTGACCAGATCGTCGTGCATGACCGGCCCCGAACTGCCCGGCGCGATGTCTTCGTCGCTGTAGGACAGGCCGTAGTCGAGGGTGAACGCACCGGCACGCGTATCGAACCTGGACGTGTTGCTGGCATCCAGGCCGAAGCGCTTCTGTCGCAGCGGATTGCGGTAGGCATCCTTGTAGCCGGGGTCGCCACTGAAGCTGGGCGCGTCGTACCACTCGGTGCGTCGATCGAAATACCAGGGCGTGATGCCGGTCAGGCTGTTGTACATCACGCTGTCGGTATCGGTGTACGCGGCATTGACGCGCAGGTCGATCAGCTCGCTGTCCGGATTGAAGCGATAGCGCAGGGTGTAGCTGTCCATGTCGACGTGGCCCGGGTCCCACTGCGGGATGCGGTCACGATCCACACGGATGATCTGCGAGGCCATGATCTCGCCGGCGGTGCCTTCGTAGCGGCGATAGCCGGCTTCCAGCGTCTGTGCATCGTCGATGCGCCAGGTGCCCTTGAGCAGCGCCGACTTCGAGCGCGCCGAGGTGTTGAAGACCTCGGTGTGCGGCGGGTTCAGCGGTGCCAGCGTGCGCCGGGTCTGCGGGAAGTCGTCGTAGCCGTGCTTGCCGGAGAAGTAGTTTCCATTGTTGCGGTAGGCGTAGGCAGCAACCAGATCGAAGCGATCCCAGTGCCCCGCAGCGGCCACGTTGAAGAACTGGCTGCCGGTGGCGCTGCGATCGTTGCGCGGCGCGGCACTGTAGGAAGGCAGATTGTTGGCGCTGTTGTTGGCCAGGCCGCCACGCACGCGTACGCCGAAGTCACGGCCTTCGCGCAGCACGTCGCCGATCTTCAGCGTTTCCATCTCGACCACGCCGCCGATACCACCAGAGGCGTTGGCCTGCAGGCTCGGGCCCTTGGTGATGGTCAGGCTGGAGATCAGGTCCGGGTCGAGGTAGGTGCGCTGTGACTGGCCGGCATAGCCGCGGTAGGTATCCATGCTGGACTGGCCGCCATCGATGATCACCGGCACGCGACCCTGGCCCTGGATGCCGCGGATGTTGACGTCGAAGCCGTTGCCCACGCGCGGATCACCTGCGGTGACGCCGGCCACGCCCTTGACGATGTCGCCGTTGGAGGTGCCGCGGAAACGTTCCAGCTGCGTGCGGTTGAGCGTGGTGGTGGAGCCGACGCTGCGATAGCTGTCGAGCAGGCGCGCCTCGTCGCTGTTCGCGCTGCTGTCGACGCGGTCACCGGCCACACTCAGCGTATCGGTGACGATCACACCGCTGTCGGCCTGCGCCGACGCTGCCACTTCCAGGGTCACCGCATCGGCGCTGACCCGGCGCACCGCCAGGCCACTGCCCTGCAGCAGATGCTGCAGCGCCTCGCTGGCCGACAGGCTGCCGCTGACCGCACGCGAGGTCACACCCCGGGCCAGGGTAGCCGGATACACGACCTGCACGCCGGACTGGCGCATATAACTGCGCAGCGCTTCATCCAGCGGCTGCGCGGGAATATCGAAGCGCTGCACGGCAGCGTGATCACCGCTGGCGTTCTGCGCCAGAACCGATGGTGCGGCGCTGGCCAGGCCGGCCGCCAGCAGGGCGATGCACAGGCGGGACGGGCGCGGCATGCGGCCCGGACGATGGAAATCGAACATGGGGAAACCTGTCAGGTAATCAGTGCCGCGGGCGCGGCGTCATCCGCAACACGGGCGGACACGGCGACGTACTGGCGGCGGCGGGTACGTTCGCGGAGTAAGACGGATGAAAGCGTGGCAACCCCAAGAGCGATTTGCGGTCGCGGTGGGTGCCGACCGTTGGTCGGCACAGGGACGATCATCCACGCATGGCGTGGATCTACTGATGGATGATGGCGACGCCGAGCGGCAGGCGGGTGACCTGCAAACCTGCTGTTGCCGCCAGTGCATCGAGCGCCTGCTCCGGGCGATCGATGCGCAATGCGGCACTCACTGCGGGCAGTCGCGACAGGTCACCGCGCACGAAGGTCGGGCCGGCGCGGTAACGCCCCACCCATTGCACGGCATCGGCGACGCTGGCCTGCTCCAGCAGCAGTTCGCCCTGGCGCCATGCACCGACACTGTCGGCCGCCACATCCTGCAGGCGCGTCACGCCGCTGCGCTCGCCATAGACTGCACGTTGCCCCACCTGCAGATAGGTCCAACCACCGTCGGCAGGGCTGGCCACGCGTACCCTGCCCTGCCCGACCTGGGTTTCGACCCGGTCATCGCTGCGTGCGACGGTGAACGCGGTCGAGATGTCCTCGACCACGCCATTGCCCGCACGCACGCTGAAACGCCGCTGTGCATCGGCAGTGACGTCAAACCAGGCACGCCCACGCAACAGCTCGATCTCGCGTGCATGTGCATCGAAGCGCACGGCAATCGCGCTGTCCGCATCCAGCACGGCGCGACTGCCATCGGGCAGTTGCACGTTCTGCACGACATGCGTGCTGCGATGGTCAGCCTGCAGACGCAACCAGGCCTCGGGCCAGGCGACCAGCATCGCCAGTGCCGCCGCCGCGGCCATTGCCCAGCGCATTCCATGCGGGCGCCGGCATTCGACCGGCGTGGCCTGCGGGCGCGGCCCGACACTGCGCCACAGCGCACGCTCCTGTTCGAAGGCACGTCGGTGCCCCGGTTGTGCCAGCCAGCACTCGAACTCGTGCATGCGCCCCTCGCCGATGTCACCCGAAGCCAGCCACGCGATCCAGCCCCGAGCCTGTTCGGCCAGGGCATCGTCATTGGCGGCGGGCAGCGTGTTCGGCGGGCTCATCGGCTGGCGGACAGGCGCATTCAAGCGCGGGCGGAGGAACTAGACCGCATCCACGGTCCAGTGATCAAGACGTTTCATCGAGAGCCAGCCCCAAGCCGGGGCGATCATCGGCCGCTGCGCGCCCAGGCCAGGCGTTGCAGTGCGGTGCGCACATGGTTCTCGACGGTGGTCACCGACACGCCGAGACGGCGGGCGATCTCGGCCTGGGTCAGGCCCTGCAGGCGGTTGAGCCGGAAGATGGTGCGGGTCGGCTCCGGCAGGTGTCCTGCCGCGTCGAGCACCCGCTGCAGCTCGTCCTGTGCCATCGCCTGCTCCTCGGTCGAGATCACCTCGTCCGGCCCCCACAGGTAGTGATCGGCCAACAGGCGGCTGCGCCGGGTCGATTCGCGGCCGTGGTCGGTGGCCAGGTTCGCGGCCAACCGGTACAGATAGGCGCGCGGATTGTCGATGGACTGACTGTCGTCAACCCCGCGGGCCTTGAACCACACGGCCTGGATCACGTCCTCGGCACCGTTGTCGCCGCCGAGGATGCGCTGCACCCGGCGCAGCAGCGCAGGCCGCTCGCGGATCAGCAGTTCGGTAAGGGAGGCGGCATTGGAGGACATGCGCGGAACCGGGACGACAGGCAGAAGGCGCCGCGCATGCTACTCCGTAAATACGAATCAGTCACGTTCTCATCAGTGAATGCACTCGGTCAGCCCGTCATAGGCGCTTTGCGACGTGCCTGGCAGCGGGTCGTGCAGCGGATTGCGAGCCGCCAGGGCGGCATGGAAGTCCTCCACCCCCGTGCCCGGCATGAGCGGCAGCCGGCACAACCAGGTCGGCTGCCGGGCCACGATCGCACCGTCATTCCGCGATACGGCCAGGTCACTGGCGGCAAATGCCCACAGGCACTCGTGCACCGTGCCGCGCACCGCATCCACCGAGCAGCGCAGGCGCAGGGCACGGATGTCGCTGTATTCGCCCTCGCAGAAGGTGTCGCCACAGATGGCATCGAAGCCATGCTGCAAACGGCCTTCCAGAGCAAAGAAGCGGTCCCAGTTGGCCTCCTGGTGCGGGAAGTCGATCAGGTCGACATAGGGAAACGCCTGTACCGGCGGCACCATCAGCAGCGCGCAGGTCAGGCCGATCGACAGGGCAGATGCTTTCATGCGGGAGCTCCTTGGGATGAGGGTTCCAGCCTGCACCCGGCGTCCCGACGTCCCCATCGGGCAACCCCACCAGCACGTGTGGGCGGCCGCCGTGCCGTACTGTCGGCCTCCTCCCCTGCACAGCGCCCGGCAAAGGCATAAAATGGGGAGCTATCCGTCTATATCCCCCACCTGGAGCACACCATGGGTCTGGAACTCGTCTCGCCCGGCAAGAACCCGCCGGAAGAAATCAACGTCATCATCGAGATCCCGAAGGACTCGGAGCCGGTGAAGTACGAAGTGGACAAGGAAACCGGCGCGATCTTCGTCGACCGCATCCTGTCCACCCCGATGCGCTACCCCTGCAACTACGGCTACGTGCCGAGCACCCTGTGCGGCGACGGCGACCCGGCCGACGTGCTGGTGGTGCTGCCGCTGCCGCTGGTGCCGGGCTCGGTCGTGCGCTGCCGTCCGGTCGGCGTGCTGAAGATGAGCGATGAGGCAGGCAGCGACGAGAAGATCCTGGCCGTGCCGGTCTCGAAGATCTTCAGTGGCTACGCCCACGTCGAAGACATCGCGCAGGTGTCCAGCCACTGGCTGGAGCGCATCGGCCACTTCTTCGAGCACTACAAGGACCTGGAGAAGGGCAAGTGGGTCAAGCTGGACGGTTGGGGCGGCGCCGCTGAGGCCAAGCAGATCCTGATCGAGGCGCACCAGCGCCATCTCGACAGCAAGGCCTGAGCCTGAACCGGATCGCTCCGGCAGGCCCTGCCGGAGCGATGCGGGTCACGTTTCACGACGACGGCACATCACACGTGGCGCCGTATTAGGTAAATTGCGTCACTTCACACGTCATCGACATCCATCGTCGAGACAGCCAGGGGAATGTGTCGTGCGTATTCTGCTTGTTGGGGATGCAGCCAGCCTGCCGGCTGAGCTGACCGAATTCATTGCCGATCTTGGGGAAGACTGGCAGCCGCTGACCGCCGCAGATGGCCAGACCGCGATGACCGCGGTGGCCACGCAGGGCGTGGATGCGGTGATCGTCTGCCCGCAGCTGCCGGACCTCAATGCCACCACGCTGCTGGGCCAGATCCGGACCTTGCGCCCGGAAACCATCCGCATTGCGCTGGTGGACGCCCAACATGGCAACCGGCCGCCGCCGGCACGCCTGATCGGCGTGGCCCATCGCTTCCTGCCGCTGCCATTGGCACCGGAAGTGCTGCTGGAAGCGCTGACCAGCCTGGAAGAGCTGCGCGAAGTGCTGGACAGCCCACGCCTGCGCGATGCCATCGGCCGTATCGAGAAGCTGCCCTCGCCGCCACACCTGTACCTGAGCCTGACCCAGGCACTGGAACATGACGATGACGCCGACAGCGCCGACGTCGCCAAGCTGGTGGCGGCCGATCCGGCCATCGCCGCGAAGGTGCTGCAGCTGTCGAACTCGGCGTTCTTCAGCCAGGGCCGCACCATTGCCGACCTGCGCACCGCCGTGACCCGCCTCGGCCTGTCGACGCTGCGCGATCTGGTACTGGCCAGCGAAGTGTTCTCGGCACCGACACTGTCCACGGCCGAGCGTAATTCACTACAGCAGCGCGCCCTGCTTGCCTCGCGCCTGGCGGCACGCCTGCTGCCCGAATCCAGCGCCGAGCTGGGCGCGACCGCCGCCCTGCTGGCCGACATCGGCCTGCTGCTGCCCGGCGTGCGCAACGAGCGCAGCGAACCGTCGCTTGCCGGTGACACCCGCCCGGGCCATGCCGAAGCCGGCGCCTACCTGCTCGGCCTGTGGGGCCTGCCGATGCCGATCATCGAAGCGGTTGCCTTCCACCTGCAGCCGCAGCGTGCCAATACGCGCAGCTTCTGGGTGACCGGCGCGGTGCACGTGGCACTGGCACTGGTCAATGGCGATCCGGTGGACGAGGACTACCTGCAACGCGCGGGTGTACTCAACAAGCTGCCGCAGTGGCGCGAGCATGCCAATGCGTTGATGGGACTGGTACCCAGCGCGGTCTGAGCCGTCAACGCAGGAAGAACCTCGAAGGCGCGCCCAAGGGCGCGCCTTTTTTTTGCATCAGCGCGCGCCGCAGGCATCCTGCACGCAGTGGCGATACTGCAGATCGCACAGGACCTTCGACTTGCCTGCAGCCAGGCATTCCTGACGCAGTTCCTCGCAGTACAGCCCGCCCCCACAGACGCCACCGGTCTGGGCGAACACCGCACCCACCAATGTTGCATAGATCAGTGCAGCAGCAGACAGTTTGTGCAACAGCGTGCTCTTCATCGCTCTCTCCATGTGCAAGTGTCCGCAAGTGGACCCAGCAACTGTGTTGATCGCGACACGACAGGAACGTGACTCCGCTCACCTTCCAAGAAATTTCGGAATTCCCTTACAAAAAAAGAGGGCGGACCTTGCGGTCCGCCCTCCCGGTACTGCTATCGCACTTCGAACAATCAGAAGCGCTGGGTGTACTTCATGTAGTAGAAGCGACCGATATCGAAGCCACCGTAGTAGGAGAAGCTCGAGTTCGGCTGGCTGTACATGACCGGGCCTTCGTGGTTGAACACGTTGTTGGCGCCCAGCGAGACAGTGGCTTCCCACGGCAGGTTGTAACGCACCTGCACGTCGTGGAAGGTGTTCGAACCCACCTTGCGGCTCGGCTGACCCAGGGTGTAGGCCGAGGTGAAGTCAGGCAGGTTGCACTCGGTATCGTAGGAGCACGGCTCCTTCATGCCCGAGTAGTAACGCACGCCCCAGTTCACGCCCAGGTTGCCCAGGGTCCAGTCGACGTTGAGGTTCGAACGGACGCGGAAGTTGGCACCCCAATCGCCGGTCGCCCAGCTGTTGTGCTGCTCGACCGGGGTTTCGGCTTCGTTGTCACGCTTGTACTCGAGGTAATCGACGTAGGTGGTCTTCCAGTCGATGACGAACTTGCCGAAGGAGAACTCCGGCAGGCGGTACTTGACGCCCAGGTCGTAACCTGCGGTTTCCTGGTAACCACCGTTGATCAGGGTACGGGTGACGTCGACCACCTGGTTGACGGTACGGCCGTCGGTGCCGCGATCGAAACGCTCACACGCCGATGCCACGCCCAGCACGTAGCACTGGTTGAGGATCGAGGTCACCGACTCGGCGGCGATCACGTTGTTGATGCGGATCTTCCACCAGTCGAGGCTGACGTCCAGGCCCTGCACGAAGTTCGGGCTGTAGACCAGGCCGGCGGTCCAGGTCTTGGAGGTTTCCGGCTTCAGTTCCGGGTTGGAGCCCGACTCGAAAGCACTGTAGGACTGGGTGCCCGGGCCGGTCGACTGCGCACCGCCCGAGGTGATCTGGCGGAAGTTGGCCGGAACGCCGTGCGCCTGGCAGGCTGCCGCCACCGAGGCGTTGCGCGCGGCCGAGCCGAAGCTGCTGTCACACGGATCGGTGTAGGCGTCGAAGGTCTGCGACGTGCCACCGTACATGTTGGAGATGCTCGGGGCGCGGAAGCCGGTCGAGTAGGTTGCACGCACCAGCAGGTCGTCGATCGGCTTCCACTTCAGGCCGAACTTGCTGTTGATGGTATCGCCGAAGGTGTTGTAGTCCGAGTAACGGCCCGCCATGTCGAGCGACAGCTCCTTGGCGAACGGCATGTCGGCCAGCACCGGCACGTTCAGTTCGACGTAGAACTCGTCGAGCTTGTAGCTGCCCTTGGTCGGCTTGCCAGCCAGATCGGTGCTCAGGCCGGACTGCAGCAGCGCATCCGGGTTGTACTCACCACTTTCTTCACGGTGCTCGTAACCGGCGGCGATGGCCAGCTCACCGGCCGGCAGCGAGAACAGCGAGCCACCGATGTTGGCGCTGTACGCCTTGGTGGTGTTGGTGTAGGTATCGTGGCTCGGCAGGTACAGGTAGGCCTGCAGGGCCGGATCGGCCAGCGAGCCGTTGCCGGTCGAGCCGTACGGTGCCAGCGGGTTCCACGGGGTGCAGCCTGCGATGACATGGCCCGGGGTGCCGCAACGGGCAACGTCGCCATCCATGAAGGACGGGCCGACCGCGTTCTGCACGTTCGGAATGAACAGGTTGCCGGTGCCGGTCTTCACGCCCTTGTTCTGGTTGTAGACGTAGCCCACGTCCCAATCCCAGAACTTGTCGCCGAACTCGAACGAACCTTCCAGGCCGGCCGAGAAGCGGAAGGTTTCCTGCTCGGATTCGGTCTGGCGCGGCACTTCGGACGTACGACGGATGAAGTTCGCGTCCTTGCCCAGCGGGTTGTAGATGCTGTCGGCCGACAGCGGGGTGCCATAGACTTCGGACTGGTACGGATAGCCAGCGATCTGCTGGGTCGCCGTACGCTTGGTGTACAGCACATTCGCGGTACCGCGGATGTTGTCGGTGAAGTCGTAGTTGCCGTTGGCGAACACCGAACGACGGGTCAGCTTGTTCTGCAGCCACATTTCCTGGCTGGCGTTGGTGTAGTCAGCCGTGCCGAACTCGCGATAGTCCGCCATGGTGTTGCCCGAGCCATTGTTGCCGCGGGTGTACCAGATGTCGTCGTTCGCGTCCTTCGGGGTGCCCATGTCATCGATCAGCACGCCATGGTTGGATGCCGGCGACCAGCCGTTTGCATCCGCATCCGTCGGGTTCGGGTGGAAGCGACCGTTCGGGTAGCGGCTGAAGGCACGATCGATCGCGCGGACCGGATCTTCCTTGCTGTATTCGGCACCGAAGGTGATCGAACCACGCTCACCGGTCTGGCCGTAGACGAAGTTGTAGACCTGCTTCTCGCCGTCGCCCTTGCTGTACTGGCCGCCGTAGACGCTGGCTTCCAGACCGTCGAAGTTCTTGCGGGTGATGATGTTGATCACGCCGGCGATGGCGTCGGAGCCGTAGATCGCCGAAGCGCCGTCGGTCAGCACTTCAATGCGCTCGACCACCGAGGTCGGGATGGAGGCCAGGTCGGTGTAGCCACCGGTGCTGACGCCCATGCGCTTGCCGTCCAGCAGCACCAGGGTGCGCTCCGGGCCCAGGCCACGCAGGTCGACGTACTGGCCGCCCACTTCTTCGCCCGAGGTCAGGGCATCGGCACGGCTGATGGCCGGCGAACCGGTCGCCGACAGGTTCTGCACGATGTCGCCGACGCTGGTGAAGCCCTGCTTCTCGATGTCGGCACGCTGCAGCGCGATCACGGGCTGCGCGGTTTCCATGCTCGCCTGGCGGATGCGCGAGCCGGTGACCGAAATGCGGTCCAGGTCGGTCGTAGCCTTTGCTTCCTGAGCGGAAGCAAAGGCCGGCGCCAGCGCCAGCGCGATGCCGGCGGGCAGCAGGCCGAGCCGCACTGCGGGATTACAAACGTTCATCTATCTCTCCAAGGTACGTGTTAGCAGTGTGTTAAAACACCCCAGCACGTTACGATTGCGTTGCGACGCTGTATTTGCGCGACCCAACCGGAGACTTTGCAGAATGTGGCGGCAGGAGACCGCCGTTCTCGCGGAACCGCGAAGCCGACTGGCCATAGCGGGCGCGGAAGGCACGCGCGAAGCTGCAGCAGTTGTCGAAACCGCTGGCAGCGGCCACTTCGCCCACCATCATGTCGGTATCACGCAGCAGGTCAGCCGCACGCTCAAGGCGCAACCGGGCCGAAAGCGACTGCGGGCTTTCCTCATACAGGCTCTGGAAGGTCTTGGAGAGGTACCAGCTGGAGAAGTTGGTCAGCTCGGCCAGCTCGCCGATCCGCACCACGCGGTGGCTGTTGCCCTCCAGGTAGAGCCGCGCGCGCTGCATGCGCCCGAACACCTGACGCTTGCGGCTGCGCGAACGCCCCGGGCAGCGCTGCACGTTCTCGGCCAGGCCCCGCTGGAGGCTGGCCAGGTGCAGCAGCAAGGGCCGCAAAGCCTGGGCGGGCTGGCCATTGGCCAACGCATCGCGCCACAGCCGCAGGCCGACCCGCGCATCACTGCGACCCATCCGGCCACGGCCGGCATACAGGCCACAGTCGGCCATCTCGGTCAGCACCCGCAGCGCTTCGACATTCAGGTTCAATCCCACACAGAGCCCGTTGCGGCCCGCCTGTACCAACGGCCGGGATTCCTTCTCGAAGGCGATCCACTCGCCCTGACGCAACCGGAAGCGACCTTCCTTGGCCTCCACCCAGGAACTGCCACGAACCTGCATCCAGACCGTGAAGTTGTTCCCCGCGGTCTGCAGGCTGCCCAGCCGGGCAACCCCCAGGCAGGTGGGCGCCACGTCATCAAGGGCCTTGTCGAGGGAAACGGTTTGGCCACGATCGGCCAGTGAGAGTTGACGCATGGGGGCACCACGGATTTGCCAAGTACAGGCCTCCGTTTTGCCCAATCGGGCGGCAGCGTGTCAGGAAAGACAACCGAGATCGCCACGAATTCGCGACGAGAACCACACGAAAGAATTACGAAGAAAAATTCTTCTTGAAAATCAGCACCCTGGAGAACGCCGGGAACAGCGTCGGAGCTTGCTCGGGCAGACGCATGACGCCGATGTCTGCACCGTCACTGACCGCCAGGGCCACATACAGGTCGCGCCCATCGGCGCTGGCACTGATTCCATTGCCTGCACTGAGCCGCTGCGGGTCGAGGCAGCGCTCCGGCGTCTCGGTTCCCGCCTCGATCCTGACCAGGGTCGTGCCGCACTGGGTGGAGGTTCCGAGGTAACCGACGCCACCACTGCCGGCGACGGTCCAGGTGCGATAGCGCCAGCGGCTCGGCCGGTCCTCACTGATCTGGCGCACGCTGGCCGGCGACAACGCAGGATCGACCGACCACAGCCCACCGGCGGCAAGGCGCGTGAACAGGACCCGTCCGCTGCCGCGATCGAAACGCGCCTGCGACACCCCATCGATGCTGGCCAACCGACGCCACGGTTGTGTGCTGCGATCAAACAGGCTCAAGCGGGTGCGCTGGTCCGCGTCGCGCTCGACCACCAGCAGCTGGTTCTCGGCTGCCGCGTACAGTGCCTGCAACGGTTGTTCCACGGGCACCGGCAATGGCTGCAGGCGCTCATCGCGTGGTGAGATCTCATAGACCACCGTGCGCCCGTGTTCATCACGCCCCACCACCAGCAGATGGCGGCTGTCGGCGGACCAGTCCGGTGCCTGCCGTCCCTCAGGCCGCAGGCCCTCGATCGGCCGCAGCGAATCCGGACGCTGCATGTCCGCCCACCACAGGGCGAAACTGCCGGAACGATCGGAGGTGAAAACCAGCTGCCGACCATCGGGCGCGGCCATCGGCTGGCCGTCACGGCCACTGGAGGCAAACAGGCGCTCCGCGTGGCCTCCCTCGGTGGGCACCTTGAACACCCCGAACTGTGCACGCCGGTGAACGAACGCCAATACACCGCCATGCCGCGAGACCGCGGGCCACTGCGCATCGTCCAGACCCGCGTCGCGCAGCGTACGCCGCTCAACGTCGAGGTAATACAGGCGCACTTCGCTGTCGACGCGACGGCCGAATACGATGGTGCGGCCATCCCCCAACCAGGCCCAGCCCCGCTGTTCCGCCGCTTCGTTGGTCAGCTGCTCCGGAGTACCGCCACTGGCGGGCATCCGCCACAGATCACCCATCTGTGGATTGCGCACGAACACCAGCCACTTGCCGTCGGGCGAGTAACGCGGCGCATAGTCGAAGTCATCGGCATCGACGCTGTAGTCCAGGTCGCGCCATTGGCCACTGGCCAGGTCGAGCACGCGGATGCCGCGATGCGCGTAGCGCCCGACCATGCTGCCAAACACCAGTCCGCGGCCGTCCGGGGTCCAGTCGAAGCTGAGCAGTTCGGTGCCATCACAGCGTGTGGCCTGGCGCAGGGCACCGCCCGTGGCACTGGCGATCAGCACCTGGCAGCCGCCATCGGCACTGAACCGTGCGAACGCGATCTCGCGCCCATCCGGCGACCAGCTCGGGAAACGATCACTGGCACCGGCCGGGGGCACCAACAACTGGCGGGCGGGCGCATTGCCGGACGTCTGCACCTTGATCGCTCCGCCGCCGTTGCCGTCCTCATTGGCACCTTCGTAGGCAACCTGGGAGCCATCCGGCGAAAGCGTGGGATATGTCTCGAACCCACTGGTCGCGGTGATCAGCCGGTACGGCCGCTGCGGGCTGCCGATCACACGGACACCGTTCTCGACGGCCTCGTCGACCGGTGAACTTGCCGCCGGGGCGCGCCGCAGCAACAGCATCGTCAGCACGATCACCGTCACGAGCATCAAAATGCCGGTGGCCAGCAATACCTGGCGCCGCACCTGCCGCCATGTCCGGCGCAGACCCGGCACAGGCGATGCAGCACCGGCCGGGGCTGCAACCACGGCGCCTGCCAATGGCAAGGATGGATCGGCCAACTCGACGGTGTCCACGACAGGCTCGGGCGTGTCCAGCACCTGCACCGGCACCAACAAGCGGTAGCCGCTCTTGGCGATGGTCTCGATGTAGGCCTGCCCGTTGTCTTCGTCGTTGGCAAACGCCTTGCGCAACTGGGTGACCGCCTGGGTCAGCACGTCGTTGGTGGGCAGCGTGTCGGGCCACACCTCGGCAAACAGCTCCTCGCGGGTAACTACCCGCCCCGGCTGCCGCAGCAACACCCGCAGTACACCCAGTGCCTTTGGCGTGAGCCGGCGTGGACGACGCGCACCCGCAACCTCGACCTCTCGCGAGGACAAGGTGACGACGCATTCGCCAACCTGGATTCGGTCAGCGTCGGGCGGCTGGATTTCGCTGCTGTTCATTTTCCGATATACAGTAGGGACGGGCCTGGGCAGGTTTCACCAGCGATACCGTCCCCCTGCGGGGACAACAAAAAGCCAGATTCCGCACAAAGCATCGGCGCATACCGCAAAAACAATTACGCATACGGATATTAGCCTAAGCCGGTTACCCCGCCTATGACGGGGTCGACACTCAGGCTCTCTCTCGCCGACGCATTCACATAATCTGCATCACCATTCGCGCCCTTCTGGGCGCGATATTTTTATCTGGCGTTCATTTTCACATGCGCCGCAGCATCGTCAATCCGACCAGCCTCGACACCACAAGCGCGACGTACATCACGCCTGCGAACTGTTCCAGCATTACCAAAGCCCGCGCTTGCGGGTGCAGCGGTACGACATCGCTTAATCCCACCCCGGACAGCAAGCTGAAGCTCAGATAAAGCAGCTCCATCCAACTGCGCTGATCGCCACCGCCAGTGCCATGGAAACTGCCCGGATACCACTGCTGGCACACGGCGAAAGCAAATGCGAAGGCCCAGGCCAACAAGGTGAAGGTTGCACCCGCAGCGAACAGTTCGTCCCGGGTGACTTTATGGTCCTGCAGCATGTAGGCGATCAACGCCCCCGCCGTATAGAAGTACAGCAGGCTCTCCAGCAGCTGCGCCGTGGTGAGCAGGCCGGTGCGGTCCAACAGCGCGCCAGCCAGCGAGAACACCACCGAGGGAATGGCCAGCAGCAACGCCAGCCACGTGCCCAGCGGACTGCGCTGGACCACCCATAGCGCCAGGCCGAGTACCGCCATGCCGAACATGCCCAGCGCAGCCCGGCCACCGGCGGTGTCATCGAGGGCGGGATACAGCAGCACCGCGATCAACTGGGCGGCCAACAGCCAGGCCGAAGGATGGCGGCGGGCGATGGCCAGCCAGCGGGTGGTCATGGCAACGGGCATGGCGTCCTTTCCCCTGGGCGATGCGCGGAGGATAGCCGGGCGCGGCGTGATGAACGGTAGTGCCGGCGGCTGGCCGGCCCTACCGTTTCCGCATCACCCCTGGTGGTAGACCTCGGCGCCGGCAGCGCGGAACTCCTCCGACTTCTCCTTCATGCCGGTCTCGGCGTAGTCGCGCACGTCCTGGGTGATCTTCATCGAACAGAAGTGCGGACCGCACATCGAGCAGAAGTGCGCCAGCTTGTGCGCATCCTTCGGCAGGGTCTCGTCGTGGAATTCCTTGGCCTTCTCCGGATCCAGCCCAAGGTGGAACTGGTCTTCCCAGCGGAACTCGAAGCGCGCCTTGCTCAATGCGTTGTCGCGCACCTGCGCACCCGGATGGCCCTTGGCCAGATCAGCGGCGTGCGCGGCGATGCGGTAGGCCATGATGCCGTCGCGCACATCCTGGCGGTTGGGCAGGCCGAGATGCTCCTTCGGCGTCACGTAGCAGAGCATGGCCGTACCGAACCAGCCGATCATTGCCGCGCCGATCGCACTGGTGATGTGGTCGTAGCCGGGTGCGATATCGGTGGTCAGCGGCCCCAGCGTGTAGAACGGCGCTCCGCCACACTCACGCAGCTGCTTGTCCATGTTCTCCTTGATCAGCTGCATCGGCACATGGCCGGGGCCTTCGATCATGGTCTGCACATCGTGCTTCCAGGCAATCTTCGTCAGCTCACCCAGCGTTTCCAGCTCGCCGAACTGCGCGGCGTCGTTGGCATCGGCGATGCAGCCCGGGCGCAGGCCGTCACCCAGCGAGAAGGTCACATCGTAGGCCTTCATGATCTCGCAGATGTCTCCGAAATGCGTGTAGAGGAAGTTCTCCTTGTGGTGCGCCAGGCACCACTTGGCCATGATCGAACCGCCGCGGCTGACGATGCCGGTCACGCGCTTGGCGGTCAGCGGCACATAGCGCAGCAGCACGCCGGCGTGGATGGTGAAGTAGTCCACGCCCTGCTCGGCCTGCTCGATCAGCGTGTCGCGGAAGATCTCCCAGGTGAGCGCTTCGGCACGGCCATCGACCTTTTCCAGCGCCTGGTAGATCGGCACGGTACCGATCGCCACCGGCGAGTTGCGGATGATCCACTCGCGGGTCTCATGGATGTGCTTGCCGGTGGACAGGTCCATCACGGTGTCACCGCCCCAGCGGATCGCCCACACCAGTTTCTCCACCTCTTCGGCAATGCCCGAGGACACCGCGCTGTTGCCGATGTTGGCGTTGATCTTGGTCAGGAAGTTGCGGCCGATGATCATCGGCTCGCTTTCCGGGTGGTTGATGTTGTTGGGCAGCACCGCGCGGCCGCGTGCGATCTCATCGCGCACGAACTCCGGTGTGATGATCTTCTGGATCGAGGCACCAAACGCTTCGCCCGCGTGCTGCTGCAGCAGGCCGGCATCGCGGATCGCGTCCAGCCGCTGGTTTTCGCGGATGGCGACGAATTCCATCTCCGGCGTGATGATGCCGCGGCGCGCGTAGTGCATCTGGGTGACGTTGGCACCTGCACGCGCACGGCGTGGCAGGCTGCGCGCGGGGAAGCGCACCGCATCGAGCTTCGGGTCATGCTCGCGATCACGGCCGAACGAAGAACTCAGTCCTTCGAGCTGCTCGGTATCACCGCGCTCTTCCACCCAGCCGCGACGCAGCTCCGGCAAACCGGCCGACAGATCGATGCGCACCTCCGGATCGGTGTACGGACCTGATGTGTCGTAGACCGTGACCGGTGCATTCTCTTCGCCGCCGAACAGCGTCGGCGTGCGGGTCAACGCGATCTCGCGCATCGGCACCCGCAGATCCGGGCGTGAACCGGGCACATGGATCTTGCGCGAACCGGGGATCGGCCGGGTCACGGATTCGGAGAGTTGCTGGGCCTGTTGCTGCAGGGCGGAGAGCTGTGCGTTCATCGGGCATCGTCCAGGAAGGTCAGGGACGAAGCGGCGGCGCACTGCTGCCGCGCACGAACGGTCCTTGGGCGGAGTCCGGGCATGGCTGCATTGCAAAGCTTCCCTACGCCGGTATGAGCCGGATCAGGTTCCAAGGGACTGTCTCAACCGTGGCCACATGGCCGCGGTACCCCCGCTTCTTGGTGTGCATTAGAGCATAGACCGCCCGCCTCCGGAGTTGCCCCCGGGGGTCAGATCCGCTTTCCTGCGGAAAGCGGATCTGACCCCAATCGCTATTCGTTAACAGAACCGTGACATCGCATTCAGTAACGTGCACGCGCATCGTGCCGCTGCGGCCGGTGTTTCCTCGCCGCCTTCGCGGCCCCTGCCCGGTCTGTGTGCATGGCGCCGGCCCCTCGCAGCAAGCTCTGCTCGCTCCCCTCAATCCCTTGATCGGAGAAGCCCCTTCATGGTGTTTCGCGTTTCCATTGCACTGGTTCTGCTGCTGGTGCTGCTCGCCGGTGTTGCACCCGGCCCCTTCAATACCGTGGTGCAGAGCATCCTCGGTGAACTCATCCGCGGCATCGGCTGGCTGTACCTGCTGGTCGTGTTCCTGGCTCTGGTATTCCTGATGTACCTGGCCTTCGGCCGCTTCGGCAACCTGCGCATCGGTGGCGAAGACGCCGAACCGGAGTTCTCGCGGGCCAGCTGGATGTCGATGCTGTTCGCCGCTGGCATGGGTATCGGCCTGGTGTTCTGGGGCGCCGCCGAGCCCATTTCGCACTTCAGCAAGCCACCGGAAGGGCTGGCACCTGAAAGCATGGACGCTGCGCGTGCCGCCATGCGCTACGTGTTCTTCCATTGGGGCCTGCACCCCTGGGCCATCTATGCGCTGATCGGCCTGGCAATGGCCTGGTTTCAGTTCAACCGCAACGGCCGTGGCCTGGTCAGCGACATGCTGCAGCCAATCATCGGCCGCCACCATCGTGGCTGGATCGGCCGTGTGGTCAACATTGCCGCAGTCGTTGCCACTGCCATTGGCGTGGCCACCACGCTGGGCTTCGGCACCATCCAGATCGCCGCCGGCATGGAGCGCGTGTTCGGCCTGCACGCAGGTGCTCCGCTGCAGCTGGTGATCATTGCGGTGGCGTTCGTGTTGTACATGGCCTCCACGCTCAGCGGCGTCGACCGTGGCGTCAAATGGCTGTCCAATTTCAATCTGGCGTTGGCCGCCGTGCTGTTGCTGCTGGTCCTCGTGCTCGGCCCGACCGGTGCGATCTTCAACACGTTCACCACCACGCTGGGCTCCTATCTCAACCAGCTGGTGACGATGAGCCTGCGCATGTCGCCGTTCTCGTCCAGCACCTGGGTGGCCGACTGGACGATCTTCTACTGGGCGTGGTGGATCTCCTGGGCACCGTTCGTGGGTTCGTTCATCGCGCGCATCTCGCGCGGGCGCAGCGTGCGCGAGTTCGTGATCGGCGTGGTGCTGGCACCGACGCTGCTGGGCTTCTTCTGGTTCTCGGTATTCGGTGGCACCGCGATCTGGATGCAGATCTTCGGTCAGGCCGACCTGCTGCAGGCACTGGGCAATGGCTATGAGACGGTGCTGTTCACCATGTTCGACAGCATGCCGCTACCGTTGCTGCTGTCGTGCATCGCGCTGGTGCTGCTGATGATCTTCTTCGTGACCTCGGCCGACTCGGCGGTGCTGGTGCTGGCCAGCATGTCCACCGATGAAGCCGGCGATCCGCCCCCCAAGCGCAAGCTGGCCTGGGGCGTGGGCGTGGCGCTGATTGCTGGTGCATTGCTGCTGGCCGGCGGTCTGGATGCGCTGCAGGGGATGATCACGATAGCGGCGTTGCCGTTCGCGCTGCTGATGGTGCTGGTGATGGTGTCGCTGTATCGGGTACTGGACCAGGAGTACACGCGGGAGCGGCGGCAGGCGCAGCGCCAGCGGCACATGATCGATGCGTGGATCGCACGCGAGATGGCGGCGCAGGAGGAGACCCAGGCGGAGGCAGCGCGCGCGCACGATCAGGATTGAGGGGGTTTTGCAGCCTGCGGCTGCACCGCTTTTCTCAAGCAACGGCAACGGCAACTTCAAAAGCGGCTCTGGGTTGCTGCTGGTTTGGCGGGGCGGTGTGGGCTGGCAGGTCACGCCGTAAACCCATCCTTGGGGGCTCGATGGCGCCATCCATGGCGCCAACGGTCCTGCCAGCCCACGCCGCCCCACCCCCGACAGTTTCCGTGTGACGGTGGGTTTTCCACGCCATGCGTGGATGAGGTGTATCGGAAAACAAGAAGGGGTCGGATCCGTTTTCCTGCGGAAAACGGATCCGACCCCAACCATCAGCACGCGGGCGTTGCTGTTGCTGTTGCTTTTGATCTTCTTTTTTCTTCCTGCGGTGGCGGCCGCAGAAAACTGTCAGAGGCCGGGCGGGTGGGCTGGGCGGGGGTGTCAGCCGCATGTGCCCGAGGCATGCCTCGGGCGGGTTGGGCCGGATGCCCAACCCCGGTCTTGCCGTGTGCGCAGGACAGCGCACACGAGCAAGCGGCTGCCAAGCCTCCAGGGACGGATTCACGGCGTCCCCCGACCAGCCCACCCGCCCGGCCAAGCCCCGTATCACTGCCACCACCGCAGAGGGGGCTCAGCCCGGTGGCCGGGAAACCTCAATACCCCGCCGCCTGCCCGTCCTTGCGGCTCTCCGACGCACCGTAATACACCCCGGTCTCCGGATCGCGCATGATCGCCTGGTACCCGCCATACGGGCCGTCGGCAAACACGATGCGATGCCCCTTGCGCATCAGCGCACGCACCGTTTCATACGGGAAGCCGGTTTCAAGATTCACTTCACCACCGTCGGTCATCGCCGTGGCCTGCCCGGTCGGTTCGGTCGAGCCTTCGTGCTGGATGCGCGGTGCATCACCGGCTTCCTGCAGGTTCATGCCGAAGTCCACCAGGTTCATCACGATCTGCGCGTGACCCTGCGGCTGCATCGCGCCGCCCATCACGCCGAAGCTGGCATACGGCTTACCGCCCTTGGTGATGAACGCCGGAATGATGGTCTGGAACGGACGCTTGCCCGGTGCGTAGCCGTTGGGATGGTTCTTCTGCAGCACGAACATCTCGCCACGATCCTGCAGGATGAAGCCCAACCCGGGAGGTGCCATGCCGCTGCCCATGCCACGGTAGTTGGACTGGATCAGCGACACCATCATGCCGTCGGCGTCGGCCACGGTCATGTAGATCGTGTCGCCCTCTTCCAGCTGCTTCGGCGTACCCGGCTGCACTTCCTTCAACGCCTTGTCCATCGAGATCAGCGCGCGGCGCTGCGCGGCGTATTCCTTGGAGATCAGCTTCTGCACCGGTGCCGGCTGGAACGCCATGTCGGCGTAGAAGCGTGCACGGTCGGCGAAGGCCAGCTTCTTCGCTTCAACGAACAGGTGCACATGCTCCGGTGAACCGAACGGGATCTTCGTGAAGTCGTAGCCTTCCAGCACGTTGAGTATCTGCAGCGCGGCGATACCCTGGCTGTTCGGCGGCAGCTCCCACACGTCGTAGCCGCGGTAGTTGCTGCTGACCGGCTCGACCCATTCGCCATGGTGATCGGCCATGTCCTGGTAGCTCAGGTAGCCACCATTGGCCTTGAAGTAGTCGCCGATGGTGCGGGCGATGTCTCCCTTGTAGAAGGCGTCGCGGCCGCCATCGGCGATCTTCTGCAGCGTGCTGGCCAGGTTCGGGTTCTTCCACATTTCACCCTTGCGCGGGGCGTGGCCGTTGATCGTGAACTGCTCCTTGAAGCCCGGGTACTGCGACAGCTTGGGCACCGAGCGGTCCCAGTAGTAGGCGATCACTTCGGCCACCGGGTGGCCCTCGCGGGCGTAGCGGATGGCCGGCGCCAGGTTGTCGGCCATCGGCTTGCGACCGAAGCGGTCGTGCAGTGCGAACCAGCCGTCGACCGCGCCAGGCACGGAGACCGGCAGCGGGCCGGTGGCCGGGATGTCCTTCAGGCCACGGCGCTGGAACTCGGCCAGGGTGAGCGACTTCGGCGAGCGGCCCGAGCCGTTGTAGCCATAGAGCTTCTGCGTCTTCGGGTCCCAGACGATGGCGAACAGGTCCCCGCCGATGCCGTTGCCGGTGGGCTCCATCAGGCCAAGCGCGGCATTGGCGGCAATCGCCGCGTCCACCGCCGAGCCACCGCCCTTCATCACGTCCAGCGCGATCTGGGTGGCCAGCGGCTGCGAGGTGGCGGCCATCGCATGCGGGGCGATCACCTCCGAACGGGTGGCGAAGGTATGGCCGGTAATTCGGTCGGCGGCGAAGGACTGTGCGGGCACGGTGGCCAGCACGGCGGCGGCAAGCAGGGAACGGGCAAGGCGTCGGGACACGGTCGGGTTCCGATGGAAGGGTGGTTCCCCGATCTTCGCCGCTGCGGCCTTCACGCGGTATCGGGCAGAGGTCATGGGCGCCTTGAGATCCCGGCGGGAGCGGACACAACAGCCCCTCATTCCCGCGCAAAAAACCCACCGAAAAGAGTGAATTCGGGTTCACCGAAACACTTTCGCTGGAAACCATCCTTGTGCCACAAGCGATTGCGCCGGATGCAACGGAAACCAAAAAAATATCTGCTGCCAGGGTTGACATCTCCGAAACGGCTGTGTTTCTCTCGATCACATGTTGCATCACAACACGCCACCGCGAACCCACATCGAAGCCGCCGACACCGGCGCCGCCTCGCTGCGTTCGATTCTTGTGCTCGTACTTATTACCCAACCAACAGGTGCGGGACGAGCCAGCGTGTAAGCAACAAACACACCGGAACTCATCAAAACCCGCACCCGCCCAGGTGCGGGTTTTTTCATTTCAGGACCTGGTTTCAGACGCAACCACCATGAGCAACGCCAACTTCAAAACCTGGACCAGCACCACCACAACGCCTCGTGGTGGCTGTGCCTGTGCGACGTATGGCGCCTCCCCCACCGCTTTCCCCTGACCGGCCGGCACGTCACCTCGACGACCGGCCGTTCTTTTTTCTTCCCACCGCAAGGAACCTCCCCCATGAGCACCAACGACCTGCCCCAGACCAAGATCGCCGTCATCGGCTACGGCAGCCAGGGCCGCGCCCACGCACTGAACCTGCGCGAATCCGGCTTCGACGTGGTGGTAGGCCTGCGTCCGGGTGGCCCGACCGAGGTCAAGGCACAGGCCGATGGCTTCACCGTGAAAGCACCGGCCGATGCGGTGAAGGATGCGGACCTGGTTGCCGTGCTGACGCCGGACATGGTGCAGAAGAAGCTCTACGACGACGTGCTGGCTGCGAACATGAAACAGGGTGCGGTGCTGTTGTTCGCGCACGGCCTGAACGTGCACTTCGACATGATCAAGCCGCGCGAGGACCTCGATGTCGTGCTGGTCGCACCCAAGGGCCCCGGCGCGCTGGTGCGTCGCGAGTATGAAATCGGCCGTGGCGTGCCGTGCATCTGGGCGGTCTACCAGGACAAGAGCGGCAAGGCGGCCGAGTACGCCCTGGCCTATGCAGCCGGCCTCGGCGGCGCCCGCGCCAACCTGATCCAGACCACGTTCAAGGAAGAGACCGAGACCGATCTGTTCGGCGAGCAGGCGGTGCTGTGCGGCGGTGCCTCGGCGCTGGTGCAGGCCGGTTTCGAGACCCTGGTCGAAGCCGGCTACCAGCCGGAGATCGCCTATTACGAAGTGCTGCACGAACTGAAGCTGATCGTCGACCTGTTCTATGAAGGCGGTATCTCGCGCATGTTGGAGTTCATCTCCGAGACCGCGCAGTACGGCGACTACGTCAGCGGCCCGCGCGTGATCGACGCCGGCACCAAGGCGCGTATGAAGGAGGTGCTGAAGGACATACAGGACGGCACCTTCACCAAGAACTGGGTGGCCGAGTACGAAGCGGGTCTGCCGAACTACAACAGGTTCAAGCAGGCCGACCTGGAGCACCCGATAGAAAAGGTGGGCAAGGAACTGCGCGCCAAGATGGTCTGGTTGCAAGGACAGGCCGCGTAACCACGCGGCCTCCCCCACCCGCTTTGCAAGGTTCCCCCATGAACTCTTCGACACATCGCAGCGCGCCGCCCAACGGCGCGCGCTGGCTGACCCAGGCGCTGGAGGCCGAAGGCGTCCGTACGCTGTTCGGCTATCCCGGTGGCACCATCATGCCGTTCTACGACGCGCTGGTGGATTCGTCGCTGAAGCACATCCTGGTACGCCATGAGCAGGGCGCGGCGCTGGCCGCCAATGGTTTCGCCCGCGCCAGCAACCAGGTGGGCGTCTGCGTGGCCACCTCCGGCCCGGGCGCCTCGAACCTGGTCACCGGCATTGCCGATGCGATGCTGGATTCGGTACCGATGGTCTGCATCACCGGCCAGGTCGGCACGCCGCTGCTGGGCACCGACGCCTTCCAGGAGCTGGATGTGTTCGGCCTGACGATGCCGATCGTCAAGCACAGCTGGCTGGTGCGCAGCGTCGATGACCTGCCGCGCGTGGTCGCCGATGCGTTCCGCATCGCCCGCGAGGGCCGTCCCGGCCCGGTGCTGATCGACCTGCCCAAGGATGTGCAGCTGGCCGATGCCAGCCATCTGCCGGCCCATGTGCCCAGCAGCGTCGAACCGCCGCCGGCGCCGGCCGAGGCCGCCATCGCCGAGGCCATTGCCGCACTGGCGGCGGCCGAGAAGCCGGTGGTCTACGCCGGTGGCGGCATCGCGCTGGGTGATGCGGTACAGGACCTGCGTGACTTCGTCGAGGCCAGTGCCATCCCCACCGTGATGACCCTGCGCGGCCTGGGTGCACTGCCGGCCAGTCATCCGCAGTCGCTGGGCATGCTGGGCATGCACGGCACCCGCGCGGCCAACATGGCCGTGCAGGAAAGCGACCTGCTGCTGGTGCTGGGTGCACGCTTCGACGACCGTGCCACCGGCAAGCTGGCCGAGTTCGCACCGTTCGCCCGCGTCGTCCACATCGATGCGGACGCCTACGAGATCTCAAAGCTGCGCAGTGCCGACGTCGCCGTGCCTGGCAATGTCGGTCACGCCATCCGCGCCCTGCGTGCGGCCTTCCCCTCCCCCAGGGCCCACCAGGACGCATGGCGCAAGCGTTGCGCGCAGCACCGCGATCGCTTCGCTGCACGCTACGATGCACCGGGCCAGCACATCTACGCACCGGCGTTGCTGAAGCGCCTGAGCGAGCTGGCCCCGGCCGATGCGGTGATCGCCTGCGATGTCGGCCAGCACCAGATGTGGGTGGCCCAGCACTGCCGCTTCAACCACCCGCGCAACCACCTGACCAGTGGCGCGCTGGGCACCATGGGCTTCGGTCTGCCCGCGGCGATGGGTGCGCAGTTCGCCTGCCCGGAGCGCACCGTGGTGCTGGTGTCCGGCGACGGCAGCTTCATGATGAACGTGCAGGAGCTGGCGACCATCGCCCGCTGCCGCCTGCCGGTGAAGATCGTGCTGCTGGACAACAGTTCGCTGGGCATGGTGCGGCAGTGGCAGGAACTGTTCTTCGCCGAGCGTTACAGCGAGATCGACCTGTCCGACAACCCGGACTTCGTGGCACTGGCGCAGGTGTTCGGCATCGCCGCCACCCGCATCGACAACCGCGACGACGTGGAAGGCGGCCTGGCCGCGCTGCTGGCCGAGCCGGGCCCGGCCCTGCTGCACGTGGCCATCGATGCACGCGCCAACGTGTGGCCACTGGTGCCGCCGAACACCGCCAACAGCACGATGCTGGAAAGCAATCCCGCCCACGCCCGCCAGGAGACCCCCAATGCAATACCGGCTTGACCTGGTGCTGCACCCGGCCGAAGGCGCGCTGCTGCGCGTGATCGGCATGGCCGAGCGTCGTGGCTTCGCGCCGCGTGCGATCAGCGGTGCGCCGGTGGACGCCGACGATGGCCGCTGGCACCTGCAGCTGGTGGTGGATGGCCAGCGCCCGGCGGAAACGCTGTGCCGGCAGATCGAGAAGATCTACGACTGCGTGTCCGTGCAGGTCACCGCCGTGGAAGGAGCATCCGTATGAACACCCGTACCGTAGTGACCACGGTGCCGGTACGGAGGCGTCTTCTTCGCCGCCCGTGCCCGCATGCGGTGGTCGCCTGCCCCCCGCTGGTGGCCCATGCCGGCCGCTGATGCCAGCCAGGAAAGCGATGTCGGCGACGTAAGCGTCGCCGACGTACTGGCGGCGCAGGCCCGACTGCGCCGCTTCCTGCCGCCTACCCCGCTGCACCATGCTGAGCGCTTCGGCACCTGGCTGAAGCTGGAAAACCTGCAGCGCACCGGTTCCTACAAAGTGCGCGGCGCCTTGAACGCCCTGCTCGCCGGCCGTGAACGTGGCGATACCCGGCCGGTGATCTGCGCTTCGGCAGGCAACCATGCCCAGGGCGTGGCCTGGGCGGCCTATCGGCTGGACGTACCGGCCATCACGGTGATGCCGCATGGCGCACCCGCCACCAAGATCGCCGGCGTCGCCCACTGGGGCGCCACCGTGCGCCAGCACGGCAACAGCTACGACGAGGCCTACGCCTTCGCGGTCGAACTGGCGCAGCGCCACGGCTACCGCTTCCTGTCCGCGTTCGATGATGCCGACGTGATCGCCGGCCAGGGCACGGTCGGCATCGAACTGGCCGCGCATGCCCCTGACGTGGTGATCGTGCCGATCGGCGGCGGTGGCCTGGCCTCCGGCGTGGCCCTGGCGCTGAAATCACAGGGCGTGCGCGTGGTGGGTGCACAGGTGGAAGGCGTTGACTCGATGGCGCGCGCGATCCGCGGCGATGTCCGCGAGATCGCACCTGCGGCCTCGCTGGCCGATGGCGTGCGGGTGAAGATCCCCGGCTTCCTGACCCGCCGCCTGTGCACCTCGCTGCTGGACGATGTGGTGATCGTGCGCGAAGCCGAGCTGCGCGAAACCCTGGTGCGGCTGGCATTGGAAGAACACATCATCGCCGAGGGCGCCGGTGCGCTGGCATTGGCCGCCGGCCGCCGCGTTTCCGGCCGCCGCAAATGCGCGGTGGTGTCCGGCGGGAATATCGATGCCGGTGTCCTGGCCGGCCTGCTGACCGACATCCGCCCGCGCCCGCCACGCAAACCGCGGCGACGGCGCAGCGAAACACCGCGCTCGCCCGGCAAGGCCAGCGCCATCGTTTCTCCCACCTCTTCCCCTTCCCCCCTGCAAGCCGTCGCACCCGCTGTCGAGGAGATTTCCCTGTGACCACCATCGAACGAATTACCACCCCGCGCATCCGCATCTTCGACACCACCCTGCGTGACGGCGAGCAGTCCCCCGGCTGCAGCATGAGCCCGCCGCAGAAGCTGGTGATGGCGCGTGCGCTGGACGAACTGGGCGTGGACATCATCGAGACCGGCTTCCCGGCCAGCTCGCAGTCCGACCGCGAGGCGATGGCACTGATCGGCCGCGAACTGCGCCGCCCGAGTCTGACCCTGGCGGTGCTGTCGCGCTGCCTGCAGGCCGATATCGAGACCTCGGCACGTGCACTGGAAGCCGCGGCCAACCCGCGCCTGCACGTATTCCTGTCAACCAGCCCGCTGCACCGCGAACACAAGCTGCGGATGACCCGCGAGCAGGTGCTGGAGTCGGTACGCAAGCATGTATCGCTGGCACGTTCGTACATCGACGATGTCGAGTTCTCGGCCGAGGATGCAACCCGCACCGAGCTGGACTACCTGATCGAAGTCTCGCGCGTGGCCATTGCCGCCGGTGCCACCACCATCAACCTGCCCGACACCGTCGGCTTCACCACGCCGGAAGAAATCCGCGCAATGTTCCAGCAGGTCATCGCCGGCGTCGCCGATGTGCCGAATGCCGCCAACGTGATCTTCAGCGCGCATTGCCACAACGACCTGGGCCTGGCCGTGGCCAACTCGCTGGCCGCCATCGAGGGCGGCGCACGCCAGGTCGAATGCACCATCAACGGGATCGGCGAGCGCGCCGGCAACTGCTCGCTGGAAGAAATCGCGATGGTGCTGAAGGTGCGCCAGGCCTTCTACGAGCAGGACAGTTCGATCAACACCCCGCGCATCGTCGGCACCTCTCAGTTGCTGCAGCGCCTGGTCGGCATGCCGGTACAGCGCAACAAGGCCATCGTCGGCGCCAACGCGTTCGCGCATGAATCGGGCATCCACCAGCACGGCATGCTGCGCCACCGCGGCACCTACGAAATCATGCGTCCGGAAGACGTGGGCTGGGAGGACTCGCAGATGGTGCTGGGCCGCCACAGTGGCCGCGCCGCTGTGGAAGCGCGCCTGCGTGCACTGGGCTTCTGGCTGGACGAAGACGAACTGAAGCTGGTGTTCGAGCAGTTCAAGGGCCTGTGCGAACAGCAGCGCGTGGTCACCGATGCCGACCTGCAGACCCTGATGCAGGGCGGCTCCAACGCACAGGGCTACCGTCTGGCCTCGATGACCATCAGCGATGTCGGCAGCCGCGCCAACGCGCTGGTCGAACTGTCCGACCCGGACGGCAACCGCGTGGCCGAGACCGCGCAGGGAGACGGCCCCGTCGATGCGCTGTTCGGAGCACTGTCGGCCGCCACCGGCGTGCAGCTGATGCTGGACAGCTACCACGTGCACAGCGTCGGCATCGGCGCCGACGCGCGCGGCGAAGCCAACCTGAGCGTACGCCACGAAGGCGTGGAGTACGACGGCACCGGCACCAGCAAGGACATCATCGAAGCCTCCGCACTGGCCTGGCTGGATGTTGCCAACCGCCTGCTGCGCCAGCGCCAAGCTACCGCCCACAGCAGCACCGACGTCCCCACCCCTGCCACCGCCTGAGGAACCTGCCATGAGCGCCTTCGACACCCCCACCCCGGCCAGCGCCGCTGGCCAGCAGTGGAATGCCCAGGACTATGCGATCGATGCCGGCTTTGTGCCCTTGCTCGGCGGCGCAGTATCGCGCCTGCTCGACCCGCGCGCCGGTGAACGCATCCTCGACCTGGGCTGTGGCGATGGCGTACTCAGCACCGAACTGGCCCTGAGCGGTGCGCGCATCCACGGCGTGGATGCCTCGCCGGAACTGGTGATCGCCGCCCGCGCGCGCGGTGTCGATGCCCAGGTGATGGACGGCCACGCACTGTCGTTCGACAGCGAGTTCGATGCGGTGTTCAGCAACGCGGCACTGCATTGGATGGGCACGCCGGACCGCGTGCTGGAAGGCGTGCGCCGCGCGCTGCGCCCCGGTGGCCGCTTCGTCGCCGAGTTCGGCGGCCATGGCAACGTCGCCACCATCATTGCCGCCGTGCAGGCCGCACGCGTGGCTCACGGCCACGGCGCCAGCGCCTTCCAGTGGTACTTCCCAACGGCCGATGCCTATGCCGACCGCCTGCGCCAGCATGGCTTCCAGGTGCAACTGATCGAGTGCACGCCGCGCCCGACCGCGCTGCCGACCGGTGTGGCCGGCTGGCTGCGGGTATTCGCCGCACCGCTGCTGGACGACCTGCCCGCCGAGGCACGCGCCACCGTGCGCGAAGCCGCCACCGCGCTGCTGGCCGAGCTGCCGCGCAATGCCGCCGGCCAGCCGTTGGCCGACTACGTGCGACTGCGCGTGCTCGCCCGCCGTCACTGACTTGACCGTTCCGCTTTCTTTAATGATGTTCGCTATTTCGTACTTCTGCCAGGCATACGCATGACTTCCGCACCCCGCACCCTGTACGACAAACTGTGGGACGCCCACGTGGTGGTTCCCGAATCCGACAGCGCCCCCGCCGTGCTGTACATCGACCTGCACCTGATCCACGAGGTGACCTCGCCGCAGGCGTTCACCGAGCTGCGCGAGCGCGGCCTATCGCCGCGCCGCCCGGACCGCACCAAGGCGACGATGGACCACTCCACGCCGACCCTGCCGGCCGCCGCTGACGGCACGCTGCCCTATGCCAGCGCCGCCTCCGAAGCACAGGTCGCCACGCTGGCGCGCAACTGCGCCGAGCACGGCATCGAGCTGTTCGACATGGCCTCGGACAACCGCGGCATCGTCCACGTGATCGCGCCCGAGCAGGGCTTCACCCAGCCGGGCATGACCATCGTCTGCGGCGACAGCCACACCTCTACCCACGGTGCTTTCGGCTCGCTGGCGTTCGGCATCGGCACCAGCGAAGTCGGCCACGTGCTGGCCACGCAGTGCCTGCTGCAGCGCAAGGCGAAGACCTTTGCCATCACCGTTGACGGCCCATTGGCTCCTGGCGTCGGCGCCAAGGACGTGGTCCTGCATATCATCGGCGTGATCGGCGTCAATGGCGGCACCGGCCACGTGATCGAGTTCCGTGGCAGCACCATCGAAGCGATGGACATGGAACAGCGCATGACCCTGTGCAACATGTCGATCGAAGCCGGTGCGCGTGCCGGCATGGTGGCGCCGGACCAGGTCACCTTCGACTTCGTCGCCGCTACGCCGCGCGGGCCGAAGGGCGCCGATTTCGACGCCGCCGTCGCACGCTGGCAGCAGCTGCGCAGCGATGAGGGCGCGCGTTTCGACAGCGAAGTCCACATCGACGCCGCCGACATCCGCCCGACCCTGACCTGGGGCACCCATCCGGGCACCGCCATCGCGGTGGATGCACCGATTCCCGCAGCCAACGATGCGGCCGCACAGAAGGGCCTGGACTACATGCATTTCCAGGCCGGCAAGGCGCTGGCCGGCACACCGGTGGACGTGGTATTCGTCGGATCGTGCACCAACGGCCGGCTGAGTGACATGCGCGAAGTGGCGCAGGTGCTGCGCGGTCGTCGCGTCGCCGACCGGGTGCGCATGCTGGTGGTGCCGGGCTCGGAGATCGTCAAGCGCGAGGCCGAGGCAGAGGGCATCCATGAGATCGTGCGCGCGGCCGGAGCGGAGTGGCGCGAGCCAGGCTGTTCGATGTGCATCGCGATGAACGGCGATCTGGTCGCTCCCGGCCAGCTGGCCGTGAGCACCAGCAACCGCAACTTCGAAGGCCGCCAGGGCCCCGGTTCGCGCACGCTGCTGGCCTCGCCGATGAGCGCGGCGTGGGCCGCAGTGAATGGGCATGTCGCCGATACCCGCGAGCTGTTCGCACAGGCGGTGGCGTGATGGCCGGTTTCCGTACCCTGACCTCGTCCAGCGTGGTGCTGGCGCAGACCAACATCGATACCGACCAGATCATTCCGGCGCGGTTCCTGTCCACCACCGAACGCGCCGGCCTGGGGCGCAACGCCTTCAATGACTGGCGCTGGCAGGCCGACGGTTCGCCGGTGGCCGACTTCGCCTTCAACCAGCCACACAACGCCGGCCGCAGCATCCTGCTGGCGGGTCGCAACTTCGGCTGCGGCTCCTCGCGCGAGCATGCACCGTGGGCGCTGACCGACCTCGGTCTGCGCGCCATCGTCAGCAGCGAGATCGCCGATATCTTCCGCGGCAACTCGCTGAAGAACGGCCTGCTGCCGATCGTGCTGGACGAGGCCGACGTGCAGGCGCTGATGCAGCGCCCGGACGACGAGCTGACCATCGACGTGGCTGCGCGCGAACTGCGCACTCCGGATGGCCGCGTCTATTCCTTCCCGCTGGATGGCTTCTCGCAGACCTGCCTGCTGGAAGGTGTCGACCAGTTGGGGTATCTGTTGGGCCGTGTCCCTGAAATCGAACGCTACGAGAGTGAGCATGCACGCTGAAATTGTTGTCCTGCCCGGTGATGGCATCGGCCCGGAAGTCGCCGCCGCCGCAGTCGCCGTCCTGAAGGCCGTCGCCGAACGCTTCAACCACAGCTTTACCTTCAGCGAGCACGACATCGGTGGCATCGCCATCGACCGCCATGGCGAACCGCTGCCCGCCTCTACGTTGACTGCCTGCAAGGCCGCCAACGCGGTGCTGCTGGGTGCGGTCGGCGGCCCCAAGTGGTCTGACCCGAACGCCAAGGTGCGCCCGGAACAAGGCCTGCTGGCGATCCGCAAGGCGCTGGGCCTGTATGCAAACCTGCGTCCGGTGCGTACCCATGAAGCCGCGCTGCACGCGTCGCCGATCAAGGCCGAGCTGCTGCAGGGCGTGGACTTCGTGGTGGTGCGCGAGCTGACCGGCGGCATCTACTTCGGCGACAAGACCCGCGACGCCGACAGCGCCAGCGACCTGTGCCGGTATACCGTGGCCGAGATCGAACGCGTGCTGCGCAGTGCCTTCCGCCTGGCGCAGCAGCGTCGCGGCAAGGTCACCTCGGTGGACAAGGCCAACGTGCTGGAAACCTCGCGCCTGTGGCGTGACGTGGCCGCGCGCATCGGCCGCGAAGAGTTCCCGGACGTGGCGCTGGAGCACCAGCTGGTTGATTCGATGGCGATGCACCTGCTGGCCAAGCCTCGCGAGTACGACGTGATCGTCACCGAGAACATGTTCGGCGACATCCTCACCGACGAAGCTTCGATGCTGGCCGGTTCGCTGGGCCTGCTGCCGTCGGCCTCGCTGGGCGAACCTGGTGCAGTCGGCATCTACGAGCCCATCCACGGTTCGGCTCCGGATATCGCCGGCAAGGGCATCGCCAATCCGTACGCGACGATCTTCAGCGCGGCGATGCTGCTGCGCCATTCGCTGGGTCTTGAAGCCGAGGCTGCGGCGGTGGAAGCTGCAGTGCACGCCGTGCTGGACGACGGCGTATTCACTGCCGATCTGGCCGCGAAGGGCCAGGCGGTGAGTACTGCCGCTGCCACCGACGCCGTGCTCGCCAAGCTGCGCTGACCCATCGGGCAACACCTGTAGAGCCGAGCCATGCTCGGCTCATTCAACAGCAGTCGAGCATGGCTCGACTCTACAGGTAGCAGGCAGCCACGCCATGCGTGGCTGCTTTACTTGGTGGTATAGCCACCATTGACCAGGATGGTCTGGCCGGTCATCCACCAACCATCGGTGACCAGGAAGCGGATCCACGGCACGATGTCGGCGATGTCGGTCAGGCCGGTGCGGGTGAATGCGGACAGCGCCGCCGCGGTCTTGTGGTACGCCTGCGCATCGGCACTCTCGGCCGGGTAGAAGAATGGCGTGTCCATCGGGCCGGGGCCGATCGCGGTCACCGAAATGCCGCGCTCACCGAACTCCTTCGACGCCGCGCGGGTGAAGTGCTCGACCGGCGCCTTGGTACCGGCATAGCTGGAATAGAACGGCGTGAACGCGCCCAGCAGTGACGTGACCAGGGTGCAGATGCGCCCACCGTCATTGACGTGGCACCCAGCCTCCTTGAGGAAGAAGAACGCGGCCTTGGCGTTGACCGCGCTCATCTCGTCGTACTCCGCTTCGCTGATGTCCAGCAGCGGCTTCTTCAATACCTTGCCGACCGTGTTGATGGCGATGTCGGGACGGCCGACTGCGGCCACGGCATCGGCGAACAAGCGCTCCATCGCTGCCGCCGAGGTCAGGTCGCCCTGCAGGGCCACCGCCTTGCTGCCGGCGGCCTGCACGGCGGCGACGGTCGCCTCTGCATCGGCCTGGGTAGCGGCGCTGTTGTAGTGGATGACGATGGCTTTGGCGCCCTGTGCGGCGAAGTCGCGGGCGATCAGTCCGCCCAGGTTCTTGGCGCCACCGGCAATCAGCACGGTCTTGCCCTTGAGGGAATGGTCGGTCATGGCTTCGGTCTCGGGAGGGGGCTGCCCGGGGTGGCAACCCTGCCCTGACGACGATATCGTGCAGAAAATGCGGATAAAGCCCGCCACATTGACTTAACTTTCCAGAGCCAGCGAACAATGGACCGGATCGATCGCTTCCGCATCTTCACCCGGGTCGTGGAGTGCGCCAGCTTCACCCGCGCCGCCGACCAGCTCGGCCTACCCCGCTCCACCGTCTCGGCAGCCATTGCGGAGCTGGAGCAGCGGCTTGGCACCCGCCTGCTGCAGCGCTCGACCCGACGGGTGTCCACCACCCATGACGGCGACGTGTTCCATGCCCGCTGCCTGCGCCTGATCGCCGAGGTTGAAGACGCCGAATCGCTGTTCCGGCAGGACGACGCGCAGCCGGCAGGCCTGCTGAAGATCGACGTGCCCAGCCGCATCGGCCGTCGCATCATCGCCCCGGCGCTGCCCGATTTCTTCGCGCGCCATCCGAAGGTGGAAGTCGACCTGGGCATGACCGACCGCGCGGTGAACCTGATCGAAGACGGCTGCGATGCCGTATTGCGGGTTGGTCAGCTGGGTGACTCCAGCCTGGTGGCGCGCACACTGGGCCAACTGGATTTCGTCAACGTTGCGGCGCCGGCTTACCTGCGCGAGCACGGTGTCCCACTGCATCCTGCCGACCTGCAGCAGCACCGCGCGGTGAACTATGCGTCGCCGACCACGGCACGGGTGGAACCGTGGGAGTGGCAGGACGGCGGCCAGCTGCGCACACTGCCGATGCCCGGCTGGGTGCGGGTGAACAGCGCCGAGGCGTCGATCGCGTGCTGCGTGGCGGGGTTGGGGCTGCTGCAGATTCCGCGCTACGACGTGCAGGCCGAACTGCAATCAGGCGCATTGGTGGAGGTGATGCCGCAGTACGTGGCGCAGCCCTTGCCGGTGACGCTGTTGCAACCGCATCGGCACCACCGTGCGCTGCGCGTGCAGGTGTTCATCGAATGGCTGCTGCCAGTGCTGCGGAGCGGCCTGCAGCTGCAGTAGATCCAGGCCCTGCGTGAATGCTTCTGTAGCGTCGAGCCATGCTCGACTCATCCCATCATCGCGCGAAGAGCAGCCGAGCATGGCTCGGCTCTACAGAAAGCAGGTCCCGCGAGCAGATCAGTCCACGCCATGCGTGGATGCTTCTGTAGCGTCGAGCCATGCTCGACTCACCCCATCATCGCGCGAAGAGCAGCCGAGCATGGCTCGGCTCTACAGAAAGCAGGTCCCGCGAGCAGATCAATCCGCGCCATGCGTGGATGCATGCGTCAGTGCCAACCAAGGTTGGCACCTACCAGAGGCGGTGGCCGTAGAATCCGGGGCGTTATGCCCCGGATTCGTCCGGCTTCACCCGGAACCACGCCGCGTACAGCGCCGGCAGGAACACCAGGGTCAGCACCGTGCCCACGATCAGGCCACCCATGATCGAAATCGCCATCGAGCCATAGAACGCACTGCGCGACAGCGGAATCATCGCCAGCACCGCCGCCAGCGCGGTCAGCACGATCGGGCGGAAACGGCGCACCGTGGCATCGATGATCGAATGCCAGCGGTCATGCCCGGCATCGATATCCTGCTGGATCTGGTCGATCAGGATCACCGAGTTGCGCATGATCATGCCCGCCAGTGCGATCGTGCCCAGCAGCGCCACGAAGCCGAACGGCGCGCGGAACAGCAGCAGGAACAACGTCGCACCGATGATGCCCAGCGGCGCGGTCACCAGCACCATGGCGGCACGCGAGAAGCTGCGCAGCTGCAGCATCAGCAACGTGGCCACCACGATCAGGAACAGCGGCATGCCAGCCTTGATCGAGTTCTGCCCGCGTGCCGAATCCTCCACCGAGCCGCCGGTTTCCAGCAGGTAGCCGCTGGGCAGTTCGGCACGGATGCCATCCAGCGTCGGCACGATCTGCTGCACCACGTCCAGCGGCTGCATGCCATCGCTGATGTCGGCACGCACGGTCACCGTCGGCAGGCGGTTGCGGTGCCAGATGATGCCGTCCTCGAAGGCGTATTCCAGGCGCGCCACCTGAGACAGCGTCACCGCTGTACCGGTACTGGTCGGAATGGCCAGGCTGCCCAGCAGGTCCAGCTGCGCACGCTCGTTGTCGGGCCCCCGCAGCAGCATCTCGATCTGGCGGTTGCCTTCGCGGTAGGTGCTCACGCTCATGCCCGACAACGAGCTGCTGAGGAACTGGCTGACCTGCGCACTGCTCACACCCAGCGCGCGGGCACGATCCTGGTCGATCACCAGCCGCACCACCTTGCTCGGCTCGCTCCAGTCCAGATTGACGTTCATCACGTGCGGGTTTTCGCGCACCTTGGCCTCGACCTGGCGCGCGATCGCCTGCACCTGTGCGATGTGCTCGCCGGACACGCGCATCTGCACCGGATAGCCGACCGGCGGCCCGTTTTCCAAGCGCGTCACGCGCATCTGCACATCCGGGAACTGCCTGATCACCTCTTTCAGCATCCAGTCGCGGGTCGACTCGCGGGCCTTGGCGTCTTCGGTAAGCACCACGAACTGGGCGAAGTTGGTCGCCGGCAATTGCTGGTCCAGCGGCAGGTAGAAGCGCGGCGAACCGGTGCCGACGTAGGCCACGTAGTTGCTGATGCCGTCGCGGCCCTTCAACAGCTTCTCCAGCTTGTCGGCCTGTGCCTGGGTCGCGGCCAGCGACGCACCTTCGGCCAGTTCGATGTCCACCATCAGTTCCGGGCGGGTCGAGTCGGGGAAGAACTGCTGTGGCACGAAGCGGAACAGCATCAGCGAACCGATGAACAGCGCGATGGTCGCGCCGATCACCCACCAGCGATGGCGCAGGCAGGTATCCAGGAACGCCCGGAAACGGGTATAGAACGGCCGCTGGTACGGATCATGGTCGTGCGCATGCTCCTTCGGTGCGATCCAGCGCGCGAGCGCCGGATGGCGGTCGGCCCACTGCAGGCGCTTGGCGCGCCAGCGACCGGCCAGGCTGTCCGGCTTGGGCAGCTGCGGATTGAACAGGTCCGGCAGCATCTTGTCGCCCAGGTACGGGATGAACAGCACAGCGGCAATCCATGACACCACCAGCGCAATGGTCACCACTTGGAACAGCGAGCGGGTGTACTCACCGGTGCTCGATGCAGCGGTGGCGATGGGCAGGAAGCCGGCCGCGGTGATCAGGGTACCGGTCAGCATCGGGAACGCGGTCGACTCCCAGGCGAAACTGGCCGCGCGCAGGCGGTCGTAGCCCTGCTCCATCTTGGTGGCCATCATTTCCACCGCGATGATCGCGTCGTCCACCAGCAACCCCAGTGCCAGCACCAGCGCACCCAGCGAGATCTTGTGCAGGCCGATGTCGAAGTAGTGCATGACGAAGAAGGTCATCGCCAGCACCAGCGGAATGGTCACGCCCACCACCAGGCCGGTGCGCAGGCCCAGCGAGAAGAAGCTGACCAGCAGCACGATCACCACCGCTTCGGTCAGCACCTGCACGAACTCGCCCACCGACTCTTCCACCGCATGTGGCTGGTCGGACACCTTGCGCAGCTGCATGCCGGCCGGCAGGGTCTTCTGCAGGCGTTCGAACTCGGCATCCAGAGTGGCACCCAGCTTGAGGATGTCACCGCCGTCCTTCATCGCCACCGCCAGGCCGATCGCATCCTGGCCCATGAAACGCATCTTCGGCGAAGAGGGGTCGGCAAAGCCGCGCTTGACCTCGGCAATGTCACCCAGGTGCAGCGTGCGTTCGCCGGCCTGGATCGGGAATTTGCGGATGTCCTCGATCGAATCGAACTGACCGGTCACGCGCAGCTGCACGCGGTCGGTCGGGGTCTCGAAGAAGCTGGTGGCGGACACCGCGTTCTGATCGGCCAAGGCCTGCTGCACCTGCTGCAGCGACACACCAAGGGTGGCCAGTTTGGTGTTGGACAGCTCGATCCACACCTTCTCGTCCTGCAGGCCGACCAGGTCGATCTTGCCGACGTCGGGCACGCGCTGCAGCTCCAGCTGGATGCGGTCGGCGTAGTCACGCATCACTGCGTAGTCGAAGCCTTCGCCGGTCAACGCATAGATGTTGCCGAACGTGTCGCCGAACTCATCGTTGTAGAACGGGCCGACGATCTCACGTGGCAGCGTGGCGCGGATATCGCCCACGCGCTTGCGCACCTGGTACCACAGGTCCGGGATCTGCTTGGAGCGCAGGCTGTCGCGGGCCATGAAGATCACCTGCGATTCGCCCGGCCGCGAGTACGAGCGGATGAATTCGTACTCGCCGGTGTTCATCAACGCCTTTTCGATCGGCTCGGTCACCTGCCGCGAGACCTGCTCGGCGGTGGCGCCCGGCCACATCGTGCGCACCACCATCGCCTTGAAGGTGAACGGCGGATCTTCGGACTGGCCCAGGTGCTTGTACGACCAGGCACCGATGACGGCGAACGCCAGCATCGCGAACAACACCAGCGGGCGATTGCCCAGCGCCCATTCGGAGAGATTGAAGCGGCGCACGGGTCAGTGCCCCTTGCCTGCGGCCGGCGCCGGCTTGGCGGCCGACGGCGCCAGCACCGGGCGGTTCTGGCGATCGACCGGCGTCACCACCTGCCCTTCGCGCAGCAGGTGGCCGCCGGCAGCGACCACCCAGTCCGTCGCGCCCACGCCGGACACCACCGGCACGGCCTGCGCGCCATAGGCACCCACCTGTACCGGGGTTGCCTTCAACGCACCACTGGACGGATTGACCACCCACACGCGGGCTTTGCCATCACTGCCACGCAGCACGGCGGCCAGCGGCAGCTGCAACGCGCCACTGCGCCCGGCGCTGGCGAACACCCGCGCACTCTGGCCCAGTTCCACTTCGCTCAAGGCTTCCGGCGCCAGACTGACCCGCGTGGCATACGTGCGGGCCTGCGCATCGGCGGCCGGGGCGATCTCGCGCAGGGTGCCGGGCAGCAGCTGGCCCGGGCGGTTCCACAGTTCCACCTGTACCGACTGGCCGACCTTGTAGTCGCGGATGCTGCTTTCCGGCAGCGCGATCAGTACCTCACGGCCACCGTCGGCGGCCAGGGTGAACACCGTCTGCCCCGCGCTCACGACCTGCCCGGCTTCGGCCTGGCGGCTGGCGATCACGCCATCGGCGGGCGCGCGCAGCTGCGCGTATTCGGCCTGGTTGCGGGCCACGGCAAGGTTGGCCCGGGCGGCATTGGCCTGGCCCTGTGCGGCCTTGAACGCCGCCGTCTGCTGGTCCAGTGCCGAGCGGCTGACCAGTTGGTCTTCGGCCAGCTTCGCGTAGCGCTTCTGGTCATCGCGGGCGCGCACCAGGTCTGCTTCCGCCGCCGCCAGCTGCGCCTGCGACGCCGCCGCCTGCGAGGCGTAGTCGGCCGCATCCAGCTCGGCCAGCAGCTGGCCCTTCTTCACCCGCTCGCCAGCGTCGACGTGGCGCTTGACCAGATTGCCGCCAACCCGGAACGACAGCGGGCTTTCTTGGCGGGCACGCACCTCGCCGGGGTAGGCGGCCGCAGCCTGTCCATCCTGCGTGGTGGGATGCACCACCAGCACCGGGATGGCCGCCACCGGCTCGGCGGCCTGCTTGCCGCACGCTGCCAACACCACCACCAGTACGCCTACGCCCAACCAACGCATGTTTTTCATGAGGTACAGGACCTGAAAAAGAAATCCGGGGGAACGCGCCGACAACATACTGTTGCAACGCGGACATTAGTGAACCAGCCGGTATAGTATAAATATCGAACCGCTTGGTCTAGTATTAGCAGGATGAGTTCTCCCACTTCCCGAAAGCCGTCGGCCAAGCCCGCTGCCAAGGCTGCCGGTCCCGGGCGCCCCAAGGACCTGGGCAAGCGCGCGGCGATACTCGAGGCAGCCAAGACACTGTTCATCGAACAGGGCTACAGCGGTGTGAGCATGGACAGCATCGCTGCCCAGGCTGGCGTCTCGAAACTGACCGTATACAGCCATTTCGGCGACAAAGAGACCCTGTTCTCCGAAGCTGTGCAGTCCAAGTGCACCGAAATGCTGCCCGACGCACTGTTCGTGGCCGACGTGGAAGGCCCCCTGCGCGACCAGCTGCTGGGCATCGGCATGGCGTTCTTCGAGATGATCACCTCCGACGCGGCCCTGTCGATCCAGCGGGTGATGATGGCCCCGGAGACCGACGAGCGCCTGCGCGAACTGTTCTGGCAGGCAGGCCCGCAACGCACCTGCGAGGCGCTGGCCGACTTCATGCGCTTGCGTGCCGAGCGCGGCGAACTGGACATCCCCGACTGCTACATCGCCGGCCAGCAGTTCCTGACCCTGGTGAAGGGCGAAGTGCACATGCATATGATGTGCGGCATGCCACTGTCACCCGTCGAGACCGATGCTGCGATCCATGTGGCCGCCAGCGTGGATTTCTTCCTGCGTGCCTACGGCCCGCGAGAGGCAGGAACCGCCGGATAACCAAAACTGAACGAACCGGAGGTCGCGATGACTTCCGGCACTGCGACCCCGGCCACCCGGCAGCTGATGCTCTGGGCGCGCCGCCGGCCTCCGGCACCGGTAAAATGGCCGGCCCACTGCGCTGGATTTGAACCTCATGACGATTGATTACGCCCACGCCCGCGAACTGATGGTGGAACAGCAGATCCGTCCCTGGGACGTGCTGGACATCAAGGTGCTCGACGTCCTGGCCCGCCTGCCGCGCGAGGCCTTCGTCGCCGACGCGCACCGGGCGCTGGCCTATGCCGATGTCGAACTGCCGATCGGCCATGGCCAGAAGATGATGAAGCCGGTCATCGAGGGCCGTACCCTGCAGGCACTGGATCTGCAGCCGGGTGACGAAGTGCTGGAAATCGGCACCGGCAGCGGCTTCCTGGCAGCCTGCATCGGCGCGCTGGCGCGCGACGTGCTGAGCCTGGAGATCGACCCGGAACTGGCCGCCGCCGCGCGTGCCCGCCTGGACGCTTCCGGCCTGGGCACCAACGTCCGCGTGGAAGTGGCTGACGCCCTGTCCTGGCAGACCGAACGCCGCTTTGACGTGATCTGTGTCACTGGTGCGGTCGACGTGGTGCCGTCACAGTTTGCCTCGTGGCTGCGTCCGGGTGGCCGCCTGTTCGTGATCCACGGCCGCTCGCCGGCGATGGAGGCCCTGCTGGTCAAGGCCGACGGCAGCACCGAGTCCCTGTTCGAGACCGATATTGATTACCTGCGCGGTGCCGCCCCGGCACCCCAGTTCCACCTCTGAGTCCAAGGAAGCCGCAATGATCCGCCGATCCCTCGCTGTTGCGCTGGCCACTGCCCTGCTGCCGTTGTCCGCCCATGCCGCCGACCTGCTGCAGGTCTACGAGATGGCGCGCAACGGCGATCCGCAGCTGTCCGCCGCCGAATCGACCCGGCTGGTCGACAAGGAAGGCGCCGTGCAGGCGCGCGCCGCCCTGCTGCCGCAGATCAACGGCCAGGCCACGCTGAACCGCTCGCGCAGCGAGCCGAACGCCGACGCCAATTCCGGCTCGTTCACCAGCAAGCGCCGCACGTACACGATCGATGGCAGCCAGACGCTGTTCAACTGGACCCAGATCAACAACCTGCGTTCGCAGCGCGAACTGAGCAAGGCAGCGGACTTCACCCTCGATTCGGCCAACGACAGCCTGATCGTGCGCACCTCGGCGGCCTACTTCAACGTGCTGGTGGCGATCGAATCGCTGAATGCCGCACAGACCAATGAAGCGGCCGCGAAGAAGCAGTTCGACTTCGCCGACAAGCGCCTGGAAGTGGGCCTGGCGCCGATCACCGACGTGCACGAAGCCCGCGCCCAGTACGACCAGGCGCGCGCCAACACCATCGTTGCGCAGAACACCCTGGCCGATAACTACCAGGCCCTGACCGAACTGACCGGCCAGCCGGTGGTCAACCTGCGTGGCCTGCCGGCGGACTTCCGTCCGGAAGTGCCGGCCAACCGCGGCAACATCGACGAGCTGGTGCACCAGGCCAGCACCCAGAATCCGGCGCTGAAGGCGCAGGAACTGAAGGTGAGCGCCGCAGAAGCCGGCGTGCAGGCGGCCCGTGGTGGTCACTACCCCACCCTGTCGCTGGGCGGCAGCTGGGGCAAGAGCGCGACCTGGGGTGACAGCACCGGTGCCGGTTCGTTGTCGCCGGATGCACGCACCAACAGCATCGGCCTGACCCTGAGCGTGCCGATCTTCGCTGGCGGTGCCACCCAGTCCCGCGTGCGCCAGGCGCTGGCCCAGCGTGACATCGCACAGGACGGCTACGAGCAGCAGAAGCGCGCCCTGGACCGCAACACCCGCAATGCCTACCAGACCCTGGTGCAGGGCATCAGCGAAGTGGAAGCCCGTCGCCTGGCAGTGGTCTCGGCACAGAGCGCCTACGACGCCTCGCAGGTCGGCCTGGAAGTCGGTACCCGCACCGTGCTGGACGTGATCCAGAACCAGCGCATCCTGTTCTCGGCGCAGCTGGATTACGCCAACGCTCGCTACACCTTCCTGCAGAACCGTCTGCTGCTGAGCCAGTCGCTGGGTGCGCTGGATGTGGCCGAGCTGCAGGACGTGAACCGCCTGCTGACCCAGGACGCAGGCAACCCGGCAACGACCACGCACTGAGTCGTCGCCGCGCCGGCAACGAAGAAGCCACCCGCGAGGGTGGCTTTTTTGTGGGCGCTGCACGGCGATCAGCCGGGCCAGACGCGCATCCGCTCCACGGCGGCCAACACGCACAGCGCCGCAGCCACGGGCGCAAGCACCGGCAAGACGCGAGAGGGTGACGCCTGCACGCGAAGCACGGCCAGGCACAAGGCCGCCATCACCAGCAGGGTTGCCGGGCCAGGCAGCACCGGCAGCGCACCGACGGGCAGCACCAGCGCCAGCATCGCCGCCGACAACACCACAGCGGCGCACGCCAGTCGCGCCCGCAATCCTGGCGCTGCATGGCTGGCCGCAGGCCACAGCTGCATCGCCAGGCGCACGGCCACCCTCAACAAGACCAGCAGCAACGCAGCCAACCCTGCCGCACCGGCCAGTGGCAGCAACGGCATCATCCAGTGCAGCTGCGGGTGCTGCTGCAGCGCCACCGACAACGGTCGCGTACTGGCCAATGCAGGGAACTCCACCAGGCCTGCCTGCAGCGCGGCCAGCACGATGAGCAGCAGCATGGCCAGCAGCAGCATCCCCGCCAGCAGCAGCGGCTGTCGTGCCCTCTCCTGCCGGCCCATGCCGGGAAACCCCAGTGCAAGGCCAACACTGGCGAACACACCGAGCAGCGGTACGCTTGCCGCCAGCACCCCACCCAGTCCGAAACGATAAGGCGCCGTTGCTTCCGGCAACCATGGAATCCAAAGTGCGTAGTGCACGTAACGCGCCGCCAGGGCCAGCAGGAGCAGGCCGATGCCGATCTTCATCGTCAGCAGCGCACAGGCAACCAACACCAAACGACGTGGCGGCAGCAACCCGACCACGCCCAGCAGAAGCAGGCCGAAGACCGCCGCCAGCTGATCCGGCATCGCGTTGCCGGCATCGATGCTGCAGCGGAGCAGGAACACGCGCAGATGACTGGCCATGGATTGCGCCGCGCCGGCACTGGTCGCCACCAGCTCCAGCAGCAACATGCCACCCAGCAGGGCGGCGGATACCCTGCCCCAACCCGCGCGCAGCAGACCCTGCAGGCCATCGACGGACAGTTGCTGGTTCAGGACGTGCAGACAGCACAGCAGGGGCACGGTGCCCAGCGCGGCCACCAGCAGGCTCAGTACGATGGCCGGTCCCGCCTGCGCGGCGGTGTGCTGACCGACCAGAGCGATCACGCTGCCCCCCAGCAGCAGCGTCAGTGCCACCGTCGCGACGTGATCCCTGCCGAGGCAGGCATCCCGGTCGCAGCTGTTGTCGCTGTCCATCGCAAGTCCCCTTGATATCCGCCCAGGTGCGGTCGGCAGCAGGCTGGCAGCCTGCGCCAAGGGGCGGTATCAGAATCTGTACCGGGGGCTCGGTGATGTGACCGCAGACACGATGGAAGGCCCGTAACCGGTCCTGCTGCGACAGGATTCCGGTCGCTAAGCAGAATTGATGCAGTCGATCACGTCAGCCGACCCGCCTGCCGCCGGTATCCGCCTCAGCTCCGCGGTGGTGGCAGATGCGGCGCGACCAGCGCCAGCGTGCGCTGCAGGGCGCCTCGGCCATTGCTGACCAGCGTGCAGCCAGCGCGCGCCATGTCCTGGCACGCCTGTACATCATCGAGCAGGTGCTGCAACAGGTCGCCGACCGCCTGCACGTCCTCGCCGATCAGCAGTGCGCCGGCCTCACGCATGCGGCGCGAGATCTCGGCGAAATTGTGCAGGTGCGGGCCGGTCACGGCAGCGGTGCCCATCGCTGCCGGCTCCAGCAGATTGTGGCCACCAATCGGCTGCAGGCTGCCGCCGACAAATGCCACCTGCGCGCAGGCATAGAACGGCATCAGCTCGCCCAGGGTGTCGATGACGAACACGTCGGTGTCGGCCTCGGGCCACTGCTTCGCGCGCCGGGTGGCCACGTTCCAGCCCTGTTCGCGCGCCAGCGCCTCTACCTTCGGGAAGCGCTCGGGATGCCGTGGCGCCCACAGCAGCAGCAGGTCGGGATGCTGCTGGCGCAGGCGACGGTGCAGGTCGACCACCGCCTGTTCTTCGCCATCGTGGGTACTGGCGGCGATCCACACCGGACGCCCGGCCGGCACGCGGGCGTGGAACTGCTCGACAAAGCCCTGCACGTCCGGAGTGGTGATGTCGAACTTCAGGTTGCCCAGCGCCTGGACCTGCTCCGGGGCAGCGCCCAGCTGCACGAAGCGGTCCGCGTCGTCCTGCGACTGCGCGGCCACGCAGGTGACCGTACGCAGGGCGCGCCGGATCAGCGCCGCCAGCAGCCGGTAACCGCGCAACGAGCGCGCAGACAGGCGCGCATTGAGGATGTAGACCGGAACGCCCCGGTCACGGCAGCCGAACAGCATGTTCGGCCAGAGTTCGGTTTCCAGGATCAGCGCAAGGCTGGGCTGGAAGTGACCGAGGAAGCGGTTGACGCTGCCGGGCACGTCGTACGGCAGGTAGACGTGGTCCAGCGCATCGCCCCACAGCGCTCGCACGCGCTCCGAACCGGTCGGGGTGATGGTGGTGATGACCCAGCGGATGTCCGGGCGCTGCTCGCGCAGAGCGTTCACCAGCGGCGCGGCGGCATTGACCTCGCCCACCGACACCGCGTGCAGCCAGACCCGTGGCTGGCCGGTCGGCTGTGGATAGGAGGCGTAGCGCTCGTCCCAGCGCCGGAAGTACTCACGGACCCGGAAACCGCGCCAGACCAGGTGATACACGGTGATCGGCAGCAGGATGTAGAGCACGACCGAATACAGGCCGCGCAGGATCCATTCGACAGGGTCTTTACGCATGCGGCAAGGATACGGGAGCCCCCCGGGAAAGACACGCGGCCGCCTTGGTAGAATGGACCCATGTCCGATGCCTCCACCGCCGTCCGCCCGTCGCTGCGCGATCCGCGCAACTGGCCGATGTTCGCCGCCATGTTCGGCGCCTTCGCCATCGCCCGCCTGCCGTGGATGCTGCAGCGTGCGCTGGGCCGGGGCGTCGGCTGGATCACCTGGCGCCTGCTCGGCAGCCGCCGTCGCGCCGCCGAGGTCAATCTGCAGCTGTGCTTCCCCGAAAAGGATGAAGCCTGGCGGCAACGCCTGGTACGCGACAGCTTCGATGCGCTGGGCGTGGGCGTGTTCGAGTGCATCCGTGCCTGGTGGGGCAGTATCGACCGCATCCGCCCGCAGGTGCAGATCGAAGGCCTGGAGCACCTGCGGCAGATGCAGGCCGAAGGCCGTGGCGTGCTGCTGGTCTCCGGCCACTTCATGACCCTGGAAATGTGCGGGCGCCTGCTGTGCGACTACGTTGATCTTTCGGGCATGTACCGGAAGCACAAGAACCCGGTATACGAATGGGCGGTGAAGTTCGGTCGCCTGCGCTATGCCAAGGCGATGTTCGCCAACGAGGACATCCGCGCCACCGTGCGGCACCTGAAGAAGGGTGGCTTCCTCTGGTATGCACCGGACCAGGACATGCGTGGCAAGGACACCGTGTTCGTGCCGTTCTTCGGCCACACCGCGTCCACCATCACCGCCACCCACCAGCTGGCACGGATGACCGGCTGCGCGGTGATTCCGTATTTCCACCGCCGCGAAGGCGGCAGCTACTTCCTGAAGATCGGTGCGCCGCTGGAGAATTTCCCCAGCGAGGATGTGGAAGCCGATACCACGCGGGTCAACCAGGCCATCGAAGAGATGGTGCGCGAGGCGCCCGACCAGTACCTGTGGATCCACCGTCGTTTCAAGCGCCAGCCGGGTGGGCGGAGCGACTTCTACAAGTAACCGGATGCGGTGGAAGAGCCGGCGTGCTCATGGCAGTCGCCAACCTTGCTTGGCGCCGATGAACCGAGGCTGGTCCCGAGGAGCCAACCAAGGTTGGCAACTACTGCATCGGCGAAGACTCATCCGATTCGCGCGCCAGCAGGCTGCCGGCGAACAGCGCTGCCAGCAGCACGGTCAGCCCCCCCCAGAACGCTGAATAGAACGCCAGGTGGGTATTGAGCGGGAACACCGTGACCGCCAGCGCCAGCATCGCCGGCCGCGCACGCTCACGGGCGGCGGCCGGCGCATAACGCCATGCCCGCCAGGCCTGGGCCACCGCCGCCAGCCACAACAGCAGGCCCAGCACGCCGGTTTCTGCCAGGATTTCCAGCACGATCTGATGGGCGTGCAACGCGGGGGCATTACCCCACACCGCCGGTCCTTCGTCGGCCACGCAGGCCGGATAGGCATCGCGGAAACCGCGCGCGCCGACCCCGTTGACCGGGTGCTCTTCAATCATGCAGACGGCGGCTTCCCAGATCCGCGCGCGACCGGACAGCGCTTCGTCGACACCCCGTTCGCCTCCATCCCAGGCCATCGCCGTACGTGCGAAGCGATCGCGCAGCTGCGGCACGCTGGCGGTCAGCACCCCTGCCCCGAGAACAGCAACCAGCGACAGCATCGCCAGCCGCTTCCAGCCGAACTGGCGTACGCCGCTGTAGGCCAGCACCAGTGCAAAGGTGATCCACGAGGCACGCGAGCCGGCCAGCAGCAGCACACTGCCCAGCGCGGCGGCCGCCAGCACCCAGCCCGCATTGCCGAAGCGGCGCGCCATCGGCAGCAACAGGAACGGCGACAGGCTGGCCAACACCTGGCCGAATTTCAGGTTGCACGGCCCCAGGGCGCCACTGAGCCGGTCGGCCACGGCAGCCTCATCTGCCGGGCACAGCGCATGGCCGCTCACCGCCAGCTTCAGCTGCTCCAGTGACCAGAACCACGGGCTGATACCCACTACCGCCTGCACCAGCGCATCCAGCGTCCACGCAGCGGTGATCAATGCGAGGCCACCGAAGGTCAGCCGCCTCCGTTCCGGCGTGGCCACCGCGATCGCCACCAGCCACATGAAGGGCAGGTAGCGCAGGCCAGCGGCCGCCTTCGTCCACGACGCTGCCGGATCGATCGCATCAAACGCCGAAAATGCCTGCGGCAGCCAATAGCCGAGGAACAGGATCGAGGTCAGCGCCCAGGCTGCCGTGCTCAATAGGTGCGGGCGGCGCTGCAGGCGGCGCATGACCATGCGCGCGGCGGCGTAGACCGCGCCAAGACCGAGCACGGTTTCAGCGATGCCCGGCAACGGCCACAGCGCCACGTACGCCAGCACCCACCAGGGCGCCCAGCGCCCGGCGCGGTCGTCGCGCACGGTGACGGCGGGGTCAGCCGGCGAGGTCGGCATAGAGGCGGAGGGTATCGCGCTGCATGGCCTGCAGGGTAAACGGGATGCGGGTCGGCAAGGACGGCGACTGCGCCAGCAGGGCCAGCGCACGTTCACCCAGCGCGCGTGCATCACCCAGCGGCACCGCGCCAGTGGGCTGCAGCTGCCGAAGCAGTTCGCCGACGCCACCATGATCCCAGCCCAGCACCGGACGGCCGACCGACAGCGCCTCGACCACGGTACGGCCGAATGCTTCGGGCTTGTCCGACAGCTGCAGCACCAGATCGCTGGCCGCATAGGCCTGGGCGATACGCGCGGTCGGCGTGCTGATCTGCACGGCGTCGGTCACGCCCAAAGCAGCGGCCTGCCGGCGCAGGTCGGCCACGTAGGCTTCACGGCCCGGTTCATCGGTGCCCAGCATCCACAGCTGTGCCGGCACACCGGCCGCGCGTACATCCGCCAGCAACTGCAGCGCATGAACATGTCCCTTCAACCGGGTGCCCCGCCCCGGCAGCAGCAGCAGCGGGCCCTCAACCTGCGCCAGCCACGGGTAATCGGCTGCCAGCGCCAGTCGTGGCCGGCGGTCGGCGCGGGCCACACGCGGAAACTGTGCGACATCGACGCCGCGCGGAATCACCTGCAGCCGCGCTTCGGGAACCGTCGGATAGTGCCGCTGCACGTAGTCGCGCACGCTGTTGGACACGCAGATCACGCGTTCGCCGCTGGTCATCACCGCGCTGTAGCGACTGGGCGAATTCAACCCGTGCACGGTGGTCACCCAGTGCGGGCGCTGTGCGGCGGGCATGGCGCGGATCGCGTACAGGCCCAGCCAGGCCGGCAGCCGCGAACGGGCATGCACGATATCCGCGCCCACTTCGGCGAACAGGCGGCGCAGGGTCGGCAGGTGGCGCAGGGTCAGCAGCGATTTGCGGCCGATGTCGAGGGTGAGGTGCTCGGCACCGCTATCGAGCAACGGCTGCACCAGGCGGCCACCGGCGGAGACCACCAGCGCACGATGGCCGGCAGCGACGAGGGCCGCAGCGATTTCCAGGGTCGAACGCTCGACACCGCCGGAGTGCAGCGCCGGCAGCAACTGCACCACGGTCAATCGGCGCATCGAAGGGGCGGCCGCTTAGTCGGCCAGCACGAACACGGAACCGCAGTACGGGCACTGCGCTTCGCCATTGGGCTCGTCTTCGATCGGCAGGTACACGCGCGGATGCGAGTTCCACAGCGCCATTTCCGGGGTCGGGCAGCTCAGCGGCAGATCGCTGCGGTGCACGGTGTAGCGCTTCTCGGCGTTGGCGGGCGCAGTGGCGGTATGGCTCATGGCGGATGTCGATGAACGGGTTGCGAGGCCTGTGATTCTAGCATCCGGGCCGCCCCGACATTGCGCAACAACAGGTCTTTGCGCGCCGCGGGGCGTTTCCTCGCGGGCTTGCACGGCAGATCCAAGGCCGCGCACTGGCGGAAAACCTTCAATCGATCCAGCGGATTGACGCCGGAAACCCGCCGACCGCGAAATTTCCCGCATTTGGATCGAACTAAATGGCACTTGTCAGGCTGCTGCGGCTGTTGCAGGATCGGGCCAGGTCGCACCCCGACCCACCTCAATCCGACCCGATCGCATGGCCCGCCCCCACCGGACCGGCATCGCCTCTTCCACTGCCATCCCGGCGGGCGGAGCGATGCTGTCCGTGGTGTCCGCCGATGCGGGTTCTGCCCGCCGCCTGCCCTTCCGGGAGACCCTTGCATGACCCTGTCCGATCCACGCCGCGCCCTGCTTCCGCTCGCCCTGGCCCTGGCCTGCGCGACTACCGCGATGCCGGTGCTGGCACAGGGACTGCAGACCTCGTTCGAGCCCGGCGAACCTGCCCCGTCGCAGGCCGCGGGTGCACTGCAGGTCATGATCGGCAACGGCCCTGCGGCGCCTTACGCCGCCAAGCGCAATGCGGGCTACAGCGGCCTGCACGCACTGCGCTACAGCAGCGAAGGCGGCAGCGCGCGGCGCGAGCTGTTCAAGGCGGACATCACCATCGAAGCCGATACCACGCTGTCGTGGCTGGTGCTGCCGGAGATCGTCGGCAAGGACACCGTGGCCTCGACCTATGTGTCGCTGGATCTGCTGTTGGACGACGGCAGCCGCGTTTCGGCCGGCGCCGCGCGTGACCAGCATGGAGTGGCACTCGGTGCACACGCGCAGGGCGAGTCGAAGACGCTGTACCCGCAGCAGTGGGCGCGCAAGGCAGTGCGGCTGGGCGACGTGCCCGCGCTGAAGGGCCGCCGCGTGGTCGCGATCGAGCTGGAGGTGGCCAGTGCCGACGGCGCAGCGGTGTCCGGCTGGATCGATGATGTGCACCTGGGCACAGTACCGAGGCAGCAGCCAACACGCGTCTCCGACTGGGTGCTGACCACCCGTGGCACTCAGGCCAACGGCACCTTCTCGCGCGGCAACAATTTCCCGGCCACCGCAGTGCCGCACGGCTTCAACTTCTGGACCCCGGTGACCGATGCCGGCGCACTGAACTGGCTGTACCGCTGGAACGAACAGAACGACGCACAGAACCGTCCGCAGCTGCAGGCGCTTGCGCTGAGCCATCAGCCCAGCCCATGGATGGGCGACCGCCAGACCTTCCAGGTGATGCCCTCGGCCAGCCGTGGTGTGCCGGACGCCGACCGCCGCAAGCGCGCGCTGTCGTTCGATCGCAGCCATGAAAGCGCGCGCCCCTACCGATACGACGTGCGCTTCGACAACGGCGTCGCGGCATCGATCGCGCCGACCGATCATGCGGCGCTGTTCCGCTTCGATTTCCCCGAGGGCGGCGACGCCAACCTGCTGTTCGACAATGTCGATGCGCGTGGCGGCCTGACCCTGGACGCCGCCACGCAGACGCTGTCCGGCTACACCGACACGCGCAGCGGCCTGTCCAACGGCGCCAGCCGCATGTACGTGGTGGCCCGCTTCGACAAGCCGTGGCGCAGCAGTGGGCGCCTCGACACCGGCCGCCCGACCGGCTACATCAAGTTCGATGCCGGCAGCGACCGGAGGGTGACCATGCGCATCGCCACCTCGCTGATCTCGGTCGAGCAGGCAAGGTACAACCTGGCACTGGAAATCGCCGCGGCCGATACGCTGGAAAGCGTAGCCGGCCGTGCGCAGGATGCATGGGACGCACGCCTGGCCCGCTTCGACATCGGCGATGCCAGCGACGACCAGAAGACCACGTTGTATTCCAGCCTGTACCGGCTGTTCCTGTATCCCAATTCCGGCCACGAGAATGCCGGAACCGCGGCCGCGCCTGACTGGCGCTACGCCAACCAGGCCAGCGCCAGCGACGACAACACCGAGGGCAGCGCGAAGCGCAGCTTCGCCGCCGTGCGCGATGGCAAGGTGTTCGTCAACAACGGCTTCTGGGACACTTTCCGCACCACCTGGCCGGCCTATGCGCTGTTCACGCCTGACGATGCCGGCCAGCTGGTGCAGGGCTTCATCGAGCAGTACCGCGCCGGCGGCTGGATCGCGCGCTGGTCATCGCCGGGTTACGCCGACCTGATGGTCGGCACCAGCTCGGACGTGGCCTTCGCCGATGCGTGGCTGAAGGGCATCAGCGGCTTCGATCCGGCCGAGGCCTACGCCGCCGCCCTGAAGAACGCGACCGTGGTGCCGCCCGACCGCCATGTCGGCCGCAAGGGCATGGATCGTTCGACCTTCCGTGGCTACGCCAGCGCCGACGTGCACGAAGGCATGTCGTGGACGATGGAAGGCGCGCTCAACGATTTCGGCATCGCCAACATGGCCGATGCCCTGGCCAAGCGCGCGACCACGCCGGCGCTGCGCGAACGCTACAACACCGAGGCCGACTACTTCCGCCACCGCGCGGCCAGCTACGCGACGATGTTCGATCCGGCCGCCGGCTTCTTCCAGGGCCGCACCGCCGATGGCCGCTGGCGCGTGGACAGCAAGGACTACGACCCGCGCGTGTGGGGCCACGACTACACCGAATCCAATGGCTGGACCTTCGCTTTCACCGCCGCCCACGATGGCGAGGGCCTGGCGGCGCTGTACGGTGGCCGCGAGAAGCTGGCGGCGAAGCTGGATACCTTCTTCGCCACACCGGAAACCGCGGACCCGGCACTGGCCGGTTCCTATGGCGGCACCATCCATGAGATGACCGAAGCACGCGACGTGCGCATGGGCATGTATGCGCACAGCAACCAGCCGGCGCACCACATCCCGTGGATGTACCTGTACGCCGGGCAGCCGTGGAAGACCCAGCAGCATGTGCGCGAGATCCTGTCGCGGCTGTACGTCGGCAGCGAGATCGGCCAGGGCTACCCGGGCGATGAGGACAACGGCGAGACCTCGGCATGGTACGTACTGGCCTCACTGGGCCTGTACCCGCTGCGCATGGGCGCCCCGGAGTATGTGATCGGCTCGCCGGCCTTCCAGCACGCACGGGTGGAGCTGCAGGGCGGCGCGGTGCTGACCGTGAACGCGGCCAACAACTCGCGTGAGAACGTCTACGTGCAGTCGCTGAAGATCAACGGCCAGCCCTGGACGAAGACCTGGGTGCCGCACGACCTGATCGCCAAGGGTGCGACGCTGGACTTCGTGATGGGACCGCAGCCGTCGCGCTGGGGCAGCGGCGTGGATGACGTGCCGCGCTCGTTGACCGCGCGCGGTCAGCGCCCGCAGCTGCTGCACGACCTGCTCGGCAGCGGCGCGAAGGCGACGTTGGCCGATGGCCGTGCCCTGCCCGCGCTGGTTGATGACGACGCTGGCACGACGGTGGGCGTGGGCGGCGGCGCAACCATCGCGCTGACCGGCCTGGCCGAGGGCACCCCGACGATGTACACGCTGACCAGCGGTGACGGCCGCATCCTCGGCGGTGAGTGGACGCTGGAAGCACGCAACGGCAGCGGCAGCTGGGTCGTGCTCGACCAGCGCAGCGGCGAAGACTTCGAATCCGCCCGCCAGACCCGTCCGTTCCGCATCGCCAAACCCGGTCGTTACAGCGAGTACCGCCTGCGCCTGGCGGCACCGGCACGGCTGCCGCTGGCGGAGATCGAACTGTTGGCGGCCGGCACCGTACAATGAGCGGCATGCGCTTCCGTCTTCTGCCACTGGCCCTTGCTGCCCTGTCCTTCTCAAGTTTCGGCCAGACCCAGGCGTTCGATACGCAGCTGACCCGCGACGGTGTGACGCTGAACTACCAGGACGCCCGTGGCGCGCTGGCCGCACCGCAACGCAAGCGGGTGATCGATACGTTCTTCTTCGCCTATCTGCGCGAACGCGCGGACTTCCATCCGGCGGCGCCGTCGATGGTGCGCATCGTGATCGATCCGGCCTACACCGGCATCGCCTTCGTTGGCGACAAGGAGCAGGCAGCGACGATCACCATCAATCCGGGTTGGCTGGCGCAACACCCGAACGACATCGACCTGGTCACCCATGAGGCGATGCATATCGTGCAGGGGTATCCCGGCTACGGCGATGCACGGGTACCGGGCTGGCTGGTGGAAGGCATCGCCGACTACGCCCGCGACCGCTATGGCATGGACAACGCCGCCGCCGGCTGGGCATTGCCGGTCAAGGTCGAGAAGGGGCAGAACGTCGACAGCGGCTACCGGGTGACCGGCGCGTTCCTGAAATGGGCCGACGCCGAACATCCGGGCCTGGTGCTGGCACTGGACAACGCCCTGCGCAGCGGCCGCTATACGCCTGCGCTGTGGCAGAAGCACACCGGCAAGGCACTGCCGGCGCTGTGGACGCAGTACGCCAAGCCGCGTTCGGATGCACCGCCGCCGGCGCCGGCGCGCCGCGGCAAGCGCCACTGAACCCCACGCACTTCACGTTCGCCGGGCATTGCCCGGCGCTGCCGCATCGCTGCCTCAGCGCGACTGCACGAAGCCGGCGTAGAGCGCGAACAGCTGCTGGAAGTACCGCCGCGTCACTCGATTGCGCATGACACCCTCGCCCATGGAAAGTTGGTCGGGCCCAGGGTGGGAAGGCCGGTCCGGTCCCTTCCCACGGCCAGGCCGCGTGGGCGTATTGGGCCGCAATGGCGTTGCAGGGAAATGACCGGGTTGCGTAGCGCGTGTGGCAGGTTCGGCGGCCGTTGCGGCAAATGAAAACACCGGGCAATGCCCGGTGTTTTCATTTGCGCAGACGTCCAACCGCGCCAGCGCCATCATTCTTCCGACCAGGAGCCCCTTCTTATTGAAGGGGCGCGCCGAAGGCGGGGTTAAGGAAGAATGCGTGGGCAGCGGAAGTGGGAAAGGAGGCTTATGCCTTCTTTTCCGCTTCCAGCTGCTTGCGGATCTGCGCATCGACCGCCGCAATCGCGGTCATGTTCAGGATCCGGCGCGAGGTCGCGCTGGTGGTCAGGATGTGCACCGGCTTGTTCACGCCCATCAGGATCGGGCCGATCGCCACGCCGTCGGTGAACACACGCACCAGGTTGTAGGCGATGTTGGCCGCTTCCAGGTTCGGCAGCACGAACAGGTTGGCGCGGCCCTGCAGGGTCGAGCCCGGCAGCAGCTTCTGGCGCAGCGCTTCATCCCATGCGGTGTCGCCCTGCATTTCGCCATCCACGTTCAGACGCGGGTTGCGCTTGAGCAGCAGCTCACGCACCTGGCGCATCTTCAGCGCATCCTTCGAATCATGGCTGCCGAAGTTGGAGTGCGACAGCAGCGCCACCTTCGGCTCGATGCCGAACAGCTTCATGCGGTAGGCCGCCTGCAGGGTCGCTTCGCACAGCTGCTCGGCGGTCGGATCTTCCTGCACGTGGGTATCGACGAAGAAGAACACGCCCTGCTGGTTGATCACGCCGGTCATGGCCGAGGTAGAGGTGACCTTCGGCTCCAGCGGCAGCACGCTGCGCACGTAGCCCAGCTTCTTGTGGAAGCGGCCGACGATGCCGGTCAGCATCGCATCGGCTTCGCCACGGGCCACCATCACTGCCGCGATCAGGGTCGGGCGCGAACGCATCAGGTTCTTCGCCGCGGCCACGGTCACGCCACGACGGCCGGTCAGGCCGTGGTAGTACTGCCAGTATTCGTTGAAGCGCGGGTCGTCGTTGATGTTGGTGACTTCAACGTTCTCGCCGATCTTCAGGCGCAGGCCGAGGCGCTCGATGCGCGACTCGATCACTTCCGGGCGGCCGATCAGGATCGGGTGCGCCAGGCCGTCGTCGACCACGTTCTGCACCGCCTGCAGCACCACTTCCTCTTCGCCTTCGGCGTACACCACGCGCTGCTTGTCGCTGCGCGCGCGGTCGTAGACCGGCTTCATCATCAGGCTGGTGCGGTAGACGAACTGGGCCAGCTTGTCGCGGTAGGCGCCCATGTCGTCGATCGGGCGCGAAGCCACGCCCGAGTCCATCGCGGCCTGGGCCACCGCAGCCGACAGCTCCACCAGCAGGCGGCGGTCGAACGGGCGCGGGATCAGGTATTCACGGCCAAAGCTCGGGGTCTCGCCGCCATAGGCCGAGCCCATGTCGGTGGCCGCACGGCGCGCCAGCGCGGCGATGGCGCGCACGCAGGCGATCTTCATTTCCTCGTTGATCGCGGTCGCGCCCACGTCCAGCGCACCACGGAACAGGTACGGGAAGCACAGCACGTTGTTGACCTGGTTCGGATAGTCCGAACGGCCGGTGCCGATGATCGCGTCCGGACGGGCGGCGCGCGCCAGTTCCGGCATGATTTCCGGGGTCGGGTTGGCCAGCGCGAAGATCACCGGGTCCGGTGCCATCGTCTTGACCATGTCCGCGGTCAGGATGCCCGGTGCCGACAGGCCCAGGAAGATGTCCGCGCCGTCGACGATCTCGGCCAGGGTGCGCTTGTCGGTGTCGCGCGCATAGCGCTGCTTTTCCGGGTCCAGGTCGGTACGGCCGGTGTGGATCACGCCCTCGCGGTCGAAGGCCAGGATGTTCTCCGGCTTCAGGCCCAGCTGCACCAGCATGTTCACGCAGGAAATGCCGGCTGCGCCCATGCCCGTGGTCGCCAGCTTCACTTCCTCGATCTTCTTGCCGGTGATCGCCATGGCGTTGAGCACGGCCGCGCCGACGATGATCGCCGTACCGTGCTGGTCGTCATGGAACACCGGAATCTTCATGCGCTCGCGCAGCTTGCGCTCGACCACGAAGCATTCCGGCGCCTTGATGTCTTCCAGGTTGATGCCGCCGAAGGTCGGCTCCAGCGAGGCGATGATGTCGACCAGCTTGTCCGGGTCGGTTTCATCCACTTCGATGTCGAACACATCGATGCCGGCGAACTTCTGGAACAGCACGCCCTTGCCTTCCATCACCGGCTTGCCGGCCAGTGCGCCGATGTTGCCCAGGCCCAGCACCGCGGTGCCGTTGGAGATCACCGCCACCAGGTTGCCGCGGGCGGTCAGCTCGCTGGCCTGCTGCGGGTCGGCCTTGATCGCTTCACAGGCGTACGCCACGCCCGGCGAATACGCCAGCGACAGGTCGCGCTGGGTCAGCATGGGCTTGGTAGCGGAAACCTTGATCTTTCCCGGCGGGGACATCCGGTGGTAATCGAGGGCGGCCTGTTTGAAATCTTCGTTGGACATCGATGTGGGTTACATGAATGGGCAGAAGGGACAGGGGATGATACCCCCGTTGGAGCGTCTGGACCTGTCGCTATCCTGTCGCAAGCATGCTGCGACCGCACAATTCCGTGCCGTATGCGACGGTACCGCGACACCAGCTTCGGTGCCTCCCATGACAGCCATGGGACGCTTTGAAACGCCGCGGGGCCGTACCACTGTCGTGACCGGCCCCGCGGTACCACACACCTGGATCAGCCCCTGGCCGGCAGCGCCTCGGGCACGGCATCGATCAGCGGCGGCAGTTCGCTTTCACGACCGTCCAGCGCCAGCTGCAGGCGGTTGCGGTCCAGCGCACCCTCCCAGCGCGAGACCACCACGGTGGCCACCGCATTGCCGATGAAGTTGGTCAGCGAGCGGCATTCGCTCATGAAGCGGTCCACGCCCAGGATCAGCGCCATGCCGGCCACCGGCACCTCCGGCACCACCGCCAGGGTGGCGGCCAGGGTGATGAAGCCGGCACCGGTGACGCCGGCAGCGCCCTTGGAGCTGAGCATGGCGACCAGCAGCAGGGCGATCTGGTGGCCCAGGGTCAGTTCGGTGTTGGTGGCCTGGGCGATGAACAGCGCGGCCAGAGTCATGTAGATGTTGGTGCCGTCCAGGTTGAACGAGTAGCCGGTCGGGACCACCAGGCCGACCACCGACTTGCTGCAGCCGGCGCGTTCCATCTTCTCCATCAGCGACGGCAGCGCCGACTCCGACGAAGAGGTGCCCAGCACCAGCAGCAGTTCGGCCTTCAGGTAGCGCGCCAGCTTGAACACCGAGAAGCCGCACAGGCGGCAGACCAGGCCCAGGATCACCGCCACGAACAGGAAGGCGGTGAGGTAGAACGAACCCACCAGCCAGGCCAGGTTGATCAGCGAGCCGACGCCGTACTTGCCGATGGTGAAGGCGATTGCGCCGAAGGCGCCGATCGGAGCGGCCTTCATCAGGATGTGCACCAGCTTGAACACCGGAGCGACCAGCGCCTCCAGGAAGTTCACGATCGGCTTGCCCTTCTCGCCCACCGATGCCAGCGCGATGCCGAACAGCACGGCCACGAACAGCACCTGCAGGATGTTGCCATCCACGAACGCGCTGAGCAGCGTCTTCGGGATGATGTCCATCAGGAAGCCGACCAGGGTCAGGTCATGCGACTTCTCGACGTAGCTGTGCACCGCGGTCTGGTCCAGCTCGGCCGGGTTGATGTTCATGCCGGCGCCCGGCTGCACCACGTGCGCCACGATCATGCCGACGATCAGTGCCAGCGTGGAGAAGAACAGGAAGTACGCCATTGCCTTGGCGAACACGCGGCCCACCGTGCGCAGGTGGGTCATGCCGGCGATGCCGGTGACGATGGTCAGGAAGATCACCGGTGCGATGATCATCTTCACCAGGTTGATGAAGGCATCGCCGAGCGGCTTCATCTTCTCGCCGATCAACGGTTCGTAGTGGCCGAGGATGGCGCCCAGGACGATCGCCACGATCACCTGGAAGTACAGCTGGCGATAGATCGGCAACGGCTTTGCAGGCACCGGTGCTGCGGTCGGGATGTGCATGGCGGACTCCGGAAGGGGCATTTTCAGGCACGTACGGCCCCGGGACTGCACGGGAACCGTTACCGTGGAAACTGACCGCAGGCCCTGTGCTGCACGCGCAGGGGGTGCGACCAATGGACGCCTTTGTACGCGCCGGGCACGCTGGCGCAGATAACCTATTGGTACTAGCCCCCCGGTTCAGGTGGCCGCGATGCCTACACTGGCGCCGCACCGCCCGATCACGGGGAGGCCGGTGGCCCGAGCTGAACGGCCGGGCGCGTCATTGCGAAAGTTCCGGCCCTTGCGGCCGTTGTTGTCCTGTCCACACGCAATCTGAGAGAGCCGCACCCAACATGCGCCCGATTCCCACCTTGCTGGCCCTGTCGCTGGCCGCCCTTCCCGCCTTCGCTTCGGCTGCCGATTTCGACAACTGGCCGACCAAGTACGCCTTCGGCGACGGCACCGAGTTGGCCGCCACCGCCAACATCGCCTACGACTACAACGATTTCTCCTCGGGCAGCGGCCTGGAGGACGACGATGCCGTGCGCCGCAAGGAATTCGGTGCGACGCTGAAGAAGAAGGGCGTCTACGACGCGATGGTCTATTACGACTTCCAGTCCGATACCTGGCTGGACGTGTTCGTGCGCTTTGAAAGCAAGGCCTTCTTCGGCCGCGACATCGGCCGCTTCCGCTTCGGCTACATGAAGACCCCGGTCGGCCTGGACGCGAACACGTCTTCGCGCGCCGGCAGCTTCCTGGAAACCGCACTGCCCGTGCAGGCCTTCTACGCCGGCCGCCGCACGGGTGTGGAATGGGTGCTGGAGCGCCCGCAGTACCTGCTGCAGGCCGGCGCCTATGGCGGCAAGGACCTGCAGGGTGACAACCCCGGCACCACCCAGGCGGTGCGTGCGGTGTGGACCCCGGTGAAGGCGCCGGGTGATGTAATCCACCTGGGCCTGGCCTACTCGCAGGAAAATCCGCGTGGCTACAGCGATGGCCGCGACGTGCACCATGAGGCCAGCGCGCGCCTGCGCGCACGTCCGGAAGCCGGCCTGACCGACATCCGCTACGTCGATTCCGGCGCGCTGGTCACCGCTGACCAGATCCGCCGCACCGGCCTGGAAGGCATCTGGATCCGCGGCCCGTTCTCGCTGCAGGCCGAAGCCCTGCGCGCCACGGTCACCCGCCATGACGGCAAGCCCGACTACACCGGCAGCGGCCAGTACGCGATGGCCAGCTGGGTGTTGACCGGCGAATCGCGCCCGTACAACGCCGGTGCCGTGGCCAACATCAAGCCGGCGCACGACTATGGCGCGGTGGAACTGGTGGCCCGTTACAGCCGCATGGACCTCGACGATGGCAGCATCCTCGGTGGCCGCCAGCACGACCTCACCCTGGGTGCGAACTGGTACCTGACCAGCCACTTCAAGTTCCAGGCCAACTACGTCAAGGTCGACGCCAGCCGTCGCGGTGTGCACAGCACGCCGGAGATCTTCGAACTGCGCGCGCAGATGCACTTCTGACCCCTTCCACGTCAGATCCCGGCGGGCGTGCACGCCACGCCCGCCGGCCCTGCGTAGACTGCCGCCATGTACTGGCTCAGCCGCCACCGGATGCTGTTGCTGACCATCCTGGTGATGGTCGGTGGCACCGTGATGTGTGCGGTCGCCGCCGGCCACTACGCCTGGCGGCGTGCTCTGGGCGAGGAAAGCAGCCAGGTACAACGCCAGCTGCAGTTGTATGGACAGGGCCTGCAGCAGCGCATCGACCGCTTCGGCACGTTGCCGCAGGTACTGGCGCTGGATCCGGATCTACTGCACGCCCTGCGTGTGCCGCCCTCGCCTGCCGAACAGCAGCGGCTGAACCTCAAGCTGCAACGCGCCAATGAAGTCACCCGTGCCTCGACCCTGACCCTGGTCGGCCACGATGGTGTGGCGGTGGCGGCCAGCAACTGGGACCAGCCGACCACCAATGTCGGCGAGAACTACAGCTACCGCCCCTACTACCGCCAGGCACTGGCGCAGGGCCGCGGCCGCTTCTACGGCATCGGCATGACCACCGGCGTGCCCGGCTACTACCTGTCGCAGGCCATCGAGGAAGACGGCAAGCGGCTCGGCGTGGTGGTGATCAAGGTCGAGCTGTCGGCGCTGGAACAGGAATGGTTGAGCAGCCCCGATGTGGTGCTGGCCAGCGACGACCACGACGTGGTGTTCCTGGCCAACCGTGACAGCTGGCGCTACCGCCTGCTGCGCGCGCTGGGCGCCGATGAGCGCCGCGAAATGCTCGATGCCCGCCAATACGCCGACCGCGCGTTGCAGCCATTGCGCGCGCGTACCGAAGACGTGCTGGCCGATGGTGGCCGCATGGTGCGCCTGCTGGATCCGGCACTGCCGCAGCCGATGCTGTGGCAGAGCCTGCCCTTGCCCGCCGAAGGCTGGAACCTGCATCTGCTGCACGACGCCAGTGCCGCCACCGCCGCCGGTCGCGCAGCCGCCCTCACCGGCGGTGCCGCGTGGCTGGCGCTGGGCTTCCTGGTGCTGTTCGTGCAGCAGCGCCGACGCCTGGCCAAGCACCGCCTGCGCAGCCGCCGCGAACTGGAAACCCTGCTCAAGCAGCACGCACAGGAACTGCGCACCGCGCAGGATGGACTGCTGCAGGCGGCCACCGACGCCGACAGCGGACTCAGCCGCAGCCTCGAACACCTGCCGCAGGGCGTGGTGGTGATCGACCGCGAACTGCGTCTGGTCGCGTGGAATTCGCGCTACCTGGAGCTGTTCCGATTTCCGCTGGACCTGGTGCGCGTGGGCCGGCCGATCGAGGAACTGTTCCGCTTCAACGCACGCCGTGGCCTGCTGGGTCCCGGCCCGGTGGACGAGGCCATCGAGCGCCGCCTGAACCACCTGCGCAGCGGCCGCCCGCACATGCGCGAGAGCGAGAAGGACGACGGTACGGTGCTGGAAATCCGCGGCAATCCCCTGCCCGATGGTGGCTTCGTCACCAGCTACGCCGACATCACCAGCTACAAGAACGCCGCGCGCGAACTGCGCTCGCTGGCCGATGCGCTGGAGCACCGCATTGCCGAACGCACCCACGACCTGGACGAAGCACGCCGCGAAGCCGAGCAGGCCAACCGCTACAAGACCCGATTCGTCGCTTCGGCCGTGCACGACCTGCTGCAGCCGCTGAATGCCGCACGCATGTTCGTCTCGGTGCTGCGCGGCAAGCTGAGCGACCCGGCACAGCAGCAGACCAGCGACCATATCGATGCAGCCTTGGCGGCGCAGGATGCGATTCTCAACAGCCTGCTGGATATCGCGCGCCTGGAATCGGGCAGCTTGCCGACCCGTGTGCAGGCATTCCGGCTCGGACCTTTGCTGCAGACGCTGGCGCGCGAATTCGGCATCGCCGCACAGTCGCGCGGGTTGGCGGTCGACTGGGTAGATACCGATGCGGTGGTGGTCAGCGACGAAGCACTGCTGCGCCGCATCCTGCAGAACTTCCTGTCCAACGCGCTGCGCTACAGCGAACGCGGTCGCGTGCTGCTCGGCTGCCGTCGCCGCGAAGGCATGCTGTGGATCGAAGTGCACGACCAAGGCCCCGGTATTCCGGACGCATTGCAGGGCGAGATCTTCGAGGAGTTCCGCCGCCTTCACGACGGCCAGCAACGCGGCGCTGGCCTTGGCCTGGCCATCGTCGATCGCATCGGTCGTCTGCTCGGGCATCCGATCAGGCTGCGCTCGCAGCTGGGCCAGGGCAGCGTGTTCGCCGTGGGGGTGCCGTTCGGTGAAGCCAGCGCGATTCCCGCCACGGCACCCGCGCCGGTACTGGTGCAGGAACCGGCCGCAGACAATCCCCTGCGCGGGCGCCGGGTATGGGTGATCGACGACGATCCGCACGTGTGCGCGGCCAGCCGCGCGCTGCTGGAGCGCTGGGGCTGCGAGGTGGCGTTGGCCGATGGCCCACAGGCGGCGCTGCAGCTGGCAACAACAGGCGCGGTACCGGAGCTGGTGCTGCTGGATGTGCGCATGGGCGATCACCATGGACCGGTGCTGTACGAGACGCTGGCGGAACTGTGGCAGGCTCGCCCTCCGGTGGTGCTGGCCACCGCCGAGCGCGATGCGGGGTTGCGCGAGATGGCTGCCGAGCGTGGCTGGGGAATGATGGCCAAGCCGGTGAAGCCGCCGGCGCTGCGGGCGCTGATGAGTCAGTTGTTGATCCGGCATCGCGGGTGATTCCAGCCAACGGCGCAGCCCCTCGTGGGTGGATTTGGGCGGATCGCGGAATGCTGGATTACTGGGGGCTGGCCGGGCGGATGGGTAGTGCGGGGACGCCGTAAACCCATCCCTGGGGGCTTGGCCGCGGCATCCATGCCGCGGACACCCCGCACTACCCATCCACCCGGCCGCTGACAGGTTCCGGGTTCGTCCACCCACGGAGAAGAAAAAGAAGATCAGAAGCGGGTCGCGCGCTGCGCTTGCTCCTGTAGAGCCGAGCCCATGCTCGGCTTCGCGGCCCCACCGGAAAGCAGCCGAGCGTGGGCTCGGCTCTACAAAAAGCGGCCTGCCAGGCTGCCTTTGCTTTTGATCTTCTTTTTCTTCTCCGTGGGTGGCAGACCACTGAAATCTGTCAGAGGCCGGTCGGGTTGGGTGCCCGGGGGTGTCCGCCGCATGGATGCGGCGGCCAAGCCTCCAGGGACGGATTCACGGCGTCCCCCGCGCACCCAACCCGACCGGCCCACTCGCAGCTTTTGCTTTCAACGACCCACCCAACCCTCCACCCACGAGGGGCTGTGCCGTTGGCTGGAAACTACAACCCGATGCCGGCGTCGCCCTCAGGCTCCAGCGCCTTCACCAGTACCGCTGCCTGCGTTCGGCTATGGCACTCGAGTTTTTTCAGGATGGCGGTGACATGCACCTTCACCGTGTTCTCGGCCAATCCCAACGTATAGGCGATCTGCTTGTTGAGCAGGCCATCGGCCAGGCACAACAGCACCCGGAACTGCTGCGGGGTCAGCTGCGCCAGGCGGCTCGCCAGCAATGCGTCGGCTTCCGAACGCTCTGCCGCCATCGCCGGGAACCACAGGCCGCCATCGAGCACCGCCTGCACCGCCTCGCCGATGGTCTCGGCCGGGGCCGACTTCGGGATGAAACCGGCGGCACCGAACTGCTGGGCGCGGCGGATCACACGGGGGTGGTCGTTGGACGAGAGGATCACTACAGGGATGTCCGGATGCGAGCCGCGCACGTGCAGCAGCGCGGAGAAACCGTGTGCACCGGGCATGGTCAGGTCGAGCAGCACCAGGTCCACGTCCGGGTGCGCGTCGAGTGCTTCGGCCAATGCCTCGGCGCTGGCGACCTCGCGCACCTGCGCCAGCGGCAGGCTCTGCCGCAATGACTGCACCACCGCCGAACGCAGCAGCGGGTGGTCATCGGCGATCAGGATGGTGTATTCGCTCATGCCGCCATTGTACGGGCAGGCCGGAGCCTCAGCGCCCCGCCGGTTCCACGCTGCTGCGCCAGGCATCAAGGAACTGGCGGCGCTTGAGCGCATCCAGGTACACCAGCAGGCCCGGACCCAGCTGGATCGGGCGACGGCTGCGACCGGGCGCATCGTCGCCACGTGCGTTGCCGGTCACGATCGGCATCAGCCGCGCCTCGCGCGACAGCACCTGCTGGCCTCGCGGCGACAGCAGGTAATCGAGGAAGCGCCGGGCTTCTTCCGGGTGTGGGCCGGTGCGCGGGATCACCGCGGTGCGCAGCACCACCAGCGTGTAGTCCTCGGGCTCGACGATGGCCAGCGGCGCGCCGGCATCGACACGTGCCTGCGCATAGGAGCCGAGCACGTTGTAGACCAGCGACAGCTGGCCGCTGGCCACCTTGTCCAGCAGTACGCCGGTGCGCTCCTCGCGCACCACGTCGTTGTCGCCCAGCGCGCCCAGCAACGCGCCGGCGATGCTGCCACGCTGCGCATCCTGGGTCGCCAGCAGGTAGCCGACGCTGCTGCGCTCGATGTCATAGGTGCCGACCCTGCCGCGCAGGGGTGCACCTTCAGCGCGCAACCGGTCCAGCAACTGCCGACGCGTGTGCGGCACCTTCGCCGCCGACAACACGCGGGTGTTGTAGACCATCACCACCGGCTCGTAGCTGATGCCGAACGCCTCGTTGCGCCACTGTGCCCAGGCCGGCAGCGCGGCGGTCTGCGCCGAACGGTGTGGCAGCGCGTGACCATCGTTGACCAGCTTGGTCTGCAGATCCATGCCGCTGGAGATCAGCAGGTCCGGCGATGCCGGTCCGCCGCGGTCGTGCAGGTAACGCGCGTACAGGTCCTGGGTGATGATGTCCTCGTACACCACTTCAGTGCCCGGATGCAGGCGCTGGTAGTCGGCGATGACCACCGCGAACACTTCGATGTCGGTGGTGCCGTGGATGCGCAGCTGCGCGGTGACCGCTCCCTGTGCGGGAAAACGGCGCACATCGCCGGGCGCGGCCAGCACCGGCAAGGCCAGCAGCAAGGCAACGGCCGTGGCAAACAGGCGGATCATGAGCTGCTCCGGGGCAGGCGGATGGTGGCGACCAGCCCGCCCTGTGGACGATTGCTGAGGTCGATACGACCGCCATGGCTGTCGACCACGCGCTTGACGATGGCCAGTCCCAGCCCGGCGCCTCCAGATGGCGCGCCTTCGCCACGGGCGAAGCGCTCGAACACGCGTTCGGCATCGGCGGCGGCAATGCCGGCACCGTGGTCGGCGATGGTCAGCACCGCCTGCCCGCCTTCCACGGTCAACGCGATCTGCAACGGACCATCGCCGCCGTACTTCAGCGCGTTGTCGACCAGGTTCTTTATCGCCTCGCGCAGCAGCAGTGCATCACCATGCACCTGCACCGGTTCGGCGGTCATCGCCAGTTGTACGCGCGGTGCCGGGCCGGCCTGCGGCAGCGCTTCATGCAGGGCCTGGTGCACGGTCTCGGCCAGGTCCACCGCCGCAAATCGCTGCAAGTGCGAGCGATGGATCACGCTGGCATCGCTGAGCAGCTGGTTGAGCAGCCGGCTCATGTGGGTGGCATTGCGCTCGATCGCCTGCAGGCTGCGCCGCATGTCTTCCGGGTCATCGTCATCCAGCGCAAGCTGTGCCTGCGCGCGCAGGGCAGCCAACGGCGTACGCATCTGGTGGGCGGCCTCGGCCATGAACGCACGCAAGGTCTCGTTGCTGCTGGACAGGCGTTCCATGAAGCGGTTCAACGCCGCCACCATCTGATCCATCTCGCGCGGCACACGCGCATCCAGCGGCTTCAGGTCGGACGGCTCGCGGCGCGACAGCTCGCGTTCCACCCGCACCAATGGCCGGAACGCGCGATGCACGCCAAAGGCCACCAGCGCCAGCAGCAGGCCAGACAGCACACCGATCGCCAGCAATGCACGGTTGACCAGGTCCTGCGCGACCGCTTCACGCGCGCGCCGGGTCTGGCCGACCTGCACCTGTACTTCACCCAGTGCCGAGGCGGCAGCGAAGCTGCGGCCGACCACCACGAAGCGCACCGTTTCGCCGCTGTATGCCGCATCAAACAGCTGCGGCTGCGTGCCCGGACGGCGCGGCGGCGACGGCAGATCGCCATAACCTGTGATCAGGTTGCCGCGGCTGTCGGCCACCCGATAGAACACGCGGTCTTCCGGGGCCATCGCCAGCAGGTCCAACGCGGCATAGGGCAGATCGACCTGCCACTGGCCATCGACCAGGGCGACCGAATCGGCGATGGACAGCGCCGAAGACACCAACAGATGGTCGTAGGATCGGTTCGCGGCCCGCTGGCCATAGTCGCGTGCGGCAAACAGCAGGGCCACCGCGAACACTGCCAGCAGCGCGCCGAGGTAGAGCAGCAGCGTGCGCCGCAACGAACCCGGTGCGGCGTTCGCAGCGCGTGCGTCAGCCATCGGTGTCGCTGCCGCCATCGCTGGCTTCCAGCAGGTAGCCGACGCCGCGCACCGTGGTGATGCGCAACGGCGCACTGGCCAGTTTTTTTCTCAAGCGACCGACATACAGCTCGATGGCGTTCGGGCCGGCTTCGTCGTCGAAGCCGAACAGGCCATTGCCGATCTCGTCCTTGCCGACCACCTGGCCGAGGCGCCCGACCAGAATCTCCAACAGCCGGTATTCGCGGTTGGGCAGCTCGATCGGTTCGCCGTCGAGACTCACCCGGTGCGCCGCGTTGTCGAACTGGAAGCCACCAATCTGCACCACTTCGCTGGCCTGGCCACGCGCACGCCGCAGCAGCACGCGGCAGCGCGCTTCGAACTCGCGGAAATCGAACGGTTTGCCCAGGTAGTCGTCGGCGCCGACATCCAGCGCCTGCACACGGTCTTCGATGCCATCGCGCGCGGTGAGCATCAGTACCGGCGTGCTGTCGCCGCGCTCGCGCATGCCGGCCAGCACGCGCAGGCCATCGAGCTTGGGCAGGCCGATATCCAGCACCACCAGGTCGAAGCTCTGGTAGCGCAGCACGCTGGCCGCCGCCAGACCATCGGCCTGCCAGTCCACGGCGTGCCCACTGCGGCGCATGCGGCGGATGATCGCATCGGCCAGATCCGGGTTGTCTTCGACCAGCAGCAGGCGCATGGGCACGGGGGTGGGAGGGGAAACGAATGCTACCGCATGCCGCTGCCGCGCTTGCCGGGCTCTGCCAGGAGGCAGCAGCGAGCCGCTTTACGCTGCACCGCACAATCCGTTGACAGGACGATGACAGCTTGCCCGACCCAGACTGCGGCCGCGCACCGTCCGGTGCCCACGATTGCCGCGCGCCTGGCGCGCACCTGGGAGGGTTTGTGGAATTCACGTTTGCCTGGCGGCGTCCTGCCGCCATGATGGCGCTGGCTGCCCTGTCGGCGCCGGCCTTTGCCGCCGAAGACGACCGTCCGGTCACGGCCTCGCTCGGGGGCCGCCTGCACCTGGACTTCGCCACCTTCGACAACGACAACCGCGGTACCCCGAACAAGGACGACACCGAGATCCGTCGCGCCTGGCTGGATGTGTCGGGCAAGTTCTTCGTGGTCGACTACAAGCTGGAAGCCGATTTCTCCGGCGACCGCGTCGAGGCCAAGGACGTGTACCTGGCACGCAGCTTCGGCAAGGCCGGCAAGCTGACCGTGGGCCAGTTCAAGCAGTACTTCTCGCTGGATGACCGCACCAGTTCCAACTACGGCAGCTTCCTGGAGCGCGGCAACGCCGGCACCACGCTGGCACCGCTGTACCGCCTGGGTGCGTCGTGGCAGGCCAACCCGGGTGACTTCACCTGGGCGGCCAGCATCTACAGCCTGGAGAGCATCGACGCCTGGCAGGTGAAGGGTCGCGCCGCCGGCGGCCGCGTCACCTGGGCACCCTCGCCCAGCGACGGCGACGTGCTGCACCTGGGCCTGTCGCTGGCCCGCGAGGCCTATGACAACCCGGGCAGCAACGGCACCCCCGGCCTGAAGATCCGCCCGCGCCCGGCCGGCCACCTGTCCGATGAGAGCCGCCTGACCCTTGTCGATTTCTCCGCTGGCCGCGATACCGACGTCAACAAGTGGTCGCTGGAGTACGCGCAGGTGCGCGGCCCGCTGTCGTGGCAGGGCGAGTTCAGTGGCGCCACCTTCGATGACGGCGCCCAGCGTGGCGACGTGATGGCCGCCTACGGCATGCTCAGCTGGTTCGTGACCGGCGAAAGCCGCGCCTACGACCGCAAGACCGGCCGCTTTGCGCGGGTGAAGGACATCCGCCACAGGGCCGGTGCCTTCGAAGTGGCGCTGCGCTACGACCAGATGTGGGGCGCACAGCACCTCGATGGTGCGCCGGATCTGCGCCGCGGCAGCACTGAAGCCTGGACGCTGGGCGGCAACTGGTACCTGCGCGACAACCTGCGCTTCATGCTCAACGTGATTGAAAGCCGCAACCGCGACCGCCTGGCAGGGGTCACGGTGGACCGCACGCGCGCGGTCACCGGACGCCTGCAGTACGACTTCTAAGCCCGACATTCCGGGCATGCCGCCCGGTCCCCTTCCACTTCCCCACGTCCTGTATTCGCAAGGAGTCCGCAGATGATGCTGAGCATCCTCGGCTTTGGCATGGTCATTACGTTCATGTACTTGATCATGAGCAAGCGGCTGTCGCCGCTGGTCGCCCTGATCACCATTCCCATCCTGTTCGCGCTGATCGGCGGCTTCGGCGCCGGCATCGACGAAATGATGCTGGAGGGCATCAAGAAGATCGCGCCGACCGGCGTGATGCTGATGTTCGCCATCCTCTACTTCGGGGTGATGATCGATGCCGGCCTGTTCGATCCGCTGGTGCGGGTGATCCTGCGCTTCGTCAAGGGCGATCCGATGAAGATCGTGCTCGGCACCGCGGTGCTGGCGATGCTGATCTCGCTCGATGGTGATGGCTCGACCACCTACATGATCACCGTCTCGGCGATGCTGCCGCTGTACCAGCGCCTCGGCATGAACGCACTGAACATGACCTGCGTGACCATCCTCGCCGGTGGCGTGATGAACCTGACCCCGTGGGGCGGCCCGACCGCACGCGCCGCCACCGCACTGCACGTGGACCCGGCCGATGTGTTCGTGCCGCTGATCCCTTCGATGGTGATCGCCTGTGCCGGCGTGCTGCTGCTGGCCTGGTACCTGGGCCTGAAGGAACGCCGCCGCCTGGGCGTGGTGACCCTGCCCAAGGGCGGCAGCTGGATGGACAACAGCGTGTCCGATGACAGCAACCCGCTGCCGACCGTGGAAGACGCCGAAGACATCAAGCGCCCGAAGCTGCTGTGGGTGAACCTGGCCCTGACCGTGGCGCTGATGACCGCGCTGATCATCGGCGTGCTGCCGATGCCGGTGCTGTTCATGGTCGGCTTCGCCATCGCCCTGGTGATCAACTACCCGAACCTGGCCGAGCAGCGCCGCCGCGTGGTCAACCATGCCGGCAACGTGCTGTCGGTGGTGTCGCTGATCTTCGCCGCAGGCATCTTCACCGGCATCCTCAACAACACCGGCATGGTCGAAGCGATGTCGCACAGCTTCCTGGCCGTCATTCCGGAATCGTGGGGCCCGTACCTGGCGGTGATCACGGCGGTGGCGTCGATGCCGTTCACCTTCTTCATGTCCAACGACGCGTTCTACTTCGGCGTGCTGCCGATCCTGTCCGAGGCCGCCGGCAACTACGGCATCACCCCGGTGGAAATGGCGCGCGCCTCGCTGGCCGGGCAGCCGGTGCATCTGCTCAGCCCGCTGGTGCCCTCCACTTACCTGCTCGTGGGCCTGGCCAAGGTCGAATTCGCCGACCACCAGAAGTTCACCCTGAAGTGGGCCATCGCCATCTCGATGCTGCTGATGGTCGGCAGCCTGCTGTTCGGCCTGTACCCGCTCGCTGCCTGACCCTCTACCAAGGAGCCTTCTGCAATGACGCTTCGAATCGCTTACGTCACCAGTGGAATGGGCAGTGTCGGTACTGCCATCTGCCAGAGCCTGGCCCGCGGCGGCCACACCGTGGTTGCCGGCTGCGCGCCGAACTCGCCGCGCAAGGCCAACTGGCTGCGCGAGCAGCGCGAACAGGGCTTCGATTTCATCGCCTCCGAAGGCAACGCGACCGACTGGGCCTCGACCAGCGCCGCGTTCGCCAAGGTCCGCGCTGAAGTCGGTGAAGTGGACGTGCTGGTCAACAACTCCGGTGGCAGCCGCGACCTGCTGTTCCGGCAGATGACGGTGGAGGACTGGAACGCGGTGATCGCCTCCAACCTCAATTCGCTGTTCAACCTGACCAAGCAGGTGGTCGATGGCATGGCCACGCGGGGCTGGGGCCGCATCATCAACATCGGTTCGGTCAGTGCCCACAAGGGCCAGATCGGCCAGGTGAACTACGCCACCGCCAAAGCCGCGATGCATGGCTTCAGCCGTGCGCTGGCGGCGGAAGTGGCCTCGCGCGGGGTCACCGTCAATACGCTGTCGCCGGGCTACATCGCCAGCCAGGCGATCAGCAGCTTCCCGCCGGATGTGCTGGACCGCCTGGCCGCCTCGGTGCCGGTGCGCCGCCTGGGGCGCCCCGAGGAAGTGGCCGGCCTGTGCGCCTGGCTGGCCTCGGATGAAGCCTCGTATGTGACCGGCGCCGACTATCCGGTCAACGGTGGCCTGTACATGGGTTGAGCCCGTCTCCACGCAACGCGTGGACCGCCTCCCCCACGGAGTGCGCGGGGCCGGTGAACCTTCGCTTGCGAGGGGGATCCGGCCCCTTTTTGTTTCTGCATTTTCGGGACGCATTGCCCGATACATCGGCAGAACCGGTGCTATACCTGCCAACGCTCGCTGAGCCCGATGGTTGAACGGCCGGAATCGCGGATCAAGGAGGATGGCATGCGTGCATTGCTGATTGCGCTTCTTGTGGTCGCCACCCCGCCACTGGCGGCCACCCCACCTGCTGCCACTGGGGATGAGGCGGATGCAACATGGCGGCTCGTGGAACGCTGGTCCTTGCAGCTGGCACGCTCTGACCTTGTCGCGCAGCTATCGCCACTGGCTCCGGCCGGCTCGCGTTCGGAAGCAAGAAGGGGCCGGGGCGACAGCGCCACCATCGATCTGGCGCCCTTCGTGGTCGCTGGGAGGATCAAGGGGCCTTCTGGCCAGATCTACACCGATGCGTCGGGGCGAATCATCAAAGGCATTACACTGTCGCTGGGCGGCGCCTGCATCTCGCGAAAGCAGATGGGTCGTCGCTACCCCGGCTTCAACGTCCTCTCCGTCCCGTCAGGGCATAGCCTGGACGAGTCGACGGTGTTCGGCACGGTAGAGAACGGCATCCAGATCGGGTTCTCATTCTCCGAACATGACCGTGACTGCATGAACCAGCTCACGTTGAGCTGGCCAGGGGAGCGCTTCTGATTCCCACCGACATATCACCATGACGAACATGTTGCAGGACGCGCACCACTGCCCTGCATCGTTCGTTGGTTTTTCGTAAAGAAGGTTTCATGTTCCGTTCGCATAGTGGCCATGCACCGCGCACGTGTGCCGGTGACCACCCCCAATGCAACGGACCACCATGCAGACCCGACACCTGACGATCGCCGTGGCGATCGCGCTCTCCGCCGCCGCCAGCGCCCATGCCGCCCCCGCCGCCGATACCGGCGCCAGCACCGATGCCGCGCTGAGCGCGCAGACGCTGGATACCGTCTCCGTGATCGGCCAGGGCGAGACCCGCCAGGTGCAGCGCATCACCGCCGTCGACAAGCAGGTGCTGCCGCCGGGTACCAGCGGTCAGAAGATTCTTGATCGTCTGCCGGGCGTGTCGGTGCAGTCCAATGATGCCTTCGGTGCCAACGAAGAATCTCAGACGATCAGCCTGCGCGGCTTCGACAAGAGCCGCCTCGGCTACACGCTGGACGGCATTCCGCTGGGCGACAACAGCTATGGCAACTACAACGGCCTGAGCATCGCCCGCGCGATCATCGCCGAGAACCTGGCCGCTGCCGAGCTGTCGCAGGGCATCGGTTCGCTGGGCGTGGCCTCGACCAGCAACCTGGGCGGCACCATCCAGTACTTCTCGATGGACCCGTCCACCGAATTCGGTGGCCGCGCCAGCGTCACCGTCGGCGACGACAGCCAGCGCCGTGGCTACCTGCGCGTGGATACCGGCGACATCAACGGCTTCTCGGCCTACGTGTCCGGCGTGCACCAGGACCAGGACATGTGGGCCGCGCCGTACCAGAACCAGACCACGCGCCAGTTCAACGCCAAGGCAGTGTGGAATGTCGGCGATCACCGCTTCGGTGCGTTCGTGGCCACCTCGCGCGCCAGCCAGGCCAACTACGCCTATCTGTCCAAGGACATGCTGGCACGTGGCCTGGGTTATGACTGGAACATCTATGCACCGGACTGGGACCGCGCCGTCGCTGCCGCGTACTGCGCGCCTGGCACCTACAACAAGGCGCGCTGTGCCTTCAGCGGCGGCGTCAACAGCATCGACGACGCCTACTACCAGAGCCGTGCGCTGCGCGATGACAACCTGTACTCGGTCGATGCCGACCTGCGTCTGGGCGAACAGGGCCGCCTGAAGCTGCTGGCCTACCACCATGACAACCGTGGCCAGGGCCACTGGTGGGCACCGGGCCAGCCGTCCTACCCGGGCACCGACAAGATGCTGCCGATCTCGATCCGCAGCACCAACTACACGATCAACCGCGATGGCCTGACCGCCGCGCTGTCGTGGACGGTGGGCATCCACGAGCTGGAAGCCGGCCTGTGGTACGAGCAGAACGACCACAACGTGTCGCGCAACTTCTACTACATCAGCGGTCCGTTCCTGGACGACCTGTACCTGAAGAACCCGGACCGCCTGCTGTTCAACCAGGACTTCGACATCCGCACGCGCCAGTTCTACGTGCAGGACCGCATGCGCTTCCTGGACCAGCGCCTGACCGTGGACGTGGGCATCAAGAGCCCGAACACCCGCATGCGCGCCACCGCCCAGCCGGGCGTGGAAACCAGCATCGCCTCGGGCACGCTGACCGCCAAGAAGTCGGTGCTGCCGCAGCTGGGCCTGGGCTTCAAGCTCAATGCCAACAACGAACTGTTCGCCTCGTACGCCGAGAACATCGCTGCCTTCGTCGGCGGTGGCAGCGGCGGCCCGCTGCAGGTGTCGCCGGAATCGTTCGCGGCCAGTGCCGGCCTGGAGCCGGAGAAGTCCAAGAGCCTGGAAGCCGGCTTCCGTACCTTCGGCGAGAAGTACCAGGCGTCGATCGCGGCCTACAACGTGAAGTTCGACAACCGCCTGCTGTCGTTGAACCCGTGCTCGAGCATCGAAGTCGGCACGCGTCCGGAGTGCGTGACGCGCTTCATCAACGTCGGCTCGGTGAAGAGCCATGGCGCGGAGCTGACCTTCATCCTCAAGCCGATCGACGGCCTGCAGTGGTACAACGCGCTGTCCTGGAACAAGACCACCTACGAGGATGACTACCTGTCCGGCGGCGCGGTGGTGCCGGTGGCCGGCAAGATCACGGTGGACACGCCGCAGCGCATGGCCTCCAGCGAGATCAGCTGGAACCGCGACGGCTTCTTCGCCAGCCTGCGTGCCAAGTACACCGGCAAGCGCTACTACACCTACACCAACGACCAGTCGGTGCCGGGCGTGACCACCTTCGACGCCGGTGCGGGCTACGATTTCGGTCCAGGCCTGGGCCTGCGCAACGTGCGTGTGTCGTTGAACGCGACCAACCTGACCAACAAGCGCTATGCCGGCCAGCTGAGCTCGTTTGCGCCGACCGATCCGAAGGGCACGCGTTATGCGATCCATGCGAGCGCGCCGCGGCAGGTGTTCATGACGGTGGCGGCGGAGTTCTAAATCGAAAGCGGGCGCTGCGGCGCGTTGATTGTTCCTGCATGGCGCGGGTAGGCAGGCCCATGCAGGACACGCCGTAAACCCGTCCCTGGGGGCTCGATGGCGCCATCCATGGCGCCAACGGTCCTGCATGGGCCTGCCTACCCCCGCTCGACAATTTCCTGCGCCGGCGCGGAGGCAATGGAAAGCAAGAGCAAAAGCAAAGAGCCGGGCAATGCCCGGCTCTTTGCTTTTCAAGCGCAATCCCTCTGGTGGACCTGCTACCGCGCCCGCTGGAATCTGTCTGGAGGAGGCGGGGCACCCTGGTCAGGACCGTTGGCGCCATGGATGGCGCCATCGAGCACCATGGAGGGGCTTTTGCGTGTCCTGGCCAGGGTGCCCCGCCTCCTCCCCACCGATGGCAGGCAGGCGCTACAGGATCCGCCAACGCATTTCATTCCGGCGCCAGCTGGTCCATCCGTATGCGGTTGGCGAACAGCGAAAACGCCAGCATCCCGGCCAGGCCGTTCGCCCGGCTCACCCAGTGCGGCAGCCAGCGCGGCGGCTTCAGCACACCCGCTTCGAACAGCGGCGCGAACGCGATCGCATCGGCCAGGCTCATCTTGCCGGCGAACAACCAGCGGCAGACCTGCAGTCGGTCCTCGGCCAGCATGTGGCGGAAGAAGGTATGCACCGACACCAGGCCGCGCAGGTACACCGTGTCCTTGGTGAAGGCCAGGCCGCCACTGGGCGGCACGCCGCGGAACACGCGCTGCGCCGAAGCGAAGCTTTCTTCGGCGTTCTGCCCGGCGTCGCAGAAATAGCGGAACACTTCGATGAAATCGGCGCCTTCGCGTGCCATCGCGATCGCTTCGGTGCGCAGGCTGATGCGCTTCAGGCGCTCGATGTCGATGCTGCCAGTGATCTGCTCGGCAAACGTCGCCAACCCTTCCTGGGTGGCGGTCACCCGCGGCGACGACAATGCCAGGCTCGGCAACACCGGCTGTTCGCGGCCATTCAATGCGGTCAGCGAATGCACCAGCGCTTCGTGGTGGAACAGCTGCGCGCGGTCGTAGGCACTGAAGCGCGCGCTGGTGCGCAGGCGGATGCGGGTCGGGCCGGCGGCGGCCTTGGACACCAGCTCCGGATCCAGCTGCACCTGGATGATGCGTGATTCGAAGAAGGCGTCCAGATCGTTCTGCAGCTGCAGTTGCAGCGCGATGGCCGAGACCGGCACCTGCTCTTCCGGCGCCAGCAGCTCGTGGTCCAGTTCGGCGGCAATCTGGATGAAGTGGCGCGCTGCTTCGCGCGTGCTCGGGCCATTGCCCGGCAACGGCTGCTCGGGTGCGCCGAACAGCTGCACCGAACAGGTATCGACGGCGGCGGTGCCCAGCCCTTCCAGCAGCTGCGCGGCCAGGTCCCAGCTCTGGGCCGACTGCCGCACGTAGTGGCCCAGCGGGTGGCTGTCGTCGCAGTCGGTGGCGATCGCGGCCAGTGCGCGGCGCTCCTCGCTGAAATCCAGCCTCGGGTAATCCACCTTCGGCAGCACCGGTTGCCCACGTGCCACGCTGTCCAGGAAAGGTGCCTGCAGCGTGGCCGGCCAGCTGGTCAAGCCCAGCAGGCGGATGCCCCCCACGGCCTCGACCAGGCGCGCATCGAGCGCTGCATGGTGGGCCACGTCACGGTCCAGCGTCGCAGTCGGTTCCATGCGCGGACTATAGCGCCCTGCCCGCGCGTTGGTAGGTGCCAACCTGGGTTGGCATCCGGCGAGGGCGGGCTGCGGACAGATTCGTGCCAACCAAGGTTGGCACCTACCAGGAGCGGGCAGTTGGCACCCGCCCGAAGCGGGCAGAGACGGGTTCATTGCAGGGGTCAGAGCCCATTGCGGCGCAATGGGCTCTGACCCCGCGATTCCGATCAGCGCCTACGCGGCTTGCCAGCCGGGCGGAACTGCTGGCCCTTGCCCTTCCTGCCACCGCGTTCCTGCGCGGTCTCGGCCTGGCGGACCGCCAGCTTGGCGGCGGCGGCGGCCACTTCTTCCTTCAGCTTGAAGTAGTTCAGCAGCCGGCTCTCTTCGATCTCGCCTGCGTCGATCGCTGCGCGTACGGCACAGCCCGGTTCCTGCTGGTGCTTGCAGTCGTTGAAACGGCACTGCGCGGCCAGCGCTTCGATATCGGCGAAGCCGCCTTCGGACAGCGTCTCTTCACCGGTCGGCTTCAGCTCGCGCATGCCGGGGGTGTCGATCAGGCAGGCGCCGGTCGGCAGCGGCATCAGCGCGCGGTGGGTGGTGGTGTGGCGGCCGCGCGAGTCATTGGCACGCACTGCATTGGTCTTCATCCGCTGCTCGCCGAGCAGGGTGTTGGTCAGCGTGGATTTACCGGCGCCGGAAGAACCCACCAGCACCACCGTGCGGCCCGGGCCCAGCCACGGCTGCAGCACGGCTACGCTATCGGCATCCAGGCCGTTGATCGCATGCAGCGCGATGCCCTGCATCTCCAGCTCTTCCAGCACCGCCAGCGCGTCTTCGCTGTACTCGGTCTGGTCAGCCTTGGTCAGCACCACCACCGGTTCGGCACCGCCACCGCCGACCAGCAGCAGGTAGCGCTCGATGCGGCGCGGATTGAAGTCGGCATCCAGGCCGCAGACGATGAACACCGTATCGATGTTGGCCGCGATCACCTGCTGGTGGTAGTGCTCACCTGCGGCACCACGCTTGATCGCGGTGCGGCGTGGCAGCAGCGCGACGATGCGGATGCCATCGAGCAGCACCCAGTCACCCACGGCCGGCCGTTCATGGCTGGGGAAGCGCGGTCGCTGCCATTCCGGCAGCGACTCGGCCTTGATCGACGCATCCGGGCCATCGGCCACCACGTAGTGGGTACGGTGCTGTTCGATCACCCGTGCCGGGCGGGCCTGCGGGTGTGCGGCCATCGCGGCCTGCCAGTCGGCCTGCTGCGCCGGGCCCGGCCAGGGCCAGCCAATGGTCTGCAGGGCGATGAAATCGGGGGTCTGGGTCATCGCCGCCATTCTACCTGTGACGGCCCCCTGCCAGCCCAGCAATGACAAGCCCGGCGCCCTTGCCATGCACTGCAGCAATTCCGGTAGGATGGAATCCCCATGCCTTTTGACGGCCCAGCCCCCATGTCCACCATCTCGCCCAAGCCCCTGGCCATCCGCGAGCGCCTTTCCGAAGTGCGCTACGAAATCCGCGGAGAACTGGCGCGGCGAGCCCGGGAGCTGGAGGCGCAGGGCCGTAAGCTGATCAAGCTCAACATCGGCAACCCGGGCAACTTCGGTTTCCGCGCGCCCGAGCACCTGCAGCGCGCGATCGCCGACGACATGGGCCGCACCGACCCGTACACCCACCAGCAGGGCCTGCCGGTGGCACGCGAGGCCATCGCCGATTACTACGCCCGCCGTGGCGCACCCGATGCACACCCGGACCGCGTGTTCGTCGGCAATGGCGTCAGCGAACTGATCGACCTGTCGCTGCGCGCGCTGCTCAACCCGGGCGATGAGGTGCTGGTGCCCTCGCCGGACTACCCGCTGTGGTCGGCCTCGACCATCCTCAACGATGGCCGCCCGGTGTACTACCGCTGCGCTGCCGAAAACGGCTTCCAGCCGGATCCGAGCGAGATCGAGACGCTGGTGTCGTCGCGCACCCGCGCCATCGTGCTGATCAACCCGAACAACCCCAGCGGCGCCAGCTACCCGCGCGAACTGCTGGAGCGCGTGGTCGAGATCGCACGACGCCACAACCTGCTGTTGCTGGTCGATGAGATCTACGACCAGATCCTGTACGACGACGCGGTGTTCCAGCCGGTCGCGCCGCTGGCCGGCGACCATCCGTGCCTGACCTTCAGCGGCCTGAGCAAGGTGCACCGTGCCTGCGGCTGGCGCGTGGGCTGGGCCCACCTCAGCGGCGACGACGCGCGCCTGGGCGACTTCCGCGCCGCGCTGGACCTGCTCGGCGCACTGCGCCTGTGCGCCAACGTGCCGGGCCAGTACGCCATCGAGGCCGCGGTGAACGGCCCGGACACCATTTCCGAGCTGTGCACGCCGGGCGGTCGCCTGTATGAAACCCGCCGCGCGGTGATCGAGGCCTGCGAAGCCAGTGAGCACCTGTCGCTGGTCGCGCCGGCCGGCGCGCTGTATGCGTTCCCGGCTGTGGTCGGTGCCGCTGCCAAGGGCTTTGACGACCACAACTTCGCGCTGGACCTGATGAACAACGAGGGCGTGCTGGTGGTACCGGGCTCCAGCTTCAACGTGCCCTACCGCCATCATTTCCGCGTGACCCTGCTGCCGGAAGCCTCGGTGATGCGCGATGTGTTCGCCCGCATCGACCGCGTGCTTGCCCGCCGTGCCGAGGACGCAACCAAGGTCGTGCCGCTGAAGCCACGCCGTTCGGTGGCCTGAGCCGTGGCGCTGTCCTATCTGGCGCTGGGTGATTCGTACACCATCGGTGAAGCGGTTGCGGTCGAAGGCCGCTGGCCGCACCAGCTGGCCGCCGCCCTGCGCGCGCACGGCATTGACCTGGGCGACCCGCAGACCATCGCCACCACCGGCTGGACCACCGACGAACTCGATGCCGGCATCGATGCAGCCGCGCCGCAGGGGCCGTTCGAATTCGTCAGCCTGCTGATCGGCGTCAACAACCAGTACCGCGGGCGTCCGCTGGACGAATACCGCAGCCAGTTCCAGGCCCTGCTGCAGCGGGCAATCGGCTTCGCTGGCGGTGATGCCGGCCGCGTGCTGGTGCTGTCCTTCCCCGATTGGGGTGCGACCCCGTTCGGCACCGGCAGTGGCCGCGACCTGGCCGCGATCGAGATCGAGACCGACGAGTTCAACGCGGCTGCCGAGGTGATCAGCACCCAGCAGGGCGTGGCCTTCGTCGACATCACCGATATCAGCCGCGCGCAGGGCGAAGACCCGGCGATGATTGCCGAGGATGGCCTGCACCCTTCGGCGCGGATGTACACGCTGTGGAGCAAGCGGGCGTTGCCGGTGGCCGCACACCTGCTCGGCGCAGCGGACTGAGACGATGGGCGGCTTGCCACGGACTGGCACGCCGCTGCCCTGCACTGCCCTGACGAACGCACAGGCGCGTTCCATCGCCGAGGCGTTCCGCCCGGCACGGGTCTGGGGCAACCGCAGCGATTACTTCTACACCCGCAGCAAGCTCGGCAGCGATCCGCTGTACGAAGGCGCGCTGCAGCAGCTTCCCGATGACGGGCAGCCGGTATTGGACCTGGGCTGCGGGCTGGGCTTGTTTGCCCACGTGCTGCGCCAGCGCGGCGACACCCGGCGCTACCTGGGTGTGGACCTGGATGCCGCCAAGATCGCACGTGCCCGGCGTGCTGCCACTCAACTTGACGATGTGCACTTCGATTGTCTGGACCTGCAGGCGCCGCTGCCGGCACGGGCCGGGCACGTATTGCTGCTGGATGTGCTGCAGTACCTGGAAGCGGGTGCGCAGCAGGCGCTGCTGCGCGCCGCCAGTGCGCGTGTGGCCCGCGGTGGGCGTCTGCTGCTGCGTACGCCCCTGGCCACCGGCGATGGCCGCGACCGCACCACGCGGGTGGCCGACCGGCTGGCCTGGCTGGTCGGCTGGATGGACACGCGACCGTGCCACTACCCCGATCCGAAGGTGCTGCAGGCGACGCTGACCGAAGCCGGATTGCAGGTGACGGCGCCCCGACCGCTGCACGGGCGTACCCCTTTCAACAGCTGGCTGCTGGTCGCCCAACGCCCTGCGTTGTAGCGCCGAGCCCATGCTCGGCTGCCCTGCGACGTTTTCCGGTGTTGCGCACCGCCGCCCGAGCATCGGCTCGGGCGCTACAGGATGATCGCCAACCCTTGTAGCGCCGAGCCCATGCTCGGCTGCTCCAAGCGACCAGAACCCGGGGTTACAGGGTCGGCAGCTGCGCCTTCAACCCACGCTCCTCCAGCGCCTGCAGCACGCGCTCGATGATCTCCAGGTTATGGCCGTGTGCGGCGCCTTCATGCAGCAGCACGATGGCGCCCGGGCGCAGGTCCGGCAGCAGGCGGTCGAGCACGCCCTGCGTGGTGCAGTCGACCCCGTCGTAGCCGCGCGCGCTCCAGCCCACCCGGACCAGACCCAACCGCTGCAGCACCGGTGCCACGAACGGATTGGTCATGCCCACCACCGAGCGGTACCAGCGCACCGGCTGGCCCCCCAGGGCCTGCAGCGCGTGCTGGCAACCTTCGATCTCGGCGCGCATCGCGGCTGGGCCCAGCCGCCAGAAACGCGCCTGCGGGTGGCTGTGGCTGTGGTTGCCCAGGTCGTGGCCGCGACGCAGGATCTCGGCCACCAGTTCCGGCTGCGCCAGCGCGCGCTCGCCCACCAGGAAGAAGGTGGCGCGCGCCTGGTGGCGCTCGAGCAGGTCGAGCAAAGCGCGGGTCTCCGGGCTGGGGCCGTCATCGATGGTCAACCAGACGCTGTTGCCGGCATCCGGCACCCGGCTCATCACCGGTGCATAGAAACGGCTGTTGGGCAGGAATACCGGCACCACGAACAGCGCATGGCTGGCCGCCAGCAGCGGCAGGCCCCACTGCCAGCCGGCCAGTGCCCAGGCCAGGATCACGGCCAGCTGCGACGCCACCAGCCAGGGCAGCCAGCGCCAGGGGCGGCCCGGGATGCGATGCAATGTTCCTGCGCTGCTCATCCCCCATGATGCCATGAGGGTTAGAATTGACGATTCGAATTCCCGGAACCCCGACGTCCATGTCCCTCGATCCCGCCCTGCGTTCGCGCATCGAATCCATCCTCAACGCCAACCGCGTCGTGCTGTTCATGAAGGGCCAGCCGTCGATGCCGCAGTGTGGTTTCTCGGCCAAGGCCGTGGGCGCCCTGCAGGACCTCGGCGTCGAGTTCGCCCACGTCAACGTGCTGGCCGACCAGGAAATCCGTGAAGGCATCAAGGCCTACGGCGACTGGCCGACCATCCCGCAGCTGTACATCGACGGCGAACTGGTCGGCGGCAGCGACATCGTGCTGCAGATGGCCGCCAGCGGCGAGCTGAGCAGCGTGCTGGGCCTGGCTGCGCCGGACCGTACCCCGCCGAACATCACCGTCACCCCGGCTGCCGTGGAAATGCTCAAGGGTGCGCTGGCCGACGCCCCGGGTGCCGCCCTGCAGCTGAGCATCGACGCCGGCTTCCAGCCGAACTTCCAGCTGGCCCCGCACGACGAAGGCGCGATTGCCGCCGAGTCCAACGGCCTGCGCGTGCAGTTCGACCTGGCCAGCGCCCGTCGCGCCAACGGCATCACCATCGACTGGGTGGACGACATCCGCGGCAAGGGCCTGGCCATCGACAACCCGAATGCGCCCAAGCCGGTGCAGGAAATCAGCGTGCGTGATGCCGACGACCTGGTGCGTGCCGGCAACATCACCCTCGTGGACGTGCGCCCGGCCGATGAGCGCTCCATCGCTGCGGTTGGCGTGCCGTTCAAGAGCTTCGACGGCAACGGCCGCGCCGAGCTGGAAGCCCTGCCGAAGGACACCGCGCTGGCCTTCATGTGCCACCACGGTGGCCGCAGCGCACAGGCCGCCGAGCAGTTCCGCGCCCTGGGCTTCACCAAGGTGTTCAACGTCACCGGCGGCATCAACGCCTGGTCGGAAGACGTGGACAACGGCGTGCCGAAGTACTGATCGGCACTGAAAAAGGGGACGGAGGGGATTAAGTCGTTTGTGGCAAAAACGACTTAATCCCCTCCGTCCCCTTTTTATTATCCGGCAAACCCGCCTTCGGCCAGGTAATCGAGTTCTTCCGGCGAGGGAATGCGGCCCAGCACGGCATTGCGATGCGGGAAACGGCCGAAGCGGCGGATGATGTCGCGGTGCAGTTCGGCGTACTGCAGGTATTCCTTGTCACCCAGCACATCGAACATCGCCACCGAACGGTCCTGGTCCAGCGGATCCTCGGAGTGCTCGAACGGCAGGTAGATGAAGGCACGCAGCTTCGGCACCAGCTGCAGGTCCAGTCCTTCCTCGATGGCGCGCATGGCGTAATGCCGCGCCAGGCCATCAGTGGCATAGGAGTGGGCGGTACCGCGGAAGCAGTTGCGCGGGAACTGGTCCAGCAGCAGCATCAGCGCCAGCGCGCCCTCGGCACTGCCCAGCCAATGCTCGCGCGCGCGCGACGCCGCAGCGTGATGTTCATCCAGGAACAATCCGCGGAACTGCGCGTCGAAGGCATCGTCGCGGGCGAACCACTTCGCAGGGCCCGCTTCCTTCCAGAAATCCACCACTTGCGCGGCAACGTCCATCACCTACTCCCCAGGGCCGGCGCGCCGCGCCAGGCCATCATCATCATTCGTCGAAGCGCAGGTGGCGGACCGACTTGCCGTTGCGCCGGATAAGCTTAAGCGCCTCGATACCGATCTGGATATGGTTTTCCACGAACTGGGAGCTGACCTTGGCGTCGGAGGCCTCGGTCTTGACCCCGTCAGGGATCATCGGCTGGTCCGAGACCAGCAGCAGCGCGCCACTGGGAATGTGGTTGGCGAAGCCGGCGGCGAACACCGTAGCCGTTTCCATGTCGATGGCCATGCAGCGCATCGCCCGCAGCCGCTCCTTGAAGGCCTCGTCGTGTTCCCAGACCCGGCGGTTGGTGGTGTAGACCGTACCGGTCCAGTAGTCGTGGCCGAGGTCGCGGATCATGGTCGACACCGCCCGCTGCAGCGCGAACGCCGGCAGCGCCGGCACTTCCGGCGGCAGGTAGTCACCCGAGGTGCCTTCGCCACGGATCGCAGCGATCGGCAGTACCAGGTCGCCCAGCTGGTTCTTGCGCTTCAGGCCGCCGCACTTGCCCAGGAACAGCACCGCCTTGGGCATCACCGCCGACAGCAGGTCCATGATGATCGCGGCATTGGGACTGCCCATGCCGAAGTTGATCATGGTGATGCCATCGATGGTGGCACTGGCCATCGGCCGGTCCAGGCCGATGACGGGGGCACCGGTCAGTTCGGAAAAGGTGTGCAGGTAGCCCCCGAAGTTGGTCAGCAGGATGTGCTGGCCGAACTGGTCCAGGGGCACGCCGGTGTAGCGCGGCAGCCAGTTGTCGACGATTTCCTGCTTGCTCTTCATGGGCGGTCCGGTACGGCGGGGGGCGGCCATTGTAGGCCTGCGCAGGCCAACCCACACCTGGGCCGGCAACGAAGGAGGGCGGCCCTGCGGCCGCCCTCCCGGGTTTTCCCGATGCCCGGGAAGCCAAGGGATCAGAAACGTACCGACCAGCGCAGGTTCGCACTGTGGTCGCGGCTTTCGTCGCCATACTGGCCGCTGTACCCCAGCTCCAGCTGCTGGCGTGCGGTCAACCATGCCGACAGGCCGAGTTCGGCTACCACCGTTCGGTCAGCAACCGGGGCACCGCTGACCACGAAGCTGTCGCTGCCCGTGGCGAAGGCGAAGCGGGCCGTCGGGTCGCGATCGCCGCTGGCGTGGCGGTACCCCACGCCGCCGCGCAGATGCAGCCAGCTGTCCTGCTGGAACGAAGCCTTCAACCCCTTGTCGAAACGCAGGCCAGCCGTTGCCGTCGTGGTGCGCAGATCGTTCACTTCGCCCCGCAGTGCAGCAGCGCCGCCGCGTTCGTTGATGCGCTTCATGTCCACTTCCACACGTGCGAGCTGCAGGTAAGGCTCCAGCCCCGCCTCGCGACCGCCGAAGCGGTAGCTCGCCTCGATGAACGCCTGGCGGGTACGACCGTCGTAGCGGGCCACCAGCGTGTCGCTGTAGCCGGAGAAGCCCAGCTCGCGGGTGCTCTTCACCTCATGCTCGCTCCAGGCCAGGCCACCACGCAGGCCGAAGGCGCCCCAGTCGTGGCTGGCGTAGGCACCCAGATGCGTGTTGTCCACCTTGGCACGCGCACGACGCCCTTCCTGCTGCTTGGCATCGGTACGGCCAGTACCGGCCAGCACGCCCACCTGCCAGCCGTTGATCTCACGGTCCACGCCCACCAGCAGGCCAGTGCTGTTGGCCTCGGTGCGTGCGGTGTTGCCATTGCCGTCAAGCGTGGTGCTGCCACCGATGGCCTGGACCCACACGCCCGTAGCGGCGTCGCCGTCTGCGCCTGGAGCGCGGGTACCGACGCGACGCGACAGGGCGGCGTCACGCACGTAGCGGCTGCCCTCGACCAGGGCCATCGCCGTGGCCGCATGCAGCTCGCCGCTGAGGCCATCCAGTGCAGCGCCGACCTGCTGCGGGAACAGCAGGGTCAGCGGGCGTGGCAGGCCCTGGTTGACCGCCAGTCCGTCCGCCACAGTGGCGACCGCGCGCTGATTGCCGGTACTGGCGGCACTGGCAAGCGGATTGCCACGGGTCACTTCAATGCGCGCGCCACCGGCAGCGTAGGCCAGGCTGAACTTCATGAACGGTGAGAACGCACTGAAGTCGGTGGTGGCGAACTGGCCACTGATTCCGCCGTCGGCACGGATGACGTTGAACTGTTCACCCAGGTAATAGGTGCCCGCCTCCGGCAGCGCGACCAGGGCGCCTCCCAGGGTGGCGGTACCGGTGACGCGCAACTGGTCGCTGCGCCCGCCCGGCGCCAGTTCGGCCTGGTACACACCGGTGGCAGTCTGCACGTAGTTGCCGTTGATGGTCAGCGTGCCGATCGAATTGCCTGGCGCGACGATGCCGGCCACGGTGGTATCGCCCAGCTGGCCGATACCCTTCAGCGTGCCCTTCGGGCCGACGAGGGTATGGCCACCGGCCTGCATGCCGTTGAACGACAGCACGCCACCGTTGATGGCCAGGTCGGTATCTGCGAGTACGCCGCCGGCATTTACACGGCTGTTGCCGAGACTGGTCAACGTGCTGTTTTCCAACCCGCCGTTCAACTCGAAGGCCCCCTGCTCGGCCACCAGGGTGTGCGCGCCGCGCTGCACGCCGTCGAAGGTCACCACGCCGCCGTTGACGGTCAGGTCGGAACCATCCAGCACACCGTGGGCGTTGATATGGCTGGTGCCGCCCAGGCTGTTCAATGCGGTGTTCTTCAACGTGCCATTGAGCAGGAAGCTACCGCCGGCCACGTCCACCGCTCCGGTGAGCGTATTGACGCCATCCAGTTCCAGCACGCCCTCGCGCACCAGCGCACCGTTGAAGCTGTTGTCGCCACTCAGCCGCAGCCAACCGATGCCACTCTTGGTCAGCTTGCCGGGGCCGCCGATGTCGTTGGTCCAGTCATCCCAGGCATCGCCTTCCCACACTTTCAGGCCACCGGCACGCTGGTTCATCACCACGTTGGTATCCACACGCAGCGATCCGTAGCCCTCGATGGCCTTGGCCAGGTTCAGCAGGCCCCAGCCGTAGATGTCGTCGATGCCGGGTGCGCCAAGATCCGTCGTCGTGGTCAGCAGCACGTCGCGCACCTGTGCGCTGTCCAGATAAGGGAAGCGCTCGAACAGCAGGCCCAGAGCGCCGGTAACGTGGGGGGCGGCCATCGACGTTCCGCTCAGCATTGCGTAGCCGTAGGTGGGCACACGCTGCTGTATATCCAGGCTGACGTTGCCATTGGCGTCGATACCGACGCTGCCGGACAGGGCGGAATCATCACCGTACGCGGTCGACACAATGTCCGAACCCGGTGCCGCAAGGCACCAGTTGGCACTCAGGCCGCACTTGTTGGACCGATTGCTCAGCGTCAGGTCGGTCCCAACGTTGACCACGCTCAACCAGTACGGCTCGATGTCGGCGAAGGCGCGCGGCAGGGTGGCGTACATGCCGGCAATGGGGCTCTGCGCAGGCGTGGGAATGACCGAATTGGTGTTGCCTGCCGCCCATACCTGGATCATCCCGCGCGCACGCGAACCGTCGGCAAAGGTGCTCAGGTACTGGCGATCATCGGGATCGTTGTAGATCTCGTCCATGTCCGCGGCAGTCGACGGTTCTGTGGCCAGGCCCCAGCTATGGTTGATGGCGCGCACGCCCTGCGCGTTCATCTGGTCGTACATGTCCTGGAAGGCGCTGAGCTTCGGACCGATCGCACCCAGCGTCACCACTGAATAGCCCGTCGCGGTGCGCTGCCACTCGCGGACGCTGTCGGAGAACAACCGGCCAACGGTCAGGTCCGAGCCAAAGGACACGCCCTGCATGCCGCTGCCGTCCCGGTTCGCCGCGATGGTGCCGGCAACGTGCGTGCCATGGATCTCGAACTGGATGCCAGGCTGCACGTAGGGGCCCGACTCGATGACCCTCCGGATGTTATCGGGCACATTGGCGTTGTAGCCCACATAGCTGATCTGGACGTCATCGCCATCACTGGCGAAACAGGCCGCCGGGCCGCGCACCACGCTGGTGTTGGTGCAGCGCGTGCCATCGGCCATCAGGTCGCCGATGCGGATGCTGCGATTGTCCTTGCCGGCGAATTCCGGATGGTCCAGACCCGTGCCACTGTCGAACACACCCAGGCGGATGCCGGCACCGGTCAGCCCGCGCGCGTAGGCCGCGTCGGCATTGATCGCAGCCAGGCCCCAGTCGAGGTTGAATTCACTGGTACGCCAGCTCGCCGCATCACCGGGCTTGCCCATGACCGGCTCCGCGGGAGCGCCGACGCTGGGAGCCAGCGCCGCCACCGGGATCGCTACCGCGGGAGCGATCATCGCGGGAGCGGTGGCCGCCACTCCGCCTGGGGCGGCGAACGCCGATTGCAGACTGCGCTGCAACTGGTAACGGGCCAGGACATCGTCGCTGTCCTGGGCCAGGACCGGCAGCGCGGTAGCCGCCAGCAACGAACCGACAATGGCCGAAGCCAGCGGCGAAGGGAGGAAGGAACGGCGCGAAACGGTCGAACGGCAGGGCTTTGCAGCAGTCATCGGTTGCGTCCTCGATTCCATGAAAAGTCGGGCTGGCTCGCTCTTGGAGTACGTGCGAGAGCGGGTGATGCAGGTCAGTGCAAGACGCAATCAGCCCTCGCTTCATCCAACGTTAATATTTCCTTCACAAATCCTCTATCAGAAAATTCCTACCCCCCCCCCCCCTCGACTCCCCTCCCCTGCCCAAGGTCACTTGGCAAGCCGCATCGGCCCCGGCTAGCGTCGGTGGATTCATGTTTCGGGTGAGGGGAACTTGCATGGCATCGAGGTTGTTGCGCGCCGGGGTGGCACTGGCCCTGCTTTCAGTGAGCACGGCGCCGGCGGTGGGGGCCTCGCGCTTTGTCGCCGACCCGTACCCCAGCACCTACCAGGCCCATCCCGATGCGCCGGTGCTGATCCAGAACGCCACCGTGCTGACCGGCACCGGCCAGCGCCTGGACAATGCCGACGTGCTGCTGCGCGACGGCCGCATCGTGGCCGTGGGCCCCCGGCTGCAGGCCGACGCCGGTGTCACCCGCATCGATGCGCAGGGCAAGTGGGTCACCCCGGGCCTGATCGACGTGCACTCGCACCTGGGCGTCTACCCCAGCCCGGGCGTCGGTGCGCACAGCGACGGCAACGAGATGACCGCGCCGGTCACGGCCAACGTCTGGGCCGAGCACTCGGTGTGGCCGCAGGACCCGGGCTTCGCCACCGCGCTGGCCGGCGGCGTGACCAGCATGCAGGTGCTGCCCGGCTCGGCCAACCTGGTCGGCGGCCGCGGCGTGACCCTGAAGAACGTACCGGCCATCACCTACCAGGCGATGAAGTTTCCCGGCGCACCGTGGGGGCTGAAAATGGCCTGCGGCGAGAACCCGAAACGGGTCTACGGCGAAGGCAAGGGCGTGACCCCGGCCACGCGGATGGGCAATGTGGCCGGCTACCGCGCTGCCTTCATCGATGCCGCCGACTACATCGCCAAGAACAAGCCCAAGCCGGCCAAGCGCAAGGGCTGGTTCGGCAGCGACAAGGGCGACAGCGCCGGAGATGCCGGCGGCAAGCGCGATCTCAAGCTGGACACGCTGGCCGGCGCCATCGAAGGCGACATCCGCGTGCACATCCACTGCTACCGCGCCGACGAGATGGCCACCATGCTCGACCTGGCCAAGGAATTCGGCTTCAAGGTGGCCGCCTTCCACCACGGCGTGGAGGCCTACAAGCTGGCCGACCGGCTGGCCGCCGATGGCGTCTGCGGCGCGCTGTGGGCCGACTGGTGGGGCTTCAAGATGGAAGCCTTCGATGGCATTCCGGAGAACATCGCGTTGGTCGACCGGCCGAAGAACAGCTGTGCCATCGTCCACTCCGATTCGCCCGAGGGCATCCAGCGCCTGAATCAGGAAGCGGCCAAGGTAATGGCGTCCGCGCGCCGCGCGCACATGCCGGAGATCACCCCCGAACACGCCATCACCTGGATGACCGCCAACGCTGCCAAGGCGCTGGGCATTGAAGGCCAGACCGGCACCCTGGAGGCCGGCAAGATGGCCGATGTGGTGGTGTGGAACGGCAATCCCTTCAGTTCGTATGCGCTGGCCGAGCAGGTCTTCATCGACGGCCGCCGCCTGTACGACCGCAGTGCGCCGGCGGCGACACCACGTTCCGATTTCCAGCTTGGCCAGGAGGTGCACTGATGGGCGCGTTGAACAAGCGTCGCCGGGCATGGCCCGGCGCTACCGTGGTGGCATTGCTGTTGCTGGCAACCACGGCATCGGCGCAGGACCTGCTGGTGCGCAACGCCACCGTACATACCGCCAGCGCGCGCGGCAGCCTGCAGAACGCCGATGTACTGGTGCAGGGCGGGATCATCCGAGCGGTCGGCCCCGGCCTGTCCGCGCCGGCCGGGGCCAGCGTGATCGAGGCCGAAGGCCGCCCACTGACGCCGGCGCTGTTCGGGGGTATCAACGAGATCGGCATCGAAGAGGTTTCCGGTGAAGCGAGCACGGTCGACAGCACCCTGAAGATCGGCGAACAACCGTTGCGCCCCGAGTTCGACGTCACCCTGGCCTACAACCCGGCGTCAGTGCTGATTCCGGTGACGCGGCTGGAAGGCATCGGCTTCACTGCACTGGGTGCGGCCACCGGCGGCGGCTTCGTGGCCGGCCAGGGCGGCGTGATGCGCCTGGACGGCAGCGTCGACCCGCTTGGCCCGCGCGCGCTGTTCCTGCGCATCGGCGCAGCCGCTTCCGAACTGACCGGTCATTCGCGTGCCGCGCAGTGGATGCTGCTGCAGCAGATGGTGGACGAAGCACGCGGCCAGGTTGCGGCGGATTCTCCGCACGCGCTGCTGACCCCGGCCGGGCGTCGCACGCTCAGCCGCTATCTGGCCGGCCAGGGCCGCGTCGTGGTGGAGGTGGACCGCGCATCGGATATCCGCCAGCTGCTGCGCTGGGCCGCCCGCGAGAAGGTGAAGATCGCCATCGCCGGTGCCAGCGAAGCCTGGCAGGTCGCGCCGGAGCTGGCCGCCGCCCACGTGCCGGTGTTCGTCGATGTGCTGGCCAACCTGCCGGCCACTTTCGACCAGATCGGCGCCACCCTGGAAAACGCGGCAAGACTGCAGCGCGCAGGCGTGGCGGTTTCCTTCGTGCAGCGGGGTGATGCCAGCCACAACGCACGCAAGATGCGCCAGCTGGCGGGCAATGCCGTGGCCAATGGCCTGCCCTGGGCCGACGGCCTGGCGGGCCTGACCCGGGTGCCGGCGCAGGCCTTCGGCGTGGCCGACCAGATCGGCAGTATCGAGCCCGGCAAACGTGCCGACCTGGTGCTGTGGGAGGGTGACCCGCTGGACGTGGCGCACTACGCCGAACAGGTCTGGCTGGGCGGCCGTGCGATGCCGATGCGCTCGCGACAGACCGAACTGCGCGACCGCTACCTGCAGCGCAACGCGCATCCCTGACTGCTTACAAGGAGCCGCCAATGGCCACGCTGCGCTGGTATTTCGACTTCATCTCGCCCTATTCCTACCTGCACTGGCAGAAGCTGAAACAGCTGCCGCAGTTCACGCAGATCCAGACCGTGCCGATCGCCTTCGGGGCGGTACTGCATCATCTGGGCAACCTCGGGCCGGCCGAGATTCCGGCCAAGCGCCGCTTCATCTACCGCCAGCTGCTGTGGACCGCACAGGCCGAGGGCACACCGCTGCGGTTTCCGCCGGGCCATCCGTTCAATCCGTTGTCCGCCCTGCGCCTGTGCCTGGCCGCCAGCGCCAGCGTGCAGGCGGTAGACATGCTGTTCGACTGGATCTGGCGCGATGGCAACGCCGCCGACAGCGCCGAGGCGCTGCGCGAACCGGCTGCGCAACTGGGCATCGAGGATGTCGAGACCGCCATCTCCGCCCCGGCGGTGAAGGAGCAGCTGCGGCGCAACACCGAGGCCGCGATCGCCGCCGGCGTATTCGGCGTACCGACCCTGGCGATCGACGGAGAACTGTTCTGGGGCAACGATGCGCACCCGCTGATGGCCGCGGTGCTGGCCGATCCGGGCCTGCTGCAGCAACCCGAATGGCAGCGCCTGGCCAGCCTGCCGGTGGCAGTTCAGCGCAGCCGCTGAACAGGGCGTGGCGCGTTTCCCTCGCGCGCCACGCCAGGATTTGAGATAGATTTCACGTTTCCGAACCTACAACCGCCCTGGAGGGGGAGCCGCGGATGCGCATCGGAATCGTCGTCGACTCGGCCTGCGACCTGCCGCAGGACTTCATTGCCGAGCACAATATCGTGCTGCTGCCGATCACCGTACGGATCGGCGAAGCCGTGCTGGCCGATCATCGCGATGAGCAGGCCACCCTGAGTTTCCTGCACGCGCATGTGGCCGAACATGGCGCTGAAGCGGAGACTATCCCCTTCAGCGTCAACCAGATCCGCGACCTGTTCCTGCAGCAGCTGGTGATCGATTACGACCACGTGTTCTGCATGACCATCACCAAGACCCGCAGCCCGATCCACGACAACGCGCTGCAAGCCAGCTTCGCCATCCTCAACGATTACAAGCCGGTGCGTCAGGCAGCGGGCTACAACTCGCCGTTCGCGCTGCGCGTGCTCGACACCCAGAACCTGTTCGCTGCCCAGGCGGTGACGGCGGTGGAAGCGGTGCGCCTGCGCGACAGCAACGCCAGCGTGCAGCAGATCCGCGAGCGATTGGAGGAACTGGCCGGCAACGTGCATGGCTACATGGTGACCCGCGACCTGTACTACATGCGCGCACGTGCGCGGCACAAGGGCGACCGCAGCGTCGGCCTGCTCAGTGCAGCGCTGGGAAGCGCGCTGGACATCAAGCCGGTGCTGCATGGCTACCGCGGCGAGACCGGGCCGGTGGCCAAGATCAAGGGATTCGACAACGCCGTGCAGAAGCTGTTCGCGGTGGTGGGCCAGCGCGTTCGTGCGGGGCTGATGACACCGACGGTATGCGTCAGCTACGGCGGTGAACTGGACGAGCTGCGCACCCTGCCCGGCTACGCACAGCTGAAAGAGGTCTGCGCCACCCATGGCGTGACCGTATACGAATCGGTGATGAGCCTGACCGGCATGGTCAACGTCGGCAAGGGCGCGGTCACCGTGGGCTTTGCCGATGGGCCACATCGGTTTGAATGAAGGCCAACCGTGGCTGGAATCTGCACATCGATTCCACCAAGACTGTGCCAGCCTTGCCGCACTTCAAGGAGAACTCCATGCCTGCGCAGTACCACATCAGCCTGCCCGATCCCTCCAAGGCCCGCGGCAACGACCCTGACCTGTCCTTCCATTCGCAGGGCGCCGCCGGCTTCGCCGAGGAACTGCAGGACGCGCTGCGCAGCGGCACGCTGTTCGAGCGCTGGAAGGCCAAGCAGCCCGACCCGGATGCGGTGGAACCGCAGTGGGGCGTGACCGACCCGGATGCCACCGTGACCGGCGAGCAGAAGGACCTGCGCATCAACCTGGTGGCCACCACCCGCATCGACAGTGACGTGTTCAAGCAGCGCCTGCGCCTGCTGGCCGGCCACCATTGGGAACTGCGCGACGTGCGTTGAGGTGCCCGCCAGGCATGGCCCGGCCCTACCTGCCCCGCTCTGGTAGATGCCAACCTTGGTTGGCGCTTCTGCAAAAAGCTGCCAACCAAGGTTGGCAACTACCGACGAACCGCCGGGCATGGCCCGGCGTTTCCATTTCCCTACCAGCCGCCGCCCAGCGCGCGGTACAGCTCCACCCGTGCGATCGCGGCCGTGGCCTGGCTGTTGGCCAGCGCGGCCTGGTTGTCCAGTGCGATGCGCTGGGTGGTCAGCACGTCCAGCATGTCGACCACGCCGGCCTGGTACTGCCGGCGCGCCGCACCCAGCGCGGTCTCGCTTTCGTCCACCGCCACGTGCAGCTGCACGGTGCGCTGCTGTTCGGCGGCGTAGCCATCGATGGCGTCGTCCACTTCATGCCAGGCCTGCAGCACCGTGCGCTGGAACTGCAGCGACGACTGCTGCTGCTGCAGCTTGCTCAACGCGAGGTTGGCCTTCAGCCTGCCGCCCTGGAAGATCGGCAGGCTGATCGACGGCCCGATGCTGAAGCGGTGTGCGTTCCAGCCATCCAGATCATCCAGCTGCTTGGCCTGGAAGCCCGCGTCGCCATTCAAGGTGATGCGCGGCAGGAAACTGGCCTTGGCCACGCCGATGCCGGCCGTTGCGGCATGCAACGCCGCTTCGGCACGACGGATGTCCGGGCGACGCTCGGCCAGTTCGCTGGGCAGCCCCACCGCTACAGCCGGCAACGCCGGCCAGCCACGGCGTGCCTCCTGCAGCTGCGCGTCCAGCGCCTGCGGCGGCTGTGCCAGCAGGAACGCCAGCGCATTGCGCAGCTGCGATTCACGATGCCGCAGCGGCGCGATGCGTGCCTGCAGCGATGCTACCTGCGCTGACGCGCTGGACACCTGCAGCGTGCTGGCCACGCCCTGCTGCTGGCGTGCCTCGGTCAGGCGCTTGATGTCGAGGGCGATGCTGAGATTGTCCTCGGTGATCGCCAGCAGCTGCCGCGTTGCACGCAGCTGCAGGTAATCACGCGCGGTTTCCGCCAGCAGCGCAATGCGCACTGCGTGTGCGTCCTCCTCGGCCATCTGCATGCGCGCGTCGGCCGCTTCCACCTGCCGGCGCACGCGCCCCCACAGATCCAGTTCCCAGCTCAGGCCGATGCCGGCCTGGAACAGCCCATAGTCATCACGACCGCCGTTGCCGGACGGATCGTTCAGGCCCACCTCGCTGTTGCGTGCACGCACGCCACTGGCGCTCGCGTTGACGCTGGGCAGGCGATCGGCGGCGGCGATGCCGCGTGCCGCGCGGCTCTGCTGCACGCGGTTGGCCGCCAGCTGCAGGTCCAGGTTGGCCTCCAGCACCTGGCTGGCCAGCTGCCCCAGCAGCGGGTCGTCGAAGCCGGCCCACCAGGCGGCATCCTGATCAATGGCGTTGCCGGCGACAGCCTCGCCCTGCCAATGGCTGGGCAGTTCCACCTGCGGGCGTACGAAGTCCGGGCCCATCGTGCAGGCAGCCAGGGCCGTGCACAGGGCGGCCGCAACGATGGTGCGGAACACGGTGACTGCGCTCATGCACCCTCCCCGCTCTTGTGGCCCGGACTGTGCTGCACGCTCTGCGCGCGCGCACGGCCGCCCAAGTCAACGCTGGCTTCCACCGACATGCCGGCACGCAGCTGGTCCAGCAGCGGCTGGCCCGGCTCCAGCACGATCTTCACCGGAATGCGCTGCACCACCTTGGTGAAGTTGCCGGTGGCATTCTCCGGTGCGACTGCAGCGAAGGTGACGCCGGTGGCCGGTGCGATGCTGTCGATGTGCCCGCGCAGCGGCTTGCCCGGGAACACGTCCACCTTCAGTTCGACCCGCTGGCCGGCCTGCATGCGGGTCATCTGTGTTTCCTGGAAGTTGGCGACCACGAAGGCGCGCTTCAACGGCACCACCGCAGCCACCGGGGTGCCCGGGGTCAGGTAGGCACCCACGCGCACCGCGCGACGACCGACCATGCCATCGATCGGTGCACGCAGCACGGTGTGCGACAGATCCAGTTCGGCGCGGGCCTGCGCCGCTTCTGCACGCTGCACCGCCGCCTGCGCGGCCTGCACGCCGGCGCTGAGGATGTCGGTACGCTGGCGCGCGGTCGACAGCGCGGCCTGGCCCTGCTGCAGATGGGCACTGGCTACGGCCTGGTTTGATTGCGCCTGCTGTGCGTTCTGCACGGTACCGGCGCCGTCACGGGCCAGTTCGCGGTAACGCTGCTGGTCGGCGCTGGCCAGGGTCAGTTCGGAACGGCTGACATCGACGCTGGCCTTGGCCTGCTCGATCAGCGAGTCCTGCTGGGCCAGTGCGGCCTGCGCATTGGCCAGCTGTGCACGGGCATTGGCGAGGTCGGCACGGGCCGCCTGCAGGGCGACCTGGTAGTCGCGGTCGTCGATGCGGGCAAGCACGTCGCCGGCCTTCACCGACTGGTTGTCCTCGACTTCCACGGCACTGACGAAGCCGGGAATCTTCGGCGCCACCAGAGTGTAGTCAGCCACCACGTACGCATTGTTGGTGGTCTGGTGGCCGCCATCGCGCAGCAGCAGCCAGGCGCCGATGGCCAAGGCCAGCACGCCCAGGCCCAGGCCGGTGTTGAGAGTGGTTCGATTGATCGTCATGAGGGGGTTCCTGCGAAAGGTTCAGGCCACGGCACGTGGCGGATGGATGCGGGTGGGCATCCAGGCAATGAGGGGAATGAAGGCCAGCGCCACCAGCGCGACCACCCAGTACAGGTCGGCCGAGGTCAGCGCCTGTACCTGGGCATGCAGGCGCGCGCCCAGCTGCGGGCCATCGGCCAGCCACGGTTGCTCGCCAAGGCGGTCGACCAGCACGGTGGAATGGAAGTGACGACGGCCCTGCGCCACGGCATCCAACACGCCGCTGGCGAGCACTGCAGCGAATCCCTTGACCGTGTTGAACCACGCCGATGCAAACGGGCCGTCCTGCGGCGGCAGGCCGTTGGTCGCCAGCATCAGTAACGGCAGCACCGCCATCGGCTGGGCGAACACCTGCAGCAGCTGCACCCACAGAAAGTTGTCGCGGATCCAGGCCACATCCAGGTGCGAGCCCAGCCAGCAGGCCAGCGCCAACATCGCCAGACCGGTGGCCTGCACCCAGCGGCAGTCCACCGCGCGGATGTTCAGCAGCGCCGCCACCAGCGGCAGCGCGATCACCTGGGGCAGTGCCACCCACAGCAGCATCGGTGCGGTCTGCAGCGGCCGGTAGCTCTGCACGCTGGCCAGGAAACCGGACGGGATGGAGATCACGGCCAGCAGCACGAACAGCACGCCGCCCAGCGTCACCAGCGAGTAGCTGAGGTTGCGGTTGGCCAGCAGCTGCAGCTTGAAGAACGGCAGCGGGTGGAACCATTCATTGATCATGAACAGCACCATCAGGCCGGCACCGCCACCGATCATCAGCGTGATCATCGGCGCATCGAACCAGTTCAGGCGCGGGCCCTGCACCAGGCCCAGCACCAGCAGCACCAGCGCCGGCAGGCCCAGCAGCAGGCCGACGCCATCGAACTGGGCGAAGCGTTCCAGCCGCAGCGGGTCCTGTGGCAGGCCCCAGCTGACCATCGCCATGGCGGCCAGGCAGTACGGCACGATCTGCCAGAACGCCCAGTGCCAGCCCACCTGCTCGACCCAGAATGCGGCCAGCGGCGTGCCCATGCTCGGGCCGAACGTCGCCGTCAGCGCGTAGCCGGCCAGGCCGTACAGCTTGATGCCCGGCGGCAGGAAGCGCAGCGCCACGCTCATCAGCAGCGGCGGCAGCGCGCCACCGCACAGGCCCTGCAGCGCGCGCAGCAGCAGGAACACCTGCAGGTTCGGGGCAAGCGGGCACAGCACGCCCAGCACCATGAAGCCACCGATCATCGCCAGTGCGAAACGGCGCAGCGAGAAGGTGGCGGCACACCACGGCGCGAAAGCCATCGCGCTGACCGACATCGCGCTGTAGAGGGCGACGATCCAGCTGCCGTCATCGACGCTGAAACCCATCGCGCCACGGATGTCGGCCAGGGCGACCTTGGTGATGTTCTCGTTGAAGCCCGACACCAGCACCGCCAGCAGCACGCCACACAGGCCGACCAGAACGCGGCGGTCGAGCCCGGGGGCGGCGGCAGGACGGGGCGCTGCAGCGGCCGGGACAGCGGCGGCCGGCGTACTCATCGCCGGGCACCGATCCGTGCAGTGCACGGCATGTTGTGGGTCATTGGAATGCGCTCAGTGAAACACCGGGGAGCGCAGTCTAGGGAGCCGGTACCGTGCAAAAAATGGCGTTGCCGGCATCGCAGGCGTGCGTCGGGCGCACGCCCGGAACCTCAGGGGCGGATGTCCTCGACGCTTTCGCACATGGTCTTTATCGAGCGCCGCAGCCACTGGTGGGCGGCGTCGTTGTCCAGGCGCGGGTGCCAGGCCTGCACGATGGCCGCCGTGCGCACCGGAATCGGCAGCGGGAACAGGCGCAACGGCAGGCGCATGCTGACGATGCGCTCCAGCATCACGCTCGGCATCTGCGGCAGGATCAGGTCCGATTCGGCCGCCGCGAAGATCGCACCGTGGAAGGTCGGGCTGATCAGTGCCACCCGCCGCTGCAGGCCCAGCGTGGCCAGGTCGTCATCGATCGGGCCGCGTGGCAGGCCGCGGCGCGACACCGCGATGTGGTCGCAGGCGGCAAAGCGCTCGGCACTGATCTCGCCATCGAACAACGGATGGTCCTCGCGTGCAGCCCCCATGAACGAGGTACTGAACAGGTTCTGCACCTTGGTGTCGGGTGCGTGCTTGCCGGCGGTGCTGATGTACAGATCGATCCGGCCCTGCGCCATCGCATCGTCATCGGTATCGCCTTCGGGCACGAAGCGCAGCACCGCGCGCGGTGCCTGCTGACGGAATATCTCGCGCAGGCGACCGCCAAAGCCACCGATGAAGACATCGTTGGCACGCACGTTGAAGGTGCGCTCCAGGGTACCCACGTCGATCTCGCGGCCCGCATGGAAAACACGGTGGGCCTGTTCTATGACGTCGCGTACCTGCTCGCGCAGCTGCAGGGCCCGCGGCGTCGGTGCCAACCCGCGACCTGCGCGCACCAGCACCGGGTCGCCCAGCGCCACGCGGATCCGGCCCAGGGTGCGGCTCATCGCCGGCGCACTCAGGTTCATCCGTCGCGCAGCGGCGGCCACGCTGCATTCGTCAATCAGCACGTCCAGTGCCAGCAACAGGTTCAGGTCCGGCAGGGGCATGACAGTCTCCAGTAAATCAGATGACTCTACGACACGTGTAACCACCGTGGATTGCGTTATACGCATTCATTGACTGCCGCGCACGGCATGGGTGCGCGCGGAGACATCGGCGACCATCCCCGGCCTGCCAAGGAGACATCCATGTTCACTACCCTGCTGGTCGCCCTGGACGGCGGCCCCCAGCACGCACGCGTGCTGGACCTGGCTGCTGCCATCGCCGGCCCGCGCAGCCGCCTGCACCTGTTGTGCGTGCTCGACCCCGAATTCGCGCTGGCGGCCGATGCCAGCGAAGCCGACCGCATCGAGTACCCGGAAGCCGCCCGCCAGCGCTCGCGGGCCGAAGCGGTGCTGGCCGAAGCCCTGGCCGAGCTGCGCGAGCGCGGCGTCGACGCCATCGCGCAGATTCCCTCCGGCGACCCGGGCGAAGTGATCAGCGAGCAGGCCCGGCGCCTGAAGTGCGACCTGATCGTCATCGGCCACCGCCATCTGTCCCGCCTGGAACGCCTGTTCGAACCCTCGATCGGGCAATGGACCATCGACCACGCGCCCTGTCCCGTGCTGGTGGAAACCCGCGACCCACGGCCCTAGCAACCATGGCCTCCCGTTCCCCGTTGTTTCCCACCCGGGTCAACTACCGCGCCTTCGGCCGCCAGTTCGGCCGCGGTGAACAAGCGCTGCTGGGCGCGATACGGCAGTTGCGCGATCCCGATCTGCAGGCCGATGGCCTCGCCCAGCTGAGCGGACTCGGGCTTGGCCAGGAGGGCTGCGACGCCTTCATCGGCCTGCTGCCGCTGCTGGCCACACCTGCCGCTCCCATCGATCTGTTGCCGGCCGGCTCTCCCTTCATTGCCGCCAGCGAACTGGACCTGCTGGTCTGCCTGCTGCGCATCGCACAATGGCGGCATGCGCGGCCCCGCGAAGACGACACGCTGGCACCGATGCGCCGGCAGCTGGCACGCTGTGCGATGGCCGTGCAGGCGGCAAACCTGCCGTTGCGGCAGCGCTCGTTGTCACCGGTCGGGCTGAGGCTGCTCGATCCCGCCGGCTGGTTGCGGCAGCGATGACCCAGTCGCGCCGCCCGTGCGCAACCACGCACAGGGAACGGGCACCTGGCGCGCTCAGCAATCCATCCTGCCGTGCGCACTGCCTTCGTCGTCGAGCACATGCGCATGCAGGATCACCTGGTTGCGACCGGCCCGCTTGGCGGCGTACAGGCCGGCATCGGCATCCGCCAGCAACTGATCTGCACTGGCCAGAGCCGGCGGATGCAGGTAGCCGACACCGATGCTGATACTGACCGACCCTTCCGGCAGTGGCAGCGCCGCCACCGCCTCCCGCAGGCGTTCGGCGAGCGCCAGCACGCCCGACAGTGGGCTTCCGGGCACGATCACCGCAAACTCCTCGCCGCCGTAACGGGCAACACTGTCACCGGCGCGGCCGGCGCTGATCTTCAGGACCGTGGCCACGGCCTGCAGGCAGCGATCCCCGGCAGGATGACCGTGCCGGTCGTTGAAGACCTTGAAATGGTCGATGTCCAGCAACAGCAGGCCCAGTTCGCTGCCACTCCGCCGCGCGCGGTTCCATTCGGCCAACAGCAGTGCATCGAACTCGCGCCGGTTGGCCACGCCAGTGAGGCCATCCTGCCGTGCCAGCTGGTCCAGCGATGCCTGCCGCTCCATCAGGTCCACCTGCAGCAGGATGCTGCGCACGCCGAAGCCCAGCGTAGCCACCACGAAGCCGGTGACCGCCAACGGTCGCGCGTGGTCGACCACCAGGGTACCGACCACCAGCAGCAGCAATGGCAGGATCATAGGCCCCGCCGCCTGCACCGTTCTGGCCAGCCTCGGGTGCAACACGAACGTCGGCGCGGGCGCCTGGCTCATGGCCAGCAACGCCAGCAGCAGGAACGGCAGGTCGATCAGCAGGTCGTTGTAGGCACCGAACGACTGCTCCTCGGTGTAGTGGTTGATGTAGTACGCCACCAGCAGGTAGACGACGGCGTACATCGCCAGCGCACGGAAGAAGTTGCGCCGCTCCGGAACGTCGCCGACCAGCCAGCGCACCACGGCGAACGCCGCAATGCACAGGTTCTGGATATCGAACATGCGCTGCATGTTGGCCATCGCGTGGTCATCGACATCAATGCGGGCGGCAAATGATTGCACGTGCACGAAGAACAGCACACCCAGCAGTGCGGCCATGGCCGCGTCGATCAGGCTGATGCTGAGCCGTTCGCGGCGTGCACGGGCCAGGATGAACACCAGCGGCACACCGTAAAGCACATACAGGAACAGACTGACCTGCGGCGTGACATCGGCACGGCCGGCGCCCAGCGCATCGACCATGTTGAAGGCCATGCCCCCGCCCCACAGCAGCAGGGCCAGCGCGGTGGCACGCCAACCCAGCGCGGCGCCATCTCGGCGGGCCCGCCACAGGCAGGCGGCGGCGGCCAGCAGCGGGGCGCCGGTCAGGAACACGAAGGAACCCGCACCGACGGGCCCCGGCCACATGGCCAGGACCAGGCCATGGCATAGCACATACAGCAGCGCCAGCACTACCGGCATGCATCCCCCGATCGGCAAGGCCGTATGGGCGCACCATAGCCCCGCCCGCGCCACGGCCACGTAAAAAAAGGGACGGAGGGAATTAAGTCGTTTGCGGCACAGCGGCAAATGCGACTTAATCCCCTCCGTCCCCTTTTCCGGGGACCGTCAGCCGTGCAGGGCGCGGGCGTGGTGGGCGATGTGCTCGCCAATGAAGCTGGCGATGAAGTAGTAGCTGTGGTCGTAGCCCGGCTGCAGGCGCAGGGTCAGCGGATGGCCGGCGGCATCGCAGGCCTGCTGCAGGCGCTGCGGCTGCAGCTGGGTCTGCAGGAATTCGTCCGCCTCGCCCTGGTCGACCAGCAACGGCAGGCGCTCACCGGCCACGGCGACCAGTTCGCTGGCATCCCACTGTGCCCAGTCCGCCGGGTTGTCGCCCAGGTAGGCGTGGAAGGCTTTCTGCCCCCACGGCACGTGGCTGGGCGCAACGATCGGCGAGAACGCCGACACGCTGCGGTAGCACCCCGGATTGCGCAGCGCGATCACCAGCGCACCGTGACCGCCCATTGAGTGGCCACTGATGCCACGCGCATCGGTGACCGGAAAATTCGCCTCGATCAGCGCCGGCAGTTCCTGCGCCACATAGTCGTGCATGCGGTAGTGCTTCGCCCACGGTGCACGGGTGGCGTTGAGGTAGAACCCAGCGCCCTTGCCGATGTCGTAGCCTTCGGCATCGGCCACGTCATCACCGCGCGGGCTGGTATCAGGCGCGACGATGATCACACCGTGTTCGGCGGCGTAGCGCTGTGCGCCGGCCTTGGTGATGAAGTTCTGCTCGGTGCAGGTCAGGCCGCTCAGCCAGTACAGCACCGGCAGCGCCTGCGTTTCCGCCTGCGGCGGCAGGTACACGGCGAACTGCATGTCGCAGCCCAGCGTAGTGGAATGATGGCGGTAGACGTCCTGCCAGCCACCGAAACAGGCGCGGTGTTCAATGCGTTCCATGGGTTTCTCCCGAGGGGCGGCAGGCACAGCAGCCTGCCGCCCGGCGTGGCTCAGTAGTGGACCACCGAACGGATCGACTTGCCTTCATGCATCAGGTCGAAGGCTTCGTTGATCTTGTCCAGGTCCATGGTGTGGGTGACGAACGGCGCCAGTTCGATATCGCCCTTCATCGCGTCTTCCACCATGCCCGGCAGCTGGCTGCGGCCCTTCACGCCACCGAAGGCGGTGCCCATCCACTTGCGGCCGGTCACCAGCTGGAACGGACGGGTGGAGATCTCCTGGCCCGAACCGGCCACGCCGATCACCACGCTCTGGCCCCAGCCACGGTGCGCGCATTCCAGCGCCGCGCGCATCACGTTGACGTTGCCGATGCACTCGAAGCTGTGGTCCACGCCCCAGGTGGTCATTTCAACGATGACCTGCTGGATCGGCTTGTCGAAGTCTTTCGGGTTGATGCAGTCGGTGGCGCCGAATTCGCGGGCCAGCTCGAACTTGGACGGGTTGGTGTCCACCGCGATGATGCGGCCGGCCTTGGCCTGGCGCGCACCCTGGATCACCGCCAGGCCGATGCCACCGAGGCCGAACACGGCCACGCTGTCGCCTTCCTGCACCTTGGCGGTGTTGTGTACCGCGCCAATGCCGGTGGTGACGCCGCAGCCGAGCAGGCAGACATGCTCGGGGTTCGCGTCCGGATTGATCTTGGCCAGCGAGACTTCGGCCACCACGGTGTACTCGCTGAAGGTCGAGCAGCCCATGTAGTGGTACAGCGGCTCGCCGTTGTAGCTGAAGCGGCTGGTGCCGTCGGGCATCACGCCCTTGCCCTGGGTGGCGCGCACCGACACGCACAGGTTGGTCTTGCCGCTCTTGCAGAACAGGCACTCGCCGCACTCGGCGGTGTACAGCGGAATCACGTGGTCGCCCGGCTTGACGCTGGTCACGCCCTCGCCGACGTCCACCACGATGCCGGCGCCTTCATGGCCCAGCACCACCGGGAACAGGCCTTCCGGATCATCGCCGGACAGGGTGAACGCATCGGTGTGGCAGACACCGGTGTGGGTGATCTTGACCAGCACTTCGCCCGCCTTTGGCGGGGCGACGTCGATCTCGACGATCTGCAGCGGCTGGCCGGGACCAAAGGCGACGGCGGCACGGGACTTCATGGTGGCTTCTCCAAAGACAGGCAGTAACAGGATGGGCGGCGCAACGTTGCGCCGTCGTTTATTTCAGGTACGAGCGGATCAACGCGCTCATGTCGCGCACGCGTTCGGCGCGTTGTTCGTCGGAGGCTGCGGGCTGGCCAAACTCCTCGCGCAGATGGGCCTCCATCACCTCGGACATCAGGCCGTTGACCGCGCCACGGATGGCGGCGATCTGCTGCAGCACCGGCCCGCAGTCGGCGCCGGCTTCCAGCGCGCGGTCCAGCGCATCGCACTGGCCACGGATGCGGCGCACGCGGGCCAGGACCTTCTTCTTCTCTTCAGGGGAGTGCGGCATGGCGGGCCACCCAGGAACTATACTGGGGGATAGTATACAAGCCGGAGCCACGGACTCAATCCCGGCCTGCTCAATCGAACAATCCCTCACCCGCCAACCGGGCCAGCTCATCCACCACATAGCGAACCTTTGGCCGCAGATGACGCGTCGGCGGCCACAGGGCGTGGATGTCGATGTGCCGTTGCATGTGCGTGTCCAGCACCGACTGCAGCGCGCCGGAGTCCAGATGACGACGCACCAGTGAAACCGGCATCTGGCAGATACCAAGCCCGGCGATGGCCGCTTCAATCACGGCATCGCCGTCATTGAGTTGATATGGCGCATTCGGGATGAATGTCCCTTCGTCATCCTCGCTGCCGATCCGCCACCACACCGGTTGCCCGTGGCGGAAGCCGACGATGCTGCGGTGCTGCGCCAGTTCCTCGACCGTGCGCGGCACGCCATGTGCCTGCAGGTACTCCGGCGATGCGCAGGTAACCAGCCGCTGGCGCCCCAGCCGCCGCGCCACCAGATGCTCTGCCTGGTGCAGCCCCCCGAAACGGATCAGCAGATCGATACCTTCCTCGACGGGATCGACGAAGTGATCGGTGAAGGTCATCGTCAGCTGCAGGTCGGGGTACTGCCGGCACAGCCGCAGCAGCACCGGCAGCACCACCAGCCGCCCGAACGAAGATGGCATGTCGATGCGCAGCCGCCCACTGGGCAGGCCGGCCGACCCCAGGCAGGCCTCGGCTGCGGAGATTTCCTCCAGCGCCGCGGCACACGACGCGTAGTACGCCTCGCCATCGGTGGTCAGTGCAATGCGCCGCGTAGTGCGGTGGAACAGGCGCACACCCAGCCGCGCTTCCAGCCGGGCGATGGCTTTGCCCACCGCCGAGCGCGAGATGCCCAGCGCATCGGCGGCTTCGGTGAAGCTGCCCGAGCGGGCCGTGGTGACGAACGTGACCAGGCCATTCAAGGATTCCAGCGGAAGCATCTCTCACCTCACATTGGGGACAAATTGTCCCGCACGAAGGGAAATCGAAGCGCTTTATGCGCCTGCATGTCAACTCCATCCTGTGTGCATCGCGCCGCTGGCGCTCCCCCGCACCGAGATGACCGATATGACCGCCGCCCTGTTCCATCCCTTCGACCTGGCAGGCACCGCCCTGCGCAACCGCATCGCAATGGCCCCGATGACCCGCGCCCGCAACCCCGGCTCGGTCGCCAATGCACTCACCGCGCAGTACTACCGGCAGCGCGCCAGCGCCGGCCTGATCATCAGCGAAGGCACGCCGGTTTCGCCGCAGGGCCAGGGCTACATCGATGTGCCGGGCATCTGGTCGGCCGAGCAGGTGGCCGGGTGGAAGCTCGTCACCGAGGCGGTGCATGCCGCGCAGGGCACGATCTTCGCCCAGTTGTGGCATGTGGGCCGCATGTCGCATGCCTCGCTGCAGCCCGGGGGCGGCCAACCGGTCAGCGCCGGTACCCGCCCGGTTGCCAGCGCGCCGAAGAACACCTCGTTCGTGTACCTGGACGATGGCAGCCGTGGCCATGCCGATCCCACCCCGGCACGTGCACTGGAGACCGCAGAGATCCCCGGTATCGTCGAGGACTTCGTGCGCGGGGCGGACAACGCCATCTCCGCCGGCTTCGACGGCATCGAACTGCATGCCGCCAACGGCTACCTGTTCGAGCAGTTCCTCAACCCACTCATCAACCAGCGCGAAGATCGCTACAGCGGCTCGCTGCACAACCGCGCTCGATTGATCCTGGAGACCGTCGACGCGATGGCCCAGCACATCGGCGCCCAGCGCATCGGGGTGCGCCTGGCACCGAACAACCTCACCTTCGACATGCCGTTCTACCCCGACAACGAAGCCACCTATCTGTACCTGGCCGAGGAGCTGGGCAAGCGCGGGCTGGCCTATGTGCACCTCAACGACAACCTGCAGGCAGGTCAGTCAGTGCTGGGCGAGTCCTTCCTGCAGCAGTTCAAGCAGGCTTACGGTGGCAACGTGATCCTGGCCGGCGGGATGACCCGCGAGCGTGCCCTGCAACTGGTCGAGGCCGGCACCATCGACCTGGCCGCATTCGGCCAACCGTTCATCGCCAACCCGGATCTGGTCGAGCGCCTGCAACGCAACGACGCGCTGGCCACGCCCGACCGCAACACCTATTACGGTGGCGGCGAGGCAGGCTACCTCGATTACCCGCGCGCGCAGTAGGTCCACGCCATGCACGGATGCGATGCGACTTTCGCTGCGAAATGCATCACGGCGCCTTCTCTACCTTGGTCGAGTCCGAATCAAAGGTCAGCACACGGGTGCTGATCTCGCCTCTGGCCGAGTCCTTCCGACTCAGCTCAAGCCGCCCCTGGTTGCCCTGCGCCACCAGGCTGGCGGCAAAGCTGCCCTCGTTGGACAGTGCTGTGATCACGGCGGTGCCATCGGGCGCGACTCTCATGCCCGCCCGATCGCGAACCTTGTATCCCACGCCAACCGGCGCATCCAACGCCATTACCGCGCTGCCGTTGGCCATGGTGCCGATGCCGCCGCGCTCATCGCCCTTCGCATCGTAGATGGTCATGCCCGTTGCGCGTGAGTTGCGGGCAATGTCACTGGCGTCCTCGGCAATCTGCACGCGCGTGCGCCCTTCACTGTCGAGCACGGTCAGCTTGTAGGTACGGATCTCCGGCACCACACCGGCGTCGGGCGTGGCCACGCTGGTCCCGATCAGGGCCAACGATGCGCCCAGCGCGAACATCGAGGCAGCAAGCAGATTCCTGTGGCGCAGCCTGTGCTCCAGGCGTTCCAAGCGTACGGCTATATCCTGCTCATGCATGTTGCGCTCCCCGTTTGAGTCTGCGGTTGCTCCATTACTTGCTATCAGCATCCACGTGGATCACACGGGTGGATGCTCCGCCTTCGGCGGCGTCCACGCGGCTCAGCTCCAGCTGCCCTTCCGCGCCCTGCGCGATCAGCCTGGCGGCAAAGCCCCCGGCGTTGGACAGGACACCGATAAGCGCAGAACCGTCCGCCCCCACTTTCATTCCGGCCCGATCAGACACGCGATAGCCCACGCCGCGCGGCGCATCCAAGGCAACCGTGGCACTGCCATCGTCGGCGGTGACCATACCTCCGCGCTCCTGTTCATTGCCATCGAAGATGATCAACCCCGCCACCCGGGCGTTGCGCTTGATGTCCAGGTCCGGCGCGTCCTCACCGATTTCCACGCGCTTGCGTCCTTCGTGATCAAGCACGATCAGGCGTTGGGTGCGAATCTCGGGAACGATGCTGGCCTCCGGGCTGGCAAACCCGCGACCGGCCAGCACGGTCGATACCAACAGGATGGGGGTTGCCACCAGCAGCCAGCGCCATCGGCCTGCCCGCTGCTCCAGCTTGCGTACGCGCGCTTCCACTTCCAGATCCCGCATGGAATTCTCCCTGGCAACGAGGCCACCAGTCGCAACGACGGGGGCACTCCGATCCTGAACTACAGTTCGATCCTAGAACGTCCATCCGTGCCCAACAACATGACGAAAGTCCCCATGAACTCCGTCACCACGTCGTTCATCGTCAACCTCGACGTACCCGATCTTGCTGCCGCTGAGACCTTCTACACCGAAGCCTTCGGCCTGCGGATCGGCCGCCGTCTCGGGCCGGAGGCCGTGGAACTGCTCGGCGGGCCAACGCCGTTGTACCTGCTGCAGAACGAAGCTGGCAGCATCGCTACTGAAGATGGCGACGTACGCGACTACGAGCGCCATTGGACGCCGCTGCACCTGGATTGGGTGGTGGATGACATCGAAGCTGCAGTGGTACGTGCGGTTGCGGCCGGGGCGACACTCGAGCAGTCCGTGCGCGAGCGTCGCTGGGGGCGCATCGCCGTGCTGGCCGATCCATTCGGCCATGGCTTCTGCCTGATCCAGTTCAGTGGCGAAGGCTACGACGTGCTGGTCGAATGACCGGCGCATCGTTCACCACGGCAACGGCACCGCTTCGCCGTTGGCACGCTCGCCGTAGTACAGCGACGGCAGCAGGCGCGAGAGGAAACTGAACTCCGTATAGCAGTGCTTGAGCAGGCCCAGGCCGACCGCATCGCCGGCCTCGCGCTGCGGATCGGCGCTGTCCAGGCCGAGCACGAAGCGGCTGCGCAGCACGCAGCCAAACGGCGTATCGCGCGCCACGTGCAGCATCTGCCCGTCGCAGGGATCACCGTTTGCATCCAGGCGTACGTGGTCGCCGAAGCCGATGCGCGCGGCGATCACCGCCGATACATCGCCTGCATCCTGTGCCGCCTTCAGGCGCTCAGGCACCAGCAGCGTGCGCGGGTCATGGAACTTCAGGCGCGCCGCCACCGGCGGACTGTCAGCCAGCGATTCCACCGCATGGATGCTGGCACCGTGGTAGCTGCGTCCACGCTGCCAGGCCGCGTCCCAGCCGCGATGCTCGACATGGTCGACCGGATGCCACCAGCGGATGTGCTGGGTAGTCTCGAAGAAGGTGAACCACCAGTCCAGCATGCGGCCCTTGCAGCCGTGCAGATCGGTGCGCACCGCCACAAGCAGAGTGCCGTCTTCGCGGCGCTGGATGCCCGTTTCCAGGCGCATCGGCGCCGGGTCCAGCAGATCGTGGTGGTCCAGCCAGGCGCGGGCGTTCACAGCGGTATCCATGGGGGTCTCCTGCGGTGTTGGGAGATCTGACAATACGGAAACGCTCATCGTTTCGCAATTGGTCGAATGCGGTAAGATGGGCGCAATGAACAGCACCACCCTGCCCGAGCCACCCTCACCCACCCGCCGCCGCGGCCGCCCTGCGCGCCCGGAAGCCGAGGTGCGCCACGCGGTACTGCAGGCCACCTTGGAACTGCTGCTGGCACAGGGTTACGAGGCCACCACCATCGAAGCGGTGGCAGCACATGCCGGGGTTGCGAAGAAGACCGTGTACCGCCACGCCAGCAACCGTGAGGAACTGGTCGGGTTGGCAGTGCGCGAGTGGACCGACGGCTTCGCGCCGCAGCTGCAGCGCGATGCGCACGACGCCGACGAGGTGTTGCCGTTGCTGCAGGACATCCTGCAGGCGGTGTGTGCGCAGGCGCTGTCGGCGCAGGCGGTGCAGGTGTTCCGGCTGCTGGCCACCGACTTCCCGGGCAAGGACGCGCTGCTGCAGGCCTATCTGGACAACGGCATCGAACGCGGCCGTGCGCTGCTGGCTGACTGGCTGGCGCGCCAGCAGCAGCGTGGGCTGCTGCGCGAAGGAGACCCCGTGCGCCTGGCGCGATTGCTGCTGGCGATGGCCGTGGCCGAGCCGCTGCGCGAACGCGTGATCGGCGTGGTGGCCGAGGATGCGCCGGTGGACGTGCATCTAGGTGAGTGCGTGGCGTTGTTGGGGCCGGTGTTGCAGGGGGCGTAGGGTTGCTCCATCCACGCATGGCGTGGATCTACCGGCCGATCCCGATTCGTTGGTCGGCAATGGCCTGCCCCCGGTGGATGCCGACCGTTGGTCGCCACTCCTGCAGCAACTCAGTCGCGCAGCATATCCACGAACGCGCGCAGCGCACCGGGCATCTGCCGCTGCTTCGGGTAGTACAGCGCGAAGCCGGCGAACGGTTCGCTCCAGTCTTCCAGCACCGCCACCATCTGCCCCGAATCAATGTACGGCCTTGCCGTGTCTTCCAGCACGTAGGCCAGGCCGATGCCATCGAGTACCGCGCCAACCACGGTGCCCTGCTCACCCAGCGTCAGCCGCCCCGGCACGTCGATCTCCAGCGCCTGCCCACCGCGCTCGAACTGCCACTTGTATAGATGCCCGCTGGCGAAGCGGAAGCGGATGCATTCGTGTGCCGCCAGGTCCCGCGGATGCTGTGGCGCCGGGTGCCGCCGCAGGTAATCCGGCGAGCCGACAATCAGCCCGCGCAGCGGTGGCCCCATCAGCACCGCCACCATGTCCTCGGGCACGAACTCATGCAGGCGCACGCCGGCGTCGTAGCCCTCGGCGACGATGTCGACCAGGCCATCGTTCTCGGTCAGTTCCACCCGCACGTCCGGATGGGCGCGCAGGAAGCGCGCCAGCCGCGGTCCCAGCTGGGTCGACACCGCCGCGCGGGTGGCGTTGATGCGCAGCAGGCCGGCCGGGGCGGCGCGGAACTGGTTCATCTCTTCCAGCGCGTCATGCACCTGGCCCAGCGCCGGCTGCAGGCGCTCCAGCAGGCGCTGCCCGGCCTCGGTCAGGGCCACGCTGCGGGTGGTGCGATGGAACAGGCCCACCCCCAACCGTTCTTCCAGCGCGCGGATCGCATAGCTCACCGCCGAGGTCGACAGCGCCAGCTCGGCACCGGCGCGGCGGAAACTGCGATGACGGGCAACCGCAGCGAACGCGGCCAGATGGGTGAGGTTGTCAGTGGCCATGATTGTGCAGTTCCACTTGATGAATCATGCCGATATCCGCGCTTCTTGCCGCTGGGAACGGGGCGTATTGTAAAACGCCTTTCGACAAACCCTGCCAAGGATTCCCCATGTCCCTCGCCCGTGGTTACGCCGCCCATTCACATACCGACCCGCTGATCCCGTATGAGTTCGAACGCCGCGCGGTCGGCCCGGACGATGTGCGCATCGAGATCCTCTACAGCGGCATCTGCCATTCCGACCTGCACCAGGCCCGCGACGACTGGGGTGGCTCGATCTACCCGATGGTGCCGGGCCACGAGATCATCGGCCGCGTGACCGAGGTCGGCAGCAACGTCACCCGCTTCAAGGTGGGCGACCACGCCGGCGTCGGCTGCATGGTCGACTCGTGCCGCCACTGCGACGCCTGCGAGCACGACCTGGAGCAGTACTGCGCCGAAGGTGCGACCTGGACCTACAACGGCCGTGAACGCGAAAGCGGCGCGCCAACCTACGGCGGCTATTCCGACCACGTGGTGGTCGAACAGCGCTTCGTGGTGAAGGTGTCCGAAACGCTGGACCTGAAGGCGGCCGCGCCGCTGCTGTGCGCCGGTATCACCACCTGGTCGCCGCTGCGCCACTGGAAGGTCGGCCCGGGCCAGAAGGTCGGCGTGATCGGCCTGGGTGGCCTCGGCCACATGGGCGTGAAGTTCGCCAAGGCACTCGGCGCGCACGTGGTGATGATCACCACCACCCCGGAAAAGGGTGCCGATGCCAAGCGCCTGGGCGCCGACGAAGTACTGGTCTCGCGCGATGCCGCGCAGATGAAGGCGCACGCCGGCAGCTTCGACTTCCTGCTCAACACCATCCCGGTCGGCCATGACACCAACCCGTACATGGGCCTGCTCAAGCGCGAGGCCACCATGTGCCTGGTCGGCGTGCTGACCGAGCTGGACCCGCCGTTGACCGGCGGCAGCGTGATCTTCGGCCGCAAGCACCTGACCGGCTCGGCGATCGGCGGCATGGCCGAAACCCAGGAAATGATGGACTTCTGTGCCGAGCACGGCATCGTCAGCGATGTGGAGATGATCGACATCAAGAACGTCAACGAAGCCTGGGAACGCATGGCGAAGAACGATGTGCGCTACCGCTTCGTGATCGACATGGCGACGATGAAGAACGCCGCCTGATCGCCCGGCGACTGTGAACGAAGAACCCCGGCACTGCCGGGGTTTCTTTTTGGTCGTGCGTTGGGCATGACGAAGGTCAAGGAAGCGGCCACCGCCCCGGCGCAGACTCCCTGCATGGCCCGCCTCCCCTCCCCTGCGATGCTGATGCGTGCGCCGCATCGGCTGCTGTTCTTCATCGGCGCCAGCAACCTGCTGCTGGCGATGCTGTGGTGGGCGTTGTGGCTGGGCGCGCTACGCGGGCTATGGACGCCGTTGCCACCGCCGCTGCCACCGGCCTGGCTGCACGCGCTGCTGATGCAGTACCTGGTGCTGCCCAGTTTCATCTTCGGCTTCCTGCTCACCGTGTTCCCGCGCTGGATGGGGCAACCCGAGCTGCCACGCAGCCGTTATGCGCCGGTCGGCATCGGGTTGTTTGGCGGGCAGGCGCTGCTGATTGCCGCCGCCTGCGGCTGGATACCCGGGCTGTGGCCCGGCCTGCTGCTGGCACTGGCCGGCTGGAGCGCCGGACTGATCGTGCTGGGACGCGTGCTCAAGGCCGCCGGCCCCAACCGCAACTGGCATGCACGCGCCTGCTATGCCGCACTGCTGCTGGGCTGGCTGGGGCTGCTGCTGTTCATGGCGGTGGTGCGCGGCGACGCCACGCTGATGCCGGTATCTGTGGCACTCGGCACGTTCGGCCTGCTGCTGCCGGTCTACCTCACCGTCGCGCACCGGATGATCCCGTTCTTCGCCAACAACGTGGTGGACGGCTACGTGCCGTGGCGACCGCTGCGCTGGCTGGCCGCGATGTGGGCACTGCTGGCGCTGCGCCTGCTGTTGAGTGCGTTGCAGGTCGACAGCCTGCTGTGGCTGGCCGATGCGCCGCTGCTGCTGTTGTCGCTGCAGGCGCTATGGCACTGGTGGCCACGCAGGCCGATGCCGGGCCTGCTCGCCGCCCTGTTCCTGGCGCTGGCGTGGCTGCCGATCAGCTTCGCGTTGTATCTGCTGCAGGACATCGGCCAGCTGCTTGGCCATCCGCAACTACTCGGCCGCGCGCCGCTGCATGCCCTTGCCGTGGGCCTGTTCGGCAGCCTGCTGGTGGCGATGGTGACCCGGGTCACCCAGGGGCATTCCGGGCGACCGCTGGTGATGCCGGCAGTGGCCTGGTTCGCGTTCGTCGCGCTGCAGGCGGTGGCGATCATGCGCATCATTGCCGAGCTGATGCCCGACGCCTATGCGTGGCATTTCGCCGCCGCCATCGGCTGGTTGCTGGCCTTGGCCCTGTGGGTGGCGCGGCTGGGCTGGATCTACCTGAACCCACGGCGCGACGGCAAGCCGGGCTGACATCAACGCCGGGCATGGCACCATGGCGGGCATGTCCGATATCGCACTAGACCCCACCGCAATCACTACCTTTGCCGATGGCGACCCTGACGAGAATCCCTGGGTTCTCGGCGCACCGCAGCCGGAAGTGCTGCAGGTGGTGCCCTGGTCCGCGCTGTGGGCCGACCAGTTCGAGCAGCAGCGCACGCAGCTGCAGGCGGCACTAGGCAACATCGCGCTAGGCATTGAACACGTCGGCTCCACCGCGGTGCCAGGCCTGCCGGCCAAACCGGTACTGGACATCGACCTGCTGGTTGCCGATCCCGCCGACGAAGCGGCCTGGCTGCCACCGCTGCAGGCACTGGGCTACGTGCTCACCATCCGCGAACCTTCGTGGTATCAGCACCGCATGCTGCGGCTGGGCGTGCCGCGCGTGAACCTGCATGTGTTCGCCCCTGGTTGCGCCGAGCACATCCGCCACCGGCTGTTCCGCGATTGGCTGCGCAGCCATGAAGATGACCGCAGGCGCTATGCGCAGGCCAAGCAGGCAGCACTACAGGGCAATGCCAACGTGCAGGCCTACAATCGCAGCAAGCAGGATGTGGTGCGCGGCATTTACTCGCGCCTGTTCGCAGCGCGCGGGTGGTAACGCAACGGCAGGTGCCGACCCCGGCACCTGCCGAACAGTGTCAGTACGCGAACTCGCGGAACACCGGATCGACGTCGCCGTGCCAGCGGCCATGGAACAGCGCCAGCTTGCGCTCGGCCGGGGTCAGGCCGGACTCGACGATCTCCTGCAGCACGTCCAGGAACTTGCTCTCGTCCTGGCCGTCGGCATTGCGCGCCGCGCGGCGCTTGAGGCCTTCAACGGAAATCTTCACCGCTTCGCGGGCCAGGTCGCGCACCGTGCCGTTGCGGAACGGCAGGTTCATCGCGTGCTTCGGCACCCCGTCGCGCAGTGCATGGCGCTCGGCCAGGGTGAAGTCACGCACCAGGTCCCAGGCGGCATCCAGTGCGGTGTCGTCGTACAGCAGGCCGACCCAGAACGCCGGCAGCGCGCACAGGCGGCTCCACGGGCCACCGTCGGCGCCGCGCATTTCCAGGTACTTCTTCAGGCGCACTTCGGGGAAGGCGGTGGTCATGTGGTCCGACCAGTCGCGCAGCGTCGGCAGCGCACCCGGCAGCACCGGCAACTTGGCCTGCATGAAATCGCGGAAGCTCTGCCCGCTGGCGTCGTGGTAGATGCCATCGCGGTAGGAGAAATACATCGGCACGTCGAGCAGGTAATCGACATAGCGCTCGTAACCGAAGCCATCCTCGAACACGAAGTCGAGCATGCCGGTGCGGTCAGCATCGGTGTCGGTCCAGATGTGCGAGCGGTAGCTCAGGTAGCCATTCGGCTTGCCTTCGGTGAACGGCGAATCGGCGAACAGCGCGGTGGCGATCGGCTGCAGCGCCAGCGACACGCGGAACTTCTTCACCATGTCCGCTTCGGTGGCGTAGTCCAGGTTCACCTGCACCGTGCAGGTGCGGGTCATCATGTCCAGGCCGAGCGAGCCGACCTTGGGCATATACGAGCGCATGATCTTGTAGCGGCCCTTCGGCATCCACGGCATCTCATCGCGCTTCCACTTCGGCTGGAAGCCCATGCCGAGGAAACCCAGCTGCAGTTCGCCGGCCACCTGCGCCACTTCATTGAGGTGGGTGCCGGTTTCCACGCAGGTCTGGTGGATGGTCTCCAGCGCCGCTCCGGACAGTTCCAACTGACCGGCCGGTTCCAGCGTCACCGAGGCGCCATCGCGCAGCAGGGCGATCGTGTTGCCGTTTTCCTGCACCGGCTCCCAGCCGAAGCGGACCAGGCCGTTGAGCAGGGCTTCGATGCCGCGCTCGCCCTCGAAGGTCGGCGGACGCAGGTCATCCAGGCGGAACCCGAACTTCTCGTGCTCGGTGCCGATGCGCCACTGCGCGCGGGGCTTCTCGCCGGAGGCGATCACCTCCACCAGCTGCGAGCGGTCGGTAATGGGTGTATCGGCGACGTGGCTGGGGCTCGACAAGGGGAAGGCTCGCTGGACGGTGGCGGGGGATGTGGGGCTCGGAGCCTTCCATCGCAAGGGCGCACTATAGCGTGGCGACCCGTTGCGTCATGCGACGGAGACGGTTTTCAGCATCCTACCGACGCCCTCTTGACCCTCGTACACTCACGGTCATGAGCCGCCATTCACGACACCCCGAACTGCACCGCTCCGAGCGCGTCGGCTGGCTGCGTGCCGCCGTGCTGGGCGCCAACGATGGCATCGTCTCGGTGGCCGGCCTGGTGGTCGGCGTGGCCGCCAGCGGCGCCTCGGCTGCGACCATTCTGGCCACCGGCGTGGCCGGCACTGTGGCCGGCGCGATGTCGATGGCCGCCGGCGAGTATGTCTCGGTGCAGACCCAGGCCGACACCGAAGACGCCGACCTGGCGATGGAAAAGCGCGAACTGCACGAAGATCCGCACAGCGAGCTGGAGGAGCTGGCCGCGATCTACCGCCACCGCGGCCTGGAGCCGGCGCTGGCACGACAGGTGGCCGAACAGCTCACCGCCCACGATGCACTGGGTGCCCACGCCCGCGACGAGCTGGGCATCACCGATACCCTGCGCGCCCGCCCGCTGCAGGCAGCGCTGGCCTCGGCCGGGGCGTTCACCTGCGGCGCAGCACTGCCGGTGCTGACCGCACTGCTCGCGCCGGTAGACAAGGTCGCGATGATGACCACGGCCAGCACCCTGCTCGGCCTGTGCCTGACCGGCGCGATGGCGGCCCGGGCCGGCGGCGCCCCCCCGGTACGCGGCGCGATCCGGGTGATGTTCTGGGGCGCGTTGGCGATGGCCGCGGCCGCCGGTGTCGGTCGCCTGCTCGGCGCCCACGTGTCATGACTGCCATGCTGCCCCCGGCCACCGCACTGCTGGCCGAGATGGCCAGCCTGGCCGGCTGCGCACGTGCCGAGGGTTATGCATGCATCACCGCTCGCCGGGAACATGGCGCCAGCTCGGTGGAGATTCCGCAACCGCAGTTCGCGATCCTGCTGGAAGGCCGCAAGCAGGTGCGCACCGCTCATCAGTCTCTGGAGTTCGTTCCCGGCGACATCCTGCTGCTGACCCAGCGCTGCCGCATCGATGTGGTCAACACCCCCGACCCGCGCAGTGGCCGTTACCTCAGCGCCATCGTGCCGCTGTGTGCCGAAGTGCTGGCGGCCGCTCGCACGCTGTGGAGCGAGGGGCTTCCCGCGCCTGGCCAGGCGATGGCGCGGTTGCCGTTGATCGATCACGGCGCGGTACTGCGCCAGTGGCGCCAGTCGCTGCAGGACGGCCGTTACAGCGACGCGCGGCTGGCCCTGGCCTCGCTGGTACTGACCCTGTGCCGGCAGGGCCACGGTAACCTGCTGCTGCCGCAGGCTCCGAGCCTGGGCGAACAGATCCGCGACCGCATCGCCGCCGAACCGGCACGCGATTGGCAGTCGCGCGATGTGGAAGAGCAGTTCGCGCTGAGCGGCGCGACCCTGCGCCGTCGACTCGCCGCCGAGGACACCAGCCTGCGCCAGCTGCTCACCGAGGCACGGCTGGCACATGGCATGCAGCTGCTCTACACCACCGACCTGCCGTTGAAGACTGTGGCCGCACGCGCGGGTTACCGGTCTGTGGCGAGTTTCAGCAAGCGCTTCGCCGAGCAGTACGGGCTGGCTCCCACAGACATTTGAGGGGGTTCGACAGGGCTGCGCCCTGCACCCGCCGAAGCGAGTGCAAGAGCCGGAGCAACAGCAACAGCGTGCATTCCGTGGGATGGCGGGGTGGGTCCAGTTGCGGGGGCGTGAGCCGCATGGATGCGGCGACCGAGCTTACATGGGTGAGGGCGCTTTGCTTGCGAAGCACTGCTTCGCAAGCGCCCGAACGCACAGCCGCCAGCGGCTGGGCCGGGCCCCGGAGGGGTACTTGCAGCGTCCCCCGCAACCGGACCCACCCCGCCACCCCACGGATAGCCCGCTGTTGCTGTTGCTTCAGCTGTTGCTGTTGCTTCAGCTGTTGCCGTTACCTCTGCGGGTGCAGGGCGCAGCCCTGCAGACCACACCCCTTCCCTGAGCATTCCGCGTAGTGGTTTGAGCGCCGCGCACACGTCGGCCACGGCACGCTATGCGGCAACGGAACCGTCCGTCGTCCACCGAGAACCACCATGACCCTGCGTCCCCTGCCGCTGCACGGCGCCCTGCTGTTGGCCCTGTCGTCCCTGCCGCTGGCCGCACTGGCCGAAGCCACCTCGCCCGCTCCCACCCAGCAGGTGCCGGGTGTCTATCACCAGCGCATCGGCGCCCTGCAGGTCACCGCCCTGTTCGACGGCGTGGTCGCGCTGGGCCGGCAGGAAGTGGTGGACGTGCCACCGACGCTGATCAGCCGGCTGCTGGAAGGCCGCTACGTGCCGGAAGACAGGAAGGGCCTGCAGACCGCGATCAATGCCTTCCTGATCCGCCAGGGCAACCACCTGACCCTGGTCGATACCGGCACCGCGCAGTGCTTCGGTCCCGGCCTGGGCCAGGTGCTGGGCAACCTGCGCGCTTCCGGCGTGGATCCGGGCGAGGTGGACGAGGTGCTGCTGACCCACGCCCATCCGGACCACCTGTGCGGGGTGCTCGACGCGCAGGGCAGGCCGGCCTACCCGAATGCCACGGTGTGGCTGTCCAAAGCGGATGCCGATTACTGGCTAGACCCGGCCAGCGAGGCCACCGCGCCGAAGGGCGTGCGCTTCGCCTTCCCGCTGGCACGCAACGCGGTGGCGCCGTATCAGGCCAGCGGCCACCTGCGCACCTTCAGCCCCGGCGATGCCCTGCCCGGCGGCGCGGTGGCGATGGACACCCATGGCCATACGCCCGGCCATGTCTCCTACCGGTTCGACAGCCAGGGCCAGTCGCTGCTGGTGTGGGGCGATGTGCTGCACTTCCACGCCGTGCAGTTCGCGCACCCGGAGGCGGCATTCGAGGCGGATTCGGACCGCAAGGCGGCCATCGCCAGCCGTCGCGGGCTGCTGCAGCAGGCCACCGCCAACGGCTGGTGGGTGGCCGGCGCGCATCTGCCGTTCCCCGGCCTGGGCCATGTGCGTGGCGAGGGCCAGGCCTATGCGTGGGTGCCGGCGGAGTATTCGCCGTTGAAATGAGCCGGTGAGCCCTTGCAGCGCCGAGCCCTTGCTCGGCTACCGGGGCCGCACCGCGCTGCGCGCGGCAGCCGAGCGTGGGCTCGGCTCTACAGGAATGCTGCCGGGCAACGCCCGGCACGCTACATCGATTACGACAGCCCCAGCCAGCCGCCGATCACGCCGCGGGCTTCGTCCACGCCGGTGCGGTCCTCGCCGGAGAACACCTGCACGCTCACGCTGTCGCCATAGGCCGATTGCAGCTCCTTGCGCACCTTCTGCAGGGACTGCATCTGCTGGCTGCGGCTGAGCTTGTCGGCCTTGGTCAGCAGCGCGTGCGCCGGCAGGCCACGCTGCACGGCATAGGACAGCATCTGCCGGTCGTAGTCCTTCAGTGGATGGCGGATGTCCATCACCACCACCAGGCCCTTCAGCGCCTCGCGGGTGCGGAAGTACCGGTCGATGAAGGCCTGCCAGTGCGCCTGCAGGTCCAGCGGCACCTTGGCGTAGCCGTAACCGGGCAGATCGACCAGATGCGCTTCCGGGGTGACCTGGAAGAACACCAGCTGCTGGGTACGGCCGGGGGTCTTGGAGACACGGGCCAGGGCGTTCTGGCGGGTCAGCGCGTTGAGCGCACTGGACTTGCCGGCGTTGGAGCGGCCGGCGAAAGCCACTTCGGCCCCTTCGTCGGGCGGCAGCTGCCGCACGTTGTGGGCCGAAAGGTGGTAACGGGCGCGTTCGATGAGCAATGACATGTGCCTAGGATCGCATGTTGCGGCGCCGCGCGCCCGTGCCGACGGCCTTTGCGGGCATTTTGCTGCACTGCTGCGTTGACCGTGTGCGGAAACGGCGTTGATAATCCGGGCGATGCCGGCGGCCACCGCCCGGCCCGGTCCATACGGAGCTTTAGCATGCGCCACGCTCGCGTTCTTGCCGTATCCGCCCTTGCCACTGCTGTAGTCGTTGCCGCTGCTGCGTTCGCGCAGACCACGTTGACCCCGCTGCCCGACAACGGGCCGATCAACACCGCCTCGCTGGAGGTGGATTTCAGCAAGACCCACTGGGGCGATGCCAAGGCCGGCCAGACCAAGGCCTCGGCCTGCGCGGCCTGCCATGGCGCCGACGGCAACTCCACGGTGGAGATGTACCCGTCCATCGCCGGCCAGAGCGAACGCTACGTCGCCCAGCAGATGGCCCTGATCGCCAACGGCCAGCGCAGTTCCGGCGCGGCGGTGGCGATGGTGCCGTTTGTGCAGAACCTCACCCCGCAGGACATGCGCGACATCGGCGCGTTCTTTGCCACGCAGAAGGCCACCGCCGGCATCGCCGATGACACGGCGGTCACCGACGGCCCCTACAAGGGCATGAAGTTCTACGAGATCGGCCAGCAGCTGTACCGTGGCGGTGACGCCAAGCGCGGCCTGCCAGCCTGCATGGCCTGCCACGGCCCCAGCGGTGCCGGCAATCCCGGACCGGCCTATCCGCACATTGGTGGGCAGCACGCCAGCTATGTCGCGCGCCGCCTGCAGGAATACCAGGCCGGCCAGACCAACGAGACCGACAAGGCGCACTTCCAGATCATGGCCACGGTCGCGCAGAAGCTCAGCGAGCAGGAGGTGCAGGCGCTGTCGAGCTACCTGCAGGGCCTGCACAACAAGGCCGACGACGTGGCCGTTGCCACCACGCCGGTACAACCGGCTGCCGCGCCCTGACCACCGCTGGTCGGCCCGGGCCGCCACCGCGGCCCTCGCCTGGGGTATGTTTCCTTCACGCCGGCGACCGCGCCGGCGTTGCTTTTTTCAACGGAGATGCGTGTCGATGAGGTTGATTTCCCGCCTGCTGTTGTCCGTGCTGGTGCTGCTGCCGCTGGTAGCCTGCGCCGCAACCCCCGCCAATGCCCCGCTGGTCGAGGGCAAAGACTACGAGCGCATCGCCCAGCCGGGCCCGTTCCAGCCGCTGGCCGGCAAGATCGAGGTGGTCGAGGTCTTCGGCTACACCTGCCCGCACTGCGCCCATTTCGAACCGCAACTGGAAGCCTGGGCAGCCAAACTGCCGGCCGACGTGCGCTTCACCCCGGTTCCGGCGGCCTTTGGCGGCGCCTGGGACGCCTGGGCCCTGGCCTACTACGCCGCCGACGAAGTCGGCGTGGCCAAGCGCAGCCACGCGGCCGTGTTCAAGGCCCTGCACAAGGACGGCTCGCTGCCGATGCAGAACATCTCGGCCGATGAGCTCGCCACCTTCTACAAGGCCTACGGCGTGACCCCGGACCGTTATCTGCAGGCCCTGCGCGGCGATGCCGTGCAGAAGAAGGTCGATGCTGCCCGCGCGTTCGCCCAGCGCACCAAGATTCCGGGCACCCCGGCCATCATCATCAACGGCCAGTACCTGGTGCGTGGCAACAGCTTCGACGACCAGCTGCGCATCGCCTCGGCGCTGATCGCCCAGGCCCGCGCCGCCCGCGGCCGCTGAACCAACGCCCACCACCGACACGGCGCTGTCGCCGCCGCATGTCATCATTTCCCTCTGGCCGGCGCCTGACGCCGGCCCCACCTTTCCAGATGCTGGAGACGTTTCCATGAAGATCCGTTACGCCCTCGCACTCGCAGCGCTGCTGCCGATCCTGGCCGCCTGCAAGGCCGACGATGGCACCGCCAACACCTCCGCGGCTCCGGCCGAACCGGCGGCCGCGCCGGCCACCACCGAACCGGCTGCGCCTGCCGCTGGCGCCGAGGGTGCTGCCCCGGCCGCTGCCGAAGGCGAGAAGGCCGCGACTGAGGCGGCCCCGGCCGCTGCACCGGCCCCGACCACCGCCGCACTGACCGGCCCGGCCCCGGTGGAAGGCGCCGACTATCAGGTGATCCCGAACGGCCAGCCGTTCCAGCCGGCCGCCGGCAAGATCGAAGTGACCGAGATCTTCGGCTACGTCTGCCCGGCCTGCGCCGCGTTCCAGCCGCTGGTCGGCCCGTGGAAGGCCGGCCTGCCGAGCGATGTGAACTTCGTCTACGTGCCGGCCATGTTCGGCGGCACCTGGGACAACTACGCCCGTGCCTTCTACGCCGCGCAGACCCTGGGCGTGCAGGAGAAGACCCACGAAGCCCTGTACGCTGCCATCCATTCGCAGAAGACCCTGAAGGGTGAGCGCGGCACCGATTCGGTTGACGACATCGCCAAGTTCTACGGTGCCTACGGCGTGGACCCGAAGCAGTTCGCCGCCACCATGGGCAGCTTCGCGGTGAATGCCAAGACCAACTCGGCCAAGCAGTTCGCCCAGCGCAGCCAGATCAGCGGCACCCCGTCGATCATCGTCAACGGCAAGTACCTGGTGAAGGGCAAGAGCTTCCCGGACATGCTGCGCATCGCCGACCACCTGATCGCCCGCGAACGCGGTGCGGCCCAGGCTCACTGATCCAAGAGAAGCGTTTCCCGGCCGTGAATTCCCGCCGTACACGGACCCTGCGCTTGCTGACGGCCAACATCCAGGCCGGCTCAAGTACCCGCCGCTACAGCGACTATGTGACCCGCAGCTGGTCACATGCGCTGCCGGCGGGTCGCAAGCGCAGCAGCCTGGACGCGATCGCCACCCTGGCGCGCGAACACGACATCGTCGGCCTGCAGGAGGCCGACCCGGGCAGCCTGCGCTCGGGCTTCACCAACCAGACCCACTACCTGGCCCAGCGTGCCGGCTTCAACTACTGGAGCCACCAGCCGAACCGGCGCATGGGCGGGGTCGCCTCCAGCGCCAATGGCCTGCTGAGCAAGCTGGAGCCGGTGGAAGTACAGGACCACGCCCTGCCCGGCCGCATCGGCGGGCGCGGCGTGCTGCTGGCCAAGTTCGGCGATGGCGCCGACGGCCTGGCGGTGGCGGTGGCCCATCTGTCGCTGGGCGCGGGCTCGCGGATGTCACAGCTGGGCTTCATCGCCGAGCTGTTGTCCGACCACCCGAACGCGGTGTTGATGGGTGACTTCAACTGCCTGGCCGAGCGCCCGGAAATGCAGGTGCTGTACCAGAAGACCCGGCTGCAGCCCCCGGGCTGCATCGTGCCGACCTTCCCCAGCTGGCGCCCCGACCGCGCCATCGACCACATCCTGGTCAGCAGTGGCCTGCAGACCCGCACCGTGGAAGCCGTACCGGCCGCCTTCTCCGATCACCTCGCCCTGGCGATGCAGATCGACGTCCCGGCCGACGCCCTGCGCTGAAAAAGGGGACGGAGGGGATTAAGTCGTTTATGCATTAACGACTTAATCCCCTCCGTCCCTTTTTTCAGGCGGTGACCGGTACCTTCAACCGCCGCGCGGTCATTGTGCTGCCCACCGAAGCCAGCACCGTGCAGCCGATCGCCAGCCACTGCAATCCATGCAGGTGCTCGTGCAGCAGCAGCATCGCCCACAACGCGGCCACCGCCGGTTCCATGCTGATCAGGATGCCGAACGTCTCCTTCGGCAGGCGCTTGAGCGCCATCATCTCCAGCGACATCGGAATCGCGCTGGAGACCAGCGCCACCAGCAGGCCGGCCGCCAGGATCTTCGGGTCCAGCAGCGCGGCGCCGGCATGTACCACGCCCACCGGCACCACTACCAGCGACGCGGCCAGCAGCCCCAGCGACACCGAATGCCCGGCGTGCAGGTGGCCGGCACGCTTGCCGAACACGATGTACAGGCCCCAGCACGCCGCTGCGCCCATCGCATACAGCACACCGGCCGGGTCCAGCGCCGGGCCGCCGCCCAGCGGCAGCAGCAGCAACAGCCCGACCACAGCACAGCCCACCCAGACGAAATCGATGGGGCGTCGTGACGACAGCATCGCCACCGTCAGCGGCCCGGTGAACTCGATGGCCACCGCGATGCCGAAGGGAATCGTGCGCAGGGCCATGTAGAACAGCAGGTTCATCAGGCCCAGGGTGAGCCCGTAGCGCAGGATGGTGATCGCATCCACGCGGCTGGTCTTCCAGCGCCATGGCCGCCAGAACAGCAGCAGCAACAGCGCCGAGAAGCCCACGCGCAGCGCGCTGGTGCCCTGGGCGCCGATCAGCGGGAACAGGTGTTTTGCGTAGGAGGTGCCGATGGCCAGCGAGGTGACCGAGCCGAGCACCGCCAGCGCCGGCAACATCGGCGCGAGTCGTGAGGTCTGCATGCGCAAAGTCTATTGCGCCGGCGCCGAGCACTTGGCTCAATTGACAGCCCGTTCGTGCAACTTCTGCTCGCCATGGCCACCACCCCCGTGCTCGACAGCTTCGACCGCGCCATCCTCGACCTGCTGCAGCGGGACAACACCCTGCCGCAGCGCGAAATCGCCGAGGCCGTGCACCTGTCCACCCCGGCCGTGCAGCGCCGCATCAAGCGCCTGCAGGACAGCGGCGTGATCGCGGCCAATGTGGCGGTGGTCGCTGCGGCCAAGGTCGGGCGGCCGCTGACCATCATCGTCGAGGTGCGCGTGGTCAGCGAACAGCGCGAACGCGTGGCGCCGTTCAAGCGCCGCGTGCAGGAGGACCCTGCCGTGCAGCAGTGCTACTCGATCACCGGCGATGGCGATTTCCTGCTGCTGCTTTCGGCGGCGTCGATGGAGGAGTACGAGGCGATCACCGAGCGCCTGTTCGGTGGCGATGACAACATCGAGCGCTTCCGCACCTCGGTGGCACTGGGCACGTTGAAGCGGAGTTTCGAAGTGCCGCTGCTGCCGGTGCTGTAGCGTCGAGCCATGCTCGACTGCCTTTTGACCGCAAAGCTGAAGCAGTCGAGCATGGCTCGACTCTACACTCCGAAACCATGAGCACATCGCCCTCCCCCGCCCACCGCCTGCGCCGCTGGTTGCTGCGCGGCCTGTGGCTGGCCATTGCCGTCGTTGCGATGATGGCGTTGTGGAACAGTCCCTGGGCCGCCGCACCGAAGATGCTGTGGACACTCGCGCGGATGCCCCCGGCCACCGGACTGCCGGTGCCAGTGGACGGCGTGCGGCCACGCCAGATTGCCGATACCTTCGGTGCGCCGCGCGGCCGTGACCGCTCGCACGCCGGCATCGACATCTTCGCCAGGCATGGCACGCCAGTGCGCAGCGCCACGGCCGGTGTCGTCGCGGATGTCAGCGAACGTGGGCTCGGCGGGCGCCAGGTGTGGGTGATCGGGCCCGGACGCGAGCGCTACTACTACGCGCACCTGGAAAGCTGGGCCGATGGCCTGGCGCGTGGCCAGGTGATCCAGGCCGGCGACCTGCTCGGCCATGTGGGCGACAGCGGCAACGCCAAGGGCACGCCGCCGCACCTGCACTGGGGCATCTACGGCTCGAACGGCCCCCGCGACCCGTTGCCGCTGCTGCGCTGACCGCCATTGCGCACCCACGCACTGATCTGTTCATGATTTGTAAATAGGAATAGTTCGTATTACCATTTCTTTCGTTTCCGGTGGTGCCAGGACGGCCTGCCCGTCCTCTCCCTACCCGTAGCGCCTCGCCTCCTGGATGACGGCCGAACGCGCGTGCTCGTCCAGGACCCCCATGACCCGTCCCGCCTTCCGTACCCTGCAGCCGCAGCGGCTGTCCGTTGCCGTGCTTGCTGTTCTCTGTGCCGTGGCCCCGGCCGCCTTCGCCGACACCGCCGCCGACCCGACCACGCTGGACAAGGTCGTCGTCAAGGGCGAACGCGCCGAAGGCTACTCGGTGCGCCGCACCTCGGCCGGTACCCGCTTCGATCTGGCGCCGCGCGAGATCCCGCAGTCGGTCAGCATCATCAGCCGCCAGCGCATCGAAGATCAGAAGCTGGACGACATCATCGACGTGCTGGCCAACACCACTGGCGTCACCAGCACCCAGTCCGACAGCGAGCGCACCGAGTTCTATGCGCGCGGCTTCTACATCGATGCCTACCAGTTCGATGGCCTGCCGACGCAGATGGTGCAGAACTGGAGCTACGGTGATTCCGGCCTGGACCTGGCGCTGTATGACCGCGTTGAAGTGGTGCGCGGTGCCACCGGCCTGCTCAGCGGCGCCGGCAATCCGTCCGCGTCCGTGAACCTGATCCGCAAGCATGCCGACAGCGCCGAACTGACCGGCAGCGTGTCGGTGAACGTCGGCAGCTGGGGCCGCACCCGCACCACCGTGGACGTGGGCAGCGCGCTCAACGCCAGTGGCACGGTGCGCGGCCGGGTGATCGGCAGCTACCTGGACACCGACGGCCAGATGGACCGCTACAACCAGCGCAAGACGCTGGGCTACGCCGTCATCGACGCCGACCTGACCCCGGATACGCAGCTGAGCGTGGGCTACGACTACCAGCAGAAGCGCGCCAATGGTGCGACCTGGGGTGGTTTCCCGATGCTGTACTCGGACGGCAGCCGTACGCCGTATGACGAGTCCTTCAACGCCAGCCCGGACTGGACCTACTGGGACACCACCAGCAAGCGCGCCTTCGCCACGCTGCAGCATGCCTTCAGCAACGGCTGGAAGTTCAGGATCGGTGCCACGCACGACGAGACCAGGGCCGACGACAAGCTGTTCTACCCGGCCTACAACAACTGGGCCACCGGCGCCTCCAATTTCGAAAAGGCCACCGGTGCGGGCATCTCGCCGTCGGCAGGCTTCTACAACACAGAGCGCAAGGTCAACGCTGTCGATGGCTACGTGGATGGTCCGTTCCGCCTGTTCGGCCGCGAACACCAGTTCATGGCCGGCCTGAGCTACAACAAGCGTGAGTACGCCAACTACGGCGACTACCAGGTGGGCGGCGCCAAGCTGCCGTGGGATCCGTTTGCCAGCTACTTCAACTGGACCGGCAACATCAGCCAGCCGAACTGGAACCCGCTGGCGCTGGCCAGCCAGGGCACCATCACCCAGAAGGCGGGTTACCTCGCCACCCGCCTGTCACTGGCCGACCCGCTGAAGCTGATCCTCGGTGCGCGCTACACCGACTGGAAGAGCGAAGGTGAGAAGGACGACCGCGAACACAAGGTGACCACGCCGTACGCCGGCCTGGTGTACGACATCAACGACACGTACTCCGCCTATGCCAGCTACACCGAGATCTTCCAGCCGCAGACCGCACGCGACCGCAACGATCGCTACCTCGATCCGGTGGATGGCAAAAGTTACGAAGTCGGCGTCAAGGCCGCCTGGTTCGACAATCGTCTGAATGCCTCGCTGGCGGTGTTCCGCATCGAGCAGGACAACGTCGCTCAGGCCACCAATGAACCGATCATCGGCCGGCCGGGCGAACTCGCTTCGATTGCCGCGCGTGGTACCGTCAGCCGCGGCTTCGAGTTCGAAGTGAACGGCGAGCTGGCACCGGGCTGGAATGCCACCTTCGGCGCATCGCGTTACGTGGCCAAGGACATCAACGACAGCGACATCAACACCAACCTGCCTCAGACCGCGCTGAAGCTGTTCACCAGCTATACCCCGCAGTCGCTGCAGGAACTGACCGTCGGTGGTGGCGCCAACTGGCAGAACCGCATCTACTACACGGTGCCGGCCTATGGCCGCATCGAGCAGAGTGGCTATGCACTGGTCAGTGCCTTCGTGCGCTACCGCATCTCGCCGGAATTCAGCGTGCAGGCCAACCTCAACAACCTGCTGGACAAGAAGTACTACTCGCAGATCACCGGCTACGGTGCGTACGGCGATGGCCGGAATGGCTCACTGACGTTCACCTGGGCGTTCTGATGGAAATGGCGCCGGGCCGGCCCCGGCGCCATCGCATTGCGGCGGCGACCTTGCAGGTGTAGCGTCGCGCACACGGATACCTCGCGCCTTCCCCCTCAAGGACGACCGGCCATGCGCACCCGCACGAAACTCGGTCTCTCGCTCGTGGCCCTGTTCTCTTCGCTGCCGCTGATGGTCAGCACCGGCAATGGCTACTTCATCCTGCTTCTGCTGATCGGCCTGCCCGCAGCGATCCTGTTCTGGTTCGATCTGGGCCGGGAACTGCGTGCCATTCCCACTCCCACCCGCACCGAGCGCGCGCTGGGGTTGGCAATGGGCGTTCCACAGGTGCTGTTCGGACTGTTGTGCGCAGGGATCGGCCTGATCCTGGTGGCCTGGATCCTGTACAACCTGCTGGTCGAATCCCTGCCGCAGTTCCGCATGCCGTCACTGCCTGGCCTCACGGTCGGGCCGATGATGATCGTGGTCGGACTGGGATGGGCACGCACCGCGTTCCGCCGTGCCAGCCTTGAGCAGGATGGCCCGGAACAGGACATTCCGGATTGACCACCTTTATGGAGTCGAGCCGTGCTCGACCCTACAACGGCGCCGGGCTGAGCCCGGCGCCGCTCTCACATCAGAAGCGCAGATCCGCGCGCAGGTACCAGTAACGGCCACGCGGGATGTCGTAGGTCGAGGCGTCGTAGCCGTTCAACGAGCACGACAGGCAGATCGGCGGATCCTTGTCGAACACGTTGTTCAGCCCAGCGGTCAGCTGCAGCCCCTTCATCCAGTCGATCTTGTAGCCCACCTGCATGTCGTGGAAGGTGGTGGCCGACAGTGTGTTGGTGCCTGCGGCCTGGTTGCTGCACACCGGGAAGGCGGCGGCATCACCGCAGTTTTCGGTCAACTCGGAGATGTGCCGTACGGTCCAGTTGGCACTCCAGCGGTCCATCGTCCAGCCGATGCTGGCATTGCTGGTCCATTCCGGAATCGAACTGTCGGCCACTTCCACGCCCGGCTTCTGCGGCTGCTTCTGGCCAGCCGCGCCGGTGGCCTCGTAACGGCCAACGAAGGTGTTCTTCCAGCCCAGCTTGAACTGGCCGATGGAGGTCTGCGGCAGGGTCCAGAACAGGTCCACGTCCCAGCCGTCGGTCTTGATCGACCCCAGGTTGGTCAGGCGGTTGTTGAAGCTGCTCACTGCACCGGTGCTGGCACGGGTAATGCCGTCACAGTAGATCGGATCGAGCGTATCCACGCACAGGTCCAGCTGGGTCTGCGCGTTGATCGCCTGGATTGCGCCATCGATGGCGTGGCGGTAGAACGTCACTTCAACGTCGAAGCGTTCCGACCACGAGGCGTTGTTGCCGAACCACGGGCTCCACACGAAGCCGGCGCTGAAGCTGCGCGAGCGTTCCGGATCGAGCTCGCGGTTGCCGCCGGTGGTCACCGAGATCTGCGAGTTGGCCTGCTGGAACCCGGCCGGTACGCCCAGCGCAGCACAGTTGGCCGCGCTGCCACGCGGCGGCGTGCCGCCCAGGCCCACCGAGCACGGGTCGAACAGCTGCAGGTCGGCACGTGCCGCCGAGCCGTACAGTTCACCGATCGACGGTGCACGGAAGCCTTCGGCATAGGTCGTGCGCAGCACGAAGTCATCGGTCACCTGCCAGCGCAGGCCGTACTTGGGCGTGAATTCACCACCGAAGGTGGAGTAGTCCGAGTAGCGCCCGGCCAGGCTCAGGTCCAGTTTCTTGCCGAACGAGGAGTCGGCGAAGATCGGTACGCTCAGCTCCAGGTAGGCTTCGTTGACGTCATAGGAGCCCGAGGTCGGCTGCGACGGCACGCCGTTGTAGTGGCCGGCCACCGTCAACGGATCGGGCTGGTAGGAGCCCTTGTATTTGCGGTGTTCGACACCGGTGGCGAACGACACCGGGCCGGCCGGCAGGGTGAACAGCTCGCTGGACAGGTTGGCGGTGAACAGGCTCAGCTCGTTCTGGCTGCGATCACGCACCACCGGCTGGATCCACTTCAGCATGTCCGGCGTGATCGAGCCCACGCCGCCGAAGATGTTCAGCGGCACGCAGCCCGGCGTGGCGGCACAGATGGCAGGATCACCCAGTGCCATGTTGACGTTGTAGATGTTGTAGCTGCCATAGTTGGTCTGCTCGGCCTTGTTCTTGCTGTACATGCCGTTCACATCCCAGTACCAGCTGCGGTCAGCGGCATGGAAGTTGCCGACCAGCCCGGTGGCGAAATACGTGGTGTCCACCTTCTGCTCGAACACGCGCGCACCGCCCTCCACCGGACGGCGACCGATCAGGCTCATGTTTCCGCTGGAGACCAGATCAAAACCGAACGGGTTGTATGGGTTGAGCGCGGACACGGTGATGTTGTCGGCCAGCGGGTTGCCGGTGGCGCCATCGGGACCGAAGAACAGCGGTTCCGGGCCTGCCTGGTTGGTCGACTCGCGGCGATTGCCCAGTGCCTTTACGTACCACTGCACGTTGTCGGTGATGTCGAAGCGGAACTGGCCGAACAGGCCCTTACGCTCGGACGGCGTCAGCACCATGTTGTATTCGGCGAAGTTGAAGCGGTCGGCACTGGTGAAGCAGTGGTAGTCGTCGCTGCGGTTGCAGCCGGCGCTGCCGTCATAACGTGGGTTGGGCACACCACTGTTGGGCACGATGTCCTGCTCGGCGCCGGTGTTGGGATCGACGAAGGCAAAGCGGCCCTGTGGAATGCCGCCGCTGCCGAAGGCCAGGCCGGTGCCTGGAATCGGGAAGCGCGACTGCTCGCGGTCCTTGGCGAACACCGGATCCTGCTTGGTCCAGCTGGCGCCCAGGAACAGGCTGTAGCGGTCACCGCTCTTGCCCCAGGCCAGGTCCACGCCCTTCTGCGTGCCGTCGCCCTTGCTGTACTCACCGTAGTTCAGCGTCACCTGCGCACCATCGAAATCACGGCGGGTGATGATGTTGACCACGCCGGCAATGGCATCGGAGCCGTACAGCGACGATGCACCATCTTCCAGCACTTCGATGCGTTCGACGATGGCCAGCGGAATGGTGTTGAGATCGGTGGCCGAGCCGACGCCGGAGGCGGACGACTCATTGACCCAGCGGATGCCATCGACCAGCACCAGTACGCGCTTGGCCCCCAGATGGCGCAGATCGACCTGCGCGGAACCGGCACCCACGCCACTGCCGTCAGGCGGGAAGCCGAAGTTGCCGGACGAATTGAACTTGGCGTTGAGCGCCGAACCGGAACCGGTGAGCTGCTGAAGGACCTCGCCGATCGAAGTCAGGCCGGTGCGTTCGATGTCACCGCGGGTCAGCGTCTGGATCGGCACCTGGCCTTCGACTTCAGCGCGCTTGATGCGGGTGCCAGTGACTTCCACCGCATCGAGGTTGGTGGTGGATTGTGCAGCGGCACCCAACGGTGCCAGGGCCGTCACGCACAGCGCAACGGCAACCGCCAACGGGCGGTGATGCAGGTGAATCATTCGCTCTCTCTCCAAAGGAATGTCGGGACATGGACTGCCGCGCTCCCCCCTGCATGGCGGCAGCGTCTCCTTTGTAAACAAGTGGTAAAAACCACGGCGTGATGATCGACACTCTTTCACGCAGAATTGACGCAAATGACAGGCGATTGCGTCAGATGAATGCAATTAAAGACCGGACGGTACTGTTCGAAGTAGACGATTTGATGCCGGGCACGACAGCACACGCCGAGATTTCCCAGCGATCATCAAGCGCTCTTTCGGGGGACCACCGCTAGAAAGCCTGCGCCGTGACGCGAAGGCCATGCCCCTCGATGGCGAGCAGCACCCGCACCATGTCGCCGTACTCGGTTCGGTCGGCGGTGGTCAGGTGCAGCGAGGGCTGGAGCGCCGGTGGCAATTGCTGGAGCTGGGCAAGGGCACGCTGCAGTCCAGGGTCGTCCAATGGCAGGTCATTCCAGTAGATGCCGCCGGCCGCATCGAGGCGCAGCGCGATCGATGCCGGCAACCCGTGCCCGGGCCCCGGCGGACACACCGTGCGCTGTTCGAACGGCCGCACCGCCGTCGTCTGCGCCATCGGCAAGGTGGTGACCACCAGCACCAGCAACACCAGCAGCACATCCACCAGCGGCGCCAGATTGATGCCGGACATCAGCGCACGGCCGTACGGAGACGCATAGCGCATACCACGCTCCTTCGCGGAAACAGCGGCCCACATCGGGCGGACCGCGCTGTGCCGGAATCATCGCACGACAGCGATACGCCCCGGGGGGTGTCACTTCTGCCGCACCCTGCATGCACGTCCTCGCCCCGGCAAGCTCCATCGCCTGCCCATTCCATCCGCGGCGTGCATACGATGCGAAACTGAATTCAGCCATCGCCCGCTATGCTGGTCGCCATGACCCGACGCACATCAACTGCCCTGTCCCTGCTGCCCTTGGCCACCACGCTGCTGATCGGCTGCGCCAACGCCCAGTCCCTCGACGCCCAGAACGCGCAGTTGAAGGCTGCGATCGCTGCCGCCGAACGCGGCCAGTTCGATCCCGGCCAGGCCGCTGCACTCAGCCGCCATCCGGCTTACGGATGGCTGGAGTACGCCAACCTGCGCCGCAACATCGACACCGTCGATACCGCGCAGGCACAGGCCTTCCTCAAGCGCTATGACGGCCAGGCCGTGGCCAACACGTTCCGCAGCGTGTGGCTGCCCTCCGTCGCACGCCGCCAGGACTGGCCCACCCTGCTCGCCAACTGGGTGCCCACCGACAACGCCGGCCTGCGCTGTGCGCAGCTGACCGCGCGCCACGTGACGGGCAAGGTCGATCCGCAGTGGATCAGCGAGGCGCAGGACCTGTGGCGCAAGAACGGCAAGTCGCTGCCGGACAGCTGTGATGCCGTTTTCGCCGTGCTGCAGGCGCAGGGTGGCCTGAGTGACGCCCTGCGCTGGGAACGCATCGATGCCGCCGCCGACGCCCAGCAGCCGGCCGTGATGCGCAGCGCAGCGCGCGGCCTGCCAGCCACCGACCTGGCGCTAGCGAACAATTACGCCGCCTTTGTCGACAAGCCCAATGCCAACGCGTTGAACTGGCCGCGCAACGAGCGCAGCCGGCGCATCGCCACCGATGGCCTGGCCAAGCTGGCCAAGGCCGACCCGGCCGCCACCGAACAGCAGCTGCCGCAGTATGCCCAGGCGCTGGGCCTGAGTGCCGAGCAGCAGGGCCAGGTGCTGTACCAGATCGCGCTGTGGACGGTGGCCTCCTACCTGCCCGATTCGGCGCGCCGCCTCAACGCGGTGCCGGAATCGGCGTATGACGAACGCCTGCACGAATGGCGCGTGCGCGAAGCGATGTCGCGCGGTGACTGGCCGGCGGCGCTGACAGCGATCCGCAAGATGGCCAGCAAGCAGCGCGGCGACCCGCGCTGGCGCTACTTCGAAGGCCGCATGCTGGAGAAGACCGGCCAGGCCCAGCAGGCGCAGCCATTGTTCCGCGATGCGGCACGTGCCCCCACCTTCCACGGCTTCCTGGCCGCCGACAAGCTGCAGCAGGGCTACACGCTGTGCCCGTGGAAGCCGAATGACAGCGCGCAGGCACAGGCAGCGGTCGCGCGCGACCCGGCCATCCAGCGCGCGATGGCGCTGTACCAGATCGACCGCGCCGGCTGGGCCGTGGCCGAATGGAACAGCGCGCTGTCGCGCTTCGATGACACCCAGCGCCGCCTGGCGGTACGCGTCGCGCAGGACAACGGCTGGTTCGATCGTGCGGTGTTCGCGCTCGGCAAGCAGCCGCAGGAACAGCGCCTGTACGACCTGCGTTTCCCGCTGCACCACGACGCCACCATCCGCCGCGAATCGGCACGCAACGCGATCGATCCGGCCTGGGTAGCGGCGGAAATCCGCGCCGAGAGTACCTTCACCCCGCGTGCGCGCTCGCCTGCCAACGCCATGGGCCTGATGCAGGTGCTGCCGGCCACCGGTGCCGGTGTGGCCAAGTCGATCGGCCTGACCGGCTACGGCGGCGCCGACAGCCTGTACGACCCGGACACCAACATCGCCATCGGCACTGCCTACCTGCGCCAGCTGATGAACAAGTACGACGGCCTGCCGTACGTGACCATCGCTGCCTACAACGCCGGCCCGACCCCGACCGCACGCTGGCAGGGCCAGCGCCCGGGCTTTGATCCGGACCTGTGGATCGAGACCATCAGCTACAAGGAAACCCGCGAATACGTCGCGCGTGTACTGGCCTTCAGCGTGATCTACGACTGGCGCCTCAATGGCGATGCGCTGCCGCTGAGCGACCGCCTGATGGGCCGCCTGGTGGACAAGCGCAAGAGCTTCAGCTGCGCCGCCAATGCCGACCAGGGCGGCGATTGATCGCAACACTTCTGTAGAGCCGAACCCATGCTCGGCTGCTGTTCGTTCCGGTCGTGTTGCCACACGATGAGCCGAGCATGGGCTCGGCTCTACATGATCCCCCAGGGGAGGGGAAAACAATGAGCCTGCTGGCCTGGATCGGGATATTCGCCGCCTGGAGCCTGTTCGCCACCTGGGTGATGCGCTGGGGTGGCGCGGCCTGGATGGAAGGCTGGAAGTCGCTGGCCTTCGTCGACAGCTGGGGCAGCCTGTGGGACGAAGCGCAGATCAAGCTGTACTTCCTCTGCCTGTGGATCGTCTACGGCCTGTGGTTCCTGGCCGGCCTGTTCGTGCCGGAGTGGCGCGGCCTGCCGTGATAGCTCTGCATCGGTCGTGCCGGAACATCTGCACCGGCCATGCGATCATCCCCCCATGAAGATCTATCTTGTCGGCGGCGCCGTACGCGACCGCCTGCTGCAGCGCCCTGCCGGCGACCGCGACTGGGTGGTGGTTGGCGCCACGCCCGCGCAGATGGAAGCACAGGGCTACACTGCCGTTGGTCGCGATTTCCCGGTGTTCCTGCATCCAAAGACCGGTGAGGAATACGCGCTGGCGCGCACCGAGCGCAAATCCGGCCGTGGCTATCGCGGCTTCGTGGTCGATGCTGATCCGGCAGTGACGCTGGAAGAAGACCTGCAGCGCCGCGACTTCACCATCAACGCGATTGCCTGCGACGAAGACACCGGCACGCTGGTCGATCCCTATGGCGGTGTGCGCGATATCGAACAACGCGTGCTGCGTCATGTCGGCCCGGCCTTTGTCGAGGATCCGCTACGCGTGCTGCGCGCGGCACGCTTCATGGCGCGCTTCGCACCGCTGGGCTTCAGCGTCGCCGAAGAGACCATGGCGCTGATGCGCGACGTCGCCGCCAGCGGCGAACTGGACGCGCTGGTGCCGGAACGCGTCTGGCAGGAACTGCGCAAGGCGCTGGTCAGTGAACGGCCCTCCGCCTTCCTGCGCACGCTGCACGATGCGCAGGCACTGGGCCCGATCCTGCCCGAGCTGGAAGCGCTGTACGGCGTGCCGCAGCGTGCTGAATTCCACCCGGAAGTCGATACCGGCATCCACCAGGAAATGGTCAGCGACATGGCAGCCAGGCTGGCGCCGGGCGATGACCTGGTCGGCTTTGCCGCGCTTACCCATGACCTCGGCAAGGGCCTGACCCCGCCGGAGGAATGGCCGCGCCACATCATGCACGAGCAGCGTGGCATCAAGCCGTTGAAGGCCTTATGCACGCGACTGAAGGTGCCTACCGAACACCAGCAGCTGGCCGAGGCGGTCTGCCGTGAACATCTGAACGTGCATCGCATCGACGAACTGCGCGATGCCACCGTGCTGGAACTGCTGGGCCGCTGTGATGCGCTGCGCCGGCCGGAACGCGTGGCCCGTATTGCACTGTGCTGCGAGGCCGACAAGCGCGGCCGGCTCGGTTTCGAGGACGCGGACTATCCGCAGGGCGAAACGCTCAAGCGCCTGCACCAGGCGGCGCTGTCAGTGCAGGCACGGGATCTGGATACCACCCATCTGAAGGGACCGGCCATCGGCGAAGCGCTGGCCAAGGCGCGGGTGAAAGCCATCGCCGCCGCCCGCTGATCCGCAACGGCCACGCGCACTGCAATGGGCAGTGCCGGCCGCTGGCCGGCAACCACGCAATCGCTGGATCAGTGCGCCATGCCGCGGGTGATCGCCGCCGCACGCTGCTTCAGCTGGGCCACGGCATCGGGAATCATCTCCATGCCCACATCCAGGCCCGGGTTCAGCACCAGGCCGACGCCGTCGCCAATACCGGCCAGCAGCGCGTGCACCGCGATCGGCATGGCATGCGCAAACTGCGGCAGCTGTTCGTGCCACAGGCCGGCGCGCTCGGGGGCGGTGAACACCGCAAACATCGGCTCGCCACTCTCGCTGGTCAGCACCAGCGGCGAGATGCTTTCGTCCCAGGCGCCATCTTCACCAATGGCCTTGTCCAGCAGTACGAACGCCGTCGAGGTCAGCAGGCCGTCGAGGAACTGCGCTGCGGTCAGCGTGCCGTCCTGGGCCTGCAGCAGGCGCACCTCGAGGTCGTTGAGGGGTTCGAACGGGGTGTCGTGGTCCATGGTCGGTTCCGGTACGTGATTGCAGGGCAGACTTTAACAGGCCCTGTCCTCAACCGAGGAATCCGTGCCGCCACAGCCAGCCCAACGCCGCCAGACCGGCCACCACCACCAGCATCAGTGGCAGGCCGAAGCGGCGCCGCCACGGGATCGGCACCCCACCCAGCTGCTGGTCCATGGTGTCGGTATCCAGCACCCAGCCGTGCCCGCACCGGGTGCAGGCCAACTCATAACGGCGCTGATAGGTGAACCCGAACAGCAGGTCGATGCGCGCGATCTTGTAGCGCAGCTGGGGCGCGAACTCGGTTTCCGTCTGGCAGCGCAGACAGTGATGGGCTTCGGTCGGGCCGACGATCAGCACCCGTTCCTGCTGGCCGATCAGGATCATGGGTCAGCGCGCCTGGCAGGCGGGCTGGGCCAGCAGCCAGGCTTGGGCGGCGGCAAGGGTGGCCGCATCGCCTGTCGTCAATTCATCCGGAGTAATCCTGGCACCGGCGCCAGCGCCAGTGCGGTCTTTCATCACCGCGGTCGTCACCGCCAACACACTGCCATCCACCAGGGTCCGCGTATCGTTGCTTGTCGAGAAACCCGCTGTCGACTGCCCGAAACTCCTCGTCTGTAGGCGCCCCCTGAATGACAGCATCGTCGCTTCGCCAGAGCTGGCGGTATTCGACCCGACCAGAACGGCGACGGGCGCGCCGGGCTGCTTGAGGGAATACCCCGGTCGACCGAATCCCAGCCTGGGACGACCATCGACCTGCACCATGGTCGGCGTCAGACTCCAGCGCTGCGGCCCGCGGGCAGTAGCCATCGACCCGACCTCTTCCACGCCTGTCGACGAGGTGCGCAGCAACGGTGCAACACCCAGCAGCATCGGCCACATGTTGCCCCCGCTGTTGCTGCGCAGATCGACAATCCAGCCACAGCGATCGCCGCTGTCCTTGCCACGGATGACATCCTGCCATTGCAGCGCGCGCTGGATGTCCTGATTGAACTCGTCCTGCCGCGTAGCCCCCGGCGTAGCGGCATAGCCTTCGATGACCACCCAGCCAATGCGTGCATCGACGGCACCAGCCACTTTCGCCTTGGCAACGGCCTCAGCGCCGACCTGCTTCGAGCGCTCCGTGGCTTCACGCTTGCGTGCAAGCGTCATCCAGACACCATGCCCCCCGGTGCTCTCCACGATGATCTCACGCAAGGCGGTATGCAACGCACCCGGGTACGCCTGCAACGACGCCAGTCGCTTACGAGCGGCAGGCCACGCCACTTTGTCCCGATACAAGGCTTCATGCTCGAGCAGATCCAGGATCTGTACCTGCGCTTCCGGCGAAGGTACTTCGGTGGTGGACGCGGTGGCGGCCGTTGCGTTGGCTGCCAGAAGGGTCAGCATCAGCGCGCCAATCCCACGCACTCCCTTGCGCATCTGCATGCGACGTTTCCTTGTCGTTGGGTCAGGTCTACAGCATAACCGTGGCGGATCATGCCCGCCATTGCGCGGACAGCCGTTGTAGAGCCGAGTCCATGCTCGGCTTTGTAGGAACACGACTGAAGCAGCCGAGCATGACTCGGTTCTACAGAGTCATGACGGCGGCAGGGTTCGTGTCGACCAAGGTCGACACCTACCAGAGCGGGTCAATGGCGTCGGTTGGGTGTGTGTGCCGACCAAGGTCGGCATACACCAGAGCACGAGACTCACCAGTCCGCGCGCAGGCCGATGTTGCCTTCGATGATGTGGCGCTTCTCGTTGCGGTCGCCACCCAGCTCGCGGGTGTAGTCGGCCACGGCATAGGCGCTGATCGTGCGGTTGAAGCGCCCGACCACGCCCACACCGGCTTCGAGTGCACGCGAGCGCTGCGAATTGATGATCGTGTCGTTGTCGAAGCGAATGCGGTCCTCGCCGGAGCGGCCATGCCAGTAATTGAGCTTGAAATACGGCTGCCAGCCGTTGTCGGCCAGCTGGTAATCACCGGCCAGGCGCAGGCCGATGCGGCCGGTCCAGGCGTTGTCGTTGTCGAAACGCACGCTCGACACCGCATCGCGGCGGTCGTCCAGCGAGGTGCGTTGCCAGATCACCTGTACCTGTGGCTCCAACCACCACGCCGACTGCCCAAACCGCAGCAGCGGCTTGCCGGCTTCCACCGACACGCTGGTGCCATCACCGCTCAGGCCGAAGCCCAGCCCACGCGAGGAACGTACGCGACCGTCGTAGCGGCTCTGCATCGCTACAGCGTCGATGTAGCCACCGTTGCTGTCGGTGAACGTCCAGTACAGGCCCACGTGCTTGTCGTCCAGGCGGTTCTGGCCTACCTGCACATTCTCCCAGCCCAGTGCCAGGCCGGTGGTCCTGCCCTGCGCGCGGGTGCGGCCGACGAACACGCCGATCTGGTTGCGATGATTGTCGGACGCCGCAGCCCACACATCGAGGCCGGCCTGCAGGCCCATCACATCGCCATCAAAGCCGGGCTGCGCATCGCCCTTCCAGTGGATCTCGCTGCTCTGGCCCACCAAGCGGCCCCAGGCGGTGCGGAATGCGCCCTGGTTGTACAGCAGGCGCTGCTCGCCCTGCCGCTCGTGGAAGGTGCCGAGGCTGGCCAGCGAGGTCTCGCGCAGGAGCGGCGGCACCACGGCATAGGTGGCAGTCTCCACGCGGTACAGCGGTACCACTGCGCCCTCGGCGGGGCGTGCGCCCGGCGTCGGCGGCGCACCGGTACCGGGCAATGCACCGCCGGCCACCGGCACGTCCGGCACGGCCGGATCGCTGGGTGGCGCCACCGGCTCCGGTTCCGGTGGCGGTGGCGGCGGTGCGGTCTCGCCCGCAGTCAGGTCCGGATCGGTGGCGCCTTCCGGCGGCGGCGGCGGTGCCGGGGTGATCGGCGGCGGTGGTGCCACCGGCGGCGTCAATGGTGGCGGCGTGGCAGTGCCGCCGCCGTTGGGGGCTGGCGTCGGCCCGGTCACCAGCGTCGAACGCAGGTACCAGTTCTCGCCGGTACCGGCACTGACACCGCCTTTGAACAGGAAGTACTCGTAGGCGCCGGCCGCGACCGGTGCAAACAGCGAAAACGCGCCCGGTGCGGTGCGGCCACCATTCAAGGCCTGCACTACCAGGATGCCATCGCCCAGCGTAGCGGCGCCGCTGCCGCCGGCATTGAGCACGCCGATGCCGGTGGTGCCGGTGGCAGTACCACCATCGATGACCAGACGGTCGCTGGTGGAATTGTCCGCGCCCAGCACGGTACGCAGGTACAGGCCACCGCCGTCACCGCGGTAGTTGCCACGCACGGTGAACACGTCGCCGGCACCGGTACCGGTCAGGTCGATGCGCCCGGCATTGACCATCTCCACCAGTGCGGCGCTGTTGAACGGGCGGATGGCGTGGCCCCCACTGCCCGCGTACACGGTACTGGTGTCATCCACCGTGAGCGTACCGGTGCCGGTAGCGCTGTCGCCCAGCACCAGGTCGCCATCGAAGCTCAGCTCGGTGCTGTTGGCCAGGCTGATCGTCTCCCAGTTCTGGAAGCGGCCCACGCCTGCGGTCTTGACGTTGCTCAGGTTGAGCTGGTCGATGCCACTGCCACCGTCGAACAGCGGCACCGCACCGAGGTTGCCCTGGTTGAGGTTGCTGAGGTTGGCCACGTCGTTGTCCGGGCCCATGTCGATCGCGCCGTAGACGATGCCGCCGCCCTTCCAGTTGAAGGTGTCGTTGCCGGTACTGAGCAGCACCTGGCCACGCACGGTGCCGTCGGTGATGGTCACGCTGTCATTGCCGCCGCTGACGCTGATGTTGCCGCCGATGTAGGCGGTACCCGAGATGATGATGGTATCGGTATCGAAGCCGGTCACCACATTGCCATCCACGGTGCCGCCGGACTGGTCCCACAGGTTCTTGTCCAGCTTCATGTTGACGCGGCCGATGCGGCCACCGGTCATCCAGGCCTGGTCGCCATCCTCGAACGCGCCGATGATGCGACCACCGCTCATGCGGAAGGTATCGATGTTGTCGCCCTGCTGCAGCGCGCCGATCGTGCCGCCACTCATGACGAAATCATCGCGGCCACTGCCCTGCGCTACCAGGCCGGTGACGGTGCCGCCGGTGACGGTCATCTGGTCATCGCCACTGCCCTGGTCGACGCTGTCGATCGTGCCATCGCTCAACAGCAGCACATCATTGCCATCGCCCTGCTGGACGCCACCGGTGATGCTGCCTGCCTGCATCTCCAGGCGGTCGTTGCCCGCACCGAACTGCACACCCGTGCGGCCGCTGATCGTACCGCGGTTGACCAGCACGCTGTCGCCCGCACCGACGAACTGCAGGGCGGTGTTGTTGCCGGTGCTGATGCTGCCCGCATTTTCGACACGGCTGCCGCCACCGAGCTGGACCGCCACACCGCCCACCGAACTGATCGTGCCCAGGTTGGACAACAGGTGCCCACCGGCACCAACAAGCGAAATCGCGCTGCTGCCACCGCTCTGCTGCAGTTGTGCCGTGCTGGCGATATTGATGGTGATGCCGGCCGCGCCATTGGCGGTGATGGGAACAGTCTGCGGGTTCGGCGCATTGGCATCGCAGGTGACCGTCTGGCCGGCGGTCGGGGTGGCATTGTCACAGCCCGCCCAGGCGGCGCTGGCACTCAGCAGCATGAAGGACGGGACGGCCAGGGCCTGCAGCACGGAAATGGTGAGGCGGCGCATACGCACTGCGCGCGGGACGGCACGGGACATGGGGCACTCCTGGATGGGATATCAGGAACTGCTTATGTGCGGCACTGCGCAGGCAGTCTGCCGTGTGGTGAACGGTTCCGATAGGTGAAATTGCGTGCCGGCTATCACAGTTCAGATGCGAACTTGATCGGGCATCACCTCACCTCTACGCGGCTGAAACCGTTCATCGTTGCGATGGTCACACGCCGTGCGGAGTGCATCCACCACGCGTGGATGAAGTTCCCTCCGGGGAAGGGTCAGCGCTCTTTCCTGCGGAAAGGGATCCGGCCCCGTGCCATCAGATCTTCAGATAGATCTTCCGACGGTCCAGCCACCACGCCACGCCCCACCACAGCGCGACGAACGCCAGCGCCTGCAGCATCGACGCCAGTTCGAGCGCCTGCGGCATGGCGGTGGCCAGCTGCTGCCAGATCCAGCCCCAGGCACCGGTCGCCATCAGGGCCACCGACATCACCGATGCCCCCAGATACGCGGTGATCGCATTGACGCCGAAACGACGGCCCAGCGCCGGCCAGCCCTTCTGGTCAATCAACACGTGGCCCAGCCACAGCGCCAGTGCCGCCAGACCGCCGGTCCACAGCACGTAGCTGGGCGTCCACAACTGCTTGTTCAACGGCAGCACCACGGCCAGCAACAGACCCAGCACGGCGGTCACCGTACCCAGCCCCGCCAGCGCCGCGGTACGTCCGCTGCGCAGCAGGCCTCCGGCCAGCAGACCGAGCACGGTACTGGCCAGCGCACCCAGCGTGCTCAGCAATCCTTCCGGGTCGTGGCCCAGCCCGGTATCGGCGTGCCATTGATAGATCCACGGGGCGAACAGCGTGGTATCCAGGCGGCTGGCCGGGTTGGTCCATGGCGCCAGATCACCGATGCCCAGCAGCAGCACGGTATAGCCCACCAGCAGCGCGACCAGCACGCCGGCCTGCACGCGCGGCCGCGCATACACCGCCAGAACACCTACCAGGGCTGCGCTCACCGCGATCCGCTGCAGCACGCCCCAGATGCGGAAGTGATGGGTATGCAGTGCCCACCAGATCAGCAGATGCAGCAGCGCACCGGCCACCAGGATGCGCAGCGCGCGCTCCAGTACGCCGCGCGCCAACGCCGGTCGCGCCGCCGCATCCTGCGCGCGCGGTGCCACGCTGAAGGCCATCGAGACGCCGACCAGAAACAGGAAGAACGGGAACACCAGATCGGTCGGCGTGCAGCCATGCCATTCCGAATGGCGCAGCGGTGCGAACACCGCACTCCAGTCACCCGGGTTGTTGACCAGCAGCATCGCCGCCACGGTGATGCCGCGCAGGGCATCGATCGAGCCCAGACGGCGTGGCGGCGTACCGTTCATCAGGCGGCCTCGTACTGTCCGGCAATCCAGGTGCCACGCACCTGCAGGGCCTCATCCAGCAGCACCAGGTCGGCCTGGTAGCCCTCGGCGATGTGGCCCAGGCGATCATCGACGTTGAGGAACTGTGCCGGATAGGTCGAGGCCATGCGCGCGGCTTCGGCCAACGGCTGGCCGAGCAGCTGCACGGTGTTGCGCACGGCGGTGGCCATGTCCAACGCCGAGCCGGCCAGCGAACCGGCGGCATTGCGCACCACGCCGTCGATGGCGGTGATGGTTTCGCCATACAGCACGTAGCTGGGATCGTCGGCACCGACCGGCGGCATCGCATCGGTCACCAGCAGCAGACGGCCGCGCGGCTTGGCTGCCAGCGCCACGCGCAGGCTGGCCGGGTGCACATGCACGCCATCGACAATGATGCCGATCCAGCTGTCGCGGTCTTCCAGCGCAGCGCCCACCGCACCGGGCTCACGGCCCTGCAGCGGCGACATCGCGTTGTATAGATGGGTGAAGCCACGCACGCCAGCATCCAGTCCGGCACGAATCTCTTCGTACGTGCCAGCAGTGTGGCCAGCAGCAACGATCACGCCACGTTCGACCAGCGCACGGATGGTCTCCAGCGGCACGCGTTCCGGTGCCAGTGTCAGCAGCGTCACGCCGTTGTCCAGCGAGGCGGCCAGTGCGATCTCTTCTTCGTCAGGCACGCGGAACTTGCTGGCATCGTGGGTGCCCTTGCGCGCCGGCGCGATGTACGGGCCTTCCAGGTGGATGCCGATCACGCCGGGCACGCCCTGCGCGATCGCCTCGCGCATCGCGGCGATCGCTTCGCGCATCACGCCCACATCGTCGCTGATCAGCGTCGGCAGCATCGCGGTGGTGCCGAAGCGCCGGTGCGCCTGCGCGATGGTGCGCAGCGAGGCGACATCGGGCGTGTTGTTGAACAGCGCACCGCCACCACCATTGACCTGCACATCGATGAAACCGGGCAGCAGCCAGCCGCCGCCCAGATCCACCTGCTCAGCCGCCTGGCCCAGCTGCGGTGCAGCGTCAGGCAGCAGCGCGCTGATGCGACCGTCCTCGATCACCACCGCCAGATCGTCGCGGAAGTCGTCGCCCGCCAGGATGCGGGCATTGCGCAGGACCGTGGCCATCACACCGTCTCCGTAACCTTGTTCAGATGCGGCGGCAGATCCGGGTTGAAACCACGGCGCAGCGCCAGCGCGTTGATCGCGCGGTAGAAGCTCTGCACGCTCAGCAGCGGTGCACACAGCGGATGCGGTGCGGCCGCCACCGGCAGGTTGCCACCTGCACCGGCCATCCACACCTGTGCACCGCGCGCGGTGAATTCTTCGACGACAGCACGGGTACCGGCGCCGGTCTCGTCGGGCTGGGCAAAGGCCAGCACCGGGAAACCACGGTCAACCAGCGCCATCGGGCCATGCTTCACTTCAGCCGAGCTGTAGGCTTCGGCATGCAGGCTGCAGGTTTCCTTGAACTTCAGTGCAGCCTCCTGGGCCGCGCCCAGGCCCAGGCCACGGCCGAGCACGAACAGGTTGGTCGCCTCGACCAGGCCTTCGGTCACCGCACTCCAGTCACACTGCCAGGCCTCGCGCATCGCGTCCGGCAGCAGGTCCAGTGCGGCGCGAAGGCTGCTGTCCTGCTTCCAGTACGCAGCCAGCTGCAGCAGTGCGGCCAACGACGCCAGGTAGCTCTTGGTCGCCGCCACGCTCTTTTCGGCACCGGCATGCAGCGGAATGACCGTATCGGCCAGCTGCGCAAGCGGCGAATCCTCGACGTTGACCAGCGCGATCACGCGCGCGCCGGCCGCCTTGGCGGCCTCGGCGTTGCGCAGCAGGTCGGGGCTCTTGCCCGACTGCGAGATGACGATGAACAGTGCGCCGCGCAGCTGCAGGGGTGCGGCATAGACCGAACCCACCGACGGCGAGGCCGATGCGACCACCAGGCCCAGCTGGGTTTCCAGCAGGTACTTGCCATAGGTGGCGGCATGATCGGAGCTGCCGCGTGCGCAGGTGACCACGAACGGGGGTGGCGCAGCACGCAGGCTGGCGGCCAGGGATTCCATGGTGGCGTGGTTGCGCGAGAACTGGCGGGCAACCACGTCAGCCGCTTCAGCGGCCTCGGCGAACATCAGGGTGGAAGTGGGGTCTGACAGCGACATGGCAGGCTCAGGCAGGATCGGAAGGAAGGGGGCGTGCGCCGGCCGGGCGCATCGGCGCGGTCGAACCGCGCACCACCAGCTGCGGCACGAAGCCCTGGTTGTGCAGTGGTGCCGGCGCGTCGTCGTAGGCGTCGCTGCGCAGCTGTGCGATCAGCAGGCGCGCGGCATGGCGGGCAATGTCTTCGGTGGCCTGCTTGGCGGTGGTCAGCGGCGGCCACGACTGGCGCGAGAACGGGCTGTCCTCGAAGCCGGCGATGGACAGATCGTAGGGCACGTTCATGCCGGCCGACTTGGCGGCGGCCAGCACGCCAGCGGCGATTTCGTCGTTGGAACCGAAGATGGCGGTGGGCGGCTCGCGCAGCGCCAGCAGGCGGCGCGCACCGCGGAAACCGTCGTCGAAGGTGTAATCGCCCTGCACCACCAGGTGCTTGTCCACGGTCATGCCGTAGTCCTTCAGCGCGGCTTCGTAACCGGCGTAGCGTTCGCCCGACGAGCGGTGCGAGATGCCACCCCAGAGGAAGCCGATGCGCTGGTGGCCGAGCTGGATAAGGTGCTCGGTGATCTCGTAAGCAGCCTCGCGGTCGTCGACGAACACGCAGGCACCGTCGGCCGGGTCTTCGGTGGCGGCGATGATCCGCACCAGCTTGATGCCGCGCGCAGTCAGCGCCTGGATCAGGTCGCGGCGCTCGGACATCGGCGCGGTCAGCACCAACCCGGCCAGGCGCGAACGCTGCACCCAGTCGGCCAGTTCATCGGCCAGCAGCGGTGAGCTGGAATCGCAGGGGTGGATCTGCAGGCCGAAACCGGTCTCGCGGCACGCGGCCAGCACGCCGTTCTGCACGCCGATGATGTGGTACGGGTTCGGGTTGTCGTAGACCAGCCCGATCACGAAGGTGGTGCCGCTGCGCAGGTTGCGCGCCGACGGATCGGGCTCGTAGTCCAGCTCGGCGATGGCTCGCAGCACCCGCGCACGGGTGGCCTGCATCACCGAGGGCTCGTTGTTGATCACCCGCGAGACCGTCTTCAGCGAGACCTTGGCCTTCTCCGCAACGTCCTTGATGGTCGCTCTGCGCATGGGTTTTCCCTGGGGTTGGCTGCCGTCCATCATCGCCGATCAGACCTTGTCCTGCGGCAGGCCGGCACGATGGCCGATCACCGAGTAGAACAGGATGTACAGGTAGCACGGCACCATCAGCAGCACGAACACCAGCTGGAAGTCGATGTGCTGCTTGAGCACGGCGAACAGCTGCGGAATGATCGCACCGCCGGCAATACCCATCACCAGCAGGGCCGAGCCGGTCTCGGTGAAGCGGCCCAGGCCGCGGATCGCCAGCGGGAAGATCGCCGGCCACATCATGGCATTGGCGAAGCCCAGCAGGGCCACGAAGGCCACCGATACGTAGCCGTGGGTGGCCCAGGCACCCAGGCAGAACAGCACGCCCAGCACCGCCGAAATGGTCAGGTAGCGCGACTGCGAAACCACCTTGGGGATCAGCAGCAGGCCGACCACATAACCGACCAGCATCGCGCCGAGGGTGAGCGAGGTGAACATCTTGGTCTGGTCCAGCGGCAGGTCGAAACCATGACCGTAGGTACCGATCGCATCACCGGCCATCACCTCCACGCCCACGTAGACGAACAGGCACAACACGCCCAGCCACAGGTGCGGGAACTGGAAGATGCTGCGCCGTTCGGCGGCACCGGCCGCAACCGGCGTGGCGTTGGCTTCGGACGACTTGATTTCCGGCAGCGGCGAGAACAGCACGGCCACCGCCAGCAGCACCAGCAGGCCCGCCATGGCCAGGTACGGCGCATGGATCTTGGCGGCGAATTCGTTGAGCAGCTGCGCCTTGGTCGCTTCATCGGCAGCGGCCACCGTGGCCGACAGATCACCGATGCCATGCAGCACCACGGTACCGATCAGCACCGGGGCGAGCATGCCGGCGATCTTGTTGCAGATGCCCATCAGCGCGATGCGGCGTGCCGCCGTCTCGATCGGGCCGAGGATGGAGATGTAGGGGTTGATCGCGGTCTGCAGCAGGGCCAGGCCGCTGCCGATCACGAACAGGCCACCAAGCGCGCCCGGGTACCAGCGCTGGGTGGCGAACTCGCCGAACAACGCGGCACCACCGGCCATCACCAGCAGGCTCAGGCTCAGGCCCTTCTTCATGCCGGTGCGGCGCAGGATCCACGACGCCGGCAGGGCCAGGAAGAAGTAGGACAGGTAGAACACCATCAGCACCAGGAAGGCGCCGACCTCGCTGAGTTCGAAGGCCAACTTGACGAAGGTGATCAACGGGCCGTTGAGCCAGGTAAAGAAGCCGATCAGGAAGAACAACACGCCAACGATGGCGATGGAGGTGGCCACGTTCGGGCGCGCGCTTGCAGCGGGGACGGCGGACATCAGGAGGGCTCCTGCGGCGACGGCCGCAGAACGCGGCGTCGGAGAGTGGCTGGGAACAACGTTGTCACATTCTTTCGATGGACAGCTGCGGTTTGTCAACTTCCACGCGCAGCCCTGTGAACCTCGTGCTGCACTGCGCAACCCGATCGCAACGCATCGTGCTGAATGCGCCGGAGGCCTTGGCCTATGTGCGGCAACGGTTCCAACGTGAAACCTGCACTCACGCCATGTAAACGTTTACTGCATGTCGCATTCGTTGCGATGCAGCAACGAAAGTGTCACGAACTCGTTGACATCGTTGTCAGCGGGGTTACAGACTCCGCCCCAATCGCCGCCCCCGATCCCGGGGCCGGCCCCACCTGCAGCAGGAGCCCGCGTGACCGCCAGCCACCCCGCCCCGGCCCATGTTCTGTCCCGAGTCGCGCCCTCGTTCCTGGCCGCCGACGTCGGTGGCACCCATGTGCGCGTGGCCCGGGTCCAGGCCAGCGGTGATGCCGCCCACCCGGTGCAGGTGCTGGAGTACCGCAAGTACCGCAATGCCGACCATGCCGGCCTCAGCGCGATCCTGTCCGACTTCCTCGGCGAAGGCCCGCGGCCCACGCATTGCGTGGTCGCCAGCGCCGGCTACGCCCGCGAGGACGGCACGGTGATCACCGCCAACCTGCCGTGGCCGCTGTCGGCGCGCCAGGTGGAAGCCGACGTCGGCCTGCAGCGGGTCTACATCGTCAACGACTTCGAAGCTGTGGCCTATGCAGCCGCGCAGGTAGACGCCAGCGGCGTGCTGCACCTGTGCGGGCCGGACACCGCCACGCGCGGCCCGACCCTGGTGGTCGGCCCCGGTACCGGCCTCGGTGCGGCACTGTGGATTCCCACTGCGCATGGCCCGGTGGTGCTTCCCACCGAAGCCGGCCAGCCGACCCTGGCCGCCAGCACCGAACTGGAAATGGCCATCGTCCGCCACATGCAGCGCGACCGCGCCCATGTGTCGATCGAACATGCGATCTCCGGCCCGGGCCTGATGAACCTGTACCGCGCGGTGTGCGCGCTGCAGGGGCAGGCACCGACGCTGGCCAGCCCCGATGCGGTCACTGCCGCCGCCATGGCCGATACCGATGCGCACGCGCGCCAGGCGCTGGATGTGTTCTGCGGCCTGCTCGGCAGCACCATCGGCGACATGGCCCTGTTCTACGGCGCCCACGGTGGCGTCTACCTGGCCGGCGGCATCCTGCCGCAGATCCGCGAATACCTGCATGCCAGCACCTTCGTCGAACGCTACCTGCAGAAGGGGCCGATGGGCGAAGCGCTGGCACGCATCCCGGTGAAGGTCGTCGAACACGGCCAGCTGGGCGTGGTCGGCGCTGCCAGCTGGTACCTGCAGCAGCAGTCGGCCGCCTGACACCGCAACAGGCTTCAACGCAATCGCAGCACGCAGTACGTGGCACGCCAACGCACGGGACTTCGCCGCCGCCCCGCGCATGTCTTTGCAACCGTAATCGAACACCGCCGCCGGCATCCAATCGAGTGATGAGGAGAGACATCATGAACACCCGCAAGACCCTGCTTTCGGCCGCCATCGTCAGCTGCATCGCCTTCAGTGCGCACGCGCAGCAGGCCCCCCAGACCGCCACCGACCTGGATACCGTGCAGGTCACCGGCATCCGTGGTTCGATGGAAAAATCGCTGGACACCAAGCGCGAAGCCAATGCGCGCGTGGAAGTGGTCACCGCCGAGGACGTGGGCAAGCTGCCCGCGCACAACGTGGCCGACACCCTGCAGCGCCTGCCGGGCGTGAACATCAGCTCGTCCAGCGCCGACGAAGGTGGCTTCGATGAAGCCGACCGTGTCAGCCTGCGCGGCACCAGCCCGAGCCTGACCCAGACCCTGATCAACGGCCACACCGTCGGCTCGGCCGACTGGTTCGTGCTCAGCCAGGGCAACAACGTCGGCCGCAGCGTCAGCTACTCGCTGCTGCCGTCGGAGCTGGTGCGCTCGGTGGAAGTGAACAAGTCCTCGCAGGCCAAGCTGCAGGACGGCGGCACCACCGGTACCGTCAACATCCTCACCCGCAAGCCGCTGGAGTTCTCCAAGCAGCTCACCGCGGAAGGCTCGATCGGCATGGTGCGTTCGGACCAGGCCAAGTCCAATGACCCGCAGCTGTCGGCCCTGTTCAACTACAAGAACGACGACAACACCTTCGGCGTGATGGTGCAGGCCTTCAGCCAGAAGCGCGAGCTGCGTCGCGAAGCACAGGAAATTCCGGGTGGCTTCTTCCAGATCGACCCGAACGGCACCGTTGCCAAGTCCAACCCGGACCTGGCCGGCGTCTATGCCCCGGGCCTGCTCGGCTCGACGCTGTTCGAACAGACCCGCGAGCGCAAGGGCGGCCTGATCTCGCTGCAGTTCAAGCCGATGGACAACCTGACCCTGGGCCTGGAAGGCTTCAGCTCGGAACTGAAGGCGAACAACTACAACCGCAATTTCATGCTGTGGGGCGGCCGCATCCTCAACGACCGCGAGGTTGAAGACGCCAACGGCAACAAGGTCCTGATTCCGGGCCAGGCGCCGAATCCGGGCTACGTCGTCAAGGATGGCGTGCTGTCCAACGCCACCTTCGCCGGCCAGGCCGACCGCGATTACGCGGTGTACGACATGATCTACCGCGAGTCGAAGGCCAAGACCAACTACATCACCTTCGACGCCGACTGGCAGATCAACGACAGCCTGGGCATGAAGTTCCAGGCCGGCAGCACCAAGGGCACCGGCGAAACGCCGCGCCAGTACATCGCCGAGGTCAACCTTGCCCGCGGTGGTGGTGCGACCTGGGCGACCCACGGCAACGGCTCGCCGATCGACTGGAACGTCGGTGGCAACATCGGCCCGAGCGGCGTGACCGACTTCGGCACCTGGGGCAACCAGCAGGTCACCGCGATCGACAAGGAAAAGTGGGCCACCCTCGATTTCAACCAGTACTTCGCCGACGCCGGCGTGCTGAACTCGATCGACTTCGGTGCCCGCTTCGGTGACCACAAGCGCGAGGCCAAGTCGCCGGAAGGCGCAACCCCGGGCGCGATCTGGGATGCGCTGAAGAACGGTGCGACCGCCAACTTCCCGGGCGGCTTCGCCAACGGCATCGGTGGCAGCTTCCCGCGCGACCTGTGGTACTTCACCCCGGGTGCACTGAAGGATGCGGTGACCAACAACTCCACCTGGCTGGCCGGCAATGACGGCCCGACCGGCCGCCACAACTACGGCGCCGAGTGGAAGGTTTCCGAGAAGAACTTCGCCGCCTACGTGCAGGGCAACTTCAGCGGTGATCGCTGGAGCGGCAACCTCGGCCTGCGCTATGTCAACATCAAGCAGGACATCGACACCTACGCGGCGGCCATCGGCTCGACCGTGCCGGACGTGAAGAGCCTGTTCGGTGCCTGGACCCGCGAAGCCTTCGAGAACAAGCACAACCGCGTGCTGCCGAGCGCCAACTTCAAGTACGACCTGCGCGACGACCTGGTGCTGCGCCTGGCAGCCTCGCAGACCCAGACCCTGCCGGACTTCTCGGCACTGGGCGCGTCCTCCTACGGTTCGGACCTGAACCGCACCGGTGGCGGCGGCAACCCGAAGCTGAAGCCGGTGGTGTCGACCAACTTCGACGCCAACCTGGAGTGGTACTTCATGCCGCGCGGCATGCTGTCGGTGGGTGCGTACTCGATGCGTCTGAAGGACTATGTGGCCTTCAGCACCGAGAAGCAGATGCTGTTCAGCGAGCTGACCAACCGCCTCGAGGAGTACAACATCTCGCGTCCGAAGAATGCCGACGGCAAGGTGCGCGGTTTCGAAGTGGCGTATGAGCAGCCCATCGGCGAGTACTTCGGTGTCAATGCCAACTACACCTACGCCGATGGCAGCACCTCGCACACCTGGGCCGACGGCACCAACAACCTGCTGGGCACCTCGAAGAACACTTACAACGTGGGTGCCTACTTCGAGAACGACACCTTCGGTGCCCGCCTCAGCTACACCCGCCGCTCGTCGTTCCTGATCGGCCTGTCCGGCGCCAACCCGTATTACCAGGATGACTTCGGCACTCTGTCGGCGTCGCTGAGCTACAAGGCCACCGACTGGCTGAGCGTCAGCTTCGATGCGCTGAACCTCAACAACCCGACCTACAAGTACTACCAGACTGCGGCCATTCCGACCTCGTTCTACAGCAACGGTCGCCAGTACTACCTCAACTTCCGCTTCAAGTACTGATCCAGCGGCGGCAACATCGCCGAGTCGTGCACGCACGCCGGGCCTGGGTCATTCCGGGCCCGGCGTTTTTCATGTATAGCGTTCATCGCACCGTTCCAAGGAGTCGTCCCGATGGTCAAGCCTTCCCGCGCCCGGATGCGCAGCACAGTGCTGCTGGGCAGCCTGCTCGCTCTGTTGCCGGCACTGCCGGCACTCGCCGCCGATCCCACGCCGGCCGCTGAAGCGCCCGGTCCGCAGCTGCGCGCCGGCAGCCTGATGCTGATTCCCGCCCCCGGCAACGTGCAGGCCGGCCAGGGCAGCGGCATTTCCGTACGTGCCGATACCGTGTTGCAGGCCGAAGGTGAAGCTGCACAACGGGTCGCCACCCAGTTCGCCGATCTGCTGGCCCGCAGCGGCGGACCGCGCCTTGCACTGGCCAAGGGCAAGGCACCGGCCCGCGGTGGCGGCATCCGTTTCGAGATCGTGCCGACCTTCCGCGACAGCGGTGAGGGCTACACGCTGGAAAGCAGCGCGCAGGGCGTGCTCGTGCAGGCCGGCAACGAGACCGGCCTGTTCTATGGCGCAACCACCCTTGCCCAGCTGGCCACCGGCGGCAGCAACGGCGTGCTGCCAGCGGTGCAGATCCAGGACGCGCCGCGCTTCAGCTGGCGTGGCTTCATGCTCGACTCGGCGCGGCATTTCCAGAGCCTGGACGAGATCAAGCGTGTGCTCGACGCGATGGCCGCACACAAGCTCAATACCTTCCATTGGCATCTGACCGATGACCAGGGCTGGCGCATGGAGATCAAGCGCTACCCGAAGCTGACCGAGGTGGGCAGCTGCCGCCTGCCGGCCGGCGACGGTGGCATCGATCCGGTCAGCGGCCAGGAGCACCCGTACTGCGGCTTCTACACGCAGGAGCAGATCCGCGAGGTGATCGCCTATGCCGCCGCGCTGCATATCCAGGTCATTCCAGAAATCGACGTACCCGGCCATGCCACCGCTGCGATTGCCGCATACCCGGAACTGGGTTCGGTCAACACCCCGCTGAAGCCGATCAGCGAATGGGGCGTGTTCCCGAACCTGTTCAATGTGGAAGACAGCACCGTCACCTTCCTGGAGAACGTGCTGGAGGAAGTGATCGCACTGTTCCCCGCCAGGTACGTCCACGTGGGCGGCGACGAGGCGGTCAAGGATCAGTGGGAAGCCTCGAAGCAGGTGCAGCAGCGCATGCGTGCACTGGGCATCAAGAATGAGATGGCCATGCAGAGCCACATCATCAAGCGCCTGGAGACCTTCCTGGAGGAACACGACCGGCGCCTGATCGGCTGGGACGAAATCCTCGAAGGGGGTCTGCCGCCGCAGGCCACGGTGATGTCCTGGCAGGGCACCGAAGGTGGCCTGGCCGCCGCCAGTGCCGGCCATGACGTGATCATGTCGCCGGTCGGCTACCTCTATCTGGATTACCTGCAGACGGCCTCGCCGAATGAACCGCCGGGCCGCCCGACCCAGGTCAACCTCGGCAAGCTCTACAACTTCGAACCGGTGCCGGCCGAACTGGCCGCCGACAAGCGCGGCCATATCCTCGGCCTGCAGGCCAACATGTTCACCGAGCACACGCGCAGCTATGCACGCCTGCAGCACAACCTATTCCCGCGCCTGGCTGCAGTGGCCGAGACCGGTTGGAGCACGCCGGAGCATCGCGACTTCCGCGATTTCCTCGCACGCCTGCCCGCACAACTGCAGCGCTACCGTGCCTGGGGCCTGGCCTACGCGCAGACCCCGTTCGAAGTGGGCGTGGACTACACCGATGATCGCGCGAAGAACACCGTGACCGTGTCGCTGGCCAATCCGCTGGGCTATGAAGTGCGTTACAGCACCGATGGCCAGGCGTTGAGCGCGCAGTCGCCGCTGTACCAGCAGCCATTGACCGCGACGCTACCCGCCACCGTGCAGGCCGCCGCGTTCTACCAGGGCCAGATGCTGGCCGCGAAGCCGACCATCGCCGCGTTCACCGCGCAGTCCCTGCTCAGCCGCCGCAGCGATGAGCTGCTCAGCTGCGTGGGCAAGAAGGGCCTTGTGCTGCGCCTGGAAGATGATGGCCCGCGCGAAGGCGCCCGTGCGGTGTTCAACGTGGACATCTTCCAGCCGTGCTGGCGCTGGCCGCAGGCGCAGCTGGATGGCGTCGGCAGTGTTGAGGTACGTGCGGGCCGCATTCCGTACTACTTCCAGCTGGCCCATGACGAACCCAAGCGTCGCTTCGAGAAGGCCAGGCGTGCGCACGGCGAGATGCAGGTGCGTCGCGGCGACTGCAGCGGCAAGGTGCTCGTCGAAGTAGCGCTGCCGGCCAAGCCCGATGCCGATGGCTTCGTGACGCTGCGTGCAGCGCTGCCGAAGGGTACACAGGGCACCGGTGACCTGTGCATCAACTTCACCGGCGATACGCGCCCGGCGATGTGGGTGCTGGATGAGGTCACGCTCAGGTAGGTGCCAACCTTGGTTGGCGCTTTGCGGCCGGATCCACGCATGGCGTGGATCTACTGTAGAGCCGAGCCCATGCTCGGCTGCTTTTCAACCGGAAAGCCGAGCATGGGCTCGGCTCTACAGGAACCTCACCCGCGCCAGCGCAGCAGCAGGTCACGCAGCGGGGTCAGTGCCGTAGCCATGCCGGCCAGCACGCCAATCGTGTTGGCGAGCGCATCCATCGGGTCGGCGGTGCGGTTGCTGGTCAGCGCGCCCTGCGCGAACTCGATGCCGATGCCCATCAGCACCAGGCCCACGCCCACCCACAGCAGCGGGCGGCCCCGACGGAACAGCTGCACAGCGCTGCCGGCCAGGATGAAATAGGCGAGGAAGTGTTCGCCCTTGTCGCTGTTTTCCGGCAACGGAATCGGCGGTGGCGGGATCAGGCAGACCACGATCACCAGCAGTACCGCCGTCGCCCACAACGTGGCCCACGACCGCGGCCGCCGCAGCGGCTTGATCACCGGCAACACCTCGCTCACAGGCGCCAGCTCAGGTCACCCAGCTCGAAGGCCGGTTCGAAATCGACGCCACGCTGCAGGCCGATGGCCTGGAAGCGCTCGCCCATCTCCGTCGGCAGGGTCAGCTTCTTCACCTGGTCGCGCAGCTGGATGCGGCCGACTTCGTCAGTACGCTCCTCGGCCAGCAGCAGCACCTGGTCCAGGCCGTTGCCGAGCAGGAAACTGGCCTGGCTGCAGTAGCCGGCCAGCTCGAAACCGCCGTGCATGCCGGCCTCGGCCATCGCGGTGAAATCCACCGACGCGGTGATGTCCTGCAGGCCCGGCCAGCGATGTACGTCGTTGTGCACGTGGTGTCGGTAGAACGCACGCACGGTGCCATCGTCACGGTCGTGCTGGTAGAACTCGCCGCGGTTGTAACCGTAATCGACGAACAGCATCGCGCCACGCTGCAGGCCGCCGGCCACCGCCTGCAGCCAGTACGGCAGCTGCGGCAGCACCTCGGAGCGGTAGCCCTCGGCGAAGGGCTTTTCCAGATAGCGCTCGATATGGCGCACCGCACCGTTGAGCAGGATATCGGCCGGCTGCGCGCCTCGGATGAAGTTGCCTTCGGCATCCAGCTCGACGGTTTCCTCATAAACCTCGCCATCCCGGATCAGGAAGCGCGGGGTCGGCAGTGCGTCGATCACTTCATTGGCGAACACCACGCCTTCCCAGTCCTCTTCGAACGGGCGGTCGACCCAGTCCACGCGCGCAGCCAGTTCGGCCGGCAGGTTCTGCTGCAGGCGCTGCTGCTGGCGCTCGCGCAGGTCGGCGCTGGGTTCAAGGATGGCGTATCGCGAGGGCAGCGCGTCGAGCTCGGCCAGGCGCAGCAGCACCGCCTCGGCAAATGCACCGGTACCGCCGCCCAGCTCCAGCATGCGCGCCTGTGCTCCCAGCTGGGCGAACACCGGCGCCAGCGCATTGGCCACGCTGCCGGCGAACAGGCTGCCGAGCTCGGGCGCAGTGGTGAAGTCACCGCTGCCACCGAACTTGCTGGCGCCGGCGCTGTAATAGCCCCAGCCGGGGGTATACAGGCACAGCTCCATGAAGCGCGAGAACGGCATCGCCCCGCCCTGCGCAAGGATTTCGGCGCGCAGGGCGGCGGCCAGCTGGTCGCTGTGGGCCAGGGCATCGGCTTCGGGCAGGGGGAAGGTGGGCTGCATGGCGTCTTCGAATGCGGTGACAATAGTGCACAGGATAGCCGAGCCTTGGAGGACCCTCGATGAGCGACACCCACCCCGTGGTCCTGATCACCGGCAGCGCGCGCCGGATCGGTGCGGCCATTGCCCGCCAGTTCCACGCCTGCGGCTGGTCGGTGGTGCTGCACGCCAACACCTCCAGTGCCGAGCTGCAGCAGGCCGCGTTCGATTTCGACAACGTGCGCCCGGGCAGCGTGCTGGCCCTGCAGGCCGACCTGCGTGACGCCGACGCCCTGGCCGACCTGGTGGAACAGGCCGTTACCCACTTCGGGCGACTGGACGCGCTGGTCAACAACGCCTCCAACTTCTTCCCCACCCCGCTTGGCCAGGTCACCGCCGAGGCAATGGACGAGTTGTACGCGGTCAACGCGCGCGCGCCGCTGCTGCTGTCACAGGCGGCGGCGCCCTACCTGCGCCGCCAGCAGGGCTGCATCGTCAACCTGACCGACCTGCACGGCACCGACCCGATGCGCGACCACATCGCCTACACGATGGCCAAGGCCGCGCTGGAGATGGCCACCCGCTCGCTGGCGCTGGAGCTGGCGCCGAAGGTTCGGGTGAATGCGGTAGCGCCGGGTGCGATCCTGTGGCCGGAACAGGGCAAGGATGATTTCGCCCGCGAGGCGCTGCTGGCGCGCACGCCGCTGGCACGGATCGGCACGGTCGAGGAGATCGCCGAGGCGGTCTACTGGCTGGTGGCCGAAGCCAGCTTCGTCACCGGCCACACCCTGCGCGTGGATGGCGGCCGCACGGTAAGTTGAGGCGCTGCCGGGATCCACAACGGGGTCAGATCCCTTTTCCCGGCGGGAAAAGGGATCTGACCCCATCACTCAAGGTCCACCACCTCGAACGCCTCGCCAAACTGCTTGTGCGCGTGCCACAGCGTAGCCAGGTCCAGCCCGCTGACCGGGTCGATGAAGTCCGGCGCGATGTCGGCCAGCGGCTTCAGCACGAAGGCATGCTTCAGCTCCGGGCGCGGAATGCGCAGGTGGCCGGGGCCTTCAACCACCAGGTCGCCATAGAACACCACGTCGATGTCCAGGGTCCGGTCGGAGAAGCGCGGCCCGCTGCGGTCGCGGCCGTGCGCGTCTTCCAGCGCATGCAGCCAGTCGTCCAGTTCCTGCAGGGGCAGGTCGGTCTCGATCGCCACCGCATTGTTGAGGAAGGCCGGGCCATCGAAGCCGACCGCGGCGGTACGGTAGGCCGGCGATACCTGCAGCGCGCCGAAGCGCTCGCGCAGGGCCGTCACCGCGGCGTGGAGGTAGCGGCGGGGCTGGACGTTGCTGCCCAGGCTCAGGAGCACGGTGGTCATGCGTTCAGGTGACGGCACTTGGGGGGGCGTGGACATGCCGTCGTCACGGCGGCCTGCCTACAATCCGGGACGCACATGATAGGGCACCGACATGACCTATTGCGTTGGAATCGAGGTGGACGAGGGCCTGGTCTTCGCTGCCGACACCCGGACCAATGCCTCGCTGGACGATGTGCGCGTGCACCGCAAGCTGCACGTGTTCGAGTACCCCGGCCAGGCAGCCTACGTGCTGATGGCGGCCGGCAACCTGGCCACCACCCAACTGCTGGTGTCGCGCCTGGGGCGCGATGCCCACGAACGGCGCGTGCCCAACCTGCGCGACATGACCCATCTGTTCGAAGCCGCCGAGTACGTCGGCCAGCTGCTGGTGGACAGCCAGGTGCACAGCAGCCACAGCGAACATGGCCATGACGGGGTCAACACCCAGGCCACGCTGATCTTCGGCGGTCAGATCGCCGGCGAGCGGCCCGGGCTGTACATGATCTACCCGCTCGGCAACGCCATCGCCGCCTCGCCGGAGACGCCCTATCTGCAGATCGGTGAGTCCAAGTACGGCAAGCCGATCCTCGACCGCATCCTCAGCCCGGCCACGCGCCTGGAGGATGCCGCGCGCACGGCGATCGTCTCGCTGGACTCCACCATCCGTTCCAACCTGTCGGTGGGCCTGCCGATCGATCTTGCGCTGCTGCGCGACGGTGAACTGCGCATCGGCCAACAACTGCGGCTGGGCGCGGATTCGGCGTTGTATGCCGACATCCATCAGAACTGGTCGCGGCGGCTGGAACAGGCAGTAGACGCCCTGCCGCGGTTCCCCTGGGAAACCGTCCTGTAGAGCCGAGCCCATGCTCGGCTGTCGAGGTCAATGCGAACAGCAGCCGAGCATGGGCTCGGCTCTACAGAACCCCAGCGGCATCAGCCCAGCGCTTCAGCCACCGCGCGGAACACCTGCTGCATCTGCAGCGGTTTGCGCAGCACGTGCACCTCTACGCCAGCAGGGAATGCACCGGCCGCTACCTCCACCGTTGCGTCTTCCAACACCAGCGCCGGGCCGCGATAGCCCAGTGCTGCCATCTCGCCCAGCAACTGGCTGGCCGGCAGCAGCTTGGAGCCGGCGTCGGCGATCACCAGTGCCGGCAACGCCTCCTGCTGCATCCAGCGCAGTGCGGCCGGGCCGTCGGACGCCAGCTGCAGCTGGTAACCCTGGCTGGACAGCGCATTGCCCAGCAGCGAAAGGCGCGTGGCCTCACCATCGACCACCAGGATCGACTGGCCGCTGCCCAGTGCCACCAGCTGCTCGATCGGCTCGCTGCCATCGATGGCGTCGTGCATCGGCAAACGCAGCTCGAAGCAGGTGCCCTGCCCCGGCTGGCTGCTGACGTGGATGCTGCCGCCGGCGCCTTCAACAATGCGCTTGCAGGAAATCAGCCCCAGCCCGGTGCCGTCGGCCTTGGTGGTGAAGAAGGGATTGAACAGATGCGACAGCGTGTCCGCATCCATGCCGATGCCTTCGTCGGCGACCCGGATGTGCATCCAGTCCACGCCATCGCGCTGTCCGGCATGGCTGGCGGTCAGGCTCAGGCGACCGCCGTTGGGCATCGCCTGGATCGCGTTGAGCGCCAGGTTCAGCATCACCTGCTGCAGTTCAGTGTAGTTGGCATCGACCACCAGGCCTTCGTCCTGCACCTGCAGTTCCAGGCGCACGGCGTCGGGCACGTTGCTGCGCAACAGCAGCGCGACCGCATCGAACAGGCCATCGATCTCGATGCGCTCGCTCGGCTTGCGCGAGCCGCGCACGAACGACAGCATCGATTCGGCCATCTCGTGGCCGCGGCGGCCGCACTCGGCAATGACATCGGCCAGATGGTGCAGCTGCGGATCTTCGGTACGCGCCTTCAGCAGGTCCGGCATGATCAGCAGCGGCTGCAGGATGTTGCGCAGGTCGTGGCTGAGGCCGGCTGCGAGCAGCGACAGGCTTTCCAGACGCTGTGCGCGCATCAGTTCGGTTTCCACCCGTGCGCGCTCTATGGCGCTGCGGGCATCGCGGATCGCACGCGCCACCGCCGACGGCAGGCGCGCCGGCAGGTGCTTGATGATGTAATCGTTGGCGCCCTTCTGCAGCGCCGCCACCGCGTTCTCCTCACCCATGGTGCCGGAGACGAAGATGAAGGGCACTTCCGGTGAGGTCTCGCGCACGATGCGCAGCGCGTCGTCACCGGAGAACCCCGGCATGCTCAGGTCGGACAGCACGATGTCCGGCTGGAACGCGACCAGTGCCTGGCGCAGTTCGGCCTCGCTTTCGACGCGCTCGAAACGGGCTTCCAGGCCCGCATCGAGCATCTGTTCGGACATCAGCTCGGCATCTTCCGGTGAGTCCTCCACCAGCAGGATGCGCAGCGCCCCCAGGGCGGGACCGGTCAGGGGCATGGGCTCACTCGAGTTCCGGTGCCTGGTTGATCAACGCCCAGAACTTGCCCAGGGTCTGCACCGCGCCGAAGAACTGGTCCACGTCCACCGGCTTGACCACATAGGCGTTCACGCCCATGTCCCAGCTGCGGGCCAGGTCGCTTTCCTCGCGCGAGGACGACAGGATCACCACCGGCAGGCGCTTGAGCTCTTCGTGCTCGCGGATCTGCCGCAGCACTTCCAGGCCATCCATGCGCGGCATCTTGATGTCCAGCAGCAGCACCGCCGGCAGGCCTTCCTCGCGGTTGGCGAAAGCACCGCGGCGCAACAGGTAATCCATCACTTCCACGCCATCCTCGACGTGCACGATGGGATTGGCCAGACGCGCCTCTTCCAGGGCGTCGATCGCCATTTCGGCATCAGCCGGGCTGTCTTCGGCGAGAAGAATGGTGCGCAGAGTGGTCATGCAGAAGGCCCTTGTTTGTCCGCATCGATCGCGGGAGGCAGGTAGAAGTGGAAGGTGGCGCCGACATCCGGTTCAGCCTCGGCCCAGATACGGCCGCCATGACGGGTGAGCACGCGACGCACACTGGCCAGGCCGATGCCGGTACCCGGGTAGTCACTGGCCTTGTGCAGGCGCTGGAAGACTCCAAACAGCTTGCCGGCGTAGGCCATGTCAAAGCCTGCACCATTGTCGCTGACCGTGAACTGATGACCGCCGTCAGGCTGCGGCTGGTAATCCACGCGGATCTTCGCCGGTTCGCGGTTGCCCGAGTACTTCACCGCGTTGCCGAGCAGGTTCAGCCAGACCTGGCGGATCATGTTCTCGTCACCCACCACGATCGGCAGCGGCGCGATGCTCCACTCCACCTGGTGCGCGTGGCCAGCGCTTTCGGCCTCGGCCTGCAGGTTGGAATCAAGCATGGCGCGGGTATCGGCCACCAGCGACTGCATGTCCACCGCCTGCTGACGCATCGCCGCACGGCCCAGCCGCGAGTAGACCAGCAGATCGTCGATCAATGCCGCCATGCGCCGCGCCGAACTGGAGATCACTTCCAGGTAGTGGCGGCTCTTGTCATCGGCGGCGTCGCCGAGGTGGCGCGACAGCTTGTCGGAGAATCCGGCGACGTGGCGCAGCGGTGCGCGCAGGTCGTGCGAGACCGAGTAGCTGAAGGCCTCCAGCTCGCGGTTGACTTCGGACACCTGCGCGACCTTGCCTTCCAGCTGGCGGTTCAGTTCCTCCACGCGCAGCTGAACCGCACGTTGCATGGTGACGTCGCTGACGGTCAGCAGCACCACTTCGTCATCGGTGTCGGGCAGCGGCATGCGCCGCGCATTGAGCAGCATGTAGCGCGCCATGCCATCGGCGGTGCGCTGCTCGTGCTCGAAGTCCCACAGTTCGCGACCGCGCGACAGCACGTCGGACAACCGCTGGCGCACCACCGCGTCCTTCCATGCACCATCGCCAACGGATTCCAGCAACAGGCCATCGGCACGTTCGTCCTGCAATCCATACAGCTCGGCGAAGGCCGGATTGTGCAACTGGACGCGCAGGTCACGATCAAGCAGCACGATCGGTTCGCGCACGGTCTGCAGCACCGAGGCCGCGCGCGCGGCCGAGCGCAGCGATTGTCGTTCGGCGTGCAGGCGACGGCCGATCTGCCGCTGCAGCAGCCACAACACCAGGCCAAGCAGCGCCAGCTGGACCACCAGCGAAGTCCACGACACCAGCTCGGTCTGCTTGCGCTGCCGCGCAGCCTGCTCGGCACGCAGCGTCAGCAGCTTCTGCTCGCTGGCCTGCAGTTCTTCCACCAGGCCACGGATCGGATAGCGCGTGCTCAGATCCTGCACCAGTTCACGCTGATCACTGTTGGGCTCGGACTTTGCCAGTTCGCGGGCAAGCGCCATGCGGCCTTCCAGCATCGACTCGATACGGCCGATGCGGATCAGCTGGTCAGGATTGTCGCGAGTCATCCGGCCCAGTTCGGCCAGGCGTCCGGGAATGTCGTTGGCCTTGGCCATGCGCTCGCGCAGCCCCGGGGCATCCACACCCTTGGACAGCGTCAGCGCCGCCGACTCGACATCGCGTACGTCGGCCTGAAGCTGTTGTAGAGCCACGCCGACGGCCTGGGTATGGTTGACCCAGGCCATCGCTTGTTCGTTGTCCTGCTGCAGTTTGCGCAGGGTCAACCACGGCACCACGATGATCGCGGCAGCGGCCAGCGCCAGGGCCGGCAACCGCCAACGGTCCCAGATGTCGTCACTGAAAACCAGCGCCATAGTTCCTCGTCAGCACAGCCGCGAAGCGTTGTCCGGGACGAGCCCGGTTGCGGCGGAACCGGCAATATAGCGCAGGCGGTCACAAGTCTGGGGTTTCCAGACTGGTTGGCTGAACGGGTTACGGAAATCCTACGGTAGAACCGAGCCCACGCTCGGCTGGAACCCAAAGGCAGCCGAGCATGGGCTCGGCTCTACATAGCAGCGGGCGCCCCATGCCGGGGCGCCCACCGGGGTCAGCGCTTGGCAGCAGCGCTGACCTTCAATGCAGCGGCATCGACGCGGGTCACGCCCTTGATGCCCTTGGCGGTGGTGACCGCCTTGTCCTTCTCGGCCTGGCTGGCCACGGCACCGCTCAGGCTGACCACGCCATTCACGGTTTCCACCTTGATTTCAGTGCCCGGAACGTTGCTGCTGGCCAGCAGATCGGCCTTCACCTTGGTGGTGATCCAGGTATCGGTTACCGGCTCGTTGGAGTCATGGCGATCGGCATGGGTCGCCGGATGGGTGCTGGTCGGCGGGCTCTTCGCGGCCGGGTCCTTGGCGAATGCGGCCGAGGAGGACAGCGCCAGGCCCAGCGTCAGGGTGGAAGCAATCAGCGTGCGGGTGGTATTGCTCATCGTGTCGTACTCCTTCGGGATGTGCTGCCAGTCTGGACAAGCCGCCGTAGAGCAGGCGTGGCGTTGCGGTCATGCCGCCGTGAATCGAACCGTTTCCAACGGCAACGGTTCAGTTTTGGCCTGCCAGCACCCGTCGTTTACCCTGCCCTTCCCACTGCCGGAGCTCTGCCATGCGCCCCGACCTGCAACTGGCCCTGATCGGTTATGGCCTCGCCGGACGCGTCTTCCATGCACCGCTGATCCAGCACACCCCCGGGCTGGTGCTGCACAGCATTGTCAGTTCGCAACGCGACACCCTGCTGCGCGCGTTCAGCGACGTACACGTACGCGCCACGCCGCAGGAGGTGTTCGACGATCCAGCAGTGGATGCGGTGGTGATCGCCACACCGAACGAACAGCATGCGCCGCTGGCAGTTGCCGCACTGGCCGCTGGCAAACACGTGCTGGTCGACAAGCCGTTCGCACTGGATGTGGCCGAAGCGGAAACGGTGCTGGCGGCCGCGCGCAAGGCCGGACGCATCGCTACGGTGTTCCAGAACCGGCGCTTCGATTCGGATTTCCTCACCCTGCAGGCACTGCTGGCCGAAGGCACGCTCGGCGACGTGGCCGAATGCCACGCACACTTCGACCGCTACCGGCCACAGGTGCGTGAGCGCTGGCGTGAGCAGGACGGCCCGGGCAGTGGCCTGTGGTACGACCTCGGCCCGCACCTGCTGGACCAGATGCTGGTGCTGTTCGGCTGGCCCGAGGCCATCGATGCCGATCTGGCCGTGCAGCGCGAAGGCGGCAGCGGCATCGACTACTTCCACGCAGTACTGCACTACCCGCGGCATCGCGCGATCATCCATTCCGGTTCGCTGGTCGCAGCACAGACGCCACACTTCAGCGTGCATGGCAGCAAGGCCAGCTGGATCAAGCACGGCCTGGACGTGCAGGAGGCGCAGCTGCGCCGCGGTGTGGCACCTGGTGCGCCGGGCTGGGGCATCGATCCGCGGCATGGCGAACTGGTGCGTTGCGATGACGAAGACAATGTTCTGCGCAGCACCGTCGACAACCTGCCCGGCGACTATCGTCGGTTGTATGTGCAGTTCGCAGCGTCGATGCATGGCGACGGTGAAGCGACGGTCAGCGTGGTGCAGGCATTGCAGCTGATGCGGCTGCTGCAGGCCGGCATGGACAGCGCGCGCGAAGGGCGGCGAATCGCGTTGGGGTGATCGGCAGGGCTGCGCCCTGCACCTGCCGAATCAACGGCAACGGCAACGTCAAAAGCGGGCGTTCCGTGGATGGCGGGGTGGGTCCGCCCCGCCCCGCCCCGCCCCGCCCCGCCTTCGACAGATTCCCGCGCCCGACGGTAGGTGTCGACCTTGGTCGACACATCGACGTGGAAACGATCGGAGACGGATTTTGTAGCGTCGAGCCATGCTCGACTGCTTTTGTGAGGTCAGAGTCTTTTCCCCCGGAAAAGGATCCGACCCCGATCTGCCTGGGGTCGGATCCCTTCGGCAACGCCGAAGGGCTCTGACCCCACCGCAGTGCTTACGACTTCTTGATGGCGTGGCCGCCGAATTCGTTGCGCATCGCCGACAGCAGGCGGTCGGTGAACGAATTGGATTCGCGCGAGCGCAGGCGTTCCAGCAGCGACAGGGTGATCACCGGCGCGGGCACGTCCAGGGCAATCGCTTCGGCAACGGTCCAGCGGCCTTCGCCGGAATCCTCCACATACGGCGCAATGCCATCCAGCGAGGGATTGCGCTTGAGCGCTTCGGTGCTCAGGTCCAGCAGCCACGAACGCACCACGCTGCCGTGGCGCCAGACTTCGGCCACCTGGGCCAGGTCCAGTTCCATCTCCTGCTTGCGCTCCATCAGCGCGAAGCCTTCGGCGTAGGCCTGCATCATTCCGTACTCGATGCCGTTGTGGACCATCTTGGTGAAGTGGCCAGCGCCGGACGGGCCGACACGACCCCAGCCACGGTCTTCGGCCGGTGCCAGCGTGCGCAGCAGCGGTGCGATCTGCTCCACCACCGCGGCTTCACCACCGACCATCAGGCTGTAGCCTTCTTGCAGGCCCCACACGCCACCGCTGGTGCCGCAGTCGACATAGCCCAGGTCGTCCTCGGACAGCGCTTTCGCACGACGGATCGAGTCCTGGTAGTTGGAGTTGCCGCCGTCGATGACGATGTCACCCTCGGCCAGGTGCGGGGTCAGCTGGCCCAGCGTCTGGTCGACGGTTTCGCCGGCCGGCACCATCAGCCACACCACGCGCGGTACCGGCAGCGCCGCCACGGCAGCTGCCAGCGAATCGACCACGTCCAGGCCGGCCTCGGCGGCGCGCTGGCGGGCGCCTTCGCCCGGGTCGTAGCCAACCACGCGGTGGCCGCCGCGATGCAGGCGCTGGGCCATATTGGCGCCCATGCGGCCGAGGCCGATCATTGCAATGTCCATTGTTTCACCTTCAGTTGGGGTCTAGGGTCAGGCTGCCTGGCCTGCCGGTAGCCGCGCAGTGGCGCAGCTGCGCCTCGCGCCAACGCCGGTAGAGCGTGGTATGCAGATTGTGCACCGCCAGGTCGATCGAAAACGGCGTTCGTGGGTTGCGATCAAGCAGGCGGGCGACGTGGTAGCCGATGGGACGTATACCGCGTGGGTGCACATAGATCACGAACTGCTGGTAGAACGGATCGTCCAGCAGCTGGTCCATGCGTATCAGCGTGGCGTGGTAGCGCGGTTCCAGCCGTGCACGAAGGTCCGGATCGCGCTCGAACAGCAGGCGCTCGAAGTAGCGCTGGCCGATACGCGGGAAGTCCTGCGCGAGTTTCCATAGTTCGACATTGCGCTGGTCGTACCAGGCCAGTCCACCGTGCATCGCCAGCGCCTGCGCAGCGTCCGCTCCCACATCGACCACCACGAAGTTCTCGGCCTGGTTGCTCAGGTCGTCCAGCGTGCCCTTGTCGTACACATGTTCGATGAAACCGGGCACGCCGACGAACGCCTGCCGCCCCATCGCCGAGGTACGCACCGCCTTGCCATCAGCGAAGAAATCGCCGGCATGCGCGCCGAGCAGGATGCTGTCGGTCCCATGCAGAGCGAGGAAGGTGCCGATCGACAGCTCATCCGCAGCGAACTCCGTATCGAACGCGGCATCACCATACAGCTCTCGTTGCGTAGCCAGCTGCGCGACCTGGCGGCCGACCCCGCACTCGGCACGCACGGCACCGCTGTAGAACGCCTGCAGCGCCTGACTGTTGCCTGCACTGGGCACGAAGCCGCGGCCGAAACTGCGCGTGCGCTGCCAGCCTTGCGCGCGCGGCCCCTGCAGGCCGAAGCCGATCCAGCCCAGCTGCGGGCCGGAGAAGCGGAAGGTGGGGTTGGCCTGCAATGCCGAGGCTGCACGTTGCGTGGCTGCGCCCAACTGGAAGGCATAGGCACAGACCGTCGCAGGGTCATCCAGCAGCTCCTGCAGCACTGCCTGGCGGGCCCCAGCGGGCATTCCGGCCGGCCACTGCACGCGCAGATCGCCCGCCGCCTGTGCTTCAGCCAGCGACGCGCGCGCGCATACCGGACCGCCGTGCACCTGGGGGGCACTGACCATGGCCTCGTCGAAGCGCCATCCAAGCCGCTGCAGCAGGCCTTGCCTGCAATCCGGCGCCATGGCCGCGCTGACCAGCGCAGGCGCCAGCAGCAGAACCACGCCGATCAAACTGGCGCGCACCCTCAACGCTGGTCCGTGCTGGCCGGTGCAGGTTCCGGTGGTGCGGCCGGAGGTGGTGCGGGTGTGCCTGCAGTCGCCGGCAGGTACTGCTGCAGGCGCTGGAAGAAGCGCTGATAGAACCCGGCATCGGTGACCGTGCTGCTGGCCACTTTCACCAGCGAGTCGTCATTGCTGCCGAACGGCAGCGACACCGAGCCCAACGCACCGACGCCGACACTGGCTGACGTTGGGCTCTTCTTCAGCGCATAGCGGTCCTGCACCGCGCTGACGAATACCAGCGTCTGGCTGCCACGCGGCGCGCAGGAAATGCGCAGCACCAGCTGCTCGTGGTCGTCTTCGCGCGGCTGGAAGTTCTTGTTGCCCTCCACCTGCGCTTCGTCGGAACGGGCGATGGCGTAGCCCTGGCTGAGCAGGGTGCGCCGCGCCGCTTCGCAGGCGTCGCCCGGGCGACCGTCGACCGTACGCGAGAACGTGTCGCCGGAATCGAAGGATTCGCGCAGCAACGTACTGTCGGCGGCGCGGCCACCACAGGCCGACAGGATCAGGGCGCTGCCAAGCGCCACAACAGCACTGGAAAGACGAGAGGCCCGCATGGGTACTCCTGCGAGGACGTTACCGCCAAGGGTAGTCCCGCGGCCGTGTGCGGCAGGTCGACACGGCCGCCCACGTTGTTCCCGGTTCATGCACATAAAAGGGGACGGAGGGGATTAAGTCGCTTGTGCCACAAACGACTTAATCCCCTCCGTCCCCTTTTACGCAGAAGGCCGGCAATGCCGGCCCCTGCGGTATCACATGAGGGTGTGTGCTCAGTCCGCCCAGCGACCGGCGCCAGTGGACTGCGGCAGCACCTGGGCCGACAGCGGGCGGTCGTTGGCCAACAGGTTCACGGCGTCGGCCAGGATCGAGGCCGACTCGCGCAGCAGCGGGTCCGGACGCTTCTCGGCAGCCTTCTCGCGCGCGGCATCCTTCACGATGTCACGCTCGTTGCCGGTCAGGCCGTCATCGCTGCTGTCATCGGCCAGCGGGTCCAGGGCCAGGCCCAGTTCCTTGCGCTGCACCTGGCGCTCCTTGCGCTGGGTATCCTGGCGCTCACGCTCGGCGCGGCGGGTGGCCTCGTTGAGCGAGATGTACTTCTTCGCGGCCTCGGTGCGGAACTGCTGCACGTCCTCGTTCCACCACTGGAACTCCTTGTCAGTGGCGATGCGGGTGTCGTGGCGGGTTTCCAGCTTCGGCAGCAGCGGCGCGAAGTTGCCGTACTGGGTGTGAGGCACGGCAGCGATGCGGGTCCACGGCAGCGCGTTGTCGTAGGTGCTCTCGCCGAATTCGGTGGCATCGACACTGGCCGGGAAGGCCAGGTCCGGCACCACACCCTTGTGCTGGGTGCTGCTGCCGCTGATGCGGAAGAACTGGGCAATGGTCAGCTTGACCTGGCCGAAGCGCTGGGTCTCGCCACTCGGCCAACGGTCGAGGTCGACGATGTTCTGCACGGTGCCCTTGCCGAAGCTGGTCTCACCGATCACCAGGCCGCGGCCGTAGTCCTGGATGGCACCGGCGAAGATCTCCGAAGCCGAGGCCGAACCGCGGTTGATCAGCACTGCCAGCGGGCCATCCCACGCCACGCCCTGGTTGCGGTCGCTGTTGACGGTGACGCGGCCACCGGACTCACGCACCTGCACCACCGGGCCCTGCTCGATGAACAGGCCGGTCAGTTCGATGGCTTCATCCAGCGAACCACCGCCGTTGTTGCGCAGGTCCAGCACCACGCCATCCAGCTTGTCGTTCTTGAAGCCAGCCAGCAATTTGGCCACGTCGCGGGTGGCCGAGGCGTAGTCGGCCGCATTGCGGCGACGTCCTTCGAAGTCCTGGTAGAAGGTCGGCAGCTTGATCACGCCGATCTTGCGCGCCGGCTCACCATTGGCGGCCGGAATGGTCATGGTCTCGCCCTTGGCGGCCTGTTCGGCCAGGCGCACCTTCTGGCGGGTCAGCACCAGGGTGTGGTGCTTGCCGTCGGCACCTTCGGCAGCCGGAATGAATTCCAGCTTGACCTGGGTGTCCTTGGCGCCACGGATCTTGGCCACGACATCGTCGATGCGCCAGCCGATCACGTCCTCGACCAGACCGGACTTGCCCTGGCCAACGCCAACGATGCGGTCACCCGGCTTCAACGTGCCGTCCACCGCGGCCGGACCACCGGCGATGATCTCGCGGATCACCACCACGTCGTCCTGGCGCTGCAGCTGCGCGCCGATGCCTTCCAGCGACAGCGACATCGCCTGGTTGAAGTTCTCGGCGGTGCGCGGAGTGAAGTAATCCGTGTGCGGATCAACCGCGCTGGTGTACGAATTCATGAAGAACTGGAAGACGTCTTCGCCCTTCAGTTCATTGACCGACTTCTCCAGCGTGGCATAGCGCTTGTCCAGCGTCTTGCGGATGTCGTCCGGCTTCTTGCCGGCCAGCTTCAGGCGCAGCCAGTCGTTCTTGACCGATTTGCGCCACAGCTCATCCAGTTCGGCGCTGCTGGCCGCCCACGGCACCTTCTTGCGGTCGTATTCGAAGCGCTCGTCGGTGGTGAAGTCCGGCTCCTGCTTGAGCAGCTTGCGCGCATAGGCCACACGTTCGCCGACGCGCTGCTTGTAGACCGCGAACACCTGGAACGCCGGCTCCAGCTCGCCGCCACGGATGGCCGAGGAGATGTTGGCTTCGAACGGCGCGAAGCGCGCCACGTCGGTCTGGGTGAAGTACTGCTTGCCGCCGTCCAGCGTCTCCAGGTAGCGCTTGAACACGTCCTTGGAGGTGGCCTCGTCCAGCGCACGCGGGCGGTAGGCGTAACGGCTGTCGGACAGCAGGCCGTACACCAGCTTGGAGGTGGTCACCTGATCGGCGGTTGCCGCGGCGGGCAATGCCGGCGAGTCGGCCTTGGCCGCCAGCGCCAGCGGCGCGACCAGCGCCAGGGCCATCAGGAATGCGGGGGCTTTGAATTTCATTGACGTGCTCGAAGGCGCCTTGCCAAGGGGGAGACTGCGGGGTGTTCAGACACCACGACAGTGCCGAAAGTTGCCGGGTTTGTCACCCGGCTGCGCTCGGTGGAAAACCAGCCTAGCGGGGCCGGTGTAGCAAATTGTGAATGCATGTAGAGCCGAGCCCATGCTCGGCTGGCCGGCAGCAAGCAGCCGAGCATGGGCTCGGCTCTACCGCAGGCAGAGGTGTGCGGACCAACGGTCCGCACCCACAGGAGAAGCAGCTCCCACCCACCGGCAGGGTGTCAGGAAACCCCTGCGCCCTTGGCCTGGACGTCGGCGTGGTACGACGAGCGCACCATCGGGCCGGAGGCCACGTGGCTGAAGCCCAGCTCGTAGCCGTAGTCTTCCAGCGCCTTGTAGTCCTCGGGGGTCCAGTACTTCAGCACCGGGTGGTGGTGCGCGGTCGGCTGCAGGTACTGGCCAATGGTGATCATGTCCACGTCATGCGCGCGCAGGTCGCGCATGGTGGCCTTGATCTGCTCGAACTCTTCGCCCAGGCCCAGCATGATCCCGCTCTTGGTCGGCACCTCCGGATGCTGCGCCTTGAAGTTCTTCAGCAGGTTCAGCGACCACTGGTAGTCCGCACCCGGACGCACGTTGCGGTACAGGTCCGGCACGGTTTCGATGTTGTGGTTGAACACATCCGGCGGGTTCTGCGCCAGGATCTCCAGCGCGCGCTCCATGCGGCCCTTGCCACGGAAGTCCGGGGTCAGCACTTCGATGCGGGTACCCGGCGACTTCGCGCGGATGGCGCTGATGCAGTCGACGAAGTGCTGGGCACCGCCGTCGCGCAGGTCATCGCGGTCGACGCTGGTCACCACCACGTACTTCAGACCCATGTCGGCCACGGTCTGGCCGAGGCTGGCCGGTTCGTTGGCATCCGGCGGCTTCGGGCGGCCGTGGGCCACGTCGCAGAACGAGCAGCGGCGCGTGCAGACTTCGCCGAGGATCATGAAGGTGGCGGTGCCGTGACCGAAGCACTCGTGGATGTTCGGGCAGCTGGCTTCCTCGCACACGGTCACCAGACGGTTCTCGCGGAGCTTCGCCTTCAGGTTCTGCACGGCATTGCCCGAGGGAATGCGCACGCGGATCCAGGACGGCTTGCGCAGCACCGGCGCGTCGGCGAACTGCACCGGCGAACGGTTGATCTTGTCACCGCCCAGCTGCTTGACCCCGGCCTGCAACGGCGCGGCGGACGGAGAGTCGCCCTGCACGATCTGCAGGGGAATGGAACGGGCGGTGGTTTCAGTCATGGCAGTTCCGGGGGGCGGTCAGACGGCCGCAGAAAGATCAGGCAGTTCCGGCGTGTGCTGCAACAGCAGGCCGAACTGGCGGGCCAGGTGGTCCAGCAGCACCGGCTTGACGGCATTCATCCCGGAGGGGCCGCCCAAGTCTACCACCGAGGTCACCTGCAACCCCTGATAGCCACAGGGGTTGATACGGTGGAAAGGTTCCAGATCCATGGACACGTTGAACGCCAGGCCATGGAAGGTGCAGCCGCGGCGCACGCGGATGCCGAGTGCGGCAATCTTCGCGCCACCGACGTAGACACCCGGGGCGCCCTCGCGGCGTTCGGCGCCGATGTTCCACTCGGCCAGGGTGTCGATGATGGCCTGCTCGATGCGGCACACGTAATCGCGCACACCGATGCCCAGCCGCGGCAGGCGCAGCAGCGGATAGACCACGATCTGGCCGGGGCCGTGATAGGTCACCTGGCCGCCGCGGTCCACGTGCAGCACCGGGATATCGCCCGGCGCCAGCACGTGCTCGTCCTTGCCGGCCTGGCCCAGGGTGAATACCGGGTCGTGCTCGACCACCCACAGCTCGTCGGCATCGGCGTCGCTGCGCTGGTCGGTGAAGCGCTGCATGGCACGCCACACCGGCTCATAGGCCTGGCGCCCAAGGTCACGGACCACGGCCGGCCGCGGCGCGCGGTTTTCCGGGGCGGCTTCGGCCGGGCAGCTGTCGGCTACAGCGTCCACTTCACTTCCGGGTGGTCGCGCAGCGCCTGGTGGGCCAGGTCGTACTGTTCGCGGCTCTCGGCCTTGAACACGATGCGGACGGACACGTACTTGCCGTTGGACGAATGCTTCCAGCTGATGCGTTCATTCACGACATCAATGCCGGCAGCCAGTAGCAGGCGGGGAAGCTCATGCTCCAGGCCGCGGTTGGCCGGGCCCATGGCGCTGAGCTCGAACTGGCCGGGGAACTGGAAGCCGTGGTCGGGGTTGTCGGACTTGATTTCCATGGACCCATTATCGGGCCGCAGGGCAACAAACCCAAGAGTATTCATCAAAGTCAAAAGCAGCATCGGCGAGCCGCTGCGTTGCAGCCGGCCTCTGCACTTGACGGAGCCGGCCCTTGCAGGCCGGTCCGGCAGGCGACGCGTGCCGGCACGGAACCGGCACGCAGGCGGCTTACTTGGCCGTTTCCATCAGGGTGGAATTGACCCAGCCCTTGTTGCCCATTTCGTCTTCCACTTCCCACATGGTGCCTTCCTTGACGCCGGTGGGGTACAGCAGCATGCCCGGCTCCAGCGAGCGCACCGGAGCGCCGGTGCCCTTGGCATTGGCCAGCAGGCGGCCGGCCTTGAGCATGGTCACAGCCTGGCCGGCATTGGCCGCCGAGGCATTGGCCGGCAGACCACCCAGCTCGGCCACCATGTTGGTGTAGGCCTGCAGGTAAGCCAGGGTGATCACCTGGCCGATTTCGGTATTGGCATAGCCACCGACGCCCATCGCGCCGATGCCGCCACCGCCGAACAGACCGCCACCGGCGCCCCAGCCCAGATCGGTCTTCTTGGAGTTGCCCTCGACGATGGCCACCTGCTCGGAAGAGCGTACGTCGGTCAGGGTCAGGGTCACATCCGCGGTCTTGCTGCGGAAGTTCAGGCCGCCGACCACCGCGCCGGCCTTGCCGCCGATCAGGCCGCCCAGCAGGCCACCAATGGCGTTGCCGCTGGCATTGCTGTTCTGCGAGATCAGGTCCGGCACCAGCACGTAGTCGGCGGCGCGGATCTGGCCCTTGCCGATGTTGGAACGGCCACGCAGCTGGCCTTCGCTGGCCAGCGCGCGCTCGGCCTGGGCTGCGGCCATGCCGACGCCACGGTCCACCAGCGTGAAGCACTTGGATTTGTTGACGAAGACCTTGATGAGCTTCGAAGGCGCCGGCAACTGCTGGCCGGTCCACCAGTTCACCACGTCTTCCGGCTCGATCACCGAGATGGAACCCAGCGGCTTGGTGCAGACCGGAATCTCGGCCTGGCCCTTCTTGCTCTGTTCCTGCGCCGAGGTGCGGCTGTTGGCGAAGCTGTCGCGCAGACCCGCCGACGCCGGGGCACTGACGGCCACCAGACCGGCACCCAGCAGCGCGCAGGCCAGCACATGGGCGAGCGAATTCGATTTGTTCATATGAGTCATCCAGCACTTCGCCGACGGCGAAGCACAATCCATGGGTTGAGAAAGGGTCTGGGACCTGAATCCTTTGGCGACGCCCCCCAGGCGTCGGCGCAGAGAATAGGGCATGGAAGGCCCCAACCACAACCGCAGCTGACTGGAAATACTGATGACGACACGCTTGGTCCGATCCGGCCACCTCAGGGCCGCGCAATCCCGACCCACCTCACGTATCGCATTGTGTCAGGTGGACAATGTTGTTTTCGGAACAGACAAGTGACCGCCGTGTAGTCGTTTCAACCGCCGCCTGGGGGTACCGTGTCGCGGCATAAAACGACAAAAGAATCCGCCCCCTCCATGAGCCCCCCCTCCCAACGCCGCCTCACGGCCCTCGGGCTGTCCGGCCTGCTCGCTGCCGCCCTCCCGCTTGCCGCCCAGGCCGCCGAACAATGTGGCCCGGACGCAATGCGCGACCACCCGCCGCAGATCAACTTCCGCGTCGACAACGACCTGTTCGGTGGCCGCCACCAGGACCAGGGGTACACCAACGGCGCGCAGCTGACCCTGGTCTCGCCGAACCTGGTCGACTACACCGACGACCCCTGCCTGCCGCGCATGGCACGCTGGGTGAACCAGTACCTGGAAGGCCTGCACCCCGGCAGGTTCGAACAGCAGAACATGATCTTCAGCATCGGCCAGGGCATCTTCACCCCGACCGATCCGGCCCGCCGCGATCTGATCAAGGATGACCGCCCCTATGCCGGTGTGCTGATCGCCAGCTTCGGCTTCAACGCGCGCAGCGGCGACCGGCTGCAGACCACCCAGCTGACACTGGGCGTGGTCGGCCCGTGGGCACAGGGCAAGCAGGTGCAGGACGCGGTGCACAACATCCTCAACGACAAGAAGTTCGAGGGCTGGGACAACCAGCTGCACAACGAGCCGCTGTTCATGCTGACCCACGAGCGCATGCGCCGCTGGCCGGCCGATGCCAGCATCAATGCCGGCGGCTGGGGCTGGGACGCAATCAGCCACTACGGTGGTGCGATCGGCAACCTGGAAACCAAGGCCAATGCCGGTGGCGAAGTGCGTTTCGGCTGGAAGCTGCCCGATGATTTCGGCAGCACGCCGTTGCGTCCGGCCGGTGAGAACACGGCGCCGACCCGTGGCGGTCGCCCCAATGGCTGGTCATGGCACATGTTCGTGACCACCGATGCGGCGTGGGTGATCCGCGACATCACGCTGGACGGCAACACGTTCCGCAGCAGCCACAGCGTGGACAAGCGCCACGTGGTGGCACAGGGCGGCTACGGCATGGCGCTGATGTACGGCCGCTGGAAGTTCGCGGTGGCGCGCTACCACAGCACCCGCGAGTTCTACGGCCAGCGCGAAGCCCCGGTGTTCGGCAGCTTCACCATCAGCCGCTCGCTGTAGGTAGGTGCCGACCGTTGGTCGGCACTCTGGATGGTAGGCCGGCCGCTGGCCGGCTGCGCGCATATCCGGATGGGTTCATGGAGAGCCGGCCAGCGGCCGGCACTACCCGCATCCGCAACCGCCATCCCGAAACGAAAAGGCCGGCATTCGCCGGCCTTTTCCATTCACCACGCCGGGGCGTGGATCATTCCGATTCCCACCACATCCAGAAGCTGTCCCACAGGCGCTTGAAGAAGCCAGCCTGTTCGACGGCGGTCACGGCCACCAGCGGTGCCTCAGCGATGACCTTGCCATCCAGGGTGACCTTCACGGTACCGATCTGCTGGCCGGCGGTGAACGGTGCCTCCAGGGTCTTGGGCACGTCGATGCTCGGCTTCAGGTCGTTGTAGCGGCCGCGCGGCACGCTCACCAGCATCGGCTGGGCCACGCCCAGCTGCACCTTGTCAGTGGTGCCCTTCCAGACCTTGTGCTCGGCCACGGCCTTGCCCGGCTCATACAGGCGGTGGGTCTCGAAGAAGCGGAAACCCCAGTTCAACAGGGCCAGGCTGTCGTCGGCACGCTGCTTCTCCGACGAACCACCCAGCACCACGGCGATCAGGCGCTGGTCGCCACGCTGGGCCGAGCTCATCAGGCAGTAGCCGGCTTCGGAAGTGTGGCCGGTCTTGATGCCATCGACGCTGCCATCGCGCCACAGCAGCAGGTTGCGGTTCGGCTGCTTGATGTTGCCGACCTGGAATTCCTTGATCTTGTTGTACGCGTAGGTTTCCGGGTAATCGCGCACCATCGCGCGGCCCAGCAGCGCCAGGTCGTAGGCGGTGCTGTGGTGGCCCTGCGCAGTCAGGCCATGGGCGTTGACGAAGTGCGAGTCCTTCATGCCGATCTTGGCGGCGTAGCTGTTCATCAGCGACGCAAAGGCCTCTTCGCTGCCGGCCACGTGCTCGGCCAGGGCGATCGCGGCGTCGTTGCCGGACTGGATCGCCATGCCCTTTTCCATGTCTTCCAGGCGTGCAGTCTGGTTGACCGGGAAGCCGCTGTAGCTGCCGTCGGTTCCCGCACCACCTTCGCGCCAGGCGCGCTCGCTCATCATCACCTGGTCATCCGCACGGACCTTGCCGTTCTTGACCTCGGCGGCGATCACGTAGGACGTCATCACCTTGGTGATGCTGGCCGGAGCCAGCTGCTCGTGGACGTTCTCGCCAGCCAGTACCTGGCCGGTGGCGTAATCCATCAGGACCCAGGCCTTGGACACGCTCGGTGCCGGGGCCGGCGGAGTGGCGACAGTGGCCGGGGCGGCAGCGGCGGCGGCAGGTGCCGGCGTGGCCGGGGTCGGCAGCGGGGTCTGGGCGGAAGCCAGGCCCACCACCAGGGTGGCGGCCAGGGCGGTGGCGGCGGAACGGAAATTCATTGGACAGCAGGCTCCAGGGGACGGCCAGGAATGGAGGGTGGAACGTAACGGCCATTGTAAGGCCGGGGCAGCATGGGCCGGCAGCACCGGCCCGGGCGGATCAATCCTTGACGATCTGCGGCGAACCCAGGCCCAGACCGGCGATGCGGCCGACAAGTTCCGCGGCACTGGCATGGTCGCTGGCGGGAACGCGCAGGCGGAACAGGGTACGGCCACCGGCGGCGATGTCGCTGATGGTCGCGCCGACAATGCCGGCGGCATTGAGCTGGCCCATCGCACGGTTGGCGTTGTCGCGGTTGGAGAAGCTGGCGACCTGCACCATCACCGCGCCCACCACCTGTTGCGACAGGCTGGGGGTGGCAGGTGCGGTGCGGACCGGTGCCGGCGCAACGGCGCGCGGCGGGGTGCTGGCGACTGCGACCGGTGCGGCGCTGCGCGCCGGCGGTGCACTCGGCGGCAGGCTGCTGACCGCCACATCCGGCACGGTGCTGGCCACGCCCTGGGTGGTGGCCGGCTGGCCACGCGCCGGCATGCCATCGGCCGGCAGACCCTTGACCAGGCGATCGATGTCGCTGTCGGCGGCGGCACGTGCGGTCGGTGCCGGGCGCGCACTGGCTACAGCGCTGGCGGCGGCCGCTTCCGCAGCACGACGTTCACGGCGCGACGGCTTCTGCGCCATCAGGTTGCTTTCGCCCGGCTGCAGCGCGCGCACTTCGACGTTGCCGGTGCCGCGCTGGGTGATGCCCAGGCGCACGGCGGCGGCATAGCTGAGATCAACCACGCGGCCATCGTGGAACGGGCCGCGGTCGTTGACGCGCACGATCACCGATTCGCCGTTGTCCAGGTTGGTCACGCGGGCGAAGCTGGGCAGCGGCAGCGTCTTGTGCGCGGCGGTGAACTGGTACATATCGTAGACCTCGCGGTTGGAGGTCAGGCGGCCGTGGAACTTGGCGCCGTAGTACGACGCGGTGCCGCGTTCGACATAGTTGCGGGTGTCGTCGAGCACCTTGTAGGACTTGCCCAGCACCACGTACGGGGTCTTGTTGCCGATTGCCGAGCGTTCCTCGGCAGTCACTTCCGGCTCGGGAATGCAGGCCACATTGGGAATGTAGTCCGGCGTGCTGTCACGCACGCCCGGCTTGTACAGGCCACCGGCGGTGTAGTTGCCGCGGGTGCTCAGGTCTTCCTTGGCCGCTGCGTAGGGCGAGCCTTCCGGGCAGTGTGCCGGGCGCGAACCCCGGCCCTGTACCAGCGTGCCGCCGGACTTGCCACCATGGCCGGCCGTGGCCGGCTTCTTCGGCGCGCTGCTGCAGGCCGCCAGCGCGAGGACGATCAAGCCTGGGACCAGCCATCTGATGTTCATACCGGGGGCAGCTCCTGTCCGGCGATGGCCTGGGACAACTGGAACACGGCCATCGCGTACATCTTTGAGAGGTTGTAGCGGGTGATCGCGTAGTAGTTCTGGAAGCCCAGCCAGTACTGCTTGCCGGTGCTGCCTTCAAGCGTGATCGGAGTGGCGGTGGCGCCCGGCTGCACCGGCGCGCTCGGCTGGTAGCCGCGCTGCGCCAGGTCGGCCATCGACCAGGTCGGCATCCATTCGGTCGGATTGAACTCCTCGCGGCCCGGCGCCAGCGTCGCCGGCACCGCCACCTGCCCGCCACGCACCCAGCCGCCCTTCTTCACGAAGTAGTTGGCGATGGACGAGAACACGTCGTCGTAGCTGGTAAACAGGTCGCGACGACCGTCGCCATTACCGTCCACTGCGTAATCCAGATAGCTGGACGGCATGAACTGGCCCATGCCCATCGCACCGGCATAACTGCCCTTGAGCGTGGTGATGTCCAGTTTTTCTTCGCGGCCCAGCTCGAACAGCTTGGCCAGCTCATCGCGGAAGAACAGCTCGCGGCGTACTTCGCGTTCCAGCTTGGCCGGGTCGCCGCTGCGCGGGTAATAGAAGGCCAGCGTGTACAGCGCATCGAGCACGCGGTGGCTGCCGGCATTCTTGCCGTAGCTGGTTTCCACACCGATGATCGCCACGATCACTTCGGCCGGCACACCGGTGCGCTGCTGCACGCGATCCAGTTCGGCGCGATGCTGGGCCAGGAACGCGCGGCCGCCATCGATGCGTGCCTTGCTGATGAACATTGGCCGGTATTCATTCCACGGTTTGACCCGTTCGGCCGGGCGCGACATCGCGGCGATGATCGGCTGGCGCACCTGCGCCTGGTCGAGCACGCTGCTGATCTGCTCCGGCTTCAGACCATAGCGCTTGGCGGTATCGGCAATGAAGCGGGCCCGTGCAACCTCGAACGGCACCGGGGTGAGATCGACCGGCGGCGCGGTGGCAGCGGCGGCTTCGGGCGCGGCCTCGGCCGGGCCATGGGACTTGGCGGCGGGCTGGCGCGGCGTACTGCTGGCCTGGGGCGAAGACGGTGGGGACTTCGGCTGGGTCGCGCAGGCGACCAGGCCGAGGGTGAGCATGCAGGCCAGAGTGCGTCGAATCATCGTCGCAGGTTAGCAGGTCATGGATGAATTAAAACCCCTAACACCATGAATCACAACGATTTGCCCACGTTCATCGGGAAATGTGAAGACGTCGTGATCGTGCTCCCCCATTCAGATAGAGGTTGCCGGTTGCGCCCCCATCCCCGCAGACGCAACCGGCGACCGGATCCGGTCGGTACCTGCGCGGCTGCCGCTCCCCAGTGGCAGTTCCCCGCGCTCCCTGTACCCGTTGGATCAGTACTGCTTCCCGCCCGACGCCCCCTCGCGCTGCAACGATTGACGGCGCGCCGTGCCGAACGGGCCGCCATTGTGCAGGCCGATTACGACAAGTCCATTGATCAAGATCAACGCGCTGTAAAAGTGTGAACCAGCTAACGCTTTTTCCGGACTTTGGTCAGCGGGCGTGCTGTCGTGCATCGTTCTGAGAACGCTTCCACAACGAGCGTTGCGCAGAGTCAGGACGTTTCCAGCCAACGGCGCAGCCCCTCGTGGGTGCCCGCGAGAAGCAATTCACGGGTGGGGCCGGGTAGATGGGCTGCGCAGGGGGCGCTGCAAGTACGTCCATGTAAGCTCGGTCGCCGCATCCATGCGGCTCACGCCCCTGCGCAGCCCATCTACCCGGCCACGGACAGGTTCCGAGCGCGTTCCCCCACGGAGAAGAAAAGAAAATTCAAAAGCGGGTCGCGGCGCTGCGCTTGCTCGTGAGCCGAGCATGGCTCGGCTCTACAGGAAGCAATGAAGCAACCGGCCAAGCTGCTTTTGCCTTTGATCTTCTTTTTCTTCTCCGTGGATGGAGAACACCCGTGAACTGTCAGCGGCCGGGTGGGTGGGCAGTGCGGGGTGTCCGCGGCATGGATGCCGCGGCCAAGCCCCCATGGATGGGTTCACGGCGTCCCCGCACTGCCCACCCACCCGGCCAGCCCTCAGCAATCCGGCTTTCCGCGACCACCCAGACACCACCCACGAGGGGCTGCGCCGTTGGCTGGAAACCTATCCCCCGTGCACGGGCCGGTGCCCACGTACCGCCATCACCAGTCCGATGCCAGCCAACAGCGAGACCGCCGATGTCCCGCCATAGCTGATCAACGGCATCGGGATGCCCACCACCGGCAGCAGGCCGGAAATCATTCCACCATTGACCAGTACATAGACGAAGAACGCCAACCCCAGGCTGCCGGCCAGCAACCGTGCATGCGTGTCGCGTGCGTGCACTGCGATCCACAGGCAGCGTCCGACCACGAACAGGTACAACGCGAACAGCGTCGCCACACCGATCCAGCCGAATTCCTCGGCCAGCACCGAAAACGCGAAGTCGGTCGTGTACTCGGGCAGGAAATCCAGCGTGGCCTGGGTGCCCTGCCCCCAGCCGCGCCCCTGCCAGCCACCGGAACCGATCGCGATGCGTGACTGCAGGATGTTCCAGCCGGTGCCGAGCGGATCTGCCGCCGGATCGAGGAAGGTCAGCACGCGATCCTTCTGGTACTGACGCAACAGACCGAACCACGCCAGTGGTGCGGCCACTGCCAATCCTGTTGCGCCGGTCGCCACCCAGCCCCAGTGCAGGCCTGCCAGCAACAACGCGAACACGCCACTGGCAGTGACCAAGGTGGCGGTGCCGAGGTTGGGCTGCATCAGGATCAGCACGGCGGGAACGCCGATCAGCACTGCGGCCGTCAGTACCGTGCGTGGCGAGGGCGGCAACGGCTGCCGGTGCAGGTACCAGGCCATCATCAACGGCAGGCTGAGCTTGAGCAGCTCGGAGGGCTGCAGGTAGAACATGCCCAGGTTGAGCCAGCGCTGCCCGTACTTGCCGGTGCCGATCACATACACCGCCATCAGCGGCAGCATCGACAGCGCATACAACGCCGGTGTCCACGCGCGCAGGCGCAGCAGCGAAACACGCGACAGCAGCCACATCGCCACCAGGCCACCGGCAAAGCGCGCCGCCTGCCCAGCCACCGGACCGGACACGCTGTGCAGCACCGCCAGGCCCGCGCCCATCAGGATCAACAACGCGACCAGCAACGGCAGGTCGATCGTGCGCACCGCCTCACGGCAGCGGCCAAGCATTCGTTTCCATTCCACGCGCGCCACGGTAGCAACGGGCGCTTGCGTGAAGCTGTCATGGTGCTTCTGCGTTTGTAGAGCCGAGCCATGCTCGACTGCCTGAGGTAGCGCCGGGCCATGCCCGGCTGCGGGCCGCCCGATGGGGTCAGAGCCCTTTTCCCATGGAAAAGGGATCCGACCCCGATTCCGGACTCAGCCGTAGCCGCCGTGCACCGGGTTGTGACTGCGCACGGCCATCACCAACCCGAAGCCGGCCAGCAGTGACACCGCCGAGGTACCGCCGTAGCTGATCAGCGGCATCGGCACGCCCACCACCGGCAGCAGGCCGGAAATCATCCCACCGTTCACCAGTACATAGACGAAGAACGCCAGACCGGTAGCGCCGGCCAGCAGGCGCGAATAAGAATCCCGTGACTGGCTGGCGATCCACAGGCAGCGCCCGATCACCACCAGGTACAGCGCCAGCACGGTGGCCACGCCGATCCAGCCGAATTCCTCGCTCAGTACTGAAAACGCGAAGTCGGTGGTCTGCTCGGGAATGAAGTTCAGGTGCGACTGCGAGCCCTCGCCCCAGCCCTTGCCATCGAAGCCGCCGGAACCGATCGCAATCTTCGACTGGATGATGTTCCAGCCGGCCCCCAGCGCATCCATCTCCGGGTCCAGGAACATCATGATGCGGTCCTTCTGGTACGGCCGCAGCAGCCAGAACCAGGCCACCGGTGCGACTGCGGCCACGCCGCCTACGCCCAGCCCGACCCACCACCACGGCAGGCCCGCCAGCAGCAGCACGAACACGCCACTGGCGGCGATCAGCACGCCGGTACCGAAGTCCGGCTGCAGCATCACCAGGCCGGTTGGTACGCCGATGATGACCAGGGCCACGAGCACGGTGTTGAAGCGCGGTGGCAACGGCATCTTGTGCAGGTACCAGGCCACCATCATCGGCAGGCTGACCTTCAGCAGCTCGGCCGGCTGCAGGTAGAAGAACTTCAGGTCCAGCCACTGCCGGCCGTATTTGCCGGTGCCGAGCACGAACACCGCCAGCAACGGGATCATCGAGATCGCGTAGATCATCGGCGTGGCCGAGCGGATGCGCAGGATCGGCACCCGCGAGATGCCCCACAGCGCCGCCATGCCCACGGCGAAGCGCGCGCCCTGGGCCATCACCAGGCCGTCGCCACCGGCACTCTTCAGCGTGGCCAGGCCGATCACCATCAGCGCGCCCAGGGCCAGGCACAGCACCCAGTCCAGCGTACTGAAGAAGCGGCGCAGCATGTCGCCGGCCCAACGCAGGAACACTCTCATCGTGCGGGCTCCGCGGTGGTCGGGCGCGGCGTGGCCGGCAACGCGGCCGCAGCCGGCGTCCCCGGCTGTGGTACGGGTGCGGGTGCCGGTTCCGGCGCGGGCACGCCGACCAGCACCGGGTGTTCACCCAGCTGTGCCGCAGCAAGGTCACCGGCCTGGCGCGCGCCCACGTCTTCGTTGTCGAATGCGGTCGCACCGATGGCGGTGGTGCCGCGCTCGCTGTCCAGCGGCTGCATGCCTTCAGGCATCTTGCCCAGCAGATAGGCGTCGAACACCTTGCGTGCGATCGGCGCGGCCGCCGCACCACCGTAGCCGCCGCCCTCCACCGCGATCGCCAGCGCGATCACCGGCTGGTCGACCGGCGCAAAACCGACGAACAGCGCGCGGTGGCGCAGGTGCATCGGCAGGCTCTTCGGATTCACCGCGGCGGTGCCCTTGCGACTGATGACCTGCGCGGTACCGGTCTTGCCGGCCATCGTGTACGGCGCGCCGGCCGCCATGCGGGCCGCGCTGCCGCCAGGCAGCATGGTGGCCATCATGCCTTCGCGCACCGCCTGCAGATTGTTCGGGTTCGGGCTGACCGGTTTGCTCTCACCCGGGTCGGTCGCCATCCAGTCATGGTCGAACCCCGCGCGCTGCTGGATCACCAGATGGGGCGTGCGCAGCTGCCCGTTGGCCAGCCCACTGACACCCCGCGCCAGCTGCAGCGGGGTGACCTTCCAGTCACCCTGGCCGATGCTGATGTTGACTGTATCGCCCGGGTACCAGGCTTCCTTGCGGCTCTTCCGCTTGTACGCCGGCGACGGCAGGATGCCGCCGATCTCGCCGGTCAGGTCGATGCCGGTCGGCTGGCCGAAGCCGTAGTACTCCATGTAATGGTCGAAGCGCTCGATGCCCAGGTCCAGCGCCAGCTTGTAGTAGTAAGTGTTGACCGACTGCGCGATGGATTTGCGCAGGTCGGTCCAGCCATGGCCGCCGCGGTGCGAGTCACCCCAGCCACGCGAGGTGCCGGGCAGGTAGAACATACCGGTGGACAACACCTTGTCTTCCGGGCGGCGTACACCCGAATCCAGGCCGGCCAGGCCGATCAGCGGCTTCAGCGTGGAACCGGGCGCGACGCCACCGAGCACCAGGCGGTTGAACTGCGGCCGCGACGGGTTGTCATTCAGCGCCTTGAAGTCGGCATGGGAAATACCGTTGACGAACAGGTTGGGGTCATAGGACGGCAGGCTGACCATCGCCAGCACTTCGCCGGTGCGCGGGTCCATCGCCACCGCCGAGCCTTCCTGGTCACCGAAGGCGGCCACCATGGCGCGCTGCAGGTCAGCGTCGATCGACAGCCGCAGATCCGCGCCGGACTGCGCGGCAACGCGGCCGATGGTGCGGATGGCACGGCCCTGCACGTTGGTCTCGACCTGCTCGTAGCCGACCTTGCCGCGCAGCTGCTGCTCGTAATAGCGCTCCAGGCCGGACTTGCCGATATGGGTCAGCGCGGCATTGCCTTCGCCGAGGATCTCCAGGTCCTTGTCATCGACGCGGCCAACGTAGCCGATGATGTGCGCGAACAGGTCGCCATACGGGTAGCGCCGGGTCAGGTAGGGCTCAAGCTCGACACCGGGGAAACGCCAGCGGTCGACGGCGAAGCGCGCCATCTCCTCGTCGCTCATGCGCAGCTTCAGCGTGACCGGCAGGAACTTGCGGCGCGCCTTGCGCGACTTGTTGAACGCTTCCAGCTCTTCCGGGCTGATGCTGATGATCTTGGCCAGCCCTTCCAGGGTGGCGTCCATGTCCTTGACCTTGTCCGGGGTCACGTCCAGGCGGAAGGCCGGCACGTTCTCGGCCAGCAGGCGGCCGTTGCGGTCGTAGATCATGCCGCGCCCGGGCACCACCGGCCGTGGCTTGATGCGGTTGGCTTCCGAGCGCGTGGCGTAGACGTCGTGGTCCAGCACCTGCAGCTTGAAGTACCAGCCACCCAGGCCCAGCAGGCAGACCAGCACGCCCAGGAAACCCAGCGCCGCGCGGCGGCGGAACTGTTCGGCTTCGGCGTGCGGATTCTTGACCTGGCGACGCGGGATCATGGCTCAGCGCCCGCGCTTGCCGAAGCGCACCGCATCCAGCAGCACGAACACCAGCGGCCACAGGCCCATGCCCAGCAGCGGCGCCCACCAGTACGACCATGGCAGGGTGGGTTCACCCACCAGGATGTGCACCAGCGCGCTGACGATGCGGTCGTTGAACAGCAGGCCGCCGATGGCCAGCATCTGCTGCGACATCGGGAAGAAGCGGATGCGGGCGCGGAAGCGCTGCAGGATGAAGGCCAGCATCACCAGCCGCAGTGCCTGTTCGCCGAGCACGCCGCCGTACAGCAGGTCGGCGATCACGCCACTGGCGAAAGCGACGCCCAGGCCGACCCGCTCGGGCGCTTCGATCACCCAATAGGCCAGCACCAGCGCCAGCCAGTACGGACGCAGCGGCTGCAGCAGCGCCGGCAGCGGCAGCAGGCCCAGCAGCAGCGCCACCACCAGGCTGGCCGGCAGCACCCACGGGTTGTCGCGCAGGCGGCTCATCGCTGGGCCCCCGGCGTGGTCGGTTGCCGGCCAGCGGCCGGCACTACCGTGGACCCGGCTGGGGAAGAGCCCCCCTCTTGTTGAGGGGGGCGCGCCGAAGGCGCGGGGGTAAGGGAGGATGCGGGGGCCGGTTGCGCCGAAGGTGCAGTCGGCTGCAATTCGCTGGCCGCAGGCAAGCGAATTGCCGCGCCCGGGCGCAGCAGCAGCACGTCGCGGCCGCGGTCGAGCTGCGCCGCCGGCTTCAGTTCGCCGACCAGGAACGCATGGGTGTCGTCCGGGCGCAGGCCGGTGATGCTGCCGACCGGGAAGCCGGCCGGGAAGCGGCCACCGAGGCCGGAGGTGACGATCTCATCGCCCACTTCCACACCGGCGCTGAGCGGGATGTCGCGCAGTTCCAGCTTGTCGCCGCGCCCGTAGACGATCAGGCGCACGCCGTTGCGGGCCACGGTCACCGGCACGGCATGGTCGGGGTCGGTCAGCAGCAGCACGGTGGAGGTACCGCCAGTGACGCTGATCACCTGGCCCATCAGGCCGCCGGCATCGATCACCGCCTGGCCCACGTGCACGCCTTCGCGGCTGCCGGCGTCGAGCACCAGGCGCTGCTTCACCGGGTCCAGGTCGATGTCCAGGATCGGCGCCAGCTGCACGTCCAGGCCACTGCGCTCGGCCACATTCAGCAGTTCGCGCAGCTGGGCGTTGTCCAGCGCGGCGGTCTGCAGGCGGGTCAGGCGCGCGTTGGCCAGCAGCAGCTGGTTGCGCAATTCACGGTTCTCGTTGACCAGCTGGCCGTGGCTGGCCGCCGAGTCCTTGACCTGGTTGCCGAGCTTGCCCGGCAGGCCCGCCAGTGCCCATACCGGCTGCACCAGGCTGTTGGCCTGCCCGCGCAGCTGCGCGAGCCAGCCGGCCTGGTCATCAAGCACGATCAGGGTGATGGCCAGTGCGAGGTAAGCCAGCAGACGCAGCGGGCTGGCGGCATCACCGGATCGGGAAGCAACGGGAGGTCCGGCGTAGGGCGGCACGGCAACGATTCAACTGGCAGAAGGCGAAAGGGAAACACGCGGGCGCCCCGCCGGTGCCGGCCCACCCTCGTGGTGGGCCGCACCCCGGAGGGGCGCTGCGGGCGCAGGCAGCCGGGACGGCTTATTCCGGCGCAAAGAACTCGTTGCCGTGCATGTCCACCAGCTCCAGCGCACGGCCACCGCCGCGGGCCACGCAGGTCAGCGGATCGTCCGCCACCTGCACGTGCAGGCCGGTTTCCTCGGAAATCAGGCGGTCCAGGTCACGCAGCAGGGCGCCACCACCGGTCAGCACGATGCCGCGCTCGGCGACGTCGGCGCACAGTTCCGGCGGGGTCTGCTCCAGCGCCAGCTTGACCGCGCTGACGATGCCCGACAGCGGCTCGTGCAGGGCTTCAAGCACCTCGTTGGAGCTGATCTTGATCATCTTCGGCACGCCCTCGGCGAGGTTGCGGCCGGAGATTTCCATCTCGATCACTTCCGCCTGCGGGTAGGCGCAGCCCAGCTCGACCTTGATGCGCTCGGCGGTGGCTTCACCGATCAGCATGCCGTGGTTGCGGCGCACGTAGTTGGTGATCGACTCGTCGAAGCGGTCGCCACCGATGCGGACCGACGCCGAATAGACGATGCCGTTGAGCGAGATCACCGCCACTTCGGTGGTGCCGCCGCCGATGTCGATGACCATCGAGCCACGCGCTTCGGTCACCGGCATGCCAGCACCGATCGCGGCGGCCATCGGCTCTTCGATCAGGAACACGTCACGGGCACCGGCTTCCTCGGCCGATTCCTTGATCGCGCGGCGCTCGACCTGGGTCGAACCGGCCGGCACGCAGACCAGCACGCGCGGGCTCGGGCGCAGCACGCGCGACTTGTGCACCTTCTTGATGAAGTGCTTGAGCATCGCCTCGGTATAGGTGAAGTCGGCGATGACGCCGTCCTTCATCGGGCGGATGGTGGTGATATGGCCCGGGGTACGGCCAAGCATCTGCTTGGCTTCGGCGCCTACGGCTGCCACCGAGCGGGTGCCACCGATGGCACGGTCCTGACGCACGGCCACGACCGATGGCTCGTTCAGCACGATCCCCTGCCCGCGCACGTAGATGAGGGTGTTGGCCGTGCCCAGGTCGATGGACAGGTCGTTGGAGAACATGCCACGGAGTTTCTTGAACATCTGAGGAAGGAGTCCTGAGGGGTGTCGTGCCCGCCGCGGGATGGCGAAAAAATGGGCAGAAATCGAGGCCGACAAGCCTAGCAACCCGCCTGCCGCCGAGCAAGGAAAAAACTAGCTGAACCCGCGTCTTCACAGGCTTTCGGCCTGATCGGGTCTCACCCGGTTCTGGCCCTGAGCGGCACCAGCGGGTAACCTTTGCGCCGTCGGGCGCCCAAGGGCGCCGTTTGCTTGCCCGCCGAACCGGGCCGGCCCACCCCAAAATTCACCGCATAGGCTTACATCGATGTCCGCTCTGATCTGTGGTTCTCTTGCCTTCGACACCATCATGGTGTTCCCGGACCAGTTCAAGAATCACATCCTGCCGGACAAGGTGCACATCCTGAACGTGTCCTTCCTGGTGCCGCGCATGCGCCGCGAGTTCGGCGGCTGCGCCGGCAACATCGCCTACAACCTGCACCTGCTGGGCGGCCAGCCGATCCCGATGGGCACCGTGGGTTCTGACTTCGGTCCGTACCGCGAGTACTTCGACGGGCTGGGCATCGACCTGTCGCGCGTGCGCGTGATCGATGAGCTGTTCACCCCGCAGGCGTTCATCACCACCGACCACGACAACAACCAGATCACCGCCTTCCACCCGGGCGCGATGATGCGCTCCTACGAAAACCACGTGCGTGGCGTACCGGGCGTGACCCTGGGCCTGGTCGGCCCGGACGGCCGCGAAGGCATGATCCAGAACGCGCAGGAGTTCCACGAAGACGGCATTCCGTTCATCTTCGACCCGGGCCAGGCCATGCCGCTGTTCAACGGCCCGGAGCTGCGCGAGTTCATCGAGCAGGCCGACTACGTGGTGGTCAACGACTACGAGTCGAACCTGCTGCAGGAACGCACCGGCTGGGACGAGAAAGAGATCGTCAGCCGGGTCAAGGCCTACATTACCACCCGCGGCCCGAAGGGCGCGGTCATCCACACCCCGGAAAAGAGCTACGACATCCCGCCGGCGCACGAGCGCCGCGTGGTCGACCCGACCGGCTGTGGCGACGCTTTCCGCGCCGGCCTGATCTACGGCATCCAGAAGGGCTACGACTGGCTGACCATCGGCCGCATGGGCAACCTGATGGGCGCACTGAAGGTCGAGCACCCGGGCACGCAGAACCAGCGTTTCACCTTCGATGAGTTCAACGAGCAGTTCAAGCAGCAGTTCGGTTACGCGCTGGGCGCGTAAGCCGAACTGCCCGCGCACCCGCTCGGTGGGTGTCGACCTTGGCCGGCACTACCGGAACCACCGACCAGCACATTGCCTGCGCTCTGTAGAGCCGAGCCCATGCTCGGCTTGCACGCGCCAGCGTGATCTGACCGGAGAGCAGCCGAGCGTGGGCTCGGCTCTACATCGTCAGCCGCCCTGCCAGGCCGCCAGCAAGGCGCGGCAATCAGCGAGCTGTGCCCTGGCAGGTGTCGACCTTGGTCGACACTGCCGGCCAGCGGCCGGCACTACCGGAACCTCCGACCGGCACATTGCCTGCGCTCTGTAGAGCCGAGCCCATGCTCGGCTTGCGCGCGCCAGCGTGATCTGACCGGAGAGCAGCCGAGCGTGGGCTCGGCTCTACATCGTCAGCCGCCTTGCCAGGCCGCCAGCAAGGCGCGGCAATCGGCGAAATGCCAGTCGGCGCTGCCTGGCCACGGGTTCTCCGGCAGGTTGACCAGCACGGTATGGGCGCCCGCGGCGCGCCCGCACTCCAGGTCGTAGGCGTGGTCACCGACCATCACCGCCTCCGCAGCCCTGATTCCCCAGCGACGAAGATGCTGCTGCAGGCCATCCGGCGACGGCTTGGGCACTGCTTCATCGCGGCCGATGATGTCGGCATCGTCGAACAACGCCCCGACCCCGATCGCCTCCAGCGTCAGCTTCGCCAGCGCATGATCGTTGCGGGTCAGGATGCCCAGCCGGCAGCCCGCCGCCGACAGCGCGCGCAGCAGCTTCACCGCACCCGGCGCCGGCAGCGCCTCCTCGGCCAGCGCACGTTCGTGACCCAGCAGCCACTCGCGCTTGGCCTGCGCCGGTGCGTCCGGCAGCGCCGCGATATGGTCGAGGATGTCTTCTTCCTCGGCGATCTCCAGTGCGCGGCGGATCGCGGCGAAATCATGCACGGCGACGGTCAGCGTGCCATCCATGTCGAAGACCCAGTGCCGCACCCGTGCCAACGCCATGCTCATTCGCCCTGGGCTGTGCAGGCGGGCTGCGACGCGCCACCGCACAGCGTGCTGGCGGTGATTGCCTGCATGTAGCCGGCCACCTTCGCCGGTGCGATCCGGTACGGCAGGTCACGGCGCTGCTCGGCCGCATCGGCCGGCCGCCAGCCGTATTGCACCTGGTGGATGAAGCCATTGCCCTGCAGGTAGGCCACCACCGCACCTTCGCCGAACGGCGCAGCCGGGCCTACCTTGTCGCAGAAGCCGCCAGCAACTGCGAACTCGACGCCGTTGAAGCGGTTGCTGCGCGCGCTGGTGGGCGTGAACGTGCCCGCACAGAATCCGCGCGCCTTGTCCTGCTGCTGCGAAACCGCAACCTGCACCAGGGTGGCGCCGCTGGCTGCGACCTGCTTCATCACCTCGGCATCGGGCATCGGCAGGCGATGGATCAGCAGATAACCGCCACGCCAGCGTTGCAGGTCCTCGCCTGGCGGCAGGTATTCGGCCAGTACCTCGCCGTTGCCGCTGCGGTCACCGTCCATCCAGGCCAGTGTCCAGCCTGCTGGAATGGCGTGCTGGACCTGTTCGCCCTGCACCGGAAAGGCGCTGCCCGGTTCACCCGCAGGCGGCGCCGCCGCCATTGCCGGCGCTGCCAGCAGCAACGCCGTCACTGCGGCAAGGCGCCGCATCACTGCCACCACTGCGGCATGCGACTGGCGTCGATGCCACCGGTTTCGAACACTGCGGTACGCGTGCCGCCGGCCTTGACCGGGAACTCGATGCTGATCGACTTGCCCTTGCGCGCCAGCTTCCACAGCGCCTTCTGGTCGGTAATGAACAGGGCGATGGCTTCATCGGTCTTCGGGCGCCAGGCCGCCATCGACACCGGCTTGCCGTCGTCCACCGTCACCTTCACCGTGCACTGCGGGCAGCGGAAATCGCCGGCCTGCAGCACCAGATACGCATGCCGCTTCCACTCCGGATGATCGCGGAACACCAGCTGCACCGGCTTGGCGCCGCTGCCATCCACGTCCACCCGTTCCTTGCTGTAGATCTGCGCCGAAACCTGGTTGCCCTTGTTGCCCACCGGAATCTGGTTGTACTGCCATAGCGCCTGCATGCGGCGCAGGTCGCGCGCGGCATCGCCCTTGGCCTTGACCTCGTCGAAGCCTGCGGCGATGCGCTCGGCGGCGGCGGTGTCCTTGTACTGGTCCAGCAGCGAGGCGCCATGCAGGCGCGCACGCTCCCAGTCCTGCGCGGCCACGGCCATGTCGTACTGCTTGGCCACGTCTTCGGCCTTGGCCTCCTTCTGCGCCTGCACGGCGGCCGCGGCGGCTTCCTGCGCCTTGCGCTCTTCCTCGGGGTTGCTGCAGGCGGCCAAGGCCAGCGTACAGGCGGTGAGCAGGATCAGTCGTTTCATGGCGGAGGTCCTTGGTGTATTCGTATTCTTGTAGAGTCGAGCCATGCTCGACTG
>CAJYNG010000008.1 GCA_913775725.1 uncultured Stenotrophomonas sp. | reverse complement strand
GCGGCACCTGGTTGGCCTGGGCCAGCATGGCCGTACCGGCCTGCTGCAGGATCTGGGTGCGGGTCAGCTCGGCGGTTTCCTTGGCGAAATCGGTATCCTTGATGCGGCTACGCGAGGCCGACAGGTTCTCCGTCGAGGTCTGCAGGTTGGCGACGACCGAGGTGAAGCGGTTCTGGATAGCGCCCAGGTCGGCGCGGGTGCTGTTGATCGAGCCCAGGGCTTCGTCAACCAGAGACAGTGCTTTCTGCGCACCGGTGGTGGTGCTGACGTCCAGATCGATGGCGTGCTCGCTGGCGGTGGTAACCGTACCGGTTGCCATGGCGGCGCCAGGGGTCGGCCAAGTACCATCGGCGGCCTTCACCGACGTGGTCAGTGCCACGGTGCCAGCGACGGTTGCGTCGACACCGGCGGTGAGATCGCCGCCATTCTTGACCTGGGTCAGCTTCACGGCGGAGCCATCGTCACTGACTTCGGCCAGGATGCCGGTCTCGCCCAGCTTGGCGTTGATGGCCGTCGCAGCCGCCTTGTTCTGCTCTGCAACGCTGGCGCCCTTGGCGACTTCGATGCTGTCCAGCTTGATGGCGCTGACGGTGCCATCGGCACCCTTCACGGAAATGGTGCCGCCAATGCGAGTGGCTTCGGCCGTGGGCGCGGTAGGTGCAGTGAGGCTGGCACTCTTGAAGCTCGAACCGCCCAGCTTGGCAACAGTTGCGTCGACGGTCTTGTCGATGGCGATGGCCTGACCGGCATTGGCGCCAACCTGGAACAGCTGACTGGAGAACGAGCCGTCCAGCAGCTTGGTGCCGTTGAACTCGGACTGCTTGGCGACGCGGTCGATTTCGGACTTCAGCTGGGTCACTTCGGCCTGCAGGGCCTTGCGATCGCTGCTCGAGTTGGTGGCGTTGGAGGCCTGCACAGCCAGTTCGCGGATGCGCTGCAGGTTGTTGCCGATCTCGGTCAGCGAACCTTCGGCGACCTGGGCCAGCGAAATGCCGTCGTTGGCATTGCGGATGGCAACGTCGGTACCGCGGATCTGGGTGCCGAAGCGCTCGGAGATCGCCAGGCCAGCGGCGTCGTCCTTGGCGCTGTTGATGCGCGAACCGGAGGACAGGCGCTGGATGGTGGTGGCCAGCGAGCTGCCGCTGGTGCTCAGGTTACGCTGAGCATTCAACGACATCGTGTTGGTGTTGATGACTTGTGCCATGAGGAGAGGTCCTTGAGCGGTTGCACGTGAGTTGGGTTAGACGCCCCCGACGTGCCCCGGGGGCGGCTCATGTCAGCGCTGCAACAGGCTGAGCACGTTCTGCGGTACCTGGTTGGCCTGGGCCAGCATGGCCGTACCGGCCTGCTGCAGGATCTGGGTGCGGGTCAGTTCGGCGGTTTCCTTGGCGAAGTCGGTATCGCGGATGCGGCTGCGCGAGGCCGACAGGTTCTCCGAGGAGGTCTGCAGGTTGGCCACCACCGAGGTGAAGCGGTTCTGGATGGCACCGAGATCGGCGCGGACACTGTTGACCGACTCCAGGGCCTTGTCGACCATGCCCAAGGCCTTCTGCGCACCGACGTAGTCGGAAACGTCTAGATCCTTGACAAAGCTCGACGTAGCGGTTGCAGCGACAGAGCTGGGAGTGGCCTTGGTGGAGTTGGCGAAGTTCAGCTGGGTAGCCCCATCGATTACCAGATCACGATCAGCCTGGACCGAGGTCAGCTTGAGACGGTAGGTATCGGGAGCCGGTGAGGCGCCAGCAGTGGTCACGACCTCTGCATACACGCCAGCCTCGCCGATCTTGCTGTTGATCTGTGCAGCGGCGGATGCAGCGAACTCGGAGGTCGTCTTGCCGCTGATCGTGCCGATGGCCACACCGTTGATGGTGACGCCGCTCAGATCGGTGATGGTCGCAATGTCAGCAGTGCTGGCGACCGGGGCGGCGAATTTGCTGTTACCCAGCGCGTCAGCCTTGGCATCCACCACGCTGTTGATCGCAATGGCCTGGCCTGCATTGGCACCGACCTGGAACAGCTGGCTGGTGAACGAGCCGTCCAGCAGCTTGGTGCCGTTGAAGTCGCTCTGCTTGGCGACGCGGTCGATTTCGCTGACCAGCTGGGTCACTTCGGCCTGCAGGGCCTTGCGGTCGCTGCTGGAATTGGTGGCGTTGGAGGCCTGCACGGCCAGCTCGCGGATGCGCTGCAGGTTGTTGCCGACTTCGCTCAGCGAGCCTTCGGCGACCTGGGCCAGCGAGATGCCGTCGTTGGCGTTGCGGATGGCCACGTCCAGGCCGCGGATCTGGGTGCTGAAGCGCTCCGAGATCGCAAGGCCGGCGGCGTCGTCCTTCGCGCTGTTGATGCGCAGACCGGACGAGAGGCGCTGGATGGTGGTGGCCAGCGAGTTGCCGCTGGTGCTCAGGTTGCGCTGAGCGTTGAGCGACATCGTATTGGTGTTGATTACCTGTGCCATGGGGTCGTCTCCTCTTATATGGAACCCGTTGGTGAATGAAACGAAGCGCCGCCTGTTTTTTTGTGTGGCTGTGTGCTTCGCTGTTGCCAAATGAATAACGGCGCTTTGTCAACAACCTTTAGCCGTGAATTCCGCTGAAGCCGTAATTCGTTGCCGGAGGCTGTTTTTCCGGGGTTTTCCAGCCCTGGAGGGGCGTGAAGGCGGCCCCGGAAGGGGCGGCTGGGCAAGCCCAGCCAGCGCTGATGAAGGTATCGGCGGGGGCCAGCCGGGCTTGATGGGCAATCACGGAAAATCCGCGGAAGGTAGGCCGGCGCGCCCGGCGGCAACGGGCCGCAGAAACGAAAAAGGCCGCGATGCAGGGCATCGCGGCCTTTCAGGGCTGAAGTGGAAGAGCTGTCAGCCGATCTTGTTGAACAACGACATCGACTGCATCTGCGAGAAGATTGTCTGCGCCGCCTGCAGGGCAGTGCTCTGCAGCTGGTACTGGCTCAACGCGTCGGCGTAGTCCAGGTCGCGCATCTGCGACAGCGTGGTCTTCAACGTCACGCTGTTGGCTTCACGCATGTCGGCGGCATTGTCCAGGGCTTTCAGCTGCGCACCGCCGGCCGCACGCGAGTCGATCATCCGTTCCGACGCCCGCGCGACGTCGCGCAGCACGCTCTGCAATTCGTTCTGCTGTGCGCTCATCTTCGCGGTGGTACCGGTGTCGGCATCAAGCGCGGTGATCAGCTTGTCCATGGTGTCGAAGATGTCGCGGCTGCTCGCCGGCTTCACGTTGAAGCTGTCGCCTGCGGCCGGCGCACCGGTGATCTGCAGGCGTACGCCGTTTACTTCCAGATCGTCACCGGCCTTGTAGGTGCCGGTGCCGGTCACATTGCCCGCGCCATCCAGCACTTCGTACTGGTTGGCGGCGGTGAAGCGGACGCTGAAGCTCTGGCCGTTCCAGCTGTCGCTGCCATCGCGGGTGATGTTGGTCAGCACACTGTTGCCGGTATTGCCAGCGGCGGCGCCGCCATCGACGAAGCCATCGCCGGTGGGGATGCGCATGAAGATCTCGCTGCCGGGCAGGGCATCGCGGACGTAGGTATCGGGGCCGACCTCGATCTGGCGCTGGGTCTGGTCACCGCGGTAGACCACCTTGCCGTTGATCTTGGCGAACGGAGGATCACCATCGTTGGTGCCACCGAACACGTAGCGGCCGGTGCCGTCCTCGGCATTGGCCAGCGACAGCAGGCCGTCGCGGATCTGGTTCAGCTCGGTGATCAGCGTCTTCTTGTCGGCGGCGCTCAACGCGGGGTTGCTGGCCTGGATGGTCAGGTCATTGACCCGGCCCATCAGATCATTGACCTGGGCCAGGGTGTTTTCCTGCACGCCCAGCCGGTTCTGTACGTTGCCGGCATTGAGCTTCATCCGGTCGAGGGCTGCCAGGCTGCGATCAAGGCCCACGGCAGCACCCGCGCCGACCGGATCGTCCTTGGCGCTGACGATCTTGCTGCCGGTGGCGATCTGTTGCTCCAGGTGGCTGAGCTTGGCCTGCTTGGCCATCATCAGCGACACCGATTGGTTGTACATCATGCTGGTGGAGATGCGGCTGCTCATCGGCGGACGGCTCCCAGGATGGTCTGGAACATGCTGTCGGCGGTGGAGATCAGCTGCGAGGCCGCCTGGTAGGCCTGCTGCAGACGCAGCATGTCGGCGGCTTCCTCGTCCAGGTTGACGCCTGACACTTCATCGCGCGCTTCCTGCGCCTTGTCGTTGATCACCAGCTGGGCGTCCAGCGAGTACTCGGCCGAACGGGCCGCAGCACCCACCTGGGTGGTGAGGCCGCCCAGCGCGCCGTTCAGCGTCACCGTGCCAGCGTTGAACGCCTTGGCGCTTTCGACCTTGGCCAGCTTGGCGGCATTGCTGTTGTCCGAGGAACCGGCCGGGGTCGGGGTGATGTTGAAGGTGTCGCCAACCTTCGGAGCGCCGTCCAGCACGAAGCTCCAACCGTTGGCACTGATGGTCTGGCCGGGGGTGTAGGTCTGCGGCGAGCCACCGTCGATGGTATAGGTGGTGGCCGAGGTGAACACGATCGCGGCCGGATTGCGCAGGTTGGCGTTGGTCGAATCGCTGACGGTGACCCCGCTGAGCTTGCCGGTGCCGGTGTTGGAGGTCGCGGCCGCGCCCTTGACCGCAGCGGCGGCAGCAATGCGCGAGGGATCGGTGATGGCCACTTCCATGCTGCCGGCCACGCCTGCGGTGGGCTGGAGCAGGAACCGGTCATTGGCGGCAGGGGTGCCGCCGACCACCATTTTGACGCCGTTGATCACCAGGGGGTCGGTAGCGGTGCCGGTGCCGGTCAGCGGGACACTGGCGCCGGTGTCGGCACGGCTGGCCTTCCAGTTGGTGCCATCGAACTGCAGCACCACGTTCTGTGCATCCAGCTTGCCGAGGTCGCCATAGGTGGCGCTCAGGCTGGCGCTGCCGGTGTTGGCGTTGTTGGCGGTGACGCGGGGGTTGCCGATGTTGAAGAAGTCGCCACCCAGCTGGCCATACATGTCCACGCCCTGGTGATGGGCCTGGTTGAACGTTTCGGCCAGGCCCACGGCAAGCTTGCCCAGTTCGGCCTGGGCCGGGGTCAGCACGGTGTCGCGGAACTCCAGCAGGCCACCGATCTGGCCACCGACCGCCTTTGCGTCAAGCCGGATCGTGTTGCCCTGGGTCTCCAGCGCCAGCTGCAGGCGCTCGGGCTGGTACGGGTCGGCCACGGTGGTGACCTTGGTCGCCGTGGTACCCACCACCAGCGCGTTGCCGCCGGCGGTGTAGACATTCATGATGCCGCCGTCCTGGATCACCGCCGTGCCGCCGGTGTAGCCGATCAGCTGGGTGATCAGCTGGTCGCGGCGATCGAGCAGGTCAGGCGCAGCCGTGGCGATGTTGGTGCCGATGGCACCGTTGATCTGTGCGATCTCCTGCGCCAGGCGGTTGACCTCGGTGGCACCGGCCATCAGGCCGTTGTTGACCTCGCTGTTGAGGTTGTTCAGGTGCGTGTTGAGCTGCACGAAGCGGTTGGCCAGCGCCTTGCCGCCGTCGAGCATGTTCTGGCGGTCGGCGGTGCCGGAGGCATTGGAGGACAGGCCACTGACCGAGTCGAAGAAGTTCGACCACACACCGGCCACGTTGGTGGCGGCGTCGGAGAACAGCGAGTTGACCCGGTCGGCCATGCCGGAGAGCTGCTTCAGGCGCGCCAGCTCACCGCTGCTGTCGAGCAGGCGCGAGATGGCCAGCTGGTCGGCGGTGCGGCGGATGTCGGTGATGCGGGTGCCGTTGCCGACCGTGCCATAGCCGTAATTCTGCGGATCAGCGGTGGCGAAGTTGACCTTCTGCCGGCTGTAGCCGGGGGTATTGAGGTTGGCCACGTTGTGGCTGGTGGTCGCCAACGCACGCTGGAAGGCGAGCAGGGCACCGGTACCGGTGGAAAGTACGCTGGACATGGGGTTCCTCAACGACGAGTGATACCCAGCGCCGCGGTTGCGGTGCTGGCGAAGGTCTGACCAAGGCGCGTCCCGGCATCGGCCACGGCGCTGACCGCGCGCTCGATGGTCGGGCCGCCGGCGATCGCGGCGATCTTGGCCGCGTAGCGCGGATCGGTGGCATAGCCGGCGCGCTGCAGGCCGCGGGCGAAGCCCTGCACGTCGGTGCCGGCCTGCAGGGCCTGCTGGTAACGCGGGCTGGTCTTCAGCAGGCGCACGTAGTCGGCGAAGCTCTCGGCCGGCGAGCTGTAGGCGCGGAAGCTGGCAGTCTCGTTGCGGCGTACGCCATCGACATATTCATGGGTGCCGGCCACGGCGCGCTGGCCGTTCCAGCCGTTGGCCTTGATGCCGAACAGATTGTGCGAAGTGCTGCCGTCGGCATGCTTGATGTGGCGCTTGCCCCAGCCGGTTTCCAGCGCCGCCTGTGCGACCAGGGCGCGGGCATCCACGCCCAGTTCCTTGGCCGCACTCTGCGCGTGCTGCCAGATACTGGCGACGAAGCCTTCCGGGGTGTGCTCGCCCAGCTGGGCGACGGCGGTGCGGGTGGCCATCGCATCGGCCGGGCTGATTGCGGTGCCGCGGTTGCTGGCTGTGGCCGACCACTGGTCGCTGCTGGCGGCCCAGTCTTCGCCCTGCAGACTGCCGATGTACGGATCTTCGGTGCCCAGCGAGCGGTGCATGCTGCTGCTCTCCCGGCCGGCGATCAGGTCCAGGGCCTGTTCCATCGGCGCGACGGCCGCCTGTGCGCCCTGCTGTGCACCGGCTGCCATCTGCTGCAGCAAACGCACGGCCTGACTGCCATCTTCCAGTGGCAGCGACGGTGCCGGCTTGGCCGGTGCATTGAGCTGGTAAGCACGGCTGGCCTTGGCCGGGTCCACGCGGGTATCCAGCGCCGGACCCTCGGCCGCCTGCCCGGACAGCTGCCGGCTGATCATGCTCGACAGGCCCAGGCCCTTGCCGCGGGTCATCGCCTCGGCAATCTTCTGGTCGTACATCTCGCGGAACATCTTGTTTTCGCCGGGGAACAGCGAGTCGCCGAAGCTGGCGTCACGCATGCTCTTGACCAGCATCTGCGCGAACTGGCCTTCCAGCTGGCGCGCGACCTTGTCGATCTTGGCCGGATCGTTCTGTTGCGCCGGGTGCAGATCGAATGCGGGATTGATGCGCATATCAGATCACCTCGAGCTCGGCACTCAATGCGCCGGCCTGCTTCAGGGCTTCCAGGATCGCGATGAGATCGCCTGGTGCCGCGCCTACCGCGTTCACCGCGTGCACGATCTCGTCCAGGGTGGTACCGCCGCTGAACTTGAACATGCGGCTGCCGTCGTTGGTGGCGGTGATGGTCGACTGCGGGCTGGCTACGGTGCGGCCGCCGGACAGCGCGTTTGGCTGGCTGACGTTGGTGTTTTCCTGGATGGTCACGGTCAGTGAACCGTGCGAGATCGCGGCCGGTCCCACGCGTACCTGCTGGCCGATGACCACGGTGCCGGTGCGCGAATTGACCACCACCTTGGCCGGGGCGCTGCCCGGGGTCAGCTCCAGGTTTTCGATGCGTGCCAGCAGGCCGATGCGTGCGCCCGGATCGGTCGGCGCGGTCACGGCCACAGTCACGCCATCGACCGCACGCGCTGCGCCTTCGCCGAAGGCGTTGTTGAGCGCGGCGACCATGCGCGAGACCGTGGTGAAGTCGTTGTTGTGCAGGTTCAGGGTGATGTCGCCGCCGTTGGCCAGCGGATCGGGCAGGGCACGTTCAACGGTGGCACCGTTGGGAATGCGGCCGACGCTGGGCACGTTCACCGAGACACGGGAACCATCCTTGCCCTGCGCACCGAAGCCACCGACGATCAGGTTGCCCTGGGCGATGGCGTAGATCTGGCCGTCGGCACCGCGCAGCGGTGCCATCAGCAGCGAACCGCCACGCAGCGAGACCGCGTTGCCGATCGAGGACACGGTGATGTCGATCGGCTGGCCCGGCTTGGCGAACGGCGGCAGTTCGGCGTGGATCGCTACAGCGGCCACGTTCTTCAGCTGCGGATTGACGTTCGGCGGCACGTTGACGCCCAGCTCGCCGAGCAGATTCTTCAGGCTCTGCACGGTGAAGGGTGCCTGGCTGGTGCGGTCGCCGCTGCCATCCAGGCCGACCACCAGGCCATAACCCACCAGTGCATTGCCGCGTACGCCGCCGACCTGGGCCAGGTCCTTGATGCGCTCGGCGCTGGCCGGGGCTGCCACGACCAGCAGCATCAGCGCGACGAACGACGCCACGCGGCGCTGCCAGGAAGAAGAGAGGAAGAGTTTCATGGCCATACTCAGAACGGCGTCAGGCCGGAGTTGAAGAAGCGGCTCAGCCAGCCCATCGCGTTGGATTGCGCGACCGGGCCGCGACCGCCGTAGACGATGCGGGCCTCGGCCACGCGGCTGGACGGAATGGTGTTGTCCTGGCTGATGTCGCCGGGGCGGACGATGCCCTGCACCTGCACCAGTTCATCGCCCTGGTTCAGCCGCAGGTTCTTCTGCCCCTGTACCACCAGGTTGCCGTTGGGCAGGCGTTGCACCACGGTGACCGTGACGCTGCCCTGCAGGCGGTTGCTCTGCGCGCTGTTGCCTTTGCCGGTGAAGTCACGCTTGCCTGCTGCCGACGCGCTGAGGATGTCCTTGCCGCCAAGGGTGACCGGCGCGCCGAGAATGGACGGTGTGCCCAGGCTCAGGTTCGATTCCTTGTTCGTGGCGGTATTCGCACTGGTCTGCGCGGTGGTGTTTTCCAGCAGGGTGATGGTCAGCAGGTCGCCAACATCGCGTGCGCGACGGTCCGAATACAGCTGCAGGGTCGGGCCGGCGGCGTAGATGGCACCGGCGGTCGGCTGGGCCTGCGGCGGCATGATCGGCTGGATCGGTGCCATCGTCGGGTAGGGACGCACGTCGCCCGCGATCACGCAGCCACCGAGCAGGGCGGCCACGGCGCAGGCGAGGGCAGTGCGGGCGAAGTTGGAAATGGGCGACATGGCGGTTTCCCGGTTTGGCCGGTCAGAGCTTGTTGTTGAGGTAGCCGAGCATCGAATCGGTGGTGGAGATCGCCTTGGCGTTCATCTCGTAGGCGCGCTGGGTTTCGATCATCGACACCAGCTCTTCCACCACGTTGACGTTGCTGCCTTCCAGCGCGCCCTGCACCACAGTGCCGAGGCCGTTGAGCCCGGGGTTGCCGTTCTGTGCCGGACCAGAAGCGGTGGTCTCCAGGAACAGGTTCTCGCCGCGGGCCTGCAGGCCGGCCGGATTGACGAAGTCGGTCAGGGTCAGCGCACCCACTTCCACCGACGCCGCACCGTCGGCCATCTTCACGCTGATGGTGCCGTCGGTACCGATGGTCACCGACTGCGCGCCTTCGGGAATCTGGATGCCAGGCTGCACCGGGTAGCCGCTGTTGGTGACCAGCTCGCTGTCCTGGTTGATCTTGAACGAGCCATCACGGGTGTAGGCCGAGCTGCCATCAGGCATCTGAACCTCGAAGAAGCCGCGGCCGTTGACCATCACGTCCAGGGCGCGGCCGGTCTGCTGCTGGCCGCCCTGTTCAAAATTCTTGGCGGTGGCAACCACGCGCACACCTGTTCCGAGCTGCAGGCCGGTGGGCAGCTGCGTCTGCGCCGACGAGGAGCCGCCGGGCTGGCGCACCTGCTGGTACAGCAGGTCTTCAAAACTGGCACGGTCCTGCTTGAAGCCGGTGGTGTTGGTGTTGGCGAGGTTGTTGGAAACCACCGACATGCGCATCTGCTGCGCATCCAGTCCGGTTTTCGCGATCCACAATGCCTGGTTCATCTTCGGTGTCCTGTCTGGTGAAGCCGGCCGCGTGGTGCGGCCCTTGAATGCGGGTGTGCAAGCGGTGTGCCAGCGCCGGCATCAGCCGGCGCCGGAATTCCGTCAGCTGCCCAGGCGCAGCATGCTGTTGGCGCTGCGCGCGTTTTCGTCGCCGTGCTTGATCACCTGCACCTGCATTTCGTACTGGCGCTGCAGCTGGATCATCTGCACCAGCGCGCCAGCGGCGTCCACGTTGCTGCCTTCCAGCTGGCCGCTGTGCACGGCCGTGCCCTGTGCAGGTGCGAACGGCTGGCGTGGGTCGGTGTTGCGGAACAGGCCATCCAGGCCACGCTCCAGTCGTTCATCCGGTGCCTGCACCACTTTGATGCGGCCGATCTGCGCCATGGTCTGCGGGCCTTCACCCTGCGGGATGATCGAGATGGTGCCGTCGGCACCGATCTCCATCGCCTGGTAGGGCGGAATGGCGATCGGGTTGTTGTTGTCATCCAGCACCGTGCGGCCGCTGGAGGTCACCAGTTGGCCGTTCGGCGTGACCGACAGTGCAGCGCCGCGCGTGTACGCCTCGCTGCCGTCACTGGACTGCACGGCCAGCCAGGTGCCGGTCTGCAGGGACAGATCCAGCGGCTTGCCGGTGATGTGCTGCGAGCCGGGCGTGCGGTTGAACCCGGCGTCGACATGCAGCGCATCCACCCGCGAGGCAAAGCCCGGGCCACGGATCGGGAAGGCTTCGGTATTGGCCAGCGCTTCCTTGAAGCCGGGGGTATCGGAGTTGGCGAGGTTGTGGCTGAGCGTGCCCTGCGCCTGCAGGGAGGCGCGGGCACCGGTCATCGCCACGTAAAGGGCTTTATCCATGCGGGAAGTTCCGTGGCAGGGTCAGCAGGTCATCAACGGATGTTGATGACGGTCTGGGTGATCTGGTCCTGGGTGGTGATCATCTGCGCGTTGGCCTGGAAGTTGCGCTGCGCGGTGATCATGTTGACCAGCTGCTCGGTGAGGTCGACGGTGGACGCTTCCAGAGAACCGGCCTGGATCTTGCCGAGGTTGGAGGTGTCCGGCATGCCGGTGCGCGGCGTGCCCGAGCTGAAGGTATCCACCCACAGGTTGTTGCCCTTCGATTCCAGGCCCTGCGGATTGTTGAAGGTGGTCAGTGCAACCTGGCCCAGCGGCTTGTCGGCACCGTTGGAGTAACGCGCGTAGACCACGCCGGTTTCCGATACGGTGATCTCGTTGAGCTTGCCGGCGGCATAGCCGTCCTGCTGGGTGTTGCGCAGGGCGAACTTCTCGCCGTACTGGGTCGAGCCACTCACATCCAGCGTCATGTTCAGCACGCCGGCACCGGTGGTCGGGGTGAAGGTGCCGAGGCTGACCTTGCCGTTGGCCGGTGCGGTCAGCTTGCCGCTATTGTCGAAGGTGACCGGGGTCGGTGCACCTGCCGGCTGGCCGTCCACGTAGTTGCGCACGGTCCATTCGTTGGGGTTGGCGCCCTTCACGAAGTAAGACACCTGGATGTGGCTCACGCCCAGCGAGTCATACACGGTGATGCCGCCGCTGGAATGGTTGTAGCTGTTCGAATCGGTCGGATCGAAGTTGGTGACCGTCGGCTGCTTGGCGTTGGCCGGCAGGGTGAAGCCGACCTTTACTTCGCTGGTCTGCTTCGGCGGGCTGTCGGTGGTCAGCAGCTGCAGGTCGACCATGCGGCCGGCATCGAAGTTGGTGCCGTCGGCATTCGGCGCGAACACCTGCAGGCGTGCGCCCTGCGGGTTGACCACGTAACCGGATGGATCGGTCTGGAAGTTGCCGGCGCGCGAGTACACGCGACTGCCGTTCATGTTCATGGTGAAGAAGCCTTCACCGGAGATGGCCATGTCCAGGCTGCGGCCGGTCTGTTCGTTGTGGCCCTGCTTGAACTGCTGGGCAACGTTGGAGACGCGCACACCGGAACCCACCGCGTTCTTCGACAGGCCGTAGCCGGTGGCCGAGAACAGATCGGCGAACTCGGCGCGCGATTCCTTGAAGCCGGTGGTATTGACGTTGGCGACGTTGTTGGCAGTGACGCTCAGGTCGGAATTGGCGGCATTGATGCCGGACAGCGAGACATTGAAGCCCATGGGATGCTCCTGGTAAGTACGGGGTGTGCGGCTCAGCTGACGCGGAGCACGTAGTCGATCGGGGCCGTGCCCAGGCCCTTGAGGTTCAGGTACAGGCCGTCGGAACCGACGGTCACGCTTTCCACCGGTGCCTGCACGTAGGTGGAAAGCTTGGTGCTCTTGCCGGCGGTGTCGACATGGTTGGCGACGATGGAGTACTTGCCGGGCTCCATGCGCTTGCCGTTCGCATCCTTGCCGTCCCACTGGAACGCGGTTTCGCCGGCGGCCTTGGTTTCAACGCTCAGCGAGGTGACCTTGGCGCCGTTGGCATCGGTGATGTCGACGGTGACGATGCCGGCCGACGGTGCGGCCACCGTGCCCTCGACGTTGCCTTCCTTTTCCAGCACCAGCTTTTCCGATGGCACCAGTACCTGGTGGCCGACCAGCGCAGCGCCACGCAGCACCTGGTCGCTGGCCATCGACTCCTGGAAGCCCTTCACCGTCTTGTTCAGATCGGTGATGCCCTGCACGGTGGACATTTGCGCCATCTGCGCAACCATCTGCGTGTTGTCCATCGGCTTCAGCGGATCCTGGTGCTGCAGCTGCTCGGTCATCAGGCGCAGGAAATCGGCCTGGTCCAGCGTGTTTTTCTTCTTGGTGGCGTTGCTGTTCGGAGCGTTCAGGCCCAGCGCGGAATAGACGTCCTGGCTGGTCTGGTTGTTGACGGCGGTGGTCATGGCGGTATCCGGTGCTGCGGGGCTCAGCGGCCCATGGTCAGGGTGGCCAGGGCCAGTTCCTTGGCGGTGGTCAGCATCTCCACGCCGGCCTGGTAATTGCGCGAGGTCGAGATCAGGTTGACCATCTGCGCCACCGGATCGACGTCGGGCTGGTAGATGTAGCCATCACCGTCGGCCAGCGGGTGGCCCGGTTCATAGCGCTTGATCGGCGCGGCCTCGCTCTGGGTGATCTCTTTGACCTTCACCGACGTGATGTTCGGATCGTTCTTGCTGGTGACGGCCTGGAAGATCGGCTCCAGCGGCTTGTACACGGCGTCGGCGGAACCGGCGACGGTGTCGGCGTTGGAAAGGTTGGAGGCGATGGTGCTCATGCGCACCGACTGCGCCTGCAGCGCAGAACCGGCGATATCGAAGATCGGCAGGTTGCTCATGGCTTATTGCCCCGTGATCGCGGTCAGCATGGAACGCACCTTGCTCTCGACGAAGCTGAGCGAGGCGCGGTATTCGAGTGCGGCGCGACCATAGGCGGCACGCTCGGCATCGGGATCGACGGTGTTGCCGTCCAGGCTGGGCTGCACGCCATCGCGTGCGATCTGGAACGGGTTCAGGCCACTACTGATTTCGTAGTGCTGCTCGTTGGTGGTGGTCATCAGGCCGTTGGCATCCTGCCCCTGGGCATGGCGCAGGGCGGCATCGAAGTCCAGGTCCTGGGCCTTGTAGCCGGGAGTGTCGGCATTGCCGAGGTTGCTGGCGATCAGCTTCATCCGCTGTTCGCGCAACGGCATGGCCTGGGCGTGGACGCCCAGGTAGTCGGTAATCAGGTTGCGCACGGTGCACTCCCACGGGAACGTTGCCCGGGAAGCTGCAAGGGGTGTGCCAAAGTGCGCGCGATCCTGTAGAGCCGAGCCATGCTCGGCTGCCTTTCGTTCAGGCGCCGCACAAGCCGAGCATGGGCTCGGCTCTACAGGAGAGGGCCTTACGCCGCCATCGCGACCCTGCGCAGGCGGTCCAGCACGAAGTCGGCCAGCTCGTGCGGCGAGTACTTGGCTACGAAAGCGTTGGCGCCGACGCGCTCGACCATCGCATTGTTGAATACGCCCGACAGCGAGGTATGCAGCAGTACGTACAGGCCCGCCAGGCCCGGGTGGCGCCGGATTTCCGTCGTCAGCGTATAGCCGTCCATGGCCGGCATCTCGATGTCCGAGATGACCATGGCGTAGCGCTCGGCCGGGTTCTCGCCGGAGGCATGGATCTGCAGCAGGTGGTCCAGTGCCTGCTTGCCATCGGAAAGCAGGGTGGCGCCCACCCCCAGCTGGTCCAGCACGCTGCGGATCTGCTGGCGGGCTACGCGCGAGTCGTCCACCACCAGCACCTGCAGCTGCGGGCCGTCGGCCGGCATTGCCATGGTCGGGTCCAGCACCGCTTCGCCACGGACCTGGGCGATGTCGGCCAGTACGCTTTCCACGTCGATCACCTGGATGAGCTCGCCCTGGAAGCGGGTCACCGCGGTCAGGTAGCTCGATTCGGCGCCCAGTTCCGGCGGCGGGTGGATGTCTTCCACCGCGATGTTGACGATGCGCTCCACGCCGCTGACCAGGAAGCCCTGGATCGAACGATTGAATTCGGTGACGACCAGGTAGCCGGGCGAGGTGTCCGCATCGGGCTCACGCTCGGGGTGGCCGATGGCCAGGCCCAGGTCCAGCACCGGCACCGAGCGGCCACGCACGTCGGCCACGCCGGAGAACTGGCTGGGCAGTCCGGGCACCTGGAAAAGCTCGGGGCGGCGCAGGACTTCCTGCACCTTGAAGACATTGACGCCAAAAAGCTGACGTCCGCCGAGACGGAACAGCAGCAGCGCCAGGCGGTTGTGGCCGGCCAGACGGGTCCGCTGGTCGATCCGGTTGAGCAGGTCATGGGACATGGCTGCTGTATCGGCGTGGTGGGCGCCGAACTTGAGGGCGCTCTGCCGCCCGCGCGCTCCACACCGCTTTTGTAGGGTCGAGCCATGCTCGACTGGCTGTTCGGAGAAAACCAGTCGAGCATGGCTCGACTCTACAAAGGCTCTGCTCTGGCACACCCCTTGCACGCACCTGGGCCAGATCCCTTCGACAGGAGGCGCCATGCGCCGGGTCACATCTCTATTCGCCATTGCGCTGGCGCTGGCCTCGCCATGGGCGGCTGCCTCCGACTGGCAGCCGGTGGCCAGCATCCGCACCGCGGCGTTGTCGACGCTGCCGGCCGGCAGCGAGGGCGAGGCCCAGGTGGCCGATGCGCTGCGCTTGCCCAAGTGTGGTGGCGCGCTGCAGGTGCAGCCCACTGCCAACACCACAGTCGAAGTCAGCTGCCCCGACGCCGGTGGCTGGCGCCTGTTCGTGCCGGTAAAGGTACGGCGCAACCAGACCGTGCTGGTGCTCAACCGCGGAATCGGTACTGGAGAAACCCTCACCGCCGCCGATATCACCACTGCCCAGCGTGATGCCGCCCGGATAGCCGGTGCGGTGCTGGCCGATCCCAATGCAGCGATCGGCCGCATCGCCCGCCGTCCGTTGCAGGCCGGAGCCCTGCTGTCGAACAATGATCTGGTAGTGCAGCGTCTCATCAAGCGAGGAGACAATGTGGCCCTGGTCTCGCGTCGCGGCTCGGTCGAGGTCCGCATTGCAGGCCGTGCGATGGGTGATGCCGGTGAGAACGAGCGGGTCTCGGTGGAGAACCTGTCCTCGCGGCGGATCGTGCAGGGCACGGTCGATGCCGCCGGTGACGTAATCGTGGCGCGTTGAATTACCGCAAAATATCCCTAAAGATCACGGCCCTGCGGCCGTTATCCCTTGTGAACGGCAACTCCAGGACACCCCATGAGCCAGAAAATCGACGGCAACCTGCAGGTCCCCCAGGCACTGCGCAGCGTGACGACCCCGGCCAACAAGCCCGGCGTCAGCACCGATGCGCCGACCCGCCCGGTCGAGGCGGCTGACAGCCTGCGCCTGACCGGCGAGGCCACCAATCTGCAGGCCATCGAGCGTGAGCTGACCACCGCCCCGGCGATCGACGCCCAGCGCGTGGCCGCCGTGCGCGAATCGCTGCAGAACGGCACCTACAAGATCAATCCGGACGCGATCGCATCGCGCATGCTCGAGCTGGACCAGCAGCTGCACGGATGACCGCGGCGATGAGCGAGCCGCTGCAGCGCCTTGCCCAGGCCCTGGACGTTGAACGCCAGGCCCTGGTCGAGCACGACGTGCACGCCCTGATCCGGGCTACCGGGGCCAAGCTGGAAGCGCTGCGTGCGCTGGAAGGCGCGCCGCCGGTCGGGGAGGGGGAGCAGCTGCAGGAACTGGCCGAGCGCAACCGCGCCAACGGCGTACTGCTGTCGCGCCGCCGCCGCGAGGTCAACTGGGCATTGCGTCAGCTCGGCCGCACCGAAGATGCCTCGGCCTACGATGCCAAGGGTCAGGCGCACACCGTCACTGCGCGCCGTCCACTCGCCGTCGCCTGACGCGACGGCGGTCGCACAACCCATTCCCGCGGGCTGAAGCCCGCTGCGTGACCGCGTATATTGGGCGCCTGTTCGAATGCCCTGAGTCGCCGTGTCCGCTGCCAACGCCCTGGTTACCGCCCCCCTTCCGCCGCAGCCGGTGCTGCAGGCGCTGCTTGAGCGCCTGCGCGAAGGCCTGCTGCTGTTCACCGATGACGGGCAGGTGGCCCTGGCCAACCCGGCCGCGCAGAACCTGCTGGCCAGCGGCGAGGACGGTGCATTGCCGCCACCGCAGCGTCTGCGGGAACTGTTGCCGCCCGATGCGTTGGAGCAGGCGCGCCAGCACGGTCACTGGAATGGCAGCCTGCCGCTGGGCGAGGGCGTGGTCATCGCGCATCTCTACCACCACGGCCCGGTCGGTCAGGGGCACTTCCTGGCACTGTTCCGCCACATCGAAGGGCAGGAAGACTACGAACGCGAACTGCAGCAGCGCCATGCCGAGCTGCGCCAGGCCTACCTGCGCCTGAACGGTACCCAGGAAAAGCTGCTGCAGTCGGAGAAGATGGCCTCGATCGGCCAGCTCGCCGCAGGCGTAGCGCACGAGATCAACAACCCGATCGGCTACGTGCACTCCAACCTGGGCAGCCTGCAGGAATATCTGCGCAGCCTGTTCACCGTCATTGAAGCCTACGAGCGCGCGTTGCGTGCACCGGACCCCAAGGCGTTGATCCCGGAAATCGACGATATCCGTGACCGCCTGGACATCGATTTCATCAGCCGCGATCTGCCGCAGCTGATGGCCGAATCGCGCGAAGGCATCGAACGGGTGACGCGCATCGTGCGTGATCTGAAGGATTTCTCGTATTCCGGCCGCGACGAGTCATGGAAGCTGGTGGACCTGCATTCCGGCCTGGAATCGACCATCAACATCATCTGGAATGAACTCAAGTACAAGGTGCACCTGGTGCGCGAGTTCGGCCAGTTGCCGCTGGTGGAATGCCTGCCGTCGGAGTTGAACCAGGTCTACATGAACCTGCTGCTCAACGCGGGTCATGCCATTGCCGAGCGCGGCACGATCACGGTGCGTACCGGTGTTGATGGCGATCACGTATGGGTGGAGTTCGAAGACACCGGCGGCGGCATCTCGCCGGAACTGCGCCAGCGCATCTTCGACCCGTTCTTCACCACCAAGCCGGTGGGCAGTGGCACCGGCCTGGGCCTGTCGATCTCCTACAGCATCATCAACAAGCACCATGGCCGCATCGACCTGGACAGCACCCCGGGTGTGGGCTCGCGCTTCCGCGTGGTGCTGCCGGTGAAGCAGCCGCGCTGACCTCGCTTCTGTAGAGTCGAGCCATGCTCGACTGCTTTTTGCCGTAGTCGAGCATGGCTCGACTCTACAGGTGGGTCACCGCAGCGGCGAACGATCCTCGCCTGCATCCCCGGCCTCCACCGCCGCCGGCCCGGCGTTGCTGCGGCGCTGTTCCTCGTAGGTACGGAACGCCTGGTGGATGTGCTTGCGCAGCTCGTCGTCGTTCCACGGCTTGGTCAGGAAGCGGTAGATCGCGCCACGGTTGATCGCGTCGGTCACCGTGTTCAGATCGGTGTAGCCGGACAGCACCAGACGGATCGTATCCGGGTACAGCATCTTCACCCGGCCCAGGAATTCGGTGCCGCTCATGTCGCTCATGCGCTGGTCGGACAGGATCACCTGCACGTCGTTGATCGCCAGCAGGTCGAACGCATCGCGCACGTTGCCGGCTGCCAGAATGCGATAGCCGTCGCGACGGAACAGGCGCACCAGCGAGCGCAGTACGTTCTCCTCGTCGTCCAGCAACAGCAGCGTGCGGTCGGGACGGGTCTCGGCAAACGCTTCCGGGCGCAGGTAGCGGCGGCGCAGGGTCATGCCGGCGGCATCGGCCGACATCGGTTCGCCGAAAAGGTAGCCCTGGAATACATCGCAATCGTTGCGACGCAGGAAGCCCAGCTGCGCCTGCGACTCCACACCATTGGCGATCACCGTCATGCCCAGCTGGTGACCCATGGCGATGATCGCGCGGGCGATGGCCGCCTCACGGTTGCCGGCCGGCGCACTCTTGATGAAGCTGCGGTCGATCTTCAGCTTGTCCACCGGGTAGCGCACCAGCGCACTCAGGCTGGAGTCGCCGGTGCCGAAATTGTCCAGGCTCAGGCTGATACCTTCGTTGCGCAGGTTGGCCAGCGTCTCGTGCACGAAGTTGACGTTGTTGGTCAGCGCGCTTTCGTTGATCTCCAGCGTCAGCATCTGCGCCGGCACGCCCGAGGCCTGGATCACTCCCATCACTTCGGCAAAGAAATTCGGCCGCAGCAGCTGCAGGGTCGACACATTCACCGCGATGGTGAAGTCATCAAAGCCCTGGTCGCGCCACAGACGAGCCTGCTTCAGCGCGCCCTCCAGCACCCAGGTGCCAATCTGCACGATGATGCCGAGGCGCTCGGCGGTACGCATGAAACGCTCCGGCACCAGCATGCCCAGCGTGGGCGACTGCCAGCGCAGCAGCGCCTCCATGCCGACCACGTGGCCGTCGCGTGCACTTACCAACGGCTGGTAGCGCAGCTTCAGCTCGCCATTGGGAATGGCATCGACGATCTGGCGCGCGATGATGCTTTCGCTGTGCGCGCTCGGTGGCGTGTCCACGGCGTGGATGCGCACCGCGTTGCCGCCTTCGCGGGCCGCCTGGTACAGCGCGTCCTCGGCATGGTCGAGCAGGCGCGAGGTGCTGCTGGCATGGTCCGGGCACAGGCTCACGCCCAGCTTGCCGGTCATGAACAATGTGTAGGGCAGCACCGACAGTGGCAGCTCCATCTGCTGGCGGATCTCTTCGGCGAAGTCCTCCGGCAGCGGAACGTCGGCAGTGCGCGGTACGGCAATGAGGAACTCATCGCTGCCATGGCGCCAGAGTTTGCCGCGCCCGCGCAGATAGGACTGCAGGCGTTGTGCTACCAGCACCAGGGCCTGGTCACCCACTTCGGCGCTCATGTTTTCGTTGACCGATGCGAAGTGGTCGATGTCCACGTGCATCAACATCAGCGCGGTGCCGCCGGAGGCTGCCTCGGCGACCATGGCCTGCAACTCGGGGTTGCCGGCGCCGAGGCGGTCGGGCGCATCATCGATGCTGACCGGGGGCTGGTTGGGATTCCACATAGGCTCAGTATTCCGGTGACTCGACAGCGGCCGTGCTGGCCGCCTGGTAGGGGAGGTGGACATCGATCAGAGTGCCTTCGCCATGCGCGGACTCGATCCGAACGTGACCACCCACGCTCTGCGCACGTTCGCGCATCACAATCAGGCCCAGGCCGCGCGGACCGTCCGGGTCGAAGCCCTCGCCATCATCACGGATCTGCAGGTGCAGGCCGCGCTGGCCGACATCGCGCAAGTGCAGCAGGACCTGGCTGGCGCGGGCGTGGCGCAGGGCATTGGTCAGGCTTTCCTGCGCGATACGGAAGCAGGCCTGCTCGATGCTGTTGTCAGGGCGCTGTGGCAGTGGCTCGATCTCGGCCAGCAGTTCCACCGGCGAGGAGCGGAACAGCACCCGTGCCTGCCAGCTCAGCGCCGCTTCCAGGCCCAGCGCGTCGAGCTGCGGCGGGCGCAGCAGGGTAGAGATGTCGCGCAGTTTGGCCACGGTGGTGTCGGCCAGGCTGACGATCTGTGCCAGATCCTCGGCGCGGCGCTGCGGATCATGCTCGTCCTGCGCAGCGTGGGCGGACAGCTTGATCGCAGTGATCGCCTGGCCGATGTCGTCGTGCAGGTCGCGCGATATCGCGCGGCGTTCGTCCTCCTGAAGCGAGAACAGGCGGCCGGCCATCGCCTGCAGTTCACGGTTGCTGGTTTCCAGTGCGCTGCGGGTGCGCTCGGAATCGCTCAGGTCGCGCACGATCAGCAGCTTGCAGTCGCGTCCGCCATAACGCACTTCGCCTACCGCCAGGCCGGCATGGAAGCTGCGGCCATCAGCGCGCTGCATCGCCACCACGCTGCTGTGACCGGGACCCAGGTGGGGCTGGCCTGCACGCAGCTGGCTGCGCACGCGGGCAAGATCGGCGCTGTCCACCAGTGCCGACAGCGGCTCGCCCAGCAGGGTGTGGCTGCCATAGCCGAACAGGCTGGCGGCCCAGGCGTTGGCGTACAGCACGTGCTCGTCGGAGAGGATCACCACGCCGTCGGGCAGCACCCGTACCAGTTCGCGGAACTGTTCCTCGCGTTCGCGCAGCAGGCGTCGCGACTGCTCGCGTTCGGTCACGTCCTGCAGGGTGCCCAGCACGCGGTTGCGGCCGGCTTCGTCGATGCCGCTGGCAGCACGCAGGTGCACCATCAATGCACGGCCGTCCATCGACAGCAACGGCAACAGCACGTCCACCTGCACGGGATCGCCGGAGCAGAGCTCGGCCAGCAGCTGATCGGTCTGTGTCGCAGTGGCCGGGTCGGCCGGCACCAGCAGTTCGTCGAAGCGATGCCAGCGCCGGGCCTCGGGCGGGCGGCGACCGAGCAGGCGGTAGACCTGGTTGGAATAACGGCCGAGCCCGGTGGACGGGTCCAGCTCCCAGGCGCCGATGCGCGCCAGCTCATGGGCTTCTTCCACCCGGGCCAGCGCCTGGTCGCGTCGCAGCTGGGCCAGGTCTTCGGCGGTGCGGTCGATGGCAATCAGCAAGCGGGCGTTGTGGCCGTCATAGCTGATGGCGTTGGAGCGCAGCTCCATCTGTCGCAGGGAGCCGTCACGCAGTTGCAGCTGGGTACGCAGGATGCACAGCTCCTCAGGTGCCTCGCGGATCGCCTCCAGCTTGGTCTGCAACGCCTGGTCCTGGCCTGGCGGCCACAGCGAGTCGATGGTCTGTTCCAACAGTTCATCACGGTCCCAGCCGAAGGCAGTACAGGCCGCCGGATTGGCGTCGAGGATCGCCAGCGTATCGAGGTCATAGACCAGGATCGGGCCGGGGTTGCCTTCGAACATCTGCCGCAGGCGCAGCTCCGAGGCCTGCTGGCGCGCATGGGTGTGCAGCACGTGCTCGGCCAGCGGGCGCAGCAGCAGATACAGCAGGCCCGCGCTGGCGAGGGCGAAGAACGAGCCCTTCAGGCCCTGCCACAGGGCCGCCTGCTGCGGGTCGGGCACCAGAGCCTGCACCGCACTGTCGGTGGAGATCATCCAGGCCAGCGCCATCGCCAGGTAGCTCAGCACCACCCGGCGCCGGTCGCGGCTCAGCGCCTGCGCCATCCGCGGGTCGGGAACTGGGGCGTTGCCGGTCGGTTCTGCGGGCATGGACAGGGCGGAAGAAAGGGGCGCCGGCCATCTTACCGCGCAGGTGCGCCCAGACCACTCAATTATCCGCCGCAGGCGCCGTTAACCACTGCGTGCCCCGCTGACGGGCGTGTCATCCGGAGCAAGATCGCGTGGACCAAGGGATCATCGCCAGCCTGCTGCAGCACCCGCTTGCGTCGGCGCTGGTCATCGTCGACCGCACGGGCCGCCCGCTGGCGGCCAATCCGGCTGCGCGCGAGCATGGCCTGCCGGCTACCGTGGCTGCGTATGCGCCGATGCTGGAAGATCTGCGCCTGATGGCCGCCGATGGCGGCATCGTGGCCTGCACGCTGCCGGGTGGCCCGCACGGGCACTACGACGGCCACCTGCGCGCCGTGCACGATGGCGCCGGCAATCTGCTGGCCTTCACGCTGAGCATTCCCGAACCGGTGCCGCTCGGCGGCGGCGGGCGCTGGGAGCTGGCGCTGGACAGTGCCGGCCACAGCCTATGGGACTGGGACATTCCCAGCGACCGTGTGGTGCGAACCCCGGCACTGGGCGACGAAACCGCCACCGAGATCCTGGCCCGCGTGCACAGCGAGGATATCGCCCAGGTGCGGGCCGCACTGGACGAGCATCTGCGTGGCTTGAGCGAGCAGTACAGCGCACAGTTCCGCTTCCGCCAGGCCGATGGCCAGTGGCGTTGGGTACTGGACCGCGGGCGCGTGGTCGCGCGTACCGCCGATGGCCAGCCGCTGCGCATGGTCGGCACGCATACCGATATCGAACAGCAGAAGCAGCTGGAAGGGCTGCTTCAGGAGCAGCAGCTGCACCTGAGCGAGGCCCAGCGCATCGCCAGCATGGGCAGCTGGTCGTTCGACCCCAACAGTGGCCATTTCTGGTGGTCGCCGGAGCTGCGCTCGATGCTGGCGCTGGAGCAGGGCAGCGCGCCCGGTCAGCGACGCTGGTTGAAGCAGCTGCATCCGCGCTCGCGTGGTGCGTTGCGCGCGGCATGGCGGCGCCTGTGGCGCGATGGCCGGGCCGCCAACATCGAACTGGAGCTGACCCGGGGCAACGAACCGTCGCAGCATCTGCGGCTATGGATGCAGCCGCTGCTGGACATGGATGGCCAGCCCAAGCGCCTGCTCGGCCAGGTGCAGAACATCACCGAGCAGCACCAGACCGATGCACTGATCCGCTGGCGCACCGAACTGCTCAATCGTGTTTCCGCGTTGGGCCGCATCGGCGGCTGCGAGATCGAGGTGCAGACCCGGCACATGCAGTGGACCGAGGAGTGCTACCGCATTCACGGCCTGCGCAAGGAGCCGATCACCCTCGATCAGGCGCTGGCGCTGTACACCGAGGACTCGCGCAATGCCTTCGACGCCGCCTTGGTCCGGATCGCCGGCGGCGGACTGCCCGAACAGCTGGACCTGTGTTTCTACCGTCAGTCCGGCCTGCGCGTGTGGGTGCAGGTGCTGATCGAGCTGGACCGCCGTGACGGCCTGCCGCCGCGCTTTGTGGTGCTGTTCCGTGACATCACCCGCGAGCGCGAAGCGAACGAGCGCATCGAGCTGCTGGCCCACTACGATCTGCTCACCGGCCTGCCCAATCGCGTGCTGCTCGGCGAGCAGACTGCAGAAGCCATCGAGGAAGCGCGCGATCGCGGCACCTCCCTGGCGATGCTGTTCATCGATCTGGACGGCTTCAAGACCATCAACGACAGCTTCGGTCATGCCACCGGTGATGCACTGCTGAAGGCCGCTGCGACGCGCCTGCACCAGAACCTGCGCAACAACGATCTGTTCGGCCGCTTCAGTGGCGACGAGTTCATCGTGGTGCTGCGTGACCTGGCCGAGCCGGAAGACGCCGGCCACGTGGCACGCAAGTTGATCGCTTCGCTGGCCGAGCCGCTGCGCCGTGGCGAGACCACGTTGAAGGTCGGCGCCAGTGTCGGCATCGCAATGCTGGGCGATGCCCAGACCGATTTCGATTCACTGCTGCGGGCCGCCGACGCCGCGATGTACGCGGCCAAGGAAGCCGGCCGCAATACCTACCAGTACTACAGCCAGGACGCGCTGGCCCGCATCCAGCGCAAGCTGGAGCTCGAGCACGCCCTGCACGGCGCGATCGAGCGCGAAGAGTTCAGCCTGGCCTACCAGCCGCTGCTGCACGCCCATCATGGCGAGCCACCGGCGATCGAGGCGCTGCTGCGCTGGCATCGTCCCGGTATTGGCTATTGCAGCCCGGCCGAGTTCATTCCGATTGCCGAAAAATGCGGCGAGATCGTGCGCATCGGCGACTGGGTGCTGAATGAAGCCTGCCGCCAGGCGACCGCTTGGGACCGTGCGGGACTGCATTTCGACCGCATCGCGGTGAATGTCTCCGCTGTGCAGCTGCGTGACCGCGGTTTTGCCGAGCGCGTGATCGAGATCTGCCATGCCCACGGCTGGCCGCCGCAGCGGCTGGAACTGGAGCTGACCGAGTCGGCGCTCATCCGTGACACCGACATCCTGCGCCATTGCTTCGACGTGCTGGAACGGCACGGCGTGCCGCTGGCGGTGGATGACTTCGGTACCGGCTTCTCCAACCTCAATTATCTCAACCGCTTCCCGGTGGGGCGCCTGAAGATCGACCGCAGTTTCGTGCAGGGCATGCTGCATGATTCGGGCACGGCCGAAGTGACCCAGGCGATCGTGCACCTGGGCCACGCGCTGGGCATGAAGGTGGTGGCCGAGGGTGTGGAAACGCACCAGGAAGAAGACATGTTGCGCCGGCAGGGCTGCGACGAGATCCAGGGCTACCTGTACTCGCGCCCGCTCAGTCCGCGTGACCTGGCGCAGTGGCTGCGCCAGCCACAGCCGGTTCCGGTGCGTACCGACGCCAGCGGCGAAGCGGTGCTGGTGCGGTGACGGTCTGCGCTGGCGGATGCCGGCCCAGGTGTGGCCCGACTCTGGTGTAACCCCGCTTTGGTGGGTGCCGACCTTGGTCGGCACTGATGCCTGCACTCGCGATCATCCACGCATGGCGTGGATCTACCGGCTTGGGTCAACGAACCGCCGCGGGAACTCGGAGCGTACCCGCGCGCGCACTGCTTCCACAATGTCGGCATAGTGCCGCCGCTGGATGCGATAGCCCATATAGAACACCAGCAGCATGCCCAGCATCGGCCACGCCACCGGTCGCGCCAGGATGATGGGCAGCACCAGCACGGTCAGAGCCAGCGCAAACCAGCTGCATCGCCCGATCACACGCACCTCGTGGCGTCGCTTGTCGACCACCAGCTCGCCGTGCATCAACGGAAAATAGCGGCCGCCATAGCCCGGTGCGAAGCTCTCACGGAACGCCACACTGCGGTCGGGCAGTACACGGAACACAAAGCCCAGCCACTTGTCGGTAGGAAGGTCGTACTCCAGTCCGATCAGTGACAGTTGGGTCAGCTCGGTATGAGAGGCGGCGATGCGCTGGTTGAACAGGACGATGCCGGTTCGGAAGAAGAACGGTGCCCAGAACAACAGAAGCAGCAGTTCCAACAGCATCAATGCGATCAGGGCGATGGCCATCGGTCTTCCATGAGCGGGACCGGCGCATCATGCCATAGCGATTTCGCCCATCTGGTAGATCCACGCCATGCGTGGATGATGTCCTGGTACCCGCGCTGCCACTGTCGCTTCATCCACGCATGGCGTGGATCTACCTCAGCGCTTCACCATCCAGCCCCAGGTCCCACGCCAGCCCCAGCAGCTCCTCGTCCGCGCGGGACGGTGCCGGTCGCGCATCGGCCAGCTGCTGCAGTTCGCGGATCTCTTCGCGCGCGACCTCTTCCAGTTGCTGCAGCTGCTCACGCACGCTCGCGTTGCGCGGGCGCTCGGTGTCAGTGAGGGAGGGCAGGACGCGGATCAGGGTCATGGTGCGCGTACAGGATGCATCCAATGGCGGGTCACAGGCAAAGGCCCCGGACGAACCGGGGCCTTGCGGGCTGCCGGCGAAGGCAGCGGACATCAGGTTCAGAACAGCTCGACGGTGCCGGCGCCCATGCTCTGCTGGGCAACCGGCTTGTGCGGCGGGCGTTCCCACTCGCTGCGCAGTTCGCGCAGGCGGCTGCCGGTGCGCTGCAGGGCGGTGGCGATCTCTTCGTCGAACACGCCGCCATTGCGGTGCAGCAGTTCCTGCAAGGCCACCGCTTCGCGGTTGATCGCGGTCAGGCGGTCCAGGTGGGTGTGCACGCCACCCAGGGCCTGGGTGGCGATGTCCTCGAACTGCAGGGCGCGCACGGCTTCGGCCACGCTGCCATCAATTGAACGGGCGCAGTCGGAGACTTCGCGCATGCCGTCGCCCAGCGAAGCGTTGATCTGCGCGACGTTGTCGAGCATCGCCGCTGCTTCCTGGCGCGCTTCGCGGGAGCGGTCCATGTCGCGCGAGGCCATGTGCGAAACCGTCTCGCGCACCTTGGCGATGGCGTCCTTGGAGCTGTGCGCCAGCTTGCGGATTTGTTCGTTGAACGTGGTCGATCGCTCGGACAGATTGCGCACTTCGTCGGCGACCACGGCAAAGCCACGACCGGCTTCACCGGCACGTGCGGCTTCAATGGCGGCGTTCAGCGCCAGCAGGTTGGTCTGGTCAGCGATCGACTTGACGTCTTCCAGCAGCGCGAAGATGCCATCCAGGTGCTGTGCCATCTGGTCGATGTGCTGCACAGTGGTGCTGCTCTGGCCGCTGACCTGTTCCAGCGCTTCCACCAGCTGTTCCATGCGGTGGCTGGCGTGCTGGGCGAAACGGGCAACGTCGAGACCGGCGCTGCCTTCGTCACCGGCGCGATCGACGATGCGCGACAGGGCCTGGCTCTGCTGGCGCGACTTGCGGTTCATGGCATCGAAGCTGCCGCCCAGGCTGGAGACCGCCTGGCGGATCAGGTCACGGGCGCGTTCCACTTCGCCACGCGAACCGTCGATCTCGTTGCCGACGAAGTTGCGCAGTTCGGTCAGCAGCTGGTCCTGCTCACGCAGGACACGGGCATGTTCGGGGGAACGGTGCGCCTGGGCGCGGGTGGTCCACCACGCAAAGCCAAGCCAGCTCAGCGTCATCGTGGTCAGGATCGCCCAGCGCAGGGCGGCCGGCCATTCGAAACCGATGGCGAAGGGGAGCAGCAGGGTCAGAGCCAGGGGGGCGGCCAGACGGATGAAAATGCGTGAGTACATGGACGTTCTCGGGAGGTGCACGGAGGATGTATCGGCCGTACCCCCTTTCTCTTTAACGTCGATATGCCTCGAAGTGCATTCTGAATGCGCCGGTTTTCCGACGCCTTGGCGGCTTCGGGGTCAGAGCCCTTTCCGTGCCGGAAAGGGATCCGACCCCAAGGGAAGGCAGCGGCGGGGTCGGATCCCTTTTCATGGAAAAGGGCTCTGACCCCATGGTGCTCAGGCCAGCTGCCGGTCCACGGCCTCGATCATCGCCTTGCGGCTGAACAGGAAGTCCCAGTAGCTGCCACCCAGCTGGCGCCACAGCACCGCCGAGCGCACCGCGGCCAGCAGCAGGGCGCGGATCTCGGCGACCACACCGGCCTGGCCCAGATAGTGCGGGTTGCCCTGCACCATCACCCGCGGCTTCAGGTGGCTGATGGTGTCGGCGTAGAGGCCGCCGAGGTTGGCCAGCACGTCCGGGTGGCCGCTGTCGCCCAGCTCGACGGCCTGGCGCTGGGCGCGCTCGATGCCCGAGGCGACCTTGTTCACGGTGGCACCATCCTGAACGAAGCGGCGCTCCAGCTGCAGCACCGACAGCGCCAGCTTGGGCAGGATCGGGTCCTGGCCCTGGCTGCGGAAGTAGTTGTGAAGCAGGCGCAGGCCGGCCTTCAGTGCATGGCGGTCGCCGAACACCTCCTGCGGCGAGGAGGCATCGACGCGGAACACGCTGTCCACGGCGGTGCGCACGGCGGCGGCGTCGGAATGGCCGGTATCGGCGATACGGCGTACCTGCTGCAGGGCCTGGGCAATGCCGGCCAAAGCCAGAACGCGGTCGTCGACAGTGAAACTCATGCAGCGATTACCTCAAAAGGGGAGGGGGTGGTGCGCAGGCGCTGTTCCAGCGGCGCATCGGTGGCGGCGATCACCGCGCCACCCAGGCACACATCACCGTCATACAGCACCAGCGATTGACCAGGGGTAACGGCGCGCTGCGGGCGCGCGAAGGTGACCAGCACGCTGCCATCGTCCAGCACCTCGACCGTACACGGCTCGTCGGGCTGGCGGTAGCGGGTCTGGGCGGTGCATTCAAAGCGCCGTGCCGGCGGCGAGCCGGCGATCCAGTGCGCGGTTTCCGAGCGCAGGCGCTCGGACAGCATCCACTTGCTGTCGCGGTCCTGGTCCACGTACAGCACGTTGCTGGCCACATCCTTGCCGACCACGTACCACGGTGCGGCCGGGCGCCCACGCACGCCGCCGATGTTCAGGCCCTCGCGCTGGCCCAGGGTGAAATAGAACACGCCCGGATGTTCGGCGATGACGCTGCCGTCGGCCGGGTCGAGGATCTGGCCGGGCTTGGCCGGCAGGTAGCGGCCGAGGAATTCACGGAAGTCGCGCTCACCAATGAAGCAGATGCCGGTGGAGTCTTTCTTGGCGTGGGTCGGCAGGCTGACGTCACGCGCGATCCGGCGCAGGTCGGTCTTTTCCAGGTCACCGATCGGGAACAGGGTCGCCGACAGCTGCTCCTGGCCCAGCTGGTGCAGGAAGTAGCTCTGGTCCTTGGAACGGTCGGCACCACGCAGCAGCAGCCACTGGTGGCCGCGCTGGGTCACGCGCGCGTAATGGCCGGTGGCGATGCGCTCGGCGCCCAGCTCGCGGGCGGCATCCAGGAAGTGCTTGAACTTCACTTCGCGGTTGCACAGCACGTCCGGATTCGGGGTGCGCCCGGCCGCGTACTCGGCCAGGAAGTGCTCGAACACACCCTGCCAGTATTCGTTGGAGAAATCGCGGAAGTGGAACGGGATGCCGAGCAGGCCGCAGACGGCCACCGCATCGCGGCGGTCGTCCTCGGCGCGGCAGTCGCCACTGCCGTCGTCGGCCCAGTTCTGCATGAACAGGCCGGCTACGGCTTCACCCTGCTGTACCAGGCGCCAGGCGGCGACCGAGGAGTCGACACCACCGGAGACGCCCACCATCACGCGCGGAGTGCTCATGCGACCTCCCGGACCAGCGAAAGCGGGTGGCGCTGGCCACCCAGGTAATCGGCGACCACCTGCCAGACCAGCGGGCTGCGCTGGCGCTCGTCGGCGGCCTGCAGTTCGGCCGGGGTCAGCCACAGCGCGCGGTCGATGCCGGTGTCCAGCGGCTGCGCCGGGTCGTGCGAGACCGGGCGCGCCGCATAGCAGAAGCGCAGGAAGGTCGTGCCGTCGCCAGCGGTCCACTGGTAGCAGCCGATGAAATGGGTCAGCTGCACCGTCCAGCCGGTTTCCTCGCGGGTCTCGCGCAGGGCGGCCTCGGCCAGGCTTTCGCCCGGCTCGAGGTGGCCGGCCGGCTGGTTCAGCACCTGGCGGCCGTCGATGGTCTCTTCAACCAGCAACACGCGGCCGCCGTCGACCACCACGGTGGCAACGGTGGCGTGCGGTGCCCAGCGCGGGTCCGGCGTGACGTTCAACTCAGAACTCGTCCTTCTTGGTCAGTTCCAGCTCCATGGCGTCGGCGGTGCGGATGGCCGCATCGATGGCGTCGCTGAGCTGGTCGGCAGTGGCATCGGCGTCGATCTTGACCACGAACATGGCGGTGGTGTCCTGCTTCACCCAGCCGCCCATCTTGGCGTCCTGCGAGTCTTCCAGCAGACGGTTGGCCACGGCCACCGGGAACTGCTTGGTCTTGGCGCTGTAGGCCGGCGACCAGATCTCGCGGATGTTGTGGGTGCCGAAGTCCTCCACCGACGAACGCACGTAGACCATCTGGGTACGATCGCCTTCGACGTCGAACACCATGCGGTAGTCGCCGTCTTCGTCGACCTCATAGGTGTAACCCAGCTTGTCCAGGTGGCGGGCCACGGCCTTGTCGCCCTGCGGCGCAGCGGCGGCAGAGCCGGCGGCAGCCAGGGCGATCAGCAGGGCGGGGAGAAGGGTCCTTTTCATGAAGATCCTGTGAAGCAGTATTGAGAGAGGATGCAATTGTGACGGCGGCCGTGCGTGCCGTCCAATCTGCAGCGGGCCGACGCAGGCCCGCTCGAGCCTCTATAATGAGCAGATGCCCCGCGAGTCTTCCCCCGATTCCCATCACGAGCACGGCGTTGCCGTGGAACCCGCGCGCCCGGAAGTGGCGCCGCCGCCGTTCTACCAGGTGATGCTGCTCAATGACGACTACACCCCGATGGATTTCGTGGTGGACGTGCTGCAGCAGTTCTTCACCATGGATCTGGACAAGGCCACACAGGTGATGCTGCACGTCCATACCCGCGGCCGCGGTGTGTGCGGGGTGTTCACCCGCGAAGTGGCCGAGACCAAGGTTGCCCAGGTCAACGAATACTCGCGGATGAACCAGCATCCGTTGCTGTGCACGATGGAAAAGGCCTGACCGGCTGCCGGTTCTCGTCCGGGTACATCGATTCCGGAAGATTGTAGAGCCGAGCCCACGCTCGGCTGCTGTTCACCCAGGCATCCAGATCTCTGCCAACGGCAGCCGAGCGCAGGCTCAGCTCTACAGCCGGGTCACGCTTCCGCCAGTGCCTCCAACGCCATTTGCGCCACCGTCTCATCGATGTCGGCGGGGTCGCCGTCATCCCGGAACCAGACCGCCGACAATCCCGTGCTGGCTGCGATCCAGCGCAGCAGGCGCGTGCGCTCCAGGCCTGCCAACGCGCTGACCTGTTCCAGCCGGGCGGCAAACCGCTCAGGCTGCGTCGCAACGTGGATGCCCGGACCGCACAGGTCCGGGTTGCTGAACAGTGTCGTGTAATCAAAGGCACGATCACCCAGCAACCGCTTCGGGTCGATCGCCAGCCAGCCGCGCGCGCCGAAATCGAGCACGTTGTCGTGGTGCAGGTCGCCGTGCAGCGGTCGAATCTCGCGCTCTTCCTGCAGCAACGCCTCCGCCAGTGATCTGCACTGTTCCAGCAGTGGCGGCAGCGCAGCTCTTGGCTGCAGCAGGTCGGCGAACCATCTACGGAGGCAGACCAGTTCCGCTGGTGGCGCGCTCCGTGGCCGGTGCAGCCGCTGCAGGACCTGGCACAGGATCGTGGTGCAGGCGTCATCGTCGCCCTCTATCGAACGTTGCCGCAGCGAGTCGCCGCCGGCACGTTCGATCAGGATCGCCGGCCCCTCGTGGGCCAGCAGGCGGGCGGCGCCATCGCCTTCCCACCAGCGCAGCAGGCGATGGCTGTTCTGCTCTTCGGTTTCGCTGCTGATCTTCAGCATGGCCGGCTCGCCGGCGGTGGTCAGCACCGGCCAGAGCTGGGCATGGGGCGTTTCGATGGCCGCGCCATCACGCCGCAATCGCCAGCGGCTCAGGTAGGGTTCGCTCATGCGGGTGGGCTGTCCGGGAGTGAATGAAGATCAAGCGATCTGTACTGCTAACGCCATCTGAACGCAGCAATCCGCTAGGGTGATGGAAATCGCGTAGTCAGGCCGCATATTGTTCCCATCTGCCGCCGGAGTAATCCATGTTCAGCAAAGACCTCGAACACACCATCGGCCAGTGCTACAAGCGCGCCCGTGAGGCCCGGCATGAGTTCATGACGGTCGAACACCTGCTGTTGGCACTGCTCGACAACCCGTCCGCCCAGGCCGTACTGAAGGCGTGTGGCGCCGACGCCGAACGCCTGCGCCAGGAGCTGGAGCAGGCCATCGAGGCCTCCGTGTCCCGCCTGGCCGAAGATGACGGCCGCGATACCCAGCCGACCCTGGGCTTCCAGCGCGTGCTGCAGCGGGCTGTCTACCACGTGCAGTCCTCGGGCAAGAAGGAGGTCACCGGCGCCAATGTGCTGGTGGCCATCTTCGGCGAGAAGGACTCCCACGCCGTCTATTACCTCAACCAGCAGGACGTCACCCGGCTGGACGTGGTCAATTACCTGTCCCATGGCATCGCCAAGCTGGGCGAGGAGGGCGAGCAGCCGTCCTCCTCCTCCGAGGGCGAAGGCCGCATCGAGGGCGGGGAGGGCGAGCCGAAGGGTGATGCCCTGACCGAGTTCGCCAGCAACCTCAACGAACAGGCCCGGGCCGGTCGCATCGACCCGCTGGTCGGTCGTGCCGACGAGATCGAGCGCACCATCCAGGTCCTGTGCCGCCGCCGCAAGAACAACCCGCTGTACGTGGGCGAGGCCGGCGTGGGCAAGACCGCCATCGCCGAGGGCCTGGCCCGTCGCATCGTCGAGGGTTCGGTGCCTGAGGTGCTGGCCGACGCGGTGATCTATTCGCTCGACCTGGGCGCCCTGGTGGCCGGCACCAAGTACCGCGGCGACTTCGAAAAGCGCCTGAAGAGCGTGTTGACCGCGCTGAAGAAGGTGCCCAACGCGGTGCTGTTCATCGACGAGATCCACACCATCATCGGTGCCGGTTCGGCGTCGGGCGGCACCATGGATGCGTCCAACCTGATCAAGCCGGCCCTGGCGTCTGGCGAGCTGCGGTGCATCGGCTCGACCACCTTCCAGGAATACCGTGGCATCTTCGAGAAGGACCGGGCACTGGCCCGCCGCTTCCAGAAGATCGACATCGTCGAGCCGACGGTGGGCGAGACCTACGAGATCCTGCAGGGCCTGAAGTCCAAGTACGAGCTGCACCATGGCGTGACCTATTCCGACGAGGCGCTGCAGGCTGCGGTGGACCTGTCGGTGAAGCACATCGGCGACCGCCTGCTGCCGGACAAGGCCATTGACGTGATCGACGAGGCCGGTGCCCGCCAGCGCCTGCTGCCGGAAGGCCAGCGCAAGGAGCTGATCGACGTCGAGGAAGTGGAGGCGATCGTCGCCAAGATGGCGCGCATCCCCACCAAGCAGGTCAGCGCCACCGACAAGGATGTGCTGCAGCACCTGGAGCGCAACCTGAAGATGGTGATCTTTGGCCAGGATCCGGCCATCGAGACGCTGTCCTCGGCGATCAAGCTGGCCCGCTCGGGCCTGGGCAATCCGGAGAAGCCGATCGGCAACTTCCTGTTCGCCGGTCCGACCGGTGTCGGCAAGACCGAGGTGACCAAGCAGCTGGCGCTGCAGCTGGGCATCGAGCTGGTCCGCTTCGACATGTCCGAGTACATGGAGCCGCATTCGATCAGCCGCCTGATCGGTGCCCCTCCGGGCTACGTCGGCTTCGACCAGGGCGGCCTGCTGACCGAGAAGATCGTCAAGACGCCGCACTGCGTGCTGCTGCTGGATGAGATCGAGAAGGCGCATCCGGACATCTTCAACATCCTGTTGCAGGTGATGGACCGCGGCGTGCTGACCGATACCAACGGTCGTGAAGCCAACTTCAAGAACGTGGTTCTGGTGATGACCACCAATGCCGGTGCGGCGCAGGCCTCGCGGCGTTCGATCGGCTTCACCAAGCAGGATCATGCCACCGACGCGATGGAGACCATCCGCCGCAGCTTCACCCCGGAATTCCGCAACCGCCTCGATGCGGTGGTGCAGTTCCAGGCGCTGGGCTTCGAGCACATCCTGCGCGTGGTCGACAAGTTCCTGATCGAGCTGGAGATGCTGCTGCAGGACAAGCACGTCAGCCTGTCGGCCACCCCGACCGCGCGCGACTGGCTGGCCCACCACGGTTTCGACCCGCTGATGGGTGCCCGCCCGATGGCTCGCGTGATCCAGGACAAGATCAAGCGTCCGCTGGCCGACGAGCTGCTGTTCGGCAAGCTGGTCAACGGCGGCAAGGTGAGCATCGATGTCCGCGACGACGAGCTGGTGGTCGAGACCCAGGCCGAGCCGGAGCGGCTGCTGCCGGTGACGGTGGAGTAAGGTGGCGCCGGATCGATTCCGGGTGCGGTTTGAAAACAAGGGCGGCTTCGGCCGCCCTTGTTGCGTATCCGCCCTTCAACGTCCCTGCTGGGCCAGGCGTCTGAAGGTTGCCGCATCGACCGGCTCGATCCAGGTCACAGTGCAGTGGTTGCTCTCGGTCTGCAGCGTGCTGCGAGCATCGCCACAGATCTGCTCGGTCGTGTTGGGTGTGAAGAAGACGTAGCTGGCCGATGCGGCGGCGCCGAGGCAGCGCTTCTGCAGGTGGACCCGGTAGTGGTTGTTGCCGTCGCGCAGCAGCACTTCGCGTTCAGTACTGGAGGGGCGGATGTCGCGGCTGGTGCCGAGGGCGATGCACTCGGCCGGGGTGGAGGGTTTGGCGGGTTCGGCGGCGGGCGCCGACAGGGGGAGGCTGACCAGCAGAACTGCCGGCAGCAGGACGTGCGGGAGCAGGGCGTTCATGATCGGCAGGGGCGGCGATCCGGACTGGATCGGATCCCAAGATGCCTCCGCCGCTGCAAATGCGAATCTGCCGCAAGCAGGGCTGACCGACGCCACGGTGAGATCGGTCACGATGACCTTTGGCGCATCAGGCCGCGATTGAACGGAATCCCTGCTGGCGCCCCTGGTCGCCGCCATCCTCGATGACGAATGCGACCGCCTCGTGCGGAATGTGCAGTCGCTATGCTGGATTTCGGCCGCGGACGAAAATCGAACGACCTCGGTGCCGGGCACTTTCTTCCGAGCACGACAAAGGGCCAGCAGCGAGGCCGGCCCTGTCGGAGTGGCGCAGTGCGCCGACCGCTTACTTCATGCGGTAGGTGATACGACCCTTGGTCAGGTCGTACGGGGTCATTTCAACCTTGACCCGGTCACCGGTGAGGATGCGGATGTAGTTCTTGCGCATGCGGCCGGAGATGTGGGCGATGATTTCGTGCCCATTTTCCAGACGAACGCGGAAAGTGGTGTTCGGCAGCGTCTCGCTGACGGTGCCCTCGAACTCGATGGAATCGTCTTTCGACATGTAGTCCTGTGCGGTTCAGAAAACGGCCACGCTGGGCCTAAGGCGCGGTATTTTACGCGTGATGGGCCCGGCTTGCAAAGTTTGTGTTAACCCCCGGCCAAACGCTGTGCTGGCAAGCGTCCTACCGCCTGGGTCCAGGGGCCTTCACGGCCGTCACGGTGCACGGCCTGGCGGACGTGCTCCAGAAAGTCCGCGCGCGGCAGGTGCTCGGCGCCCATCCGCAGCAGGTGCGGATTCTCCACCTGGGCATCGATCAGTTCCCAGCCCCAGTCACGCAGGGTGGATGCGAGGGCGGACAAGGCGATCTTGGAGCCGCCGCTGGCGCCACTGAACATGCTCTCCCCGAAGAACATGGCGCCGATCGCGACGCCATAGATGCCGCCGACCAGCGTCTGCCGATCCCAGACCTCGAAGGAGTGGGCAAACCCCAGGTCGTGCAGCTGGCTGTAAGCCTCGACCATCGCCGGGCTGATCCACGTACCGTCCTGGCCCGGTCGCGGTGCTGCGGCGCAGGCACGCATCACGCGACTGAAAGCGGTGTCGGCGGTGATCTCCCACGTGCTGCCGCGCAATTGGCGGCGGAAGCGGCTGGACAGGTGCACGCCCTCGGTACGGAATACCATGCGCGGGTCCGGCGACCACCACAGGATTGGCTCGCCCTCGCTGAACCAAGGAAAGATACCGCCGGCGTAGGCATTGAGCAGGCGCACCGGATGCAGGTCGCCGCCCACCGCGAGCAGGCCGTCGGGCTGGCGCAGTGCGGTTTCGGCCGGAGGGAAGGGGGCGTCCGGCGCATCGGCCAGGCGCCAGGGCAGCTGGCGGGTCATGCCGCCATTGTATTCGTCGTGGCGATCGCTGATGTCTGGCACCATCAGCGTCCAACGGCAAGGAGCCCACGCATGAGTGACGCGATCACCGCCATCCTCGATGTGCACGATACCCCGCGCACGCGCAACGACAGCCAGGGCATGCTGCTGGCGCTGGCCACTGAACAGCCCGGCCAGCTCGGTGCGCTGATGCTGCTGGCCCTTGCCCGGCGTTCACCCAGCTCGGCCTTTCTCGACATGGCGCTGGATCTGCTGCCCGATGAAGCGATTGTGCCGGTCTGTGCCGAGGCCTGGCGCCGCTATCGGGATGGCGAGCGCGGCGAACTGCTGGCCAGCGTGATCGAATTCACCAGCTACCAGGCGCCGCAGGTGCTGCAGGACGACTGGGAAGCCTTGCTGGCGCTGGCCACCGAAGACGAGCTGCAGCTGGCTTCGCAGGTATGGCAGAGCCTGCCGTCCGTCACTGCCGCGCAGTGGGCGCAGATTCTGGCTGAGGCCGATGATGATCGCGAAATGGCGCGGGCCAGGGCGCTGCTGCTTGCCGCCCAGCCTGAGTCCTACGCCGTTGCCCGCGGCTACCTCGCTGACTGGGGCGCGCTGGATGCGGAGGTCTGGGCGCATTGGGCCGACGTGGCCGACGGACCGCAGCCGCGGCGCCTGCATGGGGAGCGGCCGCTGCACATCCGCTTCGGCCGCGAGCAGCATCGCGCGCAGCAGGCGGACGAACCGAGCTGGCGCAAGCGTATCTGGCGCCTGCACCCGACCTGGAATGGTGGGCAGGTGCATCATGCCGGGCAGATGGGAGGGCCGCTGGAAGCGTTGTGTGGTAGCTGCCATGCACCGCTGCAGCGCCTGCTGCGAACCGACGCTGCCGCGCTGCAGCCGGGCGCGGCGGGTGAGATCACGCTGGGCCTGTGCCTGGACTGCTGCGGCTGGGAAGACCCGCCCGTGCGCTTCTATCGCCACGATGCCGTCGGCCTGCCCAGCTGCCACCCCAGCCAGCGTCTGGAGGTGCCGGCCACGCCGACCGACAGCGGTGACCTGATGCAGGCCGAGGTCGGCCTGGTCGCCATGGACATCAGGCGGTGGGAGCAGCAGGACTGGGGCCAGTCAAACCACCGGCAGAACCTGTCGCGCGTGGGCGGCGCACCGAGCTGGGTGCAGAGTGCCTGGTATCCGGCGTGCATCGATTGCGGTGAGGAGATGCCCTTCGTGATGCAGCTGGATTCGACGCTGCCGACCACCGGTGGGGGCGCGCTGCTATGGGGTAGCGGCGGCATGCTCTACACGTTCTGGTGCGCGAAGTGCCGGGTGAGTGGGCATTTCTGGCAGTGCACCTGAGCGCAGCACCCTCGACATCGCTCTGATAAGCGCCAACCTTGGTTGGCAGGCCTCATTGCTCTGGTAGGTGCCAACCTTGGTTGGCACGCTTCTCGGCACCGCGCCAGTCGAGCAAGCTCGACTCTACAGCCCTACGCGGAACGGCCCATGCCCCTGCAGCTCCTGCTGGTAACGCCGCACATCCCGTCGCTCCCGCTGGCACCAGTCCTGCAGTGCTTCTGCGAACTCCGTATCAGCCAGCCAATGCCGGCTGCGCACCAGCGTCGGCAGGAACCCCCGCGCCAGCTTGTGCTCGCCCTGTGCGCCGGGTTCGAAACGGATCAACCCTTCGCGCAGGCAGTATTCGATGCCCTGGTAGTAGCAGGCTTCGAAGTGCAGGCCGGGCAGGGTGGCGCCGCCCCAGTAGCGACCGTACAGCGTGTCGCCACCGCGCAGGCACAGCGCCCCGGCAATCGGCTCGCCGTCCTGTTCGGCCAGGAACAGCACCAGCCCGCGGCCCAGTGAAATGGCCAGATGGCGCAGGAAGGCCTCGGTCAGCGCCGGGGCGTTGCCGTATTCGAGGAAGGTCTGCAGATAGAAGCGGTACATCGCCTGCAGGTCTGCGCGGCTGGCTTCATCGCCGTGCACCACGCGGAAGGTGATGCCCTGGCGGGTGACCTTGGCGCGTTCCTGGCGGATGTTCTTGCGATGCTTGTGGTTCATCGCACCGAGGAACTGGTCGAATGTCGCCCAGTCACCGGGGTTCTGCCACTGGAACTGCACGTCTTCGCGCAGCAGCCAGTCATCGCCGAACAGCGCCTCGTCCACTGCGGTGTGGAAGTTGATATGGGCCGAGGACACGTCCAGCGTTGGCAGCGCCTCGCGCAATGCCGACAGCAACGTGACGCGCCCTGAATCGTGACGGGCCAGCAGGCGCGGGCCGGTGACTGGCGAGTACGGCACTGCACCCAGCCACTTCGGATAGTAGTCGCGGCCATGACGGGCATACGCGTTGGCCCAGGCATGGTCGAACACGAACTCGCCGTGCGAATTGGTCTTCAGGTAGCCCGGAATGGCGCCGACCAGCGTGTTGCCCTCCCACAGCGTGAAATGCCGGGGCTGCCAGCCCCAGTCCTCGCGCAGGCAACCGTGCTGTTCAAGCCCGGAAAGAAAGGCATGACTGACGAAGGGGTTGCGGCCGTCGTGCAGGGCGTCCCAGTCGGTTGCGGCAATGGATTGCAGGGAGTCGAGGAAGCGGGCGGAAGGCATGTGGGAAGGATAGGGCAGATGAAACAGAAAGGCCGACGCACTGGCGTCGGCCTTCTATCCGGAGTCGAGCGTGGCTCGACCCTACAGGAGCGGGTCAGCCTCTCAGCTGGCCTTGCCCTGTGCGTCCAGGTAGCGCTCGGCGTCCAGGGCGGCCATGCAGCCGAAGCCGGCCGAGGTGATCGCCTGGCGGTAGTGCTGGTCGGCCACGTCGCCGGCGGCGAACACGCCTTCCACCGACGTCTGGGTGGCATTGCCGCCCAGGCCCGAACGGATTTCCAGGTAGCCGTTGTTCATCGCCAGCTGGCCGTCGAACAGGGTGGTGTTCGGGTGGTGGCCGATGGCCACGAAGAAGCCGTGGGCGTCGATGTCGCGGGTGCTGCCGTCCAGGGTGGACTTCACGCGCACGCCGGTCACGCCGGCGTCGTTGCCCAGCACTTCCTCCACCTGGTGGTGCCAGACGGTCTCGATCTTGCCTTCGGCCACCTTCTTGAACAGCTTGTCCTGCATGATCTTTTCCGCCTTCAGGGTGTCGCGGCGGTGGACCAGGTAGACCTTGCGGGCGATGTTGGACAGGTACAGGGCCTCTTCCACGGCGGTGTTGCCGCCACCGACCACGACCACGTCCTGGTCGCGGTAGAAGAAGCCGTCACAGGTAGCACAGGCGGACACGCCGCGGCCCTTGAACTCGTCTTCGGTCGGGATGCCCAGGTACTTGGCGGTGGCGCCGGTGGAGATGATCAGCGCATCGCAGGTGTACTCGTGGCTGTCGCCGATCAGCTTGAACGGGCGCTGCGACAGGTCGGCGGTGTGGATGTGGTCGAAGATGACCTCGGTCTCGAAGCGCTCGGCGTGGGCCTGCATGCGCGCCATCAGGTCCGGGCCCATCAGGCCGTGGGCGTCACCCGGCCAGTTGTCCACCTCGGTGGTGGTCATCAGCTGGCCACCCTGCTGCAGGCCGGTGATGACGACCGGCTTCAGGTTGGCGCGGGCGGCGTAGACGGCGGCGGTCCAACCGGCCGGGCCGGAACCGAGGATGACGAGGCGCTGGTGGCGGGAGGGCAGGCTGGTGCTCATGTAAACTCGCGAAAAGGTAGATGGGACAAGGCGCTGGCGATATTTGCGCAGCATCCGTGGCAGGTCATAGAGTGGCGGCTGGGACAGGGCGATTCAAGCCGATGAACAGAACGCCGTCATCCAGCGGTGGTTCCGGCGCTCTGAATGCCCTGTCGGATGTCGCATAACTGAAAACTGACGCCGTCTCATTTATTATCAATCACTAACAGCGCATTCCAAAGGTATGGTCTAAGGTGGCGAAGCAGGTCCCCGAACGCTCCAAGTCCGACGACAGCAAGGCGTCACGTCGCACGGCCGCGGCGGCGACGACCGACAATCCACGCCGCCAGCGCCTCTGGCGCGATCTGGGCCTGATCGCCATCGCGCCGGCCCTGTTGTATCTGGCGGCCAGTCTTTTCACCTATTCAGCGACTGATCCGGGCTGGTCGCATACCGGCAGCGTGGTCGCGCCGGTGCACAACCTCGGCGGCCGCGCCGGGGCCTGGATCGCCGATGTGCTGCTGCAGCTGTTCGGCTACATCGCCTTCCTGCTGCCCGTGGTACTGGGCGCGCTGGCGTGGATCGCCATGTTCGGCCTCAAGCGCGAGAGCAAGGGCGAGAACGACCTGGACCCGGCGCTGCGCCTGGTTGGCCTGGTCGGTTTCCTGATCGCCGGCACCGGCTTCCTGCATGTGCGCCTGTTCAGTGGCGATGTCTCCAGTGCCGGCGGCATCCTCGGCAAACTGGTCGGCAATTCGCTCACGGTGGGCTTCGGCGCGCTGGGTGCGAACCTGTTCGTGCTGGTGCTGCTGCTGGCCTCGATCACCCTGGCCACCGGGTTGTCCTGGTTCACGGTGATGGAGAAGATCGGCCGCGGCGTGATGTCGCTGGCGCCGTTGCTGGCGCGCAAGAAGGAAGAAGTCACCGAGTGGCAGCAGACCCGGGTGATGCGCGAGGAGCGCCAGGAAGTGCGCAAGGCCGATGCCGAGGTGCGCGCCAAGCGCGAGCCGGTGAAGATCGAGCCGCGCCCGGAGCCGGTGATCGAGAAGAGTGATCGAGCCAAGCGCGACACGCAGATTCCGATGTTCCGTGGCGTAAACGGCGATGGCTCGGACCTGCCGCCGCTGGCCCTGCTGGACGACCCCAAGCCGCAGCCGGTGGGCTACGACAAGGAAACCCTGGACGCGCTGTCGCGGCAGATCGAGTTCAAGCTGAAGGATTTCCGCATCGACGCCCAGGTGGTCGGTGCCAACCCCGGCCCGGTCATCACCCGCTTCGAGATCGAGCCCGCGCCGGGCATCAAGGTCAGCCAGATCAGTTCGCTTGACAAGGACATCGCGCGCGGCCTGTCGGTGAAGTCGGTGCGCGTGGTGGACGTGATTCCGGGCAAGTCGGTGATCGGCCTGGAAATTCCCAACGTCACCCGCGAGATGATCTACCTGTCCGAGCTGCTGCGCTCGAAGGAATACGACAAGTCGGCCAGCGTGCTGACCCTGGCGCTGGGCAAGGACATTGCCGGGCGCTCGACCGTGGCCGATCTGGCGCGCATGCCGCACCTGCTGGTGGCCGGTACCACCGGTTCGGGCAAGTCGGTGGCGGTCAACGCGATGGTGCTGAGCCTGCTGTTCAAGGCTTCGCCGAAAGACCTGCGGATGCTGATGATCGACCCGAAGATGCTCGAGCTGAGCGTCTACCAGGGCATCCCGCACCTGCTGGCGCCGGTGGTCACCGACATGAAGGAGGCCGCCAACGGCCTGCGCTGGTGCGTGGCCGAGATGGAGCGCCGTTACAAGCTGATGAGCGCGGTTGGCGTGCGCAACCTGGCCGGCTTCAACAAGAAGGTGAAGGAAGCGCAGGATGCCGGGCAGCCGCTGATGGACCCGCTGTTCAAGCCGAACCCCGAGCTGGGCGAGGCGCCGCGTCCGCTGGAGACGCTGCCGTTCATCGTCATCTTCATCGACGAATTCGCCGACATGATGATGATTGTCGGCAAGAAGGTGGAAGAGCTGATCGCGCGCCTGGCACAGAAGGCGCGTGCGGCCGGCATCCACCTGATCCTGGCCACGCAGCGCCCGTCAGTGGATGTGATCACCGGCCTGATCAAGGCCAACATCCCGACCCGCATCGCCTTCCAGGTCAGCTCCAAGATCGACTCGCGCACCATCCTCGACCAGTCCGGCGCGGAAACCCTGCTCGGCCACGGCGACATGCTGTACCTGCCGCCGGGCACCGCCATGCCCGAGCGCGTGCACGGCGCCTTCGTTTCCGACGAGGAAGTGCATCGCGTGGTCGAACACCTCAAGGCGATGGGCCCGGCCGATTATGTCGACGGCGTGCTGGACGAAGTGCAGACGATGGGCGACGGCGTGGTCGTCGGTGCCACCGGTCTGCCCGAGAACAGCTCTGCCGGCGATGAGTCCGACCCGTTGTATGACGAGGCGCTGCGGGTGGTCACCGAGACCCGGCGCGCCTCGATTTCCGGCGTGCAGCGCCGGCTGAAGATCGGCTACAACCGTGCAGCGCGACTGATCGAGGCCATGGAAGCGGCCGGCGTGGTCAGTTCGCCCGAGCACAACGGCGACCGCACGGTGCTGGCACCGCCGCCGCCGAAGTAAGACCCGACGTATCCCCCACGACGTCCAAGGAACCGACGCATGCTTCACCCCGTACCCAGCGCGCTGGCACTGGCGCTGGCAGCCTTCCTGGCCGCCGGCCCGGCACTGGCAGACACCGCCACCTCCGCGCCCGCCACGGCGCCGCCTTCCACCAGCGGCGATACCGAAGCCAGCAATAATTTCAGCATTGTCCGTTACCGCGCCGACTACCAGGTGCAGCCGGATGCGGGCAATGTGCAGACCGAAACCTACGAAGTCCTGCTCAAGACCAAGGCCTCCGTCGAGCAGTTCAGCCAGGTGCGGCTGAGCTACAGCGAGAAGATGGAGACGCTGGAAGTGCTCGGCGCCTACACCATCACCGCCGATGGCCAGCGCCGCGACGTGCCGGCCGACCGCATCTACACCCAGGAGAGCTACTCCAGCGCCTCGGCGGCGATGTATGCCGACCGCAAGGTGCGGGTGATCGTGTTCCCGAACCTGGCTCCGGGCACCCGCCTGTACTACCAGGTGCGCCGAACCCAGGCCGCGCCGTACTTCCCGGGCTATTTCGGCCTGTGGGAAACCTTCAATGTCTTCACCGAGTACGAGGACGCCGAGGTCACCCTGAGTGCGCCGGCCAACCTGCCGATGTTCGTCGACAGCCGCGGCGTGCAGGGCAGCGATCGCCCGACGGTGAAGAACGGACAGGCACAGTGGCGCTGGCGCTACCAGCGGCGCGAAGCCATGCCGGCACAGAACTGGTCGGCGGCGGGCTGGGAGTTCGGCCCGAACATCATGGCCAGCACCTATCGTGACTGGTCGCAGATGGGTCGCGCCTACCAGCTCAAGGCTGGCCCGGCGGCGCAGGTCACGCCGGAACTGCAGGCGCTGGCAGACGAAGTCACGACTGGCATCAGCGACCGCCGCGAGCAGGCTGACGCGCTATACCGCTGGGTGGCGCAGAACATCCGCTATGTGGCGGTGTACCTGGGCAATGGCGGCCTGGAGCCGAACAGCGCGCAGAGCATCCTCGACAACCATTATGGTGACTGCAAGGATCACGTGACGATCCTCGAGGCGCTGCTGGCGGCCAAGGGTATCGCCAGCTCGCCGGTGCTGATCGGTGCCGGCGGCGGCCCGACGCTGCCGAAGATTCCGGTGCTGGGTCGCTTCAACCACGCCATCACCTACATCCCGGAATTCGATCTGTACCTGGATTCGACTACCGCGTGGGCGCGCTTCGGGCAGCTGCCGGAAGGTGACCTGGGTGCGCCGGTGATGCGTACCCGCGACGCCACGCTGGCACGCACCCCGGCCAACACGCCGGAGCGCAATGCCACCTCGATGGACGTGCGTTTCACCTTCGACGCCAACGGCAACCTGCGCGGCGAGACGATCCCGAAGTTGGGCGAGAACGCCGAGATCGGCATGCGCGCCCAGTTCTCCCAGCTCAACGCGCAGAACCGTGCGCGCGCCGAGGAGCAGATCATGGCCGCGTCCGGTTTCGACGGACGGGGGCAGCTGCAGATCCAGGGCGTGCCGGTCGACCTGACCCGGCCGTTCGGCTATCGCATGGCGTTCCAGGCCGAGGACTACGCCGACTTCAGCGTGGCCGGCGGCATGGCCGTGCCGGACCCGCCGGGTGGCGAGTCGGTGCGTGGGCTGTATGCCACCGCCTCGGCACCGGCCAACGAGACGCCGTTCTACTGCAATGCCAGCCTGCGCGAAGAGACCTATCGCCTGCAGTTCCCGGCCAATGCACCGATCATCGCTATCCCGGCCAGCCAGCGTTTCACCAATGCCGCCGGCGAGTATCGGGTCGACTGGAGTCGCGAGGGTCAGGACGTGATCGTGCATCACCGGTTGCAGCAGAACGCGGTGCGTGGCCCAGAGGCGCTGTGCCAGCCGCAGGACTATCCGGCGTTCCGCGCGCTGTACCGCGAGGTGCGGCGCGGCTTCCGTGGCCAGGTGCTGTACGGCAAGCTGCCGGCATCCGGCGGCTGAATCGCCGATGGACGTTCAGGGCGGCATAATGTCGCCCTGATCGCCCATTCATCTTTCCCCGGGCACACTGGCAACCACCTTTCCTGGCGCCCGCGCCCACAGGATTCCCGCATGAACTTCCGCTTCCGCCGTTTCCTCGCCACCACCACCCTGGCCGTGGCCTGCGCCGCCGCCGGCAGTGCATGGGCTGGCGCCCGCGATGACCTGAAGACCTTCACCAGTGGCCTGAAGGGCCTGGATGGCCAGTTCAACCAGCAGGTGTTCGACAGCCGCGGCAAAGTGAAGGAATCGACCAGTGGCCGCGTGGCCCTGTCGGCGCCGCGCCTGTTCCGTTGGGAATACGTGCGCCCGCACGAGCAGCTGATCGTGGCTGACGGCAAGAAGGTCTGGATGTACGAGCCGGACCTGGAACAGGCCACCGTGCGCGAGCAGGGCAAGGAAGAGCAGAACAGCCCGCTGACCGCGCTGATCAACCCGGCGCTGCTGGAGCAGCAGTACGACGTCAGCGAAGAGGCCGCGCAGCGCGATGGCCTGCAGTGGCTGTCGCTGTCGCCGAAGCGCGAGACCGAAGCCAGCTTCCAGTACGCCGCCCTGGGCTTCAACGCCCAGGGCCTGGCCAAGATGGAAATCACCGACGCTGTCGGCCAGCGCACTGTCATCACCTTCAGCGGCTGGAAGCGCAACCCGGGCTTCGCCGCCGGCACCTTCAGCTTCACCCCGCCGAAGGGCACCGACGTCATCGGTAATTGATAAGGGGCGCCGGGCATGGCCCGGCGCTACCTGTTCTGGTGGGTGTCAACCGGCACCGCCTTGGTGGGTGTCAACCTTCTGCTCCGGTGGGTGTCAACCTTGGTTGACACGCTTTTGATCTGCCGGCTGGCGGCTGGCACTACCCGTTCATGGCCTGGCGCTGGTGGGTGCCAACCTTGGTTGGCACGCTCTCGCGGTACAATGACCGCGTGCCAAGACATCGCTCCACTTCCTTCCCCGGCCCCGATCTGCTGAGCGTTGATCGGGAACACATGCGCCCGCTGGCCGAGCGCATGCGCCCGCGAACCCTCGACGAAATGGTCGGGCAGAAGCGCCTGCTGGCGCCGGACAGTGCGTTGCGTCGCGCGGTCGAATCCGGCCGCGTGCACTCGATGATCCTGTGGGGGCCGCCGGGCTGCGGCAAGACCACGCTGGCGCTGCTGCTGGCCGAATACTCCGATGCCGAATTCCGCGCCATCTCTGCCGTGCTGTCCGGCTTGCCGGAAGTGCGCCAGGTGCTGGCCGAGGCGGCGCAGCGCTTCGCCGAAGGCCGCCGAACCGTGCTGTTCGTGGATGAGGTGCATCGCTTCAACAAGGCGCAGCAGGATGCGTTCCTGCCGCACATCGAGCGCGGCACCATCCTGTTCGTCGGCGCCACCACCGAGAACCCGTCCTTCGAGCTGAACTCGGCACTGCTGTCGCGTTGCCGCGTGCACGTGCTGGAAGCGGTTTCGCCAACCGATATCGTCGAGGCGCTGGAGCGTGCACTGGGTGACCGCGAGCGTGGCCTGGGCGAGGAACACATCGAGGTCGCGCCGGAACTGTTGCTGGAAATCGCTACCGCTGCCGATGGTGATGTGCGCCGTGCGCTGACGTTGCTGGAAATTGCCGCTGAGCTGGCGGGCGGGGAGGGCGGTCGCATCACCCCGCAGACCCTCACCCAGGTGCTGGCCGATCGCACCCGCCGTTTCGATAAGGGCGGCGAGCAGTTCTATGACCAGATCTCGGCGCTGCACAAGTCGGTACGCAGCTCCAATCCTGATGCCGCGCTGTACTGGCTGACCCGCATGCTCGATGGCGGTTGCGATCCGTCCTACCTGGCGCGTCGGCTGACCCGCATGGCCATCGAGGACATCGGCCTGGCCGATCCGCGCGCGCAGAGCATGGCGCTGGAAGCCTGGGACATCTACGAGCGGCTGGGCAGCCCGGAGGGCGAGCTCGCCTTCGCCCAGCTGGTGCTGTACCTGGCCAGCACCGCCAAGTCGAATGCGGGCTACGCCGCGTTCAACCAGGCCAAGGCCGACGTGCGCGAGAGCGGTACCGAAGAAGTGCCGCTGCACCTGCGCAATGCGCCGACCAAGCTGATGAAGGAACTGGGCTACGGCGCCGAGTACCAGTATGACCACGATGCAGAGGGTGGCATCGCGCTGGACCAGACCGGTTTCCCGGATGCGATGGGCGAGCGCGTGTACTACAACCCGGTGCCGCGTGGCCTGGAAATCAAGCTGAAGGAGAAGCTGGATCGGTTGCGCGCCGAGCGCGAAGCGGCGCGGGCCGCGAAGGGCCGCTGACCTGGCCTGTGTAGCGTCGAGCCATGCTCGACTTCGCTCTTGCGCCGGTTACGGGTGCCTTCTGGAACAGCAGCCGAGCATGGCTCGGCTCTACAGAGGGCAATGGCCGTGGAGCATGGTTCGTCGCCACATTGTTCTGTGCGCCTGCATTTGGCACACTGCGCGGCTACTTTTTCAAGGATTGATGCCGTGCAGGAAATGATTCTGCCGTTGAAGCGCTATGCCCAGTTCGAGGGCCGTGCCAACCGCCGCGAGTACTGGATGTTCCAGCTGTTCATGCTGATCGTCTCAGCCGTCCTGATGGTGCCGCTCGTCGCCGGGTTGGTGATGCAGTCCGACATCCTGGGCATCGCGTCGATCATCCTGTTCGTCGTGTTCTGGCTGGCCACGTTCGTGCCGGTCGTCGCCGTCACCGTGCGCCGCCTGCACGACTGCAACCAGTCGGGCTGGATGTACCTGCTGGCCTTCGTTCCGTTCGGCGGCCTGGTGATCTTCGTGTTCGCGCTGCTGCCGGGTACGCCGCAGGAGAACGTCTACGGTCCGGTGCCTGCGGGTCCCTGACATGGCGTGAGTCGAGCATGCTCGACGCTGCAGGGGCAAAGAAGAGAAGCCGGCGTTTTGCCGGCTTCGTCTTTATTTGATGCTGCAATTGCCGAAGGACAGGTAGTCCGTGCCGGAGCTGAACTGCAGCGTGCAGCTGGCGGTGAACACGGCGCCTTCTTCCAGTGCGCCCAGCTTGGCGGCCTGCTGCGCATCGTCAGTGGTCAGTCGGGCCAGGACATTGCCCTGGTCATCGCCGGCCTCGATCAGCGGTTCGCCCGCGAGGTTGCTGGAAACACCCAGCGCCACGGCGGTGAAGGTCACCGTCTGGTTGAGTTCTTCCATGCTCAGGGTCGAATTGCCGGCCTCTTCATAGGCCTGGTAGAGCGTCGGTAGATCCTGCGCGGCGTGCGCGGCCAACGGTGCAAGCAGGCCGAGGGTAAGGGCGATCAGTGCAGTGTGCTTCAAAGGGGTCTCACAATCATGGGATCCAATCCCATGGCGGTCGTGGCGCGATGAACGCGACCCGGCCGGCGGCAACGTGTCCGCCGTCCGTGGCTGCGCTGGAAGCGGGGCGATCCAATGCCCCGGTGGCCGGCAAAATAGGGGAAGTGACGCCTCCTGTGCAACTGGCCGTGCGCGCGCGTGATACACAGTGTGACGTTCGATCGATGTGATAATCATTCGCGTTTAAGGTAGACTGCGGTCCCTTGTGAACCGGCGGCCCTGGGCCGCTTCTGCCGCCGCTGATGAAGCATTTCGTCCCGCCTTCGCGCCGTGGTCCGCTGGCCCGCGGCTTGGCCGCCTTGATGATGGGTCTGCTCCTGGCCACCCCGTACGCCCATGCACAGCAGCGCAATCCGCTGCAGAAGATCGGTCACACCGTGCTCGACGAGCCCGCGGCCAGCTATCGCTTTGAGCATTTCGTGGTGGACAGCCCGGACCAGCAACGCCGTTGGCGGGTGAATGTGGCGATCCCTGCCAAGGCCGGCAAGGCGGCGCTGCCGGTGCTGTATGCGCTGGATGGCAACGCCGTGGCGATGGTGCTGGACCAGCCGATTCTGGCTGAGCTGGCGGCACGCAAGGCGCCACCGGTGCTGGTGCTGATCGGCTACGACAACGACCTGCGCATCGATTCCAAGGCGCGCACGCGCGATTACACCGCGTGGATCGACCGCGCCGATGACGAGAGCGGTACGATCCAGGCGGTCGGTGGTGGCGCCGCAGCCTTCCTGGATGTGATCGAACGCCGCATCAAGCCGGAAGTCGAGCGTCGCGCACGCATCGATACGCAGCAGCAAGCGCTCTGGGGTCACTCGCTGGGTGGCCTGTTCGTGCTCAATGCGTTGTACACCCGCCCCGCAGCCTTCCAGTCCTATCTGGCGGCCAGCCCGTCGCTGTGGTGGAGCCAGGGCGCGGCGCTGGGCGATCCGGAACAGCAGTTCGTGCAGAACGTGCACGGCCAGCCGGCAAAGCTGTGGCTGATGCTGGGCGGCGCCGAGCGTGTTGGCGACCGCGGCAAGCGCGACATGAACAATCCGCGCGTGGTCGCGCACCTGCGCCGCATCGGTGGCGCCACCCCGGATGCAGCGATGCAGTTGTCCGAGCGGCTGGCCAAGGTGCCGGGCCTGAGCGTGCAGTACCGCGAGTTCGACGGCCTCGGCCATGGCCCGATGCTGCCCGCATCGTTCCATGCCGCGCTGCATGAGCTGTACGGCGTAACCGACCGCAGTGCCGGCGATGGCGCGCCCAGCGGTGGTGACAACGCCGCCGAGTGAATCCCTTCGCACGCGATGCCGTGCGACCCCACTACCCAGGCGAGGCTGCCGACGTGCAGCGGCCCAGGCAACCGATGAATCCCGCGCTACGTGGCGCGGCCTACGTGTGCAAGGAGCCTTCCATGTCGTTCCGTCCGTCTTTCCGTCTTACCTCTCTCGCCGCCGGTCTGTTGCTGGCCGTGACCGCCACCGCGCAGCCGGTGTTCGATCAGCCGGCCAACGCCACCTTCAAGGGTGAGGTCGTCTCACGCGGTGAGAACGTGGTTCCCGGCAGCACCGCCGACGTGGTCGGTCGTGGCTTCGTGCCGGGCCAGAAGGTCAGCCTGCTGCGTGGCGACAGCGTGCTGAACGCCCAGCCGGTGGTGGTCGATGCCGATGGCAACTTCAAGACCCAGCTGAGCATTCCGACCGACGCGGTGCCGGGCACCCATCCGGTGGTGGTGCGCGCCAGCCAGCCGGCTGCGGCCACGGTGCTGAAGCTGCGCGTTTCGCCGCAGCTGCCGCTGTCCGGCCAGGCGCAGTTCGCCACCCAGTCCAACAAGCTGGTGCCCGGTCTGTACCAGTCCGCCTACAGCGCCGCCAGCAATGCGGTGTTCGTGACCTCGGCGGTCGGCCGTCCGCCGGTGACCCAGTCGCAGCTGCTGAAGCTGGACCCCAAGTCGCTGAAGGTAACCAAGGCGATCACCCCGGCGCAGGTGCCGGGCAGCACCAATGGCGCGGTCTATGCGGTCTACGGTGTGGGCGTGGATGACACCAATGGCAACGTCTGGGTGACCAATACCCGCCAGAACTCGATCGCGGTCTACCGCCAGAAGGACCTGTCGCTGGTCCACCAGTTCCCGGTCGACACCGTGCCGCACGCGCGCGACGTGGTGGTCGATGGCACCCACGGCAAGGTGTTCGCCTCGGCCACGGGTGAAGACCACCTGTCGGTGTTCGATGCCAAGACCCTCAAGGAGCTGCCGGCGGTGACGCTGGAATCCGGCGTGGATGACGGCAAGTTCACCCCGATGAGCCTGGTGCTGGACGAAAAGGCTGGCAAGTTGTTCACCGTCAGCATCGGCACCCCGGAAGCGGCGGTGATCGATGTGGCCAGCGGCAAGGTCGAGAAGGTCATCGACCTGGGCAACTCGATCAGTGCGTCGGGCGTGGCCTTCGACGCAGCGCGCAACCGCCTGTACGTCGCCTCGCAGGGCACTGACAACCTGCTGATCGTCGATGTAGCCGCCGGCAAGGTGCTGCACGACGTGCCGGTCGGCGCCGGTGCGCTGAACGTCGCCTTCGATGATGCCTCCGGCCTGGCCTACGTCAGCAACCGTGGCGCTGGCACGGTCACCGTGGTGAATGGTGACGGCAAGGTGGTCGCCAATCTTGATGGCGGCACGCTGCCGAACCACGTCCGCGCCGATGGCAAGGGCAACGTGTTCGCGGTGAACAAGTCGCGCGGCGCTGAAGACCCGAAGGGTGACCGCATCACCCGCATCACCCCGAAGCAGTAAGTCACAGGGCAGGGCGGCGTGCGCGTCGCCCTGCCAGCAAGGAGAACATTCATGAGCATCGCGTCCCGTCTGCGCCTGTGTGCGCTTCCGTTGGCCGTTTCGCTGGCGCTGTCTGCCTGTAACGGCTCGTCAACACCGCCTGATGGCCAGAAGGCCGCCGAGCCGCCGGTCGCAACGACCGCTGCGGAAGCCGCGTTGCCGGCAGGCTGGCAGCGCGTGGCCGGTGCCGAGATGCCGGCGGTGCATGACCAGAAGGCCGTGCTGCCGGCCAAGGTGCATTCCGATGACGGTGCCGATATCGAGGTGACCGACACCAGTCGGATCATCGCCGGTGGCGACGACGTCATCGCGGTGATCGAGGCGCTGGGTCTGGGCAAACAGGTATTTGCCGCGCCGACCAACACCACCACCCAGGCCGGCCTGGCCGCGCCGCACCAGTTCCTGTTCAACCGTACCACTGGCGTGGAAGGCGTGCTGAGCCTGCAGGGCTCGCTGTTCCTCGGCAACAGCCTGCGCCGCCACACCGAGCTGGCCAGGAAGCTGCGCGAAGTGGGCGAGCCGGCCGTGGTCATCGATGACCTGCAGCCGGCGCCGGACAAGGTGCGCAAGGTCGCCGCGGCACTAGGGCTGGCCGAGGCAGGGCAAACACTGGCCACGCAGGTGCAGCGTCAGCTCGACGAGGCTGCAGCGATTGGCAAGGGCCTGGGCCATGCGCCACGACTGATCCACGTATCGGCCACCGGCGCTGGCGGCTCACCGACTGTTGCCGGTGCCGACAGCGCCTCGGCGCAGCTGATCGCACTGGCTGGCGGCGTCAACATCGGCACCGAAGCCGGGGTGAAGAACTACTCGCAGCTCAGCAACGAAGGCGTAGTCGCCGCGGCACCGGAGGTGATCCTGGTGACCGAGCATGACCTGCAGCTGTTCGGCGGTGCCGAGGGCCTGTGGAAGGCGTACCCGACGCTGAAGCAGACCCCGGCCGGGCAGGCCAATCGGGTCTGGGTGATGCCGGATGTGCAGCTGAAGTACACCAGCGTCGGTTCCGGTGCTGGCGCGCTGGCGCTGGCCAAGGCCCTGGCGGCGTTGCCGAAGGCATGAGTCCGGCGGATCGGCGCCGCCGTCGCGGGCGGACCATGTTGCTGGTGGCGTTGCTGGCACTGCTCGGTGCGGTGCTGGCCTCGTTCGCCGTGGGCCCGCTGCGGCTGCCGCCGCTGGAGGTGATGCAGGCGTTGGCGGTGAAGCTGGGCCTGCTCGATCCGCAGGCGGTCAGCAGCCGTGATCTGGCGGTGGTGTGGCAGTTGCGCATTCCGCGTGCTCTGTTGGGCGCGATGGTCGGTGCGTCACTGGCGATGGCGGGTGCCAGCCTGCAGGGGCTGTTCGGTAATCCGCTGGCCGACCCCGGCATCGTCGGTGTCAGTCAGGGTGCGGCGCTGGGTGCAGTCGCCGCCATTGTTCTCGGCGCTGCGGGCGCAGCCGGTTGGCTGGTGCCTGTAGCGGCATTCGCCGGCGGTGCGCTGGCGATCGGCCTGACCTACGCGCTGGCGCGGCCCGGCAAAGGCAGTGGCAACGCCACGCTGCTGCTGGTCGGCATCGCGATGGCCGCGTTCTGCTCGGCGATGATCGGTTTCCTCACGTACATCGCCAGCGAAAGCGAACTGCAATCGCTGGTGTTCTGGCAGATGGGCTCGCTGGCGCGTGCCAACTGGGCTGATGTGGCGGCCGTGGTGCCGTTGTTCGCCATCGGCGTGTTCGCGCTGCAGCGACTTGCCACGCCACTGGACATGCTGGCGCTGGGCGAACGCCAGGCACAGCACCTTGGGCTGGACGTTACCCGCACGCGTCGCCGCCTGGTGGCGTTCAGTGCGCTGCTGGTGGGTGCGGCGGTGGCCTTTGCCGGTTCAATCAGTTTCGTGGGTCTGGTGGTGCCGCACGTGGCGCGCCTGCTGGTCGGCCCCGGCCATCGTTGGCTGCTGCCGCTGTCCGGCCTGCTCGGTGCGCTGTTGATCGTGGTGGCCGACACCGCCGCACGCACGCTTGATCCGCCCGCGGAGATTCCGCTGGGCCTGTTCTCGGCCGCATTGGGTGCGCCGTTCTTCCTCTGGCTGGTGCTGCAGCAGCGCCGCAAGGCGGCGCCATGAGCGTGTTGCTGAAGCTGCACGACGTGGTGGTGCGCCGCCAGCAGCGCGAGATCCTGCACGGGATATCGCTGGCGTTCGAGCCGGGCACGGTGACCGCTCTGGTTGGCCCGAATGGCGCGGGCAAATCCACGTTGCTGGCGGTAGCGGCCGGCGACCTGCGCGCCGATGTGGGTGAGGTGAGCCTGCTGGGCAAGCCGTTGGCCAGCTACAAGGCGGGGCCGCTGGCACGCGAGCGCGCGGTGATGCCGCAGGAGCACGGTGTGCGGTTTGCCTTCAGCGTGGAGGAAGTGGTGGCGATGGGGCGATTGCCGCATCCGCCGGACCCGGTGGCCGACGATGCCCAGGTGGAAGCGGCGATCGATGCCGCTGAGCTGCAGGCATTGCGGCTGCGCGAAGTGCAGCAGCTGTCAGGTGGCGAATCCGCGCGTACCACGTTCGCGCGCGTGCTGGCGCAGGACACCCCGTTGCTGCTGCTGGACGAGCCGACCGCAGCACTGGATCTACGCCATCAGGAGCGCACGCTGCGCAGTGTGCGTGCCTGTGCCGAGGCCGGTGCCTGCGTGATCGTGGTGCTGCACGACCTTAATCTGGCGGCCGGTTATGCCGATCGCATCGTGTTGCTGGAGCAGGGCAGGGTAGCTGCCGATGGCACGCCGCTGCAGGTGCTGACCGAGGACAACCTGCAACGGGTCTACCAGCAGGATGTGGTGGTGCTGGAGCATCCACGCCGCGGAGTGCCGCTGGTGGTGGTGACCTGAGCGAAGGCTCGCCAGGTTGCTCCGGGTATCATAGTTGCTTCGTTTTCTTCAATGGACTGATGCCATGTTCCGTACCGTTACGCGCAGCGTGCTGCTTGCTGCGATGATTGCTTCGGTGTGCGCTGCCAATGCAGCTTCGACCTCCCAGGTTTCGCTGACCAGCGCGGCCGAGAACGCTTCGCTGATCGAGACACGGCATTCCAGTGGCGATGGTGCCGCTGTGACGTCGATGAAGACGCAGTACTTCGCCAACGAGGAAATGTCGGTGAGTTGGGACGACCAGCAAGTGCTGGTGCTGTGCAATGAAGCGGCGTACCTGCAGATTCCTGCCGCCAAGCTCAAGGCCGGCGCGTTGACCCCCGAGCAGCGGCAGATGATCGTCTACCAGGCGTTGATGTCCGGTCTGGGCTCTGTCGCCGGCGTCGTTGGGCCGGCCGGCGAGGTGGTGGCCGTGGCTGACGACGGTGGCGAGACCCGCAGCGATGGCGAAAACAGGTGGGCATATGGCGTCGAGCGCTACGACGTGATCACCCAGCGGCTGCCGGACGGTGCACTCCGGGTCCGAACCCGCAAGAGGGAAACCGTGAATACCACGCCGCCGGCGGGACCGGACGACATGTTAAGCACCGAGGACGACCAGGCGGCACGCCTGTCCGAGCTGGCGCCAGTGGGCAGCTGGACCGAAGTCGTGGTCCGTGGCGGTGCACGCCAGCCGCATGTCGATCCATCGATGTCGCTGAAGGGCTGGATCTCGATGGGCGATGACCAGGCTGCGACGGTGGCCGAGGCGCGGAAGCTGCACGGCTGCAAGTAAGGCAGACAGGGCGTCGGATCCCTTTGTTGTTGGCAAAGGGATCCGGCCCCAATGCTGGCCGGCCTCATCGTTCCATTTTTGCATTCAATATTCACTTGCGCGCCAGATTGGCAGGTCTAGAATGCGCCCCATGAGCCGGATGCCGCTCCTGAAGTTTTTCACCCTGACCCGCGCAAGCGCGGAACGGGCGTGTCTGCCTGGAGCCCCACGAGGCCGTTGAGACGGCCATCGCTGGACCTTCGACAGAGCGCCCTCCGGGGCGCTCTTTTCGTTTTCGTTTCTCGTGAGTCGACTAACAGTCGACTCTACCCAGTCGGCCCTACCCAGTACCTCAAGGAGAACGTGCCATGCACCAGATCGCCGAGACCGAACGCTAGCCGCGCACCCTGTCGCCAACCGGGGTGTGCGGCCCCTGAAGTTGGCTTTGCAGGAACCTCTTTATGAACACCCAAGTCCTTTCCCGCCGTCGCAACCTCGGCATCATTGCCCACATCGACGCCGGCAAGACCACGCTGACCGAACGCCTGCTGTGGAAAAGCGGCGAGATACACCGCGTCGGCGAAGTGCACGATGGCAATGCGACCACCGATTTCTCGGCGATCGAACGCGAGCGCGGCATCACCATCGGCGCTGCTGCCGTGCAGGCGCAGTGGGCGCCGCGTGACCTGCCGCCGCATCGGCTGACCCTGATCGACACCCCCGGCCACATCGACTTCGCGATCGAAGTCGAACGTTCACTGCGCGTGCTCGACGGTGCCGTGGCCGTGTTCTCAGCCGTGGACGGTGTGCAACCGCAGTCCGAGACGGTGTGGCGCCAGGCGCGTCGCCATCGCGTGCCGCTGATTGCCTTCGTCAACAAGATGGACCGCGTCGGCGCTTCGTTCGAGCGCGTGCTGGAGCAGTTGCAGGACAAGCTGCAGGCGCGACCGTGGGCACTGGGCGTGCCGTTGGGCAGCGAAAGCGACTTCAATGGCTGGGTCGACCTGGTCGACGAGCGCGTGCTGCAGTGGCGCGACGGTGCGGCGACGGTCATCACCCCGTGGGACGACGCGGCACGCGCGCAGTGGCAGGTTCAGCGCGATGCGCTGGTCGAGGCCGTGGCCGATCATGACGAAGAACTGGCCGATGGCTGGCTGGAAGGTCGCGTGATCGATGCTGGGCAGCTGCGCGCGGCGATCCGGCGGGCGACGCTGGCAGGTGCAGGCGTGCCTGTGCTGGCCGGTGCTGCGTTCAAGGACAAGGGCATCGAGACGCTGCTGGACGCCGTGGTCGATTACCTGCCGTCGCCGCTGGATCGCCCTGCCGTCAGCGCCGAAAGCGATGAGGGCGAGGTGGTGCTGCCGCCGGATCCGGACGGTCCGCTGGCGGGCCTGCTGTTCAAGATCACCCATCAGCAGCACGGCGCGCTGAGCTTCGTGCGGCTGTACTCGGGCACCTTGAAGGTGGGCGACGCCGTGGCCAGTTCGCAGCATCCGCAGGGTCGGCGCGTCAGCCGCCTAGTCCGGGTGCAGGCCGACCAGACCCACGACATCGAACAGGCCGTGGCCGGTGACATCGTCGCGGTACTGGGCTGGAAGGATGCGGTCAGTGGCGAAACGCTGAGTGGCCGTGCGCAACCGCTGCGCCTGGAGAACATCCAGGCACAGGCGCCGGTGCTGGCCTGGCGGTTGGAACCGGCGCGTGCGGCCGACCTGATCCGGATGGCGCAGGGCTTGGCCAGCCTGGCCCAGGAAGATCCCTCGTTCCGCGTCGAAACCGATCGCGACACGGCGGAGACCCTGGTCTGGGGCATGGGCGAGCTGCACCTGGAGGTGATGGTCGAACGCCTGCGCAGTGAATGGAAGGTGGACGTGGGCGTGGGTTCGCCGCGTGTGGCCTACCAGGAGACGCCGATGCGTGCGATGACCGGCGTCGTCGGGCGGCTGGTCAAGCAGACCGGCGGCCAGGGCCAGTTCGCGCACGTGGTGTTGGATGTATCGCCGCGTGAGGATGACCATGTGGTGTTCAACGACCGCATCGTCGGTGGCGTGGTGCCGCGCAGCTTCATCGCAGCGGTGGAGAAGGGCGTACGTGCTGCGCTGTCGGAAGGGCCGCAGGGCCATCCGGTGGTCGGTATCGAGGTCAGTCTTGTCGATGGCCAGACCCATGCCAAGGATTCGTCGGAGATGGCGTTCCACCGTGCGGGTGCCGAGGCGATCAAGGCCGCGCTGGCCGAAGGTGGCACGCAGCTGCTGGAGCCGGTGATGGCGGTGACGGTGCACTCGCCGTCGGCGTCGGTGGGTGATGTGGTTGGCGACCTCAACCGTCGCCATGGTCGCATTGCCCGCATCGACGACCAGGAGGGTCGCGCCGAGGTCAGTGGCTTTGCGCCGCTGGCGCAGCTGGTGGGTTACACCACGTCGTTGCGTTCGCTCAGCCAGGGGCGGGCCAGCAGCGAGGCGCACCTGCACGGCTACGAGCCGGTACGTGCTGCATGAGGAAGGAGAAGGGAGCCCGTTCGCGGGCTCCCTTTTTTGTGGCTGGAGCCTTGCATGCACGCATGGCGTGGATGCGGCCCTCGGGACGCGATTTTTTGCACTGCATTGCAACAAAACTGCAGAAAAAGCTGGATTAAAGTGATGCCTCACGATAAATTGCGCACCCCCCGTTGCTCGCCGCCGCCCGCACCCCTCTCATGCGTGATGACAAAGACCCCGGAACCCTGGAGCTGACCCTGCCGCGAAAGCGCGGCCGTCCGCCCAAGTTCGGGTACGCAATGAGTGACGCGCAGCGGGCCGCGCGCTACCGCGCACGCCGGGCAGGGCAGGCCAACCATGCCGATGTGCGCGCCTGCTCGGACATGGTGCTGCTGGACAAGATCCGCGCTGCGGTGAGCGCGCGCGACACCGAACTGGCCGGGTTCCTGGTTCACGTCCTCTGGCAGCGCTACCCCCTGCAGCTGAAATAGGCCGTCAGTGGGGTGGCCGTTGTCATCGAGCTTGTTGATAATGCGGGATTCAGGTTGTTCCCGCTGGCGCGCCCGGGATGGCAGGCGCGCATGATCGAACGGTTCCCAAGATGACCACCACCAGCGACACCACCACCGAAGCGGCGCCGAGCGGCGCCCCCCTGTTCTACACCCGTCCGGTGCCGCTGCAGGCCGATGTGCACGCCGATCTGCGCATCCTGCCGGGCAGGCTCGAGTTTGCTGCTGGCAACAACGCCATTCCGCTGGTGCTCGGCGAGTTCTCGCTGGCGCTGCACCACTTCCCGATCCTGTTCGCTGGCCCGACCGCCGTGCCGATGGCCGCCGTCGGTGTTTCCGACCAGAACCTGTTCATCAAGGACGGCCTGTGGGAAGACGAGGCCTACATTCCGGCCTACCTGCGTCGCCACCCCTTCATCTTCATCGACACCGGTGCGGACAACGACTTCCTGCTGGGCATCGACGAAGACAGCTCGCGCGTGGTCAAGGGCGGTGACGAAGGTCAGCCGCTGTTCGTTGATGGCAAGGCCACCGAGATGGTGCAGCAGGCGCTGGAGTTCTGCGGCCAGTTCACCCGTGAGCACGAGCAGACCCAGGCCTTCTCCAAGGCCCTGGTCGACAACGGCCTGCTGGTCGAGCGCAATGCCACCGTGCGGACTCCGGATGGCCGCGAGTTCAACCTCAACGGCTTCCTGGTCGTGGACGTGGAGAAGTTCGTGGCGCTGCCGGAAGCGACTGTGATCGAGTGGCACCGCAGTGGCTGGCTGGCGCTGATCCACCAGCACCTGATGTCGCTGGGCCGTTTCAACGACCTGACCCGTCGCCAGGTCGAGCGTCTGGCGGCCTGATCATTCAGGCGGCATGGCTTCCGCACTGCGGGAGCCATGCCAGCGCTGCAGTACCTGCAGCAGGCGCCGCACATCGACCCAGTCGGGTGCGGCGTCGTTCCCGAGCTCCCATAGATCGGCCGCGATTCCGACCTGATCGGTTGCACCGCAGAACTGCAGCGTGCCCTGAAGGCGGTGCGCATGATGGCGCAACGCCGTCGCATCGCATTCCTGTGCGGCCCGCGCGATGCCCAGCAGCTCGCCGTTGATGTCGGCCAGATACGCCTGATCCAGTGGCGCCACGGCCTCCGGAGCCGCCGCCCCGGCAGCTGGCGGCAGCTCGAGTGCCTGCAGCAGCTGCCCGATCTGCAAGGGCTTGGCCAGGACCGCATGGAATCCTGCATCGCGGCAGCGGGCCCGATGCCTGCGGCCTGTCCGCGCAGACAGTGCAATCAGTCGCGGTGGCTTGCCGGGCTGGCTGCGCAACTGCCGGGCCAGCGTGTAGCCATCCATGCCCTGCAGGCCGATGTCCACCAGCACGATCCGTCGCGGGTACCGGGCCTGCTCGGCCAGCGCATCGGCAGCGTCGGCCAGGGCATGCACGTTGGCCCCGAGGCGACGCAGTTGCTCGGCGATGATCTGGCGGTTCATTGCATGATCTTCGACCAGCAACAAGTCCAGACCGACAAGTGGCAGGCCGGAGGGGGTCGGCTCCGCTGGCGGCAAGCCGGTCTTCGCGATCTGTGCCGGCAATCGCAGGGTAAACCGGCTGCCGCGATCGGGCACGCTGTGCAGGGTCAGTGTGCCGCGCATGGCGTGCGTCAGTTCCCGGGCGATGGCCAGGCCCAAGCCGCTGCCGCCGCGCACCTGCCCATCCTTGCCCTGCTGGAATGGCTGGAACAGACGTGCAGCCTGCCTGGCATCGATGCCGATGCCGCTGTCGATCACATCGACCAGCAGCTCCTGCGGATCGATAGCGGGCCGCAGCTGTACGCGCAGATCAATCCCGCCGATATCGGTGAACTTCACCGCGTTGGCCAGCAGGTTGTCGACAATCTGCCGCAGCCCCTCGGGATCGAGGGTGACCGCCGGCGCCCGCTCTGGGATGGCCTCGAAGCGCAGCTCCAGTCCCTTCAGCAGCGCCTGTGGGCGGATTGCGTCCAGCGACTGCCGGCAGAGCAGAAGCGCATCGCACGGCTGTGCGCGCGGTGTGAATCCGCCCTCGGCCAGACGCGCGAACTCCAATGAGCGATTCAACATGCCGCGCAACGCATGGCCAGCCGCCTTGGCGGCGGCAAGCAGTTCACGCTGCTGCTTGGGCGCGAGCGATTGGCTGAGCAGGTCGATCGAGGCGAGTACGACCTGGGCCGAATTGCGTATCTCGTGGCTGATCACACCCGCTGCGCGTGTCTGCCTGCGCAGGTCACGGCCTCGCTGCTGATGCAGCCAGAGCCAGAGCACCGGAAGACCTGCCAGCAGGACAAGCACCACCAATAGCCAGGCCGGGGGCGGCATGCGCATCCAGCCTTTCGCCTTTTCCACCGGGGCCGACAGTATCTGCCCGGCCCAGACCTGCAGCAGGCCGGCATGCTCTTCCAGTGTGATGTCCTGCAGGGCCTGGTCGATGCGCGCCAGCAGTTGCTGGTCCTCCCGGCGGGCCAGCAGGCGCATGTCGGTGGAGAACCCCATCTCGAACGGCTGCACCTGCAGTGTGCTGGCGAAGTGCTGCCGGATCATCGGTTGCAGTGTGCTTTCCACTCCGATCGCGACATCGGCCATGCCGGCCTCCACGGCGGACAGGGCGGCGTGCCGGTCAGGCAGATGCAGCAACGGGACCAAGGGGTGATGGGCGGCCAGCCATCCGGCATACGGCCCGCCGTTGACCACCGCCAGTGTGCGGCCGTGCAGTTGCGTGATGTCGTGCGGCAACCGGTCATCCGTGCGCCCGGCCAACAGGGTCCTGCCGCCGCGGAAGGGTGTAGAGGGCACCAGGTGGGCGCAGGGCGGCCGTGGATGCCCTGCGGCCCCGACCACCAGTACCAGGTCGGCGTCGCCACGGCATACGGCGCGCACCGATGCCTCGGTACTGGGGTAGGGGTGCTCCTTGAACTGCAGTCCGGAGTGACGCGTCACGAGATCGGCGTAGCCATGCGCGAGGGTGGGCAGTGGTGCCGTACCCGCCAGGCCTGCGGGCAATGGGCGCAGCGAGGGAGGGGTGGCGACGCGGACCTCGCGACCGGGCAGCCATTGATGCGACTGCGCATCTTCGGCCGAAGCGGCCGGCAGCAGAAGCAGTGCCAGCAGCAGGAGGAAGGGGGCATGCCGGTGGGGGGCGCGCCGCTTCACGGGGCATCCTGCGGGCGCCGCATGGCATAGATTTCGGCATCGTTGCGCAGCCCGAGTTTGCGCAGGACGGCGACCTTCTGCGTGCTGACAGTCTTGACGCTGCGGTGGCGGTGCCGCGCGATCTCGGAGACGGTCAGGCCAGTCAGCAGCAGGTCCAGTACTTCACGCTCGTTGCGGCTGAGCTCACTGTAGTCCGCCGGAATGGTGTAGTCGGGCGGCAGCCGCTCCAGCCCCTGTGAAACACGGATGATCGCTTCGGACAGCATGGGAAGGGGCTCGGCTTTGCTGACGACGCCACTGATGCCGGCCATGAGCAGGTGGTGGAGACGGGTGCAGGGGGAGAGGGTGGCGAAGGCGAGCAGCGGCGTCTCCGGGAATGCCGCGCGCAGCAGGGGGATCAGCTCTGCGCTGCTGCGGTCGCCACGCGCCAGCGTCAGATCGATGACGGCGACATCCACCCGCGTCTGTTGCAGCGTCTGGATGAAGGCATCGCTGTGCCCATGGCTGGCGATGATCCTGAAGCGGGCGTCCTGTGACAGGTGCAGGCCGGTGCCACGACGGACGATCTCATGGTCGTCCAGAAGCGCCAGGCGCAGTCGGCGCGGTGCGGGATGTCCTTTCATGCGCGGGGAGGTGATCGGCGCCCGGGGGCGTGGCGATCATTCTGGCGCTGGCGCCCTGCTGATCATCGAATCTGCAGGTTTTTTGCGATTATTCCTAAGAATCGATGGATTGTGACCATCGATTAGCGCCGATTGATTGAAATGATGGATCGCCAGGCCAGCAGCAAGCGATTCGCGGGCAGCGCGTAGGCGCCCTGCTTCTGGATGAGCGGGCAAACAAGGATGCGTTGTCTCACAACGAAACGTACTTGCGTGGTGAGGCGCATGTTCCATGCGAGCCGATGGCTTTTGCATGGAAGTGAGGCGTACTAGCGTGACGCGTCATGTCGGGCGGAGCGCCTCATGGACGGTGGCCATTCCTGTGCAGTGCACGCGCCATCTCACTGGTTGCCACCCAGCCCAACTCGGCATACAGCGGAGTCGCCTGGGCAGTGGCATGCAGGATTGTGTAGCTCACCTTCCGTTCGGCGAACGCGTCATCGGCCAGTTGCATCAACCTGCGGGCGACGCCCCTGCGCCGATAGCCGGGGTCCACATAGACGTTGAGCACGTAGCCGCGCTTGTCCTGCAGGGGGTGGGCAGGGTGCGGCGGCCAGTCGATCAGCATCAGGCCGATGCCCGCGATGGCGCGCCCCTGGTCCGTGAGGGCAAATCCGAAATAGTCGCCGGAGGCCAGGCGCGGCGCGAGCCAGGCACGGAAAGGGCCGGCCATCTGCTTCAGCACGTCCGCGGGGCGACCACTCTCGCGGAACATCGCTTCGCGGTGGGCGCAGATCAGATCCAGGTCATCGGGGTACAAGGGGCGAATCGCAAGGCCTTCCCATGCCTGCGCGTCTGTCTTGTCGGGGTGTTCGCTCATCGTCCGCCTCATCCGTTTAAACCTTTCTGGCACCCCCTGCATCGTATCTGCATGGAGCATGGCGAACGCAGGGGGATGCACCTTCCATGATGGGCTATTACCTGAAGCTGGCGCTGCACAACGCCAGGCGCAATACGATCATTACCGCATTGATGGTGCTGGCGGTTGCCGTGGGAATCGGCGCCAGCATGACCACGCTGACTGTCACCCACCTGCTTTCCGGAGATCCGCTGCCCGGCCGGAGCGATCGAATCTTCTACCCGCAGGTGGATGTCGATCCCGGATCGAAAGGGCGCGAACCGCACGACGTGCTCGACTATCGGGCCGCGCACGATCTCTGGTCATCCGGCCAGGCGGACCGCCAGACCATGGTGGTGGTCAATCCGGTGAAGCTCCGTTCGGATCTGGCCGGGATGGCGCCGCTGATGGGATCTTCGATCTCGACCACGGCGGACTTCTTCCCCATGTTCGAGGTGCCCTTTCAGTATGGCCGCGCCTGGACGGCTGAGGATGACCAGCGTCGCGGCCGCGTCGCGGTCATCTCGGCCCGGTTGAACCAGCGCCTGTTCGGGGGCCGAGACAGTGTCGGACAGACCCTTCGGGTCAAGGACACCCATGTGCAGGTCATCGGCGTGCTGGATCACTGGCGGCCCTCTCCTTTGTTCTACAAGATCAGGGGAGGGCGGTTCTCGGGTGGCGAGACATCAAGCTTCTACGCCGCGGCCGATGACATCTATCTGCCGATGTCGACCAGCCTGGATATCAACGAGGGCGACTTCCAGCCCTTTACCTGCTGGGCGATGCCCGAGACCCCTGGGGTACTGCAGAACTCGCCCTGCGTGGCGGTCGCGGTCTGGGTGGAGCTCGGCAGCCCGGAGAAGGTGGCCAGCTATCGTCGCTACCTCTCCAACTACGCGGGCGAACAACAGCGCCTGGGGCGCATCCGGCACGCGGACAACACCCGGCTTCGTTCGTTGATGGAGTGGCTGGACTTCAACCAGGTGGTGCCAAGTGACGTGAAGGTGCAGACGGTGCTGTCCTTTGCGTTCCTGGTGGTCTGCCTGGCCAATGTTGTCGGGCTGCTGCTGGCGCGCTTCCTGCGCCACGGCGGAGAAATCGGCCTGCGGCGCGCGCTGGGTGCCAGTCGGCGTGCGGTATTCACACAATGCATGCTGGAAGCCGGGCTGATCGGTGTCGCCGGAGGGGTGGGCGGGCTGCTGCTGACCCTGCTGGGTCTGTGGGTGATCCGTGCCCAGCCGGTTGCCTACGCGGACCTGATGCATCTGGACCTGACCATGTTCATGGCCATCTTTGGCCTTTCCCTGTTGGCCAGCCTGGCGGCAGGCGCGATTCCCGCCTATCGCGCCAGTTCGATCCAGCCTGTGGCGCAGCTCAAGCTGCTGTAAAGGAAACGATCATGCAAACCGGACTGATCATCGCAGCGCTGCGCAAGCACCGGCTGGCCACCCTGTTGATCGCAATGGAGATCGCGCTGGCCTGCGCCGTGCTGTGCAATGCCATCTTCATGCTCACGGAGAAGGGGCGTGCACTGAACCTGGACAGTGGCATCGCCGAGTCGTCGCTGGGCATCGTGCAGCTCTCCGGATTCGACGCCGCCCAGGCCGCCGATCTCAATGCCCGGGTGACCGGCGCACTGCAGGCGATTCCGGGCGTAACGTCGGTCGGCATCATCAGCGCCGTTCCGTTCGGTGAACCGGGTGTCCGCGCGGGCGTCCATACCGATGAGAGCGGCAAGTTCTTCGGTGGGGTCCTCGATTTCTACCTGGGTGACGCGGCGGCGATCCGGGCGCTGGATCTGAAGCTGCTGTCCGGGCGCTTGCCGGACGTCGCCGAGTACGCATCGATCGGACAGTACGTGCCCGCCAATGCGCCGATCCTGGTAACGCGGCAGCTGGCGGAGCGCTACTGGCCCGGTGAGCCGGCAGTCGGGCGCAGCCTGCGGTCGATGGACAGCCGCTTCACCGTTATCGGCGTGGTCGAGCACCTGGCCGTATCACAACCCGGTGGAGGGGAGGCGCTGGGGAATGACTGGTCCGTGCTGATGCCGGCCAAGCCGGGTCCGCAGTTGGCGGGACGCTACCTGGTGCGGGCCGCGCCCGGAGCGCTGCCCCGGGTGATGGCCGACGCACAACGGGCGGTGGCAGCAGTGGCGCCCGACGTGGTATTCGACCAGGCCGCCAGCCGTACCGTCGCCGAGCTGCGCGCGGACTATTTCCATGGCGCCAGGTTGATGATGGCGCTGCTGGCGGGCGTGATCGTCGCGCTGCTGGGAGCCACCGCGCTGGGCATTGTCGGCCTGGCCAGCTACTGGGTAGAGCAGCGGCGCAGACAGATCGGCATCCGCCGCGCACTGGGCGCAACCCGCCGCGACATCCTGCACTACTTCCAGCTGGAGAACTTCCTGGTCGTGAGCCTGGGTGTCGTCGTTGGTGCGCTGCTGGCCTATGCATTCAACCTCGGCCTGATGGGGTTCTACGAACTGCCACGGCTTCCACTGGCGTACCTGCCGATCAGTGCGCTGGCGCTGTGGCTGCTGGGGCAGGTGGCGGTGCTTGCACCTGCATTGAGGGCGTCCGCGATCATGCCCGTGCAGGCCATCCGGTCTGCCTGACTTCCGGTGCAGCACGCCCAGGACGCTCGACGAGGCACCAACATCGTGGGTGCGCGACGTCAGGTTGGCGCGCAGTGTCGCCTGCATTCGCCGGCTTCTGGCGAGGGCATCATCGCACCGACTGCGGCACGCGTCTCAGCTTCCGGGTGTCATAGCCCATCGCGGCAATGCGTTGCACCGCCTGCTGGTATTCACTGTCCGACACCTGCGGGGTGCGGGCCATGTACCAGACGTAATCGCGCTTGCTTCGCGCCACGATGGTCTGTCGGTAGCTTTCGTCGAGCCAGGCGATCACGTACTCAGCCTGGATCGGCCAGATGAACTGCATGCCCCAGACCGTGCCATTGCCTTCCTTCTCGACACGGCCGATGGGGTGCATCGACTTCTGTGGCGCATCGAAGCTGCCGTTGCGGTAGGTGAAGGTGGTCTGGATGCGCCCATCGGGGCGCAGTGCATAGCTCTCCATGGCGTCGAAGGCCTCGCGTTCAGGGCGCGATGGAATATGCGCGATCACGTACCAGTCGCCCATGAAACGCGGCACATCCACCGACGATGGACGCGGCAGCGGGCGAGTGTCGCTGGAGCTGCAGCCGGAACCGAACAGGCCGACCGCGATCAGAGGAAGCAGCGGAAGCATGCGCATGGAGCACCTCAGCGGGGGCGGAACAGATAGTGGGCCACCAGCCACTGCTGGCCGTCGTCGTAGCCGAACAGCTCGGCGCATGCCATCCAGAACATCCGCCAGCGCTGCCACCAGATCTTCGCTGCAGCCTGGCCGTAGGTGGCGATCAACACCGGCATCACCTGCTCGCGGGCTGCATCCTGGTTGGCCAGCCAGTGGTCGGCCGTGCGCTGGTAGTGGCTGCCGTCCAGCAGCCAGCGCTGGTCCAGGCGCAGGTCGCGCTGGAAATGCAGCAGCGTGTCGGCGGCCGGCATCAGTCCACCGGTGAAGAAGTGGCGACCCATCCAGTTGTCACCGCCGTCTGTCTCGAACGGATACATCAGTGTGCGATGGGCGAAGATGTGCACGAACAGTGCGCCATCCGGTTTCAGCCATCGTGCGATGCCTGCCAGCAGGCGCTCGTAGTTGCGTACGTGCTCGAACATCTCCACCGAGACGCAACGGTCGAACAGCGCTGTTGGCAGGTCAAGCTGGTTGACGTCACGGGTCAGCACCTCGACGTTGCCCAGGCCGCGCGCCTGGCACTGCGCCATGATGTGCTGGCGTTGGCTGTGCGAGTTGGAGACGGCGGTGATATGCGCCTGCGGATAGCGTTCGGCCATCCACAGGGTCAGTGAGCCCCAGCCGCAGCCCAGCTCAAGAATCTGCTGGCCATCGGCCAATCCGGCGCGCTTGCCGTACAGTTCCAGCATGGCGTCCTCCGCCTGGTCCAGCGTTTCGCGCCCGGTGGGGTAGTAGCAGCTGCTGTACTTCAGCCGCTTGCCCAGGCAGGCCTGGAAGAAGGCTGCCGGCACTTCGTAGTGCTGGCGGTTGGCCGCGTCGGTATGCAGCGCGAGTGGGCTGTCGGCCAGCTCGGCGATGCGCTGGTTGAAGCGTGCGGATTGGCCTTCGATGCCGCCTTCGCCTTCCTCATGCAGGCGTTGAGCGCACAGGCGGCGGATACCCGCGCGCAGCGCCGCATCGGGAACCAGCCCACGTTCGGCCCAGGCAATCAGCCCGGTTTCCGCATCTTCGGCCGGATTCAGTGACGGGATCGCGCTCATGCGGAATGCTCCTTGGAAGAACGGGGGAACCAGGGAAAGAACATCGATGTACTGCGCTGGTAAGCGCGGTAGTCGTCGCCACGGCTGCGCAGCGCCTGCTTCTCGGTGAACGGAATGCCGCTGAGGTAGCGCAGGAACACGTACATCAGCAGCGGGCCGGCCCAGGCCAGCCACCACAGTGGCGAGCCGACCGCGAGCAGGACGTAGCTGAACCAGTGCAGCCACTCGAAGAAGTAGTTGGGGTGGCGGGAGAAACGCCAGAGCCCATCGCGGCAGGTGCGGCCCTTGTTCGCTGGAATGGCGCGGAAGCGGGCCAACTGGCGGTCGGCCAGGGTCTCGCCGCCGACGCTCAGCAGCCAGACCAGCGCTGCAGCCACCACCCACAAGGTCAGGTCGGCCCGAGGGTTGGCAGCTACTGACACAAAAGGCAGGGCAAACAGAACGATCAGCAGCGCCTGCGCCATGAAGAAGCCGAAGATCCGGCCCTGATGCCCGTGCCAATACTCGCGCAGGTAGCGGTAGCGTCCGTCCTCCTGTTCGTGACGGACCCGGTGCCACAGATGCAGGGCCAGGCGGCTGCCCCACAGTCCCCCCAGCACGCCCAGCGCAACCCGCGGCACCACCGCACCGTCGCCGAGCAGCGCCAGCAACAGGGTCGAGGCGCCCAGGCCCTTGGCCCAGAGCACATCGACCACGCCGATGTTGTGGTGGCGGCGCTGCCAGGCCCAGCCCCAGCTCATCACCAGCACGGCGTATAGCAGGACCCACATCAGATTGATCACGACGACGCTCCTGCCAAGGGCGGCTGCGGGGTGTGCATGCCGCGACCGGCGGTGTGGCACAGCAGGGAAAGCGCAATGCTCCAGCCCGCGCCCAGAACGAGGAGTCCTGGCCATGCTGGATCTGCGAACCGCACTGCATCGAATCCACGTGCGGCAGAGACATAGGCCAGAGGTGCCAGCAACAGGCCGAACAGGGCCGGTAGTGCCGGGTGGCGCTGCAGGAAGCGCATCGACGTGGTCAGCGTCATCGCGAACGCCGCCCACAACGCCATGATCCAGGGCGGCGGTACCCAACCCAGTGGGGCGGCCGCGTAGCGCACCGTACCGCTGGCGGCGGCACTGGCGTCCACCAGCCATGCGCAGGCCACTGCCACCATCAACAGCCGGAGATCCAGCCGGGGCTGCGGCGAGGTCAGCAACTGGCTGCCGATATAGATCGTCGCTGCCAGCAGCGCCGGCCACTGCCAGCCGCGCCCCGCGCCGGCCACGGCACACAGCCAGACCAATTGGTTGCCAAGCAGATTGGCCCAGAACCGGCGCATGTCAGCGGCTGTCGGCCGCAGCGACGACGGGCCGGTGGTCCGGCCGGGCCAGCAGCAGATGCGAGACACCGATCGAGCGCTCCAGGAAGCCGCCTTCGCAATAGGCCAGATAGAATTCCCACAGCCGACAGAAGCGCGCATCAAAGCCCTGCGCCTGCACTGCAGGCAGCTGGGTCAGGAAACGTTGGCGCCAGGCGCGCAGGGTCAGTGCGTAGGAGTGGCCGAAGTCCTGCTGGGCGATCAGCTGCAGGTCGCTGGAGCGCGTCTTGGCGGCCATGATCGCGTTGATCGACGGGATGAAGCTGCCCGGGAACACATAGCGTTTGATGTAGTCGACGCTGCGCCGGGCCTGTTCGTAGCGATGGTCCTCGATGGTAATGGCCTGCAGCAGTGCAACACCGTCGGATTTGAGCAGGCGCTGCAGCGTCGCCATGTAGGTGTCGAGATATTCGGCGCCGATGGCCTCGATCATCTCGATCGATACCAGCTTGTCGAACTGGCCCTGCAGGTCGCGGTAGTCCTGCTTCAGCAGGGTGACCTGGTCCTGCAGCCCTGCGTCCCGCACGCGCTGGGTGGCCAGCGCATGCTGCTCGGCAGAGATGGTGGTGGTGGTGACGTGGCAGCCGTAGTACTGGGCGGCATGTGCCGCGAAACCACCCCAGCCGGTGCCGATTTCCACCACGCGGTCGCCCGGCTTGAGCTGCAGCTGCTGGCAGATACGGTCCAGCTTTCGCCGCGAAGCGGATTCCAATGACTCGGATTCGCCGGTGAACAGCGCCGACGAGTACATCAGGTCCGGCGACAGGAACAGGGCAAAGAAATCGTTGCCCAGATCATAGTGCGCGGCAATGTTGCGACGGCTGCCTTCACGGCTGTTGCGGCGCAGGCGGTTCCAGCCCCGCAACAGCCAGCCTCCCACACGGGCCGGGCCACGCTCCATGCCGTCCAGCAGGTCGCGATTGCGCACCAGCAGCCGGATCAGCGCCACCAGATCATCGCAGTGCCACTCGCCCTGGATGTAGCTTTCACCTGCGCCCACACTGCCTTGCGCAGCAACTTTGCGATAGAACGCCGGGTCATCGATGGTGACGGTGACATGCAGTTCGCCGCGGGCATCGCCCAGCCGGACCTCGCCAAGGGCATCGCGCACGCACAGGTGGCCAGCACGCAGGGGGGCAAGCTGTGCCAGCAGGCGGCGGCGCAGGAAAGCATCCAAGGCGCCGGGGCGTGGCAACGCGACCGAAGGAATCATCGAGTTCATCGCGGTTTCTCGGCAAGGGTGGGGTGGTCGTGCACGGGATTGCGCTTCAGCCACAGCCGCAGTGCGTGCCAGTGGATGGCGGCCACCACCTGGGTGGTCATCAGCGGATAGCAGGCCAGGACCCGGGCCAGCCCGCGGCCATCCAGGGCATGCCGCTGCATGGCCTGGGTGGCATCGAACTGGCGCACGCCGTCACGCCAAACCTGCATGTGCACGCGCAGGTCCTGGTCCGGGCGGTTGAACCGCCAGTCGTAGCGGCAGTCCATCGGCATGAACGGCGAGACATGGAAGCACTTGTCGAACTGCCAGCGCAGAGAACTGCCTTCGTGCGTGGCGGTAGCGACCGGCAGCACATAGGCGTGCCGTTCCTTCCACGGCGTATTGGTGATCTCGGCGACAATGCAGTCCAGCGTGCTGCCGTCGGCCTGGTAGCAGTAGTAGAAGCTGACCGGATTGAACACATGCCCGGCGAAGCGAAGATGGGTGAGCAGACGAACCGGACCGGAGGGACGATGACCGAGTGTCTGCGCGGCATGGTCGCGCACTGCATCGGCCAGTGGCCGTGCGGGATCGCCGAAGTAGTCGCTGCGGCGGAACTCGGCGAGGTTGCGGCGATTGACAGACCACAGCCAGCGTCCCGCGAACACGGTCTCCAGTTCATCCAGGTCGAGCAGCAGTTGTGCAACCGGATAACGGAACGCATGCGGGTGCGGATGATGCCGGCGATGCATCACCTGCCCGAAATAGAGCGCGCTGGCACTCATGCCGCCACCTCATCCGAAGCGGATGCCAGCCGATGCGGAGCGCAGGCCTGCAGGGCATCGACCACGCGGCGGGCACTGCGGATGCCATCTTCATGGAAGCCCCAGCCCCAGTAGGCGCCCGCAAACCACGTATGGCGGCGGCCCTGCAGTTCCGCCCAGCGCTGCTGTGCCCGCACTGCAGCGTGGTCGTGTACCGGGTGCGCGTAATGCAGCGTTCGCAGGACCTTGGTGGGGTCGATTGCCTCGCTGCGGTTGAGGGTCACGACCAGGGGCGTTTCACCGGGCAGGCCCTGCAGCAGGTTCATGCAGTAACTGACCGTGCAGGGCGCGGCGCGATCCTGTGGCACGTGCGCGTTCCACGCCGCCCACGCCTTGCGGTTGCGCGGCAGCAGCGAGGCATCGGTATGCAGCACTGCCTCGTTGGATTGATAGCGGATGGCGCCGAGGACCTCGTGCTCGATGACATCGGCGTCGGCAAGCAACGCCAGCGCCTGGTCGCTGTGGCAGGCCAGGATCACTTCGTCGAAGGCCTCCACGCCGGCGGCGCTGTGCACGCGTGCACCCCAGGGCATGCGTTCGACCGTCCTGACCGGGCATTGCAGCCGCTCATGCACCCGCCAGCGGCGACGCAGCGCATCCACGTACCGCGCTGATCCGCCGCTGACCACGCGCCAGCTCGGGCGCCCGGTCATCTGCAGCATCTGATGATTGGCCATGAACTGGGCCAGGTAACGCGCCGGGAAGTCCTGAACGGTGGCCGCCGGTGAGGACCACAGTGCCGAGGCCATCGGTAGCAGATGCTCGTCGATGAAGGCCTCACCATAGCGCTGGCTGCGCAGGTACTCGCCGAGCGTGGGGCCGACATCCTCGGCCAGCAGCAACGGCGCATCCCGATAGAACCGGCGCAGGTCGGCCAGCATGCCCCAGAAACGTGGCGACATCAGATTGCGGCGCTGGCAGAACAGCCCGTCCAGCGAGGTGGCGTTGTACTCCACGCCGCTGCGCTCGCTGTGCATGGAGAAGCTCATGGTGGTCGGTTGCGAGGCCACGCCCAGCGCGTCGAACAGGGCCGTCAGCAGCGGATAGTGCTGGGGGTTGAACACGATGAAGCCGGTATCCAGCGCCATGCGCGTGCCCGCCACCTGCACGTCGTGGGTGTGGGTGTGGCCGCCGAGGTAGTCGTTGGCCTCGAACAGCGTGACGTCGTGCTGGCCATCCAGCCACCAGGCACTGGCCAGCCCCGCGATGCCCGAGCCGATGACGGCGATGCGCATGTCAATACCCCGCCTTGGCCAGAACCCACTCGGGAATGGGCTTGAGCCCTTTGACCAGGCCCAGCGCCGCCATCGCGCGCAGCCCGTACCAGGTCAGATCCACTTCCCACCAGCGGAAGCCCTGGCGGACAGTGCCCGGGAAGAAGTGATGGTTGTTGTGCCAGCCTTCGCCGAAGGTGAGCAGCGCCAGCCACAGGTTGTTGCGGCTGTCGTCGCGGGTTTCGAAGCGGCGGCGGCCAAAACGGTGCGCCAGCGAGTTGATGGTGACGGTGGCATGGAACAGCACGATGGTGGAAATGAAGAAGCCCCACACCAGCAACTGCGGGCCCGTGGTGTGCAGGCCAGGCGCCCAGCGCTCCAGTCCAGCACCCAGTGCATACAGCGCTGCGGCCAGCAGTACCGGCACTGCCGTATCGAAGCGGTCGAGCCAGCGCAGCTCCGGGAAGCGCGCCAGGTCCGGTATCCGCGACAGATCGGTGGCGAACGCCTCGCGGGTCAGGAACCAGCCCATGTGGCTGCGCCAGAAACCACCTTCGCGTGGCGAGTGCGGATCCAGCGGCTGGTCGGCATGCCGATGGTGATGGCGATGATGGGCGGCCCACCACAGCGGCCCGCGCTGCACGCTGGAGGCGCCGATGACAGCGAACACGAACTGCACCGTTCGCGATGCCTGGAAGGTGCGGTGCGAGAAGTAACGGTGATAGAACGCGGTGATGGCGAACATGCGCACCGCGTAGAGTGCCGCTGCCACGATCACCGCTGTCCACGAAATGCCCACCCAGAGCACTGCGATACACGCCAGGTGCATCAGCGCGAACGGTACCGCGCGCAACCAGTCGATGCGCCCGGGCTGTTCACCGGTGGTCTCTGCGGTGTTGCCGGTATCGATCCAACGCTGCAGGGTGCGCAGCAGGCGCCTGCGTCGACGGGGGAGGGGCGCTACAGAGGCCATGGCGGATCTCGGCGGGTGTCGTGTCTTCCTTTACGCAGCAGGATGCGCAATGGATGCGACGTGTTGCAGTGAATGTCGGCTTCACGTGTTCGTGACGGGGCAGCGGTCGACCAGTGGCTGCGCCCATGCCTGCTGCCACTCCGACGCGGGGCGTTGCGCGGGAGGCGAGCTGAAGCGCACCGCCACCTGCGGATAGGTGCCGCGTGCATCGCGCAGGTTGCTGGTGCCGTTGAATTCCAGCAGGCGCCGGTCGGCGCTGGCGTAGACCAGCGACAGGCGTGGCGCGATGCCGCCATACCAGGTGTCGAGGCTGACCTCGATCGATTGGGCGTCGATGCCCTGCCAGCGCAGGGTGCCGGTATGCCGGACCTGCACCGGGAGGTAGCGCAGCCGCCCCGGCACCAGGAAGGGTAGCGATATGCGTTCGCCCTGCATCAGTGCCGGCCAGTGCAGGCGGACCGCCGCGTCGAATCCCGCATCGATCACTGCGTCCGGCGGCAGATCGAGCCTGCGCTGCCGGGGCGGGCTGGCGGCGTCTTCCTTCCAGGCCACCGACACGGCGCCGTTTGCGGTCTCGATTTCGGCCGTCTGGCCGCTGCGCCGGTCCTGCAATGAATAGCCGCGAGCCTGCGCCAGGGGGCTGGCCGGCAGGTGCTTGCGGGCGAACGCCTGGCCACCGGGGCACTGGTACAGCACCCAGCGCTCGGCACCCTCGCTTGCGTCGCGGCGCCAGTGAACTTCCCGGTAGAGGATCCGGCCCTGGGAGGACGTGGCCACGCCCTCGCTGCGCAGCCAGGGGGCCGCCAGCGCGGCATGGGGCAGGCACAACAACAGCCAGGCGATGCGCATGGCATTCATCCGTAAGGGCGGGTCCAGGTCGTACGGCAGGTGGGGTGGGTTGGATGCGCAATGCGGGCTGCATCCAATTGCCATTCCCGCGCGTACAGGGGACAGACCTTCACCCGCCCGCCGCGAACGCAGATGTACCCTGACGCCGCCAGCACCCTCGCCAACTTCAACAGCGCACGCATCGTGTCCAGCTCCCAGCAGCCCAGCAGCGAGCCGAAAAACTGGGCCGGTGACATGGACGGTGTCGCGCGGCTGCGCGACCGCGACTGTTTCATGCGGATCTACGACCATTTCATGCCGCGCCTGTGCGTCTATCTGCGCGGGCTGGGCGCGCCCGAGGCGGTGGCCGAGGAGCTGGCGCAGGAATGCATGCTGCGACTGTGGCTGCGGGCCGCCGACTATGATGCCGCGCAGGGCGCGCTGAGCACCTGGCTGTACCGCATCGCACGCAACCTGCATATCGACCGCGTGCGTCGCGAGCGCAGCTGGATGCAGGTACAGGTGGCGGTGGAGGACGCCGCGATGATGGACGTGGTCGAACGCAGCAGCGCCGAACAGTTTGCCGACCAGGCCAGGTTGCGCCAGCGCATCAACGAGTTGCCCGCGGTCCAGGCGCGGCTGGTGCGCATGTCCTACTTCGAGGCCAAGAGCCACAGCGAGATCGCCGAAGCGCTGGGCATGCCGCTGGGCACAGTGAAATCGCACCTGCGGCGTGCGTTCCTGCAACTGCAGTCGAAAGTGGGAGGTGCGCTGTGAATCCGCACCACCATCTGCACGAATCCACGCTGATGAGCTACGCCGCAGGCGCGCTTCCGGCGCCGTTGAGCATCGTGGCGGGCGCCCATCTGGAGCAGTGCCCGCACTGTCGCCAGCGCCTGCGCGAGGCCGAGGCGATCGGATCGGTCTTGCTGGAACAGACCCAGCCATCCACGGGCGATCTACGCCGCGAGCACTTGCGCGACGCGATGTTGATGCGCCTGGCGACGGATGTGCCTGCCGCGGCAGTGGCATCACGGACCGTTTCCAGAGAGCGCCCCGAAGCCGATCCGGACCATCTTCCTGCGTCGCTTCACTCGTATTTCGGTGCGTCGCTCAGCGGCCTGCGCTGGCGCTGGATGGCCCCGGGCGTGCACTGCATCCGCGCCGAGGAGATGCCCTCGCTGATCATGCTGAAGATCGCCCCTGGCAAGTGCCTGCCGATGCACAGCCACGGCCGCAGCGAGCTGACCCAGATCCTGCGGGGCTCGTACAACGATGCGCTGGGGCTGTTCGCCCCCGGCGACGTGGCGGACCTGGATGAGGATGTGGAGCACCAGCCGGTGACCGCGCCAGGCGTGCCATGCATCTGCGTGTCAGCACTGGATGCACCGCTGGTGTTCAGTGGCTGGCTGGCGCGGAAGGTGCAGCGTTTCGTGAAGCTCTAGCGGGGCAGGAGACGATGATGGCCAGGGCGGAAGGACTGCATGTTCTGTTGACCGGCGCCGCCGGGCTGGTGGGGCAGGGCGTGGCGCTGGCCTGTCAGCGCTCGCCTCATGTCGCCCAACTGACCGCGCTGGTACGGCGTCCGGGCAGCCTCAACGGTGCGGGTAGCGAGCGGGTCGTGCCGGATTTCCTGCGCATCGATGAGCAGCGTGACGATCTGGCTGGCTTCAACGCGTGCTTCTATTGCGCGGGCGCGCCTCCGGTGGGCACCGCCGATGCCGAGTACCGGCGGGTGACGCTGGACACCACACTGGCCGTGGCCCGCGCGTGGGCGGCAGTGAATCCCGACGGATGTTTCCTGTATGTGTCCGGCGCCGGCGCGGACCCGCAGAGCCGGGTGATGCCGCTGCGGATCAAGGGCGAAATCGAACTGGCGCTCCGCGCGATGCCGGTGCGTACCGTGATGCTGCGCCCGGGCGGTGTGCGGCCGGTATCGGGAACCGGCACGCGCCACGCGGTGCTCAAGCCCCTGTACTGGAGTGGAGCGCCGCTGATGAAACTGGCTGGCGCACTCGTCCCTTCACTGTTCACCAGCAATCTGGCGGTGGGCCAGGCGATGATCGCACTGGGCGGAAGAGAGCATCCGCCTTCCACGGTGGAGTGCGCGGACATCAACCGGATCGCGGCAGGCACGCGTGATCCGGCGGCGTGAGCTCAGTGCGCGGCAGCGTCCAGCGCGGTGCGTACCGCCTGTGCAAGGTCACTGCGGGTGAACGGCTTCGGCAGCAGCGCAGCGAACCGCCCCTGGCTGCCCACCGCCTCGTGGTCGCGTGGATAGCCTGAAGTGAACAGCACGCCAACTTCAGGCCAGCGCTCGCGGACCTTGCGGACCAGCTCCCAGCCCGACATGCCCGGCATCACCACGTCGGAGAACAGCAGGTCGACCCTGGTGTCCGGCCGCTCCAGCAACCGCAGCGCCGAGGGTCCGTCATGGGCTTCCAGTACGCGGTAGCCCAGCAGGCGCAGTGAATCAACCGTGTGCGCACGCACATCGTCGTTGTCCTCGGCCACCAGGACGGTTTCCTCGCGCGGCGCATAACCAGCCAGGCCAGACTGCGGCGCACGCGCTTCGCTGGGCAGCGGCAGCGGCGAGCGCGGGAACATCATGGTGATGCTGGTGCCGCCGCCTTCCACCGAATCGATCAGCACGTGGCCGCCGGACTGCTTGACGAAACCGTGCACCATCGACAAGCCCAGCCCGGTGCCGCGGCCGACCTGCTTGGTGGTGAAGAACGGCTCGAATACGCGCGCCAGCGTGGCTGCATCCATGCCGTGCCCGTTGTCGCGCACGCGAAGCATCACGTACTCGCCGGGTTCGGCATCGGGAAACAGCGCGGCGTAGTCGTGGTCCAGGTGGCTGTTGTCGACCTCGATAACCAGCCGGCCACCGTGAGGCATTGCGTCACGGGCATTGACCGCCAGGTTGAGCACCGAGGCCTCCAGCTGGCTGACATCAATCTCCACGCACCAGATGTCCTGGGCGCTGCGGATCTCCAGTTGGACCAGCTCGCCCAACGCACGCTGCAGCATGTCGTGCATGTCCAGCAGGCGGTCATTGAGGTTGGCCGCCTGGCTATGCAACGGCTGGCGGCGGGCAAATGCCAGCAACCGCTGGGTGAGGCTGGCGGCACGACCCACGCCCTTCAGGGCATTGTCCAGGGCGCGGCTGACCATCGCACCGGGTTCGCCTGCGCGCTCGTTGAGCAGCATGGCGTGCTCAACGTTGCCGGAAATGACCGTAAGGATGTTGTTGAAATCATGCGCGATGCCGCCGGTGAGCTGGCCGACCGCCTCGATCTTCTGTGACTGGCGCAGCGCATGTTCAGCCTGCAGCCGGGCGGTGGTTTCCACCGCCTCGGAAACCACGGCTGTGACCACGCCTTCGGTATCCAGCAGCGGACGGAACGAGAAATCGAAGCTGCGCCGGCCGGTCGGGAGCTCCAGCTCCAGTGCATGCAACGAACTCCGGCCCTGTACGGCTGCGGCGACGGCCCGGTCGATCAGCGCGCCGATGCCATCGGTTGTGCCGAACCAGATCGATTCGCCAAAGCGCTGGCCAATGACGTCGCCCTTGTCTGCCAGCACCGCGGCCAGTGACGCGTCATTGGCATCAACCACGCGTCCGGACAGATCCAGCAGCACCTGATGCTGGAAGCTGGATTCGAAGATCGCCTGCAGGCGCCGCTTGCTGGCCCTCAGTTCGGTGGTGCGCGCCTGCACCTGTCGTTCGAGTACCTGGTTGTCCTCGCGCAGCGCCAGTTCGGCCTTCTTCAACAGTGAAACATCGCTGCCCATGCAGATGTAGCCGACCACGCTGCCATCGGCGGCTTGCTCAGGCACGCAGTCCATCTGCACGAACCGTGATTCCCCGCTGCGGTGGATCAGTTCGACCTGGAAGCTGGTGCGTTCGCCCCGCAATACCCGCTCCAGGCTGGGCAGGGCGTGCTCGAAGGCAGAAGTCCCGCTGACATCCCGCGCCGCGCGACCCAACAGTTCTGCAAGGCTGAATCCGTGCCAGTCCAGGAACGCCTTGTTGGCAAACCGGTAGCGATGGTCCTTGTCCAACTGGGCGATCAGCGCCGGGACGGCATCGGTTACCTGCTGCAGCTGGGCCTGGCTTTCGTTCAGCGCGGCCTGCGCATTGGCCAGCTGGGTACGCTCGTGCGCCTCCTGGCGGGCGCGGCGGATCGCATCGGGCAAGCGTTGCAGGCGTTGCTTCACCACGTAGTCGCGCGCACCGCGCGTGAGTGCCTGTACAGCCAGTTCCTCGGTCAGCGTGCCGGAAACAAAGATGAAAGGCGTCTGCGGCACGCGTTCGCGTGCCAGGGCAAGTGCTGCATCACCATCGAAGCCTGGCAGGACATGATCGGCGAGGATCACGTCAAACGCACGGTTGTCGATGGCCTCGATGAACGCATTGCGTGTCCACAGGCGCTCGGCCTCGAAGTCGAGGCCGGCGCGCTGCAACTGTGCGCTGATCAGCTCCGCATCAAGCGCGCTGTCCTCCAGCATGAGGATGCGCAGGCGCTCGCTGCGGCGCGATCCATCACGCATTGTGCTGCCCCGAGCCGTTGGGTCGATGCGGCGGCGGCTGGTTGGTGATGCCCCAGAACATGCCTAGCCCCTGGATGGCGTCGAAGAACTCCTTGAAGTCGACCGGCTTGACCACGAATGCGTTGACGCCCAGTTCGTAACTGCGAACCAGGTCCTGCTCTTCACGCGAAGAGGTCAGCATCACCACCGGCGTGCTGCTCAGATCCCGGTCGCTACGCACCTGTTCCAGCACCTCCAGGCCGTTGACCTTGGGCAGCTTCAGGTCCAGCAGCACCACCACCGGGCCGCCGTGCATGGCGCCGGCAAACTTGCCTTCGCAGCGCAGGTAGTCCAGCGCTTCGGCGCCGTCGCGTACATGGATGACATCGTTCAGCAACTGGCAGCGCGACAATGCGGCCAGAGTCAGCTCTGCATCCTTGGGGCTGTCCTCAACCAGGAGGATCGGCCGCAGGTCCCTCATGGGTGATCTCCTGTGGAACGGGGTAGGGTGAAGTGAATGGTGGCGCCCATACCGGGCTCGCCCTCGGCCCAGGTACGGCCGCCATGGCGGCTGATGATGCGGCGTACATTGGCCAGGCCGATGCCTGTGCCTTCGAACTCTTCGACGTGATGCAGGCGTTGGAACACGCCGAACAGCTTGTCCACGTAGCGCATGTCGAAGCCGCAGCCGTTGTCGCGCACGAAGAAGTGGTCTTCGTCGTCGCTGCGTTCGTGACCGACCTCGATAGCAGCCTGGTCGCGCTCGCGGGTGAACTTGATCGCGTTGGCCAGCAGGTTCTGCCAGACCAGGCGCAGCATCGTCGGATCGGCTTCGACCTCCGGCAGCGGTGCGAGCGTCCACTGCACGTCGCGGCCGGCGTAGTCCAGGGCCAGGCTCCGGCGCACATCCTCGGCCAGCGCGGTCATGTCCATCCGCACACGCCCCAGGGTGGAGCGCCCCATCTGCGAGAAGCTGAGCAGGTCATCCACCAGTGTTCCGGCGGACTTGGCCGATTCCACGATCGTGTCCAGGAAGCGGCGCTCGGTATCGTTCAGGCGCTCGCCCGCCGAGCTGCCCAGCAGTTCGGAATAACCGACAATGTGACGGAACGGAGCGCGCAGGTCGTGGCTGACCGAGTAGGAGAAGGCTTCCAGTTCCTTGTTGCTGCGAAGCAGCTGCTCGTTCAGTTCGGCCATTTCCTCGGCCTTGCGCAACACGATATCGACGATGGCCGTGCGCATCTCGTGTGCCGCGTCGCAGTCAGCATCGCTCCACGGCAGGCTGCGCTGCTGCACGGTCTCCTTCCAGGCCTCGAACGAGTTGCGCGGAGACAGCGCCACGCCCGGTGCTGCTTCCTTGCGGGGATCGCCACCCCAGCGCACGGTGCGCACCACTTCCGGCCGGAACCACATCAGGTAACTGTCATGCAACTGCGAAATGGACACCGCCAGCACGCCGCTGGCTACGTCGGCCAGGTGCGCGGCAGGTGACCAGTTGGCTGCCAGGTGATCGGTGCAGTAGGTTTCCTGGCCGGCCTGCTGCGTGGCCAGCCAATTCGCCAGGGCCAGCACGTCGCTGGCAGAAGGGCACTGGCCCACGCGCATGCAGTCGCCCTTGTGCACGATGGCCGCGCCGGCCGCGCCAGTCAGCGACAGCAGGCTGGCCTCGTCGTCGCGCAGCGCGGCCATGAAGTCCTCATCACCGGCCATGCGTGCCAGCAGCTTGACCAGCACAGAACGCCGGGCCACGCGCTCTTCGATCGCACGCGCACGCTCCTTCAACGCAATCTGCAGCGACAGGATCTGGCCCATGAACTCGCAGGCAGTACGCACGTGGTAGGGCAGGCGGCGCGGCTGCACGGTGTGACAGGACACCAGGCCCCACAGCCGGCCTTCATGCACCAACGATACCGACATCGACGCACCGGTTCCCATGTTGCGCATGTAGTGCAGGTGTACCGGCGAGACGCTGCGCAGCACGGCCAGGCTCAGGTCGGTGGGCGGCGCGTCGCGATGGTCCTCGGCCCGCATCAGCGGGGCAGGGGTGTAGTTGTTGTCTGCGATCAGCCGCACGCGGTTGCGGCGATACAGCTCGCGGGCCTGCGCAGGAATATCCGATTCGGGGAAGCGCAAGTCCAGGTACGAGGGCAACAGGCCATTGCCTTCCTCGGCCACCACGATGCCGTTCCAGCCGGCGTCGAACTGATAGACGAGGGTGCGATCGAAGCCGGTGAGCCGGCGCATGTGCGCGGCGGCCAGCTGGCAGAGGTCTTCCACCGTCGAGGCCGATTCGATGCCCGTCATGAGCTCTCGGATGGCCGGATACAGCTCTTCCAGCGAGCCCGGCTGGCCCGGGACCGGTGCTTCCAGCTCGACAAGGAGGTCGGTGGCGGAGCGATGCACCAGCAGCTGGTGCCGGCCGTGACCATCCAGGTGCACGGCGCCCACATGCGCACTGCTGCCGATGGTGGCCTGCTGGAGCAGCGCCTGGAAGGGTGCCAGCACGCCACCGAACACCTCACTGACGTGCTGCAGCAACGGCTCGCCGAACTGCTGAAGAACGCTCGGCTGACTGATGGCGCGCTCACGCACCCGCAGCGACTGCGGCTCCAGCACCAGTAGCACACCGTAGGGCTGGATCGCGCCGGGTGTTTGGATCGGTTCGCGCGCACAACGGGACAGCGCAAGGTCGTGCGTGGACTCGGCAGATGGCATCAAGGACGGGACTCATGATTCATGGATGGCTGGAAAAGCCCAGCGCTACATCCGGCTAGCAGCGATGGTGAAGCAAAAGCGCGCATTCGCCTACCACCTGATGCATGTGAAAGGCATTTCATTCAAACCTGAATTCTTCATCTACGCAGCGATAGGCCATGTGGAAGGATTCCGTGCAAAGGTTTCGCAGCCGGCGCATGTCGACTGCACGCCAACTCGACAGCGATTGCCCTACGGTGAATCCACCTTCAACCGTTGCCACGCCCGTGAACCTGCAGACGCTGCCATCTCTTCCGTACCGCATGCTGCCTGACAGCTGCCAGTTTGAACTGCTGGATGTGGATGCCCTGCAGGATCCTGCCAGCGGCCGTCTTCTGCACCTGTACTCACTGGTGGCCCGCTGCCTTTCCTGCGAAACGGTGTTCAAGGCAGAGGAAGGCCAAGGGTTGGTGAGCCATTCCGCAGCCAGAGTGGTGCGCTGCCCCACCGGCTGTGGCCAGCAGGCCTTCAAGCCCTCGCTGCTGCGGGCGTGGCGCCCGCAGGCCATTGCCCAGGCCTGATTCAGATGTGTTGCGCTCACAGCAGTGCGGGATTGGCGCGCCAGACCGCGTAGTTCAGCGCGCAGGCAAACACGATCCAGGCCAGGTAGGGAAGCAGCATTACTGCCGCAATGCGGCTGACGCGCGCAAACCTGACGATCGTGGCGCACACCAGCGCAATCAGCAGAAGAATGTCCGCGAACGCAAGGGCGCCAAGTTTCCAGCCGAAGAACAGCCAGCTCCACAGTGCATTGACGGCCAACTGCAACAGATAGAGCCGCAGTGCCGGTTGCGCGCCGCGCCAGCCGCGCTCGCGCCAGACCCGCCAGGCCGCAACCGCCATCAGCGCATAGAGCAGCGTCCACACCGGGCCAAACACGCTGGCCGGCGGCGCCCACGTGGGCAGCTCAAGCGAGGCATAGAAGGTGGCCGCCGACGAAGATGCCCACGCGCCCAACGCGGCCGCAGCGAAGGTGATCGCCAACCAGCCCAGAAACCCGGAAATCTGTGTGCCGCGCTTCATCCCGATACCGCTCCATGCTCCGTATGCACCTGCATACGCATGAAAGCAGTATTTGGATGCAGGTGCCGCGGCTTTCAGTCTGAAGATCCGCCCGTACTTGCCGGCAGCAGGGAAGGGCGCTCGTCAAACCACTCGCGCGCCTTGGCCAGGTGCCACTGGCGCTGGTCGCCATCCAGTTCGATGCCCGCTCCCAACAGCCCCCAGCGCAGATAAAGGTCGCCGCGCTTGCGCTGTTCCAGCAGATCCAGTCGCGCGCGCAGCGACAGCCGATCATTCTCGGCCTGCAGGCCATCGATCATCAGATGGCCCGGGCGCCAGCGCAGCCTGGCCTGTGCATCCACCTGGCCGGAATCCAGCAGCGACAAGGTCCAGCGCGGGTAGTCCGTGCGCTCGGCGAACAATGCCAGCAAGGGGCGCGCATCACTGAGCGTCAGGTCGGTGGTGGCGTCCACCTGGAAGGGCGATTGCGCATCGATGCGGCCGCGCTTGAACGCCGCACGCCCTTTCCATGCAGTCGAGCGTTCAGTGCCGGCCACCTGCACGTTGCGTAGCTCGACCGTGGTGCCGGACAGATCAAAGTGGCGCTGGTTGAAGTCGCCACGGCGCAGCGTTGCGTTCACGTCCACATCGCCGCCCATGTCCAGTCCAGCGACCTTCGCGCTGGTGTTGCGCCCCTGCAGGCGGGCCGTGCCATGGCCAACGCGGCCATCGGTATCCAGGGTGGCATCACCGCTGAGTGAGCCGGTGCCGCGCAGCAGGCGCACCTGTTTTGAGCCGAGATAACGGTTGTAGGCCGACAGATCTGGAATCGTGGCTTCGCTGAAGCTCAGGTGCGCGCGCACGCCCTTGCGCAGTTCCTGCAATCGGCCGTCGCCGGTCAGGTCCAATGCCAGATCGCGGCCGTCGAACAGCCGAACGTCCTTGGCGTCGATGGGGCGCGCGGTGAAGCGAGGCAGGCGGACGGCAAGCAAGGCCTGATTCGGAGTACCTGACTTCAGTTCCCCATGCGCGCTGGCGGTACCGGCAAGCCGGGCGCCCGCCACCTCGGCAACCGCCTCGGCGGAGGGAATGTCCACCGTGCTGCCTTCGCTCAGCTCGCCGTTGCGCAGCCGCAGGTCGGCTTTCAGCGTGCCGCCGCCGTCCAGTTGCAGCCACGGCTTGCGGACGAACAGGGCAGGGATCCAGTTGAGCGAGGTGAACGTCCATTCGCCGCGCACCGTGCCGGAACTGCGCTCCAGCAACTGGGCCGGATCCTGGAAGGGAATTTCACGGCCGGTGACGTGCAGGTCCGCGTCCACTTCGCTGCCCGAGCCGGGCCGGGGTGGCAGGCGCGCCTGCAGGCGCAGGTCATTGGCCACATTGAGCTGAAGGGCCAGCACGCCGCGGTCGGGAGCACCGTCGCCAAGGTAGAGCGGCACCTGCCATAGAGCGTGGTCGCCGGGCTGCAGCTGTCCGTCGATCAGGTGTGCCGAGAGCTGCAGGCGACCAGGCACGGGAGCGCTCGATATCTTCGGCGTGGTGGCATCCGTATCCATGCGCAGGCCCTGGCTGCGTGCATCAATGTCCAGCTGGGCATGCAGGATCTTCAGTTTGGCGAGCCCCGGCGCCTGGTCCCGGTAATGGCGCGGGTAGCTGAAGCGTGCAGCCAGGTTCATGTCGCCGAGCAGCTGCACGCCGTCGAAACTGGTGTCCGCACCCTTGAACGTGACGGTTGAATCCAGCAGCTCCGACGGACCGCCGCGCAGCTGCTTGACGAAGCCGACCGTGCCCTGGCCCTTGCCGATGATCAGCAGCTTGCCGAAACGGGCGCTGCGGATGCTGTCGCTGTGGATGGCATCGAAACGCAGCGTCCAACCCTGGTCGCTGCGCGGGGGCGGCGGAATGGCCTCTTCAACACGGCTGATCTCGGCAGATACGCCCGTGGCCTGCAGGCGCGGAACCCGCACTTCGCGCTGGAACAGCGGCAGGACTGCCAGTCTGGCGCTTGCCCGGTCGGCATGCAGCACGTAGACGGTGTGGTTGACGTGGCCGCGCATGTGCACGTTCCAGGCGATCACGTGGCCGGGGAGCAGCGTGATGGCCGGGCCCGTGGTCATCACGAACTTGTGCGGCTTGCGGTTGGTAACCTGGTCGAACAAGGGCGTGTTGAGGAAGATGTTGCCGGCCAGCAGATACAGCAGGTAGATGCCCAGCAGGACGTAGGCGGATACGCGCCATCGTCGAAGCCGGTGCGGGATGTACGCGGAAACAGGGGGCATCTATGGCTCTAATGGCTGGAATTTCCTCAACTATTGCGGAGTGCATGGTGGTGGCGCGTGAAGCAGCTACGGGGCGGGCGCTGGAATCTGCTAGTGTCCGGCCCGGTCACGACCACAGATCTGCAGAAGACGCATGGAGATCCGGCCCGCCCGTGCAGGCGATTTCGACGTGATGTGGGGCATGTTCAAGACGGCCATGTACCGGAAGCTGGGGTTCGAGGTGGTGGGAACGCTACCGAAAGCGTTCCGGCATCGAGCGCTGGGGTTGGTTGACGTGTATGTGATGCACAGATTCTTGTATTTGCCCAGCCGCAGCTAACGCAAGAGGCAGATCAAGGTGCTCAGGAGCGAGCTGTGGCATTGGAGCTGGAGTGAGCGACTCCCAGCTCTTGATCAAGAATGATAGTAGCTCGACGACCTGTCTCGGCCTTTCGCGGGATGCGAGCAGCACTGTGGCGACGATGTAGAGGCAACAGGCCATCGCGATCGGCGCCCATAACAACACCACGCCTTCCTGCCTAATGAGATTGGCCGCAGCCAAAGCACTGCCCGCCAATGCGGGGGCCAAACCCAGCCGGCGGAGATCGCCCGAGAAGAGACCAACCCGTTGCTCAAGCATGTCCCAGTGCCACTTGTACTGTGTCAGTGCGTATTCGACAAGGTGCCGTGGAAAGGTGCGAAGCAACTGGATTTGCTTCCAATCTTGAATCGTGTCGCGCCGCATTCTCCGGAGCATTGCAGGAGTGGGATCCTTGCGCGCTCTTCGGTGGGCGATAACCGCATTGACGAGTGAGGATAGGATGTACGCGACGACGAGTACGAATCCTGTAAAGAAACCGGATTGAAGGAAGGGCTCTGCCGGCTCCTGCAAAGATGTAGCTGCAGCCACAACCGCCGAGGCCGCAGTGATCACGAGCACGCCAACATATGCGATCAGTAGGCTGCGTTCTAAGAGGTATGGCCAGGTCGCTGTAGTGCTGGGCAACGAGAGCGGCTTCTCGCTTGTCAGGTCGTTGAGAATCCCCAGGATTTCGGCAAGGCATTGCTCATCGTGTTGCTGGTTTGTCATGTCCGGTAGCAGGTGAAGGCAGTTCACTTCGATATCGACGGAAAGGGATGGCGCTGAAGGTCGTCCTACGCAGTGGCTTCTCGGAGGGGTCTTGAGGAGACGCGAAGCTGAAGTGGATGGTTGTCAACGGATTGGTTCGGCCAGGCCCTGGTGGAACATAATATACATTATGCGAAATGATGTATCGGGCTGCTGCGGCCTTCGTCGGCTCCGCATGGCAATGGCTGAGCCTCTGGCTCGGCTCTTGCCTGCGACCTGGCACCCCGGCCAAGGATGAGATCGCGGCATGATTGAGTTCGACCCGCACCACCGTATCGACTTGACCGGCCCTTGGGCCGGTTTTTCTTTCCTCGGTGATCGCCTGATCACCCCCGAAGGCCGCGAACTGCTCCCGGAAGATTTGGCCTGGCTGTCGCTCACCGCCTGCCAAGCGCAGGAATGGCGCCGGATGATGGAAGCTGCACGTTCGGCGCCGTCGATCGACAGTTCCAGAAATGTGCGCAATCGCGGCGCCGGCATTCGCCATCATCCTGCCACTGTTGTCAATCTGCGCGACGTTGTGAGCCAGCGCAAACAGCGTTCGGCGGTGGCGATGGCGGGCCCTGACGCCGAGCCTCCCGCAGCGGTCCTGCCGGTACCGGGGCCGAAACGTCGCCAGCGCGTGTGAAGCGCTTACGTAGGGGCGCTGCCCCTACACCCCGATTCATTGCTCGCGGCAGCGCAGCCATTCGCCCTTGGCGTTTCGCAACTGTTCCCAGCCATTGCTCAGGCGACGCATTGCAGTGCCCCCCATGCAGGCAGCGCCCAACTGCTTTGCCTCAGCGCTCCCGTAGGCAGGCATACGGACAATCTCGCTCGATGGCGTTGGTATGCCTTGACGACGCGCCTCGCTCTGGATCAAGGATCGTTCAATGTCGGCGCAATAGAGCCGAATGCGGGGATCGAGGTGCTGCTGGCATTTCAGCGGTTCAGCGCCAAGATTGCTCGCCTTCGGTGTTGGCGGCGTGTACCTGGGCGCTGGCTGCGGGCCGGTGGCCGAGCGTAGCTGTTGCGCATGCGTAGGTGCCGACAGCAGCAGTAGAGCCAAAACTAGGCCAGATCGAATGTCCATTTCGCCCCCAAGGTTCGGGGGCATGGTATCTCATCGGTGAAATCAGAAGCTCGCCGGATATGGCGGCGTCTCTGGGAACGTGCCCATGGGGCGCTTCCCAACTGCAATCAGAGTGCTCCCGTTCGCCGCGGCGGTGGTCGGCTGTGTCTCGCTCGCGCTCGTCACAGGCGACCCCGCCGCAGCCCTAATACGCTCAGTGGTCGAATCAGACTGCTCGCCGAAGGGATCGACAGGCCATGTAGTCGCGATGATCTCGTGGCCTCTCGCACTCAGAAGCACGCCGAACTCTGTTCTTTTCACAGACCAGCCCAGCGCCCACAACTGCTCCGTGGTGAATCGGTCGAGCACCTGCCCGCCTCCTGATGCCCGGAACTCTACGATATCTCGTTGCCCGTACCAGCCAGCGTGCCGCGCCCTGGCATTGGCTGCCATGTCGAGGATGTACTGTACGCCTGCAGGAAGCTTCTCCTTCGACTTTGGAGCATCGACCACCTTGGTGACCACCGTAGCCGGCTGAGAGCCGGGGGCGTGCGCAATGGCTGGGATTGCGGCCTTCTGCGAAGCGGCAACCTCTTTCAGTGTTCCGGTATCACCGGTCGTTCCACCTGCGAAGAAGAATCGCCCCAACATCACAACACCCACCACAAGCGCCAGGGCCATAAGGATGGACGGTCCGCGTAGCGTCTTCCACAGAGTGCGGGTGTTCCCCTTATAGACCTCGTTGGATTCGATGCCTGGCTGCACACCGTGGTAAAGCTCCCATATGGCGGGATCGTACTTGCGAGTTTCCGTTCCGACCGTCTCATACTTGCCTGTCCCGGTGGCTGCATAGAACCGCACCGAGTACCGCTGATCCGCCCCCAGAGCATCGAGCTTGGTATACGTGTTCTTCTTTGCCATACGGCGGATGATCAGGCGATGCAGGTCTTTGCAGTCCTGCGAGATAATCACCATGTCCAAGCTGATATGGCCGTGCTTGGCGAAGAAATTGGCGGTGCGCTCCGGTAGGTTTGCCCGGTTCGTCGGCCAGTACTCATGTGCCTCATCGATCACGATCAGGGCGTGTTTCTCGATGTGCGGGAACGATATAGCACCATCGTTGTCGGTGTCGCATACACACCAATCAACCACCTCCTTGTCGCCCATCACATGCACCAGATCACGCACTTCTTCTTCGGGCATGCCCAGGTGCGCCGCGATCTTGTCGAGGCTCCCCCCTACCCCATTGAGGCGCACGTAGACGTGCCGCTTTGCGCGCAGTGCGGGCAGGATGTGGTGCAGCACCGCCTCATAGCTCTTGCCGCTACGCGGCAACCCTTCATGGCCGAAGATCATTTCGTTACGTCCACTGGAATACGGTCAGGAACACCCGCACAAGGCGGAAGATAAGTGCAGCGGTGAGCAGTGCAATCGCTTCGCCGACGCGCAGCTGGGCCACTATGAAGGCGGTCCACGGACCCGCTGCGTTGAGCATGGCGCAGAAGCTGATCTGCGACAGGAAATCCGGTGCCGGGATCAGGTACACGATTGCCTTGACGAACGACAGAACAAGCTCGATGAAGTCGGTCTGCAAATCCGTCATGAAATCGGAGAAATCAGCCCACAGCGACGCTAGCTGTTCCTTCGCCCACATGGTGATAGCCGTGACGGGCCCGACGCCATCGGCGTATGCCCACGACGCAGACAACGCAAGTACGGCCAGCACAGCAACCAGAACGGTCAGGTGATGCCGCTTCATAGCAATGCCCACCTAAGAGCTACGACGCCCATGCCTGCGAGGAAGACGAATCCTGCGTACTGAAATAGCTGCAAGAGAGGGCCGCTGCACAGGCTGCCCAAGTCAAACTTGCCCGCATACTGTCCACCATCCCACGTTGCTGTCGGGCAGCTTCCACCACCCGTGCAGCTGCCAAAGAAGCCTTTCACTTTGGAGAGGATCGGGGCGCCCTCTATAGCAGTCTTGAACTCAGCGAGGACCTTCTGCACGGTCTTGCCCGACTTCTTGTAAAGACGCCCTGTCGTTGGGCCTGCTCCGCCGCCATCACCGCCTTCACCTGGCCCCGGGCCAGTACCGCCACCGTCACCCGGGCCGGTACCACCGCCGTCACCGTCGCCCGGCCCCGTACCACCGCCATCGCCATCACCCGGGCCGGTACCACCACCATCGCCACCGCCCGGGCCTGTGCCGCCATCGCCACCACCACCATCGCCGCCACCGTCGCCCGGACCGGTGCCGCCACCATCACCACCCCCTTCACCGGGATCGGGAGTGGTTGGTTCCGGGTGGTCGTTCGTGCTGCACGTCTCACCGGTAGGCGTAAACAGACGCCCCGTTGGGGACTGCGCATAGAGCGACCCCCCGTACGTGCAGCCGTTACTACAAACACTGCCTAGGCCGTTGTCGCCACCACCCTTCCAGCCAAGCTCCTCCGGCCGCACGCTGCATGCTTTCATCCAGTTGAAGTCCGGACCACTTTGGATCTGTCCACTGACACCACCACTGTCAGTCCTGAGCCGGTACATCGCTCGATACGCACCGCCAAACGCGCCAACGGTATAAATCTCGCCCACGCACTGACGGTCAACGATCCGCTCACCAGACAACTTCGCGAGCTGCTGAACACACTTCGCATAGGCCTCGCCCTGATCATCCGCGAACGCCACGAAAGGCATAAGCCCGAAGGCAAGAAGTACAGCGAGAACTGCACATCGGGCGAGGGTCACTGGCTTGCCTCATTGAATGCCAGGGCGACCGCATGACCAGCAAGGCCGCCAATAAACGCGAAGACCATGCACACGAGCATTGTCAATCCTCCCTTTCCGGTGCGCCGCAGAAAACGCACTCTCCGCCGTCGTAGTCATGGCCGGTGTCAGCACACACGGCCTCATCAACCTCGCCCGCCTCATCGTCAGCGTGTTCGTCCGCGTCCTGGTCCTCGCGGTCCTCAAAGAAGCCTGCGATCTTGTCGACGCACCATCGTCCGAACCAAGGAAGCGCCATCAACGTACCGGCACCAACAATTGCTGCGACCACCTGTGCGACGGATAGCCCGAGGAACACACCACTGAAGTCCATCACCCACCCTTAGTAGTCGATGACGGCGCGGCACTCGGTGCACCACAGTTGGCCGTCGTCCAACGCAATCACGTCATCGCCGCCACACTCAGGGCACCAATCGTCCTGGCATTCATCGGCGCTCACGTCATCGGGCTGTGTCTGCATAGGAATCGGGGCCGGTTTCCCAGCCCCTCCCCGTCACGATTCTTCCGCGATCAGCGGAAGAAGGTCGCGACCTTGTTGGTCGCCCAGCGGGCAAAGCCCGGGGACGCCTTGATGGCACCGGCACCGATGATGGCGGTAACCGCACTGGTGGCTGCGAGGCCGGTCAAGATGCTGTCGAAATCCATTGCACTACTCCTTATGTGATGCGCAATTTGCGCGAGAGATGGGGTGGTCAATCCCGTTCTGTACTGACCGACTTCACGACGGCGCCCACGATGTAGCCCAGCACGTTCAGTGCAAGAACCAAGGTGAACACCCCCGAGAACCAACCAGTAGCCACTTCCGGTTCAGGCCACTGGAATAGATCGATGAGAATTGAGGCCTGTGCGTGCTCTGCGGCTGACACAAGCACATACCCACCACACTGCGATGCAGGCTCCCCGGTAGGTACGAGCGTCCCCTCAGCCGTCAGAGACACGCACACGGCCACGGCTTAGGCCTGCGCTGCCGGGCGCGATGCAACCTTGGGCGCCATGCGCAGGACGGTGAACTTGCTCAGCGAGGCAACGCCCTTGTTGACCTGCAACATGGATTCAACATCGAGCTCGTACTCGCCTTCGGGATAGCCCGGCTGGCCCTTGTCCAGGCGCACGTCGAACGGATACGCAAAACCACCGGTTTCAAGCTTGGCCTTCTGCTTGCGGGTGGTGTACTCGACGTTCTCGCCAGCGTCGTTCTTGAAGCTGCCGCCGCGTTCATCGATTTCGTTCTTGAGGACGGTGACCTTGATGCTCATGTGCTGTTACCCCTTTGAGGTTGGCTGTACGGCCGCGATTTCGGGCCAATGCGCTGCTGTGTCGCCTGTGACCCACTTCGGCAGCGATGGCGAAGTGCAGGATTCGATTACCGACCGCAGGGACTGATCGTCCGGGCAGTTCTTGGCGATGAAGTTGAGGGCCGCGCCGTACTGGCGGCGGATATGACGGCGAACGCTCTTCCACGTGGCCTCGACGGCCGCTTTCGTGATTTCAATACGTGTGGCAACGCACCGCAGAAAGGACAGGACCGGATAGGCACCCAGCAGGTAGGAAGCCGGGTCACGCAGAATGTCGAGCGGCAGTTCCTTGCGGTTGGAGTTGCGGAACTGCGCCTCATAGCGCACCCACGGCGAACTCTTGTCGCCCTGCTCCCTGCCCTTCTCGTAGACGCGCAACTGCTTTTCCGACTTCTTGCCGCCGACATAGAACGTCTTGCCGTCACCGCTGTCATAGTCGTCCACCAGCTGCGCTTTGGGGCGCTGACCACGGTTGTCGAAGTCGCCATTGGCGTACCACTTCTGTGCCATGCGCAATGGGTAGTCGCCCACCAGGTCATCGGCGCACACATCGACACGGGTGATCCTTCCGGCGCAGCTTTCGAGCTTCGCTCGAAGCTCCAGCCACCGCTGCGCATGGCCGCAGCGCGCTGCGCCTATCGCCTTGCATCCATCACCGGTTAGCTCGATGCGAGCGGTATACGTGCCATCTGCGCGTCGGCACTCTTCGCCGCCGAGTTCGATCATTCCGACGAACTTCTTGGCCGCGTCAATGATCTTGATACGCCACGTGTAGAAGCGACCGCCGCCCGCTGTTTCATCCAGCTCAAGGCCAAGCCCGGCGAAGAACCAGCAGAACACCTGCAAGGCTGCGATGCGAGCGTTCTCAGGGGAGAACTCGATCCACTGGCGGACCTCTTCGAAGCTGTCGCCATCACGGAACGCGAGTTCGTCCAGCGCTGCGCGCAGGTCGATGGAGGCGGAAAACCAGTCAATGCCGACCGTCAGGGTTCCATCGGCGTTCCTGAATTCACTGACTCCCCTGTTAGACGAGGGGAGTCCCGACCCGGCCAGCACCGCGCGCTCACCGACCATTGGAGCGGTCCTTGCGGAGCTTCCACAGGCGACGAAGCCCCAGCCATGCCTGCTCGATCACGATGGAGAGCAATGCACCTCCCAGCCAAACGGCGATGAGCGCGGCGCACGCCGCAAGACCCATATCAAACTCCGCCAGTTCGGCGAATGAGGGAAACCTGCTCATGCGGCGCGCCCCTGCTCTTCGGCGTAGCGAGCAGCGGCCAGCAGGTCACCGCGCTTGGTGGCGGCAATTTCGGCCTGATAGAGCGCTTCGCGATTCGGGGTCCAGCCGGTTGCGGCCAGTTCGGCGCGTGCCTGGGCTACGAAGGCCGCTTCGTGTGCGCTGCGACGGGCGGACTCCCCACGCCTGTCGAGGCACCACGAAACGAGTTTGGCGCTGCCAATGGATACGGCCACGATGGCCGCCAGCAGCACGAAGGCAATGAACGGATCGATCATCCCTAGTCCCCTACCCCAAGCCCCAAGAGAACCCGCCCACGGCCTTGGGGTGCCGGTGGCGGGTGCAATCCAAGGTCCTTGAATCGCGGACGTGATTCAATACCCTTGAATTCCAAAAATCAAGGGTCTTGGATCATATGGACGTCAACTCGCTGCTCGACCAAGCGAAAGAGGCGTGCGGAGTGAGCTACGACAAGGACTTAGCGCCGCGTCTCGGCGTTCGGCCGTCTGCGATCAGCAACTATCGGAAGGGCGTTTCTCATCCGGACGCCGTGGTTTGCGCAACTTTGGCGGGCTTGACCGGTGTTCCATTGGCCCGCGTGCTCGGCGTTATTGGCGAAGCGCGCGCGATCAGTCGCGAAGAGAAAGCCGTTTGGCGGAAGCTTGCAGCCACCGCAATGGCGCTGTGCCTTGCGGTGGGTTTTGCCCTGCCCCACAAGGCTCAGGCAGCGGTCATGGGCTTTGATAAGTCCACGGTCTATACATTATGCGAAATCGCGTATCCGTCGAATCTGGGCCTTTGTCGGCTCCGCATGGGAATGGCTGGGCCTCTGGCTCGGCTCTTGCCTCCCTGTTCGTTCCCCCGACAAGGACGAACTCGCAGCATGATCAAGATTGATCCCCACGAACGCATAGATCTAACCGGCCCTTGGGCCGGTTTCGGCTTTCAGGGCGGCCACATGTTCACCCCGGAGGGTCACCAGCTGGATCCCTGCGACATGGCCTGGTGGTCGCTGACCTGCAACATCGCCCGGGAATGGCGGCTGATGATGGCTGAGGCCCGCCCAGAAATGACCACCCGATCGGTAACGTCCCGAAAGGCTTGTGCCACAACGAAATCCAGCGTCATCTACCTTGCTGATGCCCTCAGAAATCGCCGAGAACGGCGGTTGGACGCGAGTGATGGCGGTCCCGACGCCGAGCCGTCCAATGTGGTCTACATGAGCCGTGGGCCGAGGCCCCGTCAGCGCGTGTGAAGCGCTTCCGTAGGGGCGCTGCCCCTACACCCCGGATTAGGCCTTTAGGTGCTTCAGCGCTACGCCTACGGACTCAACAGCTTGGTCGTAATTTTGGATCAATAGCGGGCCGTAGTGCTCCAACTGGTGGTTAACGCTCTCTAGGTGTTCCTTCGCTCCCTGGTTCTGCAGCGAAGTCCCCATCCTGAGCCGGGCTTGTTGGTGCTGATCGAGGAGTTGATTGTTGTAGATAAAGCTGTCTAACGAGCCCTTGAGTTCGATATAGGCCTGAATAATCAGGGTCGCCGTTTCTTCATCTACCAATCCCAGCTTGTCGGCATTCCTTGCGAACAGAGTGAAGTAATCACTCCGAACAGGAAAAACAGCCTGAAACACTCCCTGCCCCCCAGCCATCTTCCATTCCTCAATCGCAGGGCCTAGCGACTGCTGCGTCATTTTTAGGACGGCCTCCAACTCTACACGGAGCCCCAGCCTCAGACGGGCGATAGCAGCGGCGTCCGATATTTCCTCGGACTCCCTGTCAGCGGATATCTGGCGATCTACCGCTTTCGCGGCGGCATTCGCCCGCCCCTTTGCCCAGAGTGTCAAACATCAAGTAAACGTCGCCCACTCCGCCTCCTCCGGCTGCGCATTGCAATGGATTGTATCTTGCAGGATCAGGTCTGGAGATTGCTGGCCAGCGAGAACGCCGAAGACGCCGATCGCCGGGTAGAATGCGCGCAAGGACGCCTTGGGGGGACGTATGGAACGCGAACGACCGGAATACCTGCCGCCTATCCAGCGCAGCAGCTGGAACTTTCCGTGGCTGATCACCGGCTTTCTCACGCTGTTGAGCCTTGGCACGATTGGCGTCCTGATGCTTGGCCGCACTAACAGCGCATGGAACCAACGATTTCTGGACGCAGGCCAGCCAGCGGAATCCCAGCGCACGGCACTACCGGCGCGGGCTGAGGCCGAAGCGCGGCCGACGGCTGGGGACCTCGCAGAAATCAGGGCTCGGCGCGAGCAAGCTGAGGCCACAGTCCGTCGCCAAAGTGACGGGATGCGCTGCATCAACGGGATGATGTTCCGCCGAATCGACGGTGGCTGGGAGAACCTGCCCGGCTCCCGTTGCGGTGACCAGCCATCGAGCAATGTGCAGTGCTTCGCAGGCAAGCCCTATCGGCAGATGGCGGCAGATGGCGGCTGGGTACTTTCGCCGCGCGACCGCTGCCCGTGATGCGTCACGTTAATCAGAAACTTGGCGGGTAGGGTTTGGATTCCGGGAACGTACCCATGGGGCGCTCACCTACGCGCACGATGGTGCCTCCACTACTTGACGCCATGACCGCGGCGGCAGCACGGTCACTGTCCAGGCGGTACCTTCTTCGCGCCAGTGTGCCTCCCTCGGCCGAGCTGCGGCGACCGTCTCAAGCAAACCCGCCGTGAGGCGAACCCCGTACACGGCAACCCTGAGCCGGTTACCCATCGCTATCAGCGTATCCAAGGTCAATTGATCGGCCGTGTTCCCGGAGCCGTCGACCCATTCGACCATTCCCGCCGAGCGCCCCCCCCCCGAATTGGGCGGTAAAGGCCAGTCAACGGTCATCCTGTGTCACTCGCATTATAGGTGGCTGCCGTGCTCTTGAAGATGTGAGAGCAGAAGCCGACGTAGCGCTAGATGAATCTCAAGCAAGTCGCGGGACAATTCTAGAGAGTAACAAGGGATCAGGCTGATTCCATGTGGCAAGAATGCCAGAGTGGACTCCATTCCGCTGGCTGAGGGTGCCTGTATCTGGGCGGCGTCATGGGTTGCAATGTGCGCCCCTTGTGACAATGGAGAATAGATCCTACGCAGGGCCTCGTCCAGATGATTGATCTGGGGCGCCTTGGTTATCTGCCTGGTTCCGTGACGAATATGGTGAAGCTGCGCGATGCCCTCAAGGACCTGCCTGACGATGCAATAGGCCTGGAGGTAGAGGCCCTCGCAGATCAGCTGTACGATTGGCCCGGCCGCCATGTTGATCACGGAAAACACGGCCTCCCATTCTTCATGCGTCCGGCTTGACCGAACCACCTTCACTGTTTGGCCGTTGCGATTTTCGTCGCGGGTCAGGTTATTTAGAAGCGGGATAAGTTCCTTGTGAATTTCAATGGACAGGTCAATATGTTCTTTGAGAAGTCGAGCGTGATGGGCTTGAGTCACACGTTCAATTTTCTCGGATGCGTTTTTTATCGCCGCCTCGATCTGAGTCATTGGTTCGATTGCCATAATTCCTACATGTTCCTAGAAGAATTTAATGACGAGAAAGTGACCGCAAGGATCAACCTGACCGACCCAGTTCTTCCTGCCGGAGTGGACGGTAACCAAGGGTGCCCCGCCTGAACACCATCTCTGTTTAGGCCCAAGGCGACTTCCTCAATGGATCAAGCGTTGGCTCCCCCGCCCCGGTAACGAGCCCTTATCGCGACTGGGCTGGATTGGCAGGCAAAAAGGGTTTCCGCGCGATCTCCAGCCTGCTCACATCGCCAGCGGGCACAAGAACTGCAGTCTTCTGGGCCATGTCCCAAAGCACATAGCTATCACCCAGACGCCCCACAAGGCTCAGGCTGCCCTGCACCCTCTCATCAATAGTCACATTGATCGTGTACTTGCCGCTGCTATAAGTGATCGCCCTGGCGCGCTCGAGGCCAAGCCAGCTTGACGAGATCGGGACATAGACAAGCATCACTAGGGCATAGACCAGCCATGGCGAGTCCTTTACGGCAGCTGGCAGCACTGGTGACAGGCGTAAGGCGATTGCACATATGCCAGTCAGGGCCACACCTATCAGAACGGGCCAGCCATTGGACCACCAAAGCAGGGCGCCCATTCCAACCAGGCAAAGGGCGAAGATCAGCCACATCAGCAGACTGGCTTGAGACGTGCTCGCCGTCACCCTCCCTTCGACCCAGCCGCCAAGCAGCAGTGCCACGAGCATGAAGAACAACACCAAGCCGATGCCCACCAAGCCTGCCAGCGCAAGCTCACTCACCGCAACAAACTGAAAGGGATCCAGGCCGAAGTGCCCCCAATACGCCTTCAGATAGAAGGCCCCTTGAATCAATCCGAACGTGACCAGCGCCGAACCCCAGCCAGCAACATCGGCCATCGTTAGCGTCTTCTGCGTACGTTCCATGTATCCCCTTCCATCAATGCAGCCCCGCCACATAGTGGCATGCAGCGCTCCGTCCTGCAGAACTCACTCTATTAACGTGACGCGTCACGCCCGATCGCCCCACCCCATTGGCGCCCCACCCCACCCCCACTATAGTTCCACCCCTCACAAGGACGAGGCGGCTCACATGCCCTATATCGGAATCGGACTCCACGTACTGGCAGCCATCTACTTCGCGGTGCACGCCATCCGCTCGGGCCAGAGCCTCTACTGGCTCATCCTGCTCTTCTCGTTCCCACTGCTCGGCAGCGTCGTTTACTTCCTGGCGATCTACTTTCCCGAAGTCCGCCATTCGCGTGGTGCCCGGCAGGTCGTCCGTTCCGCCAAGCAACTCATGGACCCGGGCCAGGACCTGCGCAATGCCCGCGCCGAACTGGCGCGCACGCCCACCGTGCAGAATCGGGTTCGGCTGGGCATGACGCTGCTGGATGCCGGCCAGGCCGAGGAAGCTAGAGCCCTGCTCGAGCAGGCGGCCAGCTCGCCGCTGGGCGACGATCCCTACATTCTGACCGGCCTGGCGCGTGCCCGCCTCGATTCAGGGCAACCCGCGCTTGCGATCGAGACGCTGGACGGCCTGTTCGCCCGCCATCCGGATGTGCGCCGCAAGCCGGAACAGACGCTGCTTTACGAGCAGGCACTGGCTGCCGCCCAAGCACCCGGAGCCCGCGCCGCATTCGAGCGCGCCGTCGAATGCGGAAACGATGCGGCCGCCCGCTGCCTCTACGCCGAGTGGCTGATGGCGCAGCCGCAGCCCGCCGACCGTGAGCAGGCCCGTAGCCTGCTCGCCAGCATCATCGACGATGCCCAGCATTGGTCGCGTCATGCGCGCAGCCACAATGCCGCATGGCTGGAGCGGGCCAAGGTTGCGTTGAAGGGTTACTGACGCCTGGCGGCCCTTGGCAATCCTGTCGCATTCGCCTCGCTCGCGGCCTCGCCGGGCGGATGCCGACACTCGCTAGGCTTGCACCACCGACATCGCCGATAGCCTTGCAGTGCAAGGCTCCGGCCCCATTGAGCCGTATACAACGATTCTGAAAATATTGAATGTGGTGACGGCATCAGCCTTACTGCATTGGCATCGCGCACAGCCGGGCGTATTCCTTTCCTCGCCACCGAAAGCAGGTGGCCGGGATTCGAAACCCCGGTAGTTCGCTGAAGTAAACGCTTGCCAGCCGGCATCACCCTGTGTGGTGCCGGCTGGCAATCCGTCGGCCGGCTATGGCGGGCGGTGCGTGGAGGCCTTGTGCCTGCCGGTTCAGCGAACACCGGGTTTCGAACCACGCATCGTCCGCCACCTTTATCGGTGGCGGCTTCTGCATGCACGCAAGGAGCCCCGCCATGACCCAGCCCCACTCCCCTGCCCCGCACCCGATCCACAACGCGCCCGCCAACGGCCCCGCGTTGGACCCGAACACCCTCATCGCCCTGCTGCACAGCATCGGCGCCGGAGCCGCCTCCGATGGTCAACCGTGGCCAGAGCGCCATCAGATGCCGGGCCGGCGCATCGCCTTGGCGGATACCGACTGCTCGCTGGCGGGTCTTCGAGTGGTGCTGGAGATCCTGCTGGCCGCACAGCGCGCCCGCGAGAACGGCGAGCTGGAGCAATACGTCGGCCCGCGCGTCATGGAGGGCCTGATCATGGCCGGACTGGGCCTCACCGCACACGCGAGTACGCGGCTGCATCCGGAGGGTTGAGTGACGTGGTGCCGATGGGCGGCCACGGTGATTTGTCTGGCGGTGGTGGTTACGGCGCAGATTCAGTGGCCGGTGCCGCCGGTGCCTGACCAGCTCGCGTTCCACGGCATTTCCGATGATCGCTTTTCACAGCTTCGCCGACAGGCAAGGCAGTTTGTGGAAGCGCGGCCACGGCAGGGCTTTGAGTTCGTTGGACAGCGTCAAGACGCCGCCTTCCAGATTTACTGCCGTGGCGTTCCAGTGCTGTGGCTGGAGAGGCGCTCGCACTATTTGCTCTTGCAGATATCGCTGGACGCCCGGCAGCGGGCGACCGACATTGTGCGGTTGCGGGCGCTTCTTCAGTGGCAGATTGAGCCGTTGGACTATCTGGAGCAGGTGCTGGCTGGTGTGCCGAAGCCTGTTTTGATGGATCGGATGCTGCGGGTTCTTGCTGGTGAGGTGCCTGATGGGGTGCGATGCGGCACGCGGTAGTCGAGCATGGCTCGACTCTACAAAGGCGTTGGCTTCGGCCTGTTCAAGTAGTCGATCAGCCGCTCACGCGCGTGCCCGTACGCGGAGGGCTCCGACTCGGCATCGAAGCCCTTTTCGCACAATTCGGCCGCAATCACTTCGATGATCGCTTTGCGGTCGTCCGACGTAACGTGACCACCTGCCAATCGCTCTGCAAGCAGAGGTGCGGCATGTCGAGCGGCAAGAACCTTCTCGGCCAAGGACAACATCTGTTGCTCGTTTTCCGCAGAACGCCTAGTCATCGAACCCCCGCTGTGTTTGTTACCCAGGTGGTGATCACCTTCCGTTGGTCGTTGACGATCACCACCGCACCTTTCCTCATCATCATGACGACTACCCATCGGTGACAGCCACGTCGCGCGGATGCTGCAGCGGGGGGGCGACCTACTTTGCCGTCCGCTGGCGCCCGCTCTTGCCACTGAGCCAGGTTTGCTTGAAAAAATCCCGCAGGGCCTGGAAGCGCGGGGTGTCATACAGCGACCGGTGCGTCCACAGCCACACTTCCTTGCTCAGTGCCGGCGCATCGCGCACGCGTATCAACCCGCCCACATGCTGGGCAACCGCGCATTCTATGACGCCCAGCCCGGCTCCTGAGGTGACCCCATCGAGCACCCCAACTGAATAGTTGCAGCGAAGCCAAGGACGGCTTGCACCGGGCAGTGAACGCATCCAGCGCTCCACCTCAAATTCCACGCGCGGCTCATCCAGGCCCACGAATTCCAGCTCATGCCATGCCTGGCTGGCAATCGCCGCCTGCCGCCGCGCAGCGTAGGCCTGATTGGCATACAGCGCATAGTCCATCTGCCCCACGCGGTCACCACGCAGATCGCCTGTGTCGGGCGGGCCGTAGCGCAGCAGGGCGTCGGCCTCGCGGCGGGCCAGGTTGTAAGGCTCGCGCGAGGTGAGCACCTCCACATCCAACGAAGGGTGCTGGCGGTTCAAGCCGGGAAGCAGAGTAATCAGCATGAAGCTGGCCCACTCATCGGCGTTGATGCGCACTGTGCCCACCAGCTCCCTGGGCGTATCAACCTGGCGAGCGATCTCGTCGGCGGCCTCTTCCATCTGCTCTGCCAGTGCAAACACTCGCTGCCCCAGTTCCGTGGGAACGCAGCCGGTTGACGTGCGCTCTACCACCTTGCCACCCAGTCGCTCCTCCAGCGCATCCAGCCGGCGCGATAGCGTGGCCGTGCTCATACGGGCCGCTTTCGCCGCCTCGCGCAGGGTGCCGCCGCGGATCACGGCCAGCAGCACGATCAGGTTGTCCCAGGGAAAGTGTTTCATAGATGAAACGGCCGCCTGCGTTATTGGCTATTTTGATTCATTTTTGAAGCTTATATCATGGCGCCCGGGCACATTACGAGCGTGGATCGCCGCTCCGCCCCCCCCCCTCTCGATTCGCTCTTACATCCGCTCGGCACTGCCGGCGGTGAACATCAGGTGCTGCAGCATGAATTCCAAAAAGACCCTCTGGGACCGCCTCCTCCACGCCGTCCTCTTCGAAGCCATTGCCCTGTGCCTGTGCGCTCCGGTGATGTCTTACTTCCTGGGCAAATCGCTGTTTGAAACCGGTGTGCTGACCATCGCCCTGGCGACGTGCGCGATGCTCTGGAACATGATCTATAACGCGCTGTTTGACCGGGTGGAGAAGAAGATCGGGTTCAAGCGAACCGTGCCGGTGCGGATTGCGCATGCGGTGGGGTTTGAAGGCGGCCTGGTGGTGGTTGTGGTGCTGCTTGCCGCTTGGTGGCTGTCCATCTCCTACTGGGACGCGTTCCTGCTGGAGTTGGGCCTGATTGCATTCTTCCTGCCTTACACCTATGTCTACAATTTGGTGTACGACAAGGTGAGAGAGCGGCTGCTGCAGCGGAATTTTGCAGATCGGGCAAAGCAGGCGTGAGTTGACGCCGCGCAGAGGTTGGCGGCACACGGCGGACGGATTCACTGTTTGACCGCCGACCTGCGGAATTCAAGCAGCGCTCGCCGCTGTCGCTTTGGCCTCCCCGTTTCCGTCTTCAAGAGAGGGGCAGCTTCCTCGGCGACACGTTGTGGGCCGGGTGCGCCAAACGGACTTTTCCCAGCAAAGGAGTGTAGCTATGAAGCGCAGTGTCGTAGGAGGGGCTATCGCGTTTTCCATGCTCGCGGCAGCTGGATCATCGGGCGCGCACAGCGTTGAAAGCAGCGACCCCATGCGGAAGCTTGTCTGCGAGGCGATGGGAGGCGTGGACGTTACCGGAGAGGGTGTACTGACGATGGGGAAAGACGTAACCGCTGCTGCGGTTTGTCAGATGCCCGCGTCGCAAACCACTTCGAGAAACGCAGCCGCCGCTCCCAGGGCGTTCCCCCTGTCGCCGGTAACGGCGGCCGTGCATCCGCCGTCCGGGAACCTCGTTCTGCCCGCCGGTGAAACGCAGGTCACAACGTCCTGCGCCGCCGATCTGCACATCCCCGCAATCTCCGCGATGCCCTCGGTGAGTGCGGGGCTATCGACTGTCAAATGCCGGGGGTACAACACGCCGACCAACTCAAGTGCAGGTTGCAGCATTGATTGGACCGGACCCACGAATGTTACTTTGGGCGCTCAGCCCTATGGCGGACGTGTTGTCGTCAACTTTTCCTGCGTGGCTTTCCGCTCGGGAATTCCAACTGTCATGGATTATGAGTATCGCGACCCAACCTATCCTCGGCTGATCTATCAAGCCAGGGATGTGACGGGATACTTGAACATCGCGCGGTAAGGTGCGTAACGGCTGAAGCAGGGAGGAGCAATGGACATTCGCTGGCCTACGATTCTGGTTCTTTCAATTGCAGTGGCCGCGTGCGCTTCCCCGCCTCGCTCAGCTCCCCCGCCGAGCGAGGCTGTGCCATTGAAAGATGGCAATGCGGAACAGCTTACCAGGCGCCTTCTTCCGCAACTGCCGCCGCCGGGGACTGAAGTGCCTCCGGCCGAGAAGATCATTCGTGAGGCTCCCAACAAAAAGGACCTCATCGTCATCCCGAGACAGGACCCTGCCTGAGACATCATCGAGCGATTGATGGGCCAACCGGCGGCTGACCCTTTCACCGCAGCACATCATCACAGGCGATACATGCTGCCCGCGCTGTTCGCCGCCTCTCGTTCAATGCGCTCGGCCATCGGCAATCCCTGCGACCACCCCGCAGCCATGGCCAACGCATCACGCATCGGGTCGGACGCCTTGGCGCGCTCATTGCGGATACGGCAGGTTTCCGGGTCTTTGGCGAACAGCCCGCGCGCGAACATCCGGCCCTGCTCGGCCAGCTTCGTGGTCTTGGGTGCACGGAGGGTGGCGAAGCGCGGCAGGGCTTCCACCAGACACTCTTCTGCACCCTCCAGGCATCGCGCCAGGTGCCACGCATCCTCCAGCGCCTGGCAGGCCCCCTGCCCTGACGTCGGCAAGGGCGCATGCGCTGCGTCACCGATGAGCAGCACGTTTGCGCGGCTCCACGTGTGCAGCGGCTCAAGGTCGTGCACGGCAATCCGCTGGACGGAGTGCGCCGGCGTGGCCTCGATCAAACGCGCGACAGGCTCGGGCCACCCTGCGAACAGATCCCTCACCTCGTCGCGCATGTCTGCTGCAGGCGTTGACCTGGGGAGTGGCCGCGCTTGGGCGGCTGCCCAGTACACCAGGTCTGTTCGGATGGCGACGCAACCAAAGCGATCGCCGGCACCCCAGTAATCCTGGATCCCAACCTCGCGCATCAGTGCCCTGCCCTGCGCGACCCCGATCCAGTTTACGAAGCCCTGGTAGATGGGCGTACTGTCGCCTGCGACGAACCTGCGTGCCACCGAGTCCATTCGCCCATCCGCACCCAGAATCAGGTCCGGACGGATGCACTGGCCGTTGTCGAACCGCGCCATGGCCTTGCCGTTGTCCTCCAGCTCAATCGCTACCGCGCGATGCCCGAACAGCACCTGGATTCCCGCACGCGTCACGTGGTCCAGCAGCACCGCCTGCAGGTCACGGCGCAGGATCGTATGGGTCGGGTATCCCATGATCCGATCCAGCAGCGTGATGTCCAGGCCGCCCAACGGGTCGCCTGCTGCATCCCTGCGGTGTACTGATGTCGGCCGGCCGCCGACTGCGGCGATGTCCTCCAGCAGCCCGAGTTCCTGCAGTACGAAGCCGGCGTTGGGCCAGAGTGTGACGCCGGCCCCCATGGTCGACGGTCCGGCCCGGCGTTCGTAGACACGGCAGCTGTGCCCTTGCCTGTGGAGGGCAAGGGCCACGCTCAGGCCTGCGATTCCACCGCCCAGTATTCCAATGTCCATTCCGATGCAGCCTTCTCGATTCGCCCGGACACGCCATTGCAGGGCATCCACGGGACGGGCGTGCAGTGTGGACTCTGCCAAGCCCGCCAACTAGCATGCAGAACCGAGATGCATTCATACCCACAGCGGGATAATCGTGCGCAGCAGTTTCGACCTGAACACCGTCCGTGTCTTCGCGGCCGTGGTAGACGAGCAGAGTTTTTCGGGTGCGGCGCGCCTGCTGGCCCTGCCTGCTTCCAACGTCAGCCGCCACGTTGCCTCGCTGGAGCGCAGGCTGGGGGTTCGGCTGCTGGAACGCAGCACCCGCCACCTGCGCATGACCGAAGCTGGCAGGTTGCTGTACGCACGCTCCAAGCCCCTGCTCGATGCCCTGCTCTCAACCGAGGAAGAGCTGGGCGCGGTGCAGCGCGAACTGAAGGGGCTGCTGAGGATGAGCATGCCGAACGAGGCGCCCAGGCTGCTCGCTCCGATCCTGGCCGAGTTCTGCAGTCTCCATCCCGGCATTGAACTGGAGTGCGACACGCGGCTGAGCGGCCCTGAAGCGCTGCGGGACGATATGGATCTCGCCCTCTTCTTCCATCGGGGGCCGCAGGATGACAGCGCATTCATCACCCGCGAACTGGCGACATTGCCCAGCATCGTGGTGGCCGCGCCGGCATTGCTGGCCAGGACCGGAATGCCGCGCCAGGTGCGCGAACTCAAGTCCTTGCCCTGCATCACCACTGCCAGTGCACTGAAGGGACAACCCTGGCAGTTTGTCGACCCCACGGGGAACATCGTGAAGGTGCCGGTGCGCAGCCGCTATCGGGTGAACAGCGGGGAGCTTGCAGTAGCCGGTGCACGCCAGGGCCTGGGCTTCGCCATCGTTGCGGCTTACCCGTGTCAGAAGGACCTGGCCGAGGGCCGGCTGCAGAAAGTACAGTTGGATCTGAGCCCGGCGCCGCTACAACTGCTCGGCGCCTACAGTCACCGGCACTCGGTCACCGCGCGGGTGCGGGCGTTGCTGGAATTCATCCAGGCCCGGCTGCAAGGTGTTGGAGATGGCTCTGGGTAATGGCAGAACCGCGGCCCTGAGTGTGATCACGGACACTGATGAGGAATGCCGGTACCGTTAAGGTCGTCGCAACTGGAATGCTGATGGTGCGAGCGCATTCCTTTCAGGCCGATAGCCGACGTTCGCATGGAGATGGGAGATGTCGATGGCACCTGACAGGCCTTCAACCACCCTCGCGGCGCTCCTGTTCCTGATGATCATGTCCTGCGCATCCGCGGCGCTATCGGCAAATGCCAAGGAGGCTCGATCAGTTGTGCTTGTCAGGCTTTCGCCTGCACAGGACGCGGTTCTTGCAACCGGGCTGCTCACAGGGATGCTGAGGCCAATCAACGGCTGTGTCTACTTCGTGAATCCAGCGGGGACGGCATATCTTGCAGCATGGCCACATGGCTACTCGCTGGCCATGAAGGGAGACATCCCCATTGGGGTGCAGGACGCGCGATCACAGAGAATGCTGGAGTTCGGGGCTACGGCATCGTTCGGAGGAGGACATGGAGGCGAACTGCTCCGCTCGAGTCTTGTCGCGACCATTCCACCGGCCTGCACGGGACCGATCATGACGATTCATTTGATAGATCAGGCAAAGGAACAACCATGATCCAGTCGTGATGGAACGGATCAGGGGGCAGAGGCTGCGTCGAATGCGTTCCCATCGCGCTTCGTCAGCATCGTCGCGATGCCCGGCACTGGCTGCGTGATGTGACGCGCAGCAGGCCAACGATGGAGCGCGTTCTGTACTTTGATGAGGGATTAACCTGCAGCGGAGGACACTGCAGACTCACGGCTCTTCTCCGGCGCAGAATCCTTTGCTCCCGTGTCCAGCCTCAGACGACACGGCCATGCATCCACCCAATGCCTTCCGGATCCACGCGATCCAGCCCCTTCTTGCGCGCAATGGCGCAATCGTTCGCCTTGATCAGTTGCGATCTACCTGCAAGAGTTGCGGCCTGCGCTCGTCAATGAGCGAGAACGCCGGCATTCAGACAAGCCCATTGGGCACGACGCTCACTTGCCCCGCATGCGGTGCCACGGGGCTGATGGACGAGGTGGAGATATGGCACCACTGGCTCGAACAATGCCGCCGTGAACGGATGCTGGCGCTCTTTGATCCAAAGCCTGACTAACCTCTGGAACCAGACACTCCGGAATGACGAGCGCGTTCTGGGCGCTTGCGGACACCGCGCCAGCCACGCGTCTCAACCGTCGCCCGGGTGCCGGCCCGCCAGGCTGCCCATCGTGAAGGCGTAGCCGGCTTCCTCCAGCAGCGTTCTCATGCGTAGCTCCACGCGCCTGGGTGAAAGCAGGCTGTTGGGCGCGTACAGGGCATAGACATAGCCGGCGCCGTCGATGATTTCGCGGCGCACGGCACAGTCGTTGGATTCAGCTGCCTCGGACCAGACAGACATCAGCCTGGCAGGACTGATGGACTGCCCGTTGCGAAGACGAAAGAAGAGCCAGCGGACTCCCAGGGACTGGGCTGGATTCAACCTAGCCACTGCGAGCCTCCAATGCGCCGGAAAAGATCCCTGAGAACCTCAGGATCCAATCGTGGATGCTCGTCTTTCGAAGATGCGGAAGGTCGATGCGCGCAGCACCCTTCACCAGTGCAGGCAGATCGGACTGAAGGTCGATCCACCATCCCGCGGGCAGACGGAGGCCCGTGCCCGTTCTATCGTAGATGCAGATCGTAAAAGTCATCGCGTTGCTCCTGAATGACCCGAGCATACGCTTGCGCAATGTCAGGTCCGGATGCGACGCCTAGGGAGATGCCGCGTCGACGCGCTTTGCGCATTCGAATACGTGTGCTTCGTCCTGCTGGACCCTGCGGAATGATTCAAGCCAGCTGAATGCTGCGCCGCGATTGTGAATCATGTCGCCGAGCCTTCCGGTCAGGCATCGTGCGCATTCCATCCCGCCAGGGCTGGGCGCGTGGCAGCAACGGCATTGCGCCATTGTTGTGGTTTTCTCCGGGCGACACTGGTACATGATCTTGGTCATCAGGCTGATTGCCTGGCTTTGCGAGGACATGCACGCTCCCTGTCTACTGCGGAAGCAGCCGCGCGGCGCGCGGCTCCTCCTGTTCCTCAGCGGCGTGTATCGCCGCCGAGACCGCCCTTCTTTTCGTCCGCTGGCTTCGGGCTCTCGCGATCCTTGTTGTCCTGCTGCTGTTGCTGCCCTTGCTCGCCGGGCTCCTTCCCGCCAGGCTCGCTCCCCTCGACCTGCCCCTGCTGCGCGGGCTGTTCTGTTTCAGCGGAAGCGCTGGAGCGGTCGTTCCTGTTCTGTTCGGGGACGCTGTTCATTTCGATTCTCCGTCGCAGCAAGTCTGCTGCCAATTGACAGTGGGCCTGGCGCCGTTACGGGAGCGTACCGGGAAGCGCGCTGGATGAACGACGGTCATGAACAGGCTCCCGGCAACAAGCGTGTACAGTGAGGCTCCGAACGTGGGGAACACCATGATCCATGGAAGAAGCAAGCACATCGTGGACGTAGAGCGTGAACTGGCCCACTGGAAGGCCGCGTTCAACCTGGGCACCCTGCCCGCGATGAGCTTCCGATATGAAGTAGCGCCGGTTGTCCGGCTTGCCTGCGATATCTATGTGAGAGATCCGCACGGCACCCGGTCGGCATGGATCGACGATCTGCAGGACAGGCTTGCGAAGCGATCGAGCCTGCGCGGCCACCCTGGCGCAGCAGAGATTGCCGATCGATGCTGGACCCTGCTTGGCTGCGCTTAGCCGCGGCTGGCGGCGTGATTCCGCTCGCGCATCAACTCATCATTCAGTACGTGGACAATGGAGGTGACCGCGTCGGCAAGTCCGCGGGAATCGCTGATGGATCCGTAGAAGTAGATTCTGGAGCCTTCAATGCGAACGTCCGCCAGCTGGAGCTGGGACGCCAGGGCTCTGCACTTGATGAGGAAAAGCTCTGCCCAGCGAGCGCCGGGCGCCAGATCCAGCAGCGCGGTGATGGCCTCGTCGGTGGAAGCGTCGACACGCTCATGCAGCGGCGGAACATCGAAACCGACGATTCTTGGAAGCATGGAAGCATTCACTTGTACGTCCTCTCGCTGATGGGCGCTGCGAGTATTGATCACAGTACAACAGAATGCGTCCAAACCCGGATCAGGTGGCCTCAGTCACCCTGCCCAGTTCGCGCGCAAGGAACGGTGCAGTCCTGCTTCCCTTGGCGCGGGCCACCTGTTGCGGCGTGCCCTTCGCGACGATGGTGCCACCCGCGCGCCCTGCGTCCGGCCCGACATCAATCACCCAGTCTGCCTGTGCGACAGAACGCATGTCGTGTTCGATCATCACCACGGTGTTGCCTGCGTCCACCAGCCGCTGCAGCTGCACCAGCAACCTGTCCGCGTCTGATGCATGAAGGCCGGTGGTGGGCTCATCCAGCACATACAGTGTGCGCCCACGCTGGCTGCGCTGCAGCTCGGTCGCCAGCTTGATGCGCTGTGCTTCACCACCTGAAAGCTCCGTGGCCGGCTGCCCCAGCCGCAGGTAGCCCAGTCCGATTTCCTGCAGCAACTGCAACGGGCGGGCAATGGCCTCTTCTTCGGCGAAGAACGCCTGCGCCTGGTCGACCGTCATCTGCAGGACCTCGGCGATGTTGCGGTCGTTCCACAACACCTTCAGCGTGGCCTCGTTGTAGCGGGCGCCATGGCAGGTCGGGCACGGCGCATAGACGCTGGGCATGAACAGCAGTTCGACACTCACGAAACCCTCGCCTTCGCAGGTCTCGCATCGGCCCTTGGCCACGTTGAACGAGAAGCGGCCCGCATCGAACCGGCGACGGCGCGCGTCGGGCGTTGCGGCGAACAGCTTGCGCACGTGGTCGAACAGGCCGGTGTAGGTGGCCAGGTTGGATCGTGGCGTGCGGCCGATGGGCTTCTGGTCTACCTGCACCACGCGTTGAATGGCGTCCACATCGCCGGCCAGCTGGCCGCGCGTGGCTTCAATCACGGTCGGCCCATCCGTGGGCGCGCTGTCGGCGCTGTCGTCCACGGGCTCGTGCCCCAGGTGCAGCAGCATCAACTCGGGCAGTGCCTGCGCCATCAGGCTGGACTTGCCCGACCCGGAAATGCCGGTCACGGCCGTCAGCAGCCCCAGCGGCACCTGCGCGTCCACGCCCTGCAGGTTGTGGCGATGGATGCCCTTCAGTTCCAGCCAGCTGTTGGCACTGCGCTGTTGGCTGGCAGGCGCAGGCACCTGGTCGAACAGATACTGCGCCGTGCGCGAATCCTGGACCTGGCGCAGGCCGCCGGGCTCGCCACTGTAGAGAACGCGCCCGCCGTGTTCCCCCGCCTGCGGCCCCACATCCACCAGCCACTGTGCGCGGCGCATCAGCTCCAGATCGTGTTCGACAACGAACACCGAGTTACCGCCATCGCGCAGCCGTTCCAGCGCGTCGTACAGCGCTTGGCTGTCAGCTGGATGCAGGCCGGCCGAGGGTTCGTCGAGCACGTACAGCACGCCAAACAGCAACGAGCTGAGCTGGGTCGCCAGCCGCAGGCGCTGCAGTTCGCCGGCCGACAGCGTGGGTGTGGCGCGATCCAGCGAGAGATAGCCCAGGCCCAGCTCGCGCAGTTGCCGTACCCGCGCCATGACCCCGCCTGCCAGCCGCTGTGCAGCCAGGCGTTTTTCCTCAGACATGGCCGAGGTCAGGCGCACGTCGGGGGCGCCCGCGTGGGTCGCGCGTCCACTCGCGGCCCGCCGGGCGCGATCGCGCGGTGTTGCATTCCTGCTGGTACGTGCGCCCTTGCTGTGTGCACCGAAATCACCCTGCGCGATGGGCTCCAGCAGGTCCGCCAGCTGATCCAGCGGCAGCCGCATGAACTCGCCGATATCCACACCGGCAAAGGTGACCGAAAGCGCCTCCGGCTTCAGGCGCTTTCCGTGGCAGGCCGGGCACAGCTTGCCTTCCATGTAGCGCGAAACACGCTTGCGCATCAGCGCGCTCTGGGTGTTGGCAAAGGTGTGCAGCACGTAGCGGCGCGCGCCGGTATACGTGCCCATGTAACTGGGCTCCTGCTTCCGCTTGAGCGCGGCACGGGTTTCGGCAGGTGTGAAACCGGCATAGACCGGCACGCTGGGCGCTTCCTCGGTGAACAGGATCCAGTCGCGGTCCTTCTTCGACAGCTTCTTCCACGGGATGTCGATGTCGTAGCCCAGCGTGACCAGGATGTCGCGCAGGTTCTGGCCATGCCATGCCGGCGGCCAGGAGGCGATGGCACGCTCGCGGATGCTCAGCGACGGGTTCGGAACCATCAACGCTTCGGTCACTTCGTAGACGTGCCCCAGGCCGTGGCAGGTGCTGCAGGCGCCCTGCGGCGTGTTGGGCGAGAAGTCCTCGGCGTACAGCATGGGCTGGTTGGCCGGGTAGGCCCCTGCGCGCGAGTACATCATGCGCACAAGGCTGGACAGCGTGGTCACGCTGCCCACCGACGAGCGTGCATTGCTGGCGCCGCGTTGCTGCTGCAGGGCCACCGCTGGTGGCAGCCCGTCGATGGCATCGACGTCGGGCACGCCGGCCTGGTCGATCAGGCGGCGCGCATAGGGCGCGACGGATTCGAAGTAGCGCCGCTGCGCCTCGGCGAAGACGGTACCGAAGGCCAACGAGGACTTGCCGGACCCCGATACGCCGGAGAACACCACCAGCGCATTGCGTGGAATGGAGACGTCTATGTTCTTCAGGTTGTGCTCGCGTGCGCCGCGGACCTCGATGCAGCCGCTGGCTGCGGCAGCACATGACGACTCGCCAAAGGGGGTGTTGGACATCGTTACGATCCTGCAGGCAGTGAGTGGCGCGCGCCAGAGCGCGCCCAGTGACTTATTCTCGCCGCTGCAGGGTGAATGTGGTGAGGGGGGCTCGCAGTCACGTCCCTCGTCTCAACGATGGCTCAATCGCCAGCGCGTAGCAACTGCTCCTCCAACGCCTCGATCGCAGGCGTCCGGGCAGCCGCACTGCGCATCAGCCGGAAGCTCGCGGCAGGTAGTGCAGGAAGCCGCAATCCCTCGCCCGCAATGACCAGGCCATCCTGGATGTCATCCTGCAGCGCGACAGTGATGGCGAGCCCGGACTCCGCAGCCGATCGCAGGCCCTGCTGGCTGGCCGAGGTGAAGGCGACGCGCCACTCCAGGCCGGTGTGTCCTGGCCGTTGTCAGTGCGCTTACGTTCCGAGGCGTTCGTCCCAGCGTCACGTCGTCCAGCAGGGAATCGGAAGTGTCAGGAGGTACCTGAGGATTAGGCAGAAGATGCTGCGCCCACGCGCGCGACACCCCTACCCCCTGCTTCGTACAGTCACTCAGCTTTACAAGGTGGAGGGGCAAGTTTCAAATACACGTTCGCGAAGCTGGTCACGTCTATTGGCGGACGCATTCTCTCTGCACGGCCAGCCGATGACCGGCAACCCCAATGCCTGCACCTGCTCGTGGATCTTCAATGTATCTGAGGCCGAAGCAAGGTACAGGTCGATGAAATCGATCTTTGCGGCAACGCTGGAAGCCAAGGTTCAGGCCGAGGGGCTGGCGAAGGCCTTATTGCGCCGCGACGCATGCGCCCGCGAGGAAACCATCGATCTTCATTGCCAGGCACGTCATGGCAATTACGAGCGTCGACCAGTTCGGGCGCAGGATGCTGCATCGACTGGACTGGCCCCACCAATGTTTCCCTGGGTACTCAGCACGATGGCGGGCGCGTTGCCGTCAACTTTTCCCAGTGGCTTTCGGCCCGGGAATTCCAATGGTCATGGATTACGAGTATCGCGAGCCAGCCTATCCCCGGTTGCTGTATCAGACCAAGGCCGAGTGCCTGAGCATGCCGTGCTGCAAATTGACAGCGTAGAAGTGTGGTGATATCAAATCACGCAGATCACGGAAGTCATGCTGTCGCACCCCAGGCCTTAGAGGGCAATGGATGTCCGATGAGTTGTTCCGCAGGGAAGTACTCCAGGCAAAGCAGGACGAAAGGCTTGGAAAGATAGGGTTTCGCGCCCCTCGCGTCGGCTGGATATTCTTTGCCATTGGCGCCGCTTCCACCATAGCCATCCTCGGCTTGCTGATTGCAGGCCGATATACGCGGCATGAGCGTGTGCACGGCACCCTGGTCCCTGACAGCGGATTGATTGCTGTAAGCGTCGCCGGGCCCGGTGTTGTTTCCCGGATCCTGACGCATGAAGGGGATATCGTTGTCGCCGGCCAGCCGCTCGTCGAAGTCTCCATGCCGCAGGACAGCGTCGCGCTGGGCGAAACCCAGGCCCTCGTCGCCGAACAGCTCCGCGTCAAGCAGCAGGGCCTGCAGTCAGACCTTGTACTGCATCGCAGTCTGGGCGACATGCAGCGCCACGAGATACAGGAGCGCCTGCGCAACCTTCACTCACGGGCCGAGGAGAAGGCACGGCAGGCCGGGTTGCAGAAACAGCGTGCAGACAGTGCTGATGAGCTGTATCAGGAATGGCTGCGGGTCGAGAATACCGAGGTGATCAGCAGATACCAGATGCTCCAGCAGCGTGACAGCGTTCTGCAGCACCGTGCGAGCCAGATTGAACTGGAGGCTCAGCAGCGGCTTCTTGTACAGCAGGCCGACGAGGCAACGTCTGCGCTTGCGCAGCTCGAGCCAACCCTGCGCGGTCAGGAAAACCGGACGCGTAGAGATGTGGCAGATGTCGAGCAATCATTGGCCGAGAACGCCGCAAGGGCCGCAGTCACGCTTCGAGCACGGGTAAGCGGAACCGTAACCAGTGTGCTTATCAAGCCGGGGCAGGCAGTGTCTGCGGGTCAAACCGCACTCAGCCTCCTGCCTCGCGACTCGGAGCTCGTGGCCGAGCTATGGGTGCCATCCAGTGCCATCGGCTTTGTCGATGCAGGAAAGCCCGTCGCCCTTCGCTATGAGGCCTACCCGTATCAGAAATTCGGTCAGCAGCGTGGGCGGGTGCTTTCGGTTTCGCGAAGCGCAGCCCCCCCTGATGCGCAGTCACGCTTGCTGGGCACGGCTGTGGATGCGCCACGATACCGCGTTGAAGTGGCGCTGGAGCGCCAGGTGATGGCGGCGTACGGGCGGAATGAATCATTGAAGCCCGGCATGGGCCTGGAAGCGGACATCAGCGTTGAGACCCGGCGGCTGGTTGAGTGGGTCTTCGACCCGCTCTATCGACTGGCTCAAGATCGTCCAGCAGTGGGCACAGCGGAAACCGACAGGCGATGAGCATGACTTCGTTTTCAGAATGGATGGCGTCGCGTCGATTGCCGATGATTCATCAGTCCGAAGCCGCGGAGTGCGGCTTGGCATGCTTGGCAATGGTTGCCAATTTCCATGGGCATGAGCTGGACCTGTCCAGCCTCCGCCGAAGATTCGACTCTTCGCTGAAGGGCATGCATCTGGCAGATGTCATGCGGATCGCGGACGAGCTCGGATTCGAGTCAAGGCCCATCAAGGTGGATCTTGAAGATATCCCCAACGCCCAACTTCCCTGCATCCTGCACTGGGACATGACCCACTTCGTGGTACTGCGCCGTGTAAGCGGCAAAGGGCTTGAAATTCATGACCCCTCGCGTGGCATTCGACGTCTGACGCTGGCGGAGACTGGGCGGCACTTTACCGGCGTCCTGCTTGAACTGAGCCCGCGGGCCACCTTCAATCCCATCAAGGAGCGTCATTCAATCAGCTTGCAACGGCTGGCCGGAGATGTCAGCGGCTTGCCCGGGGCGGCATTGCAGTTGCTTGGCCTTGCATTGGCGATCGAGGTCCTGGCATTGACGCTGCCATTCCAGGTTCAATGGGTGATTGATCATGTCATCCTCTCGACCGACAGAGGCCTGCTTGTACTGATGGCACTGGGGTTCTCTGTCATCCTGCTTGTGTCGGCAGCACTGCAGCTTGTGCGCGCGTGGATTATCAGTTGGCTGGGGGCGGCGCTGAACACAGAATGGATCAGTAATCTATTCAGCCATCTGCTCCGGCTTCCCCTGTCCTTCTTCCAGAAGCGGCACATGGGTGATGTGCTCTCGCGCTTCTCATCCGTGCATGCGATCCAGAACACACTGACGGGAAATTTCATCGAAGCCGTGCTCGATGGAGTGATGGGTACTCTGGCGCTGTTCGTCATCTGCCTTTACAGCACGAAGCTCGCGCTACTGGTCTGCGCCGTTGTGGCGGTTTATACACTGACGCGCTGGATTCTCTACAGGCGGCTCTGGCATCTGAACGAAGAGCAGCTGGTTTACTGGGCGCGCCAGCAAAGTGAGCTGATGGAATCGGTGCGCGGAATCCAGGCCATCAAACTTGGAAACAAGCAGGGCCTGCGGCGCGCTCGGCTCGCCAGCGCGACCATGGAGGCCAACAAGCGTGCGATGCAGGTGCAGCGATACACGTTGGGCTTCGGCGTCATGGGCAGCACGATTTCCGGGCTGCAGCGCGTGCTTATCGTGGCTCTCGGCGCACATCTGGTGATGTCGGGCAGCTTCTCTGCCGGCATGCTGGTTGCGTTCGTGGCGTATGCCGACCAGTTCGCCCAGAAGGCCGGAGGGCTGGTCGACAAGATCGTCGAATTCCGCATGCTGAGACTGCATGCCGAACGTATCGCTGACGTAGCGCTGGCAGAGGAAGAACAGAATGTCAGCAGTACGCACAGCGGCCGATCACCGAAGGCACGAATCCGCCTCAACAATATCGGATTTCGTTACTCCCAGTCGGATCCGTGGGTTTTCCGCAATGTCACTATCGAGTTCAAGGACGGCGAATCCGTGGCGATCATCGGTCCCAGCGGATACGGCAAGAGCACGCTTTCACGATTGATGGTGGGCTTGCTGGAGCCTACCGAGGGCTCGGTAGAGATTGACGGGGTGGATATCCGCTCATTCGGCCTTGCGGCCTACCGGGATCTGGTCGGCGTGGTCATGCAGGACGACACCCTCTTTGCTGGAACCATCGCAGACAACATTTCGTTCTTCGATTCAGATGGGACCATCGAGGCCATCGTGGAGGCAGCGACGATGGCCGGGATCCACGCGGACATCGTCGCATTGCCTATGGGCTATGAATCACTGGTCGGAGACATGGGGGCAGCGCTGTCCGGGGGACAACAGCAGCGACTTCTGCTTGCGCGCGCATTCTATAAGCGCCCGAAGATCCTCATCCTTGATGAAGCGACCAGTCATCTCGATGTCCGCACCGAGCGTGCAATCAACCACAACGTATCGAATCTCAGGGCGACCCGCATCATCTTCGCGCATCGCCAGGAAACCATCTCCAGCGCCGACCGCGTGGTTGACCTTACTTCTTTTATGAAGGTGGATGAGCGCTCTGGAAGTACTCATCCGCACCAACACCTTGAAGAAGGAGCCCGCAGTCTTGCCTGACAACTCAGCTCAACAGCCCTCCCGGGTGGCCCAACGCGGCGGTCCGCGGACCATTCTGATCCACACCGTTGAAGGTGACTTCCATGCGAAGGTTGTCGGGCATGCGCTTCGTGTCCGCGGCAATCGTGTGCTGGAGTGGCGAGGCGATCGCGTACCTGAAAGCAACACCAGCAGCCTTGCGTTCTCTGAAGGCACCTTGACCGGACGACTTCATACCGCCGAAGGTGACATTTCATCGGACGATGTCGATGTCGTCTGGTACAGAAGAAGGCGCATTATTTCGGCCCCATCCTATGTGGACCCGCTCGACCAGGAGTTCGCCACAGAAGAATTGAGGATGGCCGAGCGATCGCATCCCGAGGCCTTCTCTCAAGCGTTCTGGGTGAACCCTCACGCCGCTTCACTGCTCTGCGAGTCCAAGGTACGGCAACTCCGTTATGCGCTGGAATTGGGAATCGACATTCCTCGCACACTTATCAGCAATGATCCCGGAGATATCCGCCAGTTCCTGTCTGAGGGCATCGCCTGCATCTACAAGCCGCTGGGTGGGTGTATCTGGAAAGAAGATGGCGTGGTTCGCAAGACGTACACCGCTGAGGTAGCTTTGGCGGACCTACCCTGCGACCGTATCCTTAGAACAACACCCGGAATATTCCAGGGCAAGGTCGAGAAGCACTACGAAGTCCGTGCACAGTTCTTCGGTGAGAGTTGCTTTGCGGTCCGGATAGAATCATCGGCGCTGGAGAGTGGTGATGTTGACTGGCGGCTGGACCAGAACTCGATTACGCGTTGCGAACCAGCGATCCTGCCTGATGATGTCCACGCACGCTGCATTGCGTTGATGGCCAGGTTGGGAATTGTCAGTGGCGGATTTGATTTCATCATCACGCCCGAAGGCAGGTGGTGCTTCATGGAGGTCAATGAGGCTGGACAATTCTTCTTCATTGAGACGTGGTGCGCCGACCTGCCTGTGCTCGACGCGTTCTGCCAGTTCCTTGAGTATGGCAAGGCGGATTTCCGCTACACGCCACACAGCGATGCATTGACTTTGAATGACATCACGGCCTCTGCTTTCGAACACGGCGTGATTTCGAAATGAATGAATGGTGCTTTGTCTGCGAGGTTGCAGACGCTCGGAACGAATGGTTGCCGCAGCCCGCGGCCCATCGTGGGTGCGGCGACTGCCGCACCGGACATGCGGCCTAGGCCGCTGACAACAAGGAGAAGTTCATGTTCAAGAAGTCAAACGTAGCGGGTGTTGAAGCATCCGAGAATCGTGTGCTCGGACGTATTCTTTCTCGTGAAGAGGTGCTCCGGGTGAGTGGTGGCAATGGTACGAGCCAGCCAACCGACTCCTGGAAGGACGGCGGCAATTGCACACCAAAGAGCGACCCGCCGACGACCCACCCCGTAATTGAGTAATCGCCACTTCGGCGCTTGAGTCTGGCGGCAGGGCTTCCCTGCCGCCAGCAGTTCCTGACTCTGCGAGGTCAATCATGTTCCGGGTTTGCTTTTTGATTTTGCCAGCCTTTCTCTGGGGAGGCGGAGTTGCGGAAGCCGCTCCTTTGCCAACACGGGACGCGTACATAGAATTCCTATGGACAAAGACCCCAGAAGGCGCACTTGCCCGGCAGGAAACACGCTCGTTCGCACTGGATGGACAGTTTGACCACCAAGTCTGCTTCGCTATTCTGAACGCCGACATCGAGGTCAAAAGCATTGAGCTACGCGCGATGGATGCTGACGGCAAACAGCTCGTGAGCACGCGCTTCAACGATGCAGATGGACGCAAGCGATGTGTCCCGGCCGAGTTCCCGGCCGGCGCACCAGCCGGGAAGTGGACCTATCAGGTCAGGGTGAATGGACAGGACCATGTGGTGGGATCTCAAACCGTTGATGTATTTCCGACGGTCGATGCACTCATTTCAGACATTGCACCTGACATGCCCTATGTCCTCGGTCGGCCCAACTACGATTCGTCAATAGCGCCTGATCAGTTCAATGGCGAATTGGAGTGGATCATGCACATACGACGGGATGGAACTGTAAGCGCTGTAGATATAGATCGGGCGGAGGGCGCAGGAATAGCGATGCGTCCCCGCGCTGTGGAAGCTGGACTTATTTCCTTGTTTCCTCCTGATGAAGGACGCGAGCCGAGTGCCACCTTCAAGCGGCACCTGTCTTTCCGGCCTGACAAATAACTCTACGGGTGGGCCGATGCTGACCTTTCGGCCGATTCCGCGCCTAGTCGCAGCGAGGCCAGGTAGCGGCAGTACTTGCCAATGAAGAGACCGGTGATTCCACCCGACAACAGCAGGTAGGCGGCACTGAAACCGGCATTGGCGGGCAGCGACGGCGACACCGCAAATGCGACTTCGAAACCGTACTTCACCAGGAAGGTGATCAGCAGCAGCAGCGGCAGCAGGCTGAAGTCCGCGTTGCGCCAGAGCTTGCCGGTGCTGCGGTCCACGGTCAGCTTCAACCGATTCAACAGCAGCCAGCCAAGCGCCGCACCCGTGGCGATGCCGGCCAGCCACTCGCTCCAGGAGGTCAGCGAGGCGCCGAAGCGATGACTGATCGACCACGCGCCCCACATGGCGAACAGGGCGGGCACGATCGCCAGCTTCTGCAACGAGGTCTCGCCCGGCTTCATGGCGGCGATGCCACGGGTGACCAGGAAGGCCAGGAGCAGCCAGACCCAGATCGGCGTCTGCGAGGCGAGTTGCTGGAGCATGTTCATGAGCGGTCCCCCTGGGTGAGTGGTGGCGAGGTGCCCTCGCCTTGGCGCTCACTATTCGCTTTCGCCCGGGTTGCAGCCAGTGACAGCTGTCAGTCTTCGGGTGTTACTGGGCGGTAATCTGGCGCACTCAGGACACTCTCGATCCAACCCGCATAGCGCGATACCCGCACGTTGTGTACCATCTGGCCATAGAAGCCGGCTTCAAGGGCATGCGCGGGAACAGCGCTGATCCAGGAGCCCAGGCCCACCAGCTGCCAGACACCGTGATCCTCGATCAGCAGCGGGCCGCCGCTATCGCCGCTGCCCAACACGCCTTCAAGTGGCAGACCCTGTGGCGGGGCATCGAACCGATACCAGAGGTAACGATCGTTTCCGCCGGTAATGGCGTTGTACGCCCGCCGCAATGTGGTGCGATGCGGACCGCCCGGCACCAGTCCAACCGATCCATTGCCGGTGGCGCCCTTTCCGATCAAGGCGGCGACCTGCGCGACCTCGGCAGTGCCGCGATAGAGCGCCACGGGCTGCACATCGTTCACGGGGGTGGCGAGCCGGATCAATGCAATGTCATCCGACCCGGCCAGGAACGCGTGGATCTTCGCAGGACTTCCCGTTGCCAATGCCTCCTTGCCCAAGGCGTCAGGCATTCTCCGGTAACCGGGATGCAGGAATACGCGTTCCACGCCGTAGTCCTTCCCATCGATGGTGATGGCCTGCCCCATCCCTTCCATCGGCGCGGCATGCGCTGCTGTCAGCACCCACTGCGGGGCGATCAGAACGCCCTGCCCTTCGCCGGGCATGTCGGCCAGGGCCGGAAACTCGGATCCGTCGATCCGGTATCGATCATCGTCAACGTCGTGGCGGATGACTACAGCGCCGGCAGCGAACGGCAGCGCAGCAAGTGCCAGGAACAACCAGCGAATCATCGGCGCTTCATCCTTGCGGTCAGTGGCTGCAGCCTAGCCGAACACACCCGGCCCAGGGACGGCGTGCGACCAAGCCGCGGCATTCAACGACGAATCCGGGGAAACGGGTCCCGAAGCCGGTACCGCTCAATCCAATCCAGTGTCGGCGCGATGCCGCCGAACGGGAACAGGTGCGGGCTGACCTGGCCATGGGCGCTGCTCAGCCCTTTCACCAGGCGATCGACGAATATCTCCGGCCCCGCTGTGCCGAGCAGTCGGCCGATCGAGACGCCGTATCTGGACAGCATCGATGCACTTGCACCCACGCCGCACATTGCGGCGTAACGCACCAGCCGTGCAATGCTTGCTGGCCCCGGCACACCGACCAGCACCGGAACGTTGATGCCACGCGCGCGCAGTACATTCAACCACGCCAGCACGATATCGGCATCGAAGGCGAACTGGGTAATGACCAAGGGCGCCATGCCGTGCGATTCGATGACCTGGCACTTGCGTTCAAGCGCCTGCCAGCGATCGTCACTGCTCATCACCGGATGGCCTTCCGGGTGCCCGCCGATACCCACGACCTTGATGCCGAAACGCTCAAGAAGTCCGGTTTCGATGATCGAAGCACTGTCAGCAAATGGTCCGGCAGGCGTGGCGAGGTCACCGGCGATCACCAGGCACTGCTCGACACCGGCCTCGCTGGCAGCACGCTCCAGGAAGCGCTCGAGTGCCGCACGCGAGCCGATACGGCGCGCAGACAGATGCGGCATCGGCTCGAAGCCGAGCGCGCGCACCGTGTGCGCGGCGACCAGGCGTGCGTCGTCATCCTCACTGGCCAGGTAGGGAATGGAGATCGTCGTGCCATGCGGTATGCGGCCGGCCTCGGCGCGCAGCGCGGGCATGGCCTTCGCGCTGACCTCCAGTGAAAAGGTGTTGATGAAGGCTTCCGTCCGCAGTGATCCAGGTGCAGGCATCAACGGGCTCCGCCTGCATTGCCGGCAAGCGGCGAGCTGTTACGGGCCAGTTCGATGAAGGACTGCAGGTAGTCGATGCCGGTATCCGCCTCGCGTGCGCCCAGATAGATCTGCTTGGGGATGCCTTTGGCGCCCAGGCGCACGGGCACCACGTCCATGCGCGCGGCGTACTCTTCCACCAGCCAGCGCGGCATGGCGGCCACGCCGCGGCCGCTGGCCACCATCTGCATCATGATGTCGGTGGTTTCAATGGCCTTGTGGCGCCGCGGCGTGATGCCGGCCGGCAGCAGGAACTGGTTGTAGATGTCCAGGCGCTCGAACGGCACCGGGTAGCTGATCAGCACTTCCTGGCCGAGCTGGCGTGGCTTTACGTAATCCACCTTGGCCAGGGCGTGGCTCTTGGCCACCACCAGCACCTGCTCGTAGTCGAACACGGGAATGAACTTCAGGCCCGGCTTCAGCAACGGATCAGGGGTGACCAGCAGATCGATTTCGTAGCCGAACAACGCGCCGATGCCGCCGAACTGGAACTTCTGTTTGACGTCCACATCCACGTCCGGCCACGCGGCCAGGTACGGCGAGACGATCTTCAGCAGCCACTGGTAGCAGGGGTGGCACTCCATGCCGATGCGCAGGGCGCCACGCTCGCCCTGTGCGAACTGGCCCAGCCGCTCTTCGGCCAGGTCCAGCTGCGGCAGTACGCGGTTGGCGACCGCCAGCAGGTACTGCCCGGCCTGGGTCAGGCGCAGGCTGCGGCCCTCACGCAGCCAGACATCGGTGCCGAGCTGCTGCTCCAGCTTCTTCATGCTGTGGCTGAGCGCCGACTGGGTCAGGTTGAGTACGCCGGCCGCGGCGGTGAGCGAGCCCTGCTGCTCGACCTGCTGCACGATGCTGAGGTGGATCCGTTCCAGCATGACGATGAATCTCACTCATGGATTGGTGAAGTAATACCATTTTACGTCATGGAAAGGCGTGGCTAGCATCGGGTCATGCCTTCGGTTGCCTGCCAGCCTGCTGATCCAGCCGGCCTGCAGGACTGCGCCCCCGCAGATCACGCCGAAGCAGCCCCTCCCCTGCTGAAAGCGAATAGATGACCCGCCCCCTCCGTATCGTCGCCGTCTCCGGTGGACTGCAACGCCCGTCCCGGGCCGCCACCCTGGCCGAGCATCTGCTGGGCCTGATCGGCGAAGACGTCCATTGCGAGCAGCATCTGATCGAACTGGGCGAACTGGCGCCGCAGCTGGCTGGCGCACTCTGGCGCTCGCAGTTGCCAGAGGCTGTGGAGCGTCAACTGGTCGCTGTAGAACAGGCCGATGTACTGGTGGTGGCCACGCCGGTCTACCGCGGCTCGTATACCGGACTGTTCAAGCACTTCTTCGATTTCATCCACCAGGACGCACTGGTCGACACCCCGATCCTGCTGGCTGCCACCGGCGGCAGCGAGCGCCACGCGCTGGTGATCGACCATCAGCTGCGGCCACTTTTCAGCTTCTTCCAGGCCCGCACCCTGCCCTTGGGTGTCTACGCCACCGACCGCGATTTCGCCGAGGGTCGCGTCCACAACGAGGCACTGATCCAGCGCGCACGGCTGGCAGTGCAGCGGGCACTGCCTTTGCTTGCCCTGTCCCATCGCGCAGCGCCCACCATCGCCGAGACCGCCGCAATTCTCTGAATGCCGGATGCCAGCAGCCTGCATTCGGATGTCACCCCGCTAACCGGAACGCCGCCCATGACGACCGAGAACTTCACCTTCAGCATCACGCGCATCCCCTTCAACGAGGACTACCAGCCCGCTGACGGCACGCGCATCACCACCAACTTCGCCAACCTGGCCCGCGGCGAATCTCGCCGCGAAAACCTGCGCAACACGATCAGCATGATCAACAACCGCTTCAACGACCTCGCGCATTGGGATAATCCCAGCGCGGATCGCTACGCCGTTGAGCTGGATATCATCTCGGTGGAGATGCACATCGATGGCGATGAGGGCAGCGATCCGTTCCCGCTGATCGAGGTGCTGCGCCCGACCATCGTCGACACGCACACCGGCGCGCGCACCGAGGGCATCGTGGGCAACAATTTCTCGTCCTACGTGCGCGACTATGACTTCAGCGTGGTGCTGCCGGCCAGCAACGAAGGCAAGGCGACCTTCGGCATTCCGGAAGGCTTTGGTGACCTGCATGGCAAGCTGTTCAAGCACTTCCTGGAGTCTGACGCCTACCGTGCCAACTTCAGCAAGGGGCCGGTGATCTGCATCAGCGTTTCCAGCAGCAAGACCTACCACCGCACCGAGAACCACCATCCGATCCTGGGCGTGGAATACCGCCAGGGCGAGTTCTCACCTACTGACCAGTACTTCGACAAGATGGGCCTGCAGGTGCGCTATTTCATGCCGCCGGGCAGCGTGGCGCCGCTTGCGTTCTATTTCCAGGGCGATCTGCTGGGGGATTACTCGAACCTGGAGCTGATCGGCACCATCAGCACCATGGAAGCCTTCCAGAAGATCTATCGCCCGGAGATCTACAACGCCAACTCCGTGGCCGGCAAGGTCTACCAGCCCAGTCTGAAGCACCAGGACTACTCCTCCACCCGCATTGTCTACGACCGCGAAGAGCGCAGCCAGCTGGCGGTCAAGCAGGGCAAGTTCACCGAAGAGCACTTCATCAAGCCGTACCGCGCCGTGCTTGAGCAGTGGGCTGCCCGCTGATCCATCGATTTCCCATTCGCCCCCAGGAAACAAGACGCAATGTCGACGAAGAAACTGCTCCCCACCTCCACCGCCGGCAGCCTGCCCAAGCCGTCCTGGCTGGCAGAACCCGAAAAGCTCTGGTCGCCCTGGAAGCTGCACGATGAAGGCCTGACCGAAGGCAAGCAGGACGCGCTGCGCCTGTCCCTGCAGGAACAGCAGCACGCCGGCATCGATATCGTCAGCGACGGTGAGCAGACCCGGCAACACTTCGTCACCACTTTCATCGAGCACCTCAACGGCGTCGATTTCGAGAAGCGCGAAACCGTGCGCATCCGCAACCGCTACGACGCCAGCGTGCCGACCGTGGTCGGCGCAGTGAGCCGTCCGAAGCCGGTGTTCGTGGAGGATGCGAAGTTCCTGCGGCGGCAGACCACGCAGCCGATCAAGTGGGCGCTGCCTGGCCCGATGACGATGATCGACACCCTGTACGACGCGCACTACAAGAGCCGTGAGAAGCTGGCCTGGAAGTTCGCGAAGATCCTCAACGAGGAAGCAAAGGAGCTGGAAGCCGCTGGCGTCGACATCATCCAGTTCGATGAGCCGGCCTTCAACGTATTCTTCGACGAAGTGAACGATTGGGGCGTGGCCGCGTTGGAACGTGCGATCGAAGGACTGAAGTGCGAGACCGCCGTGCACATCTGCTACGGCTACGGCATCAAGGCCAACACCGACTGGAAGCAGACGCTGGGCTCGGAATGGCGCCAGTACGAAGAGTCGTTCCCGAAGCTGCAGACCTCCAACCTCGACATCATCTCGCTGGAATGCCACAAATCGCACGTGCCGATTGATCTGATCGAGCTGGTGCGCGGCAAGAAGGTGATGGTGGGCGCCATCGACGTGGCCTCCAGCACGGTGGAGACCGCCGAGGAAGTGGCCAACACCCTGCGCAAGGCGCTGCAGTTCGTGGATGCCGACAAGCTTTACCCGAGCACCAACTGCGGCATGGCGCCGCTGGCGCGCGACGTGGCGCGGGGCAAACTGCGTGCGCTCAGCGAAGGGGCCAGGATCGTGCGTGAGGAGCTTTCGGCGTAGCCCCGGCTGAGGATGTGTTCCCGTTTCGACGCGGGGAGGATGGAATCTGGCCGGGTACAGACCAGGTTCCACCTCGCCCCTGCACCTCGGGTCTGGTGGCCATCACACGCGGCCGTGGCGCCAACGCCTCCTTGATCCGCCCCATCTCGCGCGACCCGGCCTCGGCCAGGCGGCGGGCCTGCTGCCGCTGCTGCCGCGTGGGCGCCGGAGGTGGTGGGGTACCGGCATCCAACAGCCGCGCCACCGCATCGCGCAGCCGCAATTGCGGGCAGAGCCGGGCGGCGCGCACCAGCGTTCGGCGTAGCGCCTGGCCTGCCGCGCGTTCACGGCAGCCACCACCTTGGCCTGGGAGGCTTTCCGCGCATCCAGGAACAGGCGGACACGGAACACGGCATGCGGCACGATGTGGGCCACGCAGCGGCCGCACCACCACAGATTCCAGCGCTCACCGTTCTGCACCCAGCCGGAGCGCTGGTTGTCCGTCATGAAATCGGGAGGGCTGGAGGTGGAATGCATGGCCGGAAGAATACGATCGGCCGTCGCACAGACTGAGATTGCGGGATGGCGGTGACAACCTCACCAGGCTTCCGTTGCAGCGATGCCCTCTTCACCACTCTGGGCCGAGCAGCTTCTCCACCTCGGTTTCGAGCCTCTTGGCGGCTTCTGCCTGAGAGGCCACCTTGATGCACAGCCCGGACTGCGCGGGCCCAGGGGTCAACCGGTAGCGGTTGATGGTGCCGCCGCCGTCGCCATCCAGTTCCACCCGGGCCACCAGGGTTCGACCGTTGGCGTTGAAGGTCCAGTCCTGATATTCGAACATCGTTGATGCCGCCACAACGCTTTGAGTAGCTACCACTCTATGCGGGGCGGTGGTGAAGAACGCCCGAAGAAAACGTTCGCGGCGCGTGCGGGCCAGCGGTGCGGGGCAAGCAGCCGAGCATGGGCTCGGCGCGACGGTCCGGGTGCGGCTCACGGAGTATGATGCCGCCTCCTCCCGAACTGCCGTGATTGCAGCGGACGCGTGCCGTCGAGGCATGCGTCGGTGCCGCCGAGACAGCCCGCCCGATGCTCGCTTCCTACTCCTCTTTCCTCATCTGGATGGCCGTGGCCGCGGCGACCGTCGGCCTGCTGTTCCGCCCGTTCCGCATTCCGGAGTATGTGTGGGCACTGGGGGCTGCCATTCTGCTTCCGCTGCTGGGGGCGATGTCATTCGGCACGACCTGGCACGCGGTGGCCGAGGGGCGCGATGTCTATCTGTTCCTGGTCGGCATGATGGTACTGGCCGAGCTGGCCCGGCGCGAAGGCTTGTTCGACTGGCTGGCGTTGTACGCGGTCCGCCATGCGGGTGGCTCGGGGCGACGCCTGTTCGACCTGGTGTTCCTGGTCGGCACGCTGGTGACCGTGTTCCTTTCCAACGATGCCACGGCGGTGGTGCTGACCCCGGCGGTCTACGCCGCCTGCAAGGCTGCCCGCGCCAACCCCCTGCCCTATCTGTTCGTCTGCGCTTTCATCGCCAATGCGGCCAGCTTCGTTCTGCCCATTTCCAACCCGGCCAACCTGGTGGTCTACGGCCAGCACATGCCGCCGCTGTTGCAGTGGCTGGCACAATTCGCACTGCCATCACTGGCCGCGATCGGCGCCACGTACCTGGTGCTGCGCTGGGTGCATCGATGCGAGATCGCGCAGCCGCTGGTGACCGCGCCGGAACATCGCCCGCTGAGCGAAGGTGGCCGGCTGAGCGCGTTGGGCGTGTTGTTCACCGGCACCGTGCTGCTGGTGACGTCCGCACTGAACGGCCCGCTCGGATTGGCCACGTTCTGCGCAGGCACGCTGAGTGTGGCAGTGGTGGCGATCCGTCAGCGCAGCAGCCCGCTGCCGCTGCTGCGCCACGTGTCCTGGGGCGTACTGCCGCTGGTGGCCGGCCTGTTCGTACTGGTGGAAGCGGTGGCCCAGACCGGCGCCATCCAGGCTGCAGCCAGCGCGCTGCAGGCCGTAGCGCAGGCGTCCCCGCACCAGGCCAGCTGGCTGGCCGGTGGTGTGGCCGCACTGCTGAGCAACGTGGCCAATAATCTGCCGGTCGGCTTGGCCGCAGGCTCGCTGGGCCAGATGGCCGACCTGCCGGCGCAGACCCGTGCCGCGCTGCTGGTGGGCGTGGACCTGGGGCCGAACCTGTCGGTAACCGGCTCGCTGGCCACGATGCTGTGGCTGGTGGCGCTGCGCCGCGAGGGCGAGCATGTCAGCGCGCTCGACTTCCTGCGCGTCGGTGTGTTGGTGATGCCGCCTGCGCTGATCGGAGCACTGTTGCTGCTCTAGGTCGGGCGCGGCGTGGGCGCCGCTCTGATTGAAGATGACAATGCTGCTCAGGGATCGCTCTCCAGTTCAATCACCCGGTCGGCCGAGCTCACGATGCCGCGCCGATGGGTGATGGCCACCACGGTCACCTCGCCAGCCACTGCGCGGATGTGGTCCATGATCTCGCGTTCGGTCGCCTCATCCAGCGCAGAACTGGCCTCGTCCAGGAACAGGATGGCCGGTTCGCCATACAGTGCACGAGCAATCGCGATGCGCTGGCGCTCACCGCCGGACAGCTTCAGGCCGCGCTCGCCCACCGTGGTTTCAAGCCCCTCGGGCAGTGCTTCGATCAACGGCAGGATAGCGGCCTTGCGTGCGGCGTGCCGCAGCCGGTGGTCATCGCGCGCACGCCCGAGCAGAATGTTGTCGGCCAGGCTTTCGTTGAGCAGGATGACATCCTGCGGAACCACCGCGACAGCGGCATGCCACGCAGCACGGTCGATCCGGAGAAGATCGACACCATCAACGAGGATGCTGCCGTGCTGCGGGTCGAGTGACTTCAGGGCAAGTTTGAACAGCGTCGACTTCCCTGCACCAGTCGGTCCCATCAGGAAGTTGATGCCGCCCCGCTCCACCCTGAAGGACACGTTGCTCACCCCTCGTCCGTTGCCATAGCGGTGGCTGACCTGCTGGAACTCCAGATGGCCATTTGCCCCGGCGAAGCGCTGGGCATTGGCCACCTGCTGCTCCTCGGGCGCGGCCCATAGGGTTGAAAGCGGGCCCAGCATGCTCCAGGAGCGCGCGACGTCGTCGATCGAGCGGGCGATCATCTCGAATGGCATGTTGAGCTGGAGCAGCAACAGGTTGAACAGCACGATGTCACCGATGCTGAGCGCGCCGCTCTGGTAGCGCGGCAGCAACAGGTGGAAAGTGACGACGAACTCGACCGCCAGGCCAATGCCCAGCAGGGCAATGAAACCGATGCGCTGCAGTACATAGGCACGCCAGCTGTCGCGCACGTTCTGGGCCTTCTGCTCGAAGCGCTGCACCATCCAGGTGCTCCCGCCGAACTGCCGCAGCGTCTCCATGGCGTTCATGGCATTGCCAACGAAGCGGGCGTTCTGCTGCCCGGCCTCGACCGCGGCTTCGCGATGGATCCGGGCGCGCCGGGTGGCAATCGCGGATAGGGTGACAGCCACCGTGCCGTAGACCAGCACGATCAGCACCATCTGCAGGTTGATCAGCGCGCCCAGCGTGACCAGGGTCAGCACAATCTGCAGTGCGCTGGGTATGAAGGCCACCAGCCCCAGCTGCACCACGATCTTCAGCGCACCGCGGCCCTTCTCGCCTGCCACCTGCAGCTCGGCTGCATTGTGATCCAGGAAGAAACTGTTGGTCTTCTTCAGCAGGCGGGCGAAGTAGCGGGTGCTGGTGATGAAACCGAGGTTCTCGCCGCTGAGGAACGACAGGTACTGCACGGTGTTCTGCAGGACGCTGCCTGCGCCGAGCATGACGGCGTACAGGAGGAAACCGCCTGCCAGAGCGTCGACCCCATCGCTGGGCAGACGGTCGATCAAGCGTGAGAAAAGGTAGGGCGCTGCAACACTCGCCAGGCTGGACAGCACGACACTGCCGGCGATCAGCAGCAACAGCCGACGATCAGTCTTCCAGTACGCGCCCAGGATCTCCGCCACAGGGGGCGGAACGGCGTTCTTCATCATCGGCCTCGTTCCAGCATGGGCTCGGCCCCTCTCCGTCGCTCGCTTGAATGATATGATATAACATCGCCATTCAGAGGCGGCGTGACCCTGCCGCAGGCCACACTCCAGTGAGATCGATGGACCGGGGAATGACGAACGCATCCACTGCCATGGCGCGCGTGCGCCTGGCGATCAGCATCGCCGCTGCCTTGCTGGCGAGCCTGCCCGCACTGGCCCAGAACCACGACAATGACCGTGGCTCGCAAGCGCCAGGTACACCGCCCGAGGCGCCAACCGCCACCCTGGACAAGGTGCTGGTGGTCGGCAGCAACATCCGAAATGACATTGGTGGTGGCGCCTCGCCGGTCATCGTGATCGACAAGGAGGCCATCGACCATACTGGCGTGGCTACCATGCAGCAGCTGTTCGAAAAGCTGCCGCAGAACTTCGGCGGTGGCGCCAATGGCGCCAACGTCGCCAATCTCGGCGTCGACCGCGATACCGGCAACAACTTCGGTCAGGGCACCGCCCTCAACCTGCGCGGGCTGGGAACCGGCACCACGTTGACCCTGATCAACGGCCATCGCGTGACCTCATCGAACCGCTACCAGTACGTGGATGTCTCCCTGATTCCGCTCAGTGCCGTCGAGCGTGTGGAGATCCTCACCGATGGTGCCTCGGCCATCTACGGCACCGATGCGGTCGGCGGCGTGGTCAACATCATCCTGCGCCGCGACTTCACCGGGTACGAGACCGCTGTGCGCTACGGCGCCGTCACCGCCGGCAGCATGGAGGAGTACCAGGCATCGCAGTCGGCAGGCTGGTCATGGAATGGCGGTCATGTGCTGGCCAGCTACGAGTTCCTCAAGCAGAGCAACCTGCCGGCAGTGGACAAGGATTTTTCGAAGAACGTGCGGGTCAAACCGTACGACCTCTACCCGGGATCCAAGCGTCATAGCCTGTATGTGGACGGCGTGCAGCAGCTCAGCGATGTGCTGACCCTGAACGTGACCGGCTCGTTCGCCAAGCGCGAGATGGACACCACCATTTCCGGCACCGCCGACGAAACCCGGCTGTTCCCGCACACGCGGCAGTTCGACCTGTTCGCCGGACTCACCCTGGATCTTCCACGCGGGTGGCAGGCGCGCCTGGATTCCGGTTTCGGCAGGAGCGATGTGTCCTACCAGCGCACCACCATCACCGGCAGTTCGGCCAGTACGGCACCACCGACGGATACGAATTCCGAATCCCGCTACCTGGATGTGGTCGCCGACGGCGAGCTGTTCAGCCTGCCCGCCGGCGGGGTCCGCGCGGCATTCGGCGCGGGTTACCGCCGCGACGGCTATGAACTGATCGATCATCGCGGCCTGGAAAAGCCCCTCGATCTGCAGCGCACCGTGAGATCAGCCTTTGCCGAGCTCAACGTTCCACTGCTGAAGGACCTGCCGGGTGTGCGCAGCCTGTCCCTGACGGCGGCAGCGCGCTACGACGACTACAGCGATTTCGGCTCCACGTTGAACCCGAAGTTCGGCCTGCTGTGGGAGGCGACCCAGGGGCTGTCGATCCGCACCAGCTATGGCCGTTCCTACCGGGCGCCGGTGTACCAGGACATGCAGTTGAACAACACCGTGGTGGTGGCGAACGTACCCAATCCGGGCGCCCCAGGCGGCAACACCATCCTGATGATGCTTTCCAACGGCAACCCGGATCTGGGCCCTGAGCGTGCCAGGACCTGGACCGGTGGTTTCTCGTTCGCGCCACCGTCCGTGCCCGGCCTCAAGATCGACGCGAACTACTACCACATCGAATACGCCGACCGCATCGGCAGTGGTTTCGGCGGCAGCTTCCCGTCGCTGTTCCAGCAGTCCACCGCTCCTTACGCAGACATCCTGACCACCGATCCCACGCAACAGCAGATCCAACAGGCGCGCCAGCTGGGCATCTCCGGCCTGGGCCTGTTTGTCTCGCGCGTGGGGCCGTACGCGCTGCCGGCTGGAATGGATGAAACCAGCAGCCAGGTGATCCTGGACAACCGCTTCCGCAACAACGCCTTTACCCGTCAGCGTGGTGTCGACTTCAGTGGATCCTATGGCTTCGACGCCGGCCAGACCCACATCGCAATGAACCTGGCCGGGCAGTACATCATCGAATCGAAGCGGCGTGTGACCAGTACATCGCCCGAGGTGGATGCGGTGAACGCGGTGTATTACCCCGTGGATCTCAAGATGCGCGGCGGCATCACACTCAGCAGGCAGCAGGCAGCGGGCGGGCTCTTTGTGAACTACGCGGACAGCTATCGTGACCCCGCCAATGTAGTCCGACCGCACGTCAGCTCCTGGACGACCGTCGATCTGAATCTTGCGTATCGCTTTGGCCCATCGGCAGATCCGCAGCGTGGCACATCGCTTGCGTTCAACGTGCAGAACCTGTTCGACCGGGATCCGCCGTTCATCGTCAACAGCATCAACACCGGTTATGACCCCACCAATGCAACAGCGCTGGGTCGTTTCCTGTCCATGACGCTGACGCACCGCTGGTAGGCCTGCGCATGCGTGCCGACACCCCAGCCCTGTCGCGGTCCGTTGTGGCCATCCAGCAGGCTCTCGCTGTCGCGGCAATCCAGCTCAGGCTGATGTGGCGCGAGCGGCGCGTGCTGTGGCTCGCCCTGGCCCTGTTGCTGATTGCAGGGGCATCTGTGCTCAGTGGTGCCGCAGGCCTGACCCTGCAGGCGCAGGAGCGCCAGGCGGTGAGTGCGGAAGAGGCGCGGCTGTGGGACAGCCAGGGTACGATCGACCCGCACGGCGCCGCGCATGTTGGGCGCGCCGTCCCTGCCCCGGTGAGGCCACTGGCTGCGCTGGACCCCGGTCTGACGGATTTCCTGGGAACCTCGGTGTTCATCGAGGGCCACGCACAGAATCCTGCCCGGCACCGCGCGGTGGATGCCGGTACCGCACTCAGCCGCTTCCAGGGTTTCTCCGCGGCGTGGGCGCTGCAGGTCGTGGCGCCGCTGCTGATCATCCTGGCAGGGTTCGCCACACTGTCCGGCGATATTGCCCGCGAGACCCTGCGCCAGGAGCTTGGCACCGGTGCCTCGGCCGGCGTACTGATCAGCGGGCGCTTGATTGCCCTGGCAACCGCCTCGCTGCTGCTGGTGCTGACCATGCTGCTGATCAGTCTTCCGGGGCTGTCCATCCAGTACGGCGGTGCAGCGGATCTCGCCGCCCTGCTCGCAATGGCTGCTGCCTACGTACTCTATCTGCTGGTGTTCTGCGCACTGACCGTGGGGGTCTCGGCGCTTGCAGGCTCCGCACGGACGTCACTGGTCGTGCTGTTGGGCTTCTGGGTGGTGTCCACGCTGCTGGTGCCGAGAGTGGCGCCTGCCATCGCCGAGTCCCTGTACCCGACTCCCTCGGCACCGTCGTTCAGGGCCGACGTGACCGAGGAAGCGGAGAACGGCGCGGATGGCCACGATCCGGCCGACAAGCGCCTCGATGCCCTGCGCGCAACGTTGATGGCGCGCTACCGGGTCGACAACGTGGACGACCTGCCGCTGAACTTCCGCGGCGTAGCCCTGGAGTTTGCCGAGGCCAACTCGACACGCGTCTACAAGCGTCACTTCGATCGCCTGCATGCCACCTACCAGCAGCAGGACACGACCCAGCGCCTGTTCGGCCTTGTCTCGCCGACACTGGCGCTGCAGTCCTGGTCGCGCGCCTTCGCCGGCACGGATTTCCCGACGCATCTGGCGTTCCTGCGTGGCGTGGAGGACTACCGCTATCGGTTGATCCAGGCACTCAACCAGGAAGTGAAGCTGCACAAGGCACCGCAGGGCGGAAAGCATGTGGCCGACATCGCTGGCATCACCCGTTCAGTGCAGTACCGGGCGCCACAACAGACCCTGGCCGGCACTGCTGGCGCGCAACACGGGAATTTCGTCATTCTGCTGGCCTGGCTGATGCTGGGCTGCGTGGTGGTACTCATCTCTGTGCGGAAACTGGGGAGATCGCCATGAGCGGTGTGCCGATTGCCCACTACGAGATCCGCCGACTGCTGCGTGATCGAGCGCTGCCGGTGCTGCTTGTCCTGCTGCTCGCGCTGGGTGCCTACGCCGCGTGGAACGGCCGCGCATGGGTGGACCAGCGCGAGGCGGCCATCGCCCTGATCAAGCAGGAAGAACAGCAGACGAAGGAACGCAGCCGGGCATTCGTCGGCAAGGCGCCCTCGGTGCTGCCCCGCGTCCAACCGGTGCTTGCGCCCAGCGCCATGGCGCCGTTGTCGATCGGCCAGGCAGATGCCTACCCCTACACCGCCGATGTGGTCGCGCTGGGCGATCCGACCCAGCTCCTCAAGCACGTCTGGGCCGACATCGGCAATCCTGCGGCACGGGCTGCGGGACGGTTCGACCTGGCCTTCGTGATCGTCTTCCTGCTGCCGCTGGTCATTCTCGTGGCCACCCATGATCTGTGGTCACGTGAGCGCGAGCGCGGCATCGCAGCGCTGGTGCTGTCGCAGCCGGTGTCGGCAACACGGCTGCTGGTGATCAAGGTTCTGGCGCGCGGGCTGGTGGTGCTGCTGCCCGCACTGGTCATCATCGTGGCGGTGGCGATCGGGGCCGGCGCGCGCAGTCCTGCAGGCCTGGCCATGCTGGCAGTGGCCGTCCTCCTCTATGGCGCGTTCTGGCTGGCCCTGGCGCTGCTGATCGGTTGCGTTGCCCGGCGCACCACCGAGGCGGCCATCGCCGGCGGCGCAATGTGGCTGCTGATCGTGGTCATGGCCCCGTCACTGACCCTGGCAACGGTGAACCTGATCGCGCCGCCGCCGTCACAGATGCAGTTCGCCACCGAAGTGAAGGCCATGCAGTCCGATATCGCCAAGCGCCAGCAGCGTGAGCATGCGACGTCGGCGCCAGTGGGCTCGCCGTCGCCCGTCATCCCCGACACCGTGCGCCGGGCCTACGTCGATCGGGTTGCGGCTGACCGCGAACTGGCCCACCTGATCGCTTCGCATGCGCAGGCCGAGGCCGCACACCGCCAGGTTCTGGGCCGGGTGCGGCTGCTGCTGCCGGCCGTGGCGACGCAGGACGCGCTCGACCGCATCGCAGGCTCGGATGCCGACCGCGCACTCGACTTCCAGCACCAGGTCCACGCCTTCTGGCAGGCACGACGGCTGTTGCACAAGGGCTATCTGGACCGTGACGCACCGCAGACCCTTGAAGAGTACGACGCACTGCCCCGCTTTCAGTACCACGATCCCGCGGGCGTCGGCCGGTCCCGTGTCCTGGCCGATCTTGCTGCCCTGATCATCGCCACCCTGCTTGTCCTGCTTGCGGCCGGAGCGCTGCGCAGTCGACTGGAAACGCCCTGAGGAGACGTCCACATGCTGTCCGCAAAAAGCCTGGTCATGGAGCACGGCGCACATCGGGCGCTGGATGACGTCAGTTTCGAGGTGAAGCCCGGCGAGATCTTCTGCCTGCTGGGTGCCAACGGCGCCGGCAAGTCGACGACCATCAAGCTGTTTCTTGGCTTTCTGAAACCCACTTCCGGTGCGGCCGAAGTGGACGGTCTCAGTGCGCACCAGCAGCCGCAGGAGGTACGCCGGCGGCTGCTGTACATCCCCGAGACCGTGGCGCTGTACGACGAGTTGACCGGCTACGAGAACCTGGACTACTTCGCCCGCCTGGCCGGTGTCGAGGAGCGCTCGCCCGCGCGGCTGAAGGACGCGCTCAGGTCGGCCGGACTGGCGACCGACGCATTCGGGCGACGCGTGGGCCTCTATTCCAAGGGCATGCGGCAGAAGGTCGGCATCGCGCTGGCCATCATCAAGGAAGCCAGAGCGCTGTTGCTGGATGAACCCACCTCGGGGCTTGATCCGACGGCGTCAGCCGAGTTCCACGAGCTGATCGTGCGGCAGCGCGATCGCGGGACGGCGATCCTGATGGCCACCCACGATCTGTTCCGCGCCCGTGAGGTGGCTACCACGATCGGCCTGATGCGGGCCGGCCGCCTGCGCAGGACGCTGGATGCCAGCATGATCACCGCGAATGATCTGGAGAATCTCTATCTGGAAGAGATGAGCCGCAGCGCCTAGGCCACTGCGGCCGCCTGCGTGCCATGCTGGCCTGACCACCGCCTCAGCCACGCTTCGATGTTGATCTGCGGGCCGAAGATGCCGAGCACCTGCGACGAGTGGTCCGGGCTGACCTGCTGGATGCCCGCATCGGCCAGCGCGCTGTCGAGATAGCCGCGCCTGGCCAGCATCCCATCGACCAGCAGATTCCTGATGAACTGCTGGTGCCCCTGGGTGACCGCCACGGAGTGATCATCCAGATAGGACTTCACCTTCCGCGACAGCAGCGCATCCGGCAACAGGCCTTTCATTGCACGCCGCGCGATGGTGCGATCTTCCGCGTCCGCGATGAGCAGGTACAGCGGAATGCGCGCGAACAGTTCGACAAGCGGCTGCGCACTGATCGGCGATACGCCATGCCAGTGGCCTGCCCCCTCGAACGGATCAAGGACGCTGGTCGGGAACACCATCCGGCCGATATGGGCCAGCTTGTAGGGTGATACGTGGTGGCCCTGCGCCTGCGCGTGCCGCAACCAGGCCGGCTGCAGGCCATCCTGTTCTGCGCGGTCCACCTGCACCCATGGGCAGGGCTTGCCCCAACGACCATTGATGCTGCCCGGCCGCTTCAGCAGGCCATGCACGACCGCATCCTTCAGTACGCCGAACAGCGAGTCGCCGGATTGCGCGGTTTCGAAGGCCACGCGGAAGAACGAGCGGTCGATGCCGCGGCGCCAGGCATAGTCGATCGCAGCGGCGTTGCCCTTGAAGCGCAGGAACACCGCATCACCGCCGACACCGGTGAACTGCACGGTGTCACCGTCGAAGGCGACGTCACGACGGTGGAGAAGATAGCCGGAACAATGCGCCGGTCGAGCTGTGCGCGGGAAGGTCATGATCTCTTCCAGCGCGCAGTGGGGCCGCCGTCGGTATTCGATGTACTCGCAACGCCTGCCCGAAGAATCACTGACCCCTTGCACCGCCATCCGCGCGAAAAGCCGTTCGTCGGCACCGATGCCGTCATCGTAGTGATGGACGCACGTCACCTCGGGTGCGGAAGGTGCGTGCAGCAGACCGGACAGAATGATCGAGGAATCCAGCCCACCCGACAGCTGCAGCTGGATGCGCCGGTGCTGGCTGGCCAGTGCACCGATGCAACCCAGCAGCGTGGAACGGGCCAGCGACACGGCTTCTTCAAGGTCCTCGATCGGCGCGTCGCGGGCCAGTCGCACCACGTCCCACTGGCAGTGCCGGCCCACCGGCTCACCATCGCGGATTGATACCGCCTCGCCCGCTTCGACCGCCGTGACCTCCTCGAAGCCGGTCTGCAGGCCATCACGAAACGGGAACAGCAGCGAGTACGACAGGAAGGACCAGTCAACGCTGAAATCGCGCAGGCCCAGCATCAGGCAGTCTTCCATGTTGGAGAAGACCAGCGTGAGCTGGCCCACCGTGGTCATGTAGCACGGGATCTCCGCAGTGGGGTCGCGCAGGACGAACCAGCTCGATGTTTCCTGCTGGAAGCCGAGCGCCACGTAGCGGCCCCAGTACTGTTCGACGATGCTGCGGCCCTGGCTGCTGCAGGCGGCGTCCGCTGATGCGGCATCCAGGTTCACGCAGCCAGGAACCGTGCCTTCGCCGAACGTCTTGTGAAACAGCTTGCCCAGTACCACCAGCGCATTCGAGCGACGGCATTCGAAATAGCCGTGGTTGTCGCTCTGCACGTGGATCGCCGCGCCGTTGTCGTTCAACACGCAGGCGATGCCGGGCAGCCTGGCACCGATCCTTTCCACGACCCGTTCCGCATGCGCCGTCGCGGATTCCGAGTGGGTGTTCCAGAGCACGGCGAGGTATCGGTACATGGGCAGGTTTCGTTACAGCACCAGGATGGGAACCATCCGGCGCAGGTTGAAGGGAATATCGGTCAGCACGTGATCGCCGTGCTGCAGCCAGCAGTGCGCGGCGAACGGCTGGGTTCTGACCGCAAATACCCAGGCCGGAACGATGCCGTACTTCGACAGGAATCCGCGCATCGCCAGGCAGTAGAGAAAGCACTCATCGGTCTTCCGGAACGCCACAGGCCGGAGCCAGTCGAACACCCGCACCCGCGATGCCAGTTCTTCAATGCTCAGCGGCCTGCTGTGGCCGCGATCCGCCCGACGACGCACGGCCGACACCGTGGTGCTGAAAGGTAGGAATGTTCTGCTGCAGGCGGCATAGGCACATGAGGCAATGAATCGACGCAGGTCGCCCGCCTTGATCGGAGGACGGCCACGCGGCTCGCCCTCGCGCACCCAGTGCCGTGGCAGCGCAATGGCGGGGCTGGCGGCGGATTTCCCCTGCTGCGGATCCGCGGTGATCAAGCGGCGGTCGATCAGGGCCTGCAGAAGCCCGGGCGCGCTAGCATCATCGGCCTGCAGCGGCCAATCGAGAACGAGGTTGCCAAGGCCTGCGGCGCCGCGCTTTTCAAGGGAAAGGTACTTTCCCGTGGCCTGGTCCAATATCACCATCGCATCGCCGGTGACACACACGTGCGCGTGCTTTGACAGGAAGTACGGGGCAACAGCCTGCTCCATCATGCGCTCCTGCGCCGGAACCGGAGAAGCGGTGCATGCAGCGCATGCACCGCAGATGCGACATTGCGTGGTAGATCAGGGCGACGTGGTCGGGAACACGCCATCCCACAACGTGCCGTGGTTGTGCGCCTTCGTTTCCGAAACCACCGAGCCCAGCTCGATCAGTTCGCCACCCACACCCTGATCCTCAGGGTTCTGCTGTCCTGCCACTACACCCAGCTCAATCAGCTCGTTCATGAACATCTCCTATCGTCAGTGGATGTATCCACGCGGTGCGTTGGATCGCGTTGCATTGGATACGGAGCAGCCAAGCCACCATCGCCGCCACATTGCAGGGCGATTGCCGCCAAGGCACCTGAATGTTACGATATAACATATTATTTTGGCGTGACGAATGACGCCACCTGCCGTTGTCGAGGCGCCCCATGAGAGGCAAAAGGGATGAACACCGAGATCAGTGACGACGGCCTGGATCCCACGCTTCTGCTGAAAGGGTTGTTTCCCCTGCCGAAGTTCATCCGCTTCGTCAGGGAGCGCTGCCCACCGGGACGCTTCGACGAGGCCGCGCTGGTGGAGGACTGGCGGACGGCACGCACCGACGTACTGGGGCTGCAGCGGGAGGAAGCCGGTGAGGCGGACGCCATCGATGTCCATGCCCTGCCGAAGGAGATGCAGCCGCTGGCTGAGCAGGCGCTGCGGCAACCCTCGATGCATCGCATGACGAGTGTCCTGCCGCGCAGCTGGCAGATGGTCGAGATCGATCGACTGGTGATTTTCCAGGAGTGCATCAACCTGCGTCATATCGACCAGTTGGCGGCGTCGATCACCGCCTCGCCCACCGCACAGGAGGTCATGCAGCTTGTCGCGCGCAGCGGCAGTCATGCACATCCGGAAGTGCGGTTCATCCAGTCCGATGGCAGCTACACCTTCGCGTCCACCTCGAACGACCTGCGTTTCCTCGACGTGGCGACCCTCGATCCGGCTGCCATCACCGACTACGAGCCATTCGGCGCGGCCAGCCATGCCGTCGTGATCTATCTGGGTTTCAGTGACAACCTGGTCAGTGTCACCCGGTTTGGCAAGCGCATGGTGCTGACAAATGGCTCCCACCGCCTGTACCTGCTGCGCAGGCTCGGGTTCCGCCACGCGCCCTGCCTGGTGACCGATGCCTCCGACGGTGACCTCAGCGAGGTTCTGCTGCCGGCAGCGGTCAAGCAGGATCGCGGGTTCTACCTGTCTTCTGCGCGGCCGCCACTGTTCAAGGACTATGTCGATCCCCGCCTGACGTGCGTCGTGCCGGTCACCCGCAAGCACTACGCCCTCAGGGCCAAGCTCGACCTGCAGAGGATCACGGTTCCGGCACTGTGATCGGTCGGCCCCATCTCTGCCTCGGCCGCACCGGCAGAGATGGCCGGATTGGTGAATCACCTGGCGGAACTGTCGAATGACGCCTGCAGGGTTGCCCCATACGCTTCCCATCCTCAACCAGAGAGGATGCCAGCGTGATTGAACAGCCACGGGCTGCCGAACCCGCAGGAAAGGACGCCCCCATCGTCCATGTCCTGATGGGACTGATCTGTGTCTGGCACAGGCGCCAACCGGGGTCTGCATGCGATGACGAGTGAGCACCAGCGTACTGCCCGGCATGCCTTTGGGACCTAGGCACTGGCGTGGAGATTTCGATTGCAGGACTGAGCGGGGTTGGGCCTGAATACCCTGACCGTGTCGATCTTCCGGTCATGGTGCTTGGGCTCGATCCCATTCCCGATGCCTGGGAAATGCCCTTCCATGCGCATCGGAAGGCACAGCTGCTGGTCGCCACGCGTGGCTTGATCATGCTGGAGACCGCAGCAGGTCTATGGGTGGTTCCTCCCCAGGGCGCGATCTGGATTCCCGGTGGTCTGTCCCATCGGGCCAGCAGCAGTGGACGGCCGCATGGCTTCGTGGTGTTCGTCGAACCCGGTGCCGTCCCGGGACTGCCGGCGCACTGCACTGCGATGGCGATCACCCCGTTCATGCAGGCCCTGCTGGTGCGCGCGTCTGCCCTTCCCCAGCACTGTGAACCCGATGGCGCGCAGGACCGGCTGATGGCCGTGTTCCTGGATGAGCTGATCGCTGCGCCACCGGAGTGGCTCCATCTGCCCATGCCATCCGATGCGAGGTTGCGCCGGCTGGCCAATGCGATGCTGGACGCACCGGCCGAACGGGCAACGCTTGATGTCTGGGCGAGCCGGATTGGAATGAGCGAGCGCAACATGTCGCGCCTGTTCTCCGGCGAAACCGGCTTGAGCGTAAGGCGCTGGCGCAGGCAGCTGCATGTGGTGGTGGCACTGCCGATGCTGGCCAAAGGCAGGACAGTACAGGCCATCGCGGATCACCTGGGCTATGACAGCGCCGGTGCGTTCGTAACCATGTTCCGCAAGACCGTGGGGGCACCACCCAAGCGCTTCCTGGCGGAACGGGGCACTCGGCAGCCGGTATCGGACGCTGACGATCAGCGGCCGCAGGCGTTGCGTTGACGGATGCGGGAGCGCATGGCTCCCGCACCGGCAAGGACCGCCCTTCCCTTCAGCGTTGGTAGTCTTTCAGGAACAGCCAGGTGATCAGCGTGGCATCCGGCCCTTTCGGGTCGGTGAACGGCAGACCGGACTGGCTGCCGCTCCACGCATGGCCCATGCCCTGCACCACATAGTGCTGCACCAGCGTTCTGCCACCGTAGGCGTAGGTGTCCACCGTATACGCGCGTCCGCCTGGCACCTGGCCGTGATAGGTGCTGGTCGGCACGTACTTCACCGAATCGTTGTCCAGACCGTCATCGGCCAGATCATTGGTCTGCAGGAACTGGCGCACGGCCTGCTGGCCATTCACCGGATTGACGGTGAGATCGGCGCTGCCATGGAACACCAGCACTGGCAGCGGTCGCGGCGACGGCGAACCCGAACACTGCCACGCCAGCCGGCCATTGCTGTCAGGCGAATAGATGCTGCCAGCCAGCAACGCATAGGCGCTACCGGAAATGGTGGTCGCCCCCTTGAACATGCCACCGGAGTGGATGGCGCCGGCAGCGAACACATCCGAGTAGCAGGCCAGCATGATCGAGGTCATCGCACCGCCTGCCGAGATGCCGGTGACATAGACCCGGTGCGGATCCACGCTGTAGCCCGCTTTCACCTTGTCCACGATGCCGGCCAGGATCGAGGCCTCGCCGCTGTCGCGCGCCTGGTTGATCGGCAGTTGCCAGTTCCAGCAGCGGGCCGGATTGGAGGTGACGTTCTGCCGGGGGTAGACCACGATGAACCCTTCGGTGTCGGCCACATCATTGAAGCCGGACGCCTCGCCCATCAGGTTGGGCCCGGTTACGCAGCCATGCAGCACCAGCAGCAGCGGCAGCGGCTGGCTGTCGTCGTAGCCGGCCGGTACCCACACCTGGTACTCGCGGGCACCGAACAGATTGCCATACAGGCCGACATCCCAATGCCCGGCCGGACCGGCGGCAACCGCGCTGCCCACCGTCGCCAGCCAAGCACACAACACCAGCAGTACCACCTTGATCGAATCGATTCCGGATTTCATGACCAGATCCTCGTGCGTGAGTCGTGGATGAAGTAGTACCGGAGACCGCTTCCGGCTGGGGGCGCACCCAGTATCCGCATCGGCGGGCCGCCGCCGACTGGACCTAGGTCCACTCGCTGCCGGCCGATGACACCGCTAGCCTTGGCTGCAGGGGTGGCAATGGGCCATCCGCACGTTCATGCCTGGGGGAGGACCGAATGAAACGGAATTGTTTGAGTCTCATGATCGGCGCGCTGCTGGCCACAGGGCCAGTACTGGCACAGGACGCACCGACGGCAGGCAGGTCCGCTTCGCCGACCAACCTGGACAGCATCAAGGTCACCGCGCGCAAGCGCGAGGAAACCCTGCAGGAAGTGCCGGTGGCAGTCACCGCCTTCACGTCGGAGGCGCTGGACAGGATGAATGTCCAGGACATCAGCGACCTGGACGCGCAGGTGCCGAACCTGACCATCTACGCGGCCCGCGGCGCCAGCAGCACGGTCACCGCCTACATCCGCGGCATCGGCCAGTCCGACCCCACCTGGGGCGCGGACCCGGGCGTGGGCATCTATCTGGATGATGTCTACATCGCACGCCCGCAGGGCGCGCTGCTGGATGTGTTCGATGTCTCGCGCATCGAGGTGCTGCGCGGCCCGCAGGGTACGCTGTATGGCAAGAACACCATCGGCGGTGCGATCAAGTACATCTCGCGCGGCCTGCCCACCCAGACCGAGGGCTTCGCCCAGATCACCGTGGGCAACTACAGCCAGCTGGATGCGAAAGCGGCCATCGGTGGCCCGATGGGTGGCGCCGACAGTGGTCTGCGCGCCCGCGTGGCGGTGGCCAGCATGAACCACGACGGGTTTGGTGAGAACACCTTCAACGGCCAGCCGGTCAGCGACAAGCAGATCAACGCGGCACGCCTGAACCTGGGGGCATACGCAGGCGACGACTTCGACGTGCAGTTCGCGCTGGACTGGATCGATGACCAGTCGGGCATGCGCGGCTCGAAGATGCTGGCGCCCAATCCATTCCGGCGCACCTACCCGCCGATGGACAGTCGCTACGACATCCGCTCGGGCATGCGCAACCTCAACAACGTGGAAACCAAGGGCGCTTCGGCCACGGTGAACTGGCGGCCGAACGAGGATATCGCGGTGAAGTACGTGGTGGCCAAGCGTGAATCGGACAGCGAAGCCAACATCGACTTCGATACCACGCCGATCAAGCTGGCCGACGTGGGCGGCACCTATCACGACGACCAGGTCAGTAACGAAGTGCAGTTGAACTACGACGCCGGCGGCCGCGTGCGCGGCGTGGTCGGCCTGTACCAGTTCAGTGGCGAGGCCGGTGGCCAGATCCAGAACAACTACTTCAGTGCCCAGTTCGCCGACAACCAGGGCAAGGTGCTGACCGACAGCATCGCGCTGTATGCGGACTGGACCTTCGACCTGACCAGCAAGCTGAAGCTCGATGTCGGCGCCCGCTACACCGACGAGGACAAGCGCGCGATCGTGCTCAACCGCCTGTACGCCGACCCGGGCTTCAGCCGGCCGGTGGCGGTGACCGCGGACTTCGACAAGAAGACCAACTTCAAGAACGTCTCGCCCAAGGTCTCGCTGGACTACCAGATCACCCCGGACATCATGGTCTACGGGCTGGCCACGCGTGGCTTCAAGTCCGGCGGCTACAACATCCGCGCCAACGCCGTGGCGGTGCCGCGCTCGGCCGAGCCGTTCGACGACGAGACCGTGGACAGCTACGAAGTCGGCAGCAAGATGGCCTTCCTCGACCAGCGCCTGTTCCTCAATCTGTCGGCCTTCTACAACAAGTACAAGGACATCCAGCTGTCGGTGTTCACCGGCCTGGACACCAATGGCGATGGCATCGACGATTCCTTCTTCGGCGACTTCACCAATGCCGGCGCGGGTACCGTCAAGGGCCTCGAGGTCGAGTACCAGTACCTGCCCAGCCAGCACTGGTTGATCTCCGGCAATCTTGCCTGGCTGGATACCAAGTACGACGAGTACATGGACCGTGGCATCAATGTAGCCAAGCAGATGAAGTTCACCAATGCACCGGAATTCTCGGGTGCGCTCAACGTGGAGTACCGCACCGAGCTGGCCAATGGCAGCAATCTGTCGGCACGGGTGAGCTACAGCTACCAGAGCGAGGTGTGGCCGACCACCGACCTGAGTCCGGTGATCAAGCAGGATGGCTACGGCCTGGTCAATGCCGGCGTCATCTGGCGCCTGGATGATGCGTGGACCTTCTCGCTGCAGGGCACCAACCTGACTGACAAGGAGTACCGCACCACTGGCTACAACATTCCTGCAGTCGGCACGCTGATTGGCTTCTATGGCCCGCCGCGCCAATATAGCCTCAGCGTCCGCTACGATTTCTAGCGCATCCGTTACGATCTTCAGGAAGCTTCTGCATGACGCAGTCTTACGACGACCTGTACTGGAACAGCAATGATGGATTGCGCCTGCATGCGCGTGACCATGCAGCGGACGCCCGGCAGGCGCCCCGCGGCACCGTGGTCTGCATCCCCGGCCTGACCCGCAATGGTGCCGATTTCGATGCACTGGCCGAAACACTCACCGCCGAGGGCTGGCGCGTGATCGCCGTCGATCTGCGTGGCCGCGCCGGTTCAGAACGTGCGCATGATCCGTCCAGCTACAACCCGCGCGCCTATGCGGATGACATGGTCGCGCTGCTGCGCTCGCAGAACATCGACAAGGCTGTGTTCGTCGGCACCTCGCTGGGCGTGCTGGTGACCATTACCCTCGCCTCCCGTGCACCTGAGCGGATTGCTGGGGCAGTGCTCAACGATGCTGGCCCCAGGGTGCCACGCGAGGCGCTGGCACGGATCGGCAAGTACGCCGGCAAGCCGGTGCCGCCGATGGATCTGGAGCAGGCCACCGCCTATGTGGCGTCGATCGGCAGGGCCGCGTTTCCTCGCTTCAGTAACGACGACTGGCGGGCGATGGCCGTGCGCACCTTCCGCCCACGCAGCGATGGCCTGCTGGAGCTGGATTACGACCCGGCGGTGATCCGAACCACACGTCCCTGGCTGCTGTGGTTGCTGCGGCCGGTGCTGTGGCGTGCGGTACGCGGGCTGACCGCACGGGTGCCGGTGCTGGTGGTCCGCGGAGCGCTGTCCGACATTCTGCCGGCCGATGTCGCGCGGCAGATGGCGGCCACCTCGGAAAGTGCCCGCCTGGTGGAAGTGCCGGATGTGGGGCACGCGCCGATGCTGTCCGAGCCTGAGGCACGTGACGCGATCCTGACCTTGCTGGAGCGTGTGGCGTGAGTGCGGACAGCGAACTACCACCCGCCCTGCAGGCGTTGCAGCAGTGGGCGGCCAGCGAGCGGTTGAGTGGCGTGACCTGCGTGGACCAGTCACGCATCGATGCCTTTGCCAACGCCACTGGTGACCACAACTGGATCCATGTCGATCCAGCGCGGGCGCAGGCACAGATGCCGGGCGGGCGTACCATCGCACACGGCTTCCTGTTGCTCTCGCTGACGGTGGAGGACGATGTGGCCGCCCTCGCCGGCTTCCCCGGCATCGCCCATGTGCTCAACTACGGCTTGAACAAGGTGCGCTTCCTGGCGCCGGTGCCGAGCGGGTCCGAGGTACAGGTACGCTCGCAGCTGGTGTCGCTGGACGCGCGCCAGCCGGGCCAGTGGCTGCTGACCCAGCGCAAGGCCGTCGAGCGGGTTGCCGATGGCGAGCTTGCACTGGTTGCTGAGCAGCTGTCACTGATCGTGCTCATCCCTTAGCCCCTCCCTGCCCGGTTCTATCCCTACACTGGAGCGATGTTGACGCCTTCCATCGTCCTCTTCGCCTGCATTGCATGGACCGCACTGCTGTTTGGCGTGGCGCTGTGGGGCGAGCGCCGGGGGGACCGGCTTTCGAACGTGTGGCCGCTCATCTATGCGCTGTCGCTGGCCGTGCACTGCACCGCGTGGACCTACTACGGCGCGGCGTCGCAAGGTCTGCAATGGGGCTTCCCGATTCCACCGACCCTGGCCGGCATGGCGCTGATCTTTGCTTTTGGCCTGCCGTTCCTGCTCCGCCTCGGGCGGCTGGCCAAACAGCACAACAGTGCCACCATCGCCGATCTGGTTGTCGCGCGACTGCGCGCCGATCGCGGCCTCGGCTTCACCATCACCCTGGTGGCGCTGTTCGGCATCATTCCCTACATCGCACTGCAGCTGAAAGCCGTCAGCCAGGGGCTGGGTGCCCTGCTCGGTGATCGGTTCGCGCCTGCCGGTGCGCAGCTGGACATGTCGTTCTGGTTCGCGCTGACGATGGCCGCGTTCACGCTGCTGTTCGGCGCCCGCAAGGCCTCGGCCACCGAGCCCAATCGCGGTATCGTGGTCGCGCTGGGCCTGGAGTCGGTGTTGAAGCTGGTGGCGCTGCTGGCCATTGGCCTGTATGCGGCGCTGTCCGTGCACAAGGCCGGCACACCGCTGCTGGAGAAGATGGCGCAGCTGCCGCCCCCCGCCATCGTGCCGGACTATCTCACCATGGTTGCGCTGGGGGCGATCTCCGCGTTCACCCTGCCGCACCAGTTCCACGTCGGCGTGGTCGAGCTTCGCCAGACCTCGGACCTGAAGACCGCCCGCTGGATGTTTCCGGTCTACCTGCTGCTGATCGGGCTGCCGTCGGTGCCGATGGCATTGGCTGGCGCCGCGCAGCTGCCCGCATCGGTGCCGCCCGACCTGTACGTGCTGGCGCTGCCGCAGGCCGGTGGCCATCATCTGCTGGCGCTGCTGGCCTATCTGGGCAGCCTGAGCGCGGCCACCGGCATGATGATCCTGTCCGGGCTGACCCTGTCGATCATGCTTGGCAACCATGGGTTCGGCTCGCGGCTGCTGGACGGCATCGCTGGCGGCGCGGCGGTGGCCGATCTGCGCCCGCGCGTGCTGGCGTTCCGCCGTGCCGGCATCCTCGCCGTGTTCCTGATGGCGTGGCTGTACAGCCGGGCGATGAGTGACACCGAGGCACTCAGCGATTTCGGACTGATGTCCTTTACGGCACTCTCGCAGCTTGCGCCGGCGGTCCTGCTGGCGGTGTATCGCCCGCGCACGCCCTCCCCGGCCATCATCGCCGGCATCGTGCTGGGGTCATTGGCCTGGCTGTGGCTGGTGCTGCTGCCGATGGTGATCCCTGCCACGCCACCAACCGCCAGCCCCGATGGTCTGCACTGGCTGGCCGTCGTTTCGCTGCGCGTGCAGCCGGGGCATATCGCCATCAGCATGGGTGCAAGCCTGGTGATCAACCTGTTGGCGGTTGTCCTGGTATCGCGGGCGGTGCGCCCATCGCAGCCCCGGCGGCGCGACGCGGTGGCTGCAGCCTCGTTGCGCAGGACCGCCGGGCGCTTCCTCGGCCAGGAGCGTGCGCGCCAGCTGATGGAGGGCCCTGCAGGACAGATGCTGGATGACGACCGGGTCACGGCGGTCGAACGTGAGCTGACCGCCGTGGTTGGTGCGGGCATGGCGCGCCTGCTGGTGGAAGCGGCACGCGACGGCGGCACCGCGCCACTGGATGCAGTGACCCGCGCGGTCGGCGAAGCGACCCAGGTGCTGCGCTTCAACCAGCGCCTGCTGGAGGCGGCGCTGGAGAACATGAGCCAGGGCATCAGCGTGGTCGACGCGCAGCTGCAGCTGGTGGCCTGGAACAGCCGCTATGCTGCGTTGTTCAAGTTTCCGCCCGAGTTGCTGCAGGTTGGGCAGCCGGTGGTCAATCTGACAGCGTGGGCGCTGGCCGAACTGAAGATCGGTGACGGCCCTGGTGACTCCCGCGACAAGGCCTTGCAGCGTCGCGTCGCACACATGCGGCGCGGCACGCCACATCTGTCCGAGCGGATCTTCCCCGATGACACCATCGTCGAGATCCGTGGCAACCCGATGCCGGGCGGTGGCTATGTGGCCACCTTCACCGACGTCACCGCCTTCCGGCGCGCCGAAGAAGCGCTCAAGCGCAGCAACGAAACCCTGGAGCGCCGCGTGCAGGACCGCACCGCACGGCTGGAGCACGCGGTGCACGCCGCCGAACGCGCGAACGTTGCGAAAACCCGTTTCCTGACCGCGGTCGGTCACGACCTGATCCAACCACTGCATGCTGCTCAGCTGTTGACCGACGCAATGTCGCAGCACATTGAATCGGAGTTCCTCGACAGCTTCCTGCGCCAGATCCGTGGCGCGCTGGACTCCACCAACGACCTGCTGTCCGGGCTGCTGGATATCTCCCGGCTGGAGGCCGGCGGGCTGGTCGCGGATCCGCGCCCCTTCGCGCTTTCAACGGTGCTCGATCCGCTCGCACAGGAGTTCGCGGTGCTGGCAGCGGCGCGTGGGCTGCAGTTCCGCTACCTGCGGACCCGCGCCTGGGTCCTGAGCGATCCGTTGCTGCTGCGCCGTGTGCTGCAGAATTTCCTGGCCAATGCCATCCGTTACACCCGCCATGGAGGCGTGTTGCTGGGCGTGCGCCGCAATGGGCAATTGCTGTCCATCGGGGTGCACGACACGGGCCCTGGAATTACGGACGAGCAGCAGGCAGCGGTGTTCGAGGAATTCCATCGCGTTGATCGCAGCAACGGCCAGGGCCTGGGGCTTGGCCTGACCATTGCACACCGCATCGCCGATCTGCTGCATGCCCCTTTGCAGCTGCAGAGCAGAGTGGGCCAAGGCTCGGTATTCTCCATCGCCGTGGCGCGGGTTGCAGCGCCCGCGGTGCCGCGGATCGAATCTTCTGCCAGCGGCAGCAGCACGCTCAGGGGTATCCGCGTACTGGTGGTCGACAACGATGCGGACGCGCTGGCGGCAATGCAGCAGTTGCTGCTGTCCTGGGGCTGCGATGTCATCGCGGCGCGTGATGTGGATGGCATCGGTTCGTCGGCGCATGATGCGGCGCTGTGGCTGTTCGACTATCACCTGGATGAGGGCGATACCGGTGTCGCGCTGTGGAAGCGACTGGCGGGCATGAAGGGGCCGCGACCGACGGTGATCCTCAGTGCGGACACCGGCGGCGAGACCCGTGAGGCGGTGCGTGGCGCCGGCCTCTCGCTGCTGAACAAGCCCTTCAAGCCGTTGGCGCTGCGTTGGGCAATCAATCACCTGCTGGTAGCCGGTGCCACGAGCACTACCTGACGACTCAGGGGCTGCGCGACTCTTCGATCTGGCGGGAGGGGTCGGCCAGGCCCATTTCATGCAGCACCCGGATTGCCTGCGCACGATTGCGGACCCCGAGCCGTTCCATGATGCGGGTCATGTGTGCCTTCACCGTTCGCAGCTGCACACCAAGGCGATCGGCAATCTGCTTGTTGAGCAGCCCTTCGGCCACCAGGCTCAGCACCCGGTACTGATGTGCGGACAGGCTGGCCAGCCGCACAGCCAGATCGGCATCCTTGCTGAAGGGCACCACGCGCGCCACCGGCTCACGCAGTAGTGCCGGGATCCAACGCTCGCCATCCAGCACGGACTGCAGTGCCGCCTGCAGCTCGTTCAGCCCCGAACTCTTGGGCAGATAGCCGGCGGCACCAAGGTCGATGGCGCGGCGGATCACCTGCGGCTCTTCATTGGCCGAGACGATGATGATCGCCAGGCCTGGCTGAAGTGCGCGAATGGTGGCGAGGCCGGCCAGTCCATGATTGCCCGGCATATGCAGGTCCAGCAGCATCAGGTCGATCTGTTGGCGTTCAAGCACGTCGAGCACGCTGTCCAGGGAGTCAGCCTCGCTGATCTGCAGATCGGCAACTGCCTCTTCGGCCGCGCGATGCAGTGCCGCGCGGAACAAGGGGTGATCGTCAGCGATGAGCAGGGTTGGCATGTCCAGACGAGAGTAGCAAATCGTTCGCCTTTGGGAAGGCGTACCTAGGTACGCTGGCGCCAGGCGGTCGTGCAGATAGTGTGGTGGCACGAAGGGCGTCAACCGAGGCGCCGCCCACGAGGACACACCATGTCATTCCCCCCTGCCCCCGACGCCTCCGCCTATCCACTGCTGATCAAGCAACTGCTGCACACGCCATTGGCAGTGAGCCCGGGCCAGGAGATTGTCTACGGCGACTCGGTCCGCTTCGATTACCGCACGTTACAGGCGCGCATCGGCCAGCTGGCAGGCCTGTTGACCTCGCTGGGGGTCAAGCAGGGCGACACCGTGGCGGTGATGGACTGGGACAGCCATCGCTACCTGGAGGCCTACTTCGCCGTTCCGATGATCGGTGCGGTGCTGATGATGGTGAACATCCGCCTGGCACCCGAACAGATTGCCTACACGCTCAACCACAGCGGGGCGCGGGTGATCGTCGCCAATCGCGAGTTTCTGCCGATACTGCAAGCCATCGACGAACAGCTGCCGGACCTGAACGTGCGCGTCCTGCTGGATGACGTCGGCGGCCCGCTGCCGGAAGGTTTCGTGACCGAGTACGAAGCAGGTCTGCGCATGGCACCCGCAGTCACCGATTTCCCGGACTTCGACGAAAACACCCGAGCCACGGTGTTCTACACCACCGGCACCACCGGCCTGCCCAAGGGGGTCCACTTCAGCCATCGGCAACTGGTCCTGCACTCGCTGACGGGCATGGCGGCACTGGGCAGCGCGGCCAACCAGGGGCGCCTGCATCGAGGTGATGTCTACATGCCGATCACCCCCATGTTCCATGTGCACGCCTGGGGCCTGCCCTACGTGGCCACGCTGCTGGGCATCAAGCAGGTCTACCCGGGGCGCTACCTGCCCGCGAAGCTGTTGGCATTGATCGCCCGTGAGAAGGTGACCTTCTCGCACTGCGTGCCAACCATCCTGCACATGCTGCTGGAACACCCGGACGCGGCCGACACCGACCTGGGCAACTGGAAGGTGATCATCGGCGGTGCCGCCCTGCCCCGTGCCCTGGCCCAGCGTGCATTGGCGCGGGGCATCGACATCTTCGGTGGCTACGGCATGTCCGAGACCTGCCCGCTGCTTACCTTGGCACAGATCGATTCGGATGCCGTGGCCGATGTGGATGAGGTTCTTTCGCTGCGCACCAAGGCTGGCATACCGGTGCCGCTGGTGGACCTGCGCATCGTCGACCCGGACATGAAGGATGTCGCCCACGATGGCATCGCCACCGGCGAGGTCGTGGTGCGAGCGCCGTGGCTCACCCAGGGCTACCTGCACAATCCGGATGCATCTGCAGCACTGTGGGCAGGCGGCTATCTGCATACCGGGGACATCGGCAACATCGATGAAAGCGGCTATCTGAGGGTGACGGACCGCATCAAGGATGTGATCAAGACCGGCGGCGAGTGGATCTCCTCGCTGGCCCTGGAAGACATCATCGCCCTGCATCCGGCGGTCAGTGAAGTCGCGGTGATCGGCATCACCGACACGAAATGGGGCGAGCGGCCATTGCCGCTGGTGGTCAGGAAGCCGGGGAGCCATGTGGCCGAAGCGGAGATCATCGAACTGATCGCAGCACGCAGCCGCGCCGGGGATATCTCACGCTATGCGATTCCGGAGCGGGTCAATTTCGTAGATGCGATCGAGCGCACCAGCGTGGGGAAGATCAACAAGAAGAAGCTGCGGGGGCTGCATGATCCGACAGCCGCTCCGGGTACTACTTGAGGAAAGCGCATTGGTTGTAGAACGGGCGGCCACCGATACCGTTCAGCCCCGTTCAATCCTGCAAAGAGCTAGCACACTGAATCACAGTACGACAGGTATACTCCGGACTATCGTAGCGGACGGAGCCGCTTGAAGCCGACATGGCGTCAGCCCGTTTCGAACGCACGCTTTCCAAGGGAAGGACGATGCTGACGGCAGAAGAATTTGTTGCGCGAGTCATTGCAGGAGACGAGCCGGTAGCCGGAATGTCTGTATCCGGCGCGGTGAAGATCAGAAATCAGCAGCTCAAGAACACCGATTGGTCGGGCTGCCGACTGGATGGCCCCCTGACTCTCATCGGATGCTCCTCCGGCCCTCTCACGCTGCGCGGAGCCTCTATTGATGGCCGGATCAGCATACGGGATCTGGCATTCACCAGTGGTGGTCTGTCGATGCGTGGAGCGATCTGCCGCGGGGGTGTGGAGCTGATAGACATCAATCGGTCCTGTGCACGCTCGCATGTCTTCTTTCAGGGCGATCGGGGGCCCGACCTCACTCTGGAGTACTCCGGCCTGGACCTTATAGGCATTGAGGTGTCGGGAGGTTTGACGGTCACGCCGAAAGCAGGGGAGTTTCTCGGCAATGCGGTCTGTCTCGACTACGCAAGAATCAGCGGCCCGACCAGTATCGGAGAGGGGCATCACAACGTAGCGAATGTCTTTGTCTCTTTCGCAAAGCTGGAAGGCTCTCTGAACATATTTCTGGCACATGAATCGAATTCAACGCAGTTCGTTATTTTCGAAAGGCTTGAGTGCCTCGGAAACGTAACCGTCCAACTCAAGGAAGGCGAGTCTTCCAAACGCATCTATGGTCGCGCCAGCGCCGTTCATGGGGATCTGAGAATTGTCGCTGCCCGCGACAACGGTACCCACGTGATTGGAAAGTATGAATGCATCAGCCTTGACGGAAGCCGTATCGACGGCACGCTGCAGATAGTCGACATGGCGCCTGCTCAGAGAAGCAATGGCGGCAGCATAGCTGCGTCGAGCGTCCACTCCAGCTCAATTCTTATCGACCAGGTTGAGGCGGAGAGCATCCGTTTCTATGGCTGCGTCGTCCAGCGAGATGTTGCGCTGAGCAAAGTCAGGACAGGCGACCTGGACTTCTACGGACTGACCGCGACGGACATCACCCTCCTGGGAGTTCAGCAGACTCCCGCGCGCCAACTTACAGTTGATCTGCGCCGCGCCCGGATAGCAAATCTTGTCTGCGTCGAGGGCCTTGTCGCAAAACAGCTGTACCTTGGTTACTCGATGGTAGGTGCAACAAGGTTGATCAGCGCGCAGCTGGAGGAATTCATCCTCAGATCCACGACTGTTGAACAGTACGTTCGAGTAATCTCCAGTGAGATACAGAGGATTGAAGCCACATCCGTGCGTGGCGCCGCGGCACTGGAGGTTTACGACGCAGCCTGCAATGGCGTGGATATCAAGGACGCTCGACTGGCAGACTTTGCGAAGAACTTGAGGTCAGATCTACGCGATTGTGATCCCTCAGAGGGTCGGCGATGCATGCGCGAGCTATGGGAACTGCGGGCCATATCAAAGATCAACTCGATCGATCTATCTGGTGGCAGTTGGTCGAGTGTCAATCTGATCCACGCCTACTTTGATTGTACCGCTTCCTCCACTGATGCATGTGTCAGTGCGAAAGGACTCAGGGTCTCAGGGGCGTTGAATGCAGTAGCCAGCCAGTTTGAAAATTCCAAGCGTACTGCACTTGACCTTGGTGACAGTGTCATTGAAGAGGTCAGCTTTGGAGGCCATCTACCGACACCACTGAAGTTCTCTGCGGCGAGAATTGCGTCCTGGGGCATTACCAGGGAAGATGCCGAGGGGTTCATGGGAGTTATCAACGCATCTATTGAGTTTGATCGAGCTGCCTGCATTGAATTTGAGCAGCGACTTGAGAACTCCGGGAAGCTCTCAGAAGCCGATCGTTTCCATGTCATGTGGAGGCGCAAGGAGGCCGGCATACTGCCACTTTGGGGGCGTTCCGTTTCCTCCGCCCACTACCATCTCCTTCGTTACGGAACCCGTAGCGGACAGGTTCTCCTCTATTGGAGCATAATCGCCCTGATCGCACTTCTCGTCGTGCTGCGCTTCTACAACACAGACTTTACTCCGGTCTCGAGCCATGTATTTATAGATGCTCTTCAACATGTACTACGTAGTAGCATTCCGATGATCGATCTCGGGCTCAAGCCCCTCGGTGAAGTGCGGGCGGGCACCGTCTCCTACTGGACACTTTTAGCGGTGCGTTTGATGGGCTGGGTTTGTTGGCCTCTTTTTCTGACCAGCCTCGTGGTCAAGCTATTGCCCAAACGCCACAGGGCCTAACAGACACGGACACGGCGAGGCGCGTACCACTCTCAGTGATCACCTCTCAGCGGGTCGCTAGTTCGCACGCGCAGCCAGCCAAGGCCAGAGCCCGGCACTGGCACGGTAGACGACGCGCAACAAGCTGCGCTCAGGATGGTCGCTCAGATCCGCGTCGTCGCCATGAACCGTTCGCGGTCCTGCTGCGTGCGGCGGCGGATCTCCTCCAGCGCCTGGCTCTCGGTCGCCTGCAGCATGGCTTCGAACAGGCGCTGGAAATGATGACGCATGGCATTGCGCGCGGCCACCGGATCACGCGCACGCAAGGCTTCGAAGATCGCCATGTGCTCGTCGGCGCGGCTGGCGCCATCATCATGGCAGACCCGTGCATAGACCTCGGTCACCCGCGGCAGTTCGCTGCGCATGCGCCAGATCTGCTGCACGAAGAATTCCACCACCGGGTTACCGGAAAGCCGTGCGATGGCCAGGTGGAAACGGCGATCATACTCGCCGGCTTCCGCGTCGCTCAGGTCGCGACGGCACAGCGCTTCGGCCAACGCCTGAAGCTCGGCAATGCCGGCATCATCCAGATTGCTTGCAGCAAGAGCGGCAGCCTCGGCCTCGAACACCGCGCGGGCGGCAGTGAGGTCGAAGGCACTGACATCCGGCAACCCGCCCGGAGCCTGCGTCGGGCGCGGCTTCACATGCACGCCCGATCCGATCCGGATGGCGATCCAGCCCTGTGCTTCCAGTGCGATCTCGGCTTCGCGGATGGTCACCCTGCTGACACCGAACCGTTCGGCCAGTTCACGCTCGCCCGGCAGCCGCGAGCCCGGCGGAAATTCGCCGTCCTCGATCAGCTTGCGGAGCTTGGCAGCGATGGTCTGGTAAAGGCGGTTGGCGGACATGCGGCTGACCCTTGGCGATTCCTTCCCGGCCCCTGCCCTGCCACCGCGGCCGGCAAGGGTCCGGTTGGAGCGACGGCGCGACCACTGGCCGCGCCGCCCTGTTCAGAACTTGTATCGTACACCGAAATACGCACGCCGCCCGTAGGTCACCACTTCGCGGAAGTTTCCATAAAGCGGCTGGTAGGCCACGCGCGGCTCGTTGGTCAGGTTCATCAGCTCCAGCGACAGCGACAACTGCTTGTTCACCCGGTAGCGCAGGCGCAGGTCCACGCTGGTGTTGTCATCGTAGTAGCGGTTCTGCTGCGCGGTGTTGCCGGTGAAGTCCTGGTAGTAGTGCGAGCGGAACTTGCCGATGGCCTGGATGTTGAAGCGTCCGACGTCCCAGTAGATCGAGCCGGACAGGACGTGTCGCGAGAAGCCGCTGAGACCGGCCGGCGGCACGATCGCCGGAATGATCGTGCCATCACTGGCCAGCTGTTCGCCCAGTCGTGAGTCCTGGGTCTGATAGTCGGCATCGGCGTAGTTGTAGCTGACCTTGAAGCCCAGCCCATCGAACGGCTTGGGCAGGTACGACAGTCGATGCGTGGCGGTCAGCTCGAAGCCGGTCAGCGTGCTGTCCTCGTCGGTGGTCACCTGCTGCCGCACCGGCACGGTCACACTCTGGCCGTCGATGGTGTAGGTCTCCGGCACCAGCGCAGTGGCGGTGCCGCCGTTGAACTGCTTCCAGTACACCGCGCCGGCCAGCATCGTGTCCGGGTTCGGGTACCACTCCAGTGACAGGTCGCCGTTCCAGGACATCAGCGGCTGTGCCGCTGGGTTGCCACTGGCGCTGATGTCATCCAGCGCATCGGCCAGGTTGCCGTAGGTGGCGTCGCTGCTGACGTTGATGGTGCGCCCGGCACCCAGCGCGGCGATGTCCGGGCGGGACATCGCGCGGTAGGCGCCGACCCGCAGCAGGACGTCCGGCCGCAGCTCGAACGCGGCGTTGAGGCTGGGCAGCAGCTTGTCGTTGCCCGCCTTGAACACCTGCGTGCTGTACTCGCCGGTGGGTTGCAGGCGGATCGTCCCGTCGCCGTTGTCTTCAATGCGCAGGCCGGTACGCACGCCTTCGGAGCGAACATCGGTCTTCACCCAGCGCAGGCCGAGGTTGCCGGTCACCGGCAAACCGAACAGGCTGCTGCTGAACTCACCCAACAGATAGAGCGCGCGGGTCTTCTCGGTGATATCGACATTGTTCGGATCCTGGAAGCCCGGGTCCAATCCGCTGTCGAGGCTGCCACGGAACGACTGGTACAGGCAGTTCGGATCGAAGTACGCCCAGGACGAAATCGTGTTGCCGCTGGCGGCATCCATGAAGTCATCCTGTGGAAACGGCGCGCGGCAGGCCTGGTTGGCGGCGATGATCTTCGCCTTGTCGGCCGCCACGCGCTGGTCGTAGTCGGTTACCAGGGTGTTGTCGCGCAGGCGATAGTCGGCCTGGCTGGCGCGCACGCCGCCCTTGATGCGGGTGAAGAAACCGGACTCCGGCATGAAGCTGGCATCGAAGCGGCCCGCCTTGATCTTGTGATCATTCTCGGTGGCGCTGAAAGTCACCCGCGCCGCGCCCGTGTAGGCGTCCCAGTTGCCGGGATCGAAATTCTGCGCCAGGGCAACGCTCGGCACCTCGCCGTGCCAGTCCCAGTCGTAGTCGACATACCCCGTGGTCCCGCTGCTGATGCCGGGCACGATGGCATTGTTGACATCACGCTGGTTGGCGCGCAGGCGGGTCATGCGTTCGCTGTCGAGGCGATTGGTGTGCGAGTACGAGAGATCGGTAGACAGCTCCCACGCCGGGGTCGGGCGCAGAATCAGGTTCAGGCCGCCACCGGTGTACTCCTCCCCACGCCAGTAGCGGTTTGAGGTGGAATCAATCGAGGTGCTGCCGTGCAGGTGGCGCACGATACCGTCCTCGTCAACCTCGCGCTGGGTGATGCCGCGGCGAGCGTTGGACAGGCTCAGATCGCCGCGATTCTCGTACCAGTTGCGCTGGGTATGCTCGAAATCGACATTCAGCTCGACCACGTCATTGGGCCGCCACTGCAGCGCGGCAAACTCGCTCTGGCGATCGTTGCGCTCCTGCTTGAGCCGGTAGATGCGGCTGCTTGGCACCAGGTAGTACGGCGCGCCGTTGGCGATGGCCTGCGCGGACACTTCATTGCAGTTGGCATTGCCCACGTTCTGCGTGCCATCGCAGGCATACCAGGTGGAACCGCTGGTGATGCTCTCTTCCGGATCAGTACCATCCAGACGCTGGAAACCCAGCGAAATGCCCAGCTTCTGCCCGTTGCCGAACTCGAACTGGTCGATGTAGCTGGCGGTGCCGCGGTAGCCGATGCCGTCGTCGTCGCGGTACTTCTTGTCATACTCGGCCCAGCTGCCACGCAGATCGATCTGCGCCGAGCGCTTGCCGTATTCCAATGGCCGTACTGTTTCCAGCCCGATGGTACCGGCCACGCCGCCTTCGATGATGTCGGCACGCTGGGTCTTGTAGATGGCCACCGTGTTGATCAGCTCGGCCGGGAACATGTTGAAGTTCACCGAGCGGTCGCCGCTGCCGTTGGTGATCTCGCGGCCATTGAAGTTGGTGCTGCTGAGAAAAGCGCCCAAGCCACGGATCGAGATCTCCGACGCACCGGTCTTGTCGCGGGTCGAGGCGGCACCGGTCAGGGTCTCGATCGCATCGGCCAGCGAAGGTGCCGGCAGGTCGCCGATGTCATCGGCCGAGAGCACGTCGGCGATGACGGTGTCGTCGCGCTTCTTGTTGATCGAACTCTGCATCGATTCGCGGATGCCGGTGACCTGCACCTGGTCCAGCGTGGTGGGATCCTGCCCTGCCGCGTCCTTGCTGGATTGCGCCAGGGCCGTGGGCAGGCCCGCCAGCACGGCGAGCAGCGCCACGATCAGGGGTGTGGGGGACAACGAGATGCTGTGCACTGCTCCGGCGGGTCGCCGCATGGTTTCCTCCTCCCAAAGGATCGCCTGCATGCCAGGCGTGGGACGCAGCTTCGGCACGGCAACATGAAAATGTCAACCAATTGGTATGCGCTTATTCAAATGCCTTTTATCCATACCAGTTGATCGCAATTTAATGTGCTTGTGCAGCATGACTTTGCGCGAAAGCTGGCTTACAACAGTCCCGAAAGTGGTATGCAGGCCCACCCTGAAACGACGGCCCAGCCGTCCTTGGAAGGATTTCATGCGCATTCACTCGCTGGCGCGTCACCCGTCCACCAATCCATCACTGTTTTGCCTGGCCACTGGTCTAGCTATGTGCCTGACCACTTCGGCAGCAAGTGCAGCCAGCTGGCTCGTCCACGATGTCGCTGAGTTCACTACCGCCGCCTCGGCGCTGCAGCCCGGCGATGAGATCGTGCTGGCAGACGGCATCTGGAACGATGCCCGGTTGCTGCTGAAGGGCCAGGGCACGGCAGCCGCGCCGATCGTGCTGCGCGCGCAGACCGCCGGCAAGGTCGTCCTCAGCGGGCGCTCGGACCTGCGCCTGGCGGGGAACTACCTGCAGGTGTCCAACCTGGTGTTCCGCAACGGCTATACACCGGGTGATGCGGTGGTGGCGTTCCGCGAGTCGAGCAAGGCCGTCGCCAGCAACAGTCGCGTCACCGGCCTGGTGATTGACGACTACACCAACCCCGATGCCAGCGACCAGGACTACTGGGTTTCCTTCTATGGCAGCCACAACCGCCTCGACCACAGCCAACTGCGCGGCAAGACCAATGCCGGGCCGACCGTGGTGGTGGTGCGCGATGCCACGCAGGGCCTGGACAACCAGCACCGTATCGACCACAACTGGTTCGGGCCGCGCCCGGCGCTGGGCGTCAACGGTGGCGAAACGATCCGCGTCGGCACCAGCGACAGCTCACTGAGCGATTCCAACAGCACCATCGAGAACAACTGGTTCGAGGGGTGCGACGGCGAAACCGAAATCGTCAGCAACAAGTCCGGTGGCAACACCTACCGCGGCAACGTGTTCTACCGCTCTGCCGGCGCGCTCACGCTGCGCCATGGCAACGGGAACCGTGTGATCGACAACGTTTTCCTGGGTGACGACAAGGCCGGCACCGGTGGCGTGCGCATCATCAATGCCGATCAGATCGTCAGCAACAACTACTTCGAACGGCTGGCCGGGTCCAGCAACCGTTCGGCACTGGCGGTGATGGATGCGCAGGCCAGCCCGCCACTGTCCGGTTATGCGCCGGTGGTGAATGCCACCATCAGCCGCAATACCTTCGTGGACGTGGCGAAGATCAGTTTCGGCGTGGGCCACGATGAGACCAAGGGCATCGTGGTGGCCGCCAGCAGCAGTCGCTTCAGCGCCAACCTGATTGTCAACCGCAGCAGCAGGAACCCGCCCAATGCCGCCAATTCGCTGGCTGGCATCGCCTTCAGCGGCAACGTGCAGTCGCCGGCAGCCAGCACCGTGTTCCCGGGAGGCGTAGAGGGCCGTAGCGTCAGCCTTCGGCAGGCTGACAGTGGACTATGGGTGCCCACGCCTGCCCAGCCCGTCGTGGGCGCCGATCCTGCCCTGGCGATGACCGCGCGCGAGGCGACCGGCGTCGCCTGGTATCCCAAGGTGGGCGAAGTTGCCCTGTCACGCACCCGCAATGGAGTTGATCGATGAGGTTGCAGCCGCTGTTCGTTTCCCTGGCTTTGGCCGCCCCCTTCGCCCTGCTGCCGGCCGCATCGCTGTTCGCAGCCCCCACTGCTGTCGCGCGACAGGCCGAAGCCGCACCGGTGCTGGTCTCCGCCACACAGTGGCAGCAGATGGCCAGTGAAGGCAGCCGCTACCCATGGTTCGCCAAGGAGCAGGCACGCACTGAGGCAACGCTGAAGAAGATGATGAAGGCCGGCATCGACGTGCCGGTGCCCAAGGACAAGGGCGGCGGGCGCACCCATGAACAGCACAAGCGCAACTACCAGGCACTGTTGGCGGCGGGCACGCTGTACCGGCTGACCGGCGACAGGGCCTACGTGGACTACGCGCGCGACATGCTGCTGCAGTACGCCAAGCTTTACCCCACGCTGGGCCCGCACCCGGAAGGCCGCGGCCAGATTCCCGGCCGTGTGTTCTGGCAGGTGCTCAACGATTCGGTATGGCTGGTCAACGCCATCCAGGGCTATGACGCGATCCGTGATGCACTGCCTGCCGAGGACCGCGACACCATCGAATCGAAAGTGTTCCGGCCAATGGCGGAGTTCCTGGCGAGCGAACCGAAGAACTACGACCAGATCCACAACCACGCTACCTGGGCGGTGGCCGCCACCGGCATGACCGGATACGTGTTGCATGACCCGGAACTGGTGGAGCAATCCCTGCGCGGCAGCCGGAAGGACGATCAATTCGGCTTCCTGCGGCAGATCGACCTGCTGTTCTCGCCCGATGGCTATTACGAGGAAGGCCCCTATTACCAGCGCTATGCGTTGGCGCCGTTCCTGCTGTTCGCCAACGCCATCGAGCGCAACGAGCCGCAGCGGAAGATCTTCGCGCGCCGCGACGGCGTGCTGCTGAAGGCCGTGGACGTGCTGGTGCAGACCAGCTACGACGGCCTGTTCTTCCCGATCAACGATGCGATCCTGGACAAGGGCATCGATACCGAGGAACTGGTGGCCGGCATCGGCATCGCCTACGCGCGTACCGGCGATGACCGCCTGCTGTCGGTGGCCCAGCAGCAGAAGCGCCTGCTGCTCTCACCCGAAGGCCTGCAGGTGGCGCAGGCACTGGCCGCCAACAAGGCCAAGCCCTTCGACTATCGACCGATGCTGCTGCGCGACGGCCCCGACGGCGATCGCGGCGGCCTGGCGATCCTGCGCATGAACGGCGAACGCGGCCAGGCGCTGGTGCAGAAGGACACCATGCAGGGCATGGGACACGGCCACTTCGACAAGCTCAACTGGCTGTTCTACGACAACGGCAACCCGGTGGTGACCGACTACGGCGCCGCCCGCTTCCTCAACGTGGAAGCCAAGCGTGGCGGCATCTACCTGGCCGAGAACCGCAGCTGGGCCAAGCAGACGGTGGCCCACAACACCCTGGTGGTGGACGAGCAGAGCCATTTCAAGGGCGACTGGAAGCGCGGTGAGGAGCATGCCCCGCAGGTGCGCTTCTTCCAGGTTGATGCCGATACCCAGATTGCCTCGGCAACGATGCGCGATGCGTATCCAGGCGTGATCTTCACCCGCACCCAGGCGCTGCTGCGCCACCCCGATCTGGGCCTGCCGGTGGTGCTGGATCTGTTGCAGGTGCACGGCGAGAAGGCCGCGCGCTACGACCTGCCGATGCACTTCAACGGCCACATCGTCACCACCGGCTTCGAGGCCGAACACTTCCCCGCCCAGCGCCCGGTGCTGGGCAAGGACAACGGCTACCAGCACCTGTGGCTGGATGCACGCAGCAAACCCGGCAGCGAACCGCGTTCGCTGGGCTGGCTGCTGGATGGGCGCTTCTACACCTACCGCTTTGCCAGCAGTGCGCCAGCACAGGCGCTGCTGGTGGAAAGCGGCGCGAATGATCCGGAGTTCAACCTGCGCCGCGAACCGGCCCTGCTGCAGCGCGTGGAAGGCCAGAAGGACGTGACCTTCTTCAGCGTGCTGGAGCCGCACGGCGAGTACAACGGCACCGCCGAGTACGTGCACGGCGCCGACAGCCGCATCAAGGACATCGTGCGCACCCGTGGCAGCGATGCCGAGGTGATCGAACTGCGCCTTGCCAGTGGCGCCCGCATCGCGCTGGGCGTGGCCGACGACAGCAGCGCCAAGGGCGAGCACAGCGTGACCGTCGACGGCCATGCCTACCGCTGGAGCGGCAGCCACGCGCGCATGGACCGCAGCAAGGGGGACGCGAAATGAACGGCCCTGCGGTGGTGGCCAACCTGCGCAAGGTGCCGGTGCGTTCAGCGGTGCGGTGGCTGATCGTGGGCCTGATCGCCGTGGCTACGGTCATCAACTACATCGACCGCAACGCACTGGCGGTGATGTGGCCGGAAATCGCCAAGGAAGTGGGGGCGACCAAGGATGACTACGCCCTGCTGGTGACGGTGTTCATGCTGTTCTATGCCGCCGGCCAGTTCCTGTTCGGGCGCCTGTTCGACATGATCGGCACGCGCCTGGGTTTCGCCCTGTCGATCAGCGTGTGGTCGATCTCCATTGCGCTGCACTCGATCACCCATTCGATGCTGTCCTTCAGCCTGGTGCGGGCGATGCTCGGCATCAGCGAGGCGGGCGCCTGGCCAGGCGCGGTCAAGGCCAATGCCGAGTGGTTCCCGGCGCGCGAGCGCGCATTGGCGCAGGGCGTGTTCAACGCGGGTGCGTCGATCGGCGCGATTGTCTCCGCACCGGCCATCGCCGGCCTGTACCTGTGGCTGGGCTGGCGCGGCACCTTTGTGCTGGTCGGTGCGATCGGCTTCCTGTGGCTGCTGCCATGGCTGTTTGTCTACCGCGCCGGCCCGGACAAGCACCCGTGGGTGAGCGATGCCGAGCGCCGGCTGATCCAGGAAGACCAGGCCGGGCAACAGACAGAGGTGGCCCCGAAGGCCAGCGTCCGCGGGCTGCTGGCCCACCGGCAGAGCTGGGGCATGCTCGCCTGCCGCTTCCTGCTGGACCCGATCTGGTGGCTGTTTGTGTCCTGGCTGCCGATCTACCTGGCTGAAACGTTCGGCTTCGACATCAAGCAGATCGGCCTGTTCGCCTGGGTGCCATTTGTCGGCGCGATGCTGGGCAGCCTCAGCGGCGGTTGGCTGTCCGGGCGGATGATCCGCGCCGGGCACAGCGTGGACCGCGCCCGCAAGCTGTCCATCACCCTGGGCTGCATCATCATGGCGCCCGCCCTGCTGGGCGCAGTGCTGGCCAACCAGCCCTTGTTTGCCGTGCTGGCGATTGCCGCGGTGCTGTTCGGTTTCCAGGTCGCCATCGGCAACATCCAGACGCTGCCGGGCGATCTGTTCGACGGCCGCTCGGTCGGCACCCTCGCCGGCCTGGGTGGCCTGGCCGCCGTGGCCGGCACCCTCATCACCACCTGGCTGGTGCCGGTGCTGACCCGCCATTCCTACGCTCCGATCTTCATCCTCGTCGCTGCGCTGGTGCCGCTGTCGCTGGCCGCGCTGTGGTGGTGGACCGGGCCTATCCAGAAGCTCGACCGCCGCGGCGGTTGAGCCTGCATCCCTCTTTCACTCCCCCGCAAACCAAGGAGTTTCCCGCATGTCGTTCCAGGACAAGGTGGCCATTGTCACCGGTGGTGGCCGCGATATCGGTCGCGCCGTTTCGATCAAACTGGCTGCCGCCGGTGCACGCGTCTGCATCAACTACGCCAATGATGAAGCCAGTGCCCAGGAAACGCTGGCGCAGATCCAGGCGGCCGGTGGCCAAGCCATCGTGCATCGCGCCGACGTCACCGATGCCGCTGCCGTCGCCGGCCTGGTCGCTGCAGCACAGGCCGCGTTCGGTGAGCGCATCGACCTGCTGGTGAACGTGGCCGGTGGCATGGTGCAGCGTCGCCCGCTGGCCGAGATCGACCCGGCGTTTTTCCACACGGTGATGGACCTCAACATCACCTCCACCTATCTCACCACGCACGCGGTGGTGCCGCACATGCGTGAAGGCGCGGCCATCGTCAATTTCGCATCGCAGGCCGGCCGCGATGGCGGTGGCCCGGGCGCATCGATCTACGCCACCGCCAAGGCCGCGGTGATGACCTTCACCCGCGCCATGGCCAAGGAACTGGGGCCGAAGGGAATCCGCGTGAACGCGCTCTGCTGCGGCATGATCGCCACCCGCTTCCATGACCAGTTCACCAAGCCGGAAGTGCGCACGGCTGTTGCCGGCGCCACCCCGCTGCGTCGCCAGGGCCTGCCGGAAGAAGCGGCGGATGCGGCCGTCTATCTTGCATCGGATGCGGCGGCGTTCATCACCGGTGCGAATCTGGACGTCAACGGCGGCACCTACTTCTCCTGACACCCGACTGGACTCCTGCCCATGCAGTGCTGGACACTTCTGTTTTCATTGACGCTCTGTTCCACCATGACGGCGCCCGCTGTGTGGGCCGCCCCCGTGTGGGTCACTGCCTGGACGGCCGCGCCCGCGCCCGACCGCAAGGACGGAACGCCCGATGCGCCGGTACAGTTCGCCGCACAGACCGTGCGCCAGGACATCCGCGTCGGCAGCCGCGGGGATGCATTGCGCCTGCGTATCAGCAACGAGCTCGGCACTACGCCCTTGCGGGTCGAGGACCTGCGCGTGGGAGTAAAGAACGGCAAGGCCGCACTGCTGCCGGTAACGGTGGATGGCCGCGCGGTCATCGAGGTGCCGGTGGGTGCAGCGCTGCTGAGCGATCCGGTGCAGATGCCGGTGACAGCTTTGCAGGACGTCAGCGTGACCGCCTACTTCCCGCAACCGACGCGCCCGGCGGTACGTCGTACCGAGGTGCGGATGGTGGACGGAAAGCAGGACGCTGTCGCCGACAGTGTGCGCCTGAGCTACCAGCAGAACGTGTTCTCCGCGGTGCTGGTACAGCGCGCCGAGCGCCCACAGGTGATCGTGGCATTGGGCGATTCCATCACGGAAGGCGCCACCGCGCGCCGTGGCACCTTCAACCAGTGGCCCGAGCGCCTGGCGCAGCGCCTGCAGCAGGCCTGCCCGGACAGGTTTGTGGTGCTCAACCAGGGCATCAGCGGCAACAAGCTGCTCGACCATGGCCGCAGCCACAGCGCCCTGTCACGATTGGATCGCGACGTGATCGCGGTGGCCGATGCCGATCAGGTGATCCTGTTCGAAGGCATCAACGATATCCGTCATGGTGGAGGTGCACAGCCGATCCCCGGCCGCCCGGCGGCGGATATGCTGCTGGGTTACCAGCAGGTCGCAACACGGCTCCATGCGCACGGCACCCGCGCCTGGCTGGGCACGCTGACCCCGTTCGGCGGCTCGGAGCGCTACGAGCCGGTATCGGCCGCCACCCGCACCACGATCAACCAATGGGCACGCAGCGGCCGCAGCGGTTTCGACGGGATCATCGACTTCGATGCGGCGCTGCGCGATCCGAAGGTGCCGGAGTCACTGCCAGCCGATATCACCCGCGACCATCTGCATCCCAATGACGAAGGCTACCGGCGCATGGCCGATGCCATCGACCTGGGCATGCTTGGCTGCAGCGCCACACGCTGAAGGAGCCCCCATGAGCCGAATCGTGTGCTTCGGAGAGCTGTTGCTGCGCCTGGGCGCGCCCGGTCGCGAGCTGCTGCTGCAGACGCCGCAGCTGCAGGTCCATGTCGGCGGCGCCGAAGCCAATGTGGCCGTCTCGTTGTCGTGCCTGGGCCACGACGTGCAGATGGTCAGCACCGTACCCGGCAATGCGCTGGGGCGGCATGCGGTGGCCGAGCTGCGGCGGCATGGCGTGGGCGTGGACGGTGTTCGTGAAGTGGACCGCGACCGCATGGGGCTGTACTTCCTGGCCACCGGCGCGCTGCAGCGGTCCAGCGAAGTGGTCTATGACCGTGCGGGTTCAGCATTCGCCAACGGTACCGCAGCCGAGCATGACTGGCCGACGCTGCTGCGTGATGCGCAGTGGCTGCATGTCTCCGGCGTCAGTCCTGCCCTTGGCGTCAATGTCGCCGAATCCGTATTGGTCGCCGTACGTGCCGCGCGCAGGGCGGGCGTGCGCGTGTCCTTCGACGGCAACTATCGCCCGTCGCTCTGGCAGCGGTGGGGCGGCAACGCCGCCGCCATCCTGCGGGAGCTGTTCGCCGAGGCGGATATCGTCTTTGCCGACCATCGCGACATCGAACTGGTGCTGGGGCTGTGCTTCGCACAGGACACCCCCATCGCGCGGACCGAGGCGGCTGCGGCGGCCGCGTTCGCAGCATTTCCGCAGCTGCAGTGGCTGGCCTGCACCCAACGCGAGCTGGTCAGTGCCGACCATCATGTGCTGGGCGCGTTGCTGCTGGGGCGCGACGGAACCCGTGCGCAGGCGCCCTCCCGGCCACTGCCCGGCATCGTTGACCGGATCGGCGGCGGTGATGCATTCGCGGCAGGCATCCTGCACGGCCTGGCGTCCGGGTTCGATGCAGAGAGCACCGTGCGTTTCGGTCTTGCGGCAGGTGCGCTGAAACACTCCATTCCCGGAGACTTCAGCCCCATGCGCGAGGCCGAGGTCTGGGCGCTGCTGGAGAGCGAGCAGTTCGACGTCCGGCGCTGATTTCCCTGTCGCCCACTGTGCTCAGCGCCCAACCCTCGACGCCGGTGAAGGGTCGAATCATGGCGAATCAAAACCCGCGAAGAAACTGACCGCGCTGACTCCTGCGGCAAGCAACAGAACCAGCCCAAGCCCGATCCGTCGTACGCCCACCCACCAGGCAACCGCCGCAACCACCGTGGCACCCAGCATGGCCGCCAGTGCCATGCAGAGCAGCAGGATCGGCAGCAACATCATCACCCCCCATCCCGGCGTACATGCCGCTTGGCCTGGCCAGCGGCACAAGTACACCCACCAGATACATCATCAGCGCCACGCCGAGCAACGCACCGAGTGTCAGCATCCAGCGACGGAAGGCTCCGGCCTGCGATGGCAACCTGGCCGGACTGGGTGACGGGATGTTCATGCGATCTTCTCCTTCGGGATTCAGCCCTGCACAAGGCCCTGCGCGCGCTCACAGCGTCGACAGCCACGCTTCCAGTGCCGGCGTATCGCGCATGTCGCCCGTATAGCGATGATCGGGCACGTGCGGTTCATTCGAACCACGCACCCGCCCGCGGAATACCTTCATCGGCACCGAGATCCTGGCCAGCCCGCTCGGCAGCTGTTCCGGCCGCACGTCCATGTAGAGACTGTCGGCCGACGTCTCGACACCCACCTGTACCGCGCCCAGCCGCTTCCACAGGTCCAGCGCATCCAGGCAGGCCGAACCACAGGCGGCATCAGCCACGACCACCACCCTGCCCTTGCGCAGAGGTGCGGCCGGGCCCGCGGTTGATGCTGTATCTGCACTGGCTTCGGATGGCTCGCGCCACAATGCCTCACCCCGGCTGCGTGCCTGCGTCATGCCCGCCGTCACCGATTCCAGCATGCGACGCAGCTCTGGCGACGCGTTGGGCGCTTGCTCCAGCTTCTGCAGGAAGCTGCGTAACTGGGCGATGTTGGCCTCGGAGGTCCGCCACTCCACCCAGCTGCGGTCGGGCAGCGCGTCCACGGCGGCACGGCCCCAGATCAATCGCGCCAGTTCGATGCTCCATTGCGACGCACCGCCACTGTTGCCACGCACGTCCAGCACCACCGACGGTGCCTGCTGCAGTGCTTCGGCTTTCGGAGCGAGCTGCTCAAGCAGCGCGGTCAGTTCCTTGAAGTTCTGCTCCGTGGGGTCGGCGTTGAAGCTGCTGGTGGTGATCCAGTAGCCGCCATCAGGCATGGTGTGCCAGCCATTGGCCGGGCGGAAGCTGCGGCGGGTATCGGCCAGGCGTTCCTTCCGGCTTCCCGGATCGAGTGGCACCCAGCGCAGCGTATGGCGCTGTTCTCGACCATTCACACGAAAAACGCAGCTGCTCAGCATGGGCACGAACGGATTGCCCTGCTCCAGCAGCACTTCACCGCCACCATGAATGCGACTGGCCTGCAGGTTCCAACGCCCGCTGAAGTCACCCACCCGGCGCGCAGCCAGTGTCTGCGCATCGATACCATCACAGGACAGCAATCGAGCTCCCAGCGGCGGGCGGCCCGGACCACCATCCACGGTCATGACCACCTGCGTGTCGCCGTCGAAGCCGGTCAGGAAGCCGGGCCATTGCGTTGGAAGATCGGGAGCGTCGGCAAGCGCGTTGAGGCTGACATGCCCATCGTTGAAGGACGCCGCATAGCCCTTCATCGCCCACCAATACCCTGGGTAGCTGGCGACCCGATCCGCGCGCGAGTGTGCAAGCGCAAGGGCTTCGTCCAGCTGCGCACCGAAACCAGGATCGCGCAGGTCGACGCCGCCTGGATGGCTGCCGCGCATGGCGGCGTCGGCAGCGTCCAGATCCTTGTGCAGTAAGTCCGGCCAATCCCTCGGTTGGATCTCCGTTACGGATGTACCCAGCAGTAATGCGATCAGCATCGTCATTGCGGACATTTGCGACTCCCGTGAAACGCATCCAGCATGTTGCCCACACTACGAAAGGGATGCCAACCAATTGAATATACAAATAAACCCAGCCAGTCGGTCGCACAAAGTTAAGCTGTGGTGAAGTAGCCTTGCGACGCTCCCGCCCGATGCGCGATAGGCGCTCAAACACTTGCGAGCACCCGCTACTTCAAGGAATCCAGATGAAAGTCACCCTCGCCGCCTCTGCTCTCGCCTGCACGCTTCTGCTTTCCGGGTGCACCACGAGCGGATGGTTGCATGCTGCCAGTGGCGTGATGGACGCCAAGGATGCATACGAAAAGCAGGAAAGACTGGATCGCATCAATCGCGCGAATGCGGCAGCAGCGCGGGTGCGTAGCAACTGATCCCTCCAGGAAGCAACCGTCGCTCGACTTGGCTTCGAGCGACGGCCAGTGTCAGGCCTCAATGCAGCGGCAGCTTCAGCACCGAAGGCGCATTGGCCGGTGAACTGAAGGTCACCGTGCCGCCCAATTGGCTGATGCCCGCATACCGCAGATCCACCGTATCAACCACCAGGGTCAGTCGGCTGCCGGCCGGAACGTTCCAGCTGCTGGCTTCCAGTCGCAGATCGATGGTCTTCGCCTGGCCCGGTGTGGCACCCCGCAACGTATAGGGCTTGTGGCTGATCAGCTGGCCGTTGCCCAGCACGTCTTCCGCATAGAGGTAGGCGTACAGCGTGGTGTTGGCGCGACTGGGGGTAACCGTCAAACGCACTTCCGGTGCACCGTCCAGGCGCCGCGCGCTCCATTGAACCGGTCCCTGCCAGACGCCGGCCGCACTGCGGCCAACGAACGGCACATAGGCACCCGGCGGCAGGTTGATCATCTGCAGTGCACCTGAGGCCATCGCCACACCGGAATTGGCGGCGGTCATCAGGCCACTGCCGATGCGGTAGTTCCAGCCGGTGCTGCCACCGTTCTCCGCCAGCCCACCCGTCGGCAGCAGCAGGCCTTTGGGTGCGGTCAGCGCATAGCTGATGGCGCCGGCATTGGTTGCCTGCCAGTTCGGGTAGGTGCTCCAGCTGCCCTTCTGCGACTTCAGCTGCACCGCAGGCTGCCGGTCGATGCCATTGGCCTCACCCTTGAGGTAATGGTCGAACCAGTCCCCCACCGAATCGTAGACCTCGTTGGGAATACCCAATGCGCCAAAGGCTTCGTTGAGCGCGTGATCACCATGGCGCAGCTGGAGCTGTTTGGGGCCCTTCAGCCGGTTGAAGAAGTCAACCAGCTGGCCGGGCGGGAACAGGCTGTCGTTGAAGGCGTTGGCCAGGAACACCGCCGGCTGGTTGGCGTTGATCTCGTCAATGCTGGCCGCAGGACTGCGTTGCGCCGCCACCGGCAACAGCGAATCCACCGCGCCCTGGTAGTTGCCGACCAGTACATTGCGGTTGATCGTGGCCAGCTCCGCGCCGGGGCGCCCGGTCACCAGGCCGGCCGCCACCAGCAGCGCGATGCCCTGCGCACTGGGGGTGTCGTTGCTGTACAGCGAGGCCTGCAGATCGGCCCAGCCACTGAGCGCCGCCACGGCCTTGATGCGCGGATCGCGCGCCGCCGCCAGCAGGCTGGTGCCCGCACCGTAGGAGATGCCCGAAACGCCGATCCGGGCTGGGTCGGCACGGGTGTTGTCCAGCGCCCAGTCAATCAGCGCACTGACGTCCTCGACCGTGGCCGGCCCGGCGATGTCGATGCTGCCGCCGGATTCCCAGAAACCACGCGAGCTGTAGCTGATGACCACATAGCCACGCCGGGCCAGCGACTGCGCCACACCCACGTATTCCACGCTGGGCACCGCCCAGCTGCTGGGCATCACCAGCAAGGGATACCGCCCGCTGCCCGCGTCCTGCGGTTCGATGACGAAGGCCCCGAGAGGCGTTCCATCCCAACCGGGAATGGTGCGATGGGTAGTCTTGACCGTGGCCGCCCAGGCGGTCGGCGCCAGCCCGGTCAGCAGGATCAACAGCAGCAATACCTTGCGCATCGTGGTCTCTCCCCGTCGGTGGTGGTGCAACGGAACGGACCGTACCAGTGCGAATGGTGACAGGCACCTTGCGGCGCAGCATGACGTTTGCTGCATTGTCGCAGCCTTTGGATCGATGCTATGACGGGATCTTCCCAAGGATGGACGGATACCATGAGGCCCCGGCCCCTCTCACTTGCCGCTCTGATGCTGGGTGCCGTCGGCCCCGCGTCTGCGGACGGACCCGCGCTGTCCGACGTCGCCGCCGGCGCAGTTTTCGAAGAAGCGGAAGCGCTGTGCCAGGCCGACAACGGTCGACTTTGGGGAGCGTCGCTGTGTGGGCCGATGATGCTGGTAGACCGGACCAGTCGACGGGTCACGGCATCCCATGCAGATGCACAGGGCCACCTGCAGGCACGTGGAAAGGTCTTCGTCGGCCAGCTTCCGCCGGACGCGATCATCGCCAACACCGCCGTCGAATGGTCCGGCACCCGCTGGACACAGCTGCTCTGGCCGCTGCCACAGGACGAAAGCCGGCGACGCACGCTGCTGGCCCACGAGATGTTCCATCGCCTGCAACCCGCAATGTCGATCAAAGCGCCAGCGGAGGGCGGCAATGAGCACCTCGACACGCTCGAAGGGCGTTATTGGCTGCAGGTGGAATGGCGTGCACTTGCCGCCGCACTGTCCGCAACCGCCCCCGGCGCACAGCGCAACGCGATGAACGATGCGCTCGCGTTCCGTGCTGAGCGTTACCGTCGCTTCCCAGCCGCCGCCCGGGACGAGGCCGCGCTGGAGTTGAACGAAGGCCTGGCCGAGTACACCGGCGTTCTCGTCGGCAATCCAACCCACGCTGCGCGCATCGAAGCTGCACTTCATGACCTTCGCGCCCATGTGGGTGATCGCAGCTTCGTCCGTTCGTTCGCCTACGCGACCGGCCCGGCCTATGGCCTGCTGCTGGACCAGGTTGCGCCCGGATGGCATCGCCATCTTGTCCACCCCGCCCAGGATCTCGGTTCACTTCTGGCAGAGCGCACGCACACCACTCCACTCACCGACGAAGCTGCACTGCTCACCACGGCAGCGCGTTATGACGGGCCTGCGCTGCGCGAAACGGAAGTACAGCGCGAACAGCAGCGCCTTGCGCAGCTTGAACGAAACCGGGCCCGCTTTGTAACCGGCCCGGTACTGCGGCTGGATCTTCGCAGCATGCGCATCCAGTTCGACCCAGGCAACATGCAGCCGCTGCCCGGCAGCGGCACGGTGTATCCCACGATGCAGCTGAGCGACGTATGGGGAACGTTGACGGTCACCGACGGAGCGTTGCTACAGAACGACTGGAAGGCCGTGTTCGTGCAGGCGCCTGCATCGGGCGAACTGCCCCTGCAGGGGCACGGATGGGCGCTGAGCCTGGCGCCAGGATGGTCGCTGGTACCTGGAGTGCGCCGCGGCGACTACGTGTTGCGGGCACAGCCCTGAGCCTGGTGGCGAAGGGGACCACCCCGCCCTAGCACGCGCGCGTGTCACCCACGTGCCGCGTGATCTGACACGTCACCAGTGCTTGCGGGCTGTCACAGCTTCGTCTTTTCGTCGTTGACCGAAAGGCGACAGCTTGTGACGCTTACGACACCGCAGGGCCTGCATGGCCCCACCCGTGCGGTCACGTCCCACCGCAATCCGTAGCACCCGTCTCCGCAACGCCCTCCCATGACTTCGCCTCGGCCTGGTCGTGGCGGACGGCTGCGCCCTGAACTTCTGCTGGAGAACCGCAATGCGCCTTGCAAGCTTCTTCTTCGCGTTCGTCCTCAGTGCCTTCGCCGGCGCTGCCCAGGCCCAGGTCGTCACCCTCAACAAGGGCGGCTTCGTGCTCACCTACGACTGCAGCATCCACAGCGCCACCCGCTACGAATACACCCTGACGGCAGACACTGGTTCGGCCGCGCGGCCGTCCAGCTTCTACAAGGACCCGGACCTGCCGGCCGGCTGCCTCGGGCAGAACAGCACCGCCTCCTACGCCAGCATCAAGTCCGGCTATGACCGTGGCCATCTGGTGACCTCCAATCACATGGATTACAACGCGACCTACATCCGCCGCGCCAACTACATGACCAACATCGTTCCGCAGGTCTCCAGCTTCAACCAGGGCATCTGGGTGAAGGCCGAGAACGTGGCCGAGTGCTACCGCGACATCGCGCCGGTGGATGTCTATGGTGGTGTGGTCTACGGCGACGCCTCCAACGACTACTTCCTTTCCAGCCACGGCATCCCGACGCCGGAGTTCTTCTGGAAAACGATCATCACCCGCGACCCGAACACCGGCACGGCCAAGGCGATCAGCTGGATCATCCCCAACGAAGCGAACCTGGGCAGCCTGGACAGCTACCTGGTGACCATCGCCGATCTGGAGGAGCTGCTGGGCGCCAGCTATGTGGCCATCAACGCACCGGCCTCGCTGAAGAACATGCTGCCCGCCAGCACCTGGCCGCAGCCAGCCGGATGTGACCTGGGCTGACCCGGCCTGCCGGGAATGGGTGGCACCCGGTCCGGGTGCCACGCAAGGATGGCTGTGGGAAAATGGCGGGCAATTGCACCACCGCATTGCCCCCTGGAGCTGTAGATGTCCCGTTTCCCGTTTGATGCCGTGCTGTTCGACTGCGACGGCGTACTCGTCGATTCCGAGCCACTGGTCGCCCGTGTACTCTCGGAAATGCTGACCGCACGCGGCTGGCCGCTGACCCCTGTGCAGGCGGGGGAGGTCTTCCTGGGCCAATCCGTGGCCCATCTGGCCGCGCTGATCGCAGAGCGCACCGGCAAGCCGTTCACCGAGGAATGGCTTGAAGAGTTCCGCCAGCAGCGCAACCGGGCACTGGAACGTGACCTTGAAGCGATCCAGGGGGCACCCGAGGCCGTGCGTGTGATCGCTGCGGCCACCGGTGGGCGGATCGCCTGCGCCTCCGGCGCCGATCTGCTAAAGGTGAAGCTGCAGCTGGGCAAGGTCGGCATCCACGATGCCTTCGGCGAGCACGTCTACAGCGGCCAGGACATGCCGAACACCAAGCCGCACCCTGACGTGTATCTGGCGGCCGCCGCCGCGCTGGGAGTGGATCCGAAGCGCTGCGCGGTCATTGAAGACACCGTGACCGGTGCGACCGCCGGTGTGGCGGCAGGCGCGACCGTGTTCGGCTTCAGCGAGGGTGGCCCGCACCACAGCACGCCAGAGGCCCTGCGTGCTGCGGGTGCGAAGGTGATCTTCCAGCGCATGGACCAGCTGCCGGCATTGCTTGCTACGTACGCTGCCGACGCGGCCGCCTGATGCGGCCTCAGCCCGCAGCGCCCAGTGCGGCGCTGCGGCGCTTTCCGGCGTAGTGCAGCGCAAACAGGTACAGGCCGGTGAACAGCTGCAGGAACAACGGCGGCAGCGGCGAATAGGTGATCCACGCCACCGGCTCGCCCTGCCCCAGCCCACGCGCCACGAAGTTGGCGATCACGGACAGGGTGAACACGATCGAGGTCCAACGATGCACGGGCCGTGCCCAGCCACCGCGGCTCATTGCCGGCGCCTCGCCTCGGAACGGGCTTCGATCATCTTCCAGCCATTGCCCGATGGATCGCGGAATCCGGCATCGATCGCACCGAAACGCTCGATCGGCTCCTGGGTGAATTCCACGCCCTGTGCCAACCACTGCGTGTAACGCGCCTGGCAGTCATCCACAGCCAGCACCAGGGGCGGCATTGCGCCTTTGGCCACCAGCTGCTGCAGCGAAAGCGCGGTGGCCGCATCGTGGGTGGGCGGACCCGGCACGAACAGGCCCAGCTGGAAACCGTCCTGGCCCGGGCTGCGTACCGTCAGCCAGCGGTAGTTGCCATTGCGCACGTCGGTATGCACTTCGAAACCGAGCTTGCCGACGTAGAACGCCAGCGCCTCATCCTGGTCGCGCACATACAGGCCGACCGTATTCACAGAATTCGTCATGGGACCTCCCTCAGGTGGGGTCCACGTTAGCAACCGCCTCACGGCGGCGCTTCTCCAGAACTGCGATCTTCAGGTCCGGGCGCTGCGCGGCGCGTGCGTGGCATTCCGGCACACTGGCCGAGGCCGCCTGGCCAGCACGCTCACGCTCGCGCACATTGCCCGGGCTGTCACCGGTGATGTCACGGAAGATGCGGCCAAAGGTGCCCAGGCTGCGCCATCCGGTCTGCGCGGCGATTTCGGTTACCGCCAGATCGGTATCACGCAGCAGCGCCACCGCCCGTTCGATGCGCCGGCTGAGAAGATAGCGGTGCGGCGGCAGCCCGAACGCATGCTTGAACGAGCGCGCGAAATGCGCCGGCGACACCGCACTGACCTCGGCCAGGCGCGCGACCGGCCACTCTTCGTGGCTGGCCCGATCCATCCGGTCCTTGGCACGCAGCAGGCGTCGCAGCAGTTCGGGGCTCTGGTTCATTTCGCGTGCGTGGCAACACGGGGGGGCGTTGACCGAAGGGTGGGCGGAGCGCCCCGCCCCGTCAAGCCGGCTCAACGCTGCGCCGGTAGCTCCAGGCGGTGCTTGCGGCACAGCCGATACACCGTCACCCGCGAGATCTGCATCTGCCGCGCGCACTCGGAGACGTTGTAGCCGGTCTGGCGCAGGGCCTGCAGCAGCACATCGCGCTCGGCCTGGCCGCGGGCATCGTGCAGCATGGCGCTGGGCAGCGCCCGTACCGGCTCCCCCAGCTCGAGGTCGCGCTCGCTGATCAGTTCGCCTTCGGCCATGATCGCCGCCCGTTGTACCCGATTGAGCAGCTCGCGAACATTGCCGGGCCAACCATAACACCGCATCGCCTGCAGCGCCATTGGCGAGAAACCACGCGCACGCACGCTGTGGCGCAACCGGAAGCAGCGCAGGAAGTGCTCGGCCAGCAGCTGCACGTCGGCACCGCGCTCGCGCAGCGGTGGCATCAGCAGGCGCAGCACGTTCAGGCGGTAGTAGAGATCGCTGCGGAACCGCCCCCGCGCCACCGCGTGTTCCAGTTCGACGTGGGTCGCGGCAAGTACCCGCACATCTGCGCGCAGCGGCTGGCTGCTGCCCACGCGCTCGAAGGTTCCCTCCTGCAGCACGCGCAGCAGGCTGGTCTGTGCCTCTGCCGGCAGATCGCCCACCTCATCAAGAAACACCGTGCCGCCATGGGCCGATTCGAACACGCCGATCTGCCGCTTGTCGGCGCCGGTGAAAGAGCCACGTTCGTGGCCGAACAGCTCGGACTGCACCAGGTTGGCCGGAATGGCCCCGCAGTTGACCGCGATGAACGGCTTGCCCGCGCGTCCCGACAGCGCATGCAGCGCGTGCGCCGCCAACTCCTTGCCGGTGCCGGTTTCGCCGGTGACCAGCACCGGCAGTTCCACCGGCGCGAACTTGTGCAGCACGGTACGCACCGCATGCAGCGCGGGACTTTCTCCAATCAGGGTCTGTGGTCCCTGCCCACCACAGGCCTCATCGATCGACGGATCATCCGCATCGAACTGCTGGCGCATCGCGCAGACCAGCTCCTGCAGCCCGAACGGCAGGGTGAACCTCCCCTGGCAGCGCGCCAGCAGCGGCAACCATACCGGAGGTACAACGCCGGCACCGGGTGGAAGCACCGCCAACCAGGGTAGATGCAGATGCTGCTCCATCCAGGAGGTGAGCAGCTGCAATGCCGTTGAATCCAGATGGCGCAGATCAAGTACGGCGAGCAATCGATCGCGCCCACGCAGGCCTATCGCCATGGCGGGATCGGGATGGATGCTGCGGACGTACCAGCCCGCTGCCGCCAGCGCACTGCGCTCGTTCGCCAACGGCTCGCCAAACCAGAGCACGCAACGTGACGTAGAAGCCTCCGGGACCGCTGCCATGCTTCCCCCAGCATCCGGACACCGTCGGCGGACTGTCAGGCAATCGCCGGCGTGCCGCCCCCCGCCGGGACCTCTACGGCCACCGGGGCGGCCTTTGTTGGGCGGATCCTAGCGCTTCCCTAAACGGCGGCGCAATGAGCAATGCGTCAAGAAATTCGTGGCTGAACCGGCACCGTTGCAGACGGCGACGCCGCCTGTAACACCCATGCGACAGTTGCCGGCCGCCCTTGCCCTGCGGTGCCTGGGGCTTCGAAATCCCAATAATTCCGCGACGTGCCTGTAACAGCGCGGCAGCAGCCCGGTCAGGTACTGCACAGTCCCATCGTTGGCGGGTGAGCACTTCGAGGTTGGCACGGTTGATGCGTGGTTCCGCCGCACCCATCGCGGGAGATCGGCATGGACGGCATCACCCTGATTCGCGGCCTGGCCGCAGCACTGGCAATCGCCCTACTGTCGGTTGGCACCGTCGCGTCCGCATCGGGCGCCCGCCAGGGCGTGAAGGCACAGCCGGGCGAAATCGTCCTGTTGCGGGACGTATCCGCGCGGCCTGCCTATCGCATGGCACCACCGGGCATGGCGCTGATTGCCGACCCGAAGCCACAGCGTGAGATCGCCACCGCATTGGGCGCCGGTGGCACGACGGCCGGCATGGACGAGTTGAGCGATGAGGACTATGCCGGCATGGGTGCCGGCCAGCCAGCGTCCATCGCGGCGCCGGGCGGTACCACCGTTGAACGGGTCACCCAGCAGGCCCTGGGCGGCACGCTTGGCCGCAGTGGTGATGGCATGGTCGGCAGCAACCTGGGGGGCGCCATGAGTGGTCCGCTCGGTGCTGTCGGCAGCAGCACCCGCGGTATCGCCGATACCGTGCGCGGCGCACTGGCCCAGTTCCCCCTGCAGGGCACGGCCCCGGCAGGTGGAAAATGAAGGCCCTGCACGGGTTGCTCCTGCTGCTCGCCGCCGCGCCCTGGGCAACCCGGGCCGATGACTACAGCGGCATGCTTGCCTATCTCGACGTGGCCCGCATCGGCGGCCACGCACTGGTCGGGGCGAATGGCGCCATCGCCGTGAACCAGGCCGCCGGCGATCTCAATGTGCAGGCCAACCTGCGGGGCATCGCCAACGGCGATCGCGCCGACGTGGCAATCAACACGCGGCAACTGCAGCAGGGAAACCGCGTGCTGTCCGGGCCGCCGCAGGCCACTGCGTTCATCAGCGGTGACGCACTGGCCGGCGCCAGTGGCATCGCATCCATCAACCAGGCCAGCGGCATCGCCAACACGACGCTCAACGTCGTCAGCGCGAGGCTGGCCCGACAGGGCATACGCGAAACCGATGATACGGCCTTGGCCGCCGAGGGTTCCGCGTTGGCAGGGGGGCGGGACGACACCGGTCGCGGCGTCGCGACGGGCACCCGCAGCGCCGGTGTAGCCAGCACCGCACTGCGGGGATTCGACGGGGTCCTGCAACTCAATCAGATCGCGGGCAACGGCAACGACACGGCCAACGTACTGGGCCTGGTCGTGCAGGACCGCCCGTGACAACCACCCAACCGATGCACCACCTGATGAGAGAGAGGGCACCATGAAAGCGACCGTCAAACAGACCATGCTCGCCATGGCGATTGCCACTGCCTCGACCGCCGCTGCGGCCAATGGCTGGGACAACCAGAACGCCAACGCGAACATCAACCACAGCCACACCGTCAGCGAAACCCGCAACGACACGCACAACCACACTGACAACGACGTGCGCAACCGCACCGTCAACGTCAATGTGCAGAAGCACAGCAACATCCAGGCCGACGAGCGCAAGGAAAAGAACAACCACGGCGTCGACGTGAACCTGGAAAAGGACCTGCGGCTGAGCACCGACATCAATTTCTCCGGCGACCCGAACATCACCGGCGACATCGATCTCGACTCGGCGGCCATTGCCGTGATCGACAACCGCCAGTCGATCAGCAACAACGCCACCAGCAACAGCCTGGTCGCCAACAGTGCGTCCATCGGTGACAGCGTGGGTGCCGGCGCATCGGGCAATCTCGGCTTCAACGTGGTATCCGGCGACAACAACGCCCAGGACAATGCCGCGTCGTTGTCCGCTGCCGATGCGTCCTTCAGCTTCGGCATGGCCGACGCCGAGGTGTTCGTCAACCAGGCCGGCTTCGGCAACGCCACCATGAACTCCGGCGTCACCAACGCTGCAGGTCTCGGCGGCAACGCCTTCGGCGGCGCGTCCGGCAACATCGGCGTGAACATCGCCTCGGGCAACAACAATGAGCAGAAGAACGCGCTCGCGGCCTCGGTAGCGACCACGGCGGTGGCCCAGTCGAGCATCAGCTCCAACCAGGTCTCCACCGGCAACACGGTCAGCAACGCCGGCTTCGTGCAGTCCTACACCGATACCGTGCAGGTCGGCATGCATGGCGGCGTCAGCGGCCTGACCCTGGCCTATGGCGCGGGCACCTACCGCGGCACCGGCAACGCCTACCAGATGGCCAACTACTACCTGGACACCTGGAACGGCGAGCTGCCGCACCCGGGTGGCAACAGCACCGGCCACATCGACCTGGACAACGAGATCCAGAACGCAACGATGAACCCCAACCGGCCGGGGGTGGGCGGCCTGGGCTTCGATACACGTGAGAGTGGCACCAGCCAGTTTGTCGAGCTGGGTGTGGCCGACCTGTATGCCAGCCTCAGCGGCACGGTCAGCACCACGCGCTGGGTGAACGTCAACGCGACCAATACCTCGGCCTTGTCCGGCAGTGCCTTCTCGGGCGCCTCCGGCAACATCGGCGTGAACGTTGCTGCAGGCACCGGCAACCTGCAGGCGAACAGCCTGGCCCTGGCAGTCGCCCAGCCCAGCACCGGTGGCGGCAGCGGCGAGTAAGCGCAACACCCCGGCCGTCCGCCAATGGCCGGGTCCCCGGGAGCCCCTGTTCCTCCTCCCCCTTGGGACAGGGGCTCCCCCCTGCTGCCGGAGAACGTAGATGATCCGTTGCCCGCCATCGATGCGCCTGCTGGCCTGCCTGTTGCTGCTGGGCACCACATCGGCGTGGGCAGGCGATGTCCACTTCGCCGGCGTGCTGCCCAATGGCGCGCCGCTGCAGCAGAAGGTGGAAAGCATGCAGGAGCGGCGCTACCGCAACGTGGTGCGCCAGCACACCGATTACAGCTGCGGAGCGGCCGCATTGGCGACCATCCTGCGCCATGCCTATCACCTGCAGACCGACGAAGCGACGGTGATTGAAGGAATGATGGGGGTTTCCGATCCAGCGCTGGTGGCCGAGCGCGGCTTCTCCCTGCTCGACATCAAGCGCTACGTGGAATCGCTGGGCATGCGTGGCCGGGGCTACCGCATCGATGAAACACGACTGCGCACCCTTCGCGTGCCAGGGCTGGTGCTGATGGATGTGCGCGGCTTCCGCCATTTCGTGGTGCTCAAGCAGGTCCGCAACGGCATCGTGGAAGTGGCTGACCCGATCCTCGGCAACCGCAGCGTGGCGCTGCCGGAGTTCCTGGCTGCCTGGCCATCGCGCGCGGTCTTCGTGGTGATCGGCAGCGACTTCGATCGCAACACCGTTCTTCTGCAACCCAGCGAACGGCCAAGTGCCCGCGCGCTCTACGCGCGGCAAGGGCCGATCACCGATGCCGAACTGGTCGACTTCGGCTTCAGCCATGCCGACCTGTTCTGAGGAGGTACGACCATGTTCCGTCAACACGTATGGATGGCTCTGCTGCTGATGGCCCCTGCCTTGCCCCTGCAGGCCGCCGACGGCAGGACCGGGCGTGGCCTCACGGAAATCCCGGACCCGGAGCTGAGCCTGATGCGGGGGCGCTACATCGTGGGCGGCAACAACGTTGCCTGGTTCGGGGTCACCATGGTGTCGCAGTGGCAGGCCAGCAACGGCGCTGCCCTGCAGGGCAGCCTCACCCTGGGCATGGACTTCCGTGGCGGTGGCGCGCCGAAACTCAGCTTCCAGCCCAGCGTGCATGTCACGGCAGCCGATGCACCGCTGCCCGATACGCACGGACGCAGCATCGACAGCAGCGGCCTGGCCAATGCCAGCGGCCTGGTGCAGAGCGTGCAGGTGGCCGGCGATGGCAATGTCGCGCGCAACGTCACCACGCTGACCGTCCGCGAGGGTGGTGTGCCGGCTGTTCTTTCTGATGGCGCAGGCAATGTCAGCGCACAGCAGGACGGCGCCAGTGCGACCGCCGTTCTGGAAGGCAACCAGGCACGCCTGCTGCTGCAGGTCGATGGCCAGGGGCTGGTGCAGCAGTGGATCCGCAATGGCAGCGTCGGCCAGGGCATCGCCCTTGCCGGTGACGGTCACAACGCCAGCAACCAGCTGCGGCTGGAGCTGGTGCGCAACACCGTGGGCGGCAACCTGCCGTTGAGCCAGAACGTGGCCCAGGCGATTGCGTTGAACCGCGGCATGGGGCCGGGCCAGTAGCAGCGCCTGGCATTGGGGGAAACGCTCCACAACGCAGGACACGAACATGCACACCCTGATGAGAATCACCCCGTTGGCGCTGGCGGCGCTGGCGGGCACTGCCCTTGCCGCACCGCCGACGTCCGACGATGGTGCCGACGTGCAGGCGCTGGCCAACCAGCTGGAACAACTCAAATCCAACTACGCGCAGGAAGTGCGGCGGCTGCGCGAACTGGACATGCAGGTGCAGGCCATGCAGGGGCGGTTGAGCGGGCGGGTTGGCCCAGCCTCGACCCCACCGGCCGCGCCATTGGCGCAGGCAGCGGCCGCCGCGGTTCCACCGAGCAGCGAGGGTTACGCCAGTACCGCCGCCGAGGCCCAGCAGGCCAAGCAGGAGTCGCGGCGCAGCGTGGAAGACGTGAAGCAGCAGCAATCTGCCCTGTTCTCACGTCGCTTCACCATCGAGAACAGCCTCACCTACGCCCGCTACGACCGCAAGCAGCTCACCCTCAACGGCTTCCTCGCGTTGGACGCCATCTTCCTCGGCAATATCGCCATCGAGAACGTGGAGTCCGACTCGCTGACCTACAACGTGGCGGCCCGCTGGGGCGTCAGCCCCAACCTGACACTCAACCTGGATGTGCCTTACCTGGCGCGGCGCACCGTGTACCAGAAAGGCGGTGCCGGTGGTGCGGCCGCCGCCATTGCGCAGGAACAGATCAACGGCAACGGCCTGGGCGATATCGGCCTGAGCGCGAACTACCGGCTGTTCGGCGAACGCGGCTGGCGCCCTGAGACCGTGCTCACGGCCGGTGTCACCGCCCCCACCGGGCGTGCGCCCTACGGCCTGGACTGGAAGGTGATCGAGCGTGATGACGATGACTACATCCGCTTCGCTGTGCCGCGCGAGCAACCCACCGGCAACGGCGTCTGGCAGGCCAACCTCGGCCTGTCGATGGTGAAGACCGCCGACCCGGCCATCCTGTTCGCCAACATCGGCTATGTGCACTCCATCCCGCGCGGGTTCAATGACATCGACAGCAATCCGGACACGGTCAACCCGGGCGATGTGAAGCTGGGCGACTCGGTGTACTTCGGCGCCGGCGTGGCGTTTGCGTTCAACGAGCGGACCAGCCTCAGCCTGTCCTTCAGCGACCGTATCAGCGCCCGCGCCTCGACACGTTTCCAGGGCGGCAAATGGATGAAGGTGATCGGCAGCGATGCCAATGCAGCATCACTGAACCTGGGCGTGACCTATGCGTTGAACCAGCACACCACGCTGGTGACACTGCTGGGCATCGGGCTGACCCCGGATGCGCCGGACTTCACGCTGGCGTTCAAGATTCCGTACATGCTCTAGCGCTCGCGGGCCGTCGACGGCGCGGCTGCTGCCCGCCGTCGTCGATTCCACCGCATCGGCACAGATCCGCGCGATGGCGCCGCATTGCGCGTCGATTCCGCCGATTCCCGCAGTCGCCCCGTTTCTAGCATGCCCCTGAGCCGGCCATTCCAGGCCTCGCGCCGCGCAGGGTGCTCCATGCTGAACATCATCCGCAACGACATCATCGGCTGGACCGTGCAGGACTCGAGTCCGACGGAAGCCTTGGTCCTCAACAACATCACCGTCGGAAAGGGCGGCGAAGCCATTCCGTGGAACACCTACGGCATGGAGATCGAGTTCTGTACGCACGACAGTTCGATCTTCGCCTTCACCCATGTGACCGCCGCCCGCCTCTGGCCCGGAGAGATCCCGTGGAAGAACAACACGAAGCTGAACCTGGGCGAGAACGGCCCATGGATGATCGAGTCCGATTCCGACCACACCTTCGAACTTGTCAGCCCGCCCCTGCACTTCAGCACCATCGAGGCAGCATACGGATTCAAGGCCAAGCTGGTTCAGGCGCTGCGCGACTCGGTCGCGGTCACCGTGCCGCCGCCGGACGACCGCATGGAGATCGAGGATCCGCCGATGGAGGCCGGCACACCGATCGTAGCCTGCCTCTTCCACCGCTGGGAGGAGCGTTTCCAGGGGCGCCTGCGCGCCCTTCTCACTGATGCAGCCAATGCTGGCCTGATTGGCCTGCACGAGCGGGACAACGCTGCACAGCAGCTTGCGCCTGCCAGCTGCGAGTACGCCGACTGGCGCCGGGTGGACGAGGAGGTCAATCTCTACAACGTTGACGATGGCATCAACATTCCTGCCGCCCGCTATCGCCTCCAGTTGCAGCAGGACACGTGGCCGGACTACACCCGGCAGATCATTCTTGCCAAGTACAGCAAGTTCTGGTCCAGCGGATTCTCCTCGCAGATGAACCTGCCCATGACCCTGTGTGGCTACTACCTGTACATGCTGCGCAAGACAGCCATGCCCCGGTACAACGAACTGCTCACCGGCCTCGGGCATCCTCCGTGCATCACCGAGCGCGACAACCGCAAGCTCAATCACTGGTACTGGCGGCATGTCCTGCTGCGCGCCTGCTGTGGCTACATCTTCAAGGTACAGGGCCTGGACACACAGCATGCCTTCGATCCCGTACAGCTGCCGCGTTGCGCCGTGCTCTACCTGGTCTCAAGCAAGCTGCTTACCGGTGCCATGGCCGCCATCAGCGAGCCATTGCAGCTGGAGATGCAACGTGCTGCCTGGGACGCCAGCTCCACCCAGGCCATCGACGCGGACCAGGGCAGCACGTTGACAGCGGCGCAGCGTGACTGGGCGCCCTATCACAGCAGCCTGAAGGACCTGACCGGCATCTGGTTGAAAGCCTCGCTGCTGGATGTACTGCGCACACAGGATCTGGCCACCTACCAATGGGCGGTGCTGAACCTGCCTGCGGTGCTGAGAGATCCCACTATCTGGTTCACCGCGTTCGAAGACTGGGATGTGCTCAAAACCATCGAACGGCTGCGCGATCGCGCGGATGTGGACTGGAATGACCTGGACTACTTCCGCCGCCGTGAAACCCGTGCGGCGTTGACCGCACGCATACAGACCGTTGCGCGGGAACTGGCCGATCGGTTGACCGATCTCGGCCAACCGCTGCCACCGGTGCCGGGCCCGGCTGACCTGCCACCGCCAGATCAACGCCGCTTCCTGGAACGCGAAGGCGTTCCACCATGGGAAGCGCGCTACGACACGTTGTACCGGCCGATCGTCACCGACGCCGAGGGCAATGCCGTGCAGCCTGCCCGCTATCTGATCGAACACCGTAACAACTGACCGCAACCACCCACCCGAAGGAGAACACCGATGCCCCAGGTCTATGCCGCCGTACGATCCGGCACCCAATGGTTGATTGCCCAGAAGCGCGCTACCAGCAACTGGTGGAGCGCCTATGCCACGCCGGTTCTGGTGATGGAGGCTGCGGCGCTGTTGAACACCGCATTGACGTCGGCGGACCGTGCCGCCCAGACCGACAGCGCCATCGCGCTGCTGGCGAATGCCGAGACTGCCGCCCGCACTGCCTGGAGTACGGTCCCAGCCAATGCCGCGGCCATCGCGGCGGTCGCCACCGCGGCAGGTCAAGTCCAGACCGCCCGCGGCGTCAACACCGTCGAGGCACTGCAGGGCGCCATTCCGTCAGTGCTGACTGCCGTCGATCGTGCCTCGCTGGCCGCCGGGTTCGCCGGCCGCGTCGCGCTCGGCGCACCTCCCATCACCGTGTGGCCCGATGCAGGGCTCGGCGCACGCATCGCCGGGGCACAGGCAGCGCTGGAAACCTGGACCGCCGAGCGGCCGCCGGTGACCGTCAACCAGGCTGGGCAATGGGCGCTTCCCGGTGGTGCGATGGGCGCTGCCGAGGCGGCGGAGGCGGCGGCCCGTCGTGAGTTTGTTGAGGAAACCGGCATGGTCCTCGATGCAGGCTATGTCATGGACCACACGGCTGCGTTCGGCAATCGACCGGGCCAGGTGTTGTTCTTCCTGGTCTGCTTTACCGCGCCCGCAGACATCGATCTGGCGGCATTGGCGACAACGCTCAACCAGCAGCTGGCGCCACGACCGGCTTGGATGGGCCGTCCGGCCTCGGAGTCGATCGTGGATTGGGAACTGTCGCGCGTACAGCGGGTGGAACAGGCCGGGATTTCGTCGCAGCTGGGAGTTCGCCAGCCGGTGGATCCGCCGCCGGGCGGTCCCGCGCACCGGCAGAGCATCGACTGGTACGCCGCGATCGCACGCTACATCGAAGGCCTACCCGCAGGCTGATCCAGCGCGTGACAGGGCCGCGCCGTGTACTGATGCACCATCGTCGAAATACCGTACCGACCAGCAATCCGCCCGTATCGTGGCCCCGATCTTCACACCATTTCCCCCGCATTCTCCGTCGATTCCACCAATCCGACATCGCCGCTTCTTTCTAATCTGCATCCACGGTGAAGCACACGCAGTTACGCACCACGCACCGTGACACTGGATACCACGCACTTCCACCTTTTCGCAGGAGCAAGACATGGCATTTCCAACCGCGGTAAACGACCAGATCACCGATTCGGTCACCCAGGCCAACACCAAGGTGCTGGGCGATGCGCCCGCCGTGGCAGTGGGCAATCTGTACCAGGCCACCGCACAGGCACTGGCCAACGCCGCGCATAACGCCACCAACGCGCAGCAGCAGTCCTATGTGACCGCGCAGTCGGCCACCACCATGGGTGTGGCCACGCTGTACTCGATCGATACCGCCACCACGGCGGTAGCGAGCAAGGAAATTCTCAGCACCCGCGTGCGCGGCCTGGGCTCCTGATCTGTCGTTCCGTAGCTGACCCGCCAACCTCAAGGAGATCGATATGGCATTCCCGACCGCTGTAAACGACCAGATCACCGATTCAGTCACCCAGGTCAACACCAAAGTACTGGGCGACGGCCCCGCCGTGGCCATGGGCAACCTCTACCAGGCCACCGCGCAGGCGCTGGCCAACGCCGCCCACAACGCAACCAATGCCCAGCAGCAGTCCTATGTGACGGCGCAGGCAGCCACCACCATGGGCGTGGCCACCCTGTACGCGATCGATACCGCCACCACCGGCGTGGCCACCAAGCAGATCCTCGGCGCGTGATGCGCCGGCAGGCAAGGAGCTGAGCCATGGCATTTCCCACGGCCGTCAACGACCAGATCACCGACTCGGTCAGCCAGGCCAACCTGCAGGTGCTGGGCGTGGCGCCTGCCACGGCAATGGGCACGCTGTACCAGGCCACCGCGCAGGCGCTGGCCAATGCCGCCCACAACGCGACGCTCGCCCAGCAGCAGATGTATGTCACGGCACAGGCCGCGACCACCATGGGCGTCGCGCTGCTCTACGCCGTCGATACCGGCGCCACCGGCGCCGCCACCCGGAAGATTCTCGGCTGATTCCATTGAGTGCCGGCAATCTCCGTTCCTGTAGTGCTGTCCACCCTAGGAGCTTCCACCATGGCATTTCCCACCGCCGTCAACAGCCAGATCACCGATTCGGTCTCGCAGGTCAACACCAAGGTGCTTGGTGATGCGCCGGCCATCGCAATGGGCAACCTGTTCGTGGCCACCAGCCAGGCACTGTCCAACGCCGCGCACAACGCCACCAACAACCAGCAGCAGTCCTACGTGACCATGCAGGCGTCGACCACCCAGGGGGTGTCCACGCTGTATGCGATCGACACCGCCTCCAACGGCGTGGCCACCCGCGAAATCCTGGGTCTGCGCTGACGTGTCGGCCCGGCGTGACGCCAATCGCCGCGCCCCCGCTCAGGGCGGCGTCACGTCGGGCCCCTGATCGATGGCCGGATCGCCCGCCACCGGCTACCTGCTGGCTGCAACCAGCACTGGCTCCGGTGTGGCGATCGCCCTCGCCCCCTCGTTCGCGATGTCCGCCACTTACCTGGCGATGGCCGACAGCCTCGGCCTGGCAATGCAGAACGCGGTGGCCAACCAGCAACGCGGCCAGGTGACCGCCGGCGCAAGCCTGGCCCAGGTCCTGGCCCTGATCATCCAGAAGGGAGCCGTTCCGTCATGAGCAGTGAGAACACCGTCAACAGCCAGATCGTCGACAGCGTCAGCGCCGCCTCGACCCTGCTGGTGGCCCAGGGGCCGGCGCAGTCCTTCAGCATGCTGGACATGGTGATGCTGGAGACGCTGGGCACCGCCATGCACAACGCCGTCGCGCGCCAGCAGGGCGCGGGCATGGTCAGCAACGCAGCGGTCACCGCCACCTGCGCGAAGATGATCAATGCCCCCTGGCCGGTGCCGCCGCCCGCTCCGGAACCCCCTCCGCCGCCACCGCCGCAGGTCATCCCCCTGCCCGGCCCGGTGCCGGCGCCCCCTTCGCCTGCGGCCGTGATCGCCGCGGCCACCGCAGAAGGAAAGACCGCCATCAGCGTCCTGCAGGCACAGACCCACGGTGCCACTGCCGACGCTGCGGCCGCTACCAGCAGCCTGCATGCACTCGAAACGCTTGCAGGCAATGCTGCAGCGCCCGCGCCCGGTCCTGCGCCCGACCCCTCGTCCGGTCCGGATCCGGCCGCAGGTCCCGCCCAGGATTCCGCGCCAGACACCCCGTCTTCCCCGGCCATAGACAACACTGACGCCGGGGCCTGACACCACGCAGGCCGCCTGCGGCCGCACCCGCCCATCAAGGAGCCCGTATGGACCCGAGCAACGTCAACGCCCAGGTCATCGATGTGATCAACCAGGTGCAGACGGCCACCATGTCCGCGACCGTGGTGAAGACCAGTGGTGCCGGCAAGGCCTACCAGTCGGTGGCCCAGTCTGCAGCGATCGCCGTGCAGGATGCCGCCGACGCCCTGCGCAATGTCTCAACCATCGCGACCACCGCGGCCGGCGTGGCCATGGCCCAGTACCTGGCGACGGGGGACGAGAAGTATGCAAGGGTGCTCACGCAGGCGCAGACCATGATGCAGGGAGCCACCGACGACTTCACCCGGGTCGGCAGTGCCGCTGCGACCGTCCTCAAGGATTTTCCGGCCCAGTGAGGCCGCCAGGAGAGCCACGCATGAGCGTTTTCATTGCCGGTCGTTCCATTCCCCAGCCCAACCTGCTCAGTCAATCCAGCAGGCGCGTTCTTCGGCTCATCGACGGCGGCGAGGACTGGATGAAGTGGGCCATTGAATCGCATGAGCACCGTTACGCCTTCTCCGACGAGGGCACGATGCTTGATGGGGTGCAGCAGGGTCTGCACGGTTCACGCATGACATGGTTACCGCGCATCGGGTTGCAGATCGGCCCGATCAAGCTGCTCAGCCTCGGCAGCAGCGACCTCGATGCTCTGCTTCACATCGAGCTGGGCGAGGAGACACGCTTGTCGCACAGCGAGGCGCAGGGAGTACTGGCACGACACCGGATGCTGACCAACACCGAACTCGGCGCCTCGCGCGCGTTCCTGGCCTCGATCGGCGCGGCGGATGCTCCGCTGCTGCAGCAGCTGGACTTTCGTGAATCGGTGGCGCTCCACCAGTTGGCCGGAGAGGTGGGAATGTCCACCACGGGGCGCGACGATCTGGCCGACGCCGCCAGCTTCGCGCTGCTGCACGCGCGCAGACCCATCGAGTTTGCCGACTACTTCCGTTTCTACCAGCGGGTGAGCGCAGGTGGCGCCAGCCGCGAGCATCGGCTGACGCGCGCCACCCGTGCGTTGCAGCAGGTGCTGCCGATCCTGTTCGGTTTCCTGGACGGGCCGCAGCTGCCACAGCTGCCGTCGCCGGAGCAAGTGCGCGAGGCGCTCGCCGCAAGCCTGGCCGCGAACCGGCAGATCGGCTATGCCCGCATTTCGTTGGCTGCCCAGCAGATGGCGGCGTGCTTCGACAACGATCCCGACCAGCTGCTGGAGGACAGCCGCCTGCGCGAGGTCGTGCGATGGCAGCTGCGCGATGCGCAGGAATTCCTCAACGAACATCCGGTCTCCCGTGGCCAGCTCGGCCAGGATGGTGCCAGCGTGCAGTTCGCGATCGATGGCTCCAGAGCGCAGGCGCTGGTGCAGGTGGAGGACAATGTGATCACCCTGCAGGACTACCGCCGAACCCGCCGCTACCTGGGCGATGAGGCGCAAGTGGGTTACCAGGCGGATGCGGGGTGAGCCCGTCTCCGGCACCGGGTGGCGATGGCGTGCAGGCAGCGACGGAGGCCCTCTCTTCGGCGGCCGGCGCGGCCGTTGCTGCCGGACGCATGGCGGCCCGGCAACAAGCGCAGAAGATCCTGGCCGATGCCCAGGCGGCATTGCGCCACATCCTGGGGGAACGCGGCGACAGTGTTCCCCCCTCATCCCCAGCAGGAGCACCGACGATGACCTTCCCGACCCCGCTTCCCGGCAAGCCCACTCCCGCCCATCCGGCGGGAAAAACCCCCATGGAAATCGCCCAGGAGCTGGCGGACGCCGCGATGGTTGCCAGTGAAGAAGGCATCCGCGCCGCAATGGAGGTTTCGCAACGCGCGGTCGAGGCCGCCGCCGAAGCGGCACGCCGCGCGGACGAAGCCGCCGAGCAGGCCGTGCAGCGCGCTGCTGAAGCAAACGCACGGTAACGCCTGATCTGCCATCCCAGCGCCCCGGGCAGGCCCGCGCCTGCACCGGGGCGTTTGATTTACTGTTCCGGCGCACGCCGGTAGCTGCGCGGGCTGACCCCCACCGCGCGCCGGAAGCTCTTTTCGAAGTGGCTCAGGTCACCGAAACCAACCTGCAGTGCGACATCGGTAATGCGCAGGCGTTGCCCATCCCGCAGCAGCTGCTTGGCATGCTCGATGCGCAGTTGCTGCAGCAGCAGCTTGAACGTCGTGCCCAGCTCGCTGCGGAACAGGAAGCCCAGGTGTGACTGGCTGACATGGGCCTGGCGGGCGAGGTCGCCCAGCGTGAGCGGCTCCGCAGCGTGGTCCTTCAGATAAGCCAGGGCGCGCTTCAGGCCATCGTGCAGGCCTTCATGCGCAGCCCGCGGTGCGTCCTGCCGTGCAGGTTCGGGAGCGGCAATCTCCTCAACCCTGGGCGGTAGTTCCGGCGTGCGACCGGCATCGATGGCGACATTGCCCGCTGCCAGATCCGGCGCGTGGCGTGCCAGATCATCGCGACGGATGCAGCGGCCACCGGTCATCACCGCCAACCGCACCACTACCCGCTCCATCTCCAGCAGGTTGCCGGGCCAGTCATGCGCACACAATGCTTCCAGCACATCGTCGCCCAGCACATGGGGATTGAACCCATGCAGCTCCAGCGAACGCGCCGCCAGCGCGGCGATGTCCTCCACCCGTTCGCGCAGCGGCGGAATATCCACGGTCAGGAACTCCAGTCCGGCCAGCAGGGCGCGCGAGAACTGCTTCTCCCTCACCCGTTGTTCCAGGTCCGCGCTGGTCGAGGCGATCACCCGTGTCGGACCGGCCGCCTGCGCTTCGGCATGCGCCGCGGGCAGCCCACGCATGCGGTGTGACAGCTGACCCTGCAACGACACCGGCAGTTCGTCGACTTCATGGAAGTACAGCGTTCCGCCCTGCGCGCGCGCGAACCAGTCACAGGCTTCGCCCTGTGGATGAACACAGTTCACCTCGACAAACGGGCCCTGCCGGTATCGGCCGCCACTGTGCAGGGCGGCGGCCAGTTCCATTTTCTCGGTACCGAACTCGCCACGCAGCAATACCGGCAGCGGACTGGCCGCCGCGCGTTCGACGAACTCGTCCATCTGCTTCAACGCCTCACCGGCGCCAACCAGCAGCAGCGGCCGGCTCAGCGCCTGTTCGGCCCAGGCCTTGGCTTCGTAGCGCTTGATCAGGTGTGCACAGCGCTGGGCAAACTGTTCCCCCAGTGCCAGGGCACTGCCGTCCAGCCGGCCCTCTTCACCTTCCAGATGCAGCTCACCCAGTACCTCGCTGCCATAGCGGATAGGCAAACGCTGACGGGCGGCAGTCTTGTCGCCCGGTACCGACACCGCAGTCACGTCCGGATGGCCAGCACTGGAACCGCGCAGGTGGACGCTGCCGCCACGCAATGCATGGTGTTGCGAGAACTCCTCCACGAACGCGCCCAACAGGTCGGGCAAGGACCGGTGGGGTCGATAGGCGCGCTGCAACATCTCACTGACTTGCCTGTGCATTGAAACTCCCCTTTCGAATGGCAACCCGCTGCCGTTGCAGCGGGTGATCGCGCAATGGGTACCCTGCGGCTTCATTGCGAGATGCTGCGACGTCCCCGCCGCGCCTCGCGCCAGCCACAGCACACGCAGGTGAACGTGCACACTGTCCGCCCCCATGCCCCCAGGAGGTTGCCGTCGGTAGGTCGACGATGCGGACGTCGGACGGATCCCGGCGCCTAGAGCGCAGATACGCGCATTCGGCCCCAGGATTATCGAAAGCGAGTTTCGAGAAAATCGTGATGATAATCACGTGAATATCGGGGATTATCTTTGCCAGCGATGCAGCGCGGGGGATGCCGGCCCTCGTGCCCTGCCGACCGCATGCTTGCTGCCGATCTGCGGCATGATGGACGCCTTGCCATGATCGGGAGCCTGCCATGCCATTGGGATTCATCGGCCTGGGCGTGATGGGGATGCCGATGGCAGGTCACCTGGCGCGGGCCGGGCACACCGTACTGGGCTGGTCCCGCTCCGGCCGAAACCACGAGGCGGCACGCATCGCCGGCGTGCAGCCCATCACGCAACGGCAGGACGTGTTCGACGCATGCGGGACGATCCTGCTCATGCTGGCCAACGATGAGGCCATCGACAGCGTGCTGGATCGGAACACGCCGGCTTTCCCGGCCCGCGTCAAAGGCCGCCTGGTGATCAACATGGGCACCAGCTCGGCAGCCTATTCCCAGACGCTGGGCGAACAGATCCGCGCGGCAGGCGGACGATACGTGGAAGCGCCGGTCTCCGGCTCGCGGGTGCAGGCGGAATCCGCACAACTGGTCATCATGCTGGCCGGCGACGCAGCTGACGTTGCAGAGGCGTCGCACCTGCTTGCGCCGCTCGGCCGGCAGTGCGTCGCCTGCGGCCAGGTGCCAGCGGCGCTGCGCATGAAACTGGCGGTGAATCTGTACCTGATCACGCTGGTCACCGCGCTGGGCGAGGCCGTGCACTTCGCCGAGGTCCACGGCATTGCCCTGGAGCGCTTCGCCGAGGTACTCAACGCCGGGCCGATGGCCAGCGAGGTATCGCGGATCAAGCTGGACAAGATGATCCAGCAGGATTTCACGGTCCAGGCCTCGATCACCGATGTCCTGAAGAACAGCGGCCTGGTGGCTGGAGCCGCGCATGAGGCAGGCATGCAGGCGCCCCTGATCGACGCCAGCGATGCACTGTTCGCACGGGCGCAGCGGCTGGGGCTGGGAGGGCTGGACATGGCGGCGGTACTCCAGGCGATCCGGGGCGGCCCACAGGCCACCAGTGGAGCCTGATCCGGATTCATCTTCCGGCACCACAGCGGTCCCTGCCCACTGCTATATTCAGTCCAGCTCGGCAGGCATGGTGCCTGCCCTCGAATCACAGGGAGTTGGTCATGGGTCTGGTACAGGCGGTGAAGGGTGCGGTTGGCGGTGTGCTGGCCGACCAGTGGAAGGACTTCTACACCGTGCCGGCGGGCCTGCCGTCCACGGCCGCGCTGTTCGCGGCGGTGCCGCAAGGCACCAATGCCGGCCGCGGCTCCAACACCAGCGGCTCGTCCAACATCATCACCAACGGCTCGAAAATCGTCGTGCCGGAGGGCTACGGCCTGCTGCTGTTCCAGGACGGCGCGATCACCGCGTTCGTCGCCGAACCGGGTGGCTACGAGTGGCGTTCGGACGATCTGAACTCGCAGTCGATCTTCGCCGGCGACGGCCTGGTCAGCACCTTCATCAAGCAGAGCTGGGAACGCTTCAAGTTCGGCGGCCAGCCGGGCTCGCAGCAGGCGGCCTACTTCGTCTCGCTGAAGGAACTGCCGGACAACCGCTTCGGCACCCAATCGGAAATCTACTGGGACGACGGTTTCCTCAACACCCAGGTGGGTGCGGTAACCCGTGGCTCGTACACGCTGAAGATCGTCGATCCGATCCTGTTCGTGAAGAACTTCGTACCGGCCAGCTACCTGCAGCCGGGCCAGGTGTTCGACTTCACCGATCTGGACAACGCCGCCGCCGGCCAGTTGTTCAATGAAGTCGTCGGCTCGCTGGCGCCGGCCTTCAGCCTGTATACCAACGATCCGGGCAAGGGCAACCGCATCACCAAGCTGCAGCAGGACTCGCTGGGCTTCGCGCAGAGCCTGTCGGCCGCCGTTGAACAGGGCTACCAGTGGAAGTCCGACCGCGGCCTGGCCATCGTCAAGACCGCCATCGTCTCAATCGAGTACGACGCCAACACCCGCGAGCTGCTGAAGACCGTGCAGCGCGCCGATGCGCTGTCCGGTTCGCGCGGCAATTCCAACCTGCAGGCCAGCGTCGCCCAGGGCATCCAGTCGGCCGGCGAAAACGGCGGCGCGGCAGGCCTGGTCGGTGTCGGCATGGCTTCTGGCATGTTCGGTGTCGGCGGCATGCAGCAGCCGGTCACACCGGCCGCAGACGATCCGGTGGCCAAGCTGAAGAAAGCCAAGGAAATGCTGGACCTGGGCCTGATCACGCAGGGCGACTATGACGCCCTGAAAGCCAAGGCACTGGGCCTGTAACGGCAGGACGCACACCCAACATGTCCGATCCCCGAAACGGCCCACCGCCGCTGCCCGGATCCGCGCCCGCGACGCCGCCGCCCTTGCCGGCGGCGTCGTTGGATGGGCCCGGTTCGCCGCAGGACGTCCCTCCCCTGCCCGGCAGCTTCCCGCTGGACACCTCGAAACTGCCGCAGGCCATCCGCGACGAAGTGGAAGCGCCCGATCCTGTGGCCATCGATACCTCGGCCAGCGAGCTGAAGGACGGCCTCAACCGCTGCCCGAAGTGCGGCGCCACCGACATCCGGCCGAAGGCCGGGACCGATATCCTGGTCTGCCTGTACTGCCGTCACGAATGGCATGGCGCGCGGGTCGAGGAAGAATTCGGCCTTGGCGAAGCCATCGACCAGCTGCGCGGTACGGTCATCGCCTCTGGCGCACGTGACATCGATGCCGACACCTCGGCACTGATGACGTTCAAATGCACCGGTTGCGGCGCCGAAGTCACGGTCAATACCGAGAGTACGATGACGGCGCGCTGCCACTGGTGCCGCCATGTATTCGGCGTCAACGAGCAGATCGCCAATGGCGCGGTGCCTGATGCGGTGCTGCCCTTCCATATCAAGAAAGACGATGCGGTCGCGCGCATCCGCCAGTTCGTCGACAAGCGCCGCATGTTCGCGCTGAAGGCGTTCAAGGACCAGTTCACCCCGGAAAACGTGGTGGGCGTGTTCCTGCCCTACATGATCGTCGACAGCAATGTCAGCGCGGCCGTGGCCGGCAAGGGCGAGATCCAGACCCGGCAGTACACCGTGGGCAGCGAGAAGAACAAGCGCACCCTGTATGACGCCGACGTCTACCAGGTCGAACGCCAGGTCGATTTCACCGTCGACGATCTTCCGCTGGAATCCTCGGCCGAGCGCGGCAATCTGGATACCCGCGCCAATACCAACAACATCATCAACACCATCCTGCCGTTCGATACCAAGAACGCGGTGAAATGGAACGCTTCGTACCTGGCCGGATTCACCTCTGAGAAGCGCAACCTCGACGTGGAGAAGCTGCGGCCGCGGCTGGAAGACCAGCTGCTGTCAATTGCCCGCGCACAGGTGGAAGGTTCGGTGAAGCGCTACAACCGTGGCGTGCGCTGGGAGCAGGAACAGCTGGAGGTGCATGGCACCCGCTGGGTGTCGATGTACCTGCCGGTGTGGTTGTATTCGTACCACCAGCCCGGCAAGAACGGCGGCATGCTGCACTACATCGCAGTGAACGGCCGTACCGGCGAAACCATGGGCAGCGTGCCCGTGCAGCAATGGAAGATGCTGCTGGCGGCCCTGGCCACCGGCACCGTCATTGAAGCCCTCGCAATTGCCTTCCTGGTGGCATCGACATGAGCGACGACAGTGGCCTCTGGCTGTTGGCGGCAGGTCCGGCCGGCGCAACCGCGCTGTACTGGGCGTTGTACCGCTATTACCGCAACACCGACAAATCGCACTCCTTCGAGCACGAGACCGAGATCGAGGCCAAGCCAGTCACTGGTTCGGACCAGCAGGTCGGCCGGATCACCGGCACCGAAGACAAGCGCATCCGCGGTGACAACGTGTACGAGTACCGGAAACGGGTAGTAAGGGTGAAGCCCGAACGGTAGCGCCAGGCCATGCCAGGCGGCGGGGAGTGCCGGCCAAGGGCCGGCATCCCTTCGGTCTCTGGACGTCAAAGGGGAGCCGGCCAGCGGCCGGCACTACCTGTCAGCCGGCCTGCCCCAGCCGCGCCTTCAACTGCTGGATCTCCTGCTCGCTCACCCCGATCGACTTCAGGTAGCCTTCCGCTCCACCGTACTGGCTGTGCAGCGCCGCCAGGAAGTGCTCCATGTTGCCCGGCGCGGTACCGGCCATGCCCGCCATCTTGCGGCCGATCTCCGGGTTCTGCTTGACCAGCGCCATGATCTGCGCGTTCATCGCGCTGTCCTTCGGCTGCCCCTCCAGGTAATGCGCGGAGATCGCGTAGTTGTGCACGATCTCGGCCTTCGGCACGCCGGCCAGGTCCAGCAGCAGCCCGGCGATGATACCGGTGCGGTCCTTGCCGGCCGTGCAATGGAACAGCACCGCACCGTCCTGCTGCGCGGCGATGCGCTGGAACACCTGCTTGAACTGCGGCTGGCTGTGGCCCAGCCACTGCACGTAGGCTTCGCCCAGCGAATCCGGGAAGCTGGTCATCATCTTCTGCAGGTCCATCTTCTCGGTACCCATCAGCGAGATGCGCTGGTAGTCGAAGCGATCATCGCGGGCCAGCAGGTCAGGCGACTGTGCTTCCTCATCGGCGGTGCGCAGGTCGATGTCCAGCTTCACACCGGCGGCGACCAGAGCATCACGGTCGGCATCGGTCAGGCGGCCGAGATCAGCCGTACGCACGAACGCATCGGCCGGAATCGGACCGTGGCGGCCTTGAAGGCCGGCAAACGTACGCACGTTCCACGCGCCCTGCAACGGGATCACGCGCTGTGCATCGGCAGCGACGGGCTTCACATTGGCGGCGGTCGTCGCCTTCGTGGAAACGGCCAGCGGCGCATCTGCGGCAACAGCTGTCGCGGCCATCGGCAGGCTCAGCATCAGGGCCAGGGCGAGTTCGGCATGGCGGATCTTCATGGGGTTCTCCGTTCGAATCAGAAGTTGACGGCCATTTCCAGGCCGAAGGTACGCGGGTCATTGAAGATGCCGCTCTGGCCCAGCGCAGCGCTGTTGATCTTGTAGAACAGGTGCTGCTCATCCAGCAGATTGCGCGCCCACAGCGAGAACGACATCGTGGTGCCAGTGCTGTTGACCGGCACATCCACCAGTGCCACCCGTCCATTCACCACGAACGAGCTGTCGGTGAGCATCTGGTCGTACTCGCTGGTGTAGTAACCATCGGACCAGTTGCCATCCACATGGAACTTCAGCGCCGAGAAGTTGGCGAACGGGACCAGATAGTCCAGCGACAGGCTGCCCGCATTCTTCGGGGCCAGCAGCGGCTGCACGGTCACCTGTACGCCGGCACCAAACGGATCCGTCGCGGTCTGCGCATCGATCTTCGTGTAGGCGTAGTTGAGGCCGAGGGTGAGGTTGTCCACCGGCATTACGTTGAACTCCAGCTCCGCACCCCGCGACTTTCCATCGCTCAGCGCATTGGTGGTGACCATGGTGGTCCGGGTTTCACCGCTGTTCGGGTCGAACGGCAGCGAGAAGTCCATCTGCTTGTGCGCGATGGTCGAATCGAACACGGCCAGGTTCAGGCGCGCACGGTTGTCCCAGAACTGAGACTTGAAGCCCAGCTCATAGGCCGTCACTTCCTCCGGACCGAAGGCGGTGTAATTGGTCGAGCGCGAGTTGGCACCGCCGGCTTTGAAGCCGGTGCTGTACTTGGCATAGACCATTGCGTGCTCGCCAAGGTCGTAGGCGATGTTCACCATCGGGTCGAAGCGGCTCCAGCGGTCCTTGAACGCAAGGTTCGTTGCCGCGCCATTGACGATGTACAGGCTGCCTTTCTTGTCATCACGGGTGTAGCGACCACCCGCCGTCAGGTGCAGGCGCTGCACTGCTTCGGGCGTCCAGGTGGCCTGGCCGAACACACCCAGGCTGTCGGTCCACGCCTTGCTGGCGCGGTCGATCCGCACCCGTGAAAGATCCAGCGGGTTGGTCGCCGGGTTCACCGTATAGCTGTTGCCACCCGGCCCCCACACCAGCATGTTCGGGGTCTGCGCATTGTCGCCGGCGGTCTCGTGGTAGTAGAACGCACCGCCCAGGAACTGCACCTGCGAGGTGTTGCCGATCAGCTGGAATTCCTGGCTGTACTGGTGCTGGTAGACCTGCGCCAGGCTGTAACGGCCGAAGGGCGTGCCGGCGCCACCGTAGGCCGATATCGCATCAACCAGGCCCATGTCGAACTGGCCCTGCGTCAGTTCGCGGTAGGAACTGATCGATTTCAGCTCAAGGGTGTCATTCAACACCCACGACAGGTTCAACAGATGGCCACTGGTGCGGCCGATGTTGTCTTCCTGCGGCCCGCCCAGGATGGCGCTGTCGCGGCGGTCCTGGCTGGCACCGGCCTTCTGCAGCGGGCTGAGGTACGCGCCCGGCACCAGCACCTGGGTGTGGTATGGCGTGGTGGCGTCATAGGAGCGATCGAACGCGTACAGCAGCGAGAAGTCATCACTCGGCTGCCACAGTGCGCTCAGGCGTGCGCCGCGCTTGTCGTAGCTGTTGAAGTCGCGCTCGCCGCGCATCGGGTTGTCGGTGGTGCCACCGCGCTTGGCCTGCACCGCGTCGATCTTGAAGCTGACATCGCCCACCTTGGGCAGGTCCAGGTGCAGTGCGCTGTTGTAGCCACTGAAGTTGGACACCCCCGCGCTGACGCTGCCACCAAACTCGCCGGTCGGCGCCTTGGTCACGATGCTCACCGCGCCGCCCTCGGTATTGCGGCCGAACAGCGTGCCCTGCGGGCCCTTCAGCACTTCGATGCGCTCCACGTCGTAAAGCATGCTGCCCAGGCCCTGCGCGCGGCCCATGAACACACCGTCGACGTAGATGCCGACGCCGGCATCGCGCGCCGGCTGGTTGGCGTCGCCGGAGGCGCCGATGCCACGGATGCCGATGTTCAGTGCAGAACTGCGGGTGGCAAACGGCGTGACCCGCAGCGACGGGATGGAACCATCGGACAGGCTGCCCAGCGAGATCGCATTGCGATCCTTCAGCGCTTCGGCATCGACCACCGACACCGAGATCGGCGTCTCCTGCAGGTTGGTGGCCCGCTTCTGTGCGGTCACCATCACCTGGTCGAGGGCGACCACGGTGCGCGCGGCATCGGCGGACGCGCCGGCGTCGGCGCCGGGGCTGTCTTCGGCATGGGCCAGCGCCGGCAAAGCGGCAGCGATGGCGAGGGTGAGCAACGGGCGGTGCAGCGTGGCGTGGCGCATCGGACTCATTCGCGGAAGGAGAAGGCCGGCGCAGTCTGGGAGGCGCGAATTACAAATGAATGACCGTTCATTCACACCTTTTGTGACGTACTATCCCGCCTCTTGACGCCCTGACCTCACGCAATGACGCCGAAATCCGCCGTAGCATCGACCTCCGAAGATCCCGCTGCAGCCCATGCCGAGGCCCAACGCCGCCGCATCCTCGACGCGGCCCAGAAGTGCTTCATCACCCGCGGTTTCCATGCCGGTTCCATCGGCGATATCGCCGCGGAGGCCGAGATCAGCCAGGGGCTGATGTACCGTTACTTCGCCAACAAGCGCGCCCTGATCCTGGCCCTGATCGAGCGCCAGCTGCGCCACGACCAGGCCTCGATCAGCGAGATGCCGGCAGCCTCCGACCTGGTCGATGGGCTGCTGGAGTGCTACCAGCAGTGGGCACGTGGAGAGGTGCTGCCGATCCATGGCAACGCCATCGCCAGCGTGGCGCTGTATGCGGAGATCAATGCCGAGGCCCATCGCGATCCGGAGCTGGCCGGTGTGCTGCGTACCCATGACAAGCAGACCAGCGCTGCCATCCAGGCCTGGCTGCGCCAGCGCGATGCGCGCCTCGGCCGGGCTCTGGACGAAGAGCAGATTGCCGGCCGCACCCTGTTGCTGCGGTTGCTGGTGGAGGGCCTGGCGATGCGCGCGGTACGCGATCCGGATCTTCCGCCGGCCCGGCTGCGCGCCCTGCTGGCCGATGCCATTGGGCGGGTGATGGCTGATTGAGAGGCGCTGCGGCGCTCCCTCACACCGTCTCCCGCCCCGCCGGTTCGATACTCGCGCGGTCCACCCTTCCGAGGATCCTGCGATGGCTGCCGTGCTTGCCCGTACCTGCCTGTCCGCGCTGTGCTGCATGGCCCTGCCCGCCCTGGCCCAGGACGCCTCGTTCGGCTTCGGCCAACAGACCACCCGCACCGATCAGACCACCCAATCGAGCAGCACTGAGACTCAGAACAGTGGCTCGATGACCACGCAGACCACCACCAGTGGCAGCTCGCAATCCGAGTCGCGTAGCGAAAGCAAAGGCATCGACGTGGGCTTCGGCGTGCACGACAGCAACGACGACTGGGGTCATGACCGCCGGCGCGGCGACCGCGATGCGCACGACAGCGATCTGTTCGGCAGCTGGACACTGGGCCAGGAGAACGGCAGCAGCTGCACCATCGAGTTGAAGAACATGGAGTGGTTCGGTGGCTACAGTGCCTATGTGCCTGCCGGCTGCCCGGATGGCTTCTTCTCGGCCAACCGCTGGGTGCTGTCGAGCAACCAGCTGCTGCTGACCGACACCAGCAACACCGTATTCGGGCGCTTCCGCGCGTCGGGCGGCGGGCGTTGGACGGGGCACCGTGAATCGGATGGGGCGCGCTTGTATCTCAATCCCAGGGGGCGATGAAGTGCCCTGTCCACGCAACGCACTTAGCATCGGCCGCTGGCTGCTGCTGGCTGTACTGCTGCCCGGTGCGGTGGCCAGCGCGGCATCGCCGCCGCTGGCACCTGTCGAGGCCCGCGTACCGTTTGCGCCCGCACCGTTCATCGGCAGTGACGGTGCACGCCATCTCGCCTACGAGCTGCACCTCAGTAATTTCTACGGCGACACCGGCACGCTGCGGCCGCAGGGACTGCAGGTGTTCGCGGACAGCTCTCCCTCGCCACTGTTGAACATGGACGCCAGTGCACTGTCCGCATGGGTGCGCCCCGCCGCTGCCGACGGTGCGCCGCCTTCCATCGCTGCCGGCAAGCGCCTGGTCCTGTTCGTGTGGCTGACACTGCCAGCCGATGCACCGCTTCCCCACGTGCTCCGCCACCACATCGATTTCGCCACGGAAAACGCCGGAATCACCACGCTTGATGGCGCAGCGGTCGACGTCGCCACATCGGCGCTGCCGGTGCTCGGGCCACCGCTGAAGGGCGGCCGATGGCTCGCGCATGAAGGCCCTGGCGCCGCGCAGTCACACCATTGGGGCAGCCTGGTGGCGGTGAATGGCGCGCTGACCATCCCGCAGCGGTTCGCGCTCGATCTGGTCGGCGTGGATGCACAGGGCCGCGCGGTCCATGCCGCTCCCGAGCGCCTGCAGAAGACGCGCCACCCGGATTGGGTGGGCTATGCCGCGCCGGTGATTGCCGTGGCGGACGGCGTGGTCCGCGATGTGCGCGACGGCGAGCCGGAGCATTCTCCCCTGACCCCGCAACCCGAACCGGCATCACTGACCAGCCACGGCTTGTTCGGTAACTACGTGGTGCTGGAAATTTCGCCGGGGGTGTTCGCCAGCTATGCCCACCTGCGCACGGGCAGCATCAAGGTCAAGCCCGGCCAGCGCGTGCAGCGCGGGCAGGCGCTGGGCGCGCTGGGCCAGTCGGGCAACTCCGCGGCGCCCCACCTGCACTTCCAGCTGTCCAACGGCGTCCGCTTCGAAGGCTCCGAGGGCATTCCCTACGTCTTCGATCGGTTCCAGCATTTCGGCCCGGAAGCCGAGGCGCAGCTGTTCGGTCAGGGTGAGCGCTGGACCGCGCTGCCCGCAGAGCTACGCCAGCAGCAACTGCCACTCAACGATGTGGTTATCGGTTTCTGAAATCCCACGGTTATGCTCTCGCCGGCACTGCGCGGCCGCGATCCGGCAACGTCTGCCATCGGCAATGTGTGAGTCCTATCACAGCGCTGATCAGGACTTGCCAGGACTCACACCCACATCACCCTTCCGTGGCGATAGATAACACCTGCTGACGTAGCCTGATGCCGACGCCAGCCGTTACCGCCCTCGCCCCCAGCCACGCCATGCGCCATGGACGAAGCCGACCGACTGCTTGAAATCGACAGACTCAACCTGCTCGATACGCCGCCCGAGCCGGTGTTCGATGCGATCGTCGCCGCGGCCCGCGCAGCGACCGGCATGACCATGGCGCTGATCTCGGTCGTGGCCGACGAGCGCCAGTGGTTCAAGGCCAACATCGGGCTGGAGGGCGTCAGCGAGACGGCCCGCGAGATCTCGTTCTGCAACCATGCGATCCGCCAGGACGAGCTGTTCGAGATTCCCGATGCACGCCAGGACCCTCGTTTTTCCACCAATCCGCTGGTGACCGGCGGCCCACGCATTCGCCACTACGCCGGCATTTCGTTGGGCTCGGCGCATGGGGCGCGCATCGGCACGCTGTGCCTGCTCGATGCCATGCCGGGTGTGCTGTCGCCGTCGCAGCGCGAGCTGATGGTGCACCTGGCGCGGGTCACCACCCAGGTGCTGGAACAGCGCAGCACGCTGCTGGCACAGGTCGGCCAGGCCAAGGCGTTGCATCGCGAGCTGAAGCGCAGCGAGGATTTCCTGGAGCGCACCAACCGCGCCGCGCGCGTCGGCGGCTGGGAGCTGGACCTGGTCGGCAACGAGGTGCGCTGGACCCGCGAGACCAAGCTGATCCACGGCGTGCGTGCCAACTACCAGCCCACGCTGGAAACAGCCCTGTCGTTCTATCGCGAAGACAGCCGCGCCATCATCCGCACGGCCGTGCAACGCTGCATCGATGAGGGAACGTCCTGGGAAGTACAGCTGCCGATGACTACCGCCGATGATCGCGCGATCTGGACCCGCGTGGTCGGCAGCAGGCAGCAGGTGGACGGTCGCCCGCGGCTGGTCGGCGCCATCCAGGACATCACCGAGGAACGCGCCGCACTGGATGCCCTGGAGGCCAGCGAGACTCGCTACCGGCGGCTGTTCCACTACAGCCTGGGCCTGATCTGCACGCATACGCTGGAAGGCGTGCTGACCTCGGTAAACCCGGCGGCCGTGCAGTCGCTGGGCTTTGAGGAGGGCCAGATGATCGGGCGCAGCCTGTGCGACCTGATGCCAGCAGAGAAGCATGCCGCCTTCAAGGCGTATCTCGCACGCATCGCGGTCAACCACACCGATGCCGGCGTGATCGAACTGATCGCCGCTGATGGCACCCGCCACTTCTGGGCCTATCACAACGTGCTCGACAGCGAGGCCAATCCCGCCTACGTGCTGGGCCATGCGCAGGACGTGACGGCGCTGCGGATGCAGGAACAGCAACTGCGCGAGATGTCGTTCAAGGATCCCCTCACCCAGAGCTACAACCGCCGCTTCCTGCCTCGCCTGGACGAACTGGCTGACCAGCCATGGGCCTGCCTGATGTTCGATCTCGACCACTTCAAGCAGATCAACGACACCCAGGGTCACGCCCGTGGCGACACCGTGCTGGCGGAATTTGCCGCCTTCCTGCGTGCCCCGCTGGGCACCGCAGAGCATGTGGTACGCATGGGCGGCGACGAGTTCATGGTGGTGTTGACCTCACCGCCGCCGGGGCGGTTGGCCGCGCTGGAACAGTGGTATGCGCAACAAGCCGGCCGCTCGCCTACGCCTTTCTCCCTGGGTGCGACCCACCATGCGCCGGGCGAGTCGGTGGCCGATACCCTCCAGCGTGCCGACAGCCGGCTGTACCGCGAGCGCGCACGCGTGCGCACGCACCCGCGGCCTGCAACCTGAGACTCTCTCCGCAGCGGGCGTGATTCTACTCCGCCGCCAACGCCTGGATCGGGTCCAGCTGTGCGGCACTGCGCGCCGGGAAGTAGCCGAAACCGAGCCCGATTGCGGACGAACACGCCAGCGCGGCGAGTACCGGCCCTGCAGTGAACAGGAATGGCACACCCAGCGACAGCAGGCTGGACAGCGCGCCCACACCGAATGCCAACAGCACGCCCAGCACGCCGCCAAACAGGCAGATCAGCACCGCCTCGATCAGGAACTGGCGCAGGATGTCGTTCTGCCGCGCCCCCACCGCCAGCCGCACGCCAATCTCCCGCACGCGCTCCTTTACCGACACCAGCATGATGTTCATCACGCCCACGCCGCCGACCACCAGCGCCACCGCCGCGATCGCCGAGACCAGCGCCGCCATGGTCTGGCTGGATTTCATCACCGCCTTGCGGATCTGGTCCGCGTTGTAGATGAAGAAATCGCGACGCCCATGCAGCCGCTGCAGTTCTGCTCCCAGCGACGCTTCGGCGGCGGTGGTCGGTACGTCGTCGCGCACGCGCACCGTGATGCTCTCCAGCCGCTGGCTGCCCAACAGCCGTGAGGCAGCAGACGTATAGGGAACGTAGACGGTTGGCGTGGCCCCACCGGCGAATGCATTGGGGCCGACCACCCCGATCACCTCGACCGGCATGCCGCCCAGCAGCACCTTGTTGCCGATGGGATTGCCAGTGAACAGCGCCTTCGCCGCCTTCTGGTCGACCACGCCCACCGCCCGATGCGCATCCACCTCGGCAACGGTGAAGAACCGGCCGGCCTTCAGGCGCAGCCCGCGCACGCGCGGCAGATCGGCACCGGCCCCCAGCACCTGCGTGTTGGCGCGCCGGCCGCCCTGCAGTGCTGCCACCGAACCGCTCAGGTTGGGGCTGACACTGTCGACATAGCTCAGTGCGGCCAAGTGATCGGCATCGCCCACAACCAGCGTTTCGATTTCCGCCGAGCGCGGGTCACCGAAATCGGTACCCGGGAATATCTCCAGCGTGCTCGCGCCCAGCTCGTTGATCTGTGACTCGACCTGCGCCTGCGCGCCCCTGCCCAGAGCCACCACGGTCACCACCGCGGCCACGCCGATGATGATGCCGAGCATGGTCAGCAACGTGCGCAGGCGATGGGCCAGCATCGAACGCACGGCCATCCGCGTCGCCTCGCGCATGGCATCGATGCGCGCGCGCCGTTCGGTGGCCGCCACGGGTGTGCGCTCGGGTGCGTCTGCATGCTGCAGCACTGACGGGTCTCGCTCCTGGCGATCCGCCACCACGCGTCCATCGGCGATCTCGATCACACGCGATGCATGGGCAGCAATCGCCGCGTCGTGTGTCACCAGGATCACGGTATGGCCCTGCCCGTGCAGGCGCTTCAGCTCGGCCATCACCTGCTGGCCACTGGCATGGTCCAGCGCACCGGTCGGCTCGTCGGCCAGCACGATCGTGCCCCCGTTCATCAGCGAACGCGCAATGGAAACGCGCTGCTGCTGGCCGCCGGACAGCTGACTGGGCCGGTTCGTGGTGCGCTCACCCAGCCCCAATGTTTCCAGCAGCATGCGCGCACGGGCGGTGCGCGCATCGGCATCCACGCCGGCATAGACCGCCGGCAGTGCCACATTCTCCGTGGCGCTCAGATTCTCCATCAGGTTGTAGCGCTGGAAGATGAAGCCGAAATGCTCGCGACGCAGGTGCGCCCGTTCATCGGCCGACATCTGCTCGGTCGCTGCCCCATCCACGCGATAGCTGCCTTCAGTCGGCCGGTCCAGGCAGCCCAGGATGTTCATCAGGGTGGACTTGCCCGAGCCCGAAGGGCCGATGATGGCGATGAACTCACCGGCGTCGATGCGCAGCGACACATCCTTCAGCACCACCACCTCACCGGCGGCCGAGCGATAGGCGCGCGATACGCCCCGTAGTTCCAGCAGAGCTTCGGCCATGCTCACATCCCCAGCAGGCTGGTGGGTTCGGCGTCGCCGCCGCTGGGCGCCTGGGCGACCACCACGTTCTCGCCTGCCTTGAGGCCGGACAGTATCTGCACGGCGGTGGCGGTGCGCAGGCCGGTCGTCACCGGGCGCTCGTGGGCACGGCCCTTGCCATCGACCACCTGTACGGTCGCGCCGTTGCCCGCCTTGGCGTCGCTCTCGGACACTGCCGTCAACGGCACCTGCAGCGCATTGGCGGCACGCGCCAGCTGGATCGTCACCTTCACCGTCATCGACGGCTTCAGTTTCAGGCCTGGATTGGGTACGTCAAACAGCCCGGCGTAGTACACCGCTTTCGGCGTCTGCGCCGATCCGCCGGTGTTGCCGGTGGCCACGTCGGCAATCGACGACGGCGCAGGTTCAAGCTGCTGCAGATGCGATTCGTAACGGCGTCCTCCCGGCCCCAGCGTGGAGAACCACAGGGGTTGGCCAGGCGCGATCAGCTCCACATCGGCCTCCGCGATCTCGGTGCGAACCGTCATCGTGTCCATCTGTGCCAGCATCACGATGGTCGGCGTGGTCTGCATCGAGTTCAACGTCTGCCCGGCCTTGGTGACGATGGCCACGATGTAGCCGTCGGAAGGTGAGACGATGCGGGTGTAGCCCAGGTTGATCCGCGCAGTTTCCACCTGGGTCACCGCCTGATCGATCTGCGCCTGCAGCGCTGCGACGTCCGCGCGCGCCGCATCGCGCGCCACCCGTGCGGTCTCGAAACCTTCCTGCGAAACCAGCCGCGACGCCACCAGCTGCGCCTGGCGCTCATGCACACGGATGGCCTGCGCATAGCGCGCCTGGCTGGCCGCATGTTGGGCACGCAGCGTGTTAGTAGCCGCTTCGGCGCTGCGCAGGGCAATGCGCTGCGGTTGTGAATCCACTTCGGCAATCAGGTCGCCGGCCTGTACATGCTGGCCCAGCACCACATGCAGGCGCTTCACCTGCCCCGAGACCTGCGCGCCCACGGCCACCAGTTCTTTCGGATTGACGCGGCCGACCGCCTGCACGGTCTTTTCCAGGTCCGCCACCCTCGCGGGGGCCGTGATCAGCGCTGCATCATCGCCATCGGCGAACAGCCACCAGCCGGTGCCGCCAGCAAGAAGTGCAACGATTGCGGCAATGCCCCAGGTCCTGCGGTTGTTCATCGGAAGGCTCGCATGCACGCAGCCACCGGATGTGACCGCCGAAGCTGCACTCTGGGAGGTGGTGGTGGATGTTTCTTGGAGCCACTGTGGAGATTCCATGGAGATCGCGCATCCGTTCAGGCACGGAGCCCACTCCTGAACGGCATGGATCGCGTCCACGAAATCTCGACACAATCTCGACCAAGTCTCCATCAACGGCCCCTAGCCTTGTCGGCCTCGCCGACTGCGTCCCCGCCGTGTCCCTCCCGTTTCAAGACCTGCCTCCCATCGATGTCCGCCGCGCTTACCTTGCCTGGTGCGCGCCTTCGCCGTGGCTGCTTGCACTGGTACTGGCGTCGACCAGCGCCTGGATGCTTGCCAGCGCGAACCCGGCCCCGCCCCTGCTGGCGGGTGCCGGTGCCGCCGCGCTGGTGTGGTTCCGCAGCGAAGGCCCCGCTCATTCGGCGCGCACGGGCACTCTGGCGTCGCTGGCGCTCATTGGCCTCGCGGCCTGGTGCGCCTCCAGCGCTGAGGTGAGCCTCATGCCAGCAGGGATAGCGGCTGCCCTCGTGGCTGGGTTGCTTGCGCTGCGCCTGCGGGCCGTGGTCCGCATGGCCCGACGCCTGCAGGACCGGGTAGATGCAGCGGGCATGGAATCACGGTGGAGCAAGCTGCCTGGGGCCGTATCGATCCTGCTCGCACAGCACCTGCGCGGGACCGGAACATTGGCGCCCGCGCTGCAGCACACGCTGGTACTGGCCACCCTCGCCTGGGCCGCACACGAAGAAGCGCAGACCATGGAACGCGCACGATGACACAGCCCCCGTCGTTTTCCATTCCTCACTTTAAACCGCAGCATGCAATGAAATCCGATGCCCGCACGCGCCACGCGCCCCTGGTGCTGATTGCCGAAGATGAAAGCGAAATTGCCGACATTCTTGGCGCTTACCTGGCCCGCTCCGGGCTGCGCAGCGCCCGCGCCGCCGACGGCGAGGCGGCCCTGGCCAGCCATCGCCAGCTGCGCCCGGATCTGGTGCTGCTGGATGTGCAGATGCCCAAACTCGATGGCTGGCAGGTGCTGAGCGAGCTGCGCCGGCGCGGCAACACGCCGGTGATCATGCTCACCGCGCTGGACCAGGACGTGGACAAGCTCACTGGCCTGCGCGTCGGTGCCGACGACTATGTGGCCAAGCCCTTCAATCCGGCCGAGATCGTCGCCCGCATCCAGGCGGTGCTGCGCCGTAGCGCGAAGCCCATCGCAGAAGAGCCCAACGGGCTGATCAGGCAGGGGCCGTTCGAGATCGACCTGCGCAGCCACGAGGTGACGGTGCGCATTGGGGAGCAGGTGCATGCCCTGAACTTCACGCTTACCGAGTTCCGCCTGCTGGTACATATGGCGCGGGCACCGCGCCAGGTGCATGCGCGCGTGGACCTGCTGCATGCCTGCCTGCCCGAAGGTGATGCGCAGGAACGTACCGTCGACAGCCATGTCAGCAAACTACGGCGCAAGCTTGAAGAGGTGGGCGTGATCGGCATTCCCGCCACCATCCGCGGCGTCGGCTACCGTTTCCTGGACTGAATGATGAACCCCAAAGGCAAGAGCATCGGCCGCCAGATCACGCTCTCCATCACGGTCGCATCCCTGTGTTCGACGGTGCTGTCGATCAGCGGCTTCTACCTGTTCTACTACCTGATGGAGGTGTTCTATCCGCGCTGGTACGACGAGCCGGAAACCATCATGCCCTCGGGGCTGGAGTGGCTGTGGATCGGCCTGACCGCCACTGTGGTGGTCGCGCTGGCCACGCTGATCGCCTCGCGCCTGACCCGGCGCATCATCACCCCGCTGAACTCGGTGGCCGCAAGCCTGCGCCGCGTCGCCAGCGGTGACCTGGAGGCGCGGGCGCGCGGCGGCGACACCTCGATGGCCGAGGCGGCCGCGCTGGTCAACGACTTCAATTCCATGGCCGAGCGACTCAGCCGGATGTCCGAGAACCGCGTGTTCTGGAACGCGGCGATCGCACACGAACTGCGCACGCCGATGACCATCCTGCGTGGCCGCCTGCAGGGTATCGCCGAGGGCGTGTTCGAGCCCGGTCCGGAGCAGTTCAACAGCATGCTCACCCAGCTGGAGGGCCTGACCCGCATCATTGAGGACCTGCGCGTGGTCAGCCTGGCCGAGAGCGGCCACCTTGATCTGCGCCTGCAGCGCAGCGATGTCAGCGTGCAGGTCGCGGCAGTGGTGGAAGCGATGTCCGAGGCACTGACCGAGAGTGGTTTCTCGGTAACGTTTGACGCGCGGCCCTCGCTGGCCGACTGCGATCCAGCACGCATCCGCCAGGCGGTGCTGGCACTGCTGGAAAACGCACGACGCCATGCCATTCCCTGCCCGCTGCGAGTACACGTGACGCTGGCCGAAGGCCATTGCACCGTAACCGTTGAGGATGGCGGCCCCGGCGTGCCAGACGACCTGCGCGACAGCATTTTCGAAGCCTTCCAGCGCACCGATGTCTCGCGTTCGAGGCAGAGCGGCGGCTCCGGGCTCGGCCTGGCGGTGGTGCGGGCGATTGCCGTGGCCCATCACGGAACAGCGCGATGCCGGGCTACAGAACGTGGTGGCAGTGCCTTCGAAATCCGCTGGCCGGTGCATGCGCGGCGTTGAGGACGCAGCATTGCGGAAGACGTTGCTCCGGTAGCGGCCCACCTTGGTGGGCACCACACGCGTGGCTGAACGCCGCCGGTTTCTCCACGCAATCTCCATCGTCCCTCCATGCCCGCTCCAAAGGGCTGCAGATACTGGGCGCGACCCGGGAGATGGCAGGCGTCCGTCCCCTGCCCTGTCCCCGCCCCCCCCAGGCATCCCATGAAACACCCCCACGATCCAGCGGCCGCCGCCGGCAGGATCGGCCAGCAGAATGCGGCCGCCACCCTGAAGGCCATCCTGCGCACCTACCCCTGGCAGCTCACCGGCACGTTCTCGCTGGTGGCGCTGGAGAACACACTGCTGCTGGCCTATCCCTTGTTCGCCGGCTTCGCGGTGGACGCGATCATCAGCGGCAACATCGGCCATGCCGTCTCCTATGCCGGCGTGGTGCTCCTGTTCTGGCTGGTCGGTGCCGCCCGTCGAGCGGTCGACACCCGCACCTTCACCCGCATCTATGCCGATCTGGCAGTGAGCGTGGTGCAGGCGCAGCGCCGCCTCGGCCAGGCCACGTCCACCTCGGCGGCACGCGTGGTGCTGGCCCGCGAGTTCGTCGATTTCTTTGAAAAACACGTGCCGATCATCGCCACCGCGCTGGCATCCATGTTCGGTGCGGTGGCCATGCTGCTGGCGATCGAGCCGATGGTCGGTGCCGCTGGCCTGGTCACCCTGCTCGGCGCCCTGCTGGTGCTGCCCTCGTTCGCACGCCGCAACGAGCAGCTGCATGGCCGCCTGAACAACCGCCTGGAACACGAAATCCGCCTGGTCGACCGGGTCAGTCCCTCGGTGCTGCGCCGCCACTACACCACGCTGTCACGCCTGCGCATCCTGCTGTCCGACCGCGAGGCTGGCGCCTACGTGGTGATCGGGCTGGCTGCCGCGGCATTGTTCGCGCTGACCATCGGCCGCCTCGCCACCAGTGAGGGTGTCACTCCGGGCCACGTCTACGCGGTGATGACCTATCTGTGGACCTTCGTCGGCAGCCTGGATGATGCACCGTCAATGGTCGACCAGCTGGCGCGACTGAAGGACATCGGCCGGCGAGTCAGCCCGGGGATGGAGGATGCGGAGCACAAGGACGCCGCTTGACTGGCAGATGCCCACCTTGGTGGGCAACGGTGTATCGCGGCGCCAACCAAGGTTGGCGACTACCGGGGCAACGGTGCCAATCAGGATTGGCGGTTACCTCGCGCCTGCCGTGCGCCCGCACATCGTCAAGGCGCCGGTGATCAATGCCTGCATGCTGCGGTCGAACTCGGCCTCCTGTGCCGCACGGTCCAGTGGCCGGCGCGTGGTGTCCGCCACGGCGTGCCGCGAATACACGGTGTCAGCCAAGGCCACAGCGTGATAGGCCACGGTCGACAGCAACCATGCTGCCTGTTCCTGCGGCAGATCGTGCACTCGACTGAACTCGGCATGGTGGCGCTGGATGCGCGCCACCATCTCCGGCGTCTTCGCACCATGGCTCACCAGGAACGGGGCCAGACCGGGGTTCTCGTCCACGAGCATCCGCAGCGAACGCTGGAACGCGCGCAGATCCTCCTCGATGCTGTTTCCCGCGGCGGCATCCAGCCGCGGCGCCTGCCAACGCTCGAAGATCACCTCAGCCACCAGTTCGCGCAGCGCCGCCAGATTCGCCACATGCTTGTACAGCGCGATGTGGCTGACCCCCAGCGCTGCCGCCACGCCCACGAAGCTCAGCCCCGGCAGCGTCATCGCAATGCCAGCGTCGGCGATGCGCTCGCGGGTGATGGTGGGCGGTCGCCCACGGGCAGCGGTCTTCTTCGGTGCAGCCATGCTGTTGCGGTTCCTGCGCGGCGCGCTGGCAAGGCCTGTCATGGTGGTCTGCGGCACCGCAATGGTCAACGCGCTGCATACGCTTCCAGCAGGCCTGGGTTGCGGGGCGCTCAATTTAGTTTACTATGATGTAACTAATTCGCATTCGCAGCCTTCTGGATCGTTGTCGATGTCCGCGTCCATCCTTCCCACCACCCCGGCCGGGCCGCTGCGCGGCGCAGACCACGACCGTGGCCTGCAGGCGCTGCGCGTCCACGTGGTTGACGTCACCCAGCCCTGCGCCAGCCTGCTCCGGTTGGTCGTGCAACTGCCGCCACAGGCTGAGCTGGCACCCTGGCAGCGCGCCAACACCGCCGTGCGCATCCAGCTGGGCGCTGCGTTTGCCGATGTGTCACGGATCTACACCGTGCGCAGCGTCGACGCGCAGACGCGCCGTTTCACGCTGGACGTGGTGCTGCACGAGGCACCGGGGCCGATGCTGGCCTGGGTGCGTGCACTGCAGCCCGGCGACGCTTTCGATCTCACCGGTCCGCGCCCGCATCTGCAGGTGCCGCATCGCGAGGGCAGCGTTGCCCTGCTGTTCACCGATCAGAGCGCCATCCCGGCACTGTTCGCCTTGCTCCAGCAGTGGCCCAGCGGCCTTCGCGCGCAGGCCTGGATCGCTTCTGATGACATCTTCCCGGTAGACGAACTGCCCCCCGCCGACGGCGTCTGCATACAGCGCCTGGCCACGGGCGCTACGCCGTTGCTGCAGCAGGCACGCCGTTTGCGCACGAGGGAGAACAACACGGTCTGGGCCGCAGGCGAACGCGAGGAGATGCGCGCCCTGCGCCGCTACTTCCTTGAAGCGTGCGGTCTGCCGCGCGCAGACGTCGCCGTGGCCGGTTACTGGAAACACGGCCAGACCACCACTGAGACCGACCAGCGCCGCCGTCGCAACTACGAGCGTGTGCTGGCACGCGGTGGCGGCCTGCAGGACCTCGACGACCTCGCCGACGATATCTGATCCACCTCGCACCATCCGCGCCCTGCGCTTCGTTCCACCCAGCCACAGATCGCCCACGCACCTCGCGTGCAGCACTGCCCCAGCGGCAGCGCCGTGCCCTCTGCCAGCCATTCCACAGCCCGCGTCGTCCTGCCCGTGCAGGTCACCGACGGCGCCGTGCTGGCCGATCGCACGACCCATCACACGAGAACTGCCATGTCCCTCCCCGCCCGAATCCTGCCCTCCCCACGCCGCACCACCTTATCTCTGGCCGCGCAGGCAGCGCTGCTGCCGACGTTGCTGCTCGCCCCGTTCGCCCATGCAGATGAAGCCGCCGATGGCGCCCGCCAGCTGCCTACGGTGAACGTGCGCGCCGACAAGACCACGCCCACCGATGCCTATGCCTGCGGCCAGGTCGCCCGCGGCAGTGGCGTCGGCCTGCTCGGCGAGCTCGACTTCATGGACACCCCGTTCAACACCACCCGTTACACCGCCGGGTTCATCGAGAACATCCAGGCACCGGATCTGGTAAGGGTGATCGCGCTGACCGACCCCAGCGTCTACAGCAGTGGCTCCAGCGGTGGCATCACCGACTACTTCAACATCCGTGGCTTCGGTGTTGCCTCGTCGGATATCGGATTCGGCGGACTGTACGGCCTGATCCCCTATTACCGCGTCACCCCCGAACTGGCCGAGAGCATCGAAGTGCTCAAGGGGCCATCGGCACTGCTCAACGGCATGCCGCCGGGCGGTTCAGTGGGTGGCGCGGTGAACCTGGTGCCCAAGCGCGCAGGTGATACGCCGTTGACCCGCTTCACGGCCAGCTACAGCAGCGACGCGCAGTTCGGCGGCCATCTGGATGTTGGCCGTCGCTTCGGTGCGCAGCAGCAGTTCGGTGTGCGCCTCAATGCCGTACATCGCGATGGCGACACCGCCACCGATCACCAGCAGCACAAGACGCAGCTGGCATCACTGGGCCTGGACTGGCGTGGAGAGCGCTCGCAGGTTTCGCTGGACCTGTTCAGCAGCCGTGACCATGTGGATGGCCTCAATCGCGGCGTTTCGCTGGCGCCCGGCCTGGCCGTGCCCCGCCCGCCAAGGGCCAGCACCCTGTTCGCACCGGATTGGACCTTCAGCAACGTCAAGGACTCGGCTGCCGCGCTGCGCTGGTCGTTCGACATCAATGACCATCTGCAGGCGCATGCCAGCTACGGCCACGGCCATACCGATTTCGATTCCATCGCCAGTGCCACCACGCTGATCACCAACACTGCCGGCGACTTCCGCAACAACTTCGCCCACCAGCGCTTCATCTACAGCAAGGACACTGCCGAAGCCGGCCTCTCGGCACGCTTCCGCACCGGCGCGGTCGATCACGCACTGGCGATCAGTGCCGCCTGGTACCAGCACGACCAGAAATTCGGCTTCAAGCGCAATCTGCTGGCCCGCGACTGGGTGACCAACCTGTACGAACCACAGTGGGGCCCGGCCATCGATCGCAGCTTCAGTGATGCGTCGCTGCCCAAGACCGCGGAAGTGCGTACCACCAGCGTCGGCATCGCCGACACGTTGTCCTTCATCGATGACCGCGTGCAGCTGACCCTGGGCATCCGTCACCAGACCGTTCTCAGCGACACCTTCGACGGCAGCACCGGCAAGCGCACCGCACGCTACGACGCCAGCGCCAATACCCCGGCCGGTGCACTGCTGTTCAAGGCCAGCGATCGACTGTCGGTGTACGCCAACTACATTGAAGGCCTGAGCCAGGGCAGCACCGCCCCGGTCAGCGCAGCGAATGCGGGCGACGTGTTCCCGCCGTTCAAGACCCGCCAGCGCGAGATCGGCGCCAAGTTCGACTTCGGCCGTCTGGCCAGCGCATTGAGCGTGTACGAGATTGAAAAGCCCAGCGCCTATACCGACCCGACCACCAATGTGTTCTCGTTCGGCGGCCAGCAGCGCAACCGTGGCGTGGAATGGACCGTGTTCGGCCAGGCCACCGAACAGCTGCGCGTGCTGGGCGGCATCGGCTGGCTGCAGCCTAAGCTGACCCGCACCCAGGGCGGCATCAACGAAGGCCGGCTGGCCACAGCCACACCGCAATGGCAGGGCAAGCTGGGCGTCGAATGGGACGTGCCCACCGTGGCCGGCCTCACCCTCACCGGCAACGCGGTCAGCCTGTCCAAGGGTTACATCAATGCTGACAACAGCCAGTGGGTGGCGGGCCGCACCGTGTTCGATCTCGGTGCCCGCTATGCGACGCAGGCGGCCGGCCATCCGCTGGTACTGCGCGCCACCGTGCAGAACCTGGCCAACAAGGCGTACTGGGCCGGCAGCCTCGGCTCCGGCCTGGGCACGCCGCGCACCGCCCTGCTGTCGGCCACCGTCGACTTCTGATCCTCGTTTCAAGGGCACCACGCCATGGTGCGTGGTGCCCTGGAGAAGTGCCTTGACCGTTTCCCGTACCGCTTCCGTGCTGGCCTGGCTGCCCCTGGTCTCACGCATCATCGCCGCGTTGTTCGGCGGCTATGTGCTGGCCGCACTGTGCAGCATTGCCGCGCTGGCGCTGCCCATTGATGGCCGCCAGGCCGTGTTCACCGGCATGCTGGCCAGCTTCCTGCTGTATGCCGGCGCTGTAGTCTGGGTGTTCGCCGTGCGCTCGGCGTGGCGCGCATGGATCGGCCTGATCGTGATCGCCCTGCCACTGTGGCTGGTCGCGCAATCGGTCGGCCAGGGAGCGGGCGCATGAGCAAGGCCGATCGCACTTCGAAGCCACGCGGGATCCGCCAGACCATGTCCGACCTGCATATCTGGGTTGGCCTGCTCGCAGGCTGGATTCTGTACGCCATGTTCCTCACCGGCACCGCCAGCTATTTCCGCGACGAGCTCTCGCGCTACACACGCCCTGAAATCGCCACGCCCTCCGCGTTGCCGGAGGCGGCGATGGTCGCGCAGCGCACGGTCTCCAGCATCATTGCCGAGACACCGGCAGCCAGCCAGATCAACCTCAGCCTGCCAAGTGCGCGCATGCCCTGGGTGTCGGCGATGTGGGCCAGCCCGGGTGGGCGCGGCCGACATGGCTTCGATTCTGGCCTGCTCGATGCCAGCACGGGTGCGCCCTTGCAGGCGCGGGATACCGGCGGTGGCGACTTCTTCTATGCGTTCCACTTCAATCTGCACTACATGCCAGCCATGTGGGGTCGCTGGATCGTCGGCGTCTGCGCGATGTTCATGCTGGTGGCCATCGTCAGCGGCGTGATCACCCACAAGAAGATCTTCGCCGACTTCTTCACCTTCCGCTGGGGCAAGGGCCAGCGCTCGTGGCTTGATGGTCACGCGGCGCTGTCGGTGCTCGGCCTGCCCTTCCACTTCATGATCACCTGGAGCGGCCTGGTGATGCTGGCAGTACTGTACATGCCGTGGGGCCTGGCCAAGCTGCCGGACAAGCGCCAGCAGGCCGAGGTGGTGAGCGAGATGCGGCTGTTCCTGCCGCCGCAGAAGCCCGCGGGGCACGCCGCTCCACTTACCGACATCGGCGCGCTGGTGCGGCAGGCCGAACAGCGTTGGGGAACCGGCGCGGTGGGCAGCGTGCAGGTGCAGAACCCGGGCGATGAGAACGCGCGTGTCGCCGTTGTGCGCGCGCAGTCCAGCCGCGTTTCGACCACGCCGAACTACCTGTTGTTTGATGGCAGCGGCGGGCAACTGCTGCAGGTCAAGGAGCACTCGGGCGTCGCCGCTGATACCCAGGGCGTGCTGTATGGCCTGCATCTGGGGCGCTTTGCCGACGCCACGCTGCGCTGGCTGTACTTCATCGTCAGCCTTGCCGGAACCGCCATGGTCGGCACCGGGCTGGTGCTTTGGACGGTGAAGCGCCGCACCCAGCTGCCTGACCCGCAACGGCCCTATTTCGGTTTCCGGTTGGTGGAGCGTCTCAACATCGCCACGATTGCTGGCCTGTCGGTGGCGATGGCGATCTATCTGTGGGCGAACCGCCTGCTGCCGGCTGCCATGGACGGGCGCGCGGCGTGGGAGGTGCATGTGTTCTTCCTGGCCTGGGCGGCGATGTTCGTGCATGCCACGCTGCGCACACCCAAGCGCGCGTGGATCGAACAGTTCACGCTGGCTGCGTTGGTCCTTGCGCTGCTGCCTTTGCTGACGGCGATGACGACGGCACATCCGTTGTGGCGCACTGTAGCCGCAGGCGATTGGGCATTTGCCGGTACCGACCTGACCCTGCTGGCACTGGCCGTCCTGCATGCAGTGCTGGCGTGGCGCACCTGGAAGCACGCGCCGAAGGTGAAGCGGGCACGCGCGCCTGCTGCAACACGCACTGCAGTTGCGGAGGCAAGCGCATGATCCACGTCATTCTGTTTGCGCTGTCACTGGCTGCGTTCGGCTGCCTGGCATTGGCGATGGAACGCCATCAGCGCGATGTGTTGCGCCGCGCACTGAGCGCGCAGGCCGTCCAGCAACTACGCGCAGTCGGTTGGGCGCTGTTGGTGTTCAGTGCCGTGTTTGCCATGCGCGGGCTGGGCGTCGGCTTCGGTCTGGCCGCGCTGTCCGGTCACACCAGCGTCGCCGCTGGCGTGGTCGTGCTGGCGATGGTGGCGCATGGGCGGCTGAATCGGTAGCTGCCCACCTTGGTAGGCACCCATACACCATGGCGCCAACCAAGGTTGGCGGCTACCCGGGCCTTAAGAGCGTTGCTTCGGTAGATGCCCACCTTGGTGGGCGCCCGGGCAACGCATCGCGCTATGCCGGAAACGGCCGGGTGTCCAGGGTGATCTCGATGCGCTCCACGCCCTTGCCCTGGTTCTTCCGCTTCAGCGAGAGCGTGCCTATCTCCCCGGTACGGCGTGGATGGGTGCCGCCACAGCCCATCTGCGCGAAGCCTTCGACTCGCCAGAAACGGCGGTGATTGGCCTCATCGGAGAAGGCGGTAATGATCGGCAGGTCTGCCACTACCAGCGCAGCGGATTTGTACTGCAACGCCTCGAACAGGGACGAAATGCTGCCTTCCCGTGCGAAATCGATGCGGGCCTTTGCCGGGCCGATATGCGCACCCACCTTCTCGGTGCCCGGCTCCAGCGCATACATCAGCTGCAGAATCATTTCCGCCGCAAAATGGTGCCGCATCAAGCCGTAGCGGCGCAGGCCATCAATCTCGACCATGACTGCATCGCCTACCCGCAGGCCGTGCCCCTCGGGCAGTCGATAGGCGATGTCCAGTCCATCCTTGCGCGCCTCCAGCACCGGATGGCCGCCAATGGACCCGGCGTCGCTTTCCTGGCCGCCGGAGAACGCGAAGAAGATGGTCTCGTCCAGCCAGACCTCATCACCCAAGGCAGCACTGACCCGCGCCTCATGGCGCAGGCGGTAGGGATCGTCCCAGAATGCCTTGATCGTCATCGTGACCTCCAACCAGGAAACGCTAGCACGGTGAAGGCCTGCGAGCGCGCTGACCGGGGTACGAATACCTGTGCACGATGATCAACATGATCGGCAAGCCATCGGCGGTTTCGGTAGATGCCCACCTTGGTGGGCGCCGATGGAAGCCAGCGCCAACCAAGGTTGGCGGCTACCGGGCCTGAGCAGCCTTGCTCTGGTAGCTGCCCACCTTGGTGGGCACCGATGGAAAGCCGCGCCAACCAAGGTTGGCGGCTACCGGCTGTGATGAACTCTGCTTCGATTTGCTGGCCTGCGCGAAAAACAGCCGAGCATGGCTCGGCTCTACAGAAAAGCTGCCATGCGCTGCAGCTCGTCGTCCAACGCGCCACGAAACATCTTGTCGCGAGCCAGCGACTTGCCGGCATAACCCACGTTCGACACCAGATCACCGTCGTGCACGCTGAGATTGGCCCAGCCCACCACCTGGTCGTGCCACAACACCGGCAGAGCGTAGTACCCATACTGGCGCTTCGGTGCAGGTGTATACGCCTCGAACTTGTACACCCATCCCCACAGCAGCTCGAAGCGGCGGCGGTCCCACACCACCGGGTCGAACGGCGCCAGCAGGCGCACCTGCTCATCCGGCGCATGGCGGCGCGAACGCGGATTCTCGTCTACCGGCCAGTACCAGGTGGTGCCCTCCAGCGTGCAGCTGGCCAGCTGCTGCTTGGCCAACGCCAACGCCCGCCGGGTCTGCTCGGCCAGATGCGGTGCGCCATAGCCCAGCAGGCGCACCAGATAGGTCAGGCTGGCCGAGGGCAGCGGCGCGTACTTGCGCACCACCAGGTCGATCAGGGCGGCGGCGCGTTCGACCTGCGCCTGCTCGCTGGCATCCGCCTCGGCGTGTTCGGCCACTGCATAGATGCGCGTACCACTGTCGCGCCGCTGTACCCGCAACAGCCCGCGGTAGTGCATGCCATCCAGCAGATGCGTGCTTGCGTTGCTGGTGCCGCCCCAGTAATTGGTCACCCGCCCATGCGCGAACGCCTGGTCGACCTCGCGCGGGTGCACGCTGCCGCGCTCGCGCACGAAGGCCAGTACGTCGGCCGCGCGACGATGGGTCTCGGCGTCCCATTCGCGCTTGGACACGCGCGGGTGCATCAGTGCCAGATGCTCGCGCGGCAGGAAGCCGTAGTTCACCAGGCAATCCTCTTCCACCGGCAGGCGCGTGTAGCGCCGCTCAAGATCGCCTGCGCGGTAGTCCTTCACCCGGTGGCGCAGGGTCAGGTCCTGTGCGCGCGCCGGTGCCCTGATCGGGTCGGCCTGCACGAAGCCCAGCCGTCGTATCGCGGTCAGCAGCGTGGTCGGCTTGAACAGGGTGCGCGCCACCGCGTAGCGGCGAAGATCATCGAGAGTAGGCGTGGCAGGCATGGCCGCATTGTATTCTCGACACCACGCGATCCGTCCAGTAGAGCCAGGCCATGTCTGGCTGGCGTCAGGGTGAACGGCCAGGATCATCCACGCATGGCGTGCATCTACCGAAGCCGCGATACCTCCAGTGAACCGATCACCAACGCCCGCATGCCCTGCTTGAACTCGGTGATCACCTGCCCTCCCTCGTCGTCCGCAATTGCGTAGATGGTGTCTGCGCCGGCGATGCAGTAGAAGGCGATCGTGGCCAGCAGCCAGCGTGCCTTGTCCACTGGCAGGCCGAACACATCAGCCACGTGTGCCTGGTGCGATGCGATCTTTTCCAGCATCGGCGCGGTCGCCACCGTGCGCCGCAGCAGGTACGGAGGCAGCCCGGGATGTGCCTTCACCACCTCGCACAGTGACTCCACGAACCCCATCAGGTAGGCCTCCAGCCCACCCGGTGCGTCGACCGACGCGCGCGGAATCTGCCAGCGCTGGAACACCGCCTCGGCCACCAGGCGTTTCAACGCCTCCAGGTTGGCCACGCGCTTGTACAGCGCCGCCTGGGTCACCGCCAGTTCGGCGGCCACGTTGGCCATGGTCAGGTTGGGCAGGCCCAGGCGGATGCCGATGTCTGCCAGGCGCTCCGGGGTGATGGTGGGCGGGCGGCCACGGGTCGGCGCCGTTGGATCGGGGTGCGGGCTCATACGGTGCGTGCTCATACCCTGCTGAGGGTGCCAGCAAAGGGACCCTCTTGTCCGCTTCGATTGATTTAGTTTAATTTACTCAACTAATTCGGAATGCGTCCAGCACGCTGCCCGTAGTCGAGCCCATGGCTCACCTTCCGCCAGGTCCCCACCCAGCCAACAACCCTGCGCTGCGCCCTCTCCCCGTGCTTGCCGTCGGCAGCGCGCCAGGCGCGCTCGCGCCTGCGATTCACAGGAATCTGGCATGACCGTGTACAACTTCTCTTCTCTGCAGCATCGCGCTGCCGCCGCATCCTCCAGCCTGATGCATCCACCAGGCATCGCCCGGCGCTACCGGATGTCGGCCCTCGCGCTTGGGCTGCTGGCCTCGTTTGTCGCGCTGGCCGACTCCACGCCGTCCACCCTGCCCTCGGTGCAGGTGCAGGAACAGCGCCGGGTCACTGCAGACTATGCGGGCGGGCAAGTGGCCGCCGGCAGCCGCGTCGGCCTGCTCGGCGACAAGGACTTCATGGACACGCCGTTCAATACGGTCAGCTACACCGAGTCCTTCATCCGCGACCGCCAGGCCAAGGACCTGACCGACGTCATCGCCGCCACCGACCCTACGGTGTTCAGCAACGGCGTCACCGGTTCGTGGAGCGAAAACTACGCGATCCGTGGCTTTGCCTCCAACACCAGCGACACCACCTTCAATGGCCTCAGCGGCATGGCGCCGTACTACCGCACTTCGCCGGAAATGTTCGAACGCATCGAGGTGCTGAAAGGCCCCTCCGCGCTGCTCAACGGCATGCCGCCGGGCGGCTCGGTCGGTGGCAGCGTCAACCTGGTCCCCAAGCGTGCCGGCGATCAACCGCTGCTGCGGGTCAGTGCCAACTTCGCCTCCGATGCGCAGTTTGGCACCCATGTGGATGTGGGGCGTCGCCTGGGCGCCGACAAGCAGTTCGGCATCCGCTTCAACGGCGCGTACCGTGATGGTGATGGCGCGGTCGGCAAGCAGCGCAAGAAGGTGCAGCTCGGCGCGCTGGCAGTGGACTGGCGCGGCGAACGTGCGCGGCTTTCGGCCGATCTGTACAGCGCCGACGACCGCGTGGACGGCCCGGCGCGCGGCGTCGGTCTGGCACCGGGCGTGGCCATTCCGCGGCCGCCGCGTGGCGATACGCTGATCAACCCGGACTGGGCCTACGTGGACAGCCAGGACAAGGGCGCGGTGCTGCGGAGCGAGCTGGACATCAATGACTCCCTGATGGCCTACCTGGCCTACGGCACCAGCAAGACCGACTACCGCTACAACGGTTCGATCAGCGCGCAGATCCTCAATCCAGCCGGCGACTTCACCACGGTGATCGGCCAGCTCGCCTTCGATATCAAGAAGCAGTCCGCAGATGCCGGCCTGCGTGGCTCGTTCCACACCGGCGCTGTCGGCCATCAGTGGGCCGCCAACGTGACCCATTACCAGCACACCCAGAACGACTACGGCCGCCGCAGCGTGCCGGGCTGGGACTGGACCACCAATCTGTACAACCCGGTGTGGGGCCCTGCGGCACCGTTCGTGGCACCGCACATCTCGCATACCGACCTGAAGCTGGACAGCATCGGCTTCGCCGACACCCTCGCCTTCGCCGATGACCGCGTACAGCTGACGCTGGGCGTGCGCCGCCAGCAGGTGGTCAGTGAGACCTTCAATGTCGACAGCGGTGCACGCAACTCGCGCTACGACGAGAGCGCCACCACGCCGGCAGCGGCGCTGCTGGTGAAGGCCACCAAAAGGGTCTCCCTCTACACCAACTACATCGAAGGCCTCAGCCAGGGCGCCACCGCGCCGATGACCGCCGCCAACGCCGGCGATGTGTTCGCACCGTTCCGCACCAAGCAGAAGGAGCTGGGCCTGAAGCTGGACCTCGGCAGCTTCGCGCACACCTTGAGCGTGTACGAGATCAAGCGACCGAGCAGCTATACCGACCCGGTCACGAATATCTTCTCGTTTGGTGGCGAGCAACGTAACCGCGGCGTGGAATGGGGCTTCTTCGGTGTCCCGCTGGATGGCGTGCGCCTGCTCGGTGGCGTGGCCTATGTAGAGCCGAAGCTGACCCGCGCAGCAGGCGGTGTGAATGAGGGGCGTATCGCCACTGCCGTAGCGCAACGGCAGGCCAAGCTGGGTTTGGAATGGGATGTGCCGACCTTGCAGGGCCTGACCTTGACCGGCAATGCCACGGCGATGTCGAAGCAGTACATCAGTGCCGACAACAGCCTGTCAGTGCCGGGGCGCACGTTGTTCGATGTCGGGGCGCGCTACAGCACCACCGTGGCGGGTCGACCGCTTGCGCTGAGAGCCAGCGTGAACAACGTGACCAACAAGGCGTATTGGGGTATGCCGTTGCTTTCCAGCCTGGCGCTGGGTGCACCGAGGACGGTGCTGGTGTCGGCGACGATGGATTTCTGAGCACGCGTGGAACCCCTGTAGAGCCGAGCCATGCTCGGCTCCGTTCGCCCGCTGAGCCGAGCATAGGCTCGGCTCTACAGGTCGTCAGGCATTCCGCGGAGGGCAGACACGCACCGCGTGGATCCACTCGTGTCATTCCGGATGCAGACGATAGATGGCATGACTGGTCAACGCCAGCGCGGCCAGCTTCAGCCCTTCCATCACGCGGGCGCCAACAACCCAAGTGCAAAGACAGCAACATTCACGCAGTTGCAGCATTGTCGCATCGACAATCGAGCCGAAGATTCAACAACTTGCACCACGCCGATGGCGGCATGCTTCACCCGCACCTGCGACGCGCATTCCTTGACCGCATCCGGCATTCAAGACATGCGACATGCCAGTTCCGAAATTACACAAGCAGATGGGCAACCAGCGCCAGCACCGCCAGATGCCCCACGTAGTACCCGTAGAACGCCCAGCGCCAGCGCGGCAGTTGCCACGGCACCCGCGTCGCCAGCACGGCCACAGGAACAGCCAGCAGTGCCCACCCGTTGTGGTTGGCCCAGCACACCGCTGCAAGCCCAACCAGCAACAGCCACCACGCCCGATGCCGGAACGCGATCCAGGCCAGCAACACGCTGCCGACACCGGCCCACTGGTAATCCACGAGCATCGGCAGCACGCCGGCGGCCAGCAACAGCTGCACCGGCCGATTGTTCGCCAGCGCATGCACGGCCACTGCGGCAGAAGCAAAGGTGAGCAGGATGTTGAGCGGCAGCCAGGAACCGAACGCCAGTGCATGCAGTGGCTGCGCGATCAGCGCCCATAGTGCCAACCGGCGTATCGACTTGCGCAGGTCGGCTCCCGGCTGGGCCAGGTTGCAGGCCATCACCAGCGCGAACAACGGGAAGGCGATGCGCCCCAGTTCACTGACCACTAGCACGTAGCCACCGAACACCACCTTGGCCACGTGATCGCCGGTCATGGCCAGCAGTGCGATCCACTTCAGCAGCTCGCGCGCGCCACTGCTGAGGCCGGGGTCGAAGGTGAACATCCGTGTCGGGGTTGCTTGCATCATCGAAGCTTATGCGCATCGGCAAGCGCATTTCCATCACCGGGCAGGCAACCAGCGCTGCCGGGTGCCACGGGTGGGGGTATGCTGGCCGCCCCTGCTTGTGAGGTCCCCGCCATGCGCACCCTGTACCCCGCCATCGAGCCCTACCGCGAGTTCACCCTGAAGGTGAGCGATCTGCACACGCTGCACATCGAAGAGTGCGGCACGCCGGAGGGCATTCCGGTGGTGTACCTGCACGGCGGCCCGGGCGCCGGCATCTCGCCGACCCATCGCCGCTTCTTCGACCCGGCACGTTACCGCATCGTGCTGATCGACCAGCGCGGCAGTGGACGCTCCACGCCGTTCGGCGAGCTGCGCGACAACACCACGCAGGACCTGGTGGCCGACATCGAGAAGGTGCGCGAACACCTGGGCATCGAACGCTGGCTGGTCTACGGCGGTTCCTGGGGTTCGACGCTGTCGCTGGCCTACGCACAAGCGCATCCCGAACGCGCCACCGGCCTGATCGTGCGTGGCGTGTTCCTCGGTCGCGAGATCGAGAACCGCTGGTTTGCCGAGGTCAACGGCGGTGCGCGCTGGATCTTCCCGGAGCGCTGGGACCGCTATGAGGCCTACATTCCAGAAGCCGAGCGCGGCGACATGATCGCCGCCTACTGGACGCGCATGGATGGCGCGGATGAAGCGACCCGCATCGAAGCCGCGCAGGCCTGGCTGGGCTGGGAAGACAACGCCGCCACCCTGCAGCACGATGTGGATGCCGAATCCACCGACGATCCGCTGGATACCCTGGCCAAGGCCCGTATTGAAGCGCACTACTTCCGCAACGGCATCTTTCTGGAACACGACCAGTTGCTGCGTGGCATCGATCGCATCCGCCACCTGCCCGGCGTGATCGTGCAGGGGCGCTACGACATCATCTGCCCGCCGCGCAGCGCGTGGGACCTGGCCAAGGCCTGGCCGGAAGCGCGGCTGGAGATGGTGACCTCCGGCCACAGCGCCAACGAGCCGGCCACGGTCGATGCCCTGGTGCGGGCGACGGATGCCTTTGCCGACCGCTTCTGAGGAGATGGTAGTGCCGGCCGCAGGCCGGCATCCCAGCGTTCGAGGGTAGAGTCGACTCTGCGCGATCGCCGCTGCACGGCCCGGTGAATGACGGCCCACCGGCAATGCTTTACGGGCCCCATTCTTCGCAGCCCGCTTACAGCCCCGCGCAGAAGATCCAGCCGTGGCCATCCACAAGCGTGGCCCGCGTCCCCACTCCTGGAGTCTGTCATGACCGGAATTCGCTGCGTTCCTGTTGTCCTCGCCATCTCCGTCGGCCTGCTGCTGGGCGCCTGTTCCAAGACCCAGGAGGCGAGCAAGACCACCGCCGCCGAGGACGTCACCGAACTGAAGCTGATACCGCCGTATGAGTCGCTGGACAAGGACAAGGACGGCATCGTCACCCTGGCGGAAGTGGATGCGGTGGCACCGGACTGGGCCGAGCGCCTGCACGCCTGCGATACCGACCGCGACCAGAAGCTGAGCCGCGGCGAGTACGACGTGTGCAAGCAGACCAGCGCTTCGCATTGATCCATCACTGAACCCCCGTTTGGCGCAACGCATGCCCGGCTATACCAAGGTATAGCCCGGCTAACCCACGAGCCTCTAGGACTGCCCCATTCAGGGGCGGACAATAGCGCCACTGGCCAGGGCAATCCTGGCCGGCCCCCTCCCCTCATGGAGACGCAGATGGACCCCGACCCTGCCGGGCGTACCGCGCCCCGGATGACCGCTTGTTGCCTGTTCCTGGTGCCTGCCCGCCGGTCCCTGCCTGCCTGAGTGACGGGGGGCCGCCAGGCGCCGTCTGCCTGGAGAGCACCCCCATGTCCTACAAGATCCTCTACATCACCCTGCGCCGCCTGATCGGTGAGCGCGATGTTGCCGGCCTGCGCAGCCAGCTGCTGCAGCACGGCCCCGTGATGTTCGCCCGTTCGCTGTCGCTCGGATCGCCGCGCGTGGTGGCCGACGCCTTGTCGCTGCTGCCGATCAGCGAGCGCATCACCGTGCTGCGTCATCTGCCCTATCCCCTGCGCGATGCGATGAAGCCGCTGTGCATCGGCGGCAGCCAGCGCCTGCACATGCAGCCGTGGTCGCCGGCAGTGCTGGCAATGCGCCACGCCTGATCTGTTTCATCCGTTCCGTTCGTGTTCCGGCCCCGGCCGGCTCTGACATTCGAGGAGAGTCCCATGAGCCTGCTCAACGCCTGGTTCAACGCCTTCCTGCGCAGCCGTCGCGCAGGCAACCTGTTCCGCCGCCGTGCGATGCCCGAAGCCGGATTTGGCCCGGGTAGCACTGAAGCAGCGCCGTTCGCGCTCACCACCGGCCTGGTCACCCTCGCCCAGCAGGATGAAACCCAGCTGCTGGTCACGCTGGATTCGCATGCCGATGGCCTCAGCCCGCATGAGGCCGAGGAACGGCTGGCGACGCTCGGCCCCAACGAGGTGGATCACGAAAAGCCGCTGCCGTGGTGGCGGCACCTTTGGCAGTGCTACCGCAATCCGTTCAACCTGCTGCTGACCGTGCTGGCGGCGGTGTCCTGGCTGACCGAGGACATCAAGGCCACTGTGGTGATCGGCGCGATGGTGCTGCTGTCCACGCTGATCCGCTTCGTGCAGGAGGGGCGCTCGAACCGTGCTGCCGAGCGGCTGAAGGCACTGGTCGGCAACACCGCGCGCGTGCTGCGCCGCAATCCCGGCACCGAAGCTGCGGATGTGGCCGACCAGTACTTCGGTGCGCACCTGCACAGCCGGCGCCCGGCGCGCCTGCTGGACCTGCCGATCCGCGAACTGGTGCCCGGCGACCACATCGTGCTGTCGGCGGGCGACATGATTCCCGCCGATTGCCGCGTGCTGACTGCCAAGGACCTGTTCGTGGCACAGGCCGCAATGACCGGCGAGTCGCTGCCGGTGGAGAAGTTCGCGCACCCCGGCGACGGCCTGGCTGGCCTGCTGGAACAACACAACCTGCTGTTCATGGGCACCAATGTGGTCTCCGGTACCGCCACCGCCATTGTGCTGGCCACCGGCAACCGCACCTATTTCGGCACGCTGGCCCAGCGCAGCACCGCCACCGACCGTGCGCCGACCGCGTTCCAGGCCGGCGTCAACAGTGTCAGCTGGCTGCTGATCCGCTTCGCGCTGGTGATGGTGCCATTCGTGCTGCTGATCAACGGCTGGACCAAGGGCGACTGGACCGAAGCATTCCTGTTCGCGCTGTCGGTGGCGGTGGGCCTGACGCCGGAAATGCTGCCGATGATCGTCACCTCCACCCTGGCCAAGGGTGCGGTGCTGCTGTCGCGGCGCAAGGTGATCGTCAAGCGCCTGGATGCGATCCAGAACTTCGGCGCCATGGAAGTGCTGTGCACCGACAAGACCGGCACGCTCACCCAGGACAAGATCGCGCTGGAACGTCACACCGATGTGTTCGGTCACGATTCGGAAGACGTGCTGACGTTTGCTTACCTCAACAGCCACTTCCAGACCGGGCTGATCAACCTGCTCGACCGTGCGGTACTGGAGCACGTGGAGCTGCAGAGTTCGCTGCGGCTGTCGCAGGACTACCACAAGGTGGATGAGATCCCGTTCGACTTCGAGCGCCGCCGCATGTCGGTGGTGGTGTCCGAGCGCGAGGACCACCACGAGTTGATCTGCAAGGGTGCTGTCGAGGAGATGCTGGCGGTATGCAGCACGGTGCGCGAGAACGGCCAGGACATGCCGCTGGACGAGCGCCGCCTGGCCCGCGTGCGGCAGACCACCGAAGAGCTGAACGAACAGGGCCTGCGCGTGGTGGCGGTGGCGATGAAGGAGACCGCTGCCAGCCAGACCACCTATTCGCAGGCCGACGAATGTGGTCTGACCCTGGTCGGCTACGTCGCCTTTCTGGACCCGCCGAAGGAATCTGCTGCACAGGCACTGCAGGCACTGGCCGCGCATGGCGTGGAGGTAAAGGTATTCACCGGTGACAACGAACTGGTGACCGCCCGTGTCTGCGCACAGGTGGGCCTGGACGCCGACACGATCCTGACCGGCCCGCAGATCGAGCGCATGGATGACGGCGCGTTGTCGCGGGCGCTGCATCACCACCGCGTGTTCGCACGGCTGACGCCGCTGCACAAGGAACGCCTGGTGCGCGAGCTGCGCGCACAGGGCAAGGTGGTCGGCTTCCTCGGTGACGGCATCAACGATGCACCGGCGCTGCGTGCGGCCGATATCGGCATCAGCGTGGACAGCGCGGTGGACATCGCCAAGGAGGCCGCCGACATCATCCTTCTTGAAAAGAATCTGATGGTGCTGGAGGAAGGCGTCATCCAGGGCCGGCGCACGTTCAACAACATGCTGAAGTACATCCGTATGACCGCCAGCTCCAACTTCGGCAACGTGTTCTCGGTGCTGGTGGCCTCGGCCTTCCTGCCGTTCCTGCCGATGCTGCCGCTGCAGCTGCTGGTGCAGAACCTGCTGTACGACATCTCGCAGATCGCCATCCCATTCGACAACGTGGACGAGGAGCTGGTGCGCAAGCCACTGAAGTGGAACCCGGCGGACATCGGCCGCTTCATGGTGTTCTTCGGGCCGATCAGCTCGATTTTCGACCTGACCTGCTTCGCACTGATGTGGTACGTGTTCGATGCACGCACGCCGGCCGACCAGGGCCTGTTCCAGTCCGGCTGGTTCGTGGTCGGCCTGCTGACCCAGACCCTGATCGTGCACATGATCCGCACGCCGAAGGTGCCGTTCCTGCAGAGCATCGCCGCGCCGCCACTGCTGCTGATGACCGGCCTGATCATGGCCATTGGCGTGGCCCTGCCGATGAGCCCGTTGGCCGGCTACTTCAAGCTGCAGGCCCTGCCGGCCGGCTACTGGCCATTCCTGGTGGCGATCCTGTTCGGCTATGCGGTGCTGACCACCGCGCTGAAGAAGTTCTACATCCGCCGTTACGGCTGGCAGTAAGCGCCCGCGGCGTTGTCCAAGGAGAAACACAATGGACATCCATCCGAACCTGCCGGCGTTCAACGCCGGCGCCACACTCAGCTCGCTGATCAGCCTGTCGGTGGCGTTCGTGCTGGGCACGGTCATCGGTCTGGAGCGGCAGCTGCGCCAGCGCACCGCCGGCCTGCGCACCAACACGCTGGTGGCGGTGGGTGCGGCAGTGTTCGTCGATCTGGCGGTGCGCTTCCATGACCTGTACGGCGGACCACCCTCGCCGCTGCATGTGGTGGCCTATGTGATCTCCGGCGTCGGCTTCCTCGGCGCCGGCGCCATCATGAAGGACGGCGCGCAGGTGTCCGGCCTGAACACCGCCGCCACGCTGTGGGGATCGGCGGCAGTGGGCGCGTGTGCCGGCATCAAGCTGCTGCCCGAGGCAGTCTTGGCAGCGGTGTTCGTGCTGGCCGCCAACACCCTGCTGCGACCGGTGGTGAATCGCATCCAGCGGCAGCCGCTGCCGGAAGCCTTCAGCGAGGCGACCTATGCGATCAACGTGGTCTGCCAGCGCGAGCAGCAGGCCGAGGTGCTGGACCAGCTGTTGCTGCTGCTTGAGCAGGCGCAGTACCCGGTGCGCGCGGTGGACCAGCGCCCATTCGGAGAGCGTGACGTGGAGATCGAAGCGGTGCTGTATGCCACCACCGTGGATGCCGGCGAACTGGATGCCGTGCTGGCCACCCTGGCGACCACGGCTGGTGTGCTGCAGGGGTTCTGGAACGCCAGCCTGGAGGAGTAGTGCCGGCCGCTGGCCGGCAACCCCATGAACTCCGGCAACACCATGCAGCTGCCGGCCAGCGGCCGGCACTACCAAGCATCGCTTTGCTATCCTTTCCGCCCACGCCAGGGAGCCGTCCCGATGCCATCGCTGTCGCCCCGCCGCCCGCTGGTGCTGCTGGCCCTGATCATCGTGATGGCGGCGATCTTCCTGATCGATACCGTCACCGATTACGCGGTCGCCGCCGCCTGCTTCTACGCGGCGGTCATCCTCGCCGCAGCGCGCGTACTGAGCGCGCGCGGGCTCATCACCCTGGCCGTCGCCTGCATCGCACTCACCGGGCTGAGCTTCTTCCTGACCCGCTTCGGCACCTACCGCATCGGCCTGGTCAATTCGGTGATCGGCATGCTGGTGATCGGCATCACCACCTACCTCGCCCTGAACATGGAAGCGGCCAAGGCCGCCGTGCAGGAAGCGCAGGGGCGCCTGCTGCGGGTGGCGCGCGCTTCCACCGTGGGCGAGCTCACCACCTCCATCGCCCATGAAGTGAACCAGCCGCTGGCGGCCATCGCCAGCAGCGCCGAGGCCTGCCAACGCTGGCTGGCCCAGGACCCACCGAACGTGGACAAGGCCCGGCAGACCGTAGCCCGCATCCTGGCCGACGCGCACCGCGCCGGTGACGTGATCGCCCGCATCCGCGGCCTGACCCAGGGCGCGGCACCGGAACGACGCGCCTTCGACCTGAACCAGGCGGTGGAGGAAATGCTGGCGCTGTCGCGCAGTGAACTGGACCAACATGGCGTGGCGGTGGCCCTGCTGCTGGATGCCGATCTACCTGCCGTGCGGGCCGACCGCGTGCAGGTGCAGCAGGTAATCGGCAACCTGATCCTCAATGCGGTGGACGCGATGGAGTCAGTCCCCGCCGCCGACCGGCGACTATCCCTGCTGACCCGGCGCGACGGCCAGCGGGTCAGTCTCAGCGTGCGCGACCGTGGCGTGGGCCTGCCCGCCGATCACCCCGAGCGTGTATTCGATGCATTCTGGACCACCAAATCACATGGGCTCGGCCTGGGCCTCAGCCTGAGCCGTTCGATGATCGAGGCCAACGACGGCCAGATCCGCGCCGAACGACCGGCAGGCGGCGGTGCCTGCTTCGTCTTCGACCTGCCCATCGCCACGGACGTTCGACATGCGTAAGCCCGCTGCCCCAGCCATCGATCCAGCACCCATCGTCTACGTAATCGACGACGACCCGTCGGTGCGCGCGGCACTGGAAGACCTGCTGGCCTCGATGGGCCTGCAGGTGCGGGCGTTCGCTTCAACCCAGGCCTTCCTCGAACACGAACTGGAAGATGCACCGGCCTGCCTGGTGCTGGACGTGCGCATGCCCGGCCAGAGCGGGCTGGAGTTTCATCGCACGATGGGCAGTCACGGCCTGCAGCTGCCCGTGGTGTTCATCACCGGCCACGGCGACATTGCGATGGGCGTCAACGCGATCAAGGACGGCGCCATCGAGTTCCTGACCAAACCCTTCCGCGACCAGGAACTGCTGGATGCCATCCACAGGGGCATCGAGATCGACCGCCAGCGGCGCCGGGATGGCGAGGCACTCGGCGCGCTGCAGCTGCGCTGGGACACCCTCAATGCCGGCGAGCGCGAGGTGGTCGACGGCGTGGTACGCGGCCGCCTCAACAAGCAGATCGCCGGCGACCTCGGGGTGAGCGAGATCACGGTGAAGGTGCGCCGCGCGCAGGTGATGCGCAAGATGGGCGCGCGCACCCTGGTCGACCTTGTGCGGATGTATGACCGCCTGCAAGCGGGCAGCGCTTGAACCCGCAAGCCGCCTATTCCGGCTCCGGCAGCGCGTAGACCAACCGGTAATCGTGGCGGCCTTCACTGATGGAGATCTCCAGTGTGCCGCTTAAACCGAGCAGCCCTTCACTGCCCGAATCGGGCACCACCACCACGCTCAGCTCCGGCGTCCCCCGAGTCATCAGGCCGTTGTGCTGCAAGGTGAAAACGCCCTGACGCCCAGCCAGCGTGGCCGTTACCCGCTCCATCGCCACGTAGCCCGCCGAGCCCTGCACCGGGCTGCGGAATGCCAGCATCTGGCCGACACTGCTGCCCTGCAGGTCACCATGGAAGACCTTGTTGATCGACATCACCCCGATCGGGCCGTCGTTGCCACCGATCGGCAGCAGGTTCACTTCAAAGGTTCCGCGCGCTTCGCCCTGCATCCTGCTCTCCCTCGTCGATGGGTTTGAACGCTGCTACTTCTTCGTCGCCAGTACGATCACCCCGGCCACCACCAGGCCGATGCCGCTCCACTCCCGCAGCGTCGGACGTTCGCCCAGCAGCAGGTAGGCAAGCACGATCACCAGCACCACACTGAATTTGTCGACCACTGCGACCTTGGCCAGCTCACCACTCTGCAGCGCGCGGAAATAGAACAGCCATGAAGCGCCGGTGGCCAGTGCCGACAGCACCAGGAACAGCTGGGTGCGGCCCGGCAGCAGCAACGGATTGGACCATTTGCCGGTGACCACCACCAGCGGCAGGATCACCGCGGCCACCACCAGGGTGCGGATCGCCATGGCCAGGTCCGAGTCGACGCCCTTGACGCCAACCTTGGCGAACAGCGCGGTCAGCGCTGCGAACACGGCAGACAGTCCGGCCCACAACAACCATTGCGGCAGGTTCTGCATGAAGTACTGCTCCCGGTTCAAAGGGGGTGCCGACAACGCTACTCTCATCGCCAGCCCGCGCAAGTCCGGCAACGGCGCGTGCGGATCATGCGCGCTGCAGGCGACGCTTCAACTGCGTATCCATCAAGCCCACCGCCAGCAGCACCGCGCTGGTCAGCCAGCCAGCGGCCAGCAGATGGGTGTGCGGCAAAATCACGCCCAACACGACCAACGCCACTGCACCGACCAGATGCGAATACGGGGCGCGCCCGTACACAATGCGCTTGTACAAGGCGCTGCCAAGCAGGTAGATCAACGGCCCGGCAACCAGCACCGTAGCGTAGACCGGGGTCACCGCCGCGCCAGGATGGTCCATGACCAGGTCATTGCCGACCGCGGTAGCGATGATGCCGGCGATCAGCAGCGCATGTACGTAGTGGAAGTTGGCCCCCATCCGCCCGGGGTCCTCGGAATGGGTGATCGCCGCGGTGGCATCGCGGCTGGAGATGCCGAAATACAACCACCACATGGCGATGGTGCCGGCGAAGGTGGCCAGCACCGCCGAGACCACATCGCCACTCCAGAGCTCGACCTCGCTGAGCACGCCGCCAGTGGCCAGCAACGTCTCACCCAGGGCGACGATGACGAACAGCTGGCAACGCTCGGCCAGGTGCCCGCCTTCGATGGTCCACTCGCGGGTGTGCGAACGGCCCAACCCCGGAAACGCGAAACCGAACATCGGCGAGATGTACTCGCAGGCCACCGCCACCGCCCACAACGCCAAGCGCAGATTGCCCTCGGCCGCAGCGCCTGCCAGCCAGAAACAGGCCGACACGCTCAACCACGCCAGCATGCGGCGGAAGTTCGGCGCCAGCGCATGCGTGCGGCCGACCTCGAGCAGCACGAACACGGTGCGCCCGACCTGCATGGCGGCATACGCCCCGGCGAACACCCAGGCACGGTCGGCGAAGGCCTCGGGTATGGACGAGGACATCAGCAAGGCCAGCAGCATGGTGGCAAACAGCAGGCCGCGGATACGCGGTGCTTCCGGGTCGAACCAGTTGCTGATCCAGCACGCATACTGCCAGCCCAGCCACACCGCAAACCACAGCACCAGCGTCTGCAGCACGCCGGCCAGGTCCAGGTGATGCAGCAGATGGTGGCTGAGCTGGGTCACCGCAAATACGTAGACGAGGTCGAAGAACAGCTCTTCGTAGGTCACGCGGGCGTGGTGGCCATCGCGCTGGCGCAGGGCAGGCAGTCTCTGTCGTGTGCTCATGACCGTCCTTCAGCGCGCCAGGCGCCAGTACAGCAGACCAGCCAGCAGGGCCGGCACGGCGAATACCAGCAGCAGGATCGGCAGCTCCTCCCGCACGGCGTAGCCGGCCCTGCTCACGCCTACCCACATGTTGGTCACCGCCACCAGCAGCCAGGTGGCGATGAACGCGATCAGGGCCGTGGGCAGCTGTGACTGGCCTACGCTCCACAGCCGCCCGAAGAGCAGGAATACCCCCAACAACAGCACCCCACCCACCATCACCAGAAGCACGTGCATCGTCCATCTCCTTGAGCCTGCTGGCAGGCTAGCCGCGCCCGATTCTGCGCTCCAGCCGATGATTGTGGTTTCACTTTCCAGCCCTGACGAACAATCCCGATCCCCGCGATACATAGCAAACGCGAACGGTTCCCATTAGTATTGCGTCATCGCGCAGGGATGCCCTCCCCGTGCCCACCCATTGCCCTTGCTTCCGGTCCGGATGTCCCAGCTGCCTTCCCCACACCCTCCTGCGCTGCCGCTGGTGTCCTCGCTGGTGCGCCATTACGAGGAACTGGTGGAGTACCTGCGCTGCCGTTTCCGGTCGCCAGGGCTGGCCCGTGAAGTGGTGCACGATGTCTGCGTGCGGCTGCTCGAACGCCCGGCCGCCTACGATGCACGGCAACCCATCGCGCTGCTGCGGCGCATCGCCCACGATGCGGCGGTGGACCGCTGCCGCGCCGAGGATCTGCGCCGGCACTGGGTGGAGGCGCGCGCCGAATTGCCCGATGACGCCTGCCCACACCCAGGCCCCGAGCAGCAGGCGCACGCACAGCAGGCCTTGCAGCGCCTGAGCGCCACCATCGAGCGCATGCCCTGCCGGCGCCAGCAGGTCTTCATCCTGCACAAGATCCATGAGCTGCCGCAGGCCGACGTCGCGCAGCGCATGGGCATCGGCCTGAAGGCGGTTGAGCGTCACCTGCGGCTGGCCATGGCCGATTGCCGCCAGCAGGGAGCACTGCAATGAGCAATACACCTGCACCACCGCCGCCGCCCGAGGTCCCCACTACCGACCAGGTCCTGGACCAGCATCGGGACGCCCTGAAGCAACGCTTCCCGCTGCCGGACCCGGAAATGCTGCGCCGCCGCGGTGGCGGCGCGAAGCGGGTACTACCCGTGTTGCTGGTGCTGGCCGGTGCCGTGTTCGTGGCCGACCCGGCCTGGCAGGTCCGCGACTACCAGACCGGCGTGGGCGAACGCCGCGAACTCGTCCTGGCCGACGGCAGTCGGGTACAGCTGGATGCGGGCACCCGCGTACAGGTGCGTCGCCATCTGCGCTCCCGGCAGGTACTGCTGGAACAAGGGCGGGCACGCTTCGAGGTGCAGCACTCGGCCTGGCGGCGCTTCGAGGTGGATGCCGGCCCGGTCCACGTGCGCAACTACGGCACGGTGTTCGACGTCGACCGCCAGGGTGAACTGAGCGAGGTGACACTGTGGCGCGGCGAGGTTGGCGTACGCGTCGACGAGGGCAACAGCGAACAGCGGCTGAAGCCAGGGCAGCGCCTGCTGGCCCAGCGTGGATCGCTGTCTCCTCCGGAGGCCATCGATCCAGAGCAGGCGGACTGGACCACCGGACGCCTGCAGTTCAACCGCATGCCACTGAGCGAGGTCCTGCGCATCCTGCAGCGCTATCACGACCGTCCCATCGTATTGGACGACCCAACGCTGGGGCCTCTGCAGGTGTCGGGCGTGTTCGATGCCGACCGCGCCGAGACCGTACTCGCGCTGCTGCCCGAGATCCTGCCGGTGCAGGTGCACACCGCTACCGATGGCAGCCTGCATCTGCGCGCCCGCGATTGAATGCCACACCGAGGGTGGGTTGCGCGCCGTCCCATCCGGCAAGTGCTTGAACCCTTCCGAAGGACCCCACATGACCCGCCCTGTTCCACCTGCCGCCCTGCGCCGGCTGGCCCCCACCCTGCTCGCTGCCTGCCTGTTTGCGGCCCTGCCGGCCACGGCACAGACCGCTGCGTCCGCGCCCGTCGAGCTGCACCTGCCCGCCGGCCCGTTGCAGGTCTCGCTCAATTCACTGGCGCGGCAGAGTGGCATCCAGCTGTTGTTCGCCGCCGACAGCGTGGGCGGCCGTAGCGCCCCGGCGGTTGATGGTCGCTACACCCCGCGTGAGGCCCTGCAGCGACTGCTGGCCGGGCAGGACCTGGCCCTGCAGGAACGTTCGCCGGGTGTGTTCGTGGTCAGTGCCGCGCCAGCGCCGGCCAAGCCGCGCCCCCCGGCCCGGGCCGCGTCATCGGCGCCGGCATCAGCCACGACGACGTCGCTGGCCCGCGTCACGGTATCGGCCTCGACCGCGCGCATGCCGCAGGGCGAGACCGCCATGCCCAATACCATCACGGTGCTGACCCGCGAGGACATCGCCCAGCAGCTGGCGCTGGGTTCGGATGTGTCGCGGGTGCTGTCGTCACAGATCCCGGCGTTTGCCCCGGCACGCGAGAAGATGTCCAACTACGGCGAAACCATGCGTGGCCGCGGCATCCTGTACATGGTCGACGGCGTGCCGCAGTCGACGCCGCTGCGCGATGGCTCGCGTGATTCGCACACCATCGACCCGGCGATGATTGAACGCATCGAGGTCATCCACGGCGCCAACGCGCTGCAGGGCATCGGCGGCACCGGTGGCATCGTCAACATCATCACCCGTAGTGCGCCCAGTGAGCCAGGCGCGTTCCTGCTCGACACCAACGTCAGCTACAGCGCTGCCCTGCCCAGCCGCCACGATGACAACGGGCAGCGCGGCTCGGCCCTGGTGGGCGTGCGTGGCGACAAGTTCGACCTGGTCGCCGGTCTGGCCTATGAGAAGCAGGGCCTGTACCACGACGGCGAGGGCCGATCGATCGGCACCAACGCGCAGGGCGAGCTGATGGACTCGACCTCATCGAACGTCTTTGCCAAGCTGGGCTGGAACATCGCCGAGGGCCATCGCCTGCAGGTGATGGCCAACCGCTACGAGCTGCGCGGGCTGGACAATTACCTGGCCATCAACGGTGACTACCGGACCGGTCGCCCGACCATTTCGGTCCCCGGTGACACGCCGCTGGACCCACCGATGAACCGCTCGCGCTCCCTGACCGTGGATTACAGCGCCGCTGACCTGCTCGGTGGCCGCTTCCAGGCACAGGCGTTCGCGGTCGACTTCGAGGGCCGCTATGGCGCCAGCCAGTGGGACCCGTGGGGCAATACCGGCGCCAACGCCGCCTGGGACCAGACCCAGAACGAATCGGACAAGCGCGGCTTCAAGCTGACCCAGAGCTGGACCCGCATCGCCGACACCACGCTGGACGTGACCCTGGGCCTGGACGGCCTGCGTGACCGCACCCACCAGGTGCTGCTGGCCAGCGGCATGAACTGGGTACCGCTGACCACCTACGAGAGCCTGTCGCCGTTGCTGCAGCTGCACTGGTGGCCAACCGACCACCTGATGCTGTCCGGCGGCCTGCGCTACGAAAAGGGTGAGCTGGAGGTGGGCGACTACACCACCCTGCCGCGTTACGGCGCGCGCAAGGTAGCCGGCGGCAAGCCGACCATGAGCGAGACCCTGCCGAACTTCGGCGCGGTCTGGTACATCAACGATCGCCTCAACGCCTATGCCTCCTACTCGGAGGGATACACCGTGGCCGATGTCGGCCGCGTGCTGCGCGCGATCAACCGCGACGGACAACGCGTGGACAGCCTCATCGACCTGTCACCGGTGGTGTCGGACAACCGCGAGATCGGCCTGGAGTACGACGATGGCCGCTTCAGCGGTGACATTGCCTACTACACCTCCGAATCCAAGCTCGGCTCGGTGCTGATCTACGATCCGGGTATAGATGCCTATGCAGTGCAGCGCCAGGCCACCCGCGTGGAAGGTTTTGAAAGCAACCTGCGCCTGCGGCTGGGCGACAGCAGGCTGGGCCTGGGCTATGCGCGCGCCAACGGCCGCTACGATGCCGACGTCGACGGCCGCCTCGACAGCGACCTGGCTGGCGTGAACATCGCACCGAACCGGCTGACCGCGTTCTGGGAACAGAGCTGGACGCCGCGGCTCAGCACCCGCCTGCAGGCCAGCCATGCCTTCGACCGCGACTTCGACCTGCGTGGCACGCAGGTGGCGGAGTTCAAGGGTTACACCACCGTGGATCTGGTCGCGCGCTACACGCTGGACACGCATGCCTTCACGCTGGGCGTGCAGAACCTGGCAGACAAGCAGTACATCAGCTACTACTCGCAGACCACGCCGTCGAACCCGAGCTATTTCTCCGGCCGCGGCCGGGTGCTGACGCTGGGGTGGCAGTACCGGTACTGATCCATGGCGCCCTTATGGGAGCCATGAAATCTATGCGAGACGCAATGAAGGGGGCCCATGCTAGTTTCTGGGCCTCCTTCAAACGGACGTGAACCATGCGTTGTTCCCTGCTCGCCTTCGCCCTGACCGCTGCTCTTCCGGTCGCGCACGCCAGTGCCGCCGAGGCACCACTGCCGCAGCTGCGGGCCTACACCGTGGATGCGTCCTGGCTGCAGCCGATGGCGCCACTGCAGATCGCCGACCACACCTGGCAGATCGGTACCGAAAACCTGACCGCGCTGCTGGTGCAGACCGCCGAGGGCGCAGTACTGCTGGATGGCGGCATGCCACAGATGGCCGGCCACCTGCTGGACAACATGAAGTTGCGCGGCGTGGCCCCGCAGGACCTGCGACTGATCCTGCTCAGCCATGCGCATGCCGACCACGCCGGCCCAGTGGCCGAGCTCAAGCGTCGCACCGGCGCGCATGTGGTGGCCAACGCCGAATCGGCGGTGCTGCTGGCGCGCGGCGGCAGCGACGACCTGCACTTTGGCGACGGCATCACCTATCCGCCCACCAGCGCCGACCGCATCATCATGGATGGCGAAATGGTCACGGTGGGCGGCATCACATTCACCGCGCACTTCATGCCGGGGCACACCCCGGGCAGCACCGCCTGGACCTGGACCGATACCCGCGATGGCAAGCCGGTGCACATCGCCTACGCCGACAGCCTGAGTGCGCCGGGCTACCAGCTCAAGGACAACCCCCGCTATCCGCGCCTGATCGAGGACTACAAGCGCAGCTTCACTACCGTGCGCGGCCTGCCCTGCGATCTGCTGCTGACTCCGCACCCGGGTGCCAGCAACTGGAACTATGCCGCCGGCAGCAAGGCCAGCGCCAACGCACTGACCTGCAACGCCTACGCGGATGGGGCCGAGAAGAAGTTCGACGCGCAGCTGGCCAAGGAATCTGCCGCACACCGCTGATCCTGTAGAGCCGAGCCTACGCTCGGCGTGCCGGAAGAAAGCAGCCGAGCGTGGGCTCGGCTCTACACAGGACGCGTGGGAAGGTGCCGGTCAGGGTGACCGGCACCCGCGACCATCAGCCACCCTGCCCGTGCTGGGCAAACGGCTCGGTGCTGCCGTCGGTGCGCACCAGCTCGACAGTGTACGGCTGCACGTAGCCGTCCGGCATTTCCATGCCCGGCGAACCGGCCGGCATGCCGGGCAGCACCAGCCCGCGCGCGGCCGGGCGTTCGGCCAGCAGGCGCTTGATGTCCTCGGCCGGAATGTGGCCCTCGACCACATAACCGCCGATCTCGGCGGTATGGCAGGAGGCCTTGCCGACCGGTACACCCAGGCGGACCTTGATCGGGTTCATGTCATCGGTGTCCCGCACATCGACCTGGAAGCCGGCCACCTTCAGGTGGTCGACCCAGATGCCGCAGCAACCGCAGCTGGCGGTCTTGTGCACGATGGCCACCGGCAACGCCGGATCGACCTTGGCTGGGCTGGCCTGGATCGGTGCCACCGGTACCGCGCTGGCGACCGGCGTGGCAGCGGATTCTTCAGCGGCACGCGCGCAGGCGGTGGTGGCCAGCACGGTGCCCAGCAGCAGGCCGAGGGAGAGAGAACGGTTCATGGTGTTGATTCCTTTGTAGATGCGGGCAACGCGGCCCGCTGCCTGCGCATCGAAGGCACAGGCAGAGTCGAGAATGAGTCGAGCAGCTATGGCAGGCACTTGAGGCCTGCAGGGAATCACACGATGGGAGGCCGTAGCGGATCCGGCAACGGCGGCGGTGCGCGTTGCTGGGCGCTGGCTGGCAAAGGTGCCTCACGCCATGGCGAGGCGGGCGTTCCGCTCAGGGAGGCCAGCATGCCGAGGCTGGCCGGCGGGCATTCGCACTCATTGTTCTGGCAGACCGTTGGTGCTGCATCGTCGCAGCATCCGGCCATGGCCGCCGAATGCGGTGCGGCGCAATGGTCCGCGCTGGACTGCGTCGCGTACGAGGATGAGGCAACCGCAAGCGCCGGTGCATTCAGCACCAGGGCAACGAGCAGCATCCATCGCAATAGCAGGCCAGGCAGATTCACATGCCGATGATAGCCGATGCGCGTGCTACGCAATGGCCGCGGCCATCGCCCGCATCCGCACCGGGATCGACTTGGCCGCCGGCGTGCCGCTGATCCGGTCGTAGTAGTCCAGCGGCAGCAAAGGGTTCAGTTCGGGGTAGTAGCCGGCCAGCGCGCCGCGCGGCATCGGGTAGTCCAGCACGGTCAGGCCTTCGATGCGCCGCTGCACGCCATCGCCGCTGATCGTCTCCAGGCTGACCCGCGCCTCTCTCTCCAGGCCTCGCGCCAGCCGGTCCTCGATGTTCATGAACAGCACCATGCGATCGTTGTACACGCCACGATAGCGGTCGTTGTAGCTGTAGATGGTGGTGTTGTACTGATCGTGCGAACGGACCGTAGCCAGGCGCAGCATGTCCGGTTCGTGCACGGGATCGTCCACGTCCAGGCCGGGCATCACCAGGATGTTGGCCTTGCCATTGGGTGTGGGCCACACGCGGCGGCGCGGCGGAATGTCCAGGTGGAAACCATGCGGCTGCTGGATGCGCTCGTTGAAGCCAGTGTAGATCTCCGGGTATACGGCAGCGATCAGCTCACGGATGGGGCCGTAGTCGTGCATGCAGCATGCCCAGTCGACCCTGCTGTGCGGCAGGGTTGCCATCGCCGTGCGGCAGACGATCTCGACCTCGGGCAACACGTCGGCGCTGGCAGGCTCCAGCACGCCGCGCGACGCGGTCACGTTCGACATCGCATCTTCGATGGTGACGAACTGCTCGCCGGCCGGTGTAACGATGCGCTCCGAGCGCGCCACCACCGGCAGGATCAGCGCATCGCGGCCATGCACCAGGTGCCCACGGTTGAGCTTGGTGGCGATGCCCACGGTCAGGTCCAGCCCACGCATGGCCTCGTACGCGCGCGGCGTATCGGGCACCGCATGGATGAAGTTGCCACCCAGGCCGATGAACACCCTGGCGCTGCCATCCAGCATCGCCTCGATGGATTCGACCACATGATGGCCATGCTCGCGCGGCGGGTCGAAGCCGAACACCTGCTGCACGCGGTCCAGATAGGCCGGCTTGGGCTTCTCGTCGATGCCGACGGTGCGGTCGCCCTGCACATTGGAATGGCCACGGATCGGCCCGATGCCAGCACCGGGCTTGCCGAAGTTGCCACGCAGCAACAGCAGGTTGGCGACCTGCTGCAGCAGGCGCGAGCCATACTGGTGCTGGGTCAGCCCCATGCCGTAGCAGATCACGGTGGCCTTGGAGCGGATGTAGATCTCCGCACAGCGACGGATCTGCGCCTGCGAAATGCCGGACACCTGCACGATCTCGTCCCAGTCCTGCTCCATCACGTCTTCGCGCAGCGCCTCCAGGCCCACCGTGTGCTCTGACAGGAACTCATGGTCGAGCACGCACTCGCCCTGTGCCTCGCGCTCGAACATCACCTTCATCATGCCCTTGATCAGGGCCAGGTCGCCACCGATGCGGATGTGCACGAACTCGCTGGTGATCTCGGTCGAACCGAACGTGGCCATCTGCACCATGTCCTGCGGTTCGGCAAAGCGGATCAGCGCACGCTCGGGCATCGGGTTGACCGCCACGATCGGGATGCCGCGTTTGCGCGCCTCGACCAGGTTGCTCATCATCCGCGGCGAATTAGTGCCGGTGTTCTGGCCAATCACGAAGATCGCCTCGGCGTGCTCGAAATCCTGAAGCACGATGGTGCCCTTGCCCACCCCGATGGCCGGAGGCAGGCCACGACTGGTCGGCTCGTGGCACATGTTCGAGCAGTCCGGGAAATTATTGGTGCCGAACTCGCGCACGAAGATCGAATACAGGAACGCGGCTTCGTTGGGCGTGCGTCCGGACGTGTAGAACTCGGCCTGGTGCGGGCTGTCCAGCGCCCGCAGGTGGCGGCCGATCAGCGCGAAGGCATCATCCCAGCTGCACGGCACATAGTGGTCAGTCGCCGCGTCGTAGCGCAGCGGCTCGGTCAGCCGACCCTGCATCTCCAGCCAGTAGTCGGTCTGCGCCATCAGTTCGGTAACGGTGTGCTGGGCAAACAGCTCACGGCCGGCACGGAACTGCGTGGCTTCCCAGGCCAGTGCCTTCGCGCCGTTCTCGCAGAACTCCAGCTTCCTGCGTTCGTCGGCGTCGGGGAACGCGCAGCTGGGGCACTTGAAGCCACCGGGCTGGTTCATCGCCAGCAACGCCTTCGACCCCTTGCCGATCACGCTCTGTTGCAGCAGCACCTTGGCCGTGGCGCCGGCGGCACCCCAGCCACCGGCGGGCTGGTTGTAGGGCTTGTAACGCGGCGGCTTCTGCTCGGACATGTTCGGGAACCTGACGGGAGGAACGCGGCAACAATGGGCACAACGCGGTCCGGCGGCGCTTTCGAACGCACAGCCAGCCGCACAGTCAAACACGGCCTGCACGGCTTCGCCAGTGGGTGCGCGTTGTTTTCAGCGCAGCCTGCCATGACAACGGTTACACCTGCGTCAGCGCACGGCCACTGCGCTATTCTCGATGGCGTGGGTGGTCCACCACCTGCGTATCTCCCTTGTCCGGACGCGCTGCATGCCTGATTCGACCCCACCGCACACCCCGCCTGCCGGCACGGCCCAGCGCCCGTTGCAGCGCTGGCGCAGCGAGGGGCAGCAGCCGCAGGTCGACGTGGTGGCCGAGGAAGTGCCGATGGCGCTGCGTTACAACGGCGCCGCCTTCGCGGTGATGATGGCCACACCCTGCGACCTGGAGGACTTTGCGCTGGGCTTCTCGCTCAGCGAGGGATTGATCGCTACGCCTGCCCAACTGCTGGCCATCGAGGTTCGACCGCAACTGGAAGGCATCGAGCTGCAGATGACCGTGACCGAGGATGCAGCCGGTGCCGACCTGGATCCGGCCAACGGGCGCCTGCTGCCCGGCCGCGGTGGCTGCGGCCTGTGCGGCACGCGCCAGCTGGAGGAAGTGCTGCGGCCGCTACCCGAGGTGCGCGAGCGGCGGACCTACCCGCCCGCGGCGCTGCAACGGGCGCTGGCCACGCTGGCGCAGCATCAGCCGATGAATGCGGTGAGTGGTTCGACCCACGCCGCGGCCTGGGCCGATGCCAGCGGTCGCATCGGCTGGGTGCGCGAAGACGTCGGCCGTCACAACGCGCTGGACAAGCTGATCGGCGCCCTGCATCACAATGAACACACGATCGAGGGTGGGCTGCTGGTGATTTCCAGCCGCGCCAGCTACGAAATGGTCAGCAAAGCCGTACGGGCCGGCGTCAGCGTACTGGCTGCTGTCTCGGCACCGACCGCGCTGGCGATCGACCTGGCCCGCAGTGCAGGCCTGTGCCTGGTCGGGTTCGCGCGGGAGAGCGGGTTCAACGTATATACGCACCCCGAGCGGCTGCAGGCAGACGACAGGTAGAGACGCCCCACCCCACCTGCCCCATTCCGACCAGCCCGGGCGGCCCACTGCCACTCGGGCCGAACCGCATCTCAGCGCAGCGCCACCTTCGGGAAGTCCACCGGTACATCGAACGCTACGTTGACGTAGTTGGTGAACAGGTTGAGCGCCACGTGGGCGAGGATCTCAACGATCTGCTCATCATCGAAGCCGGCCGCGCGCAGCGCCTCCACATCACCGTCGGCGATCTGCGCACGCTGCTCGACCACCTTCAGCGCGAAATCCAATGCCGCCGAGGTGACCGGATCACTGGACTGGCCGATCTGCGCGGCAGCCATCTGCTCGCTGCTGGCACCGGCCTTGCGGCCCAGCGCGGTGTGGGCGGCCAGGCAGTATTCGCAGGCGTTGCGGTTGGCGATGGTCACGGCAATCTGCTCACCCAGCAGCGGCGACAGGCGACCGCCGCCCAGCGCGCCGAACGAACCCCACATGCTCTGCAGGGCGGCTGGCGAGTTGGCCACGGCGCGGAACATGGCCGGGGTGGCGCCGAAGGCAGCGTGGACCTGCCCCAGCAGGGCCTGGCGGTCGGCGGTGGTGTTGGCGGCATCGATCAGGGGGACACGGGACATGGTGGATCTCCTTGGGAAAGCGCCCGGGATTGGACGACCCGCTCATCCTAGGTAGACTCCGTGGACGCATCAGGCGTAATTAGCCGCACATGTTGTCCATACGTCCATGAACTTACCCGCCGACACTACTGCACCCGACCGCCTTTCCTCCCTGCTGGAACGCTTCCGGGTGCAGGCCGCGCTGTTTCACAGCGGTCCGCTGTGCGGGCGCCATGTCTTCGAGCCGCAGCCCGGTCGTGCCTTCCTGCACATCCTGCGCCAGGGTGAAATGGAGGTCCGTCATCCCGACGGCGATATCGCGCTGCCCCGGTTGAAGATCGACACACCCAGCCTGCTGCTGTATCCGCAGCCGCTGCACCATGTGTTCTTCAATGCACCGCTGGATGGTCCGGATTTCACCTGCGCCACGCTGGATTTCGATGGCGGCGCGCGCAATCCGATCGTGCAGTCGCTGCCACCGGTGATGGTGGTGCCGCTGGCCGCGATCGGCGAACTGGATGACACCCTGCACCTGCTGTTCGCCGAGGCCGATCGCCAGCGCTGCGGTTCCCGGTTGCTGACCAACCGCCTGTTCGAGGTGGCACTGATCCAGATCCTGCGCTGGGTGGTGGACCACCCGGATGCGGCCGGCGTCAGCCATGGGTTGATGCGGGGGCTGTCGGATGCGCGGCTGGCCCGTACGCTGGTGGCGATGCACCAGGCGCCGCAGGACGCATGGACGCTGCCGCGCATGGCCGCGACTGCCGGCATGTCGCGCAGCGCATTCGCGGCCGTGTTCAAGGAGGTGATGCAGGCCACGCCGGCCAGCTACCTGCTGGACTGGCGGCTGAGCCTGGCCTGCGCGCAACTGCGGGCCGGCGTGGCGGTCAAGCAGGTGGCGATCGAGGTGGGGTTTGCCGATACCGCCTCGCTGTCGAAGGCGTTCCGCAAGCGGCTGGGGGCATCGCCGCGTGCGTGGCTGGCCGCGAGCGCCGCGCAGGCTGGGTAAATGGGTGAGGGGTAGAGTCGACCGCAAGTCGACTATTGCGCGACGCGCGGGGTTTTCGTTGTCTGACCGAAGAGCAGTCGAGCATGGCTCGACTCTACAAGTGCGGTGACCCATCAGACTTCGCCAGCAGCCCGGCGATGCGCTCGGCAACACGGGCGCGCACGCCTTCATCCAGCTGCCCTTCGTACATCGCCTCGTAGATCCACAGCCCATCGGCCGCCAACCGCGCCACGAAATTGTCGAGCGCCGCGCTGTCTTCCCCTGTACCCGCCTCCGGCGGCAGCGGTGCCCAGCGACGCACCGCCGGTCCCCACGGGCGCTCTTCGGCGTCCGGGTCGGCCGATTCGAGCATGAACATCAGTTCGGCACGGGTGGCGCTCTGCGCCGAGACACGCACGAAGGTCTGGTAGCGCTCCAGTGCTGTCGCTTCATCCGCGCGCTTGCCCAGCAGCGTTTCCATCGACGTTTCCCATGCCTGCACCAGGTGCTCGTCGATGCCGCGCAGCAGCGCCTCGCGCGACGGGAAGTGGTACAGCAGGCCGCCGCGGGTCAGCTGGGCCTCGGCCGCCACCGACTCGAAGGTCACCGCGCGCACGCCGTCACGATTGATCACGTTGACGGCGGCGTCGAGGATGCGATCGCGCTTGCTGGTTCTCATCGCTTCATTTTACGCGATCGGCCGCACCCTCGCGGCTGCCGACGCGGCCGCGCAGCAGGCGCGCGATGATCACCGCACCCAGCGCCAGCACCGCCGTGATCACCAGCAGCACGATCTGATAGCCACGGTCATACGCGGCCGCAGCCAGTGCGAACCACTCGCGCTGCCCGCTCTCGCGCGCGGCATGCAGCGCCTGGGTGAAACCCTCGCGGGCAAGCGCGGGCATGTCTGCCGAGACCGGCAGGAACGCGCTGTACATTGCGGCACTCAGGCTGCCCAGCATCGCCACCGCCAGCAGGCCACCGAACTCATAGGACACTTCTTCCACCGACGAGGCCATGCCCGCACGGTGCGCCGGCACGTTGTTGAGGATGGCAGTGGACGCCACCGAGATGGCCGAACCCATGCCGAAGCCGGTGATGGCCATACCCGCGACCACCCAACCGAGGCCGTGCGGGAAACCAAAGGCCACCACGCCGACACCCAGCGCGCCTGCGGCCAGGCCACCGCAGATCAGCGGGCGCAGGCCCACCCGGTGCAGGATGCTGCCGCCCAGCAGCGCACTGGGCAGGCTGCCCAGCGCCGCCACCGATACCAGCAGGCCCGCCTGCAGCGGCGTGAAACCCGCCACCAGCTGGAAGCGCTGGGTGGTGACCAACTGCAGGCCTGCCATCGCGAACAGGGTGAACACCGCCGACAGCGTGCCGGCCAGGAACGCCGGGTTGCGGAAGATCGCAAAATCCAGCAGCGGGTACGGCAGCTGCTGCTGGCGGCGTGCGAACGCCGCGCCGCTGACGACGGCCAGCAGCAGCGCGCCTGCGCCCAGCGCATACGACGGCGGCGTTGCGATCAGCGACTTGATCGCCAGCACCAGGCCGGACAGTGCAGCCAGTGCCAGCAGTGACGACACCAGGTCCCATGGCCGCGAGGTGTCGCGCTGTCCTTCCGGCGCCAGCAGCAGCGTGGCCACGAACGCGACCACCACCACCGGCACGTTGATCAGGAACACCGAGCCCCACCAGAAGTGCTGCAGCAGCCAGCCGCCAATGATCGGGCCGAGCGCCGCACCGACGATGGCCACCGAACCCCAGATCGCGATGGCGATGTTGCGTTCGCGTTCTTCGTGGAAGCTCAGTCCGATCAACGCCAATGTGGCCGGCATCATCGCCGCGGCTCCGATCGCCAGGAATGCACGCGCGGCAATCAGCTGCGTTGCGGTGTCGGCGAACGCCGCTGCCAGCGAGGCGACGCCGAACACCACCAGGCCGATCAGGAACATGCGCCGATGACCGATGCGGTCGCCCAGCGTGCCCGCGCCCAGCAGCAGGCCGGCCATCACCAGCGGATAGGCGTTGATGATCCACAGCGCCTGGCCGGCACTGGCCGAGAGTTCCTCGGTCAGGGTGGGCAGTGCGGTGTAGAGCACGGAGTTGTCGAGCGTGACCAGCAGCAGGCCAGCGGCGACGGTGAACAACAGTGCCCAGCGACGGGCACGCGACAGGGCCGGAGCACCGGCCAAGGGCTGGGACAAAGCCATGGGAGAACCTGATGGGGGTGGAATACGGCCATAACTATACAGGATGTCCTGTATAGTTATGAAGACGGCGCCAGCGGTTCAGATTGGGGCCCGGGCAATGTTCATGTTGCCGCGCCCCTCATGCCGGGTCTGGCCGGTGTCCGGGATCATCACCGGCAGTCTTCCGGCAGCGCGGCAATCGCCGATACCACCGCCGCCTGCATGCCCTGCCCGACGGCCGTGTCCAGTTCCCCACCTGTACTGCCATGCTGGCGCCGCAGTTCGTCCTCGCACAGGCCGCGCACCCGCGCCCGGGCATTCGCGCGCAGACTGCTGCACCGCCAGTCGGTGCCACCCAGCGGCAGCACCGAATACACCACGCTGTTGCAGGCGTTGCCAGCGCGCTGCTGCAGCGACAGTCCACCGAAATCCCGGGGTTCACTGCTGCGCTGCGGGTCGAAGTAGCTGTCCGGGAACGTGCGCGCGTACTGTTCGATGTCCACGGCCATGCTGCGCCCACCGGCCAACGGCATCTGCAGCGGCTGGCCGCACTGCGTCGCATCTGCGCGATGCTGGATGTACTGGTAGATCGGCCGGTCCAGCGATGGATCCTGCTGGGTCACCGCACTGACCGCTGCCAGCACCGGCAGCGATGCACGATTGGCCATGCGCGCCAGCAGACCTGCCTGCGCCGGCTGGCAGCGGTCGCGCAATGTTGCCGCGAGCAGGAACAGCACGTCGTTGCGAAACGCGTGGTCGTCACCCAAGCGCTGTTCGATGCGCTGGCTGGCATCGGACGCCGGTGCCGGAAACGCGACCACAGGCGGCGCGGTGGGTGCGCGCTGCCGCTGCCACCACACCAGCAGCACCACCGCGCCCAGCAGCACCCCGGCAGCTATGAGCCATCGCCTGCGCATCAGTTGCGGATCGCCGTCAGCGTGGCTGCCGCGGCATCGTAGGACGCGCTGGCGATGTCCGCGTCGAAACGCTTCACCTGCAGGCGGCCGGCAAGCCGGTACGGATCCCACAGATCGCCCAGCGCGATCGGTGTCGCCAGGGTCACGTGGATGATCTGGTTGGGTGGCGGCGGCGGCACATGGATGCACGCGCCGTAGAACGGCACGAACAGCAATTCATCCACCAATCCTGCATCGTTGGTGCCGAGCGGTACCACGTAGCCATCCAGATCCACCGCGCGACCATCGACAGCATCGACCACGCGCGAAGAGCCGAACTGCTTGGCGCGGTCGGGGCTGGAATGGTCGATCTCCAGCCCCGGTGGCGTGCCCGAGCCGGTGTCGTCAATCAGGCCACCCACGCCCTCCATGCCATTGCGTGACAGGCCGATCTGCGGGGGTGGGCGCTGGTAGGTCACTTCGTCCGGCCGCAACGCATCCCAGCGATCAATGGCGGCTTCGGCCGTGACCGAGGGTGCCGGCTTTTCCTGTGGCGTGACCGCCACGGTATCGCCGCCAGGCGCCGTACAGCCCGCCAACCACAGGCATCCCAACGCCAGCAACAGGTGACTACGGTTCATAGGGCCTCAGCTGTGCGTCACGCATGGTGTAGGCCGAACCGGCCAGATCGTCATCCAACCGTTCGGCGCGCAGGGTGCCGGCCAGGAAGAACGGCGAGTACATATCCGGCATCTCGATCGGGCGTGGCAGCACCACGTGCACGATCTGGTTCGGTGGTGGTGGTGGCACGTGGATGCAGGCGCCGTAGTACGGCACGAACAGGAATTCGGTCAGCCGCCCGTCCTGCGCGTTGGCCAGCGGTACCACGTAACCCGGCAGGCGCACCGGCCGCTGCAGCACCGTGTCCACCGTGCGGAAGGTGCCGAACTGCGGCATGCGCCGGTTGCCGTTGTGCTCCACCTCCGGGCCCTCGCCCCGCTCCAGCGCCGCCAGCTCGTCCTTCGGCATCATCTGCAGCCAGTCCAGTTCCTGCTCCGCAGCGCCTGCAGGGTCATCGCGGTCAACAACCGGCGCGGGTGGCAAGGCCTGCACGCCGGTATCCACCGGCCGCTCACAGGCGGCCAGCGCCAGCACCATCGGCACTACCCACATCCAGCGCATGCTCAGCCTCCCGGTGAAAGGCCATCGGCCAAGGTGCGCCGGTAAGCAAGCAGCGCCGGCACCAGCCCCGCTACCGCGCTGACCAGCAGCACGCCCGCAGCCCATGTCAGCTCGCGGCCATCCGGCCAGACATGGGTGATCGACAGGCCGAAGGTGGCCAGTATCCAGCCGCGCCCGGCAATGCTGGCGACCACCAGCAGCGACAGGGCCAGCACGCACGCCACGGCACTGGTCGCCACCGCTTCCACCACGAGCAGGCCAGCGATGTAGCCCGGTCGCGCACCGGTGGCACGCAGGATGGCCATCTCACGCCGCCGCTCCTGCAGGGTCGAGACCAGCAGCGCCACCAGCGAGACCATGCCCAGCAGCACCACCATTGCACTGATCAGCTGCAGCGCCCGCTCGGCGGTGCCCAGTGACTGCCACAGCTGTTGCAGCGTGACGCCGGGCAGGATCGCCAGCATCGCCTCGTCCGGATACTCGTTGATCCTGCGCTGTACCGAGAACGTGGCGATGCGCGAATTCAGGCCGAGCATGAAGGCAGTGATGCTGGTCGGGGTCAGGTCCAGGTGGCGCGCCTGCTCGGCGCTGACGCTCTGGCTGCGCAGCTGCACGCCCGATCGCCAGTCGACATGGATCGCCTCGATGGCCGGCAGCGAGACCAGCAGCGACGAATCCACCGGCGTGCCGGTGCGCTGCAGGATGCCGGCAATACGGAACGGCTTGTCGGCATGCGTGGCCAGCGTGACCGCACCGGTGCCGTGCGCCAGCACGATCTCATCGCCGAGGCCGACCTTCTGCGCGCGTGCCACCTCCGCGCCGATCACCGCGTCATACAGATCATCGAAGGGCCGCCCCTGTGCAAAGGCCAGCGCGTGGCCGGAACCATAGCGATAGTGTTCAAAGTAGCCGCCAGTGGTACCCACTACCCGGTAGCCGAGCCAGGAATCGCCCAGCGACAACGGCACCGACCACTTCACCTGCGGCAGTGCGGACAACTCCTGGTAGGACTGCCAGGACACGTTGTTGGTCGGGTCGCCGATATGGAACACCGAGTACAGCAGCAGGTTCACCGGTCCCGAGCGCGCACCGACGATCAGGTCGGTGCCCGATACGGTACTGGCGAACCCCTCGTGCGCCTGCGTGCGTACACGCTCGACGCCCAGCAGCAGCACCACGCTGAGGGTGATGACCAGCACGGTCAGGCCGACACTCAACGCACGGCTGCGCAGGCTGGCCCAGGCAAGCTCAAGCATGGCCGGCACCTGCCTGGTTGATCTCGGACAGTGAAATGGTGCGGTCGAACAACGGCTGCAGGCTGTCGTCATGGCTGACCACCAGCACCGTGGTGCCGGCTGCCTGGCACTGCACGGACATCAGCTGCAGGAACGCGGTCGCCGCTTCGCGGTCGAGCGCCGAGGTGGGCTCATCGGCCAGCAGCAACGCCGGACGGCCGATAAGGGCGCGTGCTGCCGCCACGCGTTGTTGCTGGCCAACACTGAGCGTACCCGCGCGCCGCCGCATCAGCTCAGGATTGAGCTGCAGGGCCCGCAGCAGACGGGCGATCTCGACATCCAACGGTCCACTGATGCGCGCGCTGCGCAGGCGCGAGAAGCGCAGGCCCAGCGCGATGTTGTCGCGCACGGTGAGGAACGGCAGCAGATTGAACTGCTGGAAGATCACGCCCAGCTGATCGGCACGGAAACGATCCCGCGCCGCACCTCCCATGTCCTGCAGCACCTGCCCGGCCACCTCGACACGGCCTTTGCCGGGCAGCAGCACACCGGCCAACAGGCCCAGCAGGGTACTTTTGCCGCCACCGCTGATTCCGCGCAGCAACACGCTGCTGCCCTGCTCGACCCGCAACCGCGGGATATCCAGCACCAGCTGCATGCCGTATCCGAACTGCACGTCTTCCAGCGAGATCACCGGTGCCGCGCTCACGGTGCCAGCACCACACGCAGGTTGTCGGGCGTGAGCACGCTGCGATTCTGGCCATTGGCGGTTGCGCTGTTGACGATGACTTCGTGCAGGCCGGGGAACAGCACGGGCAGGCGCACGACGATCGCCCGCAGCTCGGCAGGTTTGGCGCAGTGGTACTGCAGCGTTGCGCTGAAACCTGCGTGCCGGTGCTGTCCCGGCGGCGGCGCGGCGGCCGGCGCGTCGAAGCCCTCTGCATCGGCTTTACTGGTGGCCAGACGGCACTCTGCAGCGGTGGGCAAGGTGACCCAGTTGCCGCCCTTCAGCAACGACGTCGCCCGTGCCAGCGCGGCCTGTTCGGCTGCATTGGCCGGCGGCCGCTCGTAATCGAGGATGCCTATGCCGGGGGCCTGAAGGGCGAATTCCAGGGTTTGCTGGTCAAGCGCAACATCGACGTTCGCCTGGCCATGCACGTGCGGTGCGTGCTGGCGGATGTCATGGGCCTGTGCGGCGCCGGCAGCCAGCAGCAGGAAAAGAGCAGCAGGAAGCTTCATGGGGGAGTCTCCAATTGTTACTATGTAACATTATGGACCATATCCCCACGACGCCCGCAAGGGCCCTGGCCCAGCCGCCAACTTCGGCACGCTGGCACCCCCGCTTCGATCTTGCCGGTGCCTGGCTATCCCTGGCCTGCGCCGCCCACTGCATCGCCCTGCCCCTGCTGCTGGCCTTCGTGCCGGCAGCGATGATGGCGCTGCGATCGTTCCAGCACCCTGGCCATGGCGCGATGACATTGCTGCTGATGATGTCGCGCTGGGAATGGCTGTTCGCGCTGCTGGCCTCGTCGCTGGCCTTGGCGAGTACCTTAGCCGGGGTACACCGGCACGGGCGCTGGCGGCCCCTGCGGCTGGCCTGCACCGGCGCCATCCTGCTGCTGTCGGCCTCGCTGTATCTGCCGCTGAAGGAATCGCTGCTCTGGCATGGCGTGGCCACGGCATGTGGTGGCGTGTTGCTGGCGTGCGCGCACATCAGCAATCGACGGGCGTTGCGTAACCGCCGGTAGCGCCGGCCGCTGGCCGGCGCCCCGAGAATGCCGGCCAGCGCCCGGCACTACCCATCATCAGAAGCGGTAGCCCACTTCCGCGCCGAAGATGCGCGGGCTGTCGACCGGGCCGTAGTAGTTGCCGTCGCGGCCAAACGCCAGGTTGTCGAAGATCAGGCCGTTGATGCGACGCTTGTTGGTCAGGTTCTGCACGAAGACCCGTGCGCTCCACGGCCCGGTTTCGTAGCCCAGCTGTGCACCCAGCACGGCGACGGCCGGCTGGAAGGCGCGGTTGCGCTCGTCCAGTGCGCTGGAGCCGGTGAACTGCGATTCCAGCCGCGCGTAGAGGCCAGACTCGAACTGGTAGCGTGCGGCCAGGTAGCCGGTGTAATGCGGCGTCAACTTGACCCGCTTGCCATCCAGGTTCTGGTCGACGGTGACCCACAGCCTGGTGTACTTCGCGTCGACGTAGCCCACATTCGCCATCAGCGTGAAACCAGGCACTACTTCGAACACACCCTCCAGTTCTGCACCCCGTGACCGGATCGAGGCGTCCGATCCCACGTAGTCCGACGAAATCGGGCGGCCGTTGGCATCGGTGGCCACCTGGATCTCCTGCCAGTTGTCCGAGGTAATGTGGAACAGCGCGCCGCCGATGTGGCCACGACCGCCCGCCAGATTCATCTTGAACCCCAGCTCGTGGCTCCACATGCGTTCGGATTCGTAGCGCAGCACCTTGTCGTTGACCACGTCGCTCTGCGCTGCGGCCAGGTTGAAGCCACCTGGAATGTAGCCCTTGGCCGAGGCGGCATAGAAGGACAGGTCGTCAGTGGCGTCGTAGCGCAGCGACACCCGCGGCAGCGTGGCCGAGAAGGTGTGCGCCAGCGCGGCATCGCGGTACAGCACGCGGCCACCGGCACCCAGGTCCAGCGCACCGGCACGCTGCTCGGTGGAACGCCGCGCCTGCTCATGGCGCAGGCCCGCACTGGCGGTCAGCTTCGGCAACGCCGGGAAGGTATAGCTGGCGGTAGCGAACACACTGTAGTCCTCGCCCTTCGAGGTCTGCCGCGGCGCCAGGTTGTAGCTGTCCAGCCCATACATCGCAGGGCCGACGAACGTGCCAAGGATCGAATCCTTGCTGTTGCGGTAGGTGGACACACCCGCCATCCAGGTCAGGGCCTGGTCGCTGGGCGAACTGAAGCGCGCCTCGGCCGTCCACTCGCGCTTCCGGTCGTAGATGCGGCCTGCCAGTGCCGGGCTTTGGGTCATGTCGAAGTCATAGCCGGCGGAGGTCACTTCCTCGCTGCGCCAGGAGGCGGCCACGTCCAGCGTGCCGGCCTGCAGCTGCCATTGCGCGCTCAGACCCGCAACCGACTCGTCCTTTTCGGTGCGCTTGGGTGCGTCGTTGATGTAGGTGAAGTCACCGGCACGACGGCCGCCGTTGAGCGACGTGCCGTAGGTGCGGTTGTACAGGCCGGTATCCAGCGGCAGGTACTCGTACTCGAACATGCCGGGCGCGCGGGTACGCAGGTGATAGGCCAGCGCGTTCACCGAAACATAGTCGCTTGGCCGCCAGCGCAGTTTGCCCTGCAGATAGCCTTCGCCCACCCTGCCGCGCGCACCGGACGGCGTGAGGTTCTTCAGGTAGGCGTCCTCATCCGAGCCCATGAACGCCACCGAGCCGGACAGACTGCCCGTCTTGTTCAACGGCCCAGCCAGGAAGCCATCGAGAGCGGTGCCATTGCCGTTGCCGAACCAGGTGCTGCGCACATTGACCTCGCCTTCTCGCGCATCGGCCGGGCCGCGTGTGCGCACCAGCACCAGCCCCGACTCGCTGTTGGCACCGTACAGCGTGCCCTGCGGCCCGCGCAGCACTTCCACCGACTCGACCTGGTTGAGCACTGCGTTGCTCAACTCCCGGAACGGGATGCCATCGATGTAGACCGAGGCACGATTGACCAGGAACGGATTGGACTCGATGCCGCGGATCGAGATGAACATGTTGCTGAGCTGCCCCATCGCATTGAATTTCACGTTGGGCGCGAGCTTGTCGAGGTCACGGAACTCGGTGACACCCGCCTCCTTCAGCGCCTGCCGGTCCAGTACCGTCACCGACAGGTCGCTCTTCAGGTACGGAGTGTCGCGCTTGGAGCCGGTGACCCGGACGCCGTCGAGCGTGGCCGGGTCGGCCTGTTGGGCCAGAGCTGGGATGGCGGGAATGAGCAGGGATGCCGCGATGAACGCGGCAGCAGGCGTAGACGACTTCAAAGCGGGAACCTCGACGGATGGGGTGGCGGACGCGCGGGCGGCGGCAGCGCAGGACAAGAGTGTTATCCTGTAACATTCGCGCAGTGCCGCCACTCCATTCCTGGCAGCCCTGCTCCGTTTCCGGATCCATGACGCGTGCTTTCCTGATGCGAGCCCTCGCCGACCAGCTGCTGCAGGAAACCGGCCCACAACCGCCCGCGATGGTGACCAGTGACGACGGTGCGGTGGTGCTGCTGCGCCACCGCTTCGAACCGAGCGAAGGCAGCCTGGGCCATCCACACCAGCTGCGCCTGGGCATGGCCATCGATGGCGGCGGGCGTCTGCAGCAGCGCAGCCAGAGCGGCCTGCTGCAGGGCGTCTGGCAACCTGGTCAATTCAACGTGGTCCTGCCTGGTGACATCGGCACCTATGCCAGCCCTGCAGTGGAAGTGCTCGGCGTTGCCATCGATACCGGCCACCATCCGCTGGAAACGCACCAGCTGCGTGTCCTGCAACCACTGGCGGCGCGCCTGCAGCGCGACCCGGTGGTCACCTCGGTGCTGCAGGCGTTGTGGTGCAGCGCGCAGGCCGATGCCTGCCTTCCCGGATTTCTCGAGCACGGCGCGCAGGTGCTGCTGCACCGCCTGCAGCAGCTCGCCGGACATGCGCGAGCGACGCCGCCGAGGGGCCCCGCGCTGTCCGTGCGGCAACTGCAGCGCCTGCAGGAGTACATCGACACGCAGTACGGCCAGCCGCTGGCGGTTGCACAGCTGGCGGCGGCACTGCAGATGGACCCATCGACGTTCAGCCGTGCGCTGCGTGCAGCCACCGGGCTACCACCCTATGCCTTCCTGACCCAGCGCCGCATGCAGTGGGCGCGCGCGCAGCTTGTGCAGGGGCGCAACGTCACCGAGGTTGCATTGGCCTGTGGCTACGCCAACCCCAGCAAGTTCAGCGCGGCCTTCCGGCGCGTAGTCGGCTGCCCACCGTCTGCGTGGGCCACGCAGCACCGCAGCCCGTGGTAGCGCCGGGCCCTGCTCAGCAAACCATGCCCCCTCACTCGTCGAACGGTCGCTGCCCCAGCGTCTGCGTCACGTGGTCCACGAAACAGGTGATGCGTGCAGCCAGCGCGGTGTTGCGGTAGTACACCGCGTTGATCGGCTGCCGCACTTCCTGCGTCTGCTTGGCGAACAGCTGCACCAGGCGGCCATCACGCCGGTCCTGGCGGGTCAGGAAGTCGGACAGGCAGGCGATGCCCAGCCCGGCCACCGCCATCTGCCGCAGCGTCTCGCCACTGGATGAAGCGATCGCCGGCTCGATCACGAAAGGCCCGCCATCGGCATCGTGCAGCGGCCATTCGTTCAACGAACTGGGCTGGGTGAAGCCCAGCAGGTCATGCGCGCGCAGCTGCTCCACCCGCGTGGGCGTGCCATGCCGGCGCAGATACTCGGGGCTGGCCACCACGCGGATGCGGCTGTGGCCGATCGGCCGCGCATGCAGGGTGGAATCGCGCAGCACACCGATGCGGAACGCCACGTCGGTGCGCTTCTCGATCAGGTCGGTGATGCCTTCATTGGAATTCAGCTCCAGCTCCACCTGCGGGTAGCGCTCACGGAACCCCTCAAGCAGCGGCACGATCACGTGCAGCATGAATGGCGTGGCCGCATCCACACGCAGGCGCCCGACCGGCTGCAGCCGCCGCGCGGCCATCTGTTCTTCGGCCTCGTCCACCGTGGCCAGGATCGTGCGCGCGTACTCCAGGAACGCCGCGCCTTCCTCGGTCAGTTCCAACCGCCGCGTGGTCCGCCGCAGCAGCGTGGTCTGCAGCTTGTCCTCCAGCCGCGCCAGAGTGCGGCTGGTGGCCGAGATGGTCAGTTCCAGCGCCTCGGCCGCCGCCGTGATCGAACCACTGTCGACCACGGCCACGAAGGCCTTCAGCTCATCCAGGGTGGTTTTCATTTTTTACCTCGGCGCAAAAGCGTTTCCCGTATACACGGCTTAATCAACAAATGTAAAGCGCCCACACTTCGCCCTGTCCCGAGCCCACCAGCTCTCAACGAAGTCCCTGGAGTCCATCATGAGCGTTCCTTCCTTTGGCGTCGGCACCTTCCGCCTGACCGGCCAGACCGTCATCGATTCGGTGCGCAACGCCCTCGAGGTCGGCTACCGTGCGGTCGATACCGCGCAGATCTACGGCAATGAAGCCGACGTCGGCCAGGCCATCGCCGAATCCGGCGTAGCACGCGACCAGCTGTTCCTGACCACCAAGATCTGGGTGGACAACTACGCCGCTGACAAGCTGATCCCGAGCCTGCGCGACAGCCTGGCCAAGCTGCGCACCGACTATGTGGACCTGCTGCTGATCCACTGGCCGGCGCCGGGCAATGGCGTTGAACTGCGCGAGTACATGACCGCGCTGGCCGACGCCAAGGCCCAGGGCCTGACCCGCCAGATCGGTGTCTCCAACTTCAACATCGAGCTGACCCGGCAGGCCATCGAGGTGGTCGGCGCCGGCGAGATCGCCACCAATCAGATCGAACTGAGCCCCTACCTGCAGAACCCGGCACTGACTGCCTTCCTGCAGGACCAGGGCATCACCGTGACCTCCTACATGACCCTGGCCTACGGCAAGGTGCTGAAGGATCCGGTGCTGGCCGCCATCGCCGACAAGCACCAGGCCACCGTGGCCCAGGTTGCGCTGGCGTGGGCACTGCAGCGGGGTTACTCGGTCATCCCGTCCTCGACCAAGCGCGAGAACCTGGCCAGCAACCTGCTCGCCCAGGACTTGCACCTGGATGCCGATGACATGGCCGCGATCGCCGCGCTTGACCGCAACGGCCGCGAAGTCGATCCGCCGGGCCTGGCCCCGGCCTGGGACTGAGGAGCCTCGCCATGGGCAGTGCGCTGGCGCGGCTGCAGGCCGGTGGTTTCAGCATCGGCATCGAAGCACCGCTGGACAATGACTGGACGCCGCTGGGCGAACAGGCACGACGCACCGCGCGACGCCTGCCCGGCGAACCGGACCTGCAGCGCCACGCGGAGCTGGCACGGTTGGCCGACTGCCTCGGGTTCCGTGCGCTGTGGGTACGCGACATACCGGTGTACGACCCGGCCTTCGGCGATGCGGCGCAGGTGTTCGAGGTGTTCAGTTACCTCGGCTATCTGGCCGGCATCACCGAGCACATCCTGCTGGGTACCGGTGCGGTGGTGCTGCCGATCCGTGAGCCGTTGCTGACCCTGAAGTCGGCGCGCAGCGTGCAGCGGCTCAGCGGTGACCGCCTACTGCTGGGCGTGGCCAGTGGCGACCGCCCGGTGGAGTACCCGCTGTTCGGCCGCGACTTCGACACGCGTGGCAGCCGCTTCCGCGAGCAGATCGCACTGCTGCGCGAAGGCGCCGCCGCGCACCTGCCGCAGGGCCTGGAGGTGCTGCCCGCGGATGGCCCGGCCCTGCCCTTGTTCGTGGCCGGACTGGCCCAGCAGCAACCTGCGTGGATCGGCCAGCACATGGACGATTGCCTGGCCTACCCGGGCACGCCACAGGACCATGCCCAACGCGTGGCGGCCTGGCGCGCCGTGGCCGGCAACAAGCCGTATGCCAGCTTCATCCACCTGGACCTGGTGACCGATGCCGATGCCCCCCTGCAGCGCTGGCGCTTCGGCCTGCGCGGCGGCCGCAACGCCCTGCTGGCCGAGCTGCACGCCATGCAGGCGGCCGGTGTCGACCACATCGGCCTGCAGTTCCGCCGCAACGAACGGCCGTTGGCCGAGACCTTCCATGAAATCGCCGAGTACGTGCTGCCGCACTTCCCGGCCCATGCCGGCGCCGCCGCGTCGCATGCCCCGCTTGCCGCCCCCGCGACGGCCTGACAGTTACCGGAGCTTTGCCATGAAGATGAAGACCCTGGCCGCGCTTGCGCTGGCCACCCTGCCGCTGTCCTTCCAGGCTACTGCCGAGGACTGGTATCCCTCTGCCTACGGCGCCAACGATGAGATCGGCGCGGCCAACCTGCTGACCGCGGACGTGGTCAAGCACGCGGTATCGCTGGTCAGGACCGGCAAGACCTATCCGCTGGCGGTGCCGGTGGACAAGAACCTGCCCGCGTTCCGCCACCGCAGCTTCCGCCTGTACAACGTGCAGGTCGGCCAGCAGGCCGGCAAGTCGCTGGGCCCCAACAAGTTCACCTTCAACGATGAACTGGTCAACGCCTGGACCGGCGTTGGCACCCAGCTCAACGGCATCGGCCATATCGGCATCGACAACGTCTACTACAACGGCAACAAGGCCACCGACTTCGTCACCGTGGACGGGGTGCGCAAGCTCGGCGTCGAGAAGGTGCCGCCGATGGTCACCCGCGGCGTCGTGCTGGACATGACCGCGTACTACGGCAAGGCGATCGTGCCCGGCGGCACCGAGTTCACCGTGGCCGACATCCAGGCCGTGCTGAAGAAGCAGGGGCTGAGCCTGCGCAAGGGCGACGTGGTGCTGTTCAACACCGGCTGGCTGGAACTGATCGGCAAGGACGACACGCAGTTCCTGGAAGTGGAACCGGGTATTGGCATGGAGGCCGCGAAGTGGCTGGCCGACCAGGGCATCGTCGCCTTCGGTGGCGACACCTGGGCCTCGGAGGTCTACCCGAACCCGAACGGTGCCGAGGAGTTCCCGATCAACCAGTACATGCTGGCCAAGCGCGGCATCTACAACCTGGAGCTGATCGACAGCCGTGCCCTGGTACGTGACAAGGCCTGGGAATTCCTGTTCGTACTTGGCCAGCCGCTGTACGTCGGCTCGACCCAGGTGAACATCAACCCGGTGGCGATCCGATGAACACAGCCCCCGCCTTGCCGCCGTTCGCCGACCGCCGCTTCCGCGTCAGCTATGACGGACTGGCCGCAGACAATGTCTACAGCGCCGATGGCCGCCACGTGCAGTACGCCATCGTCTCCGGCGCCTATGCCGGTGCGCAGGGTGAAGCCACCTGCGAGTGGCAACAGATTGGCGAGGGGGTCTATGCCATTTCATGGCAGGAAGCCAATGGCGCTACGGTCGTGCATGTCGATGATTTCTTGGGCGGGCGTTCGCTGGCCTGGTTCACCGCCACCGATGGCAGTTTCCATCGCATGCAGGGGTCGCTGGCAGCGCTCTGACGCCGGCCAGCGTGTTGGCAGACGAAACATTACAGATCGGTAATGTGCGGGTCAGGGCGGCGAAAGGCGCTGCCCTCCACCCTGTGGGCCACGTCTTCCACAGGTGTCCCGCGCATGACCCGTTCCCCGCTCCGCTCCGCCTCCCTTGTTCTTCTGCTGTCCGGCCTCGCGGTTGCGCCGCTGGCGCTGGCCCATCCCAGCCTGGTGCGTTCGACGCCGGCCGCCGACGCCACCGTGGCCCCGGCCAGCCAGATCGAACTGCAGTTCAGTGAGAAGGTGATGCCGCGTGCCACCCGCATCGAACTGAGCATGGACCATGGCCGCATGAAGATGGCCATGCCCACCACCGCACAGGACATTTCCGAAGATGGCCACACGTTGCGCGCGCGTTTCGCCAAGCCGCTGCCCGCAGGCAGCTACGCACTGCAATGGCGCGCGGTCGGTCAGGACAGTCATCCGATGACCGGCAGCTACCGCTTCACCGTGAAGTAAGGCTGCCGCCATGGCCGAGCTCTCGCCGTATGCGCTGCGGCTGGCGCTGTACCTGGTGCTGATGCTGCTGTTCGGGCGGCTGCTGTTCGTCCGCCCTGCGCTGCCGCGCGGGGCCGCGCTGGCGCTCGCCGTGGTTGCGCTCATCCTCGTCGTCACCGATGCGGCCACCCGATTGTCCGGCGTGCTTGGTATATCTCCGGTCGACATCGATGGCGAGACGGCGCGCTGGTTTCTTACCGGTACGCCGGTGGGTAAGGCAGGGCTGCTGCGCATCCTGGCCCTGCTGGCAATGCTACCGCTGCTGGCAGTCAATCGCCCGGTGCAGGGCCTGCGCCGTCTGGCGCTGCTGATACTCACGGCGGTAGCTCTGGCCAGCCTCGCCTGGAATGGTCACGCCGCCGCCGGTGATGGATTCGACGGGACCTTGCGGCTGACGGCCGGCATCGTGCACCTGCTGGCCGCCGGCGCCTGGGTCGGTGCGATCGCCGCCATCCTGCAGCTGGCGCTGCGTCCACAGGGCCTGCGCCTGCGCGAACGTACCCGCGAACTGTGGCAGGCCGCGCACAGCTTCGCCGTGCCGGGCACGATCATCGTCGCCCTGCTGGCAATGACCGGCACCTATACCTATGTCGATCTCGGCGGTTCCATACAGACCCTGACCGGCGCCGCACATGGGCGTTGGCTGCTGCTCAAGCTGGCGCTGGTCGGTGGCATGCTGGGGCTTGCCGCGCTGCATCGCTGGCGGCTGGTACCGGCGCTGGCGGTCTCCATCCGCGGCGGCTGGCAACCCAGGCCGCTGCGCTCACTTCGCCACAGCCTGGCCTGCGAATCGGTGCTGGCGCTGCTGGTGCTGGCCTGCGTGGCGGTGCTCGGCACACTGGACCCATTGGCATGACTCATCCGTTCCAGCACGGGCCCAAGCTGCGATGATGGGCACATCATGAAACTGCTGATCGTCGAAGACGAACCCAAGACCGGCAACTACCTGCGCCAGGGCCTGATCGAGGCCGGCTATGTGGTCGACCTCACCTGCAACGGCGTCGACGGGCTGCACCTGGCCGGCAGCGGCGAGTACCAGCTGGTCATCCTCGACGTGATGCTGCCCGGCCTGGATGGGTGGAACGTGCTGTCGCGGCTGCGCGAGGCCGGATGGCAGGTGCCGGTGCTGTTCCTGACCGCGCGCAGCAGCATCGCCGACCGCGTGCAGGGCCTGGAGCTGGGCGCGGATGACTACCTGGCCAAACCATTCGCCTTCGCAGAGCTGCTGGCGCGCGTGCGCACCCTGCTGCGTCGTGGCCAGGCGCTGCCGCAGGCCGAGCGCATCGTCATCGCCGACCTGGTGGTGGATACCTTGCGCCGCCGGGTCGAACGCGGCGGCCAGCGCATCGCCCTCAGCCAGAAGGAGTACACCCTGCTGGAACTGCTGGCGCGCCGACGCGGTGAAGTGCTGCCGCGCTCGTTGATCGCTTCGCAGGTGTGGGACATGAACTTCGACAGCGACACCAACGTGATCGACGTGGCGATCCGCCGCCTGCGCGCGAAGATCGACGATGACTTCGACGCCAAGCTGATCGTCACCGTGCGCGGCATGGGCTATGTGCTGGAGGCGCCGGACGACGGTGCAGTGCACAGCGGATGAGCCTGCGTCGCTCCATCGCGGTACGGCTGACGCTGCTGTTCGCCACCGTGGCCACGCTGGTATTGGCCGCATTGGGCGTGGCGATCTATGTCAGCGCCCGCCACGACCTGGTGGCCCAGGACTTCAGCGAACTGGAGAACAAGGTTGCGTTGATCCGTGACCTGGCCGGCAATGGACCTGCATCCGCACGCGGGCAGCGGTTGGCAGAGGCGCTGGGCCACCATCCGGATATCGCCTTCCACATTGTTGATGGGAGCGGTGCGGTGCTGTTCTCCACCGCACCGGCACTGCTGCGCGAGCATGCACGCAGCCAGCCCATCGACGCCGCGCCACGGCGGCACGACTGGATCCTCACTGATGGCCGCTGCATGCATGCCCTGCACCTGCGCCAGACGCTGGCCGACGGCAGCCAGCTGGTCATCCTGCTGGCCATCGACGACAACCGCCATGCTGATTTCCTGCAGCGCTTCCGCCACCTGCTGGCGATCGCGATCATCGGCGCCGCCGTGGCCAGCAGCCTGCTCGGCGGCTATGTGGTGCGGCGCACGCTGCGGCCGCTGCGCACGCTGGCCGATGAGGCCCGGCAGATCACCGCTGGCCGGTTGCAGCGCCGCCTGAGCGCGCGCAGTGCACCGGCCGAACTGGAGCAACTGGCACAGACGCTCAACGGCATGCTGGCGCGCCTGCAGCAGGACTTCGCGCGGCTGACCGAGTTCTCCGGTGATCTCGCCCACGAGCTGCGCACGCCGATAACGAACATGCTGACCCAGGTACAGGTGGTGCTGGCGCACCCACGCAGCAACGAGGCCTACCGCGAGACGCTGGCATCGTGTGCCGAGGAACTGCAGCGGCTGGCGCAGACCGTGGGCGACCTGCTGTACCTGGCGCAGGCCGAAGCGCCGGGCGCCCTGCCCTCGTGCGAGCCGGTGGCGCTGGACGCGGTGGTGGATTCGCTGCTGGAGTTCTACGACCTGCTGGCCGAGGACCGGCAGTTGACCCTGCGCCGCGAAGGTGTAGCGAGCGTGGAAGGCAACCGCTTGATGCTGCACCGGGCGATTGCCAACCTGCTTTCCAACGCGTTGAAGTACGCAGCCGTGGGCAGCGAAGTGCGGGTGCGGCTGGTCGAGGCCGATGGCGTGTGCAGGGTCAGCGTGCACAACCTCGGCACGCCGATTGCCAGCGAGGCGCTGCCGCGCCTGTTCGATCGTTTCTACCGCGGCGAACGTGGCCGCCACGAAGGTGCCGGACTGGGCCTGGCGATCACCCGCGCGATTGCACAGGCGCACGGCGGCAGCGTGAGTGTTGTGTCGGATGACACCGGCACTCTGTTCGAACTGGTGCTGCCGAGCACCTCAGCCCGGTAGTGCCGGCCGCTGGCCGGCAACCCCGGTCTGCTCAAACACCCCGGCCACCCAATCGATGAACACCCGCAAGCGCGGTGACGGCGTTCGGTTGCGCAGGTAGACCAGGCTCAATGGACTCGGCGTCGGCGGCGTCTCGGGCAACAGCTCCACCAACTGCCCGCGCGCGATGTACGGGTCCATCCGGTAGCGCGGCGCCTGGATGATACCGAGGCCCGCCAGCGCGGCACCAAGGAACGCGTCCGCGCCGGACACTCGCACCCGCGCCGGCAGCGGCACGTAGCGCACCTGCCCGCCCTGCTGGAACTCCAGAGGAATCAGCTGGCCGGTGGCGCTGGAGCGGTAGCCGACCATCTGGTGGCCGTCCTGCAGTGCATTGATGCTGCCCGGTACGCCTCTGGCCTGCAGGTAGCCCGGCGAGGCCACCGTGACCTCGCGCAGCAGCATCAACCGTCGCGCCGCCAGATCACTATCAGCCAGCGTCCCCACCCGCAACGCCGCATCCACGCCTTCGCGCAACAGATCGACGTAGCGGTCCCCTTCGCTGACGTCCAGTTCGATCTCCGGGTAGCGCTGCAGGAACTCCGGCAGGTGCGGAAACACAAGGTGCCGGCCCAGCGTGCCATGCACTTCAATACGCAACGGGCCGCGTGGCGGCGCGTCACGGAACGCAGCCTCGGCATCATCCATGTCGGCGATCAAGCGCAGGCAACGGCCATAGAAGGCCTCGCCTTCCAGCGTCGGCACCACCACCCGCGTGGTCCGGTGCAGCAGGCGCACGCCCAGCCGCTGTTCCAGCGCCTTGATCGCGTCGGTCACTGTGGCCCGCGGCAGGCCGAGGTCCTCGGAGGCCCGGGTGAAGCTGCGACGCTCGACGATACGGACGAAGGCGCGCATGGCCGTGAAGCGGTCCATTATTCGGAAATCCGGATGATGTTGGCGGATTATGCAGGATTATCCGAAAAGATCATGTGGTGAAGATGGCCCTGCGCCACTCCGGCGTGCCCTGCTGGAAGCCACCATGACCCTCTCCCGCGCCCGCTCTGTCGCCCTGGTCACCGGCGGTTCCCGTGGCATCGGCGTCGCCATCTCCCGCCGCCTGGCCGCCGATGGCCACGCCGTCGCGATCAACTATGCAGGGCGCCGCGACGACGCCGAAGCCCTGGGGGCCGAACTCAACGCAGCCGGCGCGCAGGCCATCGCGCTGCAGGCCGACGTGGCCGACCCCCAGGCGGTCCGCCAGCTGTTCGACGCCATCGAGGCCCGTTTCGGCGGCATCGACGTGGTGGTCAACAGCGCCGGCGTATTGCAGCTGGCGCCGCTGGCCGACACCGACGACGCATTGTTCGAGCGGGTGATCGGCATCAACCTCAAGGGCGCCTTCAACGTGCTGCGCGAAAGCGCGCGACGGGTGCGCGACGGTGGCCGGCTGATCACCTTGTCCACCAGCGTGGTCGGCATCAAGCTGGAGAACTACAGCGTGTACGCGGCCAGCAAGGCAGCGGTGGAGACGATGGGCGCCATCCTCAGCAAGGAGCTGCGCGGACGCAATATCACCGTGAACGCAGTGGCCCCAGGCCCGACCGCTACCGACCTGTTCCTGGACGGCAAGTCACCGGAACTGATCGAGCGGTTGGCGAAGATGAACCCCCTGGAGCGGTTGGGTACGCCGGAGGACATCGCCGGTGCGGTTGCGTTCCTGGCAGGCACCGATGGCGGGTGGATCAATGGCCAGGTGCTGCGCGCCAATGGCGGGATGGTGTAAGGACCACCGGACTGGCTCTGCTCGGCCAAACGAACGGGGCACGAGCATGGAGAAGCCGGGCATCTGGTATCGGCTCTGGATGATCACGTTTCTGCTGGGAGGCCTGTCGGCGCTGGCGACGCTTGTGCTGTGGGCCTCGCTGCGTGGCGACGTACGCAACCTGGCGATGGCGCTGATCTGGGTGCTATGGGCACTGGCCACCCTTTGCTTCTTTCTGGGTGGCATCACCGATGGCTTTACGATCTGGGGTGTCAACCACGGCAGGAAAGTCTGGCGTGCGGACAGGCCGCGCGTTTTCTGGCTCTGCCACATCTCCACTACGGTGCTGTGCCTGAGCTGTCTAGGTATGTTGATCGTACCGATGATGATCGCCTGGCAGGGTTCGGGAGGGTAAGAACGCGGGCTCCACGCAAGACGTGGAGCCCTGTAGAGCCGAGCCCATGCTCGGCTGCTTCTGGCTTCTGCGCGAAGAGCAGCCGAGCATGGGCTCGGCTCTACAGTGCCGTCAGTCGGCGCGAGCCTCGCGGCGCCGGTGTACCCAGTAATACAGCGTGGGCAGTACCAGCAGGGTCAGCAGCATCGCCGACAGCAGGCCGCCGATCACCACCACCGCCAACGGCTTCTGGGTCTCGGCACCAATCGCATGCGAGGTCGCCATCGGCAGCAGGCCGAACATCGCCAGCAGTGCAGTCATAAGTACGGTGCGCAGGCGCTGCAGCGAGCCCTGTACCACCGACTGCAGCAGGTCCATGCCCTGCTCGCGCAGCTGCGCGAAGCGACTGAGCATCACCACCCCGTTCAGCACCGCTTGCCCGAACAATGCAATGAAACCGATCGCCGCCGACACCGACAGTGGAATGCCGGTCAACCACAGGGCGAGGATGCCGCCGATCATCGCCAGTGGCACGTTGGCCAGGATCAACGCGGCGCTGCTGATGTCCTTGAAGGCATCGAACAGCAGCACGAAGATGATCAGCACCGACAGCGGGATCACCCAGCCCAGCCGCTTCATTGCACGTTGCTGGTTCTCGAACTCGCCGGACCACTCCAGCCGGTAGCCTTCCGGCAGCTGCACGCTGGCATCCACGCGCTTGCGCATGTCGGCCACCACGCTGCCCATGTCACGCCCGGCGATGAAGATGCTCACTGCCTTCACCCGTTGTGCGTTCTCGCGCGAGATGTTGATCGCGCCGCTGGCCATGCGGAAATCAGCTACGTCGGACAGCGTCACGGTATGACCGTCACCGATGCCGACCGGCACCGTGCGCAGTCGTTGCAGGTCGCGGTCGGCATCATCCAGGCGCAGCGTGATCGGGAACTTGCGGTCACCTTCCCACAGTTCGCCGACCTGGCGCCCGCCCAGGGCGGTCTCGATCACCTCGTCGATGTCGCGCACGTTCAGGCCATAGCGCGCAGCACGGTCGCGGTCGATCTCGATCTGCAGCTGCGGCAATGACCCGTCCCGGTCAATGAAGGCGCTCTCTACGCCCTCCACCCCACGTACCTGGCCCAGGATCGCCTGCGCCTGCTGGTTCAGTACGTCCAGATCCGAGCCACTGACCTTGATCACCACCTGGCCCTTGATCTGCGAGATGCTCTCCAGGATGTTGTCGCGCACCGGCTGCGAGATCGAGAACTCCGGCCCCGGAATGCGCTGCTCCAGCGTGCGCTGCAGGTCGCTCACCAGCTGCCGCTTGTCCACGCCCTTCGGCCACTCCTTCTCCGGCTTCAACGCCACCAGCGCCTCGATCTGGTTGGCGCCCTTGGCATCGGACCCGTCTTCCGGGCGACCCAGTTTGGCCACCACCGTCGATACCTGCGGGAAGGTGCCGACCAGCTCACGGATGCGCCGCGACTGCTGCTGCGCTTCGGCCAGGCTGGTGCTGGGGTCGAGCGTGGCGGTCAACCAGATCGAGCCTTCGTCCAGCTCGGGCAGGAACTCCGAACCCAACCGGGTGCCCAATGCCAGCGTGCCGACCAGCAGCGCGACCGCGGTCAGTATCACCGCACGCGGGCGGGCCAATGCACGCTCCAGGATCGGCCGGTACCAGCCGGTCAGGCGGTCCATCAGCGGATTGCCGTCACGCATGCGGTCGCGCCGCAGCCACCAGTAGCAGAACAGCGGCACCACGGTCAGCGCCAGGATCAGCGCACCGATCAACGCCGAGGTCACCGAGTACGCCATCGGCGCGAACATGCGTCCTTCCTGCCGCTGCAGGGTGAAGATCGGGATGTGCGCGGCGATGATGATCAGCATCGAGAAGAACGTCGGCCTGCCCACTTCGGACGCAGCTGAAAGAATGGTCGAGAAGCGCGTCTTCCGATCTGCCATAGTTGGCAGCTTCGACAGTCGCGAGACGATGTGTTCGGTGACAATCACTGCACCATCGATGATGATGCCGAAATCCATCGCACCCAACGACAGCAGGTTCGCCGGCACACCCCACAGATGCAGGCCGAGGAAGGTCGAGAGCAGGGCCAGCGGCATCATCGCCGCCACGATCAGCGCGGCCCGGGCGTTGTACAGGAACAGCCACAACACCAGGAACACCAGCACTGCGCCTTCCAGCAGGTTGCGGAAGACCGTCTTCAGCGTGGTCGTGACCAGCCACGAGCGGTCGTAGAACGGCTCGATGCTGACCCCGGCCGGCAACTGGTTGGCCTCGATCTCGGCGATGCGCGCATGCAGCGCGTCGAGCACGTCGGACGGGTTCTCGCCCTTGCGCATCAGGACCATGCCGAACACCGCATCGTCATTGTCGTCCTGGCCGACCAGGCCCTGACGCGGCAGGCCGGTATCGGCGATGCCGGCGAGGTCGCGCACCAGGATCGGCGTGCCCCCGCGCTGCGCCACCACCACATTGCCGATGTCGGCCGGCGAACGCATCAGGCCCACACCGCGGATCAGGAACTGCTGCTGGCCGCGCTCCACGTAGCCGCCGCCCGCGTTCGAGCTGCCCTTTTCCAGCGCCTCGGCGAACTCACCCAGACTGATGCCGCGGTCACGCAGCTTGTCCAGGTCCGGCTTGACCTGGAAGGTGCGCGCGAAGCCACCGAAGCTGATCACATCGGCCACGCCCGGCACGGTGCGCAGGCTGCGCTCCATTGTCCATTCCTGCACGGTGCGCAGCTGGGTCGGCGTCATGTGCGGGCCTTTCAGCACATAACGGTAGATCTCACCTACCGCCGAGCTCATCGCCTCCAGTTCCGGCGTTACCCCTTCCGGCAGTTCCACGCCCTGCAGGCGTTCCAGCACCTGCTGGCGCGCGAAGTAGTCATCGGCCTTGTCGTCGAAGGTCAGGATGATCATCGACAGGCCGAACTGCGTATGCGAGAACACCCGCACCGAATGCGGGATACCGGACAACGCCACTTCCAGTGGCATCGTCACCTCGCGCTCGACCTCTTCGGCGGCACGGCCCGGGTGCAGCGACACCACTGTCACCTGGGTGTCGGACACATCCGGGAAGGCTTCCACCGGCAGCACGCGGAACGCGGCAATGCCAGCGCCGATGAACAGCAGCAGTGCCAGCATCACCATCAGCGGCTGGCGCAGGCAGTAGGCAATCAGGCGATCGATCATGGGGCGGTGTGCCCCGTGCCGATGCTGGCTGTGGCGGGCGCGCTGTCCGCCAGCTGCTGCAGCAGCAGGCCGCCCTCGACCACCACCCTGGCGCCTGCGGCCAGACCCTCACGCACCCACAGCCGGCCATCGCCCAGTTCCTCGGCATGCACAGCGTGACGCACGAAGTGGCCCTTGCCCTCCTCCACGAACACCACCTGCTTGCCGTCGATCAACAACACGGCCGCATCGGGCAGCGAGACACCGCCCTCGGCCGGCAACGCCACCTGGGCGCGCACGTACTGCCCCGCCTTGAAACCGCGTGCGCGGTTGTCCAGCTCGGCGCGCGCCTGCACCACGCGGCGTTCGCTGTCGACGAAGTCATCCACGTGCTGCAGGGTCGCCTGCAGCGGCTGTCCCTCGGCGCCGGGCACGGTCACCTGCATGCCCGCCTTCAAGCGTCCGGCCAGGCTCTCGGGAACATCCAGCAGCAACCACAGGCGGTCCGGATCGCCAATCACCGCCAACGGCTGTTCGCTGTCGGGGCTGACTGTCACGCCCGGGCTCATCCGCCGCTCCACCAGCACGCCATCGATCGGCGCGCGCAGCGGCAGGCGCTGGTCGACGTGCTGGCCATTGCCATACGCCTTGGCGAAGGCGGTCGCACGCGCGTGATCGGCCTGGCTGCCGGCGAAATTGGCCTCGGCCTCGTCCAGTTCTCGACCGGATGCCACACCCGCCGCATGCAGTTCGCGGGTACGGTCCAGTTCCCGGCGTGCCTGCTGCAACTCGGCACGGCCACGCACGCCGTCGGCCTGGGCCTGGCCGAATTCGGGCGAGGTGATCCAGGCGATCACCTGGCCCGCCTTCACTTTCTGCCCCGGTTGTGCCTCGATGCGCGCCACCTGCCCCGCCAGCGGCGTGCGCAGCGCGCTGGAGTGCGTCTCGTCCCAGACCACCCGGCCCGGCAGCTGCAGGCTGGCGCTGGCGCCGGCGGTCACCGCCTCGCTGCGCAGCACGTCCAGCTGGCGGCTACCGGCAGGAAACTGGATCTGGCCAGCACTGACCTTCGGCGCGTCCTCGGTATACGACGCCGGTTCGCGGCCGCAGCCGCCCAGCAGGGCCAGCGCCAGCAAGGCCGGCAGCACGGCGTGTCGCACCTGCGGGCGATAGGCGACGGTCGACTTCATCGGAACTCTCCCTCAGCAATGGATGTGGCCGCTTCCCAGCGCGCCAAAGCAATGGCATGGTCGGTACGCGCTTCAATCAAAGCAGCCTCGAAGTCGTGCCAGCTGCGGCGCGCATCCAGCAGATCGGTCAGGCTGGCGGCGCCGCGCCGGTAGGCCAGTTCGATGCCCTGCACCGCCCTGCGTGCGGCGTCGGACTGCAGTCCTTCGTAGTCGCTCCGGCGCTGCGCGGCGGACTGCGCGCTGGCCTGCAACTGGTCCAGTTCGGCACGCGCTTCGCGCTGCAGCACCTGCAGTTCCAGCGCGGCATTGTCACGGTCGGCCTCGGCACGCTGGATCGCGCCACGCGCACGTGACGGGCCGCCGAGCGGAATGGTCAATGACACACCCCAGGTGACGCCGCTGATGTCAGTCGGCTCGCGCTCGGCTTCCACGCCCAACTGGATGTCGCGGTGGCGCTCACTGCGCGCCAATGCCACACCGGCGTCGGCCGCAACCAGGCGCGAACGTGCCGCGCGCAGGTCGGCACGCTGCTGCGGATCGAAAGTGCGCGCATCGGCCCTGCCCGCCGGATCTGGCCACGGATCATCGGCGCTGAGGTCATGGCTGTCGTCGCGGCCGAGCAGCAGGCCCAGCGCATGCCGCGCGTCGCGCAGGTCAAGCGCCGCCTCGCGCGCCGCGTCGGCCACCGCCAGGTCGTCCACCGCCAGTCGCGCGCGGTCGACCGGCGCCATCGCCCCGGTGGCAACCTGCTTGTCCGCCGCCGCCATCTGTTCGGCCGAACTCTGGCGGTTGGCATCGGCAATCTGCGCCCGCTCCTGGACGCCCTTCAGGCCGAAATAGGTTTCATGCAACGCCACCTGCTGGCGGCGCCGCGCATCGAGCATCTCCAGCCCGGCCACCTCCAGCAGCGCATCGGCCTGGCGGATACGCAACGCGCGCTTGCCACCGCGCTCCCAGGTCCAGCCCAGGCCCACGGTGCTGTCCACCCGCTTGTCCTGCCAGCGCCCAGGGCCGATGCCATGCTTGGGGCTGATCTTGCTGGTGCCGATCGACAGCTCAGTGGCCGGGCGCAACGCCGCCGTCTGCGCATCGCCCTGCACACCGCGCAGCTCCAGTGCCGCCGCACGCAGGTCCGGGTTGTGTGCTTCCATGGCGCGCTGCGCTTCCTGCAGGGACAGCGCCGATGCTGCGGGTGCGCACAGGAGGGCGGCCAACACGGCCGCAAGACGAGGGGAGAAATTCATGCACGTCACGGTAAGGTGACGCACTTGCGCCAAACTTGCCCCAACCTTGCACGAAGCTTGCAATGCGAATCCTGCTGATCGAAGACGACGCCGCTCTGGCCGATGGACTGATCCGCGCCCTGCAGGGTGCCGGTCATCTGTGCGACCACCTTTCGCGCGGGCTGCACGCACCCGCTGCACTGGCCAGCGCACCATATGACGTGATGGTGCTCGACCTTTCATTGCCCGACGTGGATGGCCTCGACCTGCTCTCGCGCCTGCGTAACGACGGCACCACCCTGCCGGTGCTGATCCTGACCGCACGCGACGGTGTGGAAGACCGCATCCTCGGTCTCGACCGCGGTGGCGACGATTACCTGGCCAAGCCATTCGCACTCGGCGAGCTGGAAGCGCGTCTGCGGGCGCTGTCCCGGCGTCGCAGTGATGCACCAGCGCAGAAGCGCCTGGGCCGGTTGTGCTTCGACAGCATCCGCAATGAAGTGCAGGTGGACGGCCAGCGCATCGAACTGACCGCGCGCGAGTTGTCGCTGGTCGATGCGCTGATGCAGCATCCCGGCCGAACGGTTACCAAGCAGCGTCTGTTCGATGCGCTGTACAGCTGGGACCACGAGGCCAACCTGTCGGTGATCGAAGTGCATGTCAGCCGCCTGCGCCGCAAACTGGAACAGGCGCGTGCCGGCGTCGGCATCCGCATGCTGCGTGGGCTTGGATACCGGTTGGAGGCCGTGGGTGACTGAGCGCGTGCACAGCCTGCGTGGCCTGCTGCTGCGGCGCCTGTGGCTGCCGCTGCTGGTACTGCTGCTGTGCAGCGCAGTGGGTTCATTCGCCTTGGCGCGCTTCTATGCCGGCCAGGTCTACGACCGCTGGCTGCTGGATTCGGCGATGTCGTTGTCCGAGCTGGTGACGGTGCAGGATGGTCGCGCTTCAATCGAGATCACCCCGGCGGTCTCGCGCATGTTCACCTGGGACACCGCCGACGAAGTGCATGGCGAGGTTGTCGACGCCGCGGGTGGGCGCCTGTATGGCGACCTGCCCGAGGCGTTGCCACGCCCGGCGATGTCCGCCAGCAGCGACGACGCGGTGTACTACGACGCGCGACTGCGTGGCCAGGCCGTGCGCATGGTTGAGGTAGTGGTCAGCGCCGAGCCGGGCCATGACATCCGGCTGCGCGTGGCCGAGACACTGCGCAAGCGCCATCGGCTGGAGCGCAAGCTGCTGCTGACCAGCGCTCCGTTCCAGGCTGCGATCCTGGCATTGGCGGCGTGGCTGGCCTGGTCCGGTACAGGCGCTGCCGCACGCCATGCCAACCAGGTGGCGCGGCGCTTGGCCAGCCCCCGCCCAGACCCGCTGGCGCCGCTGGATCCTGCACAGGAAGCCCCGCGCGAACTGTGGCCGGCGGTGGAGGCGTACAACGCGCTGCTGCAGCGACTGGACGCCATGCAGGCCGCGCAACGGCGCTTCGTGAGCAATGCCGCGCACCAGCTGCGCACGCCGCTTGCGGCAATGCAGGTGGAGCTGGAGAGTTCATTGCGCCAGCACGATCCGCAGGCCCAGCAGCTGGCGCTGTCCGGCACGTTGGCCGGGCTGGCGCGGCTGCAGCACCTGGTCAACCAGCTGCTGATGCTCAGCCGATCGGAAGATCCACATGGCAGTGCACTGCCGCTGCAGCCGCTGGATCTGGCCGCGCTGGCGCGTGGCGTGGTCGAACGCTACGCCGACCGTGCGTTGGTGGCGGGCGTGGACCTGGGTTACGACGGGCCCGACGACGGCGTGCAGGTACAGGGCGACCCGCAGCTGTTGCGCGAGGCATTGGGCAACCTGCTGGACAACGCGTTGCGCTACGGCGTGGTGCCCGGTGTGATCACCCTCGGCGTTCGGCAGGAGGCTGACGGCGTGCAGGTATGGGTGGACGATGACGGCGCCGGCATCGCCGAAGCCGAACGCGCGCGCGTCACGGAACGCTTCTACCGGGCCAGCAGCGAAGGCGATGGCTGCGGCCTGGGACTGGCGATCGTGGCCGAGATCGCGCAGCGGCACGGTGCGATGTTGAAGATCGAAACGGCGCCGCTCGGTGGCGCGCGGGTGGGGGTGTGGTTCCGTTGACCTTTGTCGAATTGCCCTCGTAGAGCCGAGCCCATGCTCGGCTCAGGCACCGTGCCAAAAGCAGCCGAGCATGGGCTCGGCTCTACAGGTATCAGGTCACCCGTGAAGCGTGCCGACCAAGGTCGGCACCTACCACGTGCGCATCACCGGCTCATCGAATACGGCGCCTGCGCGCCCTGCCCCGGCCAATCCTTGTTCGGCCCGGCCTGCATGGCGAAACGCAGCTCGCCACCTGCCAGGATCTCGTCATGGCGCAGGAAGGTGCGCTGCAGCGGCTTGCCGTTGAGGCTCACGCTGCCAACGTACGTGTGCTTGTCATCCAGCCCATCGGCCACGATGGTGAACGTCTTGCCGTTCGGCAGGCGCATCGCGGTCTTCGGCAGGAACGGGCGGCCGAGGATGTACTCGCCCGAGCCCGGCGCCACCGGGTAGAAGCCCAGCGTGGTGAACACGTACCACGCCGACATCTGGCCAACGTCATCATTGCCGGCCAGGCCATCGGGGCGGTCAGCGTACTGGGTGTCCATGATCTGCTTCAGCCGCGCCTGGGTGCGCCACGGCTGGCCGGCGTACGAGTACAGGTAGGCCACATGGTGACTGGGTTCGTTGCCATGTGCATACCAGCCGATCAGCCCGGTGATGTCTTCCATGTGCTCGAAGATGGACGGATCCACCTTGGCGTTGAACACCTCGTCCAGGCGCGCGAGCAGCTTGTCGCTGCCACCATGCGCTGCCGCCAGGCCGGCGACGTCCTGCGGCACGTACCACGAATACTGCCAGGCGTTGCCTTCGGTGTAGTCGGTGCCGTAGCCGCTGGCGCTGGGGTCGAACGGGGTGCGGAAACGGCCATCGCGCTTGCGTGCGCGCATGAAGCCAGTGTCCTTGTCGAAGGCGTTGCGCCAGTTGCCGGCACGCTTGTCGAAGGCCGCCGCCACATCGGTCTTGCCCATCGCCTGCGCCATGCGCGCAATGGTCCAATCATCGAAGGCGTATTCCAGCGTCTTGCTGGCCGCTTCACCTTCCTCGTCAATCGGCACATAGCCCAGCTCGCGGTACTGCGCGATGCCGTCATAGGGGCCGTAGTTGGCGGTCTCGACCATCGCCTTCAATGCCTTGTCGGCGTCGAAACCGCGGATGCCCTTCACGTAGGCGTCGGCAATGACCGGCACGGCGTGGTAACCGATCATGCACCAGTCTTCCAGGCCATGGAACGACCACACCGGCAGCATGCCGTACGGGCTGTGCTCATGGTGGGCCAGCATGGAATTAACGAAGTCGCTGTTGCGCTTCTCCGGCTGCACCAGCGTCAGCAACGGGTGCAGCGCACGGTAGGTGTCCCACAGCGAGAACGTCGAATAGTTCGTGAAACCGTCGGCCTTGTACACTGCGTTGTCTGAACCGCGGTACTGGCCATCGGCATCCATGAACAGCGTCGGCCCCAGCATGGTGTGGTACAGCGCGGTATAGGCGCTTCGCCGCGCGTGTTCCGGCGCATCGATATCGAGTACCGACAGCGCCCGCGTCCATTCCTGCTTCGCCTGCGCACGCACGCGATCGAAATCGAAGTCGGCCACTTCCGCGTCGAGGTTGGCAATGGCGCCGGCCTCGCTGACGGGTGAGATTGCGACCTTGACCACCAGCGGTGCGTCCAGCTTGCCGAATGCGAAGGTGCCCACCAACTGGCGACCTTCGATCTGTGCGCGTTGCGCCGGATCCTTCTCGCCCGGCGGCGGGAAGCCCTTGTAGACGACGTCCTGCTCGGTGTTGTGCAGCTCATGCCCGGCCAGCGGCCGCGAGAAACGCATCGCGAAGTACAGCTGGCGACCTGGCGCCCAGCCGCGCGTCTCTCGGAAGCCGGTCACGGTGCCATCGGCGCGCACCCGCACCCGCGACCACAGCACCTTGCCCGGGTAGTCGTACATGCTGGTGCGCATGTCCAGCAGCACCTTGGCGTCGGCGCCCTTGGGGAAGGCGTAGCGATGCACGCCCACGCGCGCACTGGTGGTCAGCTCGGCGCGCACCTTGTAGTCGTCCAGGGTGACGGCGTAGTAGCCCGGCTCGGCCTTCTCATCGTCATGGCGGAAGCGAGAGGCATAGCCGCTGCCCGGCTTCTCAGGATCGCCACGCTCCAGGCCGGGACTGCCCGTGAACGGCATCAGCAGGATGTCGCCCAGATCGGAATGGCCGGTGCCGGAAAAATGCGTGTGCGAGAAGCCGACGATGCTGCTGTCGTCGTAGCGGTAGCCGGCCGCCCAACCGTAGGCTTTCTCGCGTGGCTGGATACGCGTATCCGGGCTGAGCTGGACCATGCCGAACGGCACCGTTGCACCCGGATAGGTGTGGCCTTCCCCCCCGGTGCCGATGAACGGGTCGACCGAGGCATAGGCCTTGTCGGCGGCAGTTCTGGCTGGCGCGGCCGAAGCCAGGCCGGAAGCGAGCATCGCCGTGGCGGCGACAGCGATCAGGAGACGACGGTCCAGCGTGGGCATCGGCATTTGGATCGATTCAGGTGATAGTCAGATCCTAGCACCGGGCCTGTCGCGCCGCATGCTGCAGTGCGACTGCCCGGCTTCCCACGCCCGGTTCAATCTTCAATCGGGAAGCGCGGTCTGCAACGACGTCAGATCCGCACGATCCAGCGGTCTTACCACCCGCGCAACCTCTTCTCCATCGTGCAGCAGCACCACCGTCGGCCACAGCTTCACCTTGAACGCTCGCCCCAATGGCCTTCCCTTGCCATCCTCGATCTTCCAGTGCGGCAGATCGTTCGCTTCGACAAAGGCCTGCAGCGCGGGCTGCGCGGCCTGGCAATGCCCACACCAGGGTGCACCGAACTCAAGGAGCTGCCAGCCGACCTGCGCCTCCACATCCGAGCGGTCGGGCTCCGCCGACAGGTGATCGCGCATGAAAGGCATCCGCGCTACGCCGCCAGCGCCTTCTGGATGTCCGCCAGCGGTGCGTTGGTCAGGTCCTTGGCGATGTCGCCCAGCAGGCGGGCCTGGGTTTCCTTGTGCAGCAGCGGGCGGATGCGACCCAGCGTGGTCGGATCCGCGATCAACACCAGATGTGCATAGCGGTTCTTCAACGCATCCTCATTGAGCTGTTCCGCCACCTGCTTGGCGAACGTGGCCTCATTGAGCTGCGAGACCGACATGTCCTTCGGCACTGCACCCGCAGGCCCCTGCCCGGATACACCCTGCTCGCTGATGTCCTGCAGGCGCAGTTCGCCTTCCTGCTTCAGGGTCAACTGGTGGTTGCTGCCCACGTTGGTGAACACCCGCGCCGAACCACCGTCGGCTACCACGATCAGGGTTCCTTCGGGAATCGTCCGCGCCATTGCATCCTCCATCAATCCGAAAAGTGGGTGTGCGCTCCACCTTATGCACGCCGATGTCACCAGAGCGCGTACAGGATGTGATCCCGTCATCGCAATCTGCAATCAGCGCTAAATTTGTCCGGCTGCCCGCCGCTATGGCCTCCATCATCGCGAGGAACCTCTGTGTACGCTGGCTCACTGTTCCACGTCTGCTTTGCCACCAGCCTGGCCATTGCCGGCTGTGCCGGTTGCATCCACCAGTTCCTGCAGGGCCAACCGTTCTTCGCCCTGGCCATCATGCTCTCGGTGCTCACCATGATCGGCGCCGCACTGGTCACGCGGAAACTGGCACTACCGGGCGCCTTGGCGATGGCCTGCACGGTGTTCGGCTTGGTGGCGAAATCGGCCTGAGGCATCTGAACAGACAGAGTGGAACACGGCGTGCAGATCAGTCCGCTTCGCTGCACGCTCACGCCGATGCCGTTATGATGAATCAATGATCGACAAGACCCACTACGTGACGGGCGCACCTGTTACGTGGGAAGCACTGCCGACCGGCGCTTCGCTTGCCACGAATGCTCCCGCCCTGCATTTCCATCGCCTTGCGCTGGATCCCGGCGGATGACGCCCGCAGGCCCTCTGCCTGCACCCCTACGCTGATGTGATATCCGGCCGCTGACTGCGCGGCCGCTGTGATTCCGCTGTCGCGTCTCCGCCTCTGCGGCGGTGCTTCGCCGTGCGCGTGGCATTGCGCCTGCACACATTCCCCGGCCCCCACGCCACTCATCGATGCCCCTGCGCCACTTGCGCCCGCATCGCCGTTTCCGATTTCCGGGACACACCACACCGCCCATTCCCCTATTCCATACCTACAAGGGAGCCCCCATGCAGGACACGCCCGAGGCACACGCCCATTTCGGCTGGTTCAAACGCCGCCGCCACCTGAAGGTCGATGAGATCACCGTCGTCGACAAGCCCATGCTCAAGCGTGCCGTCGGCGCCGCCGCACTCGGCAATGCCATGGAGTGGTTCGACTTCGGTGTCTACGGCTATCTGGCCGTCACCATCGGCCAGGTGTTCTTCCCGTCCAGCAACCCCACGGCACAGGTGATCGCCGCCTTCGCCACCTTTACCGTAGCGTTCCTGGTGCGGCCGCTCGGCGGCCTTGTGTTCGGCCCGCTCGGCGACCGCTATGGGCGCCAGAAAGTACTGGCGTTCACCATGATCCTGATGGCACTGGGTACGTTCTCGATCGGCTTGATTCCCTCCTACGAGCGCATCGGCATCTGGGCACCGGTGCTGTTGCTGCTGGCACGCGTGGTGCAGGGTTTCTCCACCGGTGGCGAGTACGGCGGCGCGGCCACCTTCATCGCCGAGTATTCCACCGACCGCAACCGCGGATTGATGGGCAGCTGGCTGGAGTTCGGCACGCTGGGCGGCTACATCGCCGGCGCAGGCACGGTCACCGCACTGCACATGCTGCTGAGCAACGCGCAGATGCTGGACTGGGGCTGGCGCATTCCATTCCTGGTGGCCGGCCCACTCGGCCTGCTCGGCCTGTACATGCGCATGAAGCTGGAAGAGACCCCGGCGTTCCGCGCCTTTGCCGAGGAAGCCGAGAAACGCGAGCATGATCGCCCCGGGCTGGCTGCACTGTTCCAGGTACATGGCCGCCAGCTGCTGGTGTGCATGGGCCTGGTGCTGGTGTTCAACGTCACCGATTACATGCTGCTGACCTACATGCCCAGTTACCTCAGCGTCACCATGAACTACGCCGAGAGCAAGGGCCTGCTGCTGATCATCATCGTGATGCTGGTGATGATGCCACTGAACATCGTCGGCGGATTGTTCAGTGACAAGCTTGGCCGTCGCCCGATGATCATCGGTGCCTGCATCGCGCTGCTGGTGCTGGCCGTGCCCTGCCTGCTGCTGATCGGCAGCGGCAATGACTGGCTGATCTTCCTCGGCCTGATGCTGCTGGGCCTGGCACTGGTGTGCTTCACCAGTTCGATGCCATCCACGTTGCCGGCGCTGTTCTACACCCCAGTACGCTACAGCGCGCTGTCGATCGCCTTCAATGTGTCGGTGTCGTTGTTTGGCGGCACCACGCCGCTGGTGACCGCATGGTTGGTCGAGCGCACCGGCGATCCGCTGGTGCCGGCCTATTACCTGATGGGCGCGGCGGTGATCGGCCTGGTAACCATGCTGTTCGTGAAGGAGACCGCCGGCCTGCCGCTGCGCGGTTCACCGCCGGCCGTCGGCAGCGACAGGGAAGCCGCTGCGTTGTTGAAGAGCGATGTGCCGGTCACGGTGGACCCGAGTCTGCCGCCGCTGCCGGAGGCTGCGGAGCCTGAGCAGGTGAAGCCGGCCTGAGGGGGGGCGCGAAACGCCATCCACGCATGGCGTGGATCTACGGGGCCAGTGGCGCCGGGTGGATACGCCCGGCGCTGCCTGGCGCTACTTCTTGATGCGGGTCAGCTTCCCCGGCGTCCAACGCAGCGTCCAGATGTAGTTTCCGTCCGGCGGACAGACGTGGCGGTTCGGGCTCTTCCATTCGCAGACTGTCGCCCCGGCACTGACGGTGAAATCGACGATGACGCGATCACCCTGGATGCGGATGGCACGGATGGCGCCTGGAATCTGTTCAGCCGCGTCGTCAGCATAGCCATACCTGCGGATGGCGGCATAGTCCTCTGCTTCCACCGGCGACAGGCTGTTCCTGTCTTCCTGGCCCCGCGGATCGTTCTCGGCCAATGCGGTCATCACCGCAACAACGTTGCGTTGGGCGAAGCTGCCGCCGGAGTAGTCGGACGTGTAGAAATACACGACCTCGGCACGGCCATCACCATCGAGATCGGCAACACCTGTCCACACCGGGCGGAAGTCCGATTCGATATCGTCACCGGGAATCAGCCGCAGGTTGGCTTCCGCGGCGTGGTAGGCCTGTACCAGGCTGGGCGGCGCCCCCCCCCGCTTGGACGCGGCCGTCGCCGTCGCCGTCAGGCTGGACAGCGCCAGCGCAGCAAGCACCAGGCAGATCGAAGTGGAGCGGAACATCGCAGGTCCGTGCATGTCATCCTCCTTGAGTGTGCGGTCAGTCTAACCGCGGCTCCGTTGGCGCCCAGTCGTGCGCGGCGCGGTTTCGCGCGATGTGTGGAAGGCATCCATGCATCGGGTGGATCTACTGCGGCGTGTCCAACTCCATCGCACGCATTACGATGGGTTTGGCCCAGTCCGGCGTATGTAGCAGCTCGGCCACCGACACCGGATACTGCAGCTGGCCATGCGCCATCGCCAACACCGGCAGCGGCTCGACGCAGCCGTCGGCGTCGGCGGGAGCGCTGTTGTCGTAGACATGCAGCTCGGCCAGGTGTGGCAGCAGTTCCAGCAGGTTCTCGCGTGCCGAATCGAAGCGGGCGTGGATCTTCTCCACCGGAATGTCATGGCCGCCGGCGGCCACCCGCGCTGCAACGCGGGCAATGTGCAGGTCCACCGTGGCCAGGCCACAGAACCAGATCGCGACGTGATGGTGTTCGCAGGCCTCGCGCAGCAGGCGCGGAATGGTGTTGCCGCCCAGCGTGGTCTCGAAGGCGAAGTCCGTGCCATCGGCCATGGCCTGGCGCAGGCGGCGGGTGCCTTCCTGCCAGGCCTCGGCATTGGCGTCGGGCAGCGGCCAGCCTGCCTCTACCAGGCGGCGGGTGAACGAATCGGGGTTGAACCAGCCCAGCCCTTCGGCTTCCAGCCAGGTACCCAGCAGCGAACTCTTGCCGGCGCCGTTGACGCCGGCCAGCACCAGGATCCGCCCCATCGGTCAGAGCGGACGGCCGAGGGTGACCTTGCGGCCGCGGCGGATCGGCTGGCCCAGCACCTTGCCCAGCCCCTCACCGCGCTGCAGGCCGGCCAGGGTCTGGTCGAATTCGCCGCGCAGGCGCAGCAGTTCTTCACTGCGCTCACCGGCATCGCTGCCGGCGGCCTTGGCCAGCAGCTCCTGGTAGGTGCGGATGTCCACGATCACCGCTTCGGGGTGGTTGTGGTTGGTGATGACCAGCGCCTGCTTCTCGCGCACGGTACGCATCAGGCTCGGCCAGCCCCTCGTCTTCACAGACGAGGCCGGGGCCTTCTCAAGTCCAGGCAGATCCAGTGGCAGGGTCATGGCACGGCTCCAGGCAGAAGTGGATAATGGCCACTATACCCAATTTGTCCAAATTGGACATAAATGCCATTTCACGTGCCGAGGCCTGCCTGCGGCGCATCGGTCTGCAGCAGGCTGTCACGCTCGCGCAGCGGGAAGCGGATCCAGGCATCCAGGCCTTGCGGGCCAAAGCGCAGCTGGCCGCTGCCGGCCAGCTCGTATGGCACGCGCTGCTCGATCAGCGCCCGTCCAAGGCCACGCTGCCGGGGCAGCTCCCAGTCCTCCACCTCGGCATGGCGCTCGCACCAGTGCAGACCCAGCCATGGCTGCCCGTCCTGCACCTGCAGGTGCCAGGAAACGTCGATCCGGCCGTCCTCATGGGTCAGCGCACCATGTCGCAGGGCGTTGGTCGCCAATTCGTGGATCGCCAAGGACAGCACTTCGGCCGCCTTCGGTGGCAGCAGCACATCCTCGCCCTGCAGGCGATAGGCCGCGGTGACCGGCGTCTGCGCAGCGATCTCCTCCTCCAGCATGCCGCGCAGGCAGACCCCTGCATTGGCACCGCGGGTCAGCAGGCTCTGCGTACGCGCCAACGACATCAGCCGCCCGCACAGGCGCTCGGCATACTCATCAACGTTGCTGACCGACGAGCGGGTCCGCCAGGCAATGGCATGGATGGTCGACATGATGTTCCGCACCCGGTGCTGCAGTTCGGCCAGCAACACCGATTGGCGCTCGGTGGCGCGCTTGAGATCATCGATGTCCACAGCAATGGCGAACACACCGCTGACCTCGCCATCGGCATCGCGAAGGGGCGCGGCCGCGACCCGGGTCCAGCGCGCGTGGCCATCGTCATGCAGGTACTGGAACTCCAGCCCCGGCACCACGGTCTCGCCGCGCATCGCACGGGCGATGGCGAAATCCTCCGGCCCGATGGCGCTACCGTCCGCATGCCAGCCCCGCCAGCGATGCTGGTTGGTTTCGTCGGTGGAAGGCACCTTGCCGCTGGGCAGGTAGGCACGCATCTGGTCGTTGGACAGCAGCATGCGGCCCTGCAGATCGACGATGCACAGGCCGACTGGCAGCATCCTGAAGGCCAGCTCCAGGCGTCGCTCGCTCTCGCGCCGGCGCAGTTCCTCGCGCTCGCGCGCGGCCAGCGCCAGATGCGCGGCGGTGGTCTCGAACATGGTCACCAGCACGCCGTTGATGCGCCCTTCCTCGCCGCGGATCGGGCTGTAGGTGATGGTGAACCAGATGTCCTCCAGACGCCCCCGGCGGACCAGCGGATACAGCTTGTCCTCGAAGGTGAGCGTCTCCCCCTGCCAGACACGGGTGTAGAGCGGACCATTGATGTGCCAGACCTCGGGCCAGCACTCGCGGGTCGGCTGGCCGAGCCCGCCGGGATGCTTGTCGGCCAGAACCTCGGCATAGCCATCGTTGTAGAGCTGTACCAGCTGCTCGCCCCACAGCACGATCATCGGGAAGCCATGGGCCAGCATCAGGTCGACGGTGGCGCGCAGGTGGGGTGGCCACTGCTCGCAGGCACCCAATGGCGTGGATGACCAGTCATGGCGGGCGATGCGCGCGGCCATACCATCGTGGCGCGCATGCAGGCGCGGTGCAGGTGGCATCCCGCCACGCAGCTTGGCCGCGTGGATGCCTTCAGGACGGCGCGACATGCCGCGCAATCAGGCGATGCCCGCAGAGACCTGCGGCGCCGCCACCAGCCCGGCCAGCTGCTGCACCAGGGTTTCGATGTGATAAGGCTTGGTACAGCGCGGCGCGCTGGCGAAGCGGCTGGGCAGGTTGTCGTCGTAACCGGAGGTGAGCAGGAAGGGGGTACCCGCCTCGGCCAGCCGATCGGCCAGCGGATAGACCTGCTCACCGCCCAGGTTGATGTCCAGCAACGCCACATCGATGGGATGGGTATCGACCAGCTGCCCCAACGCCTGCAGATCTCCGGCAGGCCCCACTACCTGTGCGCCTTTCAGCTCCAGATAGTCGACCAGGAACATCGCGATGGCGAATTCATCCTCCGCCACCAGTACACGCAGCCCTTTCAGGCCCTCTGGTTTGTTGCCCGCTTCCAGCACGACCAGCGCTCCTCGATACCCGCGGCCCACCTCCGCCGCAACGCCCGCAGGATGCGCGAACCGGGCTACAAGAGCGCGTGATGATGGATGAAGGTCGCTGCCACGGCGCGTTCACCGCAGCATTGCAGCGGCGCATTCAGAAGGCCCGCTCCCATTTCAGGCTGAGCAGGCTGCGGTCGTGGCTGTACAGCCAGCCGACGTTGCTGTCGATGCGCGCGTAGCGCAGGCTCAGGCTGGGTACCATCCCGGCCACGGCCAGGCGCTCGCTGCGGACGATGGCGATCAGGTTCTGTTCGCTGTCCTCACGCCGCGCCTCCAGCAGCGGGCTCCACGCGTCGTAGTCGCGATGGCGCAGCGACACGAATACGGTGGCCGTGGTGCCGCTCCACTGCCGTGCCGCGCCCAGCCGCAGGCCGCGCTGGCGGTAGCCGTTGGCCGGGTCGGCGGCGCTGCTGTCGGTCACATCCAGCCCGGCGAAGACCGTCCAGCGCGGATTGAGCGCTCGGAACCAAGTGGCATACACCGATGCCAGCTCGCCGTCGTAGTTGCTGGCCAGGCCCTGCTGGCGATAGCGTTGGCGCTTCCAGTCGGCCTCCAGCTTGAGCAGGCTGCGTGCATCCAGGGCGTACTGCCATTCCCCGTGCACGCCGCTGCCGCCCTGCAGCGCATGATTGCCCAGGCCCTGGTAGTCATAGCTGGGAGCGAGCAGCACGGTCTGCCGTGCACTACGCCAGCTGTAACCCGCCTGCACGTTGGCATTGAGCTCGTTGTACGCACTGTGCCCGCGCCATGTCTGACCGAAGGCGAGACCGCGCACGTACAGCCCATGATGCCCGCCGAGCACCCAGCGCCGTTCCAGGCTGGCGTCGTAGTCGAGGCCAGCCGCGCGCTGGGCGTCGGGCAGTTTCCGTTCGATGATGCAGGCGTCTCCCACGCCGAACAGGCAGGTGCGACTGGCCGAGCTGCGGTTGATGTTGTCACTCCATGCCGGGCCGGCGGACAGCGCGCCTTTCCAGCGCTGGCGCGCCTGCAGGGCACTCAGGTAGCCGTCCACGCGCGCGCGGACGCCGGCCGTGGCCGGATCATCGGCATTGATGCCTGCAGCGATGGCCGTGAACAGCGCGACCGCATCGCGATCGCGCTGGTCTTCCGCATAGACACGCGCCAGCTCGAGGCGGGCCGGCAGGAAATCCGGCTGCGCCGCCAGCAGCGCTTCGTACTCCTTCGCCGCGCGACGATGGTCGCCGGTCACCCGTGCCAGCGCCCCCTGTGCATAGTGCCGCAGCAGGGGATCATGCCCCGGCAGTTCGATGTACTCCTCGAGGAACGCAGCGGCGGCCTGCCATTGCTGATGCTGCAGAGACAGGTAAAGGGCCTGGCCGAGATCATCGACGGTGCGCTCTACACGCAGCGTCTGGCCGTCGATGGTGATGGTCGGCCGCTCCGACTCGGCCTGCTGCAGGCGCTGCTGGTCCTGCTGCTGGTGGCGCAGTTCGGTGCCCTGTTCAAGCACGCGTCGAAGATCGTCCTGCTGGGCGCGCACATCGGTGGCAGCCAACAGCAGTACGACAAGGAAGATGGAATGGCGCATGGTCGATCCGTGGTGGTGCATGCAGCGGGCCGAAGCAGGGACTGGCGGATCGCGGCTTGTCCCTGCCCTGCCCCGTCAGGGGCGTGGCGATCAGTTCTTGCTGCCGCCGAAGGCGGTGTCGTACTGGCTGTTGCCGCTGAAGGTGGCGATACCGGCCAGGGTGGCCGCGTTGGCGCCGAAGAACTGGCCCTGGGTGGTGCCGGCAACGCTTCCGTTAGCGGTGGCCGAACCGGCGAACGACGCATTGGTGCTGTTGATGTCGGCGTTGACGTTGATCGCCAGACCACCACCGGTCAGGCCGCCGAGCAGCTTGCCGCTGCCGAAGTCCGCACGGAAGGTGCCCGACAGCAGGTTGCTGCCGTTGAACTTGTTCAGGCCCGCGACGCTGTAGGTGGCCACACCGGCCGGCAGCGTGGTGCCGGCACGGTCACCGACGAAGTAGACCTGGCGGTTGTTGAAGCCACCAGCGGCGCCATCCTTGGACCACTCGCCGAACCACACATCGCCGCTGCCGACCTTGACGAAGTTGAAGTGGCCCATGCCGGAATGGCTGCCCGGGGTACCGGTGATCGGCATGGCCAGAGTGCGTACGGTGACACCATTGACGGTGGTCGGGGCCGAGTAGGCCGCAAGGCCCTGGAAATCGACCGGCTTGGCATTGGACACGGTGCCGACGCCGATACCGGCCTTGCCGGCCGAGTGCGGGCCGCCGTTGACTTCCGACGCACCCACCTTGACGTACAGCTGCGCATCGGTCGCCGGGCTGGCAGCGCCGACGATGTCGGCCGCCTGCGCGGTGCCGGCCAGGGCCAGCGCAGCGGCGACGGCCAACAGGGAACGGTTGATCATTTTCATGGTATTGCTCCTTGGGTTGAGGGAACTACGGGTACAACACGAAAAGGAACGGCGGCGGATCAGTTGCGCTGACCGCCGAAGGACGTATCGAACTGGCTGTTGCCGGCAAAGGTTGCGATGCCGGTCACGGCACTGGCACCGGCGCCGAAGAACTGGCCGCTGCTGGTACCGATGATCGAACCATTGGCGATGGCCGAACCGCTGAACGCACCGGTGGCGCGATCCAGCGTGGCGCTCGCGGCGAGCCTGTATCCGGTCCCGACCAGGCCCGCGGTGACGGTGCCGGTATCGAAATTCGCCCGCAGTGCACCTTCCAGCACGCCGCTGCCATCAAAGCGGTTGATGCCAGCCAGGGTGTAGGTGACGACGCCTGCCGGCAGCGAAGTACCGGCACGGTCACCGACGAAGAACACCTGGCGGTGATTGAAGCCCGCCTGCGCGCCACTGGATGACCATTCACCGAACCAGACATCTGCATTGCCCACCTGCACGAAGCTGAAGTGGCCCACGCCAGCGGAGGCGAACGGCAGGCCTGCGTCCGGGCCCAGCGTGCGGACCGTGGTTGCGCCACGCACCACCGTGGTGGCGTAGGGCACCAGGCTGGCCACGTCCACTCGCGCCGCGTTGGCATACGGCCCCAACGAAATGCCTGCGCGACCGGAGCGGTGCGGACCGGCGTTGAGTGTCGATTCGCCAGCATTGATGTAATGGACACCGTCCTGGGCCGGACTCTGCCCGCCAGCGATGTCGGCAGCCATGACCGGCATGGAAGCCAGCAGGCCGATCGAAAGTACAAGGGTACGGTGCTGTTTCATCGGTGGTTCTCCCTGTCGAATGCGAACTCAGAAGCGCGCGGTGACGCCAAGCTTGATCGTGCGGCCCGGTGCAGGCAGCGTTGAGCGTGTTGCCGGGTCGACGTAATAGCGGTTGCCGAGATTGCTGCCGACCAGCTCGACGCTGGCGTGCTGGTTGAAGCGCCAGCGGGCGTAGGCATCCACCGTGGTGATGTTTCCCCAGGTGAAAGGCACGTTCTGCCAGAGCAGGCTGCTGCCCCCGGCGATCAGGCGGTCGCGGTAGGCCTGCAGGTCCGGATTGTCGTGCCGCTGGTAGTGCACGATGCGGCTGCCCAGCTCCAGGCGCTCATCGAACAGGCGGGTGCCGAGTGACCAGTTCACCGACAGCTTCGGCGTGGCCTGGGTCAGCAGATAGCCGCTGACGAAGCCATCCTGGACGCAGTTGGCCACCCGCCCCTGGTCCGCATCCAGCCGTACCGCCGAGCTTTCATCGCAGACTTCGTTTTCAAGGATGCGGCTGATGCCCAGATCGGTGAAGAAGCGCCGGTTGTCGAAGCGCGCCTGCAGCTCGATGCCGCGGACAGTCTGCTTGTCGATGTTGTCGAACATGAAGTACGCATCACGCTCGATGACATTGCGGGTCTTGTGCACATAATAGGCCAGCTTGACGTCGGCATCGGCGGTGTTGCCGAACAGCCCGGAAAGGTTGTGCACGTACCCCAGCTCGTAGTTGTAGGCATGCTCCGGCTTGAGTGGATACAGCGGATTGAGGCTGCTGGAGAACGCAATGGTGCTTTCGAACATGCTGGGAAAGCGCACCGCCTCGCTGTAGCGTAGATAGGCACGAGCGGCCGGCGAGAAACGCACCGTCGCCGAGAACGTCGGCAACCAGGCGTGATCGCGGTGCCGTTCGTTGCGCCCGGCCACCGACTGCATCGCCCCGCCCCCGATCCTGCAGCGGATGTCGGTGCCGAGCACCATCGGCAGCAGCCCGGGGATGGCGGCGACCTGGCCGTTGAGGCAGGGATTGGTGGCACGGCTGTAGTTGCCGTTGGCATCGGGCAACCAGGGAATGCCGTGCTGGACCTCCCTGGGTGTCTCGTACTTGCGCAGCAGGTCGGCCAGCGACTGATCGACGATCCAGCCCATGCCGATGCTGTCCCAGAATTCCCGCTCGCTCTCGAGTGCGTCGATCTCGCCCTGCAGGCTGTCCGGCCGCGGCGGCAGTTCATTCACCCGGTACTGCGCTTCGCGCGGCACGATCGAGGTCGTCTGCAGTTCCGGGTGGGCCTGCAGGAAGTCGTCGAACGCCCAGTAACGGCTGTAACGCACGCCGGCATTGAGGGTCAGGAAGTCGACCGGACGCCATTCCAGAGTGAGGTAGCCCTCGCCCTCCTGGCGACGGCCAGCGCGCGGGTACATGCGCCAGCCGTCGGACGGGCCGAAATACGGGTCACGCGAACCGAGCTTCTCGTATTGCCAGTTGCCGCCCACGGTCAGGTCCAGGGTCGAATGCAGGGCGAAACGGTTGCTCAGGGTCAGGCCGGTCCGGTCGTTGCTCGCATTTGCCAGCGCGGTGTTGCGCAGAATCGGGCTGGCACCGGCATTCCAGTCCGGATTGCCCGGTGCGAAGTTCGGGAAGCCGCCTGCGGTGTAGGTATCGCTGTCCGTCTCGGTGCGCCACAGGTTGGCGTAGAGGTCCAGCCAGCGGCTGCCGGCCGACTGGAAGCGGTACTCCAGGTTCCAGGCATCGGACGCAACCCGGCTGAGCGGCCACTGGATGCGCCCATAGTCCGGCGCCGACAGGATGCGCGACGGCATGATCTCGCCGTAGTGCGACAGCGTTCGTCGCCAGGTCGCCTTCAACTGCTGGTCATCGTTGATCTGCCAGCTGCCCTTGACCAGCCAGGACTCCTGTTCGCTGGAGGTATTGGGCACTTCATCGCCGGGCTTGAAGTAGCGCGCCAGCGTGGTGATGTAGTCGATGCCCTGGTACTCGAACTGCTCGCGCCGGTCCTGGTCGTAGTAGGCGCTGCCCTGGGTCCCGGAGAAGTAGTTGCCGCGCTTGCGCCAGGCGTAGGCGGCCATCAGGTCGACGTTGTCGCCACGCACGCCCAGCGCCAGGCGCCAGGCCTGGTCCTCGCCATCGAAGGGGTTGTTGCCACTGCGCGACTTCACCGGCACCACCAGGGTGCGGTCGTCGTAGGGCGAGTTCGGCGAGCCCTGCGGGAACCCCGGCACGGTGCGGTAATCCTCGCCGGTGTGCAGCCGCGGCAGGCGCGGGGCCACCGCATTGCTGCTGCCTTCGATCTTCAGCTCCCCGCCGAAGCGCTCACCCGCGTCCACGATGTCATCGACGTCGATGGTCTTGATCACCAGCGCGCCACCGATCCCGCTGTGCACATCGCGCACCAGCCCTGGCCCCTTGATGACCTGGATGCCACCAATCAGGTTGGGATCGATGTAGTTGCGGTTGCTGACACCGTTGTAGCCGCGCCAGACCGTGAGCGCCTGTTCGCCACCGTCGATGCTGACCGGGACCCGCCCCGGTCCCTGGATGCCGCGGATGTTGATGTCCAGCGCGCCGCTGTTGCGCGCATCGCCACTGAACACACCGACCAGATCCTTGACCACGTCGGCCGGATTGGAGCCACGGTAGCGCTCCACCCGGTCGCGCCCCGAATACGCCGTGGTCAGGTCCAGCGCGAACACATCATCGTAGCCGCGCCGATCACGCGCCTCGCCCCCTTCCGACTGCAGGCGACCGGCCACGTCCAGCGTCTCGGTCACCCGCACCCCTTCCCCTTCACCCGCCTCCGCTGCGGCCCGCAGGCTCCAGGTGCCGTCCATGCCGCGCTGTGCGCGCACGCCGCTGCCGCGCAGCAGCTGCTGCAGCGCCTGCATCTGGCTGTACTCGCCTTTCACTGCACTGGAGCGGCGGCCCTCCACCAGGTCACTGCGGAACACCACCTGCACATCGGCCTGGCGGCCAAAGGCACGCACGGCGTCGGCCAGCGGCTGTTCCGGAATGGCGTACTGGCGCAACGGTGCGACGACCGCCGGTTGTGCCTGCACGGCCGGCGCCCAAGCCAGCGGCAGCAATGCAGTGGAGATGGCCAGGGCCAGAGCGGTGGCGCGACGATGACAGGCGGATGCCGTGGACGGCATGGACAGGAACTCCTCAAGCGTGGCGGAACCACGGGCACGTCCGGTGCCGGTGGCATGTCTGGCTTGAGGAGAAACGGTGTTTCGCTCTGGCTATACCTCTATAGACAGCCCGGTGCGGCGACTGCCCACGGTTTTTTCATGTTTTTTTCATGCGACCGGTTCATCCGGGCATTGCGCGAGCCTCACCACACCACCAGCGCGCCGCCGGGCAAGCGCTTCACACGCAGTCCTGCCTGCGCGGCCACCGCATTGATGGCGGTCTCCGGCTGCTGCAGATGGAACAGGCCACTGACCCGTACCTCCGTGCCCTGCCCGCCCAGTACCCACACCGGAGCACGACGGTAGCGCGCCAGATCGGCGATGGCCTGCGCGGCCGGCTGATCGTCGATCGCTACCTCGCCACGCCGCCACGGCGCCATGGTCTCGGTATCTTCCAGCTGCACCGGCTGCAGCCAGCGACCGTCACGGAACACACGTGCCTGCCCGGCATGCAGGCGCTGCACACTGCCATCACCCGGGCGCACATCGACCACGCCCTCGCTGACTTGGGTCAGGACCGTGGTGTCCTGCATCGACACGCTGAAGGCCGTGCCGATGTCACGGACCAGGCCGCCCGCCGCCTCCACCTGGAACGGGCGCGCCTCGTGGGCCACCTGGAACCAGGCCTGCCCGCGCAGCAGGCGAAGGTGGCGCTGCTGGCCATCGAACTCAACCGCCAGTGCAGTGCCGGCGTCGAGTACGGCGGTGCTGCCGTCGTCCAGCTGCACCACGCGCGGTGCATCGCTGCTGCGCAGGTCACTGCGTGCCAGCAGCAGCGCGTGCGGCGCAGCGGCAACCATCAGCACGACCGAGGCGGCACTGGCCAGCAGCCACGGCAGGCGGCGACGCGGTGCGATCGGGCGCAACCCTTCGCGATCAGCCGTCAGCCCGGGCAGCGCGGCCAGCACGTCGGGCCCGGCGGCATCCAGCCCTTGCCAGAACGCCTGCTGCTGGCGCCAGGCCAGCGCATGGCGAGGATCGGCCTGCAGCCAGCGCTGCAGGGTTCGTTGCTGGCGTTCCGGCAGCGGGCCTGCACTGCACCGGATCACCCAGCGCAACGCCTGCCTGGCCTGACGCGGCGAGGGTTCGGACGTGGTCATGGTTGTGGCCTGCCGCACCACGAACGGGTGCGCCTTCCTGTTGTGACAACGGCGGGCGCGATCTGCCCACGGCAATCGCAGCTCATCGATGCATTCCCTGCTGGTGCTGCTGGATCAACAGCGCCGCGCGCAGCACATGCTTGCCGACCAGGCTCTTGGAAATACCCAGCCGGGCGGCGATCTCGCGCTCGCTCAGGCCCAGATACCGGTTGAGCACGAAGCATTCGCGTACCTGCGCTGGCAGCGCAAGGATGGTCTGGGTGATCTCCCGCAGTTGCGCCTGGTCCAGCGCCTGGGCCTCGCCATCGTGGCCCGCCTCGGCCATGTCGGTGGCGTACTCGGCCATGGCGCGCCGCTCGCGGGCGTCGGCCTGACTGCGGTTGAGCGCGTGGTGATAGGCCATCCGGTACAGATAGCCGCGCGGCTCCAGGATGGGCGGGTCGCCGGGCACGCTGCTGGCCTTCAGGTACAGGTTCTGCAGGGTGTCCTCGGTACTGGCCGGGTCGAGATAGCGCGCGATGAAGCGAGACAACGCACGGCGCTCGCGGATCAGCAGCTCGACCAGCGCCAGGGCATTGGGAGACATAGGTGCCAAGGCCGGACCGGGGAATGATGGGCGTGATGGCGACGGTCCGAGCCGGGATTGTAGGCGTCCCGCCGCGATACCGCACCCCGTTCAGCGATGTCGCTACAGGCAGGACCTTCGGCCTATGAAGATCTTGTGAAGAAAGTGCTATGTTATATCGTCACATTCGTAGCGACCCCTTCCATGTCCCGTTTCATCCCCGCCCGCCGCCTGTCCGGCGCGATCCTCCTTGCCCTGGCGCCCGCACTGGCAGCGGCGGCAGACGCCCCTTCGCAGCTGGATCCGATCGTGGTGACCGCCACTGCCACCGATCGCTTGGCCAGCGACGCGCCCGCCTCCATCAGCGTGATCACCCGTGAGCAGATCCAGCTGCGGCCGGTGCTGGACCTGGCCGACGCACTACGCGGCAGTCCTGGCGTGACGGTGGCCGGGGTCGGCTTCGGTCGCCGCGGCATCCGCATCCGCGGCATGGATCCGGGCTATACGCTGGTGCTGCTGGACGGCCAGCGCGTCAGTGCGTCGGCCGATGCCATCGCCCACTCGGATTTCGACCTGGGCTGGCTGCCTGCTGCCGCGATCGAACGCATCGAGGTGGTACGCGGTCCGATGTCCTCGCTGTACGGCTCGGAGGCGCTGGGCGGCGTGGTCAACGTGATCAGCCGCCGCGCCACCGACGACTGGCAGGGCAACCTGGTCTACAACGCCGGCGTGGTTGGCGGTGACCGCGGTGGCAACACTGCCCAGGCCGGCTTCTATGCCGGTGGCGCACTGCTGCCCGGCACGCTGGGCTTGAGCGTGTTTGCCGAACACCGGCAGAAGGATGCCACCCGAGACCCCACCGACGACCGCCTGGACGAACAGGAGGGCCGGCGGGTCAATACCGGCCGCGCGGTACTGACCTGGACGCCGGACGCGTACCAGCGCATTGACCTGTCACACCTGCAGGGCAGCGAGGAACGCCGCCGCCATGCACTGCAGGCCGGCGCCGCACCCTACGTGTACGAGACCATTGATGACATCCGTCGCCGCCAGACCACGCTGAGCCACCAGGGCGAGTGGGACTGGGGGCAAACCCGGGTGAGTGCCTACCGTGCCACGCTGGACCGCGACAACCGTCGTGACCGCGGCGAGGCCTCGCGTCCACAGCAGCTGACCGACCAGATCGTCGATGCGCGTGCCACGGTTGCGCTGGGTGCACGCCACCGCGTCAGTGTCGGCGGCGAATGGCGGCGCCAGGAACTGGATGATGCGGCCGGTGCGCGTAGTGGTCACCTGCAGTCCGACCAGAGCGCGGTGTTCGTGCAGGACGAGATCCAGGTCAGCGACGCGTTGTCACTGGTGTTCGGCAGCCGCGGCGACCGCCATCCCGAGTTCGGCTGGCACCACAGCCCGCGCGCCTATGCGGTGTGGCACGCCACCGAAGCACTGACGATCAAAGGCGGCATCGGCAGCGGCTTCAAGGCGCCCAGCCTGAAGCAGCTGTCGCCGGAGTATTCCGCGGTGGGCGGCGGCGGGCGTTTCACCATTGTCGGCAATCCGCAGTTGAAGCCGGAACAGAACACCAGCGCCGAGCTGTCGGTGGCCTGGCAGCAGCAACGCTGGTCGCTGCAGGCCACCGCATTCCAGAACGACCTCAAGGATCTGATCCAGACCACCTGCGTGCGTGCCTGCGGTGTACGCGGCCGCGAACTGCGCAACTACACCAACGTGGCCCGTGCACGCATCCGTGGCCTCGAGCTGGCCGGCACTGCGCCCATCAGTGAGCATCTGTCATTCGAGGCAAACTGGAGCTGGCTGGACCCGCGCGATCGCCAGACCGACCAGTGGCTGCCGGAGCGTCCGCGCCGTAGCGGTGCAACTGCGCTGAACTGGCAACGTGGTCCGCTGCAGGCTGCCGTACGCGGCGAGTACATCGGGCCGCAACAGCAGGTGGCCGGCAGCAGCCAGGTGACCCTGCCCGACTACTGGCTGTGGTCGCTGGACGCGCGCTGGCGCGTAACCGCTGCGGTAAGCGTGGTGGCCGGTATCGACAACCTGGCCGACAAGCGGGTGGACGAGACCGGTGCGCTGTATCCCTACCCGGAGACCGGCCGCTACGTGCATGCCGGCATCGAACTGGCATTCTGACCATGCGCAGCGGGTGGACATGGCTGCTGCTCGGGTGGCTGATGCTTGCCGCATCGGCCCGTGCCGAGCCCGAACCCCTGCGGGTGGAGGTGGCCAGCAGCAGCTTCGTGCTGCCCGGCAGGATCGCCCGCCTGGATGCGCTGGGCGCGCCCGCAGGCGTGCGCTTCCGGCAACGCATGGTGGACCCGGCGGCCACGCTGCCCGCTGACTGGCCGGCGGGCGCCGACTTGGTGCTGCTGGATACGCCGCGACCGACCGATGTCGAACAGGTCATGTCGGTGGTTGATGGGCCCTTGCAGAACGGCAAGGTGCCGTGGCTGCGTATGGGAGGTGGCGCACCGGCCTCCGGCCACCTGCCCGCCGAGGTAGCGCGCAGGATCGCCGGCTACTACGGCAACGGTGGCGAGGCCAACATCCGCACGCTGGCTGCCTACCTGCAGGCCTGGCGCAGCGGTGCCGGGACCGACGGACTGCCGCTTCCGCAGGTGCTGCCGGCCACCGGCTACAGCACGCGCGGCAGCCAGTGGCTGGACAGCCCGCAGGCCTTGCAGGCGCAGTGGCAGCGCGATGGCCAGGCGTCGTGGCCGAAAGTGGCCGTACTGGTTTCCGGCAGCACGCTCAGTGGCATGCAGACCCAGGTGCTGGACGCGCTGATCGAGGCCGGGCGCGCACGCAAAGTCGCGCTGTTCGGGGTCTGGTTCGATGCCGCCGCCGACGACGCCCTGCAGCAGGCGCTGCGCGGCATCGAGGTGGATGCGCTGGTCAATCTGACCCACCTGCAGAACGGCAGCGCGCGTGCCGCCGAATTCGCCACACTGGACGTGCCGGTGCTGCAGGCGCTGAACCATCGGCAAGGCGATGCGGATGACTGGCGCGCAGCGACCACCGGCATTCCGATGGCGACGCTGGCGACTTTCGTCGCTGTACCCGAAGCCTGGGGCGCCAGTGATCCGATCGTGGTCTCGGCCAATGCGCGCGGTGAACTGCAGCCGATTCCCGAACAGATCGATGCGCTGGCCGCCAAGCTGCAGCGGTTGGCCGCGCTCCGCCACACGGCCGCGGCCAACAAGCGCGTGGCGCTGCTGTTCTGGAATGCACCTGATGGCGAGCGCAACCTGTCCGCCTCACATCTCAACGTGCCGCGCAGCATCGAGACGCTGCTGCCACGGCTGGCACAGGCCGGGTATTCGACGCAGGCGGTGGATGAGAAGACCCTGATTGAGCAGCTGCAAGCACTGCTGGGGGGCTACTACCATCCGGAGCGGCTGGACGCGCTGCTCGACGCCGGGCTGGCCGATACACTGCCGGTGGCGGACTACCGCCGCTGGCTGGCCTCCCTGCCCGCTTCGCGCCGCGACGAACTGCGCGCACAGTGGGGCGATCCTGCATACCACCCCGCGGTACGCCAGCGGCACGGACAGGCCGTGTTCGTGCTGCCGCGCCTGCGCCTGGGCAACCTGCTGCTGATGCCGCAGCCGCCGCGCGCGGGCCGCGTCGGCGAAGCCACCCACGATACGGCGTCGGTGCCAAGCCACTACTACCTGGCGGCGTACCTGTACCTGCGCCAGCAGTGGAAGGCCGATGCGCTGATCCACTTCGGTACCCATGGCACGCAGGAATGGACCCCGGGCAAGGACCGCGGCCTGTGGGCCGCAGACTATCCGTGGCTGGCAGTGGGCGAGCTGCCGGTGTTCTATCCGTACATCCAGGACAACGTCGGCGAGGCGATCCAGGCCAAGCGCCGTGGTCGTGCCGTGGTGGTCAGCCACCAGACCCCGCCGTTCGCGCCGTCCGGCCTGTACGACGAGCTGCGCGACCTGCACGCGGTGGTGCACGAACTGCAGCAACTGGACCGGGGGCCGGTACGTGATGCCACTGCCGCACGCCTGCGCGCACTGGCCACCGACAGCGGCATCGCCGCCGACCTGGGCTGGAGCGCGGTGGACATGCAGGCGCGCTTCGACAGCTTCCTGCCGGTACTGCACGACCATCTGCATGAACTCGCCCGGCGCAACCTGCCACTGGGGCTGCATACCTTCGGCCAGCCGGCCTCGTCCGAGCACCGCCTGCTGATGGTGATGCAGCAGCTGGGCCCTGGATATCTGAAAGCGCTGGGCGAAGATCCGATGGAGGCCACTGCGGTGGACTACCGGCAGATCCAGCAGGGCCCCGGCTATCGCACGCTGGCGCGCCATCTGCGCGAAGGTGCGCCGATCGGCAGCGTCGCCAACCCGGATCTACGCGCAGCGCTGCAGCGTGCCGTGCAGCTGGATGCTGCGCTGGCCGATACACAGGAGATCGAATCGCTGCTGCACGGGCTGGACGGTGGCTTCGTGCAGCCCGGCGCCGGCGGCGATCCGATCCGCACGCCGGAGCTGCGCAGTGGCCGCAACCTGTTCGCGTTCGAGCCCGACCGCATTCCCACCCGTGCGGCATTCGACACCGGCGAGCTCGCCCTGCAGCAGCTGTTGCAGGCCTATCGTGATGATCACGAAGGGCAGCTGCCACGCAAGCTCGCCATCAGCCTGTGGTCGAGCGAGGCCATCCGCCATCTCGGCGTGCTGGAGGCGCAGGTACTGCACGCGCTGGGCCTGCGCCCACGCTGGGACAGCGGTGGCAGAGTGATCGCCCTGGACATCGTGCCCGACGCGGAACTGCAACGCCCGCGCATCGATGTGGTGATCCAGGCCACCAGCGTCTACCGCGACCAGTTCGATCCGTTCCTGCGACTGCTGGCTGGCGCCATCGAGCAGCTGGCGGCGATGCCGGCCTCGCCCGGCAACCCGATTGCCGGCAATGCACTGGCCGTGCAGCAGCGCCTGCAGCGCGACGGCGTCCCTGCGGAGCAGGCGCAACGCCTGTCGCGTCTGCGCGTCTTCAGCAACGCCCCCGGCGAATATGGCAGCGGCCTCAACCATGCCGTGCTGGCGCGCGGCGGCACGGCGGGCAAGGACGATGCGGCGCTGGCCAGCGGCTTCCTGGATCGCCTGCAGCACGGCTACGGCAGTGATGGCCAGGCGACCGCCCTGCCCGGCGGCAACCTGTTCGCCGAACAGCTGCGCGGCGTGCAGGCGGCGGTGCTGTCGCGCTCCTCCAACACCCATGGCCTGCTCAGCACCGACCATCCCTTCGAGTATCTGGGCGGGCTGGCGCTGGCCGTGCGCCACCTCGACGGTGCCAGCCCGGCGCTTTACGTCTCCGACCTGCGCGAACCGGCACCGCGCACGCGCAGCACCGCACGCTTCCTTGCCGATGAGCTGCGCGCGCAGACGCTCAACCCGCAATGGATCGGTGCGATGCAGGCCGAAGGCTATGCCGGCACGCTGGAGGTACTGAAGAACGTCGACAACCTGTTCGGCTGGCAGGTAACCGCGCCAGACACCGTCCGTGCCGACCAGTGGCAGGCGGTGCATGACACCTTCGTGCGCGACAGCCGGCAACTGGGCCTGGCCCAGTGGTTCGAGCAGCACAACGCCAGCGCGCAGGTGCAGATGATCGAGCGCCTGCAGGAGGCGATCTCGCGCGGCTACTGGCAACCCGATGATCGCACCCGTGCGGAGCTGCAGGCGCGGCTGCAGCAGCTGCAGCAGCTGCAGGCCCCGTCAGCGCCGGAACCGGCCGCAACGCAGGCACATCCGGGCTATGGGCTCGGCCGCGCGGCTGCCACACCCTCAACCCGAGCTGCGGCCACCGCCGCCCAACAACCCGCCACCGTGCAACCGCCTTCCGCCCCCTCGGCCCAGGTGCGTGGCCAGGTGATGCGGCAGGTGCCGCCGCCGGCGCCGCACTCGCCTGCCACGCGCTGGGCACTCGCCGTGCTGCTGGCCCTGCTTGGCGCAGGCGCCGTGCTGCAGTCGCGGCGCAACGCACGGTGCTCCCGCCCTTCCCGTTCCCCTTCCACCACGGCTTCCGCATGAACGCGCTTGAATCCACGCTCTACGATCTCTCCCATCTGTTCCTGGCACCGGTCCTGCTGCTGATCCTGCTGTCGCTGGCCTATGCCTTCCTCAGCTTCGGCGCCTTCCTGTGGGAAGGACTGCAGCGCCGGCGCGGCCGCCACCGCCCCGAGCTGCTGGCCTGGCAAGCCCGCCACGGCGGCAGCAGTGACGACCTGGAACTGCATATCCTCAAACGCCTGGAAGGCCTGCGCATCGTTTCGCGCACCGCGCCGATGCTGGGCCTGGTGGCAACCATGATCCCGATGGGCCCGGCGCTGCTGGCTCTGACCCGCAGCGACGCGCAGGGCGTGGGCGAGAACATGGTGGTGGCCTTCTCGTCGGTGATCCTGGCCCTGGTCGCCGCCAGCCTGACCTATCTGGTGCTGACCGTGCGCCGGCGCTGGCTGCTGGAGGAACTGCGCATGTTCGAACGCCTGCAGGAGGTGCACTGATGCGCTTCCTGGATGACGACGAAGCCGACGACCCGATCCTGTCGGTGGTGAACCTGATCGACCTGTTCCTGGTGGTCACCGGCATCCTGATGATCGTGATCGTGCGCAATCCGCTCAATCCGTTCACCAGCCAGGACGTGACCGTGATCGAGAACCCCGGCCAGGCCAACATGCGCATCACCGTCAAGCAGGGTGAGGAACTGACCCGCTACCAGTCCACCGGCGAGATCGGCGAAGGCGGCGGGGTCAAGGCCGGCGTGACCTATCGGTTGCCGGATGGGCGCATGGTGTACGTACCCGAGGGCGCCACCCCGGCCCGGTAGATCCACGACGTGCGTGGATGGCGTATCTAGGGTTCCTCCAGCGCATCGAAGCGCTCGGCGAGGTAGTCGATCAGTGCACGCACCGCGGGCAGCAAGCCACGTCGCGACGGGAACACCGCGTGCACGATGCCATGCTTTGGCACCCACTCCCGCAGCACCGGCACCAGCGCACCGCTGGCCAGTTCGTCACTGATCATCATCCGCGGCAGCATCAGCAGGCCCACCCCGGCCGTGGCAGCGGTGCGCAACGCGATCATGTCATCGCTCACCAGCCGTGGGCGGTGGTGCACGCTGGCCAGCACATCGTCCGGCCCGGTGTATTCCCAGACATGCTGCTGGCTGGGCGATGCCAGATCGACAGTCGGCATCATCGCCAGATCGGCCGGTACCTGCGGCGTGCCCAGCCGCTGCAGCAGCGCCGGGCTGGCACTGGTGCACCAGACCCGGCGCGCCAGCACGCGTACCACCAGGTCGCTGTCCTCCAGCGGCGGCGGCCGCACGCGGATCGCCACGTCCACACCCTCGCCCACCACGTCGACGCGCCGGTTGGTGGCATCCAGCTGCACCGTCACCTGCGGGTGCAGGGCGAGGAAATCGGCCAGCATCGTGCCGATGCGTGCATGCAGGATCGCGATCGGGCACGCCAGGCGGATCGTGCCGCGCGGCTCGGCGCGTGACATCGCAATCGCTTCTTCGGCCGCTTCGGCCTCGACCAGCATTGCCTTGCAATGGCGGTAGTAGTCCTGGCCGACCTCGGTGACCGAGAAGCGCCGGGTCGAACGCTGGATCAGGCGCACGCCCAACCGTTCCTCCAGCAGCGCGATACGCCGGCTCAGTTTCGACTTCGGAATGGCCAGCGCCCGACCGGCCTGCGAAAAGCCGCCGTGCTCGACCACCATGGCGAAGTAGAACAGGTCGTTGAGGTCACAACGGCGGATATCTGCGATGAACACGGGGCGATCTCCTGCGGCGCACGGCCTGCGACCATTGTTCACCAGATAGGACTATGACGGCAAATATTGGCGTATACCGGCCAAATTGTCGCGGCGATATCGTCTTCGCAACGAAGAACAGCGGCCGGCAGCCCCGGCCAGGAGATCGCCATGAAGCGTGTCACCGGTACCTACAGCGCCCCCCGCCCGCACTGGGTGGGCGACGGATTCCCCGCCCGCTCGATGTTTTCCTACAACACCCACGGCCAGCACCTCAGCCCATTCCTGCTGCTGGACTATGCCGGCCCCTACTCCTTCGCCCCCAGCGATACCCCGCGTGGCGTCGGCCAGCATCCGCATCGCGGTTTCGAGACCGTCACCATCGTCTATGAGGGTGAGGTCGCGCATCGCGATTCGACCGGGGCCGGCGGCACCATCGGCCCGGGTGACGTGCAGTGGATGACCGCTGCCTCCGGCATCCTCCACGAGGAATTCCACACGCCGGAATTCAGCAAGCGTGGCGGCACGCTGGACATGGTCCAGCTGTGGGTGAACCTGCCGGCGCGCGACAAGATGGGTGCGCCGGGCTACCAGACGCTGCTTGACGCACAGATCCCCTCGATTGAACTGCCTGAAGGCGCCGGCCGCGTGCGTGTCATCGCCGGTCGATTCGACAACCACGCCGGTCCGGCGCGTACCCACACGCCGATGGATGTCTGGGACATCCGCCTGCGGCAGGGCCACCACGCCGAACTGCCGGTGGCCGATGGCCGCACGCTGGCGCTGGTGGTGCTGAAGGGCACGGTGCGGATCAACGGCGGCCAGCCGGTCGGCGAGGCACAGCTGGTCACCTTCGACCGCAGCGGCGAGGACGTGTTCGTCGACGCCGACAGTGACGCCACCGTGCTGCTGCTCAGCGGTGAACCGATCGACGAGCCGGTGGTGGGCTATGGCCCGTTCGTGATGAACAGCCAGGCCGAGATCGCGCAGGCGGTCAACGACTTCAACAGCGGCCGCTTCGGCCAGATCGCGCACTGATCGTTTCAATGCGGCGGGCATTGGCCCGCCGCACCTTCCGGGCCATCGCCCATCTTCTCCAGGAGACTGACCATGAGTACCCCCGCCAACTTCAACGGTGCCCGCCCGGTGATCGATCCGGACAACGCCGCGATGCTGCTGATCGACCATCAGAGCGGCCTGTTCCAGACCATCGGTGACATGCCGTTCACCAGCGTGCGCGCCCACGCCACCGCACTGGCCAGGATGGCCACGCTGGCAAAGATGCCGGTGATCACCACCGCCTCTGTCCCGCAGGGCCCCAACGGCCCGCTGATCCCGGAGATCCACGACGCGGCCCCGCATGCGAAGTACGTGGCGCGCAAGGGTGAGATCAACGCCTGGGACAACCCGGAATTCGTTGCTGCGGTAAAGGCCACCGGACGCAAGCAGCTGATCATTGCCGGCACCATCACCAGCGTGTGCATGGCCTTCCCGTCGATCGCCGCCGTCGCCGATGGTTACCAGGTGTTCGCGGTCATCGACGCGTCCGGCACCTACTCGAAGATGGCCGAAGAGATCACCCTGGCCCGCGTGGTGCAGGCCGGCGTAGTGCCGATGGACACCGCCGCGGTGGCCTCGGAGATCCAGCGCACCTGGAACCGCGACGATGCCCAGCAGTGGGCCGAGGTCTACACGAAGATCTTCCCGAACTACCAGCTGCTGATCGAAAGCTACCTGAAGGCGCAGGACGTGCAGAAGAACCACGAACAGCTGGATTCGCAGCGCAGCTGAGCTGCCCCGGCTGACAGCCGATCCTCGGCACTCCCCCGAACAGGAGATCCATCATGTCCAGTGAACCGATCCGCGACCCGGCCAGCGATCATCTGCTGACCCCGCAGAATTCCGCCTTCATCATCATCGACTACCAGCCGGTGCAGGTGAACTCCATCGCCTCGATGGACCGCCAGCTGCTGGTGAACAACATCGTCGGCACCGCCAAAGCCGCCGTCGCCTACGGTTTGCCGATCGTGCATTCGACGGTAAACGTCAAGACCGGCCTGAACAAGCCGCCGATTCCGCAGCTGCGCAAGGTGCTGGGTGACTACCCCACCTACGACCGCACCACCATCAATTCCTGGGAGGACGTCGAGTTCCGCAAGGCGGTGGAAGCCACCGGCCGCCGCAAGCTGATCATGACCGCGCTGTGGACCGAGGCCTGCCTGACTTTCCCAGCCCTGGATGCGTTGAAGGAAGGCTATGAGGTGTATGTGGTGGTCGACGCCGTCGGCGGCACCTCGCTGGCCGCGCACGATGCCGCGCTGCGCCGCATCGAACAGGCCGGTGGCCAGCTGATCAGCGTGCCGCAGCTGTTCTGCGAGCTGCAGCGCGACTGGGCCCGGTCGGCAACGGTTCCGGATTTCATGAACCTCTTCATCGAAACCGGTGGTACGGCGGGCATCCAGTTCTCGTACGATCGTACCGAGTGACTGCGTGGCGGCGCCGGTCCTGGCTGGCGCCGCCGTTGGGATTGGTCGAGCATGGCTCGACGTTACAGACAGATGGAGAACGTGATGGCCTACGCACGCATTGTTTCGACCGCCGACAACTACCTGCACCACATCAGCAATGGCAGCTTCGATGTGGATGCGGACGAGCCCGCCTCGTTGGGTGGCCAGGGCAAGGGCTTCGCACCGTTCGACCTGTACCTGGCCTCGCTGGCGGCCTGCACCGCCATCACCCTGCGCATGTATGCGCAGCGCAAGGGCTGGGAACTGGGCGAGTTCCATGCCGAGCTGCGCTCGGAACGTGACGCGGATGGTCGCTTCCATGTGCACCGCGTGCTGCATGCCAGCGCCGAGCTGAGCGAGGCGCAGTGGCAGCGACTGCTGGAGGTGGTGGAAAAGACCCCGGTGACCCTGGTGATGCGCGAAGGTGCACGCATCACCAGTGAGCGTGGGACTGCGCCGTAACCCCATCCACGCACGGCGTGGATCTACTGTAGAGCCGAGCCCATGCTCGGCTCCGCAGCATGCGGCTGAGCGCGGGCTCGGCTCTACATTCCGCTCAGCGCCGTGAATGCAGCACGGTGCGCTGGCGCATGGCATTGAATTCCTGCTCCACCTGCTGGATATCCTCGACCTGGAAACCGGCCGCGTCCAGCAGCTGGTCGGCGGCGGCGGCCGCCAGCGGATCATCATCACGCTGGCGCCAGCAGCGCGCCGGCAGGAAATAGCCCACTTCGCTGCGCCCGCGCATGATCACCACCGGCCGGCCCGCATACAGCAGGAACTCGGCCAGGTGCTGGCGCAGGCCCTCCACGGAAACATAGGCCGGTCCAACACCCAGCATCTGGCTGGACGGTTCGGGACTCTCGAACAGCTTGCGACGGCTCATCCACTCCTCCTTTTGAACAACGCGTGGTCTCCTTTCCTTAGACGGGCGCATCGCTGCGCCCCCGCCACGCACGACGTGATCCGCATCACGCCGCCACTCAGAAACCGGTGTTGAACTCCAGCTGGAATACGTCGATCGACAGCGGCGCACCGGACACTTCCTTGGCCGCCATCCACTTGCCGCTGATCCAGCTGCGCGCATCCAGTGCGTAGGCGCCGCCCACGTAGTAGCCACGGGCGTTGGTGCCGCCAAGGTGGAAGTTCGGGTCGTTGTAGGCATCGGGCAGCGCATCGGCCTCGATGTGCTTGTAGCCCAGCAGCGCCTGCCACTGCCCCTTCTCCCTCAGCTCGGTGGCTCCGAAGGTGGCCTGCACCATCCAGGCGGTGTCGCCGCTGCGGAAGGTATCGATGCTGGCGGTGCCACCGGCGCCGTAGTTGTTGACGATACCGTTGTTGGCGCGGCTGAACATGGCCTGCTTGTCGTAGGCCAGGTTGCGGATGTAGTCGCCGTCCAGGCGCAGAGCGATGCCCTGGGCCAACTGCGTATCCCAGCGCAGGTTGAGCGTGGCCAGGCGGAATGCCGAGGCCAGGCCGACATACTGCGGGGTCGGCGTGTTGGCCGGGTCCAGCGGATTGCGCGCAATGTCGCGGATCAGCATCAGGGTATTGCCCTTCTGCATGAACACTGGGCGCGACCAGTCGGTATCGCAGCCCACCGCGCCCGCATATAGCGCGCACGGCGAGGACAGGCGGCCGCTGATGTTCTTGAAATCGTAGTAGCCCAGTGCTGCGCGCAGCGCATTGTCGTCGTTGAAGCGCCAGTTCATGCCGACCTGTGCACCGGACAGCCACTTGTTCTCGTTCGGGGTCTTGACCCGGCTCTGGCTGGGCGCGCTATCGGAGGTGTACTCCAGCGGTATCACCGCCAGATTGGCGAACAGGCCGAGGTCACCACCGTCAAAGTCATACTGCAGGTTGGCGGCCAGGCCGTCGAAGTTCAGGTCGTTGGAGAACAGCGTATCGCTGGTCCAGAACGGATTGCCGAAGCGGCCGCCGCGCACCGTCACCCAGTCGGCCGGTCTGTAGGCCAGCCAGGCCTGGTCCAGCCACACGTCCTTCTTGCTCAGGCCGCCGCCCAGCTGCTCGGTGGTCGACACCGGGCCATTGCTGCTCCCGCTGGCCAGGCGCACACCGGCCGTGGTGTGCTGGCCGATGGTCGCCTCGATGCCCAGGCGGGCGCGGATGCGCCACAGGTTGCGGCGGTCCTGGCGGGTGTTCAGCAGCGGCGGCAGCTGCAGGTTGGTGTTGGTGTTGGTGTCGAAGCCGTTGCCGGAATTGATCGACGACCAGTTGCTCACGATGTCGCTGTTGCGTTCAGAGAAGAAGCGCGACTCGCTGCGCACGCGCATGTCACCGGTGACCTTGATGCGCTTGGTCCACTCAGCCACTTCGTTCGGTGCCGCCCAGCCCTCGGACTTGGCCTGCGCCATCACGTCCTGGCGTACTTCGTCACGAATGCCGTCGCGCACGCTCTGCGGCACGTAGGGCACGCGCACGTCGCCGGCCTCCAGGGCCACGCCACCACTGGCGGTCGAGGGGGCGGCGGCTGTACTGCGCTGGGCGGCGGCTGCTTCGGCCTCGGCCTGCACCAGCAATGCCTGACCGTCTTCGGGCTTCAGTGCACCGCTGGCGATCAGGCCCTTGATCAGCTTGACCATGGTGGTTTCGGCGGCCATCGCACCGGCCGGGGCGGCCAGGCTGAGCAGCACGGCGCAGCACAGCAGCGCCCGTCGGGCCGGCCGCGGGTGGCGGGAGTCGGTTCGTGCGCGGACGTGGTCGTTCATCACGGTTCTCATCAAAAGAAGGGAAATCACGGAGGTCGGGAATCAGGCCCCGGGCCGGCGGCCCTGGATCAGCACGCGGGCGGGGAAATCGAGCGACGGCGGCGGTGCCTGGTCGACCTTGCCGATGCGTCGCAGCGCATCGAGCACGGCCGCGTCGGCCTCCTCGTTGCCACTGCCACGCACCAGCTCGACCTTTTCCAGGCGGCCATCGTTGGACAGCCACACATTCACCTGCAGCTGGAACGCCAGGCGCTTGACCTTGTCGTCGCGCGAGATCGCCTGCTGCATCAGATAGCCGAGATAGCGCCCATAGGTGGCATTGCCGGCGCCGCCACGGCCGACGCCGGACGAACCGCCGCCACTGCCGGACTGGATGCCGAAGTTGTCGCCACCGGCCTGCGCATCGGCATTCATCGTCACCGGGTCGGCGTTGTCCGGGGTCGGCGTCGGCTCTTCGGCGGGCGTCGGCTGATCCAGCGGCTCCGGCTCGGGAATGGTCTCTTCCGGCGGCGTCTCCGGCTCCGGTGGCTTTTCCGGCGGCGGCGGAGGCGGCGGAGGGGGTGGTGGCAGCGCCAGCATCGGTGGCTGCACCACCGGCCGGCGGGTGCTGGCGGTGTCCTTGAACAGCATCCACCACACGGCGATGCCGAGCACCAGCAACGCGGCCAGCACCAGCGCGACGGTCACCAGCAACTGGCGATCGCGCATGCCGGGCTCCGGCCGAGGGGGTTGATGGGCCGTCATGCCTCAGCCCTGCGCCTTGCCGGTGACCAGGCCGACCTGGGCCAGCTCCAGCCGCCGCAGCAGGTCCAGCACCTCGACCACGCGGGCGTACTGCACCTGCGCATCACCGCGCACGATCACCGGGAAATCCGGCGTGGTCGCGCGCTCGGTGCGCAGACGATCTTCCAGCTCGGCCATGGTTACCGGGTAGGCATCCAGGAACACCTGTCCACTGGGGTCGATGGTGATCGCCTTGGTCTTCGGCTTCTCCAACGCCGTGCTGTTGCTGGCCTTCGGCAGGTTGACCTCGATGCCGGGAATGGAGGCGTTGCTGGTCAGGATGAAGATCACCAGCACCACCAGCAGCACGTCCACGAAGGGCGTCACGTTGATGCCCTTCTCGCGCTTCTTGATGCCGAACTTCGCCTTCTGGCCCATGGCGCGCCCCTCAGCCCTGGACCGCGGCCGGGCCGCGCCCGTCCTGCTCTTCGGCCAGGCGCGCGGCGAACTCGTCGATGAACACCGCCATGTCCGCGCCGATCGCTTCGGCGCGTGCACCCAGGTAGTTGTAGCCGAACAGTGCCGGGATCGCGACGCCAAGGCCGGCGGCGGTACACAGCAGCGCCGCGGCCATGCCCGGTGCCACCGAATTGATGTCCACCGCGCCGGCCATCGCCGCCACCACGAACACCAGCATGATGCCGATCACGGTACCGAACAGGCCCACGTACGGCGCGCCTTCGATGGTGGTCGACAGCCAGTTCATGCGCCGTGCCATCGCTTCCTGCTCGCGCACCATCACCGCATCCATCGAGGCGCGGATCGCGGCGATGGTGGCGCCACTCAGGTAGCCACTGTTGCCGTCGCGCTGGTGGCGCTGCTGCATTTCATCGATGGCCACCTGGTAGATGCGCCACAACGAGCCATCGCGCATGGCGGTCGGTGCCTTGCCCTGGCGATCCATATCCGACAGGGTGCGCAGCGGGACGCCAGACAGCTTGCCGAAGCTCTCGGTGAACACCGCATTGGCCTTGCTGGTACGGCCGAAGTGGCGGCTCTTGGCAATCATGATCGCCCACGACAGCAGCATCATCAGGCCAAGGATGGCGACCACCACCCAGGCATCGAACGGCATCGCCTTGAGGATGAAGGCGAAGTGGCTCTGGCCAGCCGACTGCTCGTCGGCACCGTAGCTGATCAGGCGCGAATCGGCGCCCTGTGCGGTGGCATCGGCCAGCAGCAGCGCCGCCGGACGTGCCACACGCGAGATACGCAGCTCATCCAGTGCGCCCTCGAAGTTGGCGAGCGGCTGCACCGCGCCAGGCGCATCGGCGCCCACCATCGGCGCAGTGCCCAGCGCCGGCAGCTCGCCGCTCAGCTGGGCCACCACGCGGCCGTTGAGGTACAACTGCAGTGCGCCCTTCTCCGCGGCCAGTGCCACGTGCGCCCATTGCCCTTCCGGGATCGGCTGTGCCGGCGTGCTGCGCTGGCCATTGAGCTGCACGAACGGCACCCGGTTCTCGATGCCCAGCACCAGTTCGGAAGCACCGTCACGACGGGCATAGATCGCCTGCGCGGCGTTGTTGCTGCCCGGCTTGATCCAGCCAGAGACGGTGAGCGGCGCTCCTGCTTCCTGCGCAAGCGACGCGCTGGCCGGCAACGGCAGCGGGCCTGCGCCCAACTGCACGCCGCGACCGATCACCGAACCCTCGGCAGGCGGCACCACGGCACCGGCATTGTTGCCGTAGGCGGTGGTGTCGCGTGCTGGCGCATTGGCCTCGGCAAAGTGGTAGACCAGCGTGTAGTCCGGATCGAACACCTGCTGGCCATTGCCGCTGGCCGGGGCCTTCTCGTTGCCGTAATACATCCAGATCGTCTGCGGCGCAGCAGCACTGACCGCCGGTACGTCCACCCAGACCAAGGCCAGGCCAAGCTTGGGATCGAACTGTTCGATCTGGTGGGCCAGCACGGTGCGGCCATCACCCGAAACGAAACGTAGATCGTTGCCCGCGTCCTGGGTGCCGTCGAAACCGAAGTTGCCGGTATGCAGGCGCAGCAGCAGCGGCGTGCGACCCGGATCACCGGCCAGCCCCGCGCCCTGCGGGCCGGCGTCGACGGTGATCGGCTTGCGGTACTTCCATTCGGCCTGCCACCAATTGGCATCGGCCGCGGCGGCCGGCAGCGCAACTAGCGCGGCCAGCAGCAACAACACTCGGGAAAGCAAACGGTCCATGCGAAGGGTCTCCGGAGAACGCATGTTCAAGGGAAGGGTCAGTAACTGGTGCTGATGTTGAAATGCAGGCGCGGGTCGTCCTTGCGCGTAACCGGGCCATCGGCATAGGGCCAGGCATAGTCCAGGCGCAGTTGCAGGTGTTCGCCCAGGCGCAGCTGCGCACCCAGGCCGACCGAAGCCAGGTTGTACTTGTCACGCTGATCGGGCAGCGGCTGGCGCAGGCGCAGGTAGGCCGCGTCGGCAAAGCTGTAGACGCGCAGGTCGGTACCGCTCCACAACGACCATGCCGGGGTGCGCCATTCCAGGCTGGCCAGGCCGCCGTAATCGCCGATCGCCTCGGCCGAGAGATAGCCACGCACGGTGTACATGCCACCGGCGGCGAACTGCTCGGCCGACACCAATGGCGCATCGGTCACCTGCAGCGAACCGCGTGCATACCACTGCCAGTCGCTGCCGAAGGTATGCGTGTTGGCGACGTCCGCCTTGAACGCGACGAAGCTGGGGTCCGCCCAGTAGCGCTTCTGCCCGAACCCGATGGCATCGCTGCCATAGCCGAACAGCCGACGGGTGCCGGCCACCAGCTGGGTGTTGATGCTCAACTGATCCTGCTCGCCCTGGCGCACACCGACAAACGCCAGGGTGATCGGCGCGTACTTCAGCGGCGTCTTCAGGCTGTCCTTGCCCATCTGCGTGTCTTCCTCGGTGTCCTTGAAATCCACGCCGAGGCTCAGCTGGCGCCACCACTGGCTGCTGCCGGCCAGTCGATAGTTGAGCTTGACGCCAATCGAATGGCCATTGCCGATCACATTGGTGCCAGTGCCGGTACCGACCTGCCCACCCGCGTTCAGCACGCGGCTGTCGGACTTGTAGCCGGACGCTTCCAGGCTCCACGGCGTGCCTTCGAACGGCATCATGTACGAGGCCGAGAACACCTTGGCCTGCTTTGTATCTTCCGGCGCCAGGTACACGCCGATGTTGGCGCTGTGCCCGCGCTTCCACAGGTTGTCGTAGGCCAGCGATGCACTCAGGCGCAGCTTCTCGGTGTCGGCGCTGTGGTCGTTGTTGAGTGACGCGCTGGCACGCCACGGCGACTTTTCTTCGACCTGCAGGTCCACATCCATCGTGCCCGGCACCTGGCCTTCGCGCACCAGCGGCAGCACCTGGCGGCGCCCGCCCTCATTCAGCGCGGTCAGTTCTTTCTGGGCCTGGTCGAAGTCCGGCACCTTGCCTTCCGCCAGCGCCGGCACGCGTTCGCGGATGCGCTCGGGCGATTCGTGTTTCGTTCCCACGACCCGCAGCTGGCCGATCGGTGTCTGCTGTACCTTCAGCAGCACCACGCCACCACTGACCTGCTGCTCGGGCAGCTCCACGTAGACCGACTGGTAGCCCGCCTGCTGGTACAGCGCATTGACTGCATCGCGTGCCTTCTCGACATCGGCCAGGGTCTTTCCCGGGCCGAGGAAGGGCTCGACCGCGCGCTCGATCTGGCGCGGATCGAGCACGGTATTGCCGCGCACGATGTATTCATTGATGTTCACGCTGGGCGCAGGCGCCGCCTCCTGCGCGAACAACGGCAGCGGCATCGCGGCCAGGGCCAGCACCAAGGGATGCAGGCGCAAGGGAAGGCGGACGGCTCGGCACAGAACAGGAGTCATCGAAGGCATCGCGTCGTATCGAAGGAAATGGCCATGGAGCGGCGCGTGGGTCTACCAACAGGACGTGTACGTCGCGTCAAAACCGCCAACAGTTTTGTGACAGCACTGTCATCTTTTGACGGCGCCACAACGCACGCAGGCGGACCCTGCCTTCGCCACACGTCTTCATTGCAGAACGTCGATTGCTGCGGGAGATTCGAGATGCGTGAATCATTGATGGTGAAACTGCGCGCTGCCCTCGCCCTTGCGTTGCTGCTGGTGTTGGCCCCGGTTCGCGCCGGAGAGGCGAAGACGCAGGACGATGCCGCGCCTTGCATCGAAGTACAGGTCAACGGCGAGCGGATTCCGGCCTGGGACTGCCTGCAGCGCAAGCTGGCGCCAGCATCGAAAGCGGCGAAGTCACCGGCGCTGCCGGAGGCCGAACGCCTGATGCGGCAGCCCGGAAACCAGCTGATGCAGTACAACCTGGAAGGCACACGACAGCGCATGGGCGATGCCTTTGGTCGTTCGGTGGTACCGCAGCGCCCGGCGCGCTGAGCCTGCGCCTCTGTAGCGCGGAGCCCATGCTCGGCTGTCTTTGTATCCGTCGACGAGGCCAAGCTGAAGCAGCCGAGCGCAGGCTCGGCCCTACAAGGCGGCCGGCACGATGCCATCGGTCGGCACCGGCGGCAGCTCGGGCACCGGCAGGCTGCGCGATTGCCCAGCCTGGTTCAGTTCCACCGCGCTGGCACTGATGCTGGCCAGCACCGTGCAGGGTCCGAGTCGTTGGCCGGGCGCATACGCTTCCGCCGGGCGTCCATCCACCGAGAGCAGGGCCAATGGCGCATGGTCACCGGCCATCACGCCCAGCACCACCACCTCGGTCTGCACCGCACCGGGGGACAGCAGGCGAACCAGCGGCAAGCTGGCCACTGCATCGAACATCGGCCTTCCCGGTGCCTCGGCTTTCGCCTCGCTGGCCGCGGCCGCTGGCGCCACCGCAGACAGGGTGACACCCCAATAGGTCACCACGGCCAGCAGCAGCGTCGCCGCCAGCAGCGTCAGTATGCGATTGCGATCCCAGCGCCTGCCATCCATGTTCCGCACCACCGCCACGTTCGTGTCCGCCTACGCTAGCAGCTGTGGCTGACGCTTTTGTTTCATCATGCCGGCCTACGCTGACAGGTATCGACCCGGACAGGAGGCAACGTCGATGCAGCACGTGCCGCGTGGTTTCACCCTGCTGGAGCTGATGGTGGTGCTGGTGATCATCGGCATCTGCACGGCGGGCATCGGCCTGGGCCTGGGCAGCCTGCTCGACCCGGGCCGGCAGCTGCGACAGGAGGCCGAGCGGTTGGCGCAGCGCCTGCAGGTGGCGCGTGACGAGGCCCGTATCGATGGCCGCCCCCTGCGCTGGCAGGCCGATGCCAACGGCTACCGCTTCAGCCGCCGAGAAGGCGGCCGCTGGGTGACTGTGGAGCGCGATGATCTGTTGCGTCCGCAGAAGTGGCAGGTGGCGGGCATCGCAGTGCAGCCCACCAGCGCCATCGAGCTGAGCCCGGAGTGGATCGGCATCGCCTGGGAGCTTGGACTGTCGCTGGACGGCCGCAAACTGCGTCTTCGTGATGATGGCAGCGGACAGTTGCAGGTCGTGCAATGAAGCAGAACATGCGCGGGTTCACCCTGATCGAAGTGCTGATCGCATTGGCGATCGTTTCAATCGCGCTGGCGGCGGTGATGCGCTCGGTGGCAGTGGCGACCGACGACCAGTCACGGCTGCGTGACCGTCGCCTGGCGCTGTTGTGCGCGCAGGATCGCTGGCAGGAACTGCGTCTGAGCGGACAGGCACCGCAGGATGCCCGGCAGCGCTGTGTGCAGGGGCGCAGCAGTTTCCTGGTGCTTCAGCATCTGGGCACGGGGAGTGACGGGCAGCTGCAGCTGGAACTGAGTGTGGTTGCCGAAGATGCACCGCGGCAGTCGCTGGCGCGCATGCAGCTGCCGTGGACGGCGGCGCAATGAATCGTGCCGCGACAGGCTTCACCCTGATCGAAGTGATGATCGCGATCACCATCATGGGCGTACTGGCGCTGATCTGCTGGCGGACGCTCGACAGCGTGGCCAGCAGCGACCAGCGTCTGCGCCAGGCCGATGCCGAGACCACGACGGCGCTGCGCGTGCTGCAGCAGTTCCAGCGTGATATCGAAATGCGCGCGGATGATGAACTGATGAATGGCGCGGTGCGCCCGGCGGACCGTCCGCAGCGATTGCTGCCCCCGTCGCTGGTGAGCGAACGGCACCCGGATGGGAGCTTCGCGCTGGAGATCACCCGCAGTGTCGGCAGCGATGGGCTGCGCTGGCAGCGGGTGCGCTGGTGGCGGCAGGGCAATACGCTGTGGCGGGCGAGTGGTGTGGCGACTGACCGGTATCCACTGCCGGCGCCGGAGCAGGCAAAGGGCATCGCGGTAGCCCGTGAGGTGCAGCGCTTCGATGTGCGGGCGTGGCAGCCGGGTGCCGGGTGGGCGATGTTGCCCAGCGACGGCGAAGTGCTGCCGGCCACCGGACTTGAGTTGCGGTTGGGACTGCGCGATGGGCGCGGGCCGTTGAGTTACCGCCGGGTGCTGGAGCTTTAGGGCGCTTCCCCGCAACGCATCCACGCATGGCGTGGAACTACTGCCGACCAAGGTCGGCATCTACCGTGGCTCATTCGCATTGAGCCTGCCCTGGTGGGTGCCGACCGTTGGTCGGCACTGGAGCTGGCCCAGCCATCCACGCATGGCGTGGATCTACTGCCGACCAAGATCGGCATCTACCGTGACACATTCGCGCGTCGCTCCTGCCGCCGGGCGCGCTCCTGCACCCGGCGGCGCCGTGTCGGTGGTCCTCACCGCTGATGGCCGCTCCCTGCCCTCCGTGCCGTCCTGGCTGGGGCCGCCACCGTTCCGTGGCGGCTGGCCCGATGCTGTGCGTTCCTCTGGCCCGATCGAATCCACGCATGGCGTGGATCTACGGTGGGTGCCGACCGTTGGTCGGCACGGTTGCAAGAGGGCTACCGGCGCTGCGTGCCCTCGTCGCGGCTCGCCTGCGGGAACTGGAACGCGCTGTTGGCGTCGTAGCTGCTGTTGGCGGTGTTGCCACGCGCCGGCGGGTTGATGCTGCTGGTGCCACTGCCGAAACCGAGGATCTGCACGCTGATCACCGACGGCTGGTTGCGCCGTGCGTCGTCCTGGCTCTTGCGCATCACATCCTGTGCCGCCTGGCTGGCGCTGTTCGCTGCCGCACTGGCCGATGCCAGCGCATTGACGTTCACCGTGGCCAGCACCGGCAGGCCCTTGCTCTCACCCTGCACCTGGATGTTGGCCGCGTTGAGCACCTGCAATGCGGCCAGGTTGATGTTGCCCGAGACACGGATGCCCGCCTCGCCCGCATCGATGGTGCCCAGTGGCGCGATCAGGTCGACGTCGCCCGGCGGTACTTCGGGAATCGGGTTCAGCGTCGCAAAACCGGCACCGGTCACCGGTGCCTGGGGCGACAGCAGCACATTGCCCCAATTGTCATAGAGCCTGCGCGGTGGGGTATACAGCAGCGTGGTGCGCGAACCACGACCCGCATTGATGTCACCCTGCTCGGTCCAGGCCAGGATGTCGCCACCAAAGGCGGTCATTACGCGCGACAGGCCAAGCAGCACGCTGTCCTGGCTGAACACACGGATATCACCCTTGCCTTGGGTCACGAGGCCCGCGCTTGCCGGAGGCGCCTCGCCAACCACGCCCACCACGATCTGCCCACCGGGCGCCATCAGCTCGATGTTGCCTCCGGCCTCGGTGCGCACGCCGGAGCCACCGTACATCACGATATCGCCAGTGCGATCGATGCTCGCACCACGTGCGTCCTTGTCCGGCAGCAACGTGGCGATGGCCTCTCGACCGCGCAGGTAGGAGCCAAATCGGGGCCCGTTCCGATCGTTGTACTCACGACCGCCTTCGCGCAGTTCGGCGTAGTAGACCTGGCGCAGGAAGATGCGTTGCTGTTCGAGCGGCAACCGGTCGAACGCGGCTAGTGCGTCGGCGCCGTCGACGGCAAAGCCGAAGCGCTGCTGCAACCACTGCTTCAGCTCCTTGTCGTAGATCTTCACCGCCGTGCCGGGCTGCGATGCCAGCGACTGCGAAGGATCGGCGAGGTTTGCCGGATCCAGGTAGCGGGCGCGCACAGCGTCGAACGCGATGTGCTGGTTGCCGGCGGTCACGGCGATGCTCGCACCCGGGCGCGTGTCGCCCTGGATCAGCCCGCCGCGCGAGACGATGCTGCCGCTGTCTTCCTGGCGGAGCTGGCGACCTGCACTGACGTCGACATCCCCTGGCCCGAACACGGTCAGGTTGGTGTGCACGACGTCACGGCCAGCCTGGACCACGGTCATGTCGGTGCTGCCATTGTTCATCGCCATGACCGAGCTGCCGAGAATGTCCATGCCTGCGCGCAGCTGAACCGGCGCCGACACGTCATACCAGGTGCCGACCGTGCGAATCATGCCCGGGCTGGTACCCAGCGTCCATTCGCCGCCGGTACGCAGCCCGATGATGTCGCCGCTGCCGGCGTAGAAGCGGTTCGGCTGCCCGTCGCCGGCACGCGGCGTGCCCAGCATCGGCCGGTTCGGCCCGAACGCGAACAATGGCGAACCGTCGCTGAGCCCAACATTGAGCGGTGCCACCGTTCCGTCCTGCGACAGATTGCTGCGTAGCAGCTGATTGCGACTATGGCCCCCGAACCCATTGAAGAGAGGATCAAACGGTGAGGGAAGTCGAACATCCGCTCCCGAGCTGCTGATCATCGGAGCATCGCTCGCTGCCAGAATGGAGTTGCCCGCCAGCAGCTGCAGCGTGCTGTTGGGACCTGGAGCAGTCATCAGCACGGTTTTGTTCTCGGCCCGTGACAGCTTGATGTCACCGCTGGCCGCAATGGCCTTCAAGCGCGAGGGATAGATGCGGTAGACGGCGCCACCCACGACGCTTTCCAATCCACCATCTGCTTCCACCTGCGTTGTCGCCTGCCCAACAGGCACGATGTCGCCGCCTGCAGAGAAGAGGTTGACCGCAGTGGAAGCGGTCCACAGCGAGAATCCGGTAACGCCCAGCAACCGCGACCCATCGTCCGCCCTGGCCTCGAACGCATTGTACTGGCGGACCCGACCGCCATCCGCGGCACTGGAAAGGACGACATCTCCTCGCGCCTGCAGGTCCGCGACCGCATCGCCCAGCACCAGCAGCGGCCCCCCCATCGCAGCGCTGGTACTGGCGCGGAACGGATCACTCGCGCGCAGGTCGGCGCTGATGGACCGGTAGTCATTGGCGCGCACAACGCTGCCACCAATCCGTGCGGCATCAATGCCGAGGTGGCCTCGCAGATTGACCAGCGTGCCGCTGAGCTGTGGGGCCTGGGTGTTGCCGGTCTGGCTCATCGACGTTGCGGCCAGCAGCGGATTCAACGCACCGGCGAACCGCAGGCTCAGATCGCCACCACCGGTCTGTACAAGGCGGCCATCATCAACGCGACCGGTGGCGCCCACTGCCGCATTGATCGCTGTCGAGTAGAGGGTGCCGCCGAGAACGCCGAGTGCTTCACCCTTGGCGGCTGTCACGCCGCCATGACGGCCTGCCTCGACCTCAAGATTGCCACCACCCAAGGTGCCGAGGCCGGTGAAACCAACCATCTTCGGATTGTCCCGGATGTCAGTGGGATTGAACGCGGCGTAGGTGCCGAAGTTGATCCACCAACTGGTGGCTACCGGCTCTACACCCGTGGTTGTTCCGGTGCCCTGCCGCCACAGCCAGCCACCGGTGGCGCTGCTGAAGGTGCCAGCGACACCGTTGTCGGATCCGCCTGTAGCGGAACGACTGCCCCAGGTTGCTCCGGTGACATCACGACCCGCAATCACACTCAGGTTTCCGCCATGGTCCGGATACCACGCCTGGTAAGCCGCAAGCGCGGCATCATAGTCACCGGTCGACTGCAGCAGGCCCAGCAGCGAATCGCGGTCTCCGAGCGGACTGCGACCTGACTGGAAGCGGGCATCGTGACCATTGCCAAGCGACGTCGGGGTACCGGCCGTGTACACGCCGAACACCGAACGCATCTGCACGTCCCTGGCAGCCGACAGCTGCAGATCACCGGTGCCGGTGCGCAGGACGCTCCACATCGGCGTTCCATGCCGCGGTGGCCCCATCGTGGTGATCTCGCGCATCTCACCCGGCATCACGCAATAGCCCGCCTCGGGCGGATTACAGATCGCCTCCTCGCTCATCCCCACCCAAGGCAAGTCACCAAAGTCCTTGACCGATGTGCCTTCCAGGTCAGGATCGCCCGCCAATTCCTCGGCTCCCAGCTTGGTGAACAGATAGGGCGCGTTCATGCAGCTTCCGCCGGCGGCGCACAGCGCATCCTCGCTCTTGCCCAGGTGCTCGGCAAGCGCCTTGGCGGTCTTGCCGATCCAACTGGTGTCCACGTTCTCGCGCAGCGCGCCCTCCGCCGTCACCCGCCGTTCGCGCACGAACTTGTTCTGCTTCAGCGCATCGCGGATCACACCGTAATGCGTGTCGGACAGCATCAGATCACCACTGGCACCGAATCTGCGCAGGCGAGGATCGGAGGACTCGGTATCTGCACCGGCCACCAACGAGAGATCCCATGACGTGGTGCCCTCGGGCAGCATCTGTGCCAGCGCCCAGTTGCGCCCTTGCCGTCCATCGCTGTCCGAGGGGCGCAGCTTAACCGGCATGCCACCCGGAAGCTTGACCAGGGTCATCGACGGAATCAGTGCACCACGCGGCAACGGCGTACTCGCCGCCAACCGCAGTTCCGTCGGCAACGGCACGCCGGCGGGCCACGTGTGCGCTGCGACGTCTGCAGCGCTTCGCAGCTGGAAGCCGGCGGCCAGGCGCGCGCCCATCGGTACTGTCAGGGCCTGCGCAAGCACCGTCCCGGCGGCGTGGACCTGGCCATCGTTCAGGGTGATTGCGGCGGACAACACCGTGCCAGCAGGCAGCTGCAGGGCCTGGGTCAGGGTCATCTCCACCGGCAGTGTCGTGCCTGCCGGAAGCCGCGTGGCCTGCACCTTGATGGCGTAGTTCAGCACCGACGAAGCCGGGAAGCGTGAGCCGACCTCCAGCACCACGCCATCACCGGGCACCACGATGTCAGCGCCGAACGGCGTGACGCCGACGGAGGCATCACTGCCCTCGAACAGCTGCCAGCCGGCATCGTCTGGGCTCACCGGAGGTGGCGCAAAGCCATCGTTGATGCTGCCATAGACATGCAGATCACCCGCGGCACGCAGGCGCAGTGCTCCGGCCTCACCGAAGCCACGACGTGCTGGATCAGCGCGATTGGCCTGCGGGCCATAGCGATACCCGGACAGGTCCAGATCGCCACTGACGGTCAGGTCGCCATCGGGGTTGGCCGCCGAGGGCACGCCGACGATTTCCACGCCCGGTCGCAGTCGTACGCTACCCAAGGCCGCCAGGCGTGCGGACAGGTCGGCGTTGCCAAACGCGGCATTCATCCAGGCCGCGCTGTCCGGGTCGACCACGCTGTCCAGCCAGGCCTGCGTCACCATCTGCGAACGATGGCCGTTCACATCCGGGGTCGTCGCCAACGGCGCATCTTCATAGCGGCGCACACCCGTGGCGAAGATGTCGCGTACTCCCATCACCTGCAGGCCTGCTTCGCTGCGAATGGACGCATCGGCCGCGCCGCTTCGCGGCATGTTCAGGGCCAGCGTGCCGCGCGCACGGCCATCGTTCTGGCCCGCACCGTTGCCGGCCACCACATCGGTGCCGCTGCGTAGATCGATCCTGGCCGTGCGCCCCAATGCCAGCGTTCCGCTGCGACTCTCCAGTTCGACGATGGCGCGGTTCGGACTGTCGATGATGCTGCCGTAGCTGTCCACGCGCAGCGCGGTGCCGTGCGCATCCAGGGTGCCATCCACCTGCAGGTCGTCGCGCGCCGCAAGGCGGATGATGCCCACCTGCTCACCACTGGCGTCGATGCGGCCGTTCACCCGAAGCGCGCCGCCATCCACGCTGATGTCAACCTTGCGCGCCTTCACTTCATCACCGATCACCAGGTCGCCCTGCTTGATCTGGAAGCTGCGCGCGCCAGTCACGCCATCGCGGGTCAGGCGTTGGTTCAGGCCACTGAAGTCCTGCAGCTGCTGCGCGCGCACCAGCAGTTCGCCGCTGTCATACGGCACCACGCTGCCACCGACGTCGTGGCGAGCGCTGGCCTGGCCGAGGATCTGCCCGGCCAGGTCGACGCGACCGTCGCTGGCACCGAGTGCGGTGACGGTCAATCGCCCGGACCGGTTGTTGCGCGCCGAAACATCGATCCGCGATGCAGCATCCGTCAGCACGCTGCCCTCCTTGGCGGTCAGCTCGACATCGCCACCCCAGCTGTAGCTATCGACGTCGAACAGGCTGACCTTGCGTCCGGACAGGTCCAGGTCGGCCTTGCTGCCCAGGCGCACGGAATGATCGGCGTTGGCCACCAACCTGCCCGAAGCCAGGGCGAAACGTGTGTCGAGCACGATGTCGCTGGCACCCAGGTCCAGCTCGGCGCCCAGCGCATCGGCCGCCCTGCCCGCCGCCGCACCGTGCGCAGTGAGCGTACCTCCGGCCTTCAGCGACAGCTTCGCGCCGGCCGCACCGGTGATCAACGGCGCCTGGATGTCCAGATTGCCGCCGGTGAATGTCCAACCGCTGCCGGCGACATAGTCACCCTGGTGCTGATGGACCTGCAGCGCGCCATTGCCTGCGAACACAAGTTCGCGCGCCGCCTGCAGGTTGACGCCGGCAAAGCCCAGCACCTGGCGCCCGGCCACCACTTCCGGCAACGGCTGCGAACGCGGCGAAGGCGCCAGACGCAGGGTATCGGTGATGATGTCCAGCTGCCCACTACCCAGTCGAGCGGCAATGCCCGGCGCGGCCGGCGGCGTCTGGGTGCTGCCGAGTGCCGACGCGCTGCCCAGCTGGCCGGCCCAGGTCAGGTCCGCGGCAAAGATGCGTGCCCGGTCACTGCTGTCGCCATAACCGTGGATCGCGGGCGTGCCCAGCACCAGGTTGCGCAGGGCGGGCTTTCCGGTTGCCGCATCGCGGGTATCCAGATCCACACTGCCGAACACATTGATCGCCTCGCTGGCATTCAAGCGCAGCGTATCCAGTGCCGGCGCGCCCGTGGCGGTATTGCCGCGCAGCAGGTCGCCCAGCACCTGCTGGTTCAACGTCATGCCTGGCGGCAGCGCAGCCACCGCTGCTGCCCGCGCAATGGCTTCGGCGGAGCCCAGGTTGATGTTGCCCACACCCAGCGCCAACTCGCGCGTGCCATACGTGGCACCCTCGCGCAGCTGCAGCTGACCATTGGTGGACACATTGATGCTGCCCTCGGACACCAGCCGTGCCTGACCGGTGCAGGTCGCTTGCAGGCTGCACCCACCGATATCGATGTTGACGGCCGCACCGTCGGTACCGACCGGGTGCGCCAGCATCTCGGGCCGATCATTGGACACCGCAAGCAGCCCTCCGCCCACCTGGTAGACGTAGCCGAGACTGGAAGGCAGCCCGGCGGTGCCAAGGCCGAGTGTGTCGATGGCCGCCCCCGCTTCGACCACGATGCCGCTGCCACCGGACACCGCCCCGACCAGCACCTCCGGTGCACGCAGGACGGCGCCACTGCGGACCACCACGTCCCCGCCGACACCACTGACATTGATGAAGGACGGCGCCGTCGAACGTACCCGCGCGTTGACGACCAGGCGCGAGGGCTGCAAGGCATTGAGTGCGTCGGCTTCAATGGTCGACCCATCACGGCGGGTATCAGTCTTGCCGCCTGCAGCGATGATCTCGAGCGTGCCGACCGAATTGACACGCGTCACCTCCACGCTGCCCCCCGTCCCGGCACTGCCGCTGGCCGCCTGGAAGCGCGCCTCGCCCTCGACGCGCAGCGCGGGCGTGCCCTGGCGACCGGCACCGTCGCCCAATTCGAAGCGCAGCATGCCCGCGTCGACCGTCTGCCAGCCGCGCGGCAGGCCGAGGCGCTGCGCGCTGGCGGCGGAAAATGCGTTATAGCTGGTTTCGTTGTATCCAGAATGACGGCGCACGGTCGCGGCGGGGGTCAGCAGCAGGTCAGTCAGCAGCGGCGAGACCGTCTCGACCAGACCGTCGCTGCGGTGACCTGCCACGCGCCAGGAGCCCGTCCCAGTGGGCAGCGGCGTAGCCGAACCGGTCGTGGAGCTCGTCCCCACCTCGACCCGGAACGCGCCGGGTTGCAGCGCGAAACTGGCGGGCAAGAGCGTGTAGGTGCCGGCGGCCAGGCCCGGCACGCCGCTGGGCACGACAATCTGCTGGCCCACGCGTGGGTCGGCGGCACCGTCGGACAGGCCCTGCGGCGCAATGCTACCGGTGTAGCCCGGCAGTATCGCGTAGACCTCGCTGCCGGCCTGGCTGAAACCGTAGCGCGGATTGGCTTCGGCCAGGACGTGGCGCAGGATGTCTACCGAGCCGCCACGGCCACTGACGAACGCGGCTCCGGTCAGCTCTCCCCCGCCATTCATGTCCAGCACCGCACCGCGTGCCACGTCGGTCTGGCTGCTGACGACGCCGATGCCGACCGGCAACCCGCCACCGCCCACATTGCGTGGCACAACCGCTGTGCCGTCAAGGCGCCACTGGATGCCATCCACCGTGCCGCCGTAGGGCAGGCTGAGCCCCGCACCACTGGTCGAGGTCAGGCTGCCTGGCAGGAACGAGACCTTCGAGGCGACCTGCAGGTTGCCGTCGGTGCCGCCCAGGGTAATGCTGCCCATCGGCGCGCGAACCACACCGCCCTGCTCGACAGTCGCAGCGGCCAGCATCAGGTTGCCCATCGCCGACAGCGGGGTGGCCGGCGCGGCCCCAGCAAGGCCGTTGATGCGCAGCACGCCGGTTGGGCTCTTCCAGATCATATCTCTGGAGTACCTGCCCGGATCGAAACCGACCCCGATCCGGGCGGACGCGCCGGCGACGGGATACAACTGTGCGGCGGTGATCTCCAGGCGTTGCGCAGCCAGCAGGTCGGCATCCAGTGCACCGGCGCTGGTGGCCCCCTTGAGGAAGCGGACGTCGCCGCTGCTGCGCAGGGAAACATCGTCAAACCCGTCCAGCGCCACACGGTCGCGGATATCGATCAATCGCGCGTCAGCCTGCAACCGATGCTGCCGCCCCGTCGCCAACGGCGCTTCACCACTGACCTCGGGCTCGTTGCCACTGATCGCCGACAAGGGCGGATTGGCCAGCTTCAGATAAGGCGCGTGCAATGCGATGGTGCTGCCCGGCGGCGCCCCCGGCAGCAGGCCGATCGAGCCCGACAGGCGCAGGCTCTGCGCCATTCGCAGATCGATATCTCCTTCGCTGCGGACCGCAGCGATCAATGACAGGTTATCGAACCCCCCGTCGCGGATCTGCTCCACCGACAACCGTGCCTCGCCGTACTTCGGCATGATCGACGCGAATGCCACATCGCGCTTCTGGCTGAGGTTGAGGAACCGGGGTACCTGGACATCCTTGCTGGCCCCCTTCGCGTAGTTGCCACCTATGAACGCAATGCCAAGGGTACCGCCATGCGCGCCGACACCGCCGGCCGCGGCATGCATTCCGCCGTGCAAGTAAAGTGCATTGGCGGAGCGCAGCACGATTTCGCCACCATCGCTGTCCACCTGCTGCAGGCCTTGGCCATCGATGTGCAATGCCTTGGTACTGCCATCGGCGCGCAGCTGCGCGCCCCCCTCGACCACGATGAAGGCATCCACCGGGCGATCACTGACCTGACCGGCACCTTCCCAATCCAGCGCGCCTCCGATCTCGATGCTGCCGCCCTTGCGCACCAGCCCGCGCAGCCGCCGCGCCGAATCCTCCACGCTGAAGGCGTCGCCACTGACATCCAGCTCGGCGCCGTCGGCAATGCGGTAGGTGCGGCTGTTGGGCTGACTGTCGAACGGATCAATGGGCAGGCGCACGTCATCCAGCCGGATCCGCCCGCCGGCAGCGTGCAGGCGCCCTTCCACGGTAATGTTGCCGCCGCCGCGAAGTTCGATGGACTGCGCCGGATCGACCTGCACATTGGCACCCTTGCCGATGCGCAGGTCACCGCCGCGATTGCCGAACTGCGAGCGCAGGACCAGGCCGGCACCCGCACGCTGGTTGATGCGCCCGCTCACCGGGTCGGCACTGTACAGCGGTGCCCGCCATGTCTGCAGCGCGTCCTCGCGGGTGCCCGCCTTCTGCGCGTCGCTGGCCAGGCGCAAGCCCGGCATGACCACATCGAGCCGTGCACCGTCAGCCACTTCCAGGCCCTGCTGGGCGTTGATGTCATACTGGCTGAAGCCGCTGCCGAACAGCTCGCCACGCAGTACCAGCACGTCGTCCGCACCGGTTTCGCCGCCGATTCGGATGTGTCCGCCATCGCCCAGCGACAGGCTGCCACTGCCCTGGCCCAGCGCGCTGATGCGTGCGTCGCCGGCCAAGGTCAGGCGCCCAGCACTTCCCTTCCCGGTGTCAACATTGTTGGCCAGCAGACTGACGCTGCCGCCCTTGCCGATGCGTGCCTTGCCCGCGCTGTCGACGCGGCCGCCCGCGTCAACGCTCAGCTCGCTGCCACGGCCTACTTTCACGTCGTGGCTGTTCTCCAGCTGCAGGCTGCCGCCATTGCTCCATGCCTGGCCCTGTGCCGCGCTGGGGTCCAGCAGCAGATTGCTCCAGCGGCCGGCAAGGTCGATGCGCGCGCCATCGGCGATCTCCACCCGTCCACGCCCGGCCTGCAGCAGCGGAACCACCGGGCCATCCGTCACGGCCAGCAGATTGCTGGCCCGCAGCTGACCACCGGCAATGCCGATATCACCGCCAAGGCGGATGTCACTGGCGGTCAGCACCAGCTGCCCGCCATCCTGCAGGCGCAGCTTGCCGTCGAGGGCGATGCTGCCCGCAGTGGCCAGGTCCAGGCGCCCCCATTGCTGCTCACTTAGACGGCCCGCGTCCAGCCATAGGGTGTTGCGTTGCTGTGCCGATATGGGCGCATGCAGGGTCCAGTCGGCCACCGGCTGCGCTCCCTCCCCGATCCGCACCTGGGTATCGAAGACCGCATTGCGTCCTGCGCTGTCATAGCGGCCCAGCCACAGCTGTGCGTTGCGCGCCACCGCCGTCTGTGCCTGCGCGTAGCCATCGCCGCCCTGGTCAGGTGCCTTGGCCTGCTGTGCGCCCTGGAACACCTGGGTACCGATATCGCCCTGCAGCACCGCAGTCGGCGCAGAAATCACCAGCCGGCCGGCGTCACGCCCAACCGTATAGCCATTGTCAACCCGTTCGCCCGGCGCCACCAGCGGATTGCGGAAGGCCTCACTGACGCCCCAGCGCTGGTGATCAACCTCGAATCCCTTGTACAGGCCGGCGTACAGCATCTCCGCAGGCGCGTCATCCAGTCGGTACAGCTGCCCATCGGTGCCGCGCAGCCAGCTCTGCTTGATCACACCGGACTGGACATCCAGGCTGCCACCGGCCAGGTTGATCCTGGAGCCACCGTGGGTCACCACCTCGGTTCCGGACAGCTGCACGGTGCCGCCCTGTGCAGCCCATTCGCCAATCGAATGGCGCTGGTTGTCCAGATAGCCGCCCACCTCAAGCAGGCCACCACCGGCATACCAGCGCTCGGCGGCATGGCCACCGCTACCGGCGGCCACGCGCTGCAGTTCGCGACGATCGATCCAGACCTCGCTGCTGATCAGCGTGCCGCTGTCGCGGTTGTCGGGCGAATCGCGCAGCTCGTTGCCCTGCACCTTCACTTGTACGTTGTTGCTTTCCATCGCCACACGCACACCGACCGCGCCAGAGACATCGACCTGCGCCGCGTTGCCCACGTAGCTGCGGCGCGCCGCGTCACCGACCACCTGGCCGCCAGTCGCGAGGGTCAACGAGCCATCCTTGAAATTGATGTCGCCACCGGAGACGATCTCCACCCGCGACTGGTCGCGGCGGTCCTGCAGCCGCGACAGGTTGTCGAACGTGCCTGTGCTGCTTGCCGCGCGCAGGGCATCCTGCTCCGCCGACGCCTTGATCAATGCATCGCGCTGGGTGTCCAGCACGGCGCTCTTGCCGTCGTCCTCGATCAGCACTGCCGTGGTCGCACCCGATCCCAGGATCACCTGGCCCTGGCGATCACTGATCGCGTTGAGCAGATGGATGGTGCCGCGCTGGGCCAGCGTGGTGGTGGCGACGGCAACGCCGGCCTGCTCGACCGTACGACCAGCCAGGGTGATGTCGCCCTCGCGGGCCTGGATCAGGCCGCTGTTACGCACATCACCCGCGCTGCTGCCCTGCACGAAGCGCGGCGCGATCTCGTTGCCGGCCGTAGTCGACGCAGTGTTCTGCGCGGTGCCGACGCCGCGACGGATCACGAAACTGTCGCCCGCCGCCAGCTGCGTCTGGCCCTTGCGGGTCTCGATCTGTCCCGCATTTTCCACGCTGCTGCCTGCCAGCAGCACGTAGCCGCCGCCGCGGGTGGCCGTTCCGGGTGCATGCGTAACGATACGCGCCCCCTGCTCGACCATCACCTTGCCGAAGGCCTCGCTGAGCGCGGCGGTATTGCTGTCGGCGCTGAACAGGCCGTTGTCGCGGAACTGCCCATCACTGATCCGTGCCGCCGCGGCGACAAGGTTACGGACGTTGACCTGGCTGTTGTTGCCGAACACCACGCCGTTGCGGTTGGCCACGAACACCGTGCCATTGGCCTTCAGCTGGCCAAGGATCTGGCTGGGCCGGGCGTTGGGATCGTTGACCCGGTTGAGCACCGCCCAATCCGGGTTCTGTTGGAAGCTCAGCGTGGTGTTGCCACCGATGTTGAAGGTCTCCCAGTTCAGGATCGCCTTGTCGGCAGTTTGCTCGATGCTGACCTGGATCCGCCCATCGCTGCCCTGGGACTGGATCGCCTCGCGTGCATTCAACCAGCCGCGGGTCAGCGGGTTCTCATCGACGTTCAGGCCGTCCTTGCCCAGGCCATCTGCGACCACGAAGCCCGCATCGCGTCGCGCCAGCCGGGCCTGTTCCTGCAACCGTTGCTGCAATGCGATGGCCTGCGCCGCGGTACCAAGATTGTCAATGGACTGCTGCAGCTTCTGGCGTGCGGCGTCCTGCTGCTGCGCCGGCAACTGGAACTGGATCGGCACCCCGTTGGGCATGCGCCCACTCTGCGCCGCTGCGCCCTGGGCCGCGCCGCGATCGGCGAACCAGCCCGGGCTGAAGGCCTGCTGGGCCTGGGCAGGGACCCATGGCGACGCGCCAAGCGCCAGCGCAATGGCCCAGGCCATTGGATGGTTGCGCAGCAGCGTGGTCGGGGCGGTCTTGAGCGTGTGCGACATCGGGACCTCTTGCGGCCGACGACGGCCTGCGGCGGAAGAAGGATTCGATTGCCCGTCTGCGTTGAGGGGCACTATCAGATAGACGGCCATCAAGGCGGGAAAACGACACCGCCTTCACCTGGCTCAAGCGCGTGGACAGCAAAGGTCCCGGCCCGAGGGCCAGGACCCAGTTCAGCGAATCCGCGGAATCAGCGACCAATGCCTGCGCAGGTATTCGCGTTGCCCAGTCCTGTCTGGGATGAGGAAGAAACAAAATGGAAGGCAACGGCCTCCCGCCACGTAGGCGTCAACGGAACAAATCCGAGCGCGCGAATGGCTGCATCGTGAGTGCCTGCATTCCCCAGGTTGTAATGTTTCTCCAGGAATGCGCGGACACCGTTCTTGACCAGGGCCTTGCGATAGCATTGCGGAATCAGCAGGTAAGTGAATCCGACGATCGGATACCCTGATTGTGGATAGGTGAACTGCGGCGCCCATTTGGCCGGATTCCAGATGTCGGCAGACGAGCCTGGCGGAGCGATCTGGTTCATCGTCGCCGGAACGCTGATCTCTCCCGGCGAGAACCCCTTCACCTTCGCCACCCTTGTCGCATCGTTCAGATCCGGTATCTGCGCAGGTCCGCTGTAGCCAATACGACCGCTCTGCGCGAACACTGTGTTGTAGGCATTCCTGTCTCCAGCGCCGGAAGAAGCTATGAAATTCGTGGGCACCCTGCCATCGACGAATGCCCCGGCAAGCTTGGACTGCACCGAGAATCCAGGGTATCCATTGATCAACCTGAGAGACGTTCCAGCAACATCCGCGGGCTGGCAGGCAGAGGTCAGGTGGCGCGTGAGAAGCTCCGTCGCACCACTGCTTTCCAGTCGGTAGACCACTGTGATCGGGCCCCGGCGGCCACTACCAGTAGAGCTCCAGTCGGTAATCTTGCCCGAGAAGATGCCACACAGCACCGACGTCGTCAGATCAAGAATGGACCCATCGGCGGCAGCCTGATTGAACGGAAGTGCGATCGGCGCCAGCATCGAGGGCAGCTGCATCAATGGGCCATGCACCACTGCAGATGTGCTGGAGTTGAAGCGAGCGTTGTACTGGTTCAGCTCAGTCTGGCTCAAGGCCTGCTCGCTGACAGCGAAGTCGACATTGCCGCCTTCACCAGCGACAAGGAGGCCAAAGTCGTTCTCGAGGAATGCCCGCTTTCCAACTGCGGAATCCACGATGACATAGCTCATGTAGGACGGCAGTATTCCTTCGCTGCCATTCCTGTATACATCTGCCGGCAGGGGCGCAGCGGCACCATTGACCACCGTCTTCTGCGCCGAAGCCACGTCCGCTGCTGCCAGCAATACGATACCGGCAAGAAGTGCAAGCTTTCGCTGAGTCTGCATGTTCGATCTCTGGAAATTCTTGCCTGGGACGTGAGCGACCCGCCTTCAGGGTGCACAATCGCAGTCCTCAAGACAGAACCCGCCCTCCCAGAAAATGGAAAGGCGCCGACCTCTCGGCCGGCGCCCATTTCAGTGCAACCGCTGGATCAGCGGCCGACGCCGGTGGTGCAGGTGTTGGCGTTGCTCAGGCCGTTCGGAGCCGAAGCCGCGATCAGGTTGTTGGCAATCGCTTCACGCCACACCTGGGTCAGCGGGATGAAGCCATGCGCGCGCACGGCAGCATCGTTGGTGCCGGTGGCGCCGAGGTTGTAATGCGCTTCCAGGAAGTTGCGCACGGCAGTGCGCGGCAGAGCGGTGCGGTAGCACTGGCCGAACACCAGGTTGGTGTAGCCGGCGATCGGGTAGCCGGCCGACGGGTTGGTGAACACCGGGACCCACTTCGCCGGGTTTGCGATGTCGGCAGCAGACGACGGCGGAGCAATGGTGTTCAGGGTGGCAGCAACGCTCACTTCATCCGGCGAGTAGCCCTTCAGCTTGGCAACCTTGGTCGCGTCCTTCAGGTTCGGGATCACGTCCGGGCCGACATAGCCGATAGCGCCGTCATTGGCGTTCACGGCGTTGAACAGCAGGGTGCCAGCGTTGGTGTTCGGAGCGGTCGGCGCGGCTTCGAAGTTGGACGGAATGGTGCTGAACAGGTTGGCGAAGGTCGACTGCACCGAGAACGCCGGGACGCCGCCGGTCAGCTTCAGGGTGGTGCCCGAGACGTCGGCCGGCTGGCAGGCGCTGGCCAGGAAGCGGGTCAGCAGCTCGCTGGTGCCGCTGCTCTCGCTGCGGTAGAAGACCTTGATCGGGCCGCTGCGGCCGGTGCCGATGCTCGACCAGTTGGTGATCTTGCCCGAGAAGATGCCGCAGGCCTGGGCCACGGTCAGGTCGACGGAGGAGCCGGCCGGATCAACCTTGTTGAAGGGAATGGTGACCGAGGTGGCGACCGACGGCAGCTGCAGCAGCGGGCCGAACTTGGTGGTCGAGCTCGCGCTGTTGTAGGTGGTGTTGTAGGTGTCGATCTCGGTCTGGCTCAGCACCGAGTCGCTGCCGGCGAAATGCACGTTGCCCGTGCCGGTCGGGATGAAGATCGCGATCTTGTTTTCCAGGAAGGCCTGCTTGCCCTTGCCCGAACCGGTCACGGCATAGCTGAAGTTCGACGGCAGGATGCTGTCGGTCGAGCCCTTGTACAGGTCGGACGGCAGCGAAGCGCCACCACCGTTGACGAGAGCCTGCTGGGCCGAAGCGGCACCGGCAGAGGCCAGCAGCGCGGTAGCAACCAGCGCGGCCAGGGTCTTGTACTTGTTCATGATCTTCTCCTGAAGGGTTTACTGCGAAGGGAAACACCAAGGGAGGAACGGTCACTACACGCCTGCTGCCGCCGAGGGCCTCCCAGCCCACTCTGCGGCGACGTGTCCATGCTGGTCCGCGCCGATGACAGGCCGCTTAAGAAACCTGTGGAAGATCGAAAAAAGGTGTGGAGGATTGTGTGGAGAATCGAAAGCGTGCCGCGCTGCGCGCTCGCCGGGCATGGCCCGCCGCTACCCGTGATGTCCGTTGCGCATCACTGCACCAGCTGGTTCATTTCCATGATCGGCATCAGCACGGCCAGCACGATCGTCAGCACCACGCCACCCATCACCAGGATCATGGTCGGTTCCAGCAGGGCGGTCAGCGCCATCGCGCGACGCTCGATCTCGCGTGAGATGGTCTGCGCGGCGCGATCCAGCAGCGGCGCCAGCGAGCCGGTCTTCTCGCCGCTGGCAACCAGGTGCACCAGGATCGGCGGATACACTTTCTGTACTTTCAATGCAGAACCCAACGCAGCGCCTTCGCGTACACGCGCGGACACATCATCGGCACAGCGCGCCAGCAACGCGTTGCCCAGGGTCTGCCGCGCCGCCTCCAGTGCACGCAGCAGCGGCACGCCGGCATCGAGCAGGATCGCCAGCGTCGAGGCGAAACGCGCACTGTTCACCCCCAGCACGAAGCGCCCGATCATCGGCAACCGTAGCAGCATCGCGTCCCATCGCAGGCGCAACTCTGGCTTGCGCAGGGCCAACCGCCAGGCCACCACCAGCGCAGCGATGCCCAGCCCCAACCACACGCCCCAGCTGCGCACGAACGCGCTGGCCGCCAGCATCACCTGGGTCAGCATCGGCAGCGTCTGCCGCGCCTGCACGAACGCTGTCACCACCTGCGGCACCACGTAGCTGAGCAGGAAGATCACGATCGCCACCGACACCAGGCTGATCGCCGCCGGGTAGATGAAGGCCGTCAGTACCTTGGCCTGCAGTGCGTTGCGTTCTTCGATGTAGTCGGCCAGGCGCTCCATCACCCGTGCCAGGTCGCCGGAGTCTTCACCTGCACCCACCAGCGCCCGATAGATCGGCGGAAAATCGCGTGGCCGCGCGGCCAGTGCTACGGTCAGCCGCTGGCCTGCACGCACGTCCGCGCGCACGGCGGTGAGTGCCTGGGCCACGTGCGGGCGCTCGGCCTGCTCGATCACCGCACTCAATGCACCTTCCAGCGGCAGGCTGGCGGCCAGCAGACTGGCCAGCTGGCGCGTAGCCCAGGCCAGCTCGCTGGCGGACAGCCGACGAGCGCCCCAGCCACTGCCGGCACTGCGCGCCGCACTCACCTGCACAGGGGTCAGCCCGCGCCCACGCAGCAGCTGGCGAGCACCGCGCGGGCTGTCGGCATCCAACTGGCCCTTCTCGATGCGGCCCTGCGCGTTGGCAGCCTGGTAGTCGAACAGTGCCATGCTGGCCTCAATCGTCGCCGGTGACGCGCAGGATCTCTTCCAGCGTGGTCACTCCGCTGTCGACCCAGCGCTGGCCATCCTGCCGCAAGGTCCGCATGCCAGCGCGCCGTGCCGCCTCGCGCAGCGCAGGCTCACCCTGCCCTACATGGATCAACGCGCGTACCCGGTCGTCCACCACGAACAGCTCGTGGATGCCGGTACGACCCCGATAGCCGCTGTTGGCGCAGGCCGCGCAACCGACCGCGCGCCACACGGTTCGGCCCTCGCCATCCACCTCGGCGCGCCGGCACTGCGTGCACAGCCGCCGCACCAACCGCTGCGCCAGCACGCCGCGCAGCGACGAGGCCAGCAGGAAGGGCTCCACGCCCATGTCGGCCAGGCGGGTCACCGCCGAGATCGCATCGTTGGTGTGCAGCGAGGCCAGCACGCCATGCCCGGTCAGCGACGACTGCACCGCAATCTGTGCGGTTTCCAGGTCGCGGATCTCACCAATCATGATCGTGTCCGGGTCCTGGCGCAGAATCGCGCGCAGCGCGGTGCCAAAGCTCATGCCGATGCGCGCGTTGACCTGGATCTGGCCGATGCCGGCGAAGTCGTACTCCACCGGGTCTTCCACGGTGAGGATGTTGCTGGTGCTGCTGTCGAGCTGGCCCAGTGCGGCGTACAGCGACGTGGTCTTGCCGCTGCCGGTCGGCCCGGTGACCAGCACGATGCCGTGCGGCTGCCGGATCAACCCGGTAAACGTGGCCAGGGTGTCATCGGCCATGCCGAGTCGCTGCAGCTGCAGTCGGCCGGCATCCTTTTCCAGCAGGCGCAGCACAGCACGCTCACCATGCCCCGTCGGCACCGTGGAGACACGGATATCCAGTGGCCGCCCGCCCACACGGATCGCGATGCGCCCGTCCTGCGGCAGGCGCTTCTCGGCGATGTCCAGGTGGGCCATGATCTTGATGCGCGACACCAGCGCCGCATGCAGTGCGCGCCGGGGCTGCACCATGTCGCGCAGCGTGCCGTCCACCCGGTAGCGCACCACTGAATGAGTCTCGAACGGCTCGATATGCAGATCGCTGGCGCCATCGCGTGCAGCCTGTGCCAGCAGTGCATTGATCATGCGGATCACCGGTGCATCGTCCTGTGCATCCAGCAGATCGGTGACCTCCGGCATGTCCTGCATCAGCCGGTCCAGATCGACTTCGCTTTCGGCGGCACCGACCACGGCAGCGGCATCGCCGCCGTCACGGTACTGTTCGCCCAAGCGCTGCTGCCAGGTCGCCGCATCCAGCGCATGGAACGGCAGCGGGCCATGCCGGCGGCGCAGTTCAGCCACGGCCCACGCCGCAGTGTCGGCGGTGCCCAGCAACAGGGGCTCGCCGCCCGCCTCGGACAGCATCACGCCATGGCTGCGCACCCAGGCGTACGGCAGCGGCGCGTCGGCGCTCACGGCCCGATCACCAGTTCCGGCGTGTAGCCCAGCCCGCGCAGCTGCTGCAGTGCCGGGTCCAGCGTCGCCGGATCGCGCGGCAGTCGCACGCGCAGGCGCTGCCCGCTCTCGCCCGGCGTCGCTTCGGCATAGGCCTGCAGGCCCAGTGCCCGCACCTGCGCCACGCCCTGGCTGGCACGTGCCGGGTCCAGCCCCTGCGCGAACTGCACCAGCTGCGCGTCGCCGTCACCGGCCGGATACAACGCCGCCAGGCTGGTGTTCTGCAGCGGCTGGCCCTGCCCGTCGCGCGCATTGCCCTGGCCGAGTACAGACAGGTCCTGCGGCGGCAGCTGTGGTGCCGACAGCGCCGGCAATGCCCAGCTCTGTACCGGCTGCGCGCCGGCCTGCGCGTTGCGCATGTAGTCGTAACGGTCGCGGGTCAGGCGCTGGCCGGCGGCGGGGTCGCGCACCACGTGCGGGCGCAGGAACACCATCAGGTTGGTCTTGGAGCGCTTGCGCGTATCACTGCGGAACAGCGCCCCCAGCAGCGGCAGCTTGCCCAGCCCCGGCACCGCATCACGACCGTGGCTGACGTTGTCTTCCAGCAGGCCACCCAGGACCATGATCTGGCCATCGTCCAGCAGCACGCTGGTATCCAGCGCTCGCTTGTTGGTGATGATGCCGGCGGCACTGTTGGCACTCTGCGCGTCGATGCTGCTGACTTCCTGGTAGATGTCCAGCTTCACCGTGCCGCCCTCGGAAATCTGCGGGCGCACCCGCAGCTTCAGGCCGACGTCCTCGCGCACGATGGTCTGGAACGGGTTGTTGCTGCCACCACCGCCGTCGGTCACGTAGCGGCCGCTGACGAACGGCACGGTCTGGCCGACCATGATGCTGGCCGCCTCGTTGTCCAGCGTCATCAGGTTCGGCGTGGACAGGATGTTGGCGCCGCCCTTGCTCTGCAGCGCGTTGGCCAGCGCTTTCATGTTGAGGATCTGGCCGACACCGGGCAGGTTGATGGTGCCGTCGATCACGCCGATCTTCAGGCCATCCTTGGGCAGCACGTCCAGCGTGGTACGCGCACCGGTATTGAGCCCGCTGCCGCCGGTGGCACCACCAAAGTGGGTGCCGCCAAAGGTGCGGCCATTGCCCAGCATCCACTGCACGCCCAGCTCGGCCGCATCGGTCTGGTTGACCTCTACGATCAGGCTCTCGACCAGCACCTGTGCACGGCGCTGGTCGAGCTGGTCGATCACCCGCCGCAGGTTGCGGTACACCGGCTCCGGCGCTGAGATCAGCAGCGTGTTGGTGGCCACGTCCGCCTGCACCGAGATGCCGTTCTGGCTGAAACCAGTGCTTCCCGCATCGATCGGGTCGCGGCGGTTCGGGTCGAGCCGCTGTGATTCCAGCGCATTGCCTCCGGTCTTGGCCTGCTGCGGCTGCGACGGCTGCGCGGGCGTGGAACGGTTGGCGTCACCCGGCAGTGGTGTGATGCCTTCATTGCTACCCATCGCTGGTGCATCGCTCTGCCCGGCCACCACGCCACGCAGCACACCGGCCAGCTGGTTGGCCTGGGCATTGCGCAGGTAGACCACATGCAGGTTGCCGGACTCGTCCTGCGCGCGGTCCAGCTTCTCCACCAGCTGCCGCGCCAGGCGGGTGCGGCCGGGGCTGCTGGAACGCAGCAGCACGCTGTTGCTGCGCGGGTCGGCCATCACCACCACCTTCTGGGTGGGCTCGGCGCCCTGCGCATCCAGCAGCGGCGCGACCATCGCCGCTACGTCAACGGCAATGCCCTGCTGCAGCTTCACCACATCGGTGTCCATGCCGGCCGGCGTATCGACGCTGGCGATCACCCGCGCGATGCGCTCCAGGTTGTCGGCGTAGTCGGTGATCACCAGGGTGTTGTTGCCCGGATTGGCTGTGATCGGATTGTCCGGGCTGATCATCGGCCGCAGCACCGCCACCAGTGCCGCCGCGTTCTCGTAACGCAGCGCGAAGGTGCGCGTGGCGACCTCGCCCCCTGCACCACCGCTGCCGACCCGGCCACCAAGCAGCTTGGCATCGGCCTGCGGCACCACCCGGCTGACGCCGCCGTTCTCGACCACCGCGAAGCCACGCATACGCAGTGCGCCCAGCAGCAACTGGTAGGCCTGGGTACGGCTGACCGAACCATCGGAAACCACCGTCATCTTGCCGGTCACCCGAGGATCGACCAGGAACTGACGCCCGGTGAAGCGCGCCGCCATGCGCAGTACGCCACCGATATCGGTATCCACCAGGTTCAACTGCACCGGCTCATCGCGGGTGTCCTGCGCCAGCACCGGCGCCGGTGCGTGGGCCATGCACACGATCAGGGCCAGTGCGGTACTGCAGGCAAGGCTGCGCATCGCCCTCATGGATGTGCACCCACGTTGAGCGCCATCACGATGTTTCCGGAAATCCGTGCCGCCGGCATGTTCGCATCCCCTGTGCGTGTCAGTTGCAGCTGCTGCAGTTCGATGGCCGGATCGGCCAGCACGGGCAGCAGCCAGTTCCACAGCGCGTCAGCGGGCACCGCCTGCACCTGCAGGTGCCAACGCCCGTCGCGCGCTTCGATATGCAGTCCGTCGGCAAGGCCGGCCGACTTGATCCCGTCACGCAGCCCGGCCATCGTCGGGCGCTGCCCCTGCGTCTGCTGCTGGCGCTCGCGTGCCTGCAGCAGTGGTGCCAGTACACGCGCCTGCGCCTGCAGCCGCGGCAGCTCGGCCTGCCAATGCGTGCGCTGCTTCAGCAGCGGCTCCAGCCACAACATCCACAGACCCGCCGCCAGCAGCGCCATCACCATCACCCACAGCATCAGCCGGTCGCGCGGTGGCAGGCGCTGCCAGCGCTGCTGCAGGCCCGCCAGTTCCCCGCCCAGTCGCAAGGTACGGGTCGTCACTGTCCAGCTCCGCTCACCCGCAGGCGTCCACCGGCTTCGCGCGCCAGCTGCAGGCCCTGCGCCTGCACCGCCTGCTGCCAGTGCTCAAGCCGCTGTGGATCGTCGGCCAATGCCTGGGCATCGGCATCCAGCTCCATGTCCAGCTGGCCCGGTTGGTAATGCAGGCTGCGCACCTGCCCCGCCAGCTCAGGAACCGCCTGCAGCGTGCCGGCTACCTGACGCTGCAGCGGCGGCAACGGCGGCGCCGGCAGTGGCACGGCCAGTGCTCGCCTTGCCTGCGACACCGGGTCCACCACACCGGTGATCTCCGGGAAGCGTGCGCTGAACTGGCGTGCCATGTCCTGTTGCAGGGCCTCGCCCTCGACCCGCCAACGCGAGACCTGCAGCTGCAGGCCGAGTGCAGCCAGCAGCACTGCCGCCAGTGCCAGGCCGATAGCCAGTCGGGGGGCTTGTCGGCCTGTGCCGGGCAGCGGCAATGACCAACCCGGCAGCGGGCCAGAGGCCTGCCGTTCATGCGTGACGGCGGTGGCCGGCGGGCTATCCGGCCACGTCGGCGGCACGCCGTCGATCCACTGCACGCCCTGCACGCCGGCCTGTTGCAGGCGCACGGCCAGCGCCTGCATCACCGCGCAGGCGTCACGTCCGCCATACCATTGAACGAAACCCCGATCGCGCCCGCTGCGTACCAGCAGATGCTCGCCGCTGACCTGCAGCGTGGCATGACCGTCCTGCCAGGGCAGCAGCAGCGGCGTCGGATACAGTGCCTGCAGCCGCAGTGCACACGAAGCCAGCAGCTGCTGCGCCTGCAGGAGCGCCTGCTGGCCCAGCCAGGCCACAGGAACCGTGCCGTCCGCCGCCTGCGCGCCGTGGGCCAGCGCCACCTCCTGCAGGTCATCCAGCAGCATCGCCTCCACCTCACCCTGCAGCGCCGACTGCAGGCGGCGCCCGGACAACGGTGGCAGCTGCAGTTCCAGCAGGATCAGGTCGTTCGGATCGAGGCAGGCATGCACCGCAGCCTGCGGATGCCGCAGGCCCAGCGCCGCCAGCGTGTCGCGGCCGTGAGCCAGCACCTCGCCCTTGTGCAGCTGCGCCCAGTCCACCTCGCTGTCGGCGCGCAGGCGCTCAAGCGCCGGCAGGCGCACCCGAAGCTGCACGTTCATGCGCCGATCCTCGTCCACACGCGTTGCACACGCACGCCATCGTCGCGGTACTCGCGCCAGAGCAGCGCGCGAAAATCAACCGCGCTACCGTCAGCCTGCACCTGGCCGACGGCCAGGAACCACTCGCTATGGATACCCAGGGGAAGCACGGCCATCTGTTCGTTGCTCAGTTGGAGTCGGTTGGCGATGTCGCCGCGATTGAGCAGCCAATGGCCAGCGTCGCGCTCACCGAGCAACGCCTGCAGCCGTGCCGGATCGACCGCAGGCGTCACCGCCTGCAGAAGGCTCAGGTCGCTGGTGTTGGCATTGACCAGGGTCTGCGCCGGCAACACCACGGTGCGCCGCGCCAGCGCCTGCAACGCCACCGGATCGGCACCCAGCAACGCCTGTTCGATCAGTGATTCGCGCGGCAGCGGTGCCTGCGCCTGCATGTCGCCACCGCGCAGGCGCCCCTGGATGTGGTCCGCGGCGGATGCGCAGGCGCCCTGGCCCAGCCCCTGCCCGGCACACAACGCGATGAACGCGCGCCGCGCCTCGGGGTCCGGCCTGCCATGCGCCAGAAGGTTGCGCAGGTTGAACATCGACTGCGCATCGACCAGCTGCAGCTGCACCGGCAACGGCGCCTGCAGCTCCAATGGGCGCGACCAGCGCCCGCTGCGCACCGTGGTCAGCTGTTCCTTTACATCCTCACGCAGCTGCTGCGCCGCACGCTCCAGCGTGGCATCCACCGCCATGCGCACCTGCGCGCGCAACTGGTCGCCGCGCAGCGCGCGCAGCTGCGCCGACTGCCGGGTCAGCAGCGCGGTGGCAATCACCGCCACCAGTGCCACCACCAGCAGGGCGACGATCACCGCCATGCCACGCTGGCGGATGCACGAGACCGAACGCGTCCGGGCTGCCATCGGCCTGCCTCACAGCTGCCAGGAGCCGATATCCGTATTTCCGGCGTCGCCACCGGGCTTGCTGTCCGCCCCCAGCGAGAACACATCGATGTCGCCATGGGTTCCGGGAACCTGGTACTGGTACGGATGGCCCCACGGGTCATTGGGCAGGCGATCCAGATACGGCGTTACCGGCAATCCACCGCTGCCCTGCGGCGGCTTCACCAGCGCCTGCAGGCCCTGCTCGGCACTGGGATAGCGACCGTTGTCCAGCTTGAACAACTTCAGCGCCTGCATCAGCGCCGCGATGTCCTGGCGCGCTGCCACCACGCGCGCCTGGTCGGGACGGTCCATCAACCGCGGCACGATCAATGCGGCGAGGATGCCGATGATCACCACCACCACCATGATTTCGATCAGGCTGAAACCCTGCTGCCGAGCCCTGCGACCACGAACCTGCCTTGCCATTGTTCCGCCCTCGTCATCCTGGAAGAGACCGCTGCGCCATGGTCAGCGGTGCATGTGTCAGTACGATAAACATCCGCCGGCAATTCGCTGCGCGTGTACTGGTGCAGGCGCAACACGTGCAGCCGGTGCACATGCAGACTCGAACAGATGCTGCGGCACGCTGGCCAGCGCATCGTCGATGCAGCCGCGCAGCAACGGGTGCGCGCAGGCCTGCAGCAGCCGCACGCACTGCATCGGCGACCACGCTGTTCCATGATCGAGGCCGATGAACATCCGATAGGCCTGGTGATAGCGCAGGTCGTCGTACACGCGCTGGGCACTGTTCAGATCGCGCATGACCACCAGCAGGGCCGCGCGTTGCAGCAGCCGCGCATCGCCTGCATCAAGCGGCAGCGGGCTCATGGCCGCCTCGGGCCAGGGCCGCAGCTGCAGATCGAGGGCTTTTCGCAGCGCCACCAATGGGTGCGCACTACCATCCAGTGCCGCCCAGCGCGCCGCATCTGCCCAGGCGTCACTGGACAGCACCCAGACCCAGGAGTGCCCGTAGCGCTGCACGTTCAATGGCGTATGCCGTGCCTGCTCCAGTGACTGGCTCAGGTGACGATCCAGCTCCAGCATGCTGATCCTGCGACTGTCTGCCATCGGCGCCGCCCGTGCTCCGCGACGCATGGTGCGCCGTACTCTGGAGAAGACGTCAGCAAGGCAGGTGAAGCGACAGCGCGCATGCAGGTCTGTGCGCTGCGTTGCGCTTCATCGACAACGTCATCGCAGCGTCATCTGCCTGCAGGCTTCGCGCTCCAGTCGCGGCGCTTCGCCCCCGCAACGGCGCGCCAGTATCGCCACATCGCTGCGCGCAGCGAACGCGGCCAGCGCATCGGTCATCTCTGCGTCATCGCACCATGACCCCATCGCAGCGCGCAGCGCCGGCAATTGCCAGCTGTCCATCACACCGTGGGTACCCGCCACGAACCAGTGCCACAGTCGATGATGCAGCACCTGCTCGTGCAGCTGCGCCAGATCGTCAATGCCATGAACCCCCGTCAACAGCAGAGCGCGCGCGAGGACCGCGGGTGACAACGCACCGGCTTCGGACAGGGGAAGCGCCTGCTGCTGCAGGCGCAGCAGCATTGCCAGCGGGTGCGACTGCGGATCGAAATCCAGCAGCACCGCCTGTTGCTGCCACTGCGCATCGGACACCACGCACACCCATGGCGAGCCATAGCGATGCACCATCAACGGCCGTCGCTGCGTGGTTTCCAGCAGCGCCGACAGATTGCGACGCAGATCCAGCACACCGATGGTCTCGTTGCGCATCCTTGGCCTCTCCTTGCTTGCAACAGCCCTGCGCGGTGCGCACGGCCAGCGTCTTCATCTATCCAAGGACGGCAATGCCACCGGGAAAGCGACGCAGATCCAGCGACATCGTCAGTCGCAGCTGATCCAGTGCCGCATCCGGATCATCAATGCGGAAGCGGCCGCTGACCGGAGCACGCGCCAACGCCGATTCTCCCAGCAGCACCTTGCCGCGGCGGTAACGGTTGATCTCTTCCACCACCTCGCGCAGCGGTGCACGGCGGAACACCAGCATGCCCTCGGTCCAGGCACTCACTTCCGAGGCCACGGCCTCGGCTACCACGCCACTGAGGCGCTCGTCGTACTGGGTCTGCTGGCCCGCCTGCAGCTGCAGCCGGCCCTGCGGATGCTCGATGCGGGCGCTGCCATGCAGGCAGGTCACCCGCACCTGGCCATGGGTGTTGCGTATGTCCAGGCGCACCGCTCCCTCATCGGCAATCACGCAGCCCGGGCCCGCGAACAACGCAAGGCGCAGGCCGGCCAGGGTCTCGATCGCAGCCTGTCCCTGCACCAGCTCGAAGCCTTCGCCCTGCGCGTCCGCGCGGCGGCGCAGGCTGCTCTGCGTATCCAGTTCGATCTTCAGCTGCGGCGAGGGCGCGATCTGCAGTCGCTCACCGGTGCCAGTATGGAAATCGGCTGCCATGGCTGTCACCGAGGGCCACAGCCCCAGCGGCGGGCGGATGGCCGCCACCACTACCAGGCTGGCCGGGGCGGCAATCGCGGCGCCCAGGAAGGCGCGTCGGCTCCAGCGCTGGGCCGACGTCGGCGCGACCGGCTGGCGCGCGGTGGCGGGCAGCTGCTCGCCTGCCAGGCGTACCTGCTCCCATTGCCGGCGCGCTCGGCCAAACGCTTCGCGATGACGCGGGTCAGCCTCACACCAGGTACGGAACCTGCGCCCGTCGGCGGCGGTCGCCTCGCCCGAGGTCAGCCGCACCACCCACGCGTGGGCCTGACGCTCGACGGCATCCAGCGGGCGTTGCGGGCGATCGTCAGGATCCATGGGGGCTCATGCCGGACCCGCACGCTGCGGGGTTCTGCTCGGCGTCAAAGTGTAGACGGATGCCGTCGCTCAGAACCGCACCTGGCGCCCCTGCCCGCTGCGCTCGGCCAGGTAATCCTGGGCCGCCTTCAGCTCACGCTGTACCAGCCGCAGCGACACGCCGAGGTGGTCGGCCACGTCGCGCTGCTGCAGGCCATCGACGCGGATTGCCAGCAGAATGCGACGACGGCGCTCGGGCATGCGCTGCAGCAGACCAACCATGTCTTCCAGCGCGAAGTCCAGTTCGGCCGCCTGCGCCGGGCCCGGTGCCGGGTCGGCCATGTCCATCAGCGTATCCACCTCCTCCAGGCTCAGCAGGCGGTGGTCTGCACGTTGGCGGTCGATCACGGTATTCATCGCCATGCGCAGCAGGTAGGCCGCGGGGTTCTGTACGGCGTCCAGGCGATCACGCCGCGCGCTCAGGCGCATCCACGTGTCCTGCAGCGCGTCGCCGGCCAGCTCTTCCGAGCCCAGCTTGCGCACCAGCCGGCGCTTCAGCTCATCGTAGGCACCCAGAAGGTGGTCCATCAGGTCAACTGCCCCAGCCGTACCGTTGCTCATGTTCGAATCCTTGAAGTCATGGGAGGGGCGCGCGCCGGCCACAGTCGTGGTCGGTGCCGGAAGGTCGGATCTGCAGCGTTACCGGCTGCGGCAGCGCACCAGCCTCGGCCGCCAGCACCAGGCCCTGCATCGCCTGCAGCAGGCGTGCATCGCGGCGTGCGCTGCCACTGCCTGACAGCAGCTCGGGCGCATGCACCTGGCCTTCGCTGTCGACGTGGAAACGCAGCGTCGCGGCATAGCGGCCGGGCGCAATCTCGGGGTCGTCACAGAACGCCGCGCGCAGCCGCTGCTGCAGCCCGCCGTAGCGACGCCGACGCTCGGCATCGGGAAGATCGACGCCAACAACGGGTTCGCTGGCCGAGGGTGTCCCCCGGCGCAGCACCACACGCTGCTCGCCGATCACCTCGGCCTCGATACCGGAGTCCTGCAACAGCACCTGCAAGGCAGGCAGCGGCGCCAGGCTGGCGCGCAGCGCATGGCTGCTGCGGCCCGCGGCAAGATCGCCCGGGTACATCACCGACCACCCGCTGATGACACTGAAGCGTTCGACCGCCTGTTCCAGCGGCTGCGCAGGGATGTCGTAGGCATGAACAGCGTCCTGTGCGGCGGCGGCAAAGGACAGCAGCAGCCATGCGGCGATGGCCACCTTCCAAGTTCTGACCGCATGGTGTCCATTCAGCCCCCTGACGTAGAACACATGACCCTCGGCAGCGACAGCAGCTGCAGCGGACGCGCGTCACGACCGGAACCCCGGCCCGCGCGCGACCAGCAAGCGGGCTCAAACCGTACCGGTGCCAGATGTCATTGCGATGACCGCCGCCCACGGCCTGGCGTCGAGCCAGGCTCCGTAGAGCCAGTCACGCATCAGGAATCAATGAATCGAACAGGCATGATCATCTGCCCCTGGGGTCAGAGCCCGTTGCGCAGCAACGGGATCCGACCCCGTGCCGACCCAAACGTGTCGACCAAGGTCGACACCCACCAAGAGCAGCTCATGCCGTTCCGGCAGATCGTGGAAATCTGTCGAAGGCGGGGTGGGTCCGGTTGCAGGGGTGTCCGCGGCATGGATGCCGCGGCCAAGCCCCCAAGGAGGGGTTTACGGCGTCCCCTGCAACCGGACCCACCCCGCCATCCCACGGAATGCACGCTGTTGCTTCGGCTGTTGCTCCTGAGGTTGCCGGCCAGCGGCCGGCACTATCCGCGGGTGCCGGGTGCAACCCGGCCGCAACCCCCATCCCTCAAAGCGGCAACTGGGTCGTCTGCTTGATCCGCTGCATCGGAATCTCGGTCTTGGTGTTCTGCACCCCGGCGATCCGGTTCAGGTGCTGCATCTGGAACTGCCGGTAGGCATCAAGGTCGGCTACCGCCACCCGCAAAAGGAAGTCGCAGTCACCGGCCATCAGATGGCATTCAAGCACTTCCGGGAAAGACTTGATGCTGTTGATGAAGTGATTGGTGGTGTCCTCGTCCTGCCCGCGCAGCCACACGCGCACGAACACCGTGAAGCCACGGCCCACCTTGGCCTCGTTCAACAAGGCCACATAGCGGTCGATGTAGCCGCCCTCCTCCAGCAACCGCACCCGGCGCAGGCAGGCCGACGGCGACAGCCCGACCAGGCGGGCCAGCTCCAGGTTCTGCAGGCGGCCGTCGCGCTGCAGGGCGTCGAGGATGCGCCGATCGAGGTTGTCGAGCTGATACTGCATGAAATTTCGCCCTAGTCACTTCTGGCCGCATGAAATATCAATCATCCAGAATCCAGTGGCATCAACGCAACCCGATTTCGCGATTGGACCGCTAGCATGGGCCACCCCCACCTTGTTGTGCCGTTCGATGGACGCCCGTACCACCCTCCCCCTGCCCGACACCTGCGATACCGCCCCGCGTGCCGAATTCCTGCGCGGCCTGCGCGCCGCCGTGCCGGTGATGATCGGCTTCATTCCCTTCGCCCTGGTGCTTGGCGCGCAGGCGGCCCAGAAGGGCCTGAGCGCACTGGAAGTGCCGCTGATGACCGGCCTCAACTTCGCTGGCGGCTCGGAGTTCGCTGCCGTCGAACTGTGGACCTCGCCACCGCACATCGCACTGATCGTGGCGATCACCGCGCTGGTCAACAGCCGCCACCTGCTGATGGGCGCCAGCCTGGCCCCGCTGCTGCAGCACCTGCCGCGCCGCCGCGTACTGCCGGCGTTGTTCTTCATGTGCGACGAAAGCTGGGCGATGGGCGTAGCCGATGCGCGCCGCCGCGCGCTCGGCTTCAGCCTGGCCTACTACCTGGGCGTATCGGCAGGCCTGTACACCGTCTGGGTGGCCTGCACCGCGCTGGGTGCGATCGTCGGGCCGATGCTGGGCGACATCCACGCCTATGGCTTCGACATGGCTTTCCCCGCCGTGTTCCTGGTACTGCTGCGCGGCATGTGGCAGGGCATGAAGGCGGCCAGACCGTGGCTGGTCAGCCTGGTCGTAGCCGCCGCCACCTATCTGCTGATCCCGGGTGCGTGGTACGTCGCCAGCGGTGCACTGGCCGGCCTGGCCGCCGCCTGGCTGCTGGCGGAGGACGCGGCATGATGTTCAACGGACTGATCCACTGGAGCTCGGTGCTGACCATCGTGCTGATGGCCGCCGCCACCTACCTGACCCGCATCGTCGGCTTCCTCGCGCTGCGCAACCGCACGTTGAGCAAACGCGCCGTGACGGTGATGGAAGCCGCGCCGGGCTGCGTGCTGATCTCGGTGATCGCCCCGGACTTCGTCGCCGACAAGCCCGCCGACCTGGCCGCACTGGCGATCACCCTGCTGGCCGCCACGCGGCTGTCGATGCTGCCGACGGTGCTGATCGGCGTGGTCTCGGCGGGTGTGCTGCGCTATCTGATGGGCTGACGCCTTGCCCTTTCTGTAGAGCCGAGCCCACGCTCGGCTGTAACAGTCACCGCAGCCGAGCATGGGCTCGGCTCTACAGAGAACCTCCCTGCGACACCCGGTCGCAGCCGATCCCGGCATCCACTTGATCAATGTCAAACCGCCCGCCCCCGTGCGGGCGTATTTCTATGCAGGACCCGAACACGCCGGCGTTACCGGCATCCACAAGGACCCTGCGATGAGCTACACCCCCGACAACGCCCAGCTCCTGAACGCCATGCAGAACGTCATGGTGATCTCCACCACCGACCTGCAGGGCAACATCACCTACGCAAACGACCTGTTCTGCACGCTCACCGGCTTCGCCCGTGAGGAACTGATCGGTCAGCCACACAGCATCGTGCGCCATCCGGATGTGCCCAAGGCGGTCTACAAGGACATGTGGGACACCATCAAGGCCGGCAAGACCTGGACCGGCATCGTGCCCAACCTCGGCAAGGGCGGCGTGCTCTACGTGGTGGATACCACCGTGCAGCCGCTGTTCGACGCCGACGGCAACATCACCTCGTACATCAGCATCCGCCGCGTGGTGAACGACCTGATGCAGAACTACGACCTGGTCGAGTTCAGCAAGGAAAAGTTCGACGACTTCTACGAGGCCGCGTGAACGCCCTCCCGACCAGTACGCCCTTCAGCCGCCTGCTGGTGGGTTTTGCGTCCGAGTCGGGCAATGCTCGCGCCCTGGCCCAGCGCCTGGGCGCGGACCTGCAGCCGCACGGGCCGCAGGTGCTTCCCTTCAACGACATCGACGTGGCCAGCCTCGGCCACGGCGACGTGTTGCTGGCGATCTCCAGCTCGTTCGGCGATGGCGAACCGCCGGCCAACGGCGAGCAGTTCTTCGAAACGCTGCGCCAGACCCCGACGCTGAGCGGCCTGCGCTATGCAGTGTTCGGCCTCGGTGACACCGGCTACCCGAGCTTCTGCGGCTTCACCAAGGCACTGGATGCGGCGCTGAGCGAGCGCCAGGCGCAGCCGCTGCTGCATCGCGTGGATGCCGATCTGGGCTACGAGCAGTTCTTCCAGCAATGGCAGCCGGTGCTCGGCCAGGTGCTGGATGGCGACCTCACTGCTGGCCAGGACCTCCACCTGCAGGTGACCGCCTATGGCGAAGACAATGCCTTTGCCGCCCGCATTCTCGAGCGTCGCCGCCTGAACAGCAGCGACCCCGCTGCCTGGCACCTGCAACTGGACATTGCCGGTAGTGGCATGGCGTACCGCGCGGGCGACGCCCTGCACGTAGTACCCGAGAACGACCCTGCCCTGCTGCAGGCATTGGCCGCCTGGTATGGCGACACCGCCGCCGCGGCCGCCCTGCATGACCGCGAGCTGCGCCTGCTGAGCAAGGGCGTGCTGCGCGAACTGGCCAAGCTCGGTGGCAGCGAGGCACTGAAGGGCCTGTTGAAGGTCAGCCAGAAGCGCGAGCTGGAAGCCTACCTGCACGGCCTGGATCTGCTGGACGTGTTGCAGGACCACACCACGCCGGACAGCGTGCCGCTGGCCCGACTGCGTGAACTGCTGTCACCGCGGCTGCCGCGTGCCTATTCCATCGCCTCGCACCCGTGCGACGACCAGCTGAGCCTGTGCGTGCGCGAAGTGCGCTACACCCTGCGCGGCCGCGAGCGCTTCGGCTCTGCCACCGGCAGCCTGCTGCATGGCGGCGACCATGCCCGTGTGTACTGCCGCTCCAACCCTGGCTTCCACCTGCCCGATACCGGGGAGGCACCGCTGCTGCTGGTCGGCACCGGCACCGGCATCGCGCCCTTGATGGGTCTGATGCAGGAGCTGCAGGCCAACGCCTGCGAGCGCGAAGTGCATCTGGTGTTCGGCGAGAAGCACCGCCAGCACGACTACCTGTATCGCGACCAGCTGCAGGACTGGCACACGCGTGGCGTGCTTGCCGGCCTGCATACCGCGTTCTCGCGCGATGGCGCCGAAAAGGTCTATGTGCAGCATGTACTGCAGCAGCGCGCCAGTGAAGTGCGTGATGTGCTGGCCCGCGGCGGCCATCTGTACCTGTGCGGCAACAAGAGCCACCTGGAAGGCGCGGTGCGCGAGGCCATCGATGCCATCGGTGGCGAAGGGCACTGGGACGCGCTGCGGGGTGAAGGCCGCACGCACTGCGAGTTGTATTGATCCGTTGATCCTGTAGAGCCGAGCCCACGCTCGGCTGCGTTCCGCGGCAGCGCCAACAGCAGCCGAGCATGGGCTCGGCTCTACAACGGCACGTCGGAACGTCTCACATCGGCACGCCCACGATCACGCTCGATGCCTTGAACAGCACCGTCGCCGCGCCGCCCTCCTGCAGCTCCAGCGCCGCGGTGCTGGCCCGGGTGATCACCGCCACCACGCTGCAGCCATGGCCGATATCCACCACCACCTCATCGTTCACCGCACCCTCAGTGATCCGCTCCACCGTGCCGGCGAACTGGTTGCGTGCCGAGTAACGCGCGCCCTCGCCCTGCGCCACGATCACCGACGAGGCCTTCACCAGCGCATAGGCCGGCACGCCTACCGCCAGGCCCAGCGACTCCACGCTGCCATGAGTGATGGTGGCGACCAGCGCCAGGCCCGGCGCCACTTCAATCTGCACTTCATCGTTGACGGCGCCGGTGGCCAGCGCACTGACCCGGCCATGGAACTGGTTGCGTGCGCTGGTGATCATGCCGATTCTCCGGATCAGGGCCAGATCCTCGTCCAGCCCGGGGGTGGCCTGCAGCGATTGCAGGAAGGTGCGATGCGCACGCTCGACCTCCTCGAAGCGCGTGATCAGCTGGTGGCCGCGCTCGGTCAGGCGCGCACCGCCGCCGCCACGACCGCCAACACTGCGCACGACCAACGGCTCGCCGGCCGCGGTGTTCATCGCATCCACCGCGTCCCAGGCGTTCTTGTAGGTCATGCCCATGCGCTTGGCGGCCTGGCTGATCGAACCACAGGCATCGATCAACCCCAGCAGCGCGAAGCGGCCACGACCGCCCACACTCTGCCCGGCAATGCTCAGCCACAGGTTGCCCTGCAGCTCCAAAGGCGGTTCGGCCTCGCTCATCGTGCTCGTTTCCCTGCGTTTCGCGCGGACCGCCAGTGTACGGCGTCGCCCGCCTGCACCGGGCTTGATATGGATCAAGGTGGCCGCGCCGGCCAGCAACGAGAATCCCCGGGTCGGTCATCAAGTTGACCCCTGCCAAGCGTTATATCATCTTGGATATAACGAACCCGAGGACTCGCGAGGATGCGTACCTGTCGTTTCGTTCTACCCCTGTCTGCGCTGCTGCTCCCGCTTGCCGCCACTGCGGCCGACGCCGCCTCGCCGCCGCCGGTGTTCACCCTGGGCACGATCGATGTGCATGCCGAGCGCGGCACCTCGCCCACCGTCGCCGAACGCAGCCTCGATGCCGAACGCATACGGCAGCTCGACCGCAATACGGTCGGCGATGCGGTCAGCGTATTGCCGGGCGTGAGCCTGGCGCGCAACTCTCGCAACGAAGACATGGTCTACCTGCGCGGCTTCGATGCGCGCCAGGTGCCGGTATTCCTCGACGGCATCCCGCTGTACGTGCCCTATGACGGCTACGTGGACTTCGGCCGCTTCGCCACCTTCGACCTTGCCGAGATCCAGGTCGCCAGCGGCGGCGCCTCGCTCCTGTACGGGCCGAACATCCTCGGCGGTGCGATCAACCTCGTCAGCCGCCGCCCGGAACGTCCGCTGGAAGGCGACGTGCGGCTGGGCATTGCCGAGGGTGGCGAGCGCAAGGCCGCGGTCAATATCGGTGGGCGTCGTGGTGACTGGTACTTCCAGCTCGGTGCGTCGATCCTGAAGGCCGATGAGTTTCCGCTGCCGAAGGGCTTCATCGATTACAAGCGCGTGCCCACCGACACCGGCAAGGACCGCCGCAACGCCTCGCGCGACGACCGTCGCCTGTCGTTCAAGCTGGGCTATACCCCGCGCGAGGGCGACGAGTACGCGATCGGCTACGCGCGCCAGGACGGCGAGAAGGACAACCCGGTCTACACCGGCACCGCGCGCAGCGGCATTCGTTACTGGCGCTGGCCGTGGTGGGACAAGGACAGCCTGTACTTCATCGGCAACACCCGCCTGGGCGAACACACCACGCTGCGCACCCGCGTCTACCGCGATACCTATGGCAACGGCCTGGACGCCTATACCGACGGCACCTACCAGGTGGCGATGGACAACAGCAGCTTCCCCAGCATCTACGACGACCGCACCGTGGGCGGCTCGGTAACCCTGGCCACCACGGCGCTGCCGCGCCAGGAACTGCAGTTCGCGATCCACTACAAGGAAGACCAGCACAGCGAGCGCAACCCGCACTCGCCCACCAAGGACTTCCGTGATGTGACCACGTCGGTGGCGATCGAGGACCGCATCGCGCTGACCGACACCTCGCACCTGCGCGTGGGCATCGGCCATGACCGCCGCGACGCCAAGCGCGTGTACTTCTGGCCAACCGGCAGCACCGATGCCACCAATGCGGTGCTGGAGTACGTGCAGCAACTGGCGCCGGACCAGCAGTGGTATGCAAGCGCCGCGCGGCGCACGCGTTTTCCGACCATCAAGGACCGCTACTCCGCGCGCATGGGTTCAGCCCTGCCCAACCCGGATCTGAAGGCCGAGCATGCCACCCACTTCGAGGTGGGCCTGCGTGGCAGCTGGTGGGAAGGCGGACAGTTGCAGGCGGCGATCTTCCAGAGCCGTATCGATGACCTGATCCAGAACGCAGTGGTGGCCTCGCGCGAATGCGGCGGCAGCACCTGCAACCAGGCGCAGAACATCGGCAAGGCCCGTCACCAGGGTGTCGAACTGGGCCTGCGCCAGCGCATCGGCGACGACTGGGACCTGCAGACCAGCTACACCTGGCTGCGCCGCACCAACCTGGAAGACCGCAGCGTGGCCCTGCTCGACAGTCCGCGCCAACGGCTGTTCATGGCGGTGGGCTGGCAGCTGCTGCCGCAGTTGAAGCTGCAGGCCACGCTGGAAGCCGAACAGGGCCGCAAAGTCAGCTACGCCGACGCCGCACGCCCGGTGCGCGACCTGCCCGGCTATGGCATCACCGGCTTCAAGGCCAGCTGGAGCCCGCGCGAGGCCTGGGATTTCGACCTTGGCGTGCGCAACATCGGTGACAAATGGTACGAACTGGCCGACGGCTACCCGATGCCGGGCCGTACCTGGTTCGCCAACGCCAACTGGAGGTTCTGAACATGACCGCGTCCCCGCCGCCGCGCATCGCGGCCATCGTGCATGACCACAGCGGCGAACCCGATGGCTTGCTGGCCGCATTCGCCGCACGCCAGCTGGCCGCCGGCCACCGCGTGCGCGGGCTGGTACACCTGCCACACGAACCCACCGCCAACGGCAGGAAGCGCATGACACTGATGGACGTGACCGATCCCGGTTCGCGCTACCCGATCAGCCAGGCGCTGGGCCAGGCGTCCTGCGGCTGCAACCTGGACCCGGGCGGCATCGCCGATGCCAGCGTGGTGCTGCGCCGGGCGGTGCAGGACCATGCCGAGTTGGCCATCGCCAACCGCTTCGGCACGCTGGAATCGGAAGGTGGCGGCATGGCCGATGAGCTGCTGGCATTGATGCTGGCCGGCATCCCGTTGTTGACAGCGGTGAAGCTGCCCTACCTCGACGCATGGCGCCAGTTCACCGGCGGCATGGCCATCGAGCTGCCCGCCGAGGACGCAGCCCTGCAGGCCTGGTGGGATGCCTGCCGCAACGCACCCGAGGCCGCCGCATGAGGCGGCGCGCCCTGCTGCAGGCATTCGCGCTGGCGCCCTTGCTGGTCGCCAGTGCCGAGCTGCTGGCGATGCCGGCGCAGCGCGTGCTGCGGCTGGGCGCGCCCAAGGCCATGCCCAAGCGCGTGTTCGCGGCCGGCCCGCCGGCTGCGGTGCTGCTCGCCGCCGTGGCACCCGAACGTTTGCTGGGTTGGCCGATGAAGGTCTCGCCCGAAGCCCTGGCGCAACTGCCGGCAGCGCTGCGCACGCTGCCGGTGGTCGGTCGCCTGGCCGGACGCGGCAGCACGGTCAGTCTCGAGCGCCTGCTGGCGATGCAGCCGGATCTGGTGCTGGATGCCGGTGATTTCGATGCCAATTACCGCGACTCGGCCGAGCGGGTCTGGAAGCAGACCGCGATTCCCTTCGAATTGATTGCCGGGCGCCTGCCCGATCATCCGGCACAGCTGCGCCACGTTGGCCGGCTGCTGGGTGTTGCCGCACGCGGCGAAGCGCTGGCCCAGGCGGCCGAGGCGCAGCTGGCACTGGTACGTGAGGTGCTGGCGACACGTCCCGCTGCGACGCGGCCCACCGTGTACTACGGGCGTGGCAGCGACGGCCTGGAAAGCGGCCTGTCCGGCTCGATCAACACCGAAGTCATCGAGTTCTGTGGCGGCCGCAACGTAGCCGCCAGCGCCGGTGCCGGTGGCCTCGCCCGCGTGTCGTTCGAACAACTACTGGCCTGGGATCCGGACGTGATCCTGACCCAGGATGCCGGGTTCGCCGCGCATGCCGCACAGGATCCGCGCTGGCGCGCCCTGCGTGCCGTACGCGAGCGCCGCCTGCACTGCGCACCGGTTCTGCCGTTCGGATGGCTGGATGGTCCGCCCGGCGTCAACCGCCTGCCCGGCCTGCCGTGGCTGCTGTCCAGGCTGCATCCGGGTGCAGCGCCCGCATTGGCCCCTGCCGCGCTGCGCGCGCGCATCGGTGCGCTGCATCAGCTGCTGTGGGGCCAACCCTTGCCCGCCGCGCTGGCACGCAGCCTGGATGCGAACGTCTGAGCATGCGCACGCTTCCACGTTGGGCCTGGCATGCCGGTGGCTGGAGCCTGCTGCTGGCGATGCTGTTGCTGGCCTTCTCGGTCGGCCAGTTCCCGGTGCGCCCTGCGGCGCTGCTGCACGCGATCGGTTGGCAGCTGTTCGGCATCGGCGAACCCAGCCCGCCTGCGGTGCAGGCCGCGCTCTGGCACATCCGCCTGCCACGCGTGCTGGCCGCCGTGCTGATCGGCGCAGTGCTTTCTGCGGCTGGTGCGGCCTACCAGGCCATGTTCCGCAATCCGCTGGTGTCGCCGGACATCCTCGGCGTCTCCGCCGGCGCCGGTCTTGGCGCTTCGCTGGGCCTGTTCCTTGGCCTGCCGATGCTGCTGGTGCAGGGCATTGCGTTTGCGGGCGGGTTGGGTGCGGTGGGCCTGGTCTGCCTGGTGGCCGCGCTGGTGCGGCGGCACGATCCAGTGCTGGTGCTGGTACTGGCCGGCGTCGCGGTGTCGGCGCTGCTCGGTGCCGGCATCTCGTTGCTGAAGCTGCTGGCCGATCCGTACACCCAGCTGCCTTCGATCACCTTCTGGCTGCTGGGTGGCTTGAACGCGGTGGTCATCGACGACCTCAAGGTCACCGTGCCGCTGCTGCTGATCGGGCTGTTGCCGCTGGTGCTGCTGCGCTGGCGGGTGAACCTGCTCGGCCTGGGTGATGAAGAGGCCAGCGCGCTGGGCGTGGCGGTCACCCCACTGCGCTGGACGCTGATCGCCGCCGCTACGCTATGCACTGCGGCGGCGGTATCCTTGGCCGGCATCATCGGCTGGGTCGGGTTGGTGGTTCCGCATATCGCGCGGCTGCTGGTCGGCGCTGATTTCCGCCGCCTGCTGCCGGCCAGCCTGCTGCTCGGCGCCAGTTTCCTGCTCGCCGCCGATACGCTGGCGCGCACATTGGCGCCGATTGAACTGCCGCTCGGCATCCTCACTGCGTTCGTCGGTGTGCCGTGCTTCCTGCTGGTCCTGGCGCGCAGCGAGCGTCGCCCATGAGCACCGCCACACCGCTGCTGGAAGCACGCGGATTGGCCATCGGCCATGCCGGCGTAGCACTGGGCGCGCCGTTCGCGCTGTCGGTACAGCCTGGCGAGGTGCTGTGCCTGCTTGGCCCCAACGGCTGTGGCAAGACCACCCTGTTTCGTACGCTGCTCGGCCTGCTGCCTGCAGTGCATGGCGAGGTGGACCTGCAGGGCTCGCCGTTGCGCGCGCATGATCGCGCCGCCCGCGCCCGCCGTATGGGCTATGTGCCGCAGGCCGCGCCGCTGCCCTTTGCCTGGCGCGTGCGCGAGGTGGTGGCGATGGGTCGCGCCGCGCACCTGGGCCTGCTCGCCGCACCCGGTCACGCTGATGAAGCCATCGCCGATGACTGCCTGCGCGAACTGGGCCTGCAGGCGCTGGCCGACCGCACCGTCACCACGCTCAGCGGTGGTGAGCGCCAGCTGGTGCTGATCGCGCGCGCACTGGCCCAGCAGGCGCAGTTACTGGTGATGGATGAGCCCACCGCCAGCCTCGACTTCGGCAACCAGCTGCGCATCCTCGATACCGTGCGCCGTCTGGCCGATCGTGGTATCGGCGTGCTGCTGTCCACCCATCAACCGCAGCACGCGCTGCAGGTGGCCGACCGCATTGCATTGATGTCCGCCGGCAGCCTGCAGGTGCTCGGTCCTGCCCGCGAGGTCGCAACACCCGAGCGCCTCGCCACCCTGTATGGCGTCGATGCAGCACGCGTCGCCGCCGCCCTGCCCGCTTCCGGAATTTCTACATGAGTACACCCCTGCCCACCCCGATCGATCACAGCGCACGCTACCGCCAACACCTACAGGCCTGTGGTTTCCAGGCAAAGCCGGCCAGTGCCTGGGATGCGCGTGCCGCACAGTCCAGCTGGAAGCGCCGCCACGACGACTATAGCGAAGCATTCCTCGCCCGGCTTGATCTCAGTGGCGTAGCCACGATGCTGGATGTCGGCTGCGGCCCTGGCCTGCTGAGCCTGCCGATTGCCGCGCAGGTCGGCCATGTGCACGCGCTCGACTACAGCACCGGCATGCTCGACGGCCTGCGCGCCGCAATCGCCCGCGACGGCGTTTCCAACGTCACCCCGTGGGCGCGGTCGTGGACCGACGACTGGCACGACGTGCCGCACTGTGATCTGGCCATTGCCTCGCGCTCGCTGATGGTGGCAGACCTGGAGGCCGCGCTGCGCAGGCTGGATGCGCACGCCCGCCAGCGTGCCTGCATTACTTTCGCCACCGGCCCTCGTGCCGGCGTACCGGAGCTGGCCGAGCTGCTCGGTCGTGACTGGGTGCCGATGCCCGACCACCGCTACCCGATCAACATGCTGCTGGACATGGGCCGCGAACCGCAGGTGGATTACCTGCCCGAATCGGTGCGCGACGTCGCGCAGGATGCCGACAGCCTGGTGCGCCAGGCAGTGGAACTGTTCGGTGCATTGGATGCGGATGAGGAAGCACGCGTACGTGCATGGCATTCACGTTCGCCGCAGCACCGTTTCGGCATGGCACCGACCCGGCGCTGGGCGTTCATCCAGTGGGCGACGAACCCCTGATGTCCTCGCTTCTGTAGAGCCGAGCCCATGCTCGGCTGCCGCGGGTGGCAACGCGGCAAGCAGCCGAGCATGGGCTCGGCTCTACAGTCACCGGTCAACTGCCGACGATGCGGCCGTCCACTACACGTGCCACCTGCCGACCGAACACGGCCACATCCTGCGGATCGTGGCTGATCAACAACAATGGGATGCCGGTCTTGTCCAGCACGCTCTCCAGCTCCTGGCGCAGGTGCTGGCGAAGATCATGGTCCAGCGCGGAGAACGGTTCATCCAGCAGCAACGCCTGCGGCTGCGTCACCAGGGCGCGCGCGAGGGCGGTACGCTGGCGTTGGCCACCGGAGACCTGCGAGGGCAACAGATCGCCCACCGTGTCGATGCGGAATGCGTGCAACCACTGCTCCACCGCATTGAAGCGCTGGCCGATCCGTGGATTCAACCAGCCCTTCTGCAGCCCGAAGGCCACGTTCTGGCGCACGCTCAGGTGCGGGAACAACGCGTAATCCTGGAACACATAGCCCAACCGGCGGCGCTGCGGCGGCAGATCCACGCCGGTGGCCGCATCGAACAGGGTCTGTCCCTGCAGGCGCACATGGCCCTGGCCCGGTCTCAGCAGCCCGGCCACCGCCTTCAGGGTCAGGCTCTTGCCCGCGCCTGAGGGTCCGAACAGCACCACCTGGCGCTGCGTGCACTGCAGCGATACGTCCAACACGAAATCCTGGCCGGCCGCCTGCAGGCGGCGCTGCACCTGCAGGTCAAGCCACATCGCGCAGCTCCCGGCGACGTCCGCCCACCAGCCGCGCGGCCAGCAACAGGATCACGATACAGACCACCGAGGTCAGGATCACCAGCGCATTGGCCTTGCCATCCTGGCCAGCCTGCACCGCCTCGTAGATGGCGATCGACAGCGTCTGCGTGCGGCCAGGAATGCTGCCAGCCACCATCAGCGTCGCGCCAAACTCGCCCATCGCGCGTGCAAACGCCAGCAACAGGCCAGCGAGGATGCCGCGCCAGGCCAGTGGCAGCGTGATGCGGAAAAACACCGCCGCTTCGGACACACCGAGCGTTCGTGCGGCCTGCTCCAGCTGACCGTCCACTTCCTCGAACGCCGCGCGTGCCGGCTTGAACACCAGCGGCAGCGAAGCCACCGCCGCAGCAATCACTGCAGCCTGCCAGGTGAATACCAGGTTGATGCCGAACCACGACTGCAGCCACGCGCCGATCGGGCCGTTGCGACCGATCAGCACCAGCAGGTAATACCCCAGCACCGTCGGTGGCAGCACCATCGGCAGGGTCAGCAGCGAATCCAGCAGCTCACGGCCGGGAAATCGCCGACGCGCCAGCAGCGCGCCCAGCGCCACGCCCAGCACCAGATTGATCGCGGTGGCCCAGCCGGCCACCTTCAGCGACAACCCCAGTGCGCTCCAGTCCAGATCCATGCCTCAGGGCTTGCCGAACCCATGCTTGGCCAGGATCGCCTGGCCCTGTGCCGAACGCACGAAGGCGGTGAAGCGCTTGGCTTCGGCGGGCTGCGCGCTGGCCTTGGTCACCGCCAGCGGATAGGCAATGCGCCCTGCCACCGGCACCGCGAAGGCACGGCGCACCCGGTCGGGCATCGCCTGCGCATCGGTGGCATAGACGAAGCCGGCATCCACTTCACCGCGCGCCACGTAATCCAGCGACTGGCGCACGTTCTGCGTGGTGATGGTCTTGCCCTGCACCGACGGCCACAGGCCTGCCGCTTCCAGCGCACCCTTGGCATAGCGTCCGACCGGCACGCTGTCCGGGTTGCCCAGTGCGATGCGTTGCACGCTAGCACCGGCCAGATCCTTCAGGGTACGCGGCGCGGCCTTGGCCTGCGGCGGCACCACCACCCACAGCGCGTTCAGCGCGAACACCTCGCGGGTGCCGGCCGCCAGCAGATCCTGCTGCTGGGCCTGGTCCATCGTGGCTTCATCGGCCGACGCGAACACATCCACCGGCGCGCCGCGGCTGATCTGCTGCAGCAGTACGCCGGACGCGGCGAAGTTGAAATCGACCTTGGTTCCCGGGTGTGCCTTCTCATAGGCGGTGCCCAGTTCGCGGAAGCTCTCGGTCAGACTCGATGCCGCGGACACCGTCAGGTCGGCCGCCCACGCCGGCACCGTGGCCAGCAGTCCCAGCAACAACAGTCCAGCTCGCTTCATCGTCGGCTCCCGGCCAGGTTCAGTTCGGATCGGATTCGTCGGCCACCGCCAGCGCCGCCAGGCGCTCGGGCTGCAGCAGCAGGATCTCGCGCTGCTTCACTGCGATGATCCCATCATCGCTCAGGCGGCGCAGCACGCGGCTGGCGGTTTCCGGCGCCATCCGCAGGTAGTTGGCGATCTCGGTACGCGCCATCGTCAGGTTGAAGCGCGTGGCGGAAAAACCGCGCCGCGCGTAGCGCTCGGACATGTCCAGCAGGAATGCGGCCATGCGCTCTTCGGTACGGTGGTTGGCGGCCAGCGTGGCGACCTTGCCGATCTCCGCACTGAGCAGGCTGAACAGCTTTGCCTGCAGCCCCGGCATGCGCGTGGCCAGCGAGCTCAGCTTGGGGAACGAGATGCGGCACAGGTGCACCGTATCCAGCGCCACCGCATTGCAGGGGAAGCGCGAACCGTGGATCGCATTCAGGCCGATCACTTCGCCCGGCAGGCTGAAGCCCAGCACCTGCTCGTTGCCCTGGCTGTCATCGACGAAGGTCTTGACCATGCCGGCGCGCACCGCAGCAATCGAATCGAACGATTCACCGGCGCGGAAGATGTAGTCACCCGCATGGAACGGACCCACGTGGTCGACCAGCACGTGCAGATCACCCAGCGCGGTCTTGTCGTAGCCCTGCGACATGCACGCGTCGGAAAACGCGCAGGTGCTGCAGAAGTGAAGCGCGTCACCGTCATCGGCGGCGGCGGGGTTTGGTGTGGCCTGTCCAAGGCGGCCGTGCGAAGGCGGATTCGAAGACATCGGGGCAAGACTCAAGCGATGGCGGCCGCCGGCCGGAAGCATGCAGCCATCATACGCCACAGCAGCCGCCCTTCTTCGGCCAGGCGCAGTACGCGCGTATCCCAATGCGCCCAGCCACGTGCCAGCAACGGCGACAGCGCCGGCAGCTGTTCGGCGAAGCATTCCTCGAACGGCTCATCGTTGCGCCATTCGAAGGCGGCCACATCGAGCGCGTGGTCGCAGGCGATGCTCTGCGCAACTTCGGCCACCAACCGCTCGTCCTCGGACAGGATCAGCCCGGCAGCCACGCCCATGTGACCCGCCTGCAGCCGCGCACGCCATTCGCCCAGTTCGCCCTCCAGCCGGTAGAACACCTCACCGATCTGGCTGCAGGCGGAAAGGCCAAGGCCGATGAAATCACTGCGGTCGCGGCGCGGCACGCCGGCAAGATCGCAATGGCGCTGGCCATCGCCCGGGCCATGCGGGTTCGGCAGATCGCCACGCTGATAGTGATCGCCACCGATCGGTTCATAGCCCGCTGCGCGCAGCAGCCGCCAGCTCTGCAGCCATCGTGCCGCCGAGGGATGCTCCGGCAGCGCGCAAGGCGCCGGCAGCAGGATGCGCTCGGGCGCTTCGGCCAGCACCTCATGCAGTCGTTCGATGAAGCCGGTGTCCTCGCTGCCGGGCACCTGCAACTGGTAGTAGCGCGCGGTGAAGCCCACCTGTCGCGCCTGCGCCAGCAGGGTCGGCCCCGGCGCATCGGCACGATCGATCACGTTCAAACGGGTACAGCCCACCGCGCGCAGCTGCGCCGGTGCCAACGCGCTGCCCGCATCCAGCCGCACCTCCACCTGGGGCCGTGCCACGGTGCGCAGGTGCTGCGGCACCGCATCCAGCAGCTGGCCCAGCTGTGGCGGTGGCAGCGTCTCGGCAAGCCCCAGCTGCAACACCATCGCCACCACTTCGCGATCCTCGGCCAGCGCGCCGGCCTGCAGGCGCAGCGCCAGCAGCAGCGTGTCCAGGTATGCCTGCGGTGGCGCATCGCGTCCACCACGACCGGCCTGGAAGCCGAGCGTCAGGCCACGCGGGATCAGGTGTTCGTTGCTGGCGCGCACGGCAGCGCGCCACCCGCTTTCGCCAAAGCCGGTACTGAACTGGTCAGCCGGCGGAAACAGCACGTGCCGGGGCTGCCGCAGCAATGCCGTCTGCAGCGCAGTGTCCTCGCTCTCGTCAACGTGGAAGCTCATGGCAGACATCTTCGGGCGTTCCTCTTCGCGTGGCCCTGATTGAAATCAAGCGCGGCGCATCCGTTGGTTCCTGCCGGCCAGCGGCCGGCACCACCCCTTCACCCGCCGCGCACCCGCTCGGCGGCGGCCGCATCGATGGCTTCGGGCAGATCGGTCTCGCGGTCGATCTGCGGGAAGTGGCGGCGTTCCATGCGGCGGATCGCAAAGTGCATCCACGCCAGTGCAGCCGCCACCAGCACGAACAGCAGCATGAAGCAGCTGCTCCAGATGCCCACCGCATCGTTCAATGCGCCAAACACGATCGGCAGGATGAAGCCACCCAGGCCACCGATCATGCCGACCACGCCGCCCACCGCACCCACGTGCCTGGGGTAGTACACCGGAATGTGCTTGTAGACCGCGGCCTTGCCCAGCGACATGAAGAAGCCCAGCACGAACACCAGCACGGTGAACATCACCACGCCGATCGCCAGATGGAAGTGGATCGGGCCATGGATGCCCTTCACCACATACTCGGTATCCGGGTAGGCCAGCAGGAAGGTACAGATGGCCGACACGCCAAAGGTCCAGTACATCACCCGGCGCGCGCCCATCCGGTCCGACATCCAGCCACCGACCACGCGGAACAGGCTGGCCGGGATCGAATAGCACGCCGCCAGCATGCCGGCGTGGCCCACATCCATGCCATAGGCGCCCACCAGGTAGTGCGGCAGCCACAACGCCAGCGCCACGAAGCCGCCGAATACGAAGAAGTAGTACAGCGAGAACCGCCACACCTGCAGGTTCTTCAGCGGTGCCATCTGCTCGGCGAACGGCACCGGCTTCACGCCCTCGCGACGGCGCTGCTCCAGCGACGGATCTTCCTTGCTGAAGAGGAAAAACAGCACCGCGGTGACGGCCAGCGCTACCGCCCAGACTTTGGCAACCATGGTCCAGCCGGCCGCCACCATCACCAGCGGCGCCAGCAGCTTGGTCACCGCCGAACCGATGTTGCCGGCACCGAAGATGCCCAGCGCGGTGCCCTGCTTGCTGGCCGGGAACCACTTGGAGACGTAGGCCACGCCCACCGAGAAGTTGCCGCCGGCGATTCCCACGCACAGCGCGGCAATCAGGAACTGGGTGTAGGTCTGTGCATAGGTCAGCATCCAGGTAGCGACTGCGCCACACAGCATCACCAGCACCATCACCTTGCGGCCACCGAACTGGTCGGACCAGATGCCGAGAAAGACCCGGCTGACCGAACCGGTCAGCACCGGCGTGGCGATCAACAGGCCAAACTGGGTGTCATTCAAGCCGAGCTGTTGACTGATCTGGATGCCGATGATCGAAAAGATCATCCACACGGCGAAGCACACGGTGAAGGCGAACGTGCTCAGCCACAGCGCACGTTGCTGCTGCCCGGCACTGGCGGGGGCAAGGGCCTGGTTCATGAATTCTCCTCGTTCAAGGGGGTTCAGCCGATATCCGCTTCGGCTTCGATCTCATCCAGCCCGCGCACCGGGTAGCGCTCCTGCAGCTGCAGCAGGTAGGCCTGCACTTCACGCTGGCGCACCTGCAGTTCCAGGTAGTCACGCAGCTGCGGCAGCACCGCCTCGAACGGTTGCGGCTGGCCTTCCTCGCGGGCATCAATGCAGACCACGTGGTAGCCCCAGCGTGATTCCACCGGAAAACCGGCCAGACCCTCGCGCAGGCGGAACACCTGGCGGTCGAACTCCGGCGTGGTCTGCCCGCGCTGCAGCCAGCCCAGGTCACCGCCCTCGCTGCTGGATGGGCAGCGCGAATGGCGCAGGGCGAAATCGGCGAACAGGTGCGGCGACTCCTTCAGCAGCCCGACCAGCCGCTCGCCCTCAGTACGTGCAGCGAAGCGCCCGGCCACATCGTCGGCGGGCGCGGCCAGCAGGATATGGCGCAGACGCACGCGGTCGGGGGAGCGGAAGCGCTCCGGGTTCTGCTCGAAGTAGCGGCGGCAGTCCTCATCGGTCGGCACGCGGTCTTCGATCGCGTCTTCCAGCAGCTGCTGGATCAGCACTTCCTCGTCGCTTACCCGGTTGCCCTCCGGCGCCTGCAGCCCAAGCCGCTGCGCTTCCAGGCGCAGCAGCTCGCGCACCACCAGTGCACGTGCCGCTTCGGCACGAGACTGCTCCGGGCGCATCGCCCGGTGGTGCTGCATCTCGTGGGCGATGTCGGCCTCGCTGATCGCGGTCTCGTCCACGAACAGCCGGCACGGTGCCGGCTGCCCGAGCGAACGCGGCCCCTGCGCTGCCGCGTCATGGTGGTGCGAATGCGCCTCGGCGGGAACCGGTGCGGCGGAGTCGATCACGGTGATCGGCAGGAACTTCGGCAGGCTGCCCATGGCGTTACTCCCGCGGACCGTAGCGCAGCGTGGCCTGGCGGCGGCGCACCACCTGGTACGGCCTCCACAGGTAGCTGATCGGAATGCTCCACACGTGCACCAGGCGGGTGAACGGCGCGATCAGGAACAGGGTCAGGCCCAGGAAGATATGCATCTTGTAGACCCAGCTGACACCCTCGATGTAGTCGGCGGCACCGGCGCGGAAGGTCACGATGTGCTGCGCCCATTCGGCCAGCTGCACCATCACCCCACCGTCCAGGTGGCCGGACGAGACGCGGATGCTGTACAGGCCCAGGCACAGCTGGGCGAACAGCAGCACCAGTACCAGGGTGTCACCGAAGCTGCCGGTGGCCCGCACGCGTGCGTTGAACAGCCGCCGTACCAGCAGGATGCTGATGCCGATGAAACACAGTGCACCGAACACACCACCGACCACCATCGCCAGCATCTGCTTCTGCGACGAGGTGATGAAGTGCTCGTACACCGCGTGCGGGGTCAGCAGGCCGACCAGGTGGCCACCGAGGATGGCCAGGATGCCGATGTGGAAGCAGTTGCTGCCGATCCGCATGCCCTTGTCCGACAGCATCTGGCTGGAGCCGGTGCGCCAGGTGTACATGGCCTTGTCATAGCGGGCCCAGCTGCCGATCAGCAGCACCGCCACGGCGATGTACGGGTAGTACTGGAAGGCGAATTGATGCAGGGAGTAACTCATGGCTGGACCTCTCGATGCGAAGGACGGGCCGGTGAACGCACGGGCGGCTTGCAGTCTTCGGCGGGGGCTTCGGCGCCGAAGCGCACCGCCTCCTCCTCCCACAAACGGTCCATGGCCTCGGCGGTATCGTCGCGGACTTCTTCGCTGGCACGCTGGCGCAGCGCCTGCAGATCGGCCTTGCCGTCACCGGCTTCGACCAGGATCTCGAACAGTACCCGGTGCGGCAGCTCACGCTCGGCGGCACGCGCCGCCAGCATCCCGGCGATATGGCCGATGTGATGCAGCCACTCGCGGGCCTCGCTGCCGGGGCGATGGGCCAGGAACTCCAGCAGCAGCGGCAGGTAATCCGGCAGCTCGCGGGCATCCAGTTCGAAGCCGTTGCGGCGGTAGGTTTCGACCAGATCGACCATGGCCTGGCCACGGTCGCGCGACTCGCCATGGATGTGCTCGAACAGCAGCAGGCTCATCGAGCGGCCGCGGTCGAAACTGGCCAGCCACGCCGCCTGCGCATCCAGCGCATCGGTGGCCAGCAGCTGCTGCACGAAGCTGCGCAACTGCTGGCGGCGGGCGGCGTTCAGCGCCGGGTCGTCACAGGCGGCGAGCAGTTCCTCGCCGTGCTCCCACAGTTCTTCACGGGGGTAGTCCAGCAACACCCCGACCAGCTTGAGCACGCTCATCACACCACCTCCTTGCGGCGGTGGTTCGGTCCCTTGTCCACCACGAAGGTCGTGGTCTTGCGCTGGCCGAACAGGTCGGCCGGGCTGTCACCATTGCAACCGTTGCCGAAGGTGAAGCCGCAGCCGCCGCGCTCGCCGAAGGCATCGTTGGCGTACTCGCGGTGGCCGGTCGGAATCACGAAACGGTCCTCGTAGTTGGCGATGGCCAGGTAGCGGTACATCTCTTCCACCTGGGCGATGCTCAGCCCGGTCTGTTCCAGCACCGCGGTGTCTTCCACGCCGTCCACGTTCTTCGCCCGGCGCCAGGCACGCATGGCCATCAGCCGCTCCAGCGCGCGTACCACCGGTGCCTCGTCACCGGCCGTCAGCAGGTTGGCCAGGTAGCGCATCGGGATGCGCAGCGACGCCACGTCCGGCAGCTCCCCGCTCATGCCCACGCGGCCACGCTCGGCGGCGGACTGGATCGGCGACAGCGGCGGCACGTACCAGACCATCGGCAACGTGCGGTATTCCGGGTGCAGCGGCAGCGCGAGCTTCCAGTCGATCGCCAGCTTGTACACCGGCGACTGCTTGGCAGACTCCAGCCAGCTGTCCGGGATGCCCTCCTTGCGCGCGGCGGCGATCACCGCCGGATCGTTCGGGTCCAGGAAGATGTCCAGGTGGGCCTGGTACAGGTCCTTCTCGGCGGCCACCGAAGCGGCCTCGGCGATGCGGTCGGCGTCGTACAGCATCACGCCCAGGTAGCGGATGCGGCCCACGCAGGTTTCCGAGCACACGGTCGGCTCACCCATCTCGATGCGCGGGTAGCAGAAGATGCACTTCTCCGACTTGCCGCTCTTCCAGTTGTAGTAGATCTTCTTGTACGGGCACGCCGAGACGCACATGCGCCAGCCGCGGCACTTGTCCTGGTCGATCAGCACGATGCCGTCTTCCTCGCGCTTGTAGATCGCGCCCGAGGGGCACGCCGACACGCACGCCGGGTTCAGGCAGTGCTCGCACAGGCGCGGCAGGTACATCATGAAGGTCTTCTCGAAGGCGCCGTAGATCTCCTTCTGCACCTGGTCGAAGTTGTAGTCGCGCGAGCGCTTGCTGAACTCCGAACCGAGGATTTCCTCCCAGTTCGGGCCCCACTCGATCTTCTGCATGCGCTCGCCACTGATCAGCGAACGCGGGCGCGCGGTCGGCTGGTGCTGGCTGTCCTTGGCGGTATGCAGGTTCTGGTAGTCGAAATCGAACGGCTCGTAGTAGTCGTCGATCTGCGGCAGGTCCGGGTTGGCGAAGATCTTGGCCAGCATGCGCCAGCGGCCACCCGCGCGTGGCACCAGCTTGCCGGCGCGGGTGCGCACCCAGCCGCCGTTCCACTTGTTCTGGTTTTCCCATTCCTTCGGGTAGCCGATGCCCGGCTTGGTTTCCACGTTGTTGAACCAGGCGTACTCGACGCCCTCGCGCGAGGTCCAGACGTTCTTGCAGGTGATCGAGCAGGTATGGCAGCCGATGCACTTGTCCAGGTTCAGCACCATCGCGATCTGTGCACGGACCTTCATCACACCACCTCCCTGGCAGCGGCCGGTACGGCCTCGCTCGTCGCTCCTGCGCGTCCTGCGCCCGCGACACTCGAACTTCCCTGTTCATCGTCCAGCCAATCGATCTTGTCCATCTTGCGGACGATCACGAACTCGTCGCGATTGGTGCCGCAGGTGCCGTAGTAGTTGAAGCCATAGGCCAGCTGCGCGTAGCCGCCGATCATGTGGGTGGGCTTGAGCACGATGCGGGTCACCGAGTTGTGGATGCCGCCGCGGGTGCCGGAAATCTCCGAGCCCGGCACGTTGATGATGCGTTCCTGGGCGTGGTACATCATCGCCATGCCCGGCATCACGCGCTGGCTCACCACCGCACGGGCGGCAATCGCGCCGTTGACGTTGAACAGCTCGATCCAGTCGTTGTCGACGATGCCGGCACTGCGCGCGTCGTCCTCGCTGATCCACACGATCGGGCCACCGCGCGACAGCGTCTGCATGATCAGGTTGTCGCTGTAGGTACTGTGGATACCCCACTTCTGGTGCGGGGTGATCCAGTTCAGCACGATCTCCTTGTTGCCGTTCGGGCGCTGGTTCAGCAGCGGCTCCACCGTGCGCGTGTTGACCGGCGGCCGGTAGCTCATGAAGGCCTCGCCGAAGTCGATCATCCACTCGTGGTCCTGGTAGAACTGCTGGCGACCGGTCACCGTGCGCCACGGAATCAGCTCGTGCACGTTGGTATAGCCGGCGTTGTAGCTGACGTTGTCGTCTTCCAGGCCCGACCAGATGGGCGAGGAGATGATCTTGCGTGGCTGTGCCTGGATGTCACGGAAGCGGATCGCCTCGTGCTCCTTGCCCACCGCCAGATGGGTATGCTCGCGGCCGGTGAAGGTACCCAGCGATTCCCAGGCCTTCACTGCCACGTGGCCATTGGTTTCCGGCGCCAGGTGCAGGATCACTTCGGCCGCGTCGATCGCGGTCGAGATGGCCGGGCGACCCTGGCTTACGCCTTCTTCGTGCACGGTGTGGTTCAACTTGCCGAGGAACTCGACCTCGTGCTTCGTGTCCCAGCTCATGCCCTTGCCGCCGTTGCCCTGCTTGTCCAGCAGTGGGCCGAGCGAGGTGAACTTGCGGTACAGGTTTGGGTAGTCACGCTCCACCACCGTCATCGACGGCATGGTCTGGCCCGGAATGGCCTCGCACTCGCCCTTCTTCCAGTCGGCCACGCCGAACGGCATGCCCAGCTCGTTGGGGGTGTCGTGCAGGGTCGGCACCAGCACCAGGTCCTTCTCCACACCCAGCACGCCCGGCGCCATCTCGCTCACGGTGCGGGCCACCTCCTTGAAGATGTCCCAGTCGCTGCGCGATTCCCATGCAGGGTCCACCGCCTTCGACAGCGGGTGGATGAACGGGTGCATGTCCGAGGTGTTGAGGTCGTCCTTCTCGTACCAGGTCGCGGTCGGCAGCACGATGTCCGAGTACAGCGCGGTGGTGCACATGCGGAAGTCGAGCGTGACCAGCAGGTCCAGCTTGCCTTCCGGCGCCTCGTCGCGCCACTTCACCTCCTGCGGCTTCACTGCGCCCATTTCGCCCAGGTCCTTGCCCTGCAGCCCGTGGCGCGTACCCAGCAGGTGCCGCAGCATGTACTCGTGGCCCTTGCCCGAGGAACCCAGCAAGTTCGAGCGCCAGATGAACATCATGCGCGGGTGGTTCTGGCTGGCGTCCGGGTCGGCGAAGGCGAAGTCCAGCGAGCCATCCTTGAACTTGCCCAGCGCGTAGTCCGCCGGGGCCACGCCGGCCGCTTCGGCCTCGCGTACCAGCTGCAGCGGGTTGCGGTCCAGCTGCGGGGTGCTCGGCAGCCAGCCCATGCGCACTGCGCGCAGGTTCAGGTCAGCCAGGCTGCCGCTGTACTTGCGGGCATCGGCCAGCGGCGACAGCAGCTCGTCCACCTGCAGCTTCTCGTAGCGCCACTGCCCGGTGTTGAAGTAGAAGAACGAGGTGCCGTTCATGTGGCGCGGCGGCTTGCTCCAGTCCAGCCCGAACGCGAGCGGCTGCCAGCCGGTCTGCGGGCGCAGCTTTTCCTGGCCCACGTAATGCGCCCAGCCGCCACCGGTCTGGCCCACGCAACCGCACATGATCAGCATGTTGATCAGACCGCGGTAGTTCATGTCGTTGTGGAACCAGTGGTTCATGCCCGCACCGACGATGATCATCGATCGACCGTGGGTCTTGTCGGCGGTACGCGCGAACTCGCGGGCGATCTCGATCACCTCGGCGCGCGACACGCCGGTGATGCGCTCCTGCCACGCCGGCGTGCCCGGCACCATGTCGTCGAAGCTCGATGCCACGTTGCCGCCGCCAAAGCCACGATCCACGCCGTACTGGGCCAGCAGAAGATCGTAGACCGTGGCCACCAGCGTCTCGCCGCCATCGGCCGTGGCCAACCGGCGCACGGGAATGTTGCGATCCAGAACTTCTTCGGCCGGCGCGGCGGTCCAGCCGTCGCTTTCAATGCCACCGAAGTACGGGAAGCTCACTGCCTCGATGCCGTCGTTGGCCTCGGACAAGCTCAGGCGCAGGCGCGTATCGGCGCCATTGCTGGCCTTCTCTTCGATGTTCCAACGACCCTTCTCGCCCCAGCGGAAACCGATCGAGCCATTGGGCACCACGATCTGGCCGCTGTTCTCGTCGTAGGCCAGGGTCTTCCAGTCCGGGTTGTTGGCTTCACCCAGCCCACCCAGCTCGCTGGCACGCAGGAAGCGGCCCGCCACCAGGCGGCCATCGTCGCGGCGCTCCAGGCGCACCAGCATCGGCATGTCCGAGTACTGGCGGCAGTAGTCCTGGAAATACTGCGAGGGCGAATCGACATGGAACTCGCGCAGGATCACATGACCGAAGGCAAAGGCCAGCGCCGCGTCGGTGCCCTGCTTGGGGTGCAGCCAGTGGTCGGTCAGCTTGGCCAGCTCGGAATAGTCCGGGCAGATCGCCACCGTCTTGGTGCCGTTGTAGCGCGCCTCGGTGAAGAAGTGCGCATCGGGCGTACGCGTCTGCGGCACGTTCGAGCCCCAGGCGATGATGTAGCGGCTGTTGTACCAGTCGGCCGATTCGGGCACGTCGGTCTGCTCGCCCCAGATCTGCGGCGAGGCCGGCGGCAAGTCGCAGTACCAGTCGTAGAAGGACAGGCAGGCGCCGCCCAGCAGCGACAGGTAACGCGCGCCGGCGGCATAGGACACCATCGACATCGCCGGAATCGGCGAGAACCCGACCACGCGGTCCGGGCCGTACTGCTTCACCGTGTACAGGTTGGAGGCGGCGATGATCTCGTTGGCCTCTTCCCACTGCAGGCGCACGAAGCCGCCCATGCCGCGGCGGGTCTTGTACGAGCGCGCCTTCTCCTTGTCCTCCACGATGCTGGCCCAGGCATCGACCGGGGCCTTGCTCTTGCGCGCCTCGCGCCACAGGCGCAGCAGCGTGCCGCGGATCAGCGGGTACTTCAGACGGTTGGCGCTGTACAGGTACCAGGAATAGCTGGCGCCACGCGGGCAGCCACGCGGTTCATGGTTGGGCAGGTCCGGGCGCGTGCGCGGGTAGTCGGTCTGCTGGGTTTCCCAGGTGACCAGGCCATTCTTGACGTAGATCTTCCAGCTGCAGGAGCCGGTGCAGTTCACGCCGTGGGTGGAACGTACGATCTTGTCGTACTGCCAGCGGGCACGGTAACTGTTTTCCCAGTCACGGCCCTCGCTCTTGGCAAATCCATGGCCATCGGCAAAGGTCTGGGGGTCACGCTTGAAGAACTGCAAGCGATCGAGGAAATAGCTCATCGGGGGTCTCCCTTTGCGGACATCGGCATCGTGGCTGTGTGTGTCATCTGGCTGCGGTGCGTTTTCATGTCGTCAGCAGGGTGTCTCGGCACCGCGCCGGTAGTACCACCACCAGGTCACGGCCAGGCAGGTGACATAGAAAACAACGAATCCGTACAGCGCCATGTCGGGGCTGCCGGTCAACGTAATGGACGAGCCGTAGCTCTTGGGAATGAAGAAGCCGCCGTAGGCGCCGATCGCACCGGAGAAGCCGACCACCGCAGCCGACTCGATGCTGGCCTGGTGCGCGGCCGCGGCCTTGCCCTCGGCGTTGTCGTTGGCCGACCAACGCTCGTGCAGGGTGCGGAAAATCACCGGGATCATGCGGAAGGTAGTGCCGTTGCCGATGCCACTGAGCACGAACAGCGCCATGAAGCTGAGCAGGAAGCCATGGAAGTTGCCGCCCTGGCCATGGCTGGGCAGGAAATGCAGCACGCCGAACACCGCCGCGATCATCAGCGCGAACACCCAGAAGGTCAGGCGCGCGCCGCCCCAGCGGTCGGCCATGCTGCCGCCCACCGAGCGCATCAGTGCGCCCAGCAGCGGGCCGATGAAGGCGTAGGCCAGCGGGTTCACGTCCGGGAACTGGCTCTTCACCAGCATCGGGAAGCCGGCCGAGAAGCCGATGTAGGAACCGAAGGTGCCGATGTACAACCAGCACATCAGCCAGTTGTGCTTGCGGCGGAAGATCACCGCCTGCTCGGAGAACGACGAGCGGGCGCTGGTCAGGTCGTTCATGCCGAACCAGGCCGCGATGGCGCACAGCGCGATGGCCGGCACCCAGATGAAGCCGGCGTTCTGCAGGAACAGCGGCGCCCCCCCCTCCACCGCAGGCTGCGGTGCACCACCCAGCGCACCGAACACGCCCACGGTGATGACCAGCGGAATCACCGCCTGCGCCACCGACACGCCCACATTGCCCAGGCCGGCGTTCAGGCCCAGCGCCAGGCCCTGCTTCTGCTTGGGGTAGAAGAAGGAGATGTTCGACATCGACGACGAGAAGTTCGCGCCGCCGAAACCACACAGGATCGCAATGGCCACGAACACCCAGTACGGCGTGGCCGGGTCCTGCACCGCAAAGCCGAGCCACAGCGTCGGCGCCAGCAGCGACGCGGTGGACAGCGCGGTCCAGCGGCGGCCGCCGAAGATCGGGATCACGAACGAATAGAAGATGCGCAGGGTCGCGCCGGACAGGCTGGGCAGCGCCACCAGCCAGAACAGCTGGTCGGTACTGAAGTTGAAGCCGATCTTCGGCAGGCTGATCGACACCGCCGAGAACAGGACCCAGACCGAGAAGGCCAGCAGCAGCGAGGGGATCGAAATGACCAGGTTGCGGGTGGCAACCCGCTTGCCGGTGCGCTCCCAATAGCCGGGGTCCTCCGGCGTCCAGTCGCTGATGACGCGACCCGGACGGGCAGTGCTGCGGACAACAGGATCGCTACCGACGGTCATACATGGCTCCAAGGCTGTGGAATGACGTGGGTATTGCTTTCAAGTTGTGACCCGTCGTCATGCAGCCATTAGGCCGTGCAGCAACTACGACGGGGTTGATCTGGATCAATCAGGGGCCGGTTTCCACCCTGCCCCTGACAAATGTCAAACCGATGAAGCGGTATTGCGGCGCGTGACTCCGCGCTGGCGCACGCTGTCGCGCACGTCCACATCGAACTGCAGCTGAAGCTGGCTGCCATCTTCCAGAGCAATGTCGAATGGCAGGCCATCCCGGCACGGCAGCCGCACTGCCAATGCCTCAACTGCCGAGCGCGGCAGTACCAGGCGGCAGAAGATGCCACCATCGAGCAGTACCGGTTGATCGCCGCCATGCAGCGAGACCGCGATGCCCCAACCTTCAATGCCGCCGAAGCGGGTCATGTTCTCGACCGATTCACCGGCCAGCAGGCGCGCCAGTTCGGCCTCGTCCAGGCGAAGCCGTACCGATTGGTCCTGCAACTGCACTTTCATGACGCAACATCCTCCCATTGTTCGGGGGTATTGCAGTTGACCAGACAAGCTTCGTCAACGCTTTCAAGCGCCAGCACGTGCATCTGCAGGCGACGCTGGAACGCCTGCACCGAGCGCGGCCCCTCCGCATCATCCAGCATCGCGGCCAGCACGCTACGAGTGGCATTGTCCACATTCAACAGCATGGGAAAGGGATGCCCGTCAAAGATCGTGCACGCGCCCCGCCCCTCGGCAGCCAGCCGTTGCAGCAGCCGTGGCGCAAGCAACGGCGTATCCACCGCTACCACCCAGGCCGGGCTGTCGGGCATCTGCTGCATCACGCTGTGCAGTCCACCCAGGGGACCGCAGCGCGCCACCTGATCGGGGATGCCGCCGAAGGCCGGATAGTCACCGCTCACCCATACCCGTTCGGCGCCAGCCTGCATCAACAGGCCCCGCATGTGTTCCAGCAGCGTGCGGCCCTGCCACGGCAGCAGTGCCTTGTCGCGGCCCATCCGGCTGGACAGGCCGCCGGCCAACACGATGCCGTTGATGCTCATCGCAGCAGAGCCACGCCATGCGTGGCTGCGCTGGCATCAATGTTGATGATCGTGCGCATGGTCATCGGCATGTGCGGGTTCGCTGTCCGCGTGACACAGGCTGCAACCCTCGCTCCACTCGCTGTCGCCGTCCTCGTAATGCTCCTGCTTCCAGATCGGGCACTGGTGCTTGACCACCTCGATCAACTGCCGGCAGGCGCGGAACGCCTCGTCGCGGTGCGGGCTGCCGGCAGCCACCACCACCGCCACATCACCAATGCCCAACCGACCCTTGGCATGGGCCACATACAGCTTCAGCTTCGGACCGAACGCGGCCTCGACCTCGGCGGCCAGGCGCTTGAACTCGTTCAACACCAGCGGCTCGAACAGATCGTAGGTGATCCCGGTCACCGGCCGGCCGATGTTGACGTCACGCACCTTGCCGATGAACACGTCGATGCCACCGAAGCCCGGATCGGAGACCGCAGCGATGCCCTCGGCCGGATCGATCGCCGCCTGCGCGCGGTCCACCACCTTCGCGATGATCTTCTCGCTCATCACTCAGCCCCCGCTCACCGGCGGCAGGATCGCCACCCTACCATCGTCGGGCAGCGCCTCGTGGTCGCGCAGCACGCGTTGCTGGTCGGCAAACGCCGAATAATCCAGCAGGCCGGCACGGAAACCCGGCCAACGCACCGGCAGCAGCTCGCGCAGCGCCTGGCGCAGATCGGCCACTGTGCCACCGGCCACATCCACGGCAATCTCGCGGCTGGCATCCAGATCGGAAAACGCACCAAACAACTGCAGATTCACTTGTTTCATCATGACTCCTGGCTCACCAGCTGCACCGGTTCGTGGTGACCCCAGCCCTGCACCCGCACGAAGGTGCCAGCGCTGGCCAGGTCTCCCTCGGCCTCCAGCACCACCCAGGCGTTGGCCTGCAGCATGGACATCAAACGGAACGACTCCTGCCCGGCCAGCACGCGCGCACTCAGCCGCCCCTGTGCGTCCACCTCCACCCGCGCCCGCGCGTGGAAGCGCAGGCCGGGCGGCGTGCGCACGTCGGCCTGCAGAGGCAATGTCAACACCGGCTCCGGTGCCACCCCCAGCAGGCGGCGCAGTACCGGCTCGACGAAGAAGCGCTGGCCCACCGCAGCCGACACCGGGTTGCCCGGCAGGCCGAAGTACAGCGCGCCATTGGGCAGCACCGCGAACAGCAGCGGCTTGCCGGGGCGGATCGCCACCTTGTGGAACACGATGCGAGCACCACGGCCGCGCAGCGCATCGGGAACGAAATCGTAGCGCCCGGCCGACACCGCGCCCGTGCTGATCAGCACCTGCGCGCCCGCGGCCAGCGCTTCATCCAGCACCGCATTGAAGGCGGCCACGTCGTCGCCCACCGTGCCCTGCCAGACCACCTCGGCACCGGCGGCCTGCAGGCGGCCGACCAGATACGGCCGGTTGCTGTCACGGATCTGGCCGGATTCCAGCGTCTGCGCCGCCTCGGTCACCAACTCCTTGCCGGTAGCGATCACTGCCGCCTTCGGCCGCGCCACCACCGCCACCTGGCCCACGCCGATGGCATGCAGCAGGGTGCGCGCATTGATATCCAGCACCTGCCGGGCCTGCAGCACGCGCTCGCCTTCGCTCACGTCCTGACCGCGCAGGCGCACATGCTGGCCCGGCTTCACCGATGCCTTCAGGGCGATGCGGGTCGGGCGGCCCTCCTCGCTGGCGAGGATGTTCACGTTCTCGACCGGTACCACCGTATCCAGCCCGGACGGCATGCGCGCACCGGTCATGATTTCCCAGGCACCCTCGCCACCTTCGGCGCCGGCATCGCCGGCCGCCTGCCAGCCCTGCACCGCGAATTCGGTACCGGCCCCGAACGCCGCGCCGTTGGCGCGCAGCGCGAAGCCGTCCATTGCCGAATTGTCGAACGGCGGCAACGACTGCCCGCTGTGGATGTCACTGGCCAGGGTACGGCCGCCGGCCTCATGCAGCGGCAGGCGCTCGGCCGGCAGCGGCGTGGCCGCGTCCAGCAGGTGCTGCAAGGCTTCGCTGTAGGCAATCATCAGTGGCCACCACCCTCGACCATCGCCAGGGCATGGCCCAGTACCGGCACCAGGATGTCCAGGCACTGCGCCGCCGCCTTCGGGCTGCCGGGCAGCGCGAACACCAGCATGCTGCCCAGCTGCACCACCTCGGCGCGGCTCAGCCAGGCCATCGGCGTGTGCTGTGCACTCAGTGCCCGCACCATCTGCGCCAGGCCATGTACCGGCCGCGCGTTCAAGGAACGCAACGCCTCCGGGGTCAGGTCACGCGGGCCCAGACCGGTACCGCCGGTGCACAGGCACAGGCGCACACCGTCGGCGGCCAAGGCCTGCAGCCGGCCCGCCAATGGCTCGATGCCATCAGGCAACACCTCGGCGGCCACTACGTCGCCACCCAGCTTTTTCAGGTCGGTCACCAGGGTTGGGCCGGACACATCCTCATAGGTGCCTTCGCTGGCCCGATCGCTCAACGTGATCACCGCGCAGGCCGCGCCCTGCAGGCCCTTCGGTGCACGCGGCTTGAAACGCGCGCGCTCGGCATCGTCCATACCGTCGGGGTGCAGCCAGACACCGCGCTTGCCGCCTTCCTTGAACAGCAGGCGGATGCCTTCGATGCGCAGGGCCGGCTCCACCGGCTTGCTCAGATCGTACAGGGTCAGCAGCGCGGCGTTGACGCCGGCCAGTGCCTCCATCTCCACGCCGGTGCGCGCCTCGCTGGCGCACTCGCACCACACGCGGATCGCCTGCCGTTCCGGTACCGGCGCGCAGAACACCTGCACCAGTTCCAGCGGCAGCGGATGGCACAGCGGCATCAGCATCGAGGCCATCTTGGCGCCCTGCAGGCCGGCAATCTCGGCCATCACCAGCGCATCGCCCTTGGGCAGGCGGCGCTCGACGATCAGCGGATAGGCCACTGGACCGGCATGCAGCTCGCCCACCGCCACCGCACGGCGGCGGGTGATGCGCTTGTCGCGGACATCGGCCATATGGAAGGCCGCATTCAATTCCCCACTCATCGTGTTGCTCATCCTCCGATGGAGGCCAGGTGCGGGGTCAGCCCGGTCTGGCCCTGGTGCAGTCCATGCCCGGCCGCTTTCAGGCCAAGCTGTGTGGTGATGCGTGCCAGCAGCGCGTCATGGTCATCGTCGCTCTGCAGCAGCGGGCGCAGCGGCACGCCGAACTCGCCGAACAGGCACAGCCGCAGGTCGCCCTTGGCGGTCACCCGCAGGCGGTTGCAGCCCTTGCAGAAGTCACGCGCGTACGGCGCGATGATGCCCACCGTGCCGCGATGATCCGGGTGGCTGTACTCACGCGCCGGGCCGGCATCGGCCGCACGCGGGCGCTCGCTCCACCCGGCAGCGGTCAACTGGTCGATCACATGTTCGGCGCGCAGGTGGTGGCGCTGGAAATAGGCTTCGTTGTCGCCGGTGCGCATCAGTTCGATGAAACGCACACTGAAGGGGCGGTCACGCAGGTACTCCATCCACTGCGGCAGCTCGTCGTCGTTCAGGCCGCGCAGCAGCACTGCGTTGAGCTTGATCGCCGGCAGGCCCAGTGCCTGCGCCAGGGCCAGGCCCTGTTCGATTTCCGGCAAGCGGTCATGCCCGGTGATGATCTTGAAGCGTTCGCGCTGCAGGCTGTCCATGCTCACGTTCAGCGCAGTCAGGCCGGCCCGGTGCCAACCCGGCAGGCGCCGCGGCAGCAGCGTGCCATTGGTGGTGATGGCCACCTTACGGATGCCCGGCACCGCCGCCACGGTGGCGATGATCTCATCCAGGTCCTTGCGCAGGCTGGGCTCGCCGCCGGTCAGGCGGATCTTGCTCATGCCCAACGCGGCAAACGCACCCACCAGCCGCGCGATTTCATCCACCTGCAGGAAGCGCGGGCGGCCATCGGCCTGGTAACCGTCGGGCAGGCAGTAACTGCAACGGAAGTTGCAGGCTTCGGTCAACGACAGGCGCAGGTACGGAAAGCTGCGTCCGAAACCGTCGGTGAGTTGGCTCATGGCTGGTCCACCTTGTTGCTCCACCGTCTTGCCTGTGCCCGGAACGGCCCGGATACCCTCGCCTGCTGGAACGATTGCCAGAGTACGCGGCCTTCAGTTCCATGGGCATGACTTAAATCAATCGTCTTCGGCCCCGCGCGGCAGGCGTTATGGCAGCATGCGGCTTTCCGTGCAGCGGGCGTGTGACAACCCTCATGATGATGAACGATTTCCAGCAACTGCTGCATGCCGCCGGCGAGCAGGCTGAACCGCAACGCCTGCTGTTCGTATTCGTGCGCGCCGAGCTGCCCGAATCGCCCACCGACGACCAGCGCGACCGGCATGACCGCCGCGAGGGCGGCACCCTGTCGCCGGTGCTGTGCGTGGACAAGCTGCCGGCCGAGGTGCCCAACTTCCAGGCGCTGGCGGTCGAATCGACCTCCACCGGCATCGACTGGGACCTGGTGTTCGTGGCGGCGCTGGACGGCCGTGGCGGTTTCGCACCCAACAGCGACGAAGCCGCGCGCCCGCTGAAGCTGATGGTCAACGCCATCCATGATGGTCAGATCGGCCGCTTCGCCGCCTTCGACCGTGACGGCGAGCCCGTTCAGTTCTATTGAGCCACCAGCTGCAGGGTCAGGAAGAAGATCACCAGCACGGTGTTCAGCCCCCAGGCTACGGTCAGCCCGCGCGCCGCCACGCCCAGGTTGGGGTTGTGCGCGGTGGGCGCCGCCCGCCAGACCGCCGGGATGATCCAGCCGGTATAGAGCAGCAGCACGGCAAATACCCCCAGCAGCAGCGGGGTGCGCTGGTTGGCCAGCGCCCAGAGGGCCACCGCCCACAGAATGTTGCTGGGAATGACGCCCTGCAGCCAGAACACACTCCACAGGCGGGAACGGCCCTGGGCGTCGGGGGTTGGGTGCAAGGAAGCGGTGGCGGTCATAAGTCTCCTTCTGCTTAGGAAACGTGCTGGACCAGCCTGCGCTTGGTAGCTGGGAACGTCAACCCGAGTCGCTCATCACGCTTTGACGTCTGTAGCGGCGAGCCATGCTCGACTCAGGCCCTTCCCCGCAGAGCCTGTCGTCATCGCCCCTCCCCACCCGCTCCCTCCCGCTTCCCAACCTCGACATCTGTCGCAGATTGCACGGTGCGGGCGGATCAGCGCGCCAGCCAGCGCTGGCGGTGCTTAACAGCGTGGGAGAATGCCGAAAGCGTCTCCAATCGAGTGATGTTTGCAACTCTTCTGATTGGCATTGCACAGCGCCAGGGGCTCAGATGGCGTGCCACCGGAAAAGGGTGGCCGGGTTTCGAATCCCGAGTTGGTCCTGAGTAATTGCGCTTGCCAGTCGGCGTCCACATTCCGTGGCGCCGGCTGGCAATCCGTCTGCCGGCTATGGCGGGCGGTGCGTGGGGGCGTTCGCGCCCACCGGCTTGGGACCAACCCGGATTCGAACCACGTACCGTCCGCCACTTTTATGGGTGGCGGCTACCGATTGCCCTGCACGGAGCCTTGCCATGAACGAATCGGACTTCCCGCATCTGCATGCCTACCGCAGCACCGCCCGCGGCGACGGTTCGCCACAGGCTGCGCCTGCTGTGGACAGGAACACCTTCATGGCCAACCTCAACCGCATCGGCTCTGGTGCGGCGGCCGACGGACAACCCTGGCCGGAGCGGCACCAGCTGCCCGGGCGATGCCTGGCCCTGGCCGATGCCGATTGTGCGTTGAGCGGGTTGCGGGTGGTGCTGGAAATGCTGCTGGCGGCGGAACGCACCCGGCAGAACGGCGAACCGGAAGAGTACGTGGGCGACCGCGTGATGGAGGGATTGATCATGGCCTGCCAGTCGTTGTGCGCGCAGGCGGTGGGGCGGTTGCAGCCCGAAGGGTGAAGGCCATGCGCAACGCCCTTCAGCGAGGACCGCTTTCAGCAGGTGTCAGTGCTCGCTGAAAGCGCTCCTCAGATCGACGCCGATGATCGGTGAGAAGTCCACCTTGCACAGCTCCAGCTCGAAGAGCTGATCGTGATTGTCCAGGCACAGGGTGACTCTCACCGGCACGCCGTCGGCATCGGCAAGCATGGCCGTGGCAATGTCACTTCCGAAGACCTGGGTCGTGCTGGACAGGAACACCACGCCCCCGAATCCGACGACCTCCACGTCCTCCACCTGGGCGAGCGCCAGATCCTTCAACAACCGTTCGGACAGCTCGGTCGTCTCCGGCAGCAGCCTGTGGATGAGGGAGACCTCGTCGGGGGTGAGGGATCTGGGCACGGAATGTCCTTCAGGGCACTGCATCCGCCATCGGCTGATTCTCGATCCGCCATGTCCTGGCGTAGATCAGAATGACGCTTCCGGTCGAGCTGGTCTCGATACGAAAACACTTCAGACCGGACAGCGGATAGCCGACCGCCTTCCAACGATCAAGAAGATCAGCGAGCCCCGGCTCGTCTTCGTCGACCCTGGCGAACTCTATTCCCTCCTCCCCCAGTACGCCGAAGTTCATGAGCGCCGAGCACCCGTACGCTTCCGAGAAGCAAACGATTGACTTCCGACCGTCCGGCCAGCGCACGTGGACCTTTACCTCATCGCATACGCCTGGATTGCTTCTATCGATGTTGATAGCCAGCAACGTGGCGTCACACCATTCGAGCGCGTTGAAATCCTCATTCATCTACGCGAACCTCTCAGACGTATACAGCTGAACGACCGAAACGTGACACCGCCGCCATTTGCTATGGCGGGTATACGTGCTCCTACGGGCCTTCTGGAACGGCCAGGATCTCGGTACGACGGTCGGCATCAGAGAATCGCTCGTTCCGGCAGACTGTCGGCCTAAGTAGTCATCAAATCCCGACACGGAAACAGCCAGCACTCGGCAGAGCAGCATGGTGGGATAGAGAGTCCTCTGACTGGCGACGAAGGCGTACCTCACGTGGATTCTTTGGCAAAGAACGCCGCCGCCCACCTTTCTAGGATTTCACTCTCCATCCGTAGCAAGGAAAGACAGAATCGGTAGCAACGGGCGCGGCCTCGCGGAATCCGCCACGTTCATGCGCCACCGTCTCGACGCGCATGGCCATCCCGCTACGGATTCCAGAACCCGCCACAAACAGCCCAAGCCTCGCCCCGGCAGTCGGCATCAAGGGGTGAAAGGCTCAGACCTGTAGTCACACCCATTGATGTCGCGAAACACTACTGAGTATTCCTTATGTTCATCTGCCTGCCCGGGAACGAAGAGACCGTTTGCATCAAACAATACTACCTGCGGCTTGCCGCGACTGACACGCAGACTCCGGGTGGGGCCAGCAACCTCCTCAAGGATCGGGTTGAAAATCTTCCAACTTGGGCTTCCCTTCTGTCTCTGCTCGGTGACCGCGCTCCGGGCAGCGACATGACCGTCAGGACCGTCGAGCGCAATCCGGATTGCGGGACCAGACATATGTGTCACCTCGAATCTGCCAACCCTGGATTCGGCAACTGAAGCCGATTCGACATACCTTATCTGGGCCTCACTGCAGACCTTGTGACCATCAAGTGTGGAACATGCCGCACTACTCAGTGCGATCGCTAGGAAAAGCGCGACGTTCTTCAATTCACCGCCCCCTGATTATCAATCGATGCTTGCCACTATCATCCCACTGTTGCCTTGACCTGATCACCGCAGGAAGAATGCTCTCCGACAAATGGCTCTGCATTGCGGCAGCACTTTGCACCTCACATTCCTGCGCGCTCTGATACCGGTTTGCGCCAATACTAGCTTCGAATCGCTCTGCGGCCGCTCTTGCATTTTCGGCCCAGCCCTGCAGGTCTCCGACATGATCCATTTCGTCACGCATCGTCGAACGCCTGATGGCAGGAGAATCATATCGGTCGCGCATCAGCACAGTGGGGGTGAGGCCAACGGCATATTCTTCAAGATAGTGGCCCGCAGCATCGCAATTGCACTTAGGGCTGATAGTCCATTCCATGGTCGTCCGAGCAAGCGTATTGGCCCTGAATTCAGATGTCGGTGCGCCCGGGTACGTCGCAGTCATGTCGCCATTTCGAGTTCCCCTCTTCCATGCAACCGGATTCAACTCCCAATCCAGCAACCCAAATGGATCCATCGAAGCGACCGGCCTCGCACTCGCATAGAGATACAACAAAATGCCACCATTCAATCCCAACGGATCGGCCTGAGAATACCGTCCAACCTCAGGGTCATACTCTCGCTGCGAGTTGTAGAAGAAGCCGCTCGCATCGGTCGCCTGCTGCCCTGGGAAACGGAGGGCCAATAGAAAGGGCAGGCCATCACCATCCGGATCCGCACTCGGAATCTGGTTGCCGAACACCTCGCTCTTGTTGCTCCACTCCCAGATCGCAGCATTCCGCGTCGGGTCGATCACCACGCGCGGTGTACCCAGATGGTCCGGCTGGACATAGGCCAGCTCCGGCACACCTGTGCTTGGCACATTGATGAGTGCCACCGGGTAGTTGTCCAGCCAGATCGCCTGCTGCTGAGCCTCGCCCGTCGCCGAATAATTGCCCAGCCACTTCCCTGCCTCGCCATAGAGCGTGATCTGCGCTGCACCACCGGTCGGGGTGCGCAGCACGCGCTCGCCACGATGGTTGTACGCGTAGCTCTCCAGTGTGGCGTTACCCTGCTTCACCGCGTTCATGCGGTTGGCATCGTTGTAGGTGAACGCCTTGCTACCGATGCTGGTGGTGTTGCCCACCGCGTCATGGTTGCGCGCTTCGCCGTCCACGGCGGTCAGCCGGTGGCTGGTTGCGGGATAGGTGTAGCTGGCAGTGCCCGCCGAAGTGGTCAGCGCGGTGCGATTGCCGGTGGCGTCATACGCATAGGTTTCAATCGGCGTGCCGGTCGCGCCGTCCTGGGTCTGGGTCAGGCGGCCCAGCGTGTCGTAGGCGTACTTGGCCAGCACCGTCGAGCCTGTGCCGTTCTTCAACTCGGTGATCGAACCGACGGGATCGTAGCCATAGCCCAGCGATAGGCCGCCTGCGGCCGGGTCGTGCACTGCTTGCGGGCGGTAGTCCAGATCCAAAGGACGCTGCAGCTGGCGGCCGTTGCCGTAGGTCCAGCCGGTCGCCGGGCCGAAGGCCGCGTAGGTCACGTTGTTCACCACGATCTGCCGTGCCTGGCCGGGGCGGGTCAGGCCGATCTGGCTGATGCGGCCCTGGATATCGCGCACGTAGTCGGCCACGCTGCCGTCGGGGTAGGTCAACGCAGTCAGACGGCCCGACTTGCTGTAGGCGTAGCGCAGCGTGCTGGCCACACCGTTGACGGTCTGCACTTTACGGGTGACCTGGCCGAAGCGGTCGTGGCAGTACTGGGTGCTGCCATTGGCATGCAGCACCTGGCCCACGCGCCCCTTGGCAAAGCGCTCGTCGGCGGCACAGGCAGTCGGTGCCACGTCATAGCTGTAGCCCACGTCCAGATTGGGGTCTGGATAGGCAATGCCGATCAGGCGGTTGAGCGCATCGTAGTGATAGGTGGCGGTGACGCCGCGTGCATCGGTGGCCGTCTTGCGGTTGCCGGCGGCGTCCACGGTGAAGCTGCTGGCGCCACTGTCCGGGCTGACCTGCCCGGTCAGGTCACCGAACCCGTTGTAGGCATAGGTCGTATGCAGGCCTTTCGGGTCGGTGACCTGGGTGACCTGGTCCAGCGCGTTGTACTGGCTGCGGATCTCCGCCGCCACGCCGCCGACATCCTGCAGGGTCTGCGCCAGTCGGTTGAGCGGATCGTACTGCTGGCTGGTCACGCGCTGCAGGGCGTCGGTCACGGTCTGCGGGTTGCCGTTCGCATCGTAGGCAAAGCCGGTGGCGTGATTGCTCGCGTCCTTCAGTGCGGTCAGCTGGCCGAGCGTGTTGAACGTCCGTGCCAGGGTGCGACGCAGGGTGCCGCCAGTATCCAGCGTGTCTTCCTTGAGGCGGTTGCCGGCGTTGTCCAGCGTGTAGTGGATGGTGTTGCCGGCGTTGTCGGCGATATCCGTCAGCCGCTGGGCGGCGTCATAGACATAGGTAACGCTGCTGCCGTCAGGCTCGGTGACCTGTTGCACCTGGCCGGTCGGCCAGTAGCTGATCTGGGTGACCCGATTCTCGGCTGTGGCGGCACCGCGCACGGTGACCGAGGTCGGCCAGCCGCGGGCATGGTAGGTGTAGTCGGTCACAACCCCGTTGGCATCCTTGACCGACAACGGCCTACCGAACGCGTCGTAGGCCAGCGTCTCGACCGTCTGGCCCAGCGCATTGGTCACGCTGCGCAGGTCGCCCTTGCGATAGCTGCAGGCACCGCTGGTCGCGCATCCCGCATCATCCGCCGGATAGTAGGCGTAGGTAACGGCATCAACCACATCCGTGCGCGGACCATCCACGCTCTTCAGCAGCCCTTCCACAGGGCAGCTCCCTGCCGCAGCCACGTCCGCAGCTTCGCAATACGTGTAGCTGGTGATTCGCGTCTGACCGGACGCGATGTCGGTCACCGTGTTGGTTGTCGGCTGGCGCCGGCCATTGAAGGACGTTCGGGTTTCACGATTGCCGATCCGGGTGGTCAGTACCGCATTGGTTTCGACGTCGCGCGCCGTGGTCACCACACGCTGCTCGGGCAAGCCGACCGCTTCGGTCACGGTATGGATGCTGACGGCACGGCCGCTCACCGCATCGGTACCCTGCGCATAGGTGTGCTTGGTCTGGATGCCGCGACGATCAGTGTAGGTATCCAGGCGCCGGCGGAAGTCGACACTCTGGTCGTAGTAGGTCCGGCTGACGGTTCCCTGCGAATCGGTCAGGCCGGTCACCTTGCGCGACGGGGCGGTATCGCCGCCGGGCGTCAGGGTGTAGTCGGTCTGCCGCCCCAGCGCGTCCGTCACGACCGCACCGCCGTTGGGGCTATAGGCCAGCGTCACGCCATCGGCACCGCCGGCGTGCTGACTGGAAATGACACGACCGTCGGAATCATAGGTAAAAGTGCTGTAGCGACGCCCGTCCTCCGCCGTGATGCCGGTCAGATGCTGGTGGAAGTCCTGGTTCTCGTAGTGATACGTGCGCACACCGCCACCCGCATAGGTCACCGTGGCGACCTGGTTCTGCGGCGTGTAGGTATAGGCGGCGAGCGCAATGCCTTCGACCAGCACCGAACTGATCAGCGCCTCATAGTCGTTGGACGGGTAAACGAACTCCAGCGTGCGGCCACTGCTGTGGGTGACGGCTGCAAGGCGGTCGCTGTCGTCATAGATGTAGGTCAGCGACGTGCCATCCGGGAAGCGCTTGGCGGCAAGACGCCCGTCCGCGCCGAAGGTAGAGATGGAATTTGCCGAGTACAGTGTCCAGTTGCTGTTCTGGACCAGACGGTCACCACTGTCGTCGTCCGCTTCATAGGCTTGGCCGATCTTCTTGAATGCGCGCTGGAAACCGGTGCTTTCAATGATGCCCACACTGTCAACGCCGTCCAGTGCCAGGTGGGCGCCCAGCGAATGGGTCCAGCCATAGCCGAAGCCGCCGGAGGACGTGGAGATGCCAGAGTGATAGAACCGCGTCAGCGCGATCCAGCCCAGATCGAAGTCCTGCGCGATTTCGTATTTCTCGCCCGTTTTGACGTCGCACGGATTGCCTACGGTGCCGTCGCAAGGCGCGTTGTTTGCCTCCTCACCTTTTTCTGTCGAAGGACAACTCGGACCCGCGCTGTCCTTGTCGCACTTCTGCGACTTCGAGGTAATGGTTGCAACGAATTCCTCGCTGACGCAGGCGTTGTGTGTGTTGGACCACTGCGTAAGAGGAATCGGGCAATTCAAGCGCCGGGTACGCGCGACCGCCACCGTTCCGGTATACGGCACGCAGGGCGATTCAGCCGTATTGTTGCCAACCATTGAAGTCAGATCGTAGTAGCGTGACTCAATGACACCTTCCTGATCGGGCGACGCCGCAAACCACTCGCCTGACGGAGTTACCGCTGCCCCGGGGCACACGGGATTGCTGGCTTGTTCGTCCGCAAGAAAATCGGCAACCATCGCCTCTTCCGTCGGAAATATGTCACGCCCTATATAGGACCAGTCCGGGTCGGAGGGCTGCGACTTCCCCATCCAGTAGGTAATCGACGTGTTTCCGTTCAAGTCCACGACTTTCGACTTGATCTTGTCGACAGACTGCCAGCCGAACTGGAACTCCGGCGGGAACGGGCTGGGCGCCGGCAGGTTCTTGATGGCAGTTACCGCCGCCTGTTGAGTCTTGTACTGCGTCGCATCGCCGCCGGGCTGCGAAATGCGCCAGGTAATCTTGCTTTCCTGCGCCTGTGCCACTGCAGGGGCGAAGCCGCCGACCGCAACAATCGCCAGCACGGCACACGAAATGGTCTTCAGTCGTTCCAACATCCCTGTTCTCCTTCCTGGACGAACACAGCGCCGGCGGGAACGAGAACGCGGAGGTGTTCCCCGCGTCATGCTTCGGATCGTCCCTGGTCCGGAATGCGGCGGTGCCACATGCCGCCTTTATCGTTGAGGACGCTTGCATATTCAAGTGTGGAGTCGCGTAACCGGTCACAGATTCAAGCATCCGTGGCCATTCAGCGGCCTACGCCCCGCTCCCATGACTTCTTCTACAGGGAGGCCGTGTTCATAGCTCACAACACTAGCAGCACAACTGCCGCACACGCCCTGCTCTTCTCGGGCTTCACGCGTGGCTCGCACCGCTACCTGGCAACCGGCCACACCCTCCAGCGCGAGGACCCTGCTGCGGTGGTGGCCGCGATTCAATCGGTCTCCGACACCGCGAAGTAGCCGTTCCGGGCAACGGCTTCGCCCGTTGTTCCCCGCTACTGCCCTCGCAGGCGCACCGCGAGGTACCGCGCCGGGGAAAGGCCAAGCGCTTTCTTGAACATCGTGATGAAGGCCGTCACCGACTCATAGCCCAGCGTCTCGGAAACGCGTTGTACCGGTGCACCCGCGGCAAGTTCCCGAATGGCGATGAGCAGGTGCAGCTGCTGCCGCCAGCGCCCGAAGGACAATCCCGTTTCCCGTTCGATGAGCCGGGTCAACGTGCGCTCGCCCAGGGCCAGACGCACGGCCCACTGGCCGATGGTGCTGCGGTCTGCCGGATCCGCCGACAGCGCCGCAGCCAGCGCACGCACCTTCGGGTGATGGCTGACCGGCAACGACAGGTGCTCGGCCGGCATCTGTACCAGCTCGTCCAGCAACACGCGCGCCAGCCGGTCGGCGTGGCTGCCATGCGGGTAGTCCAGCGGCGCGTCGGCCAGGTGCAGGATCATCTCGCGCAGCATCGGGGAGATCGCCAGCGTCACGCATTGCATGGGCAGATCGACGATGCCGGGCTCGACGAACAGGTAGCACAGGCGCGCGTTGGCGGTGGCGCGGTTGCTGTGCGGCATGCCACCCGGAATCCAGACGCCACACTGGGGCGGCACGATCCACAACGCATTGGCCACTTCGCAGGTCACCGCGCCATGCAGCGCAAGAATCAGCTGGCCCTTGCGGTGCTCGTGCACCGGAATTTCCGCGTCGTGCTCGGCCACCTGCAGGCGGCTGGCGACCGCCGGGCGATCGGTCTCGTCCGGGTCCAGGTCAAAGCCGGGGAGCGAAATGCGAGCCATTCTCACATTGACCGGTTTTAGCGATTGGTTGTCATTGTAGCGAAATTCGCCATGCCGGCCGATCACTAGCATGAGCCGCATGCACGCCCCCAGCCCGTTCCTCCCCCACCTGCTCCAGGCATTTGCCCGGTTGAAAAGCCCTGCCCTCAGGACCGACCAGGAGGCGGTGCTGTTCTCGCTCAAATGCCTGCTCGCCGCGTCGCTGGGGCTGTATGTCTCTCTGCGGATCGGCCTGAACCGCCCGTTCTGGGTGATCGGCACGGTCTATCTGGTGTCGCAGCCGCTGTCCGGCGCAACCCTCAGCCGAGGTCTGTTCCGCCTGCTCGGTACCGTGGGTGGGGCCATCGCCACCGTCGCGCTGGTGCCACGCTTCGCCAATGCGCCCTTGGTGCTGAGCGCCGCGCTCGCCACGTGGATGGCGCTGTGCCTGTACCTGGCGATGCTCGACCGCACGCCACGTGCGTACGCGTTCCTGCTGGCCGGCTATACCACCAGTCTGATTGGTTTTCCTGCGGTGATGGTGCCGGGAGAGGTGTTCACCATTGCCATCACGCGGGTGCAGGAAATCTCCATCGGTATCCTGGCCGCCACGCTGGTACATGGGTTGGTGCTGCCGCGCCGGGTCTCGATGCGCGTGCACGCGCGGGTTGCTGCCGTACTGGATGATGCGGAACGATGGACACGCGACATGCGCGCCGGTGCATCGGACACGGTGCTGGCGTCGGACCGCTCGAAAGTGGCAGCCGACCTGCTCGAGCTGCATGTACTGTCGATCCACCTGCCCTTCGACAGCGCCGACGGTGTGGCCCAGGTGCAGATCCTGCGTGCCCTGCATGACCGGATGCTGGACGTACTGATGCTGTCCAGTGCGATGGAGGATTCCATCGCATGGCTGCGTTCACCGCAGACCGGCGCCATGGATGCAACGGGCTGGCGCGACCTGCTGCAGACCGGCCTCGCCACGCAACGGGCTGAACTCGACCTCGCCCACGCCGACTGCCGCGTGCTGCAGGCGCAACTGCACACTGCCCGTCCCGACTGGCGCCTGCAGGTACCTGACCGTCTTGCGCGGAATGGGCAGGGCGTAGTGATTCACCGGGATCACAGGATCGCCGCGCGCAGCGCGCTGGGCGCGTTCATGGGCATCCTGCTGAGCTGCGTACTGTGGATTATTACCGGCTGGTCGGAGGGCGCCACGGCGGTGTCGATCATCGGCACTGCATGCGTCCTGTTCGGCACCCTCGAAGCGCCGGCACCGCATGTGATGCGCTATCTGGTGGGATCGTGCATCGGCGTTGCCGTCGGCCTGCTCTACGGCCTGCTGATCTTCCCCGCGTTGTCCGATATAACCGGCCTGATTGCCGCGCTCGCGCCGGTGCTGCTGCTGTGCGGATCGTTCCTGGCCAGGCCAGCCTTCATCATGGCTGCGCTGGGCGTGGTGCTGACGTTTCCGCTCATCGCCGGCCTGGGCGCGACCAATGCGGTCAACATCGTCGGCGCACTCAACAACAGCGTTGCGTTGTTCGTCGGCACGGCGGTGGCACTGTGCATCATGCAGTTGTTCCAGACCGCCGATGCGGGCCGCAACCGCGCACGGTTGGAGCGTTCGGTCCATCGGGACATCGCACGACACGCCGCCGGAAAAGGCGATGTGACCCGCGCCTGGCTCAGCCGCATGCTGGATCGAATCGGGCTGCTCGCTCCCAGGTTGCAGGGCCGTTCCAACGCAGCACACGACCTGCGAGCGTTGTTTGCGGACGTTCGCGCGGCACGTGCATCCTGCCAACTCCGTGCTCTGGACAAGTGCCTGGAGAACCCGCACGTTCGGGCGCTTCATGCGGCGCTGATCGAACGCGTCGCCGCACATTTCATGGGCCGCGCCCACGCGCCACGCAGTGTCGACGCCCATCTTCTGGAACTGTTGGACTGCATGCGCGAGGCCGCGACAGCCATCAGCGAGGCCGATCGAGGGCATCTGCTGCACCTGCTCTGCGGGTTGCGCCGCGACCTGCTGGCCCCCTTGCTCACCCATCGGCACTGACCATGTTTTCTGATATTTCCATTGATGGCGTGCTGATCCCCGGCCTGCTCGCCGTGGCTGCCGCCGCGCTGGCGCTGTCGATGCTGACCTCACGCCTGCTCGCCAGCCTCGGTCTGTACCGGTTGTTCGCCGCACGGCCACTGGTGGGCCTGTCCCTGTTCGTGATCCTGGCGGAGCTGATGATCCGGCTCTCGCCCCTGCTCGAGAAATGAAATGAAACACCTGCTTGCTGTCATCGGGCGCTGGAGCGCAACGCTGGGCGTGTGCGCGCTTGCCGCCATTGCCGCGCTTTCCATCTGGAATCGTTACGAAACGCGCCCATGGACGCGGGATGGGCGGGTGCGCGCCGATGTGGTGCGCGTTGCGTCGGACATGGGGGGACTGGTCACCCAGGTGCTGGTGCACGACAACCAGCGGGTCAGCACCGGACAGCTGCTGCTGGTGCTGGATCAACCGCGCTTCGCTGCCGCGCTGGAGAAGGCCGACGCAGCGGTCAACAGCGCACGCGCCACGTTGGCGCTGGCCCGCCGCGAATCAACGCGGGACAACGCACTTGGCAACCTTGTCGCATCGGAAACACGCGAACGCAATGCCGCCAAGGTCGATACCGAGCTGGCCACCTTGGCGCAGGCGCGGGCCGAACAGCGCGTTGCCCAGCTCAACGTGCAACGCACCGAGGTGCGCGCGACCACCGATGGCATCATTACCAACCTGGACCTGCACGCGGGCGACTACCTGCAACCCGGTGCGCAGGCGCTGGCGCTGATCGACACCCGCAGCCTGCGTATCGAGGGCTACTTCGAGGAAACCAAACTGGCCTGCATCACCGAGGGCGATGCTGCCGTGGCGCGGCTGATGGGCGACGACCGCGACGTCCGCGGACACGTGGACACCATCGCCGCCGGCATTGCCGACGATCAGCGCTCAAGCACGCACAACCTGCTGCCCGCCGTGGCGCCGACCTACACCTGGGTGAGGCTGGCACAGCGCATCCCGGTACGCATCCGTATCGATGATGCCCCGCCGGATACACGGCTGATCGTCGGTCGCACTGCCAATGTGACCATCACGCCCTCGGCACAGGGAGCCTGCAAGTGAGTTTGCGAACAGTACGTGGTGGGCTGCTTGCCCTGCTGCTGCCGATGACGGCCTGCGTGTCCGGCCCCGACTATCACTTGCCTGCGAATGCGGTCGCGGCCTCCCCGCGGGCCGCGCGGACGTTTCTCTCGGTGCAGGAGGCATCGTTCAGCCAGAACGCGCCACCGGATCGGTGGTGGCAACTGTATGGCGACCCCCAGCTTGACGCCTACGTACGCGAAGCACTGGCGGCCAATACCGACCTGCGCGCCGCCGATGCCAACCTTCGGCGCGCCAGCGCTACCGTGCTGGAGTACCGCGCGCGCGGTTCGGTGCAGGCCGAAGTGGACGCATCGGGCACGCTCACCCATGCCGGTGGCTACACCCAGGCGTCGGCCGCGCCGCAGTCCTATGCGCTGGGTCTTCACCTCTCCTACCCGCTGGATCTTGCAGGCGGCATCCGCCGTGGCATCGAAGCCGCGAATGCGAACGCGGAGGCGGTCGCTGCGGCACGGGACCAGGTCCGCGTGGTCGTCGCTGCTGCCGTCACCCGTGCCTATCTGCGCGTGTGCTCCAGCAATCACACCTTGGCTGCGACCCGGCAGGTGCTGGCGACACAGCGTGCCACGCTGGACGCCACCCGCCGGTTGGCCGCTGGCGGGCGCGGAACAGACTTCGATGTCAGCCGTGCCGGTGCCGCCGTCAATCGCAGCGCGGCGACACTCCCGCACCTGGAATCCGAGCGCCAGGCCAGCCTGTTCGAGCTGGCGGCACTGATGGGAAAAGTGCCGGCTGACTACCCGGAAGAGGCGGCAGCGTGCCAGCAGCCGCCCGAACCAGGCGAGCGACTTCCCGTCGGCGACGGTTGGCAGCTGATCCAGCGCCGCCCGGACATACGTGCAGCTGAGCGCAGCCTGGCCGCGGCGTCTGCGTTGATCGGCGTTGAGACCGCCAACCTCTATCCCCAGGTAACGCTGGGAGCTTCGGCCGGCGCAGCCGGTGCTGCAAGTCACCTGCTGTCTTCCAACAGCTTTGGGGCCAGCATCGGACCGTTGCTGTCATGGCGCTGGCCCAACCGCAGCCTCACCAAGGCCCGCATTGCGGCAGCCGGTGCCAATGTCGATGCGGCGCTGGCGTCGTTTGACGGCACCGTGCTGCAGGCCCTCCGCGAGACTGAAACCGCACTTTCTGCCTGTACCCAGGTACTTGAACGTGAGCGCAGCCTGGCGCAGGCGCGCGAGGACGCGGCGCGAGCCAGCGGGCAGGCGCAGCGGCTCTACCGGTTCGGCAGGATCGATTTCCTGGACCTGCTCTCGGCCCAGGCCGCGCTGGCAGATGCCGAGTCCGCGTTGGCCGCCTCGCGCGCGCAACGGGTCGATCGCCAGGTGGATCTTTTCCTGTCCCTGGGTGGAGGGTGGATCGCGAGCGGTCCGGCCGAAGCTGTGCCGCGCTGAGTCCGTGTTCGTGGCGGCGATCTGCACAACCGGCACGAGCCAATCCTGCACCGCGCGCCCGCGCATCATCCACGCAGACCTTCTTCAACCCAACGTCAAACCGGCCTGTTGCGGTGCCCGCCATCCGTGCTAGCGTGCGCCGTCAAACTCTCCATGAGGTGCAGGATGCGCAATGGAATGGGACGGAATCTGGTGATCGCCTGCATGGCCCTCGCTGTTGCCTCAACTGCGGCAGCAGCGTCCGCGACGCCCGGTGATCGTGGGAAGGACTTCGTGCAGACGCAGGCGATCGCAGCACGCTGCCAGAAGACCCTGCAGGGCCTGAAACTGCAGTTGCAGGAAGGTCGCCAGCACTGGCTGTCGACACTCGACGCCGCGCAACTACAGGCCGCCGAGGCCTATGCCAGCAGCAAGGAAGGCAAGGCTCTGGAAAAGGGTGTGGAGCAGGATGCCTCCCGGGCCTTCGGTCGAAATCCCCTGTCCGCCGCAGCGACCTGCGTTGGCCTGCTCGCCGAGTACGGCCCGGCCCATCCGCTGCCTGCCGGCACGGCAATGCCGGCCGACCGGGTGCAGCACTACATGCTGCACTTCGCGCCGATGGCGTTGGCCCGGTTGCAGTGCGCGCGCCTGGAGGGCATCGACGTGACAGCCCAACCCGATGGTTCGGAAATCTGGCAGTACCGGGCCTGCGGCCGGACCGAATCCGTGCGCATGGCCCCGCTCGGTCAGAGCTGGTCGATGAGCGACGCGGACCGCAATCGCCTGTTCGACGCCCTGACCCGATAGGTCGGACTGCACTCCACGGGGCCGCAAGGACGATGTTTCCACCCGCCTACGCACGGTGATGCGGCTCCACCTCCCCAGGAACCCATGATGCCCAACGCACGTGCACGCTTCGCCGCTCTCGCCCTTTTTCTCCCGGTGTGCCTGCCAGCCTACGCCGCGCAGAACGCCCCCACCGACGTCAGGGCGATCAAACAGGTGGTCGAATCGTTCCGCACCTCGCTGATCAACAAGGACAAGCCGACCTACATGAGCCTGTTCTTCTCGGACAAACCAGAAGATATCGGCTGGCAGTTCGTTTCCGAGGATGTGCGCCTGCAGGACATCCGCAAGGCCAAGCCCGATGCGATCAAGGCACGGCAGATACCCGCCAACAACTTCATCGCGCTGATCGATGGGGCCATTGCCTCGTCGAGACCGAAGGAGGAGAAGTTCTCCAACGCGAAGATCGAAACGGACGGCGATGTGGCCTCGGTGTCGTTCGACTACAGCTTCCACGACGACGGGGTGAAGACCAACTGGGGCAAGGAAATGTGGCAGCTGATCCGGACCGAGCAGGGCTGGAAGATCTTCTCCGTGGTCTATTCGATCCGGGATTCGCGCAGCCCCGCAGACTGATGGGATCAGTCGCCTGACTGGCTGCTTGAAGCTGAATCTCCAGCACCCATGACTTGCTACCTACCGGTCGGTAGTCTATGGTGACGTCCACGCCATAGGGTGCCGCCCCGTGGCGCCCCAAGGCACGGAAGGCGCAGCTGCATGACCCGTCACACGAACTCAAAACACGCGGAACTGTTCACCGTCCAGGTGAAGTCGATTGAAGCGCTCACGCCCCATATGCGGCGGATCACGGTAACCGGGCCAGGCGCTGCGGCATTCCTGATGACCCCGGGCGTCGAGCATCCGGCCGCATGGGTGAAAGTGTTCCTGCCGACCGGCGAAGGGCGCGCTTACACGCTCCGGCGTATCGATCGACAGCAGGCTGAAATCGACCTGGACTTCGTTCTCCACGGCCACGGCAACGCAACCGGACCACTCTCCAGCTGGGCCGAGCAGGCCAGGATCGGCGATGAGATTGGCATTGCCGGCCCTCGCAGCGGTGAGTGGGCTTTGCCCGAGGATGCGCGCTGGGTGATTCTGGCCGGCGATGCGACGGCGCTTCCGGCGATGCAGGCCATTGCCGCGACCCTGCCCAATGGCATCGATGTGCGTGCCTACGTGGAGATTCCTTCGGCGGCGGACCGGCAACCGATCGAGGCCCCTTCCGGCGTCCTGGTCAACTGGATCGAGGAGGGAGCCAGTCCGGGCCTCTCATTGCAGCACGCCGTATTGAACCTCTCGCTTCCTCTTGGCCCGGGCTATGTCTGGATCGCCGGCGAATCAACGTCCGTGCGCGCGCTGCGCCTTCATTTAAAGAAGGAGCATGCAATCGATCGACGGCGGCTCAGCGCCATGGGCTACTGGAAAGCCGGCAGCGCCGACCATCGCGAATAGCTCCTCCTGACGACCAGCGCCATCCCTGCCCTATCGAGGAACACCTCCATGACAACGCGTTCGCCAGCAGTCGAGAGAATCTGCGATGCCGCCGTCATCCATTTCGCCGAGCGTGGTTATGACGGCTCGTCGCTCAATGAAATCGCTGAAGCCGTTGACATCCGCAAAGCATCGCTGTATGCGCATTTCTCCGGGAAGGACGCCCTGTTCCTGGAGGTCTACGCCGATGCGCTGGTGCAGGAAATGCAGTTCGCGCAACAGTGCTTTGCCGATGAACGCACCACCGCGCAGCCAGGCTCGCTGTACTGCGAACGCCTGGCCAAGCGCTATCTCCAATCCCAGCATCTGCGCTTCCTGCTGCGTACGGCCTATATCCCACCGCAGGCACTGGTGGAACAGATCGACGAAGGATACATCCGCTATCTCGCGACCCTGTCCGACAATTTCGAGCACAAGCTGCTTCAGTCGCATGCCGTGGACGGACGAATCTCCAAAGCCGATATCGCGCTCTACGGCAACGCCTATCTGGCCATCGTCGACAGCCTGCACGTCAAGCTGATCTACACCAACGGGCGTCAGGTCAACGACCGGCTCAAGGCCATGCAGCGCCTTCTCTCCGACTCGCTGCAGGCCACGGCAGGACCATGAACAGTACGCAGGAGAGAATCCCCGCACACTCCGCAGTGGCTATTGGTCCAACACTCATCGTGCTGCTGGCCCTGCTTACCGCGCTGGACGCGATGGCCATCGACATGTACCTGCCTGCCATGCCGGCCATTGCCGGTGAATTCGGCGTCGATGCAGGGCGTGTGCAGCAGACGCTATCAGTATTCCTGGCGGGGCTGGCGATCGGGCAGGCCCTGTATGGCCCACTGCTGGATCGCTATGGCCGCCGCCTGCCACTGCTGGCAGGCCTCGTGCTGTTCGTGTTGGGGTCGATCCTCGCCGCGCTGGCCCCTTCAATCGAATGGCTGCTGGTCGCACGCCTGCTGCAGGCACTGGGTGCCGCTGGCGGCCTGGTCGCCCCTCGTGCCATCGTCGCCGACCGCTGCAACACGGCTGCGGCGGCGCGCATCTTCTCCCTGCTGATGCAGGTGATGATGATCGCACCGATCCTTGCTCCTTTGCTGGGAGGCTTCCTGCTCGGCCATGGTGGCTGGCGCTTCATCTTCTGGACGCTGTCGGCGCTGGGCGCGGCGGGTCTCGGTTGGTGCCTGCTTGCACTGCCGGACTCCCTGCCCCGCCACGAACGGGTGTCGATCCACTTCACAGGCGTGCTGCGCGCCTACGCGCGGCAGCTGGGCAGCGCCGTGTTCGTTGCCTACACCCTCGCCGGTGGATTCATCCTGGGCTCGCTGTTCCTCTACATCAGCAGCTCGGCGTTCGTCTTCACACAGCATTTCGCACTGACACCACTGCAGTTCAGCTATCTGTTCGCGGGCAACTCCATTGGCCTGGTGCTGGGCGGACAGATCGGCAACCGCATGCTGGCACGGGGTGTACACCCGCAGAGAGCGATGCTCCTTGGCATCGCCACGCATGGTCTTGCGGGAATTGCTTTGCTCCTGTCGGTGAAGAGCGGCATCGCCGGGCTATGGCTCTATGCGGTACTGCTGGCCGTGGCCATCGGAGCGCTTGGTCTGGTCTTCGGCAACCTGACTGCGTTGACGATGGCAAGTGCAGGCCGCCAGGTCGGCGTTGCGTCGGCGTTGATGGGCACATTGCACTATCTGCTGTCCGCGATCATCGGCTATGCCGCCAGCTTCACGACCCAGGGACCCGCACTGCTGCCACTGGCCATTGCATCCTGCGCGGCGGCGGCTGCACTTCTTTGCCACCTTGCCCGGCGCCTGGAGGCTGGAAAGTAGTCCTCCTGCACCATCGGCGCCGACGCCAGGGCACGGCCGTCAGCCCATGGCTTCCTGGCAGGACACGGGCGGTTCTGCAATGATCAGCCCCCGGTCCGTTGGTGGCGGTGTCACCGCAGGCCCTTCGCAACCAGATGGAACCACGATGACCCGCATCGCCGACCTCAGCGCCGACCAGCTCGCGCACCATGCCCTCAACATCTTCATCGCCCAGGGCCGTCACGTGGAAGGCGCACGGGTGATCTACCGGGCGCTGCAACTGGACCCGCACCATCCCGGTGGCCTGCGCTGCCTGAGCGATTTCCTGGCCCACGAGGGCACCGAACCGTTCGCAGCGGCCACCCTGGAGCACGCCCTGTCCGGCGCAGTTCCGCTGACAGACGACGCGCGCCGGATGCTGGATGACCTGCGCTTCCTCGACATCTGGTCCTGGGGATTCTCGCGGCACATCTCCGGCGAAGCCAACCTCAACGGCGATGCTTTCCAGCAGCGCGAGGACTTCGTCTTCGATGGCCCGGCCTATGCGGCCTTCCTCAACACGGTCACCGAGCCGGCCGGATCGCTGCAGGGCGCCTTCCAGGCGGCCGTTCGCATCTGCGGGCTGATGTCCGGCCTGCTGCGCCATGCGCAGAAGGTCAATCCGGCGTTCGATGATGTGCTGCAATCTTCCGACTTCGTCGAGACCGAGGCGTACCCGGCATGGCTGGCCTCGCCGACGGATGAACTGGACACCCTCGACCAGGCCGTCCAGGCGCAGCGCGAGGGCGGCTGAAGGAAAATCGAACGGGCGTCCGACGCTTTCCCGACGCCCGGGTGCACATGCTCTCGTCAGGTCATTTCATGGCAGGACCGGCATGCAGCCACCTCACCCCAGGGACAGCGGCAAGTATCCTCACGGCAAGACCGGGCTTCGCCGCATCTTCCATACGCTCATCCATTCGCGCGACGGCTTCATCGCAACGTTCCGCGGCGAAGCGGCCTTCCGACAGCTGTTGCTGCTGCATGCGCTGCTGATCGCTACCGCGTTCCTGCTGGACATCAGTGCGATCGAACGCGCTGTGGTGCTGGCGGTCTGCTTCATCAGCCTGCTGGTGGAGTTGCTCAACTCGGCCATCGAAGCGGTGGTCGACCGCATCTCGCTTGACCACCACCCGCTATCCAAGAACGCCAAGGACATGGGCAGCGCCGCACAGACCACCGCACTGCTGATGGTCGGCACGGTGTGGGGTGTGATCCTGCTGGGCTAGCTCGCGCCCGACCCGCCGGGCAAGGCCCGGCGCTATCTCGTGTTGATGCGTTACTGCGCCGCCAGGGCGAAATCCAGACCCGCGCACACCGCCGCCACCTGGGCGTCGTTGCATTCCTGCGGGTTGGTGCGCGGGCTGTCCGGGTAGACCTCGGTGGTGGTGGCAAAGCGCGCGTCGGTGAAGCCGGCGCAGGCGCCGATCGAACGCGATTCGCCCCAGACCACGCCCGGCGACTGCAGCGGCAGGCCGACCAGGTTGCCCTCGGCGTCGGCCGGGGCGATATGGGTGACCGGGGCGACGGCGGTGATCAATGCCTTCTGGAATTCGGCCTGCGGATCTTCGCTGTTGCCGATCACGTAGAAGCCATCCGGAATGGTGTCGCGCTCGAACGGCTTGCCGTCGCGGGCGCAGCGGGCCGGATCGAACTCCTGCAGGTCGCTGTCTGTGGTCTCGTGCAGGTCCAGGTGCACCAGCAGTTTCGGCTTGCGCTCGGCCACCCAGGCCATCAGCGCGGCCGCTTCCACGATCTGGCCGCCGTCACGGAAGCTGCGGTTCGGGTCGATGGCATCCGGGTTCCAGCGCTGGATGCGCTCGTAGCCCCACGGGCTGACGCACGGCGCCACGATCAGGTTCAGCCGGCCCAGGTAACGCTCGGCCTGCTGTTCCAGGAACTGCAGGGCGCCATGCACGCCGCTGGTCTCGTAGCCATGCACGCCACCGGTGATCAGCGCGGTCGGTAGCGCCGGGTTCCAGTCGTGGTTGACCACGGCAAACAGCGGGTAATGGTCCGGCGCATAGTCCAGCTGGCCGTACTGGATCACATCGAAGCTGTCGTCCAGGCGCTCGAGCGCGGTCACCACGTCGTCGTGGTAGCTGCGCTGGCGCTGCTGGCGGGCCCGCCACTGTGCGCGTTCCGCGTCGCCCCAGGGCTGTCCGGGGGTGCCGATCGGGTAGAACTGCGCAACGGTCATTGGGGAACTCCAGGGGTCGAACGGATGGGTGCAGCCGGACATTCTAAGCCTTGTCGCGCCTGCGGGCGCCCCACCCCGGCCCCGCCTTCATCCAGCCGGGGTCATCTGGCTGTAAAATCAACGGTTTTTGGCCCCTCACCCCTTGATGGCGAACGCAGCGCAGCCGGTCCTGGGTGGACCGGAGTTCCTCCGCCTGCTCGCCCGTCTCAGCGACGGCGCGATGCCGGCCACCAGTCCCGCCCTGACCGATCGCCTCGGCCAGTGGGTGGACTGGAGCCGTGCCGTGGCCCTGTCCGGGGCGCTCGGCGGACGCCTACCCGAACCGGGTGAGACCACTGAAGCGGCCGAGGATGTATTGGCTGACTGCGCCCAGGCGCACGCCAGCCTGCTGGCCTCGATCCGTGAGGATGCCGAGGCCGAGCGCCTGCTGGACCTGGCCGAAGCTGCCGCTGCACCCAACTTCGCCTCGCTGCGCCAGCGCTACCGGGTACTGCAGCAGGCCATCCAGACCGCCACCGGGCGCCTGCGCGGCCGCCTGCGCGACCAGCTGGTGCAGGTTTCGCCGGAGCTCGCAAGGCTGGCCGAGGTCGATGCGGTGATGGAACAGACCCTCACCCCGCGCGAGCACAGCCTGCTGGCCACTGCGCCGGCAGTGCTCGGCGCCCGATTTGAACGCGTACACGGCCAGCCCGGCTGGCGCACGGCCTTCCGCCATGACATGCGCACGCTGCTGCTCGCCGAGCTGCAGCTGCGCTTCCACCCGATCGAAGGGCTGCAAGACGCCCTGCGCTCCCACTGACCGGAACACCATGTCCAGAACTGCTTTCCATGTCGTTGTTTTCCTTGTCGGCCTGCTGGCCGTGTGCTGGATCGGCATTGGCTACGTTTCGGTGCATCCGTTGGGTGCAGCGGTGGCGGCGATCATCGCGGCCTGCTACATCGCCGGTGGCGTGGAGCTGTACCGCTACCGCCAGGCCAGCAACGGCCTGCGCAGCGCACTGAACGACCTGTCCAGCGCGAAGGAAAGCCTCGCCCCCTGGCTGGAGCGCGTGCCAGTGGGCCTGCGCAACGCCGTGCGCCTGCGCGTGGAAGGCGAGCGCACCGCCCTGCCCGCACCGGTGCTGACCCCGTACCTGGTTGGCCTGCTGGTGCTGCTGGGCATGCTCGGCACCCTGCTGGGCATGATGGACACGCTGCGCGGCACCGGCCTGGCCCTGCAGAGCGCGACCGACATGGCCGCCATCCGCGGCTCGCTGGCCTCACCGGTACAGGGCCTGGCGGTGGCATTCGGCACCTCGATTGCCGGTGTGGCCAGCTCGGCCATGCTCGGCCTGCTGGCAGCGCTGCTGCGTCGTGACCGCCTGCAGGCCGTACAGCAGCTGGACCGCGCCATTGCCGGCGACCTGCATCCGTACTCGCAGACCTGGCAGCGCGCCGAATCGCTGCGCCTGCTGCAGGCACAGTCCACTGCACTGCCGGCGCTGGTCGACCGCCTGCAGGCGATGACCAGCGCGTTCGAACAGCACAGTGCGGCTGCCAATGAACGCCTGCTGGCGGGCCAGGCCGAGTTCCTGACCCAGAGCCAGGCCCTGCAGGAACGCCTGGCGGTCTCGCTGCAGCAATCACTGCGCGAAGGGGCTGAAGCCAGCGCCGCCGCCATCGGTGGCGCGCTGCAGCCGATGGCCGAGACCACCCTGGCTGGCCTGGCCCGTCACGGCGAAGCACTGCACGCCCGCGTCGAGCAGGCCGTGCAGCAGCAACTGGCTGGCCTGAGCGACGGTTTCGAGCGCAGCCGCGTTGCAACCGAGGCCAGCTGGGCCAAGGTGGTGAGTGAGCAAACCCAGGCACAGCAGGCACTGGTGGGCGATCTGCGCCAGCACCTGCAGGCTTTCAGCGATGGCCAGGGCACGCAGGCCGAAGCGCTGGTCGCGCGTATCGGGGAGCGCCTGCAGGCCGATGCACAGGACAATGCGGAGGCCTTGCGTGCTGCCGCTGAACAGCAGCAGGCCCTGAACAGCGCGCTGGTCGAGCGCCAGCAGCAGGCGCTGCTCGCAGCCGGTCAGCAGCTGGACGAGCACGCGCAGGCGCTGCTGCAGGCACTGGAGCAGCGCCACAGCGCCAGCCAGTCGCTGCTGCAGGACCACGAACAGCAGCGCTTGCAGGATTGGCAGGCCGCGCAGGCCGCTACTGCGACCGCGCATGCCAAACTGCAGGCCAGCCTGGACAGCCGCGAGCAGCAGCGCCAAGCGCACTGGGACGCGGTCAGCGCCGAGCTGCAGCAGGCCCACGCCACGCTGCAGGCACAGCTGCAGACCGGCGACGAACAGCGCCTGCAGCGCTGGAGCGATGCCTTGCAGCACGTTTCCACCGACCTGGCCGAGCGCCTGCAGGCCAACGGCGAGCGCCTGGCTGCGCAGCAGCAGCAGGTCTGCGACACGCTGGCGGCGACCGCACAGCAGATCGGCGAGAACGGTCGTGCACAGGCCAGCGCCACGCTGGCCGAAGTGTCCACCCTGCTGCAGACCGCTGCCGCCGCGCCGAAGGCCGCGGCCGACGTCATCAACGAACTGCGCAGCACCCTGTCCGAAAGCCTGGTGCGCGACAACGCAATGCTGGAAGAGCGCGGTCGCCTGCTGGCCACCGTGCAGACCCTGCTCGACGCGATCAATCATGCTTCGCACGAGCAGCGCACCGCCGTGGACGCGCTGGTCGGCGGCTCCGCCGAGCTGCTGGAACGCGTCGGCAACCGCTTCACCGACCATATCGCCGCCGAGACCGGGAAGCTGGATGGCATTGCCGCAGCGCTCAACGGCAGCGCCGGTGACGTCGGCCAGCTGGCCGGCACCTTTGGTGAAGCGGTCGCACAGTTCGGCAGCGCCTCCACCGAGCTGTCCGGCCGCCTGGAACAGATTGGCGGTGCTCTGGATGCCTCGCTGGCCCGCAGCGACGAACAGCTGGCCTACTACGTGGCGCAGGCGCGCGAGGTGGTTGACCTCAGCCTACTGTCGCAGAAGCAGGTAATGGAAGAACTGCAGCAGCTGGCCACGCGCCGCGGCAAGGCCGGTAGCGCATGAGCGACGAGCTGGAGGTCGACGGCGGCTCACACGCCCCGATCTGGGCCGCCTTCGGCGACCTGATGTCGGTGCTGCTGGGCGCGTTCGTGCTGATCCTGGTCGGCGTGGTTGCCGTGCAGCTGGAGCTTTCGCAACGGCTAGACCAGGAAGTGAAGCAGCGCCAGGCCGAAGCCAAGCGCCTGCAGACCCTGGAACAGGCGCTGGCCGGCCCGCTGGCTGCCGGCCGGGTGACGCTGGTCGATGGCCGCATCGGCATCAGCGGCAGCGTGCTGTTCGCGCTGAACTCCGACCAGTTGCAGCCGGAAGGCCAGGAGCTGCTGCGCAGCCTGGCTGCGCCGCTGGCCGCCTATCTGGGCACGCGCGAAGAGATCCTGATGGTCAGCGGCTTCACCGATGACGCACCGGTGCGCGAAGGCAACCGCCGCTTCGCCGACAACTGGGAGCTGTCGGCACAACGATCGCTGACCGTGACCCGCACCCTGATCGCCGATGGCGTACCGGCCGACGCCGTGTTCGCCGCCGCGTTCGGCAGCGAGCAGCCGGTCAGTTCCAATGCAAGCGAAGACGGCCGCGCACGCAACCGTCGCGTGGAGATCGCGCCGATTTCCAAGCCCAAGGCCGCGGATGCCAAGTAAGCCGCCAGCCCTGGAGGGCCTGCGCGCACTGGTGCGCGACCTCGATGCGGGGTCGCGCTCGCTGCCGCATTACCCGCAGGTGCCAATGCTGCAGCAGGTGCAGCGCGAGTGGTCCGAGCTGCGCAGCGAACTGCAGGTGCGCCGCTCGCTGCGCACCGAGGCTCCCGCCGATGGCGGCCCGCTGAACTCGGCGGTGCTGGTGCAACGCATGCTGGACACGATGCAGGCCACCAGCCCAGGTTACCTGCGCCATTTCATCGACTACGTGGACACCCTGTCCTGGCTGCAGGCGCTGCAGGATGGCGCCGCCAGCGGCGGTGATACCGCAAAGCCGAAGCGCACGCGCAAGCCGCGCAACACGGGTTGATCGCAGATTGACGCCGACCTCGTTCGGCGCCCCTGTAGACGCCAACCTTGGTTGGCGTTCCACCAACGACGCCGCGCATGCCAACCAAGGTTGGCATATATCAATGCATGCTCCGGCATGCTACGCGTGTAACGGTGTCACCAGACAGTCATCTGTCTAGCGCACCATTTTCACGTGGACCCACGGCGCCTGCAGCGCCTGCAGTCGCATCGCTTGTCTCCCCTTTCCAATTCCATGAGCTCCGCGGCAGCGCGGTGGCTCGTGCCTGCCTGAGTGTCCGTAACATGACGAAGACTTTGTTGGCTGCCGCGCTGTCGATCGCGCTCGCTCCCGCGGCCTGGGCGCAGGACGCTGCCCCGACCTCCAGCACGCCCTCCGCCACCACCCTCGATGCGGTCTCGGTGATCGGCAGCGGTGAAGCGCGCCAGGTGCAGCGCATCACCCGCGAGAACCTCGATATCCTGCCGCCGGGTACCAGCCTGCAGAAGACTCTGAACCTGCTGCCGGGCGTCAATGCACAGTCGGCCGACGCACTGGGCACCAACGAGCAGTCGATGACGCTCAGCCTGCGCGGCTTCAACTCCACCCGCCTCGGCTACACGCTGGACGGCGTGCCACTGGGCGACGGTGCGTACAACAACTACAACGGACTGACCATCAACCGCGCGCTGATCAGCGAGAACATGGCCGGTGCGGAACTGGCGGTAGGCATCGGCAGCCTCGGCACGCCGTCCACCAGCAACCTCGGCGGCACCATCTCGTACACCTCCGACCGCCCGGCCCAGGAACTCGGTGGCCGCGTGGTGCAGACCTTCGGCAGCGATGCCAATCGTCGCACTTTCGTGCGCGTGGACAGCGGCGAGTACAACGGCTTCTCCGGCTACGTCTCCGGCATGAATGCCGTCTCCGATCTGTGGAACGACCAGACCGCCTACAACAAGTCCACCACCAAGCAGTTCAATGCCAAGGGCGTGTGGAACTTCGGCCGCGGCCAGATCACCGGTTTCGTCGATACCTCGCGGACCACGCAGGCTGACTACTTCTACCTGTCCAAGGACGAGATGTCGCGCGGCCTCGGCTGGGACTGGGGCGGCTATGCGCCGGACTGGAACAAGGCCGTGGCCAAGGCTTACTGCAATACCGCCAGCCTCAACGCGAAGAAGTGCGACAACAGCGGCCCGGACAAGGATGCCGATGGTGCCTTCACCGCCGGGCAGATCCTGCGCGATGACAACCTCTACTATCTGGCCGGCGATTTCTTCCTGGCCGATGGCTTCAGCCTGCGCGCCCTGGCCTACCACCACGATGACCGCGGCGAAGGCCACAACTGGAACAGCGGCGCATGGTCGAACAAGGGCACGGCGCAGGAGATCCCGATCATCTTCCGCAACACCATCTACACCATCGACCGCGATGGCGGCACGCTGTCGTTCGACTGGGAGCTGGGCGCACATCGCATCGAAGGCGGCGTCTGGTACGAGCGCAACACCAGCAGTGCCGAGCGCTACCAGACCGCCGTGGATGGCCCGCGCGACCTGAGTGGCATGAACACCCTGCCCTCCGACGTCGGCGTGTTCGCCCAGCGCACGCGCTGGAAGACCCATCAGTTCTTCCTGAAAGACACCTGGCGCCTGCTTGATGATCGCCTGACGCTGGAGTTCGGCGCCAAGAGCCCGCATGCCACCTCCGATGCACAAGCACTGCCCGGCGACGCGAAGACGCCGATCTCGCCGACCTCGAACAACCAGTTCGCCACCGGTTCGTTGAAGGCCAGCAAGAACTTCCTGCCCAGCATCGGCGCCAACTTCCGCCTGGCCGAGCACCACGAGATCTTCGCCAGCTACGCCGAGAACATCGCCATGTTCCAGGGCGGTTTCAAGCTGGGCCCGCAGGCGGTCAGCCAGGCCACCTGGAATGCGCAGGGCAACCTGAAGCCGGAGGAATCGCGCTCGCTGGAAGCCGGCTACCGCTTCGTCACCGATACCCTGCAGGCCTCGATCGCCGCCTACAGCGTGCGCTTCGACAACCGCCTGCTGCAGTACAACCCCTGTGACTCGCGCCAGCCGGTCGGCCCGACCTGTGGCAACCGCTTCTACAACGTGGGCGGCGTCGACAGCCGCGGCGCCGAGCTGACCGTGCTGTGGACCCCGAACGAGCACTTCAGCTGGTACACCACGGCCTCGCTGAACCGTTCGACCTACGCCTCCAACTACATGCAGGCCGGTGTCGAGCAGCAGATCAAGGGCAAGATCCAGACCGATACACCCAAGCAGCTGCTGGCCACCGAGATCACCTGGCGTGACAACGGCTGGTTCGCCAGCCTGCGCGGCAAGTACACCGGCGAACGCTTCTACACCTACACCAACGACCAGGGCTTCGGCGGCTTTACCGTGTTCGATCTGGCCGGCGGCTATGACTTCGGCCAGGTCGGCTTCGCCAAGGGCATGCGCCTGTCGTTCAACGTGACCAACCTGACCAACAAGCGCTACGCCAGCAACCTGGATTCGAGCGTGTTCGCACCCAGTGACCCGGCCGGCAAGCTGTACGTGTTCCACGCCTCGGCACCGCGCCAGGTGTTCGGTACGATCGACCTTCGCTTCTGATCGACCCCCGGAGTCCACCGATGCTCGCGACCGCCCTGCTGCTGGCCACCCTCTCCGCCAGCGGACACTCCGCTCCGCACGAGGCCGCTGGCGCACCGCCACGCACCCTGCAGGTGGGCGGTCGTACCTATGTGGACAAGGGCCTGGTCGCCGCCGGGCGGCTGCCGGCGGGCACGGTGGACTTCCTGGGCGACACGCTGGGATCGTTCTCGTCGCTGGCGGTGCAGCCCGGCACCTGGAAGCGCACCGCCAGCGGTTATGAGGGCGTGCTGTGGACGCTGCCCGACCGCGGCCGCAACGATCCCGAGGCCGGCCTGTTCTACGACTACACCGGGCGCGTGGAGCGCATGCAGCTGCGCATCGACGTTTCCCCGGGCAAGCCCGAGCTTGGCACGCTGACGATGGTGCCCGACGAGGGCGTGGTACTGAAGGATTTCAACGGGCAGCCGTTCACCGGTGCCGACCCGGGTGACCACACGGTCACCCAGCGCGAGGTGGTGCTGCCCTCGCCGGCCAGCGGCGCAGGCGCAGGCAAGGTCTCGCTGGATGCCGAGTCGCTGCAGTTCACCGCTGATGGCCACTTCTACGTCGGCGACGAGTACACCGCCAACGTCTACTACTTCGATGCGCAGGGTCAGCTGCAGGGTGTGATCGTGGCACCGCCTGCGATCCGTCCGCAGCGCGAAGGCAAACCGGCGTTCGGTTCACTGGCACCACCGCAGACCGGCCGACGCAACAACCAGGGCGTGGAAGGCATGGGCCTGTCACCCGACGGCACTCGCCTGTTCGTCGCCCTGCAGAGCGCCACGCTGCAGGACAGCGCGCAGGGCAACGCGGCGGGCCGCATCAACACCCGCGTACTGGTCTACGACGTGACGGCCTTGCCGACGCCACAGCAGCCGATCGGCCATTACGTGATGGCCCTGCCCGCCTACGCGCACGACGGCAAGGGAAAGCTGGACCGCACCGCCGCGCAGAGCGAGCTGCGTGCGCTGGACGACCATCGCTTCCTGCTGCTGGCCCGCGATGGCAACGGGCTGGGCAAGGACGGCGATGACCCGATCGTCTACAAGTCGGTGCTGCTGGTCGATGTGGCCGACGCCACCAACCTGGCCGGAAGTACTTATGAAACCGGCACGGCCTCGGTTCTGGCCGACCCGACCGGCACCGCGCTGAAGCCGGAGATCATGCCCGCCCGCAGCGACGAACTGCTGAACCTGCTCGACCGCCCGCAGCTTGCGCGTGCCGGGCTGGACCTGGACACGAAGCGCGGCCCACATACCGGACTGCTCTCGGAAAAGTGGGAAGCCATGGACGTGCTGCCGGCGCTGGACCCGCAGCACCCGAACGACGTACTGCTGCTGATCGGCAACGACAACGACTTCATCGCCCGCCATTGCCGCATGCAGGGCCAGGCCTGCGACAGTGCCTACGACAACGACAACCGCGTGCTGGTGTACCGCCTGACCCTGCCCTGACCGCAAACCGATGCCACGCTCTCTGTAGAGCCGAGCCCATGCTCGGCTGCCTTCGCCCTCAGCCGAGCGTGGGCTCGGCTCTACGGAAGCTCAGCCGCGAAGGGTGGCGCCGCCATCCACATACAGGTCGCTCATCGCCACATGTCCGGCCTGCTCGGAGAGCAGGAACATCACCGAATGGGCGATGTCTTCCGGGGTGGCCAGCTTGCGCAGTGGAATGCCGGCCTTGTAGGTCGCCAGGTTGCCGGCAATCACCCGCTCGGCACCGTGTTCGTCCTGCCACATGCCGGTCTGCATCGGGGTCAGCGTCGATCCCGGGGCGACGATGTTGCAGCGGATGCCCAGCGGCGCCAGTTCCAGCCCGAGGCAGCGGGTGAACATCGTGGCGGCGGCCTTGGATGCCGCGTAGGCGGCCATGCCATGCCGCGGCACGCCGGCCGCATTCGAGCTGACGGTAACCATCGCGCCCTGCCCGCGCGGCGACATCACCCGTGCCAGTGCACGCCCGACATGGAATACGCCATCGGCGTTGACCGCGAATACCCGACGCCAGTCGTCGTCGGTGGTCTCGGTCACGCCACCCACATGCAGCACCCCGGCCACGTTGGCGGCCAGCGCGATTGGCCCGATGCTGGACTCTACCCGGTCCACCAGCGCGTCCACAGCCGCACTGTCAGTCACGTCGAGTGCGAGCGACGTCACCCGGGTATCGGCCACGCGCGGCGCCTCGCGATCAGTCGCCACCACGGTGCACCCGGCCTCGACCAACAGCCGTACCAGTGCCTCGCCGATGCCACCGGAGGCACCGGTCACCAATGCCACGCGGCCTTCAAAACCGGTCAACTGCATGTTGCGATCTCCTGTTGCTCGTCCCATTGGCGCAGCCGCGCCGACAACCATGGCGCCAGCTGCGCCACCGCATCGCGGCCGGTCAGTTCGGCGTGCAGGAACGGCAGTTCCAGCGCCTGCACCTTGCGCGCATGGGTCCGCCACAACGCCGACTGCAGCTGCGGCCGCGCCTGATGATCCTGGCCCGCACGCACGTGCACCAGCGTGCCGTCGAACGGTTGATGAACATGTTCGCGGATCAGTCGATTGGTGCCGGTCACCGCGCGCACCACGCCATCGAGCACCACATCCGGCAGGCTGCCAAGTGCACTGCCGCCACGTCGCAGGAACGCCAGAATGCGTTCGCGACTGTCCAGTTCCGGATGCGCATCCGGATCGTGGCCGGCAATCGCCAGCAGTGCCCGCAATGCGGCGATGGCATCGGGTTCCGGCTCGGCCCGCCAGCACTCGCTGGGATAGGCGTCGAGGAGCACCAGCTCGCCGACGTCGCGGCCGATCTCATGCAGGCGCACCGCCATCGCCTGGGCGAGGATGCCACCCACCGACCAGCCCAGCAGATGCACCGGCCCCTTCGGCTGCAATGCGACCACGCGCTGCACGTAGTCGTTGGCCATCGCCTCGATGCTGCCCGGCAGCGGCTGCCGCGCGTCCAGTGCCGGCGACTGCAGGCCGTACACCGGGCGTGCCGGCTGCAGTGCCCGGGCCAGGGTGCGGTAGTTCCAGGCGATGCCACCGGCCGGATGCAGCACGAACAGCGGCGAGGGCCCGGCAGCGTCGGTTGCGGCCAATGCGATCACCGGTCCCAGCGCGTGATCGGCCAGCGCGGGTGGCTCGGCAATGCGTACCGCCAGTGCGGCCACGGTGGGCTGCGCAAACAAGGCACCCAGACCCAGATCACAGCGCCAGCGCTGTTCGATCGCCAGCAGCAGGTGCACCGCCGACAGCGAGTCACCGCCGAGACTGAAGAAATCCGCATCCACCGCCACCGGCACCTCACGCCCAAGCGCCTGTGCGAACAGGAACGCCAGCTCCTGTTCCAACGGCGTGCGCGGTGCCAATCCAGCGACCTCATGCTGCGGTGGCTTCGGCAACGCGTTGCGGTCGAGCTTGCCGTTGGCGGTCACCGGCCAGTAGTCCACGCCGACGAATGCCGAGGGCACCATATAGTCCGGCACGCGCGTGGCCAGGTGGCTGCGCAGCGTTACGGCATCGGCAAGCGCCGCTGGCACATAGGCCACCAACCGGGCATCGCCGGGCGCGTCCTGGCGCAGCAGCACTTCCACGCGCTCCATGCCAGGCAGCTCGCGCAGTGCCGCCTCGATCTCGCCCAGCTCGATACGCAGGCCGCGCAGTTTTACCTGATGGTCACTGCGGCCGAGATACTCAACGGCACCATCGTGGCGCCAGCGCGCCACATCACCGGTGCGGTAGATGCGCTCGCCCGGCAGGAAAGGATCCGCGAGAAAGCGCTCCGCAGTGAGATCATCGCGACCGAGGTAGCCGCGTGCCAGCTGCACCCCGCCCAGGTACAGGTCACCGGCCACACCGACCGGCACCGGCTGCATCCGGGCGTCCAGCACGTACAGGCGGGTATTCCAGACCGGGAACCCGATCGGCACCGGCCGCGAACGATCCTGCGCCGACGCCGGCCAGTAGCTGACATCCACCGCAGCTTCGGTCGGGCCATACAGGTTATGCAGTTCTGCGTGCACACGCGCGTGGAAGCGGTCGCGCAACGCGGCATCCAGCGCTTCGCCACTGGTGAATACCCGGCGCAGCTGCAGCCCCGCCGAGGCCGGCGCAGCCAGGAAGGCATCGAGCATCGACGGCACGAAATGCGCCGTGGTGATGCCATGCCCACGGATCAAGCGCGCCAGTTCAGAGGGATCGCGGTGTGCATCGGGCCCGGCGACCACCAGCGTGGCCCCGCACAGCAGCGGCAGGAAGAATTCCCAGACCGAGACATCGAAGGTGGCCGGGGTCTTCTGCAGCACGCGGTCGTCGGCACGGATGCCGTAGTGCTCGCGCATCCACAGCAGGCGGTTGACGATGGCACGATGTTCGACGACCACGCCCTTCGGTTCGCCGGTCGAACCGGAGGTATAGATCACATAAGCCGCATCGCTGGGCGCAGGATCGGCCCATGGCGCGGCGAAACTCAGCGCAGTCCACTGCTCCGGCGCAAGCACCGGCACATCGGCCATACGCGCCGAGACGTCCGCCGCAGCCAGCACGCACACCGGCTGTGCCGAGGCGAGAATACGTGCCAGCCGCTCGTCCGGATGGGCAAGGTCCAACGGCAGGTAGGCGGCTCCGGCACGCAGCACCGCCAGCAGCGCGATCACCAGCTCCAGCGAGCGCGGCAACGCCACCGCCACCACGCTGCCCGGGCCGACATCCATCGCCCGCAGCTGTGCCGCCAGCGCGAAACTGCGCGCTTCCAGCGTTGCGTAGTCCAGCGTAGTGTCGCCGAACACCAGCGCTGGCGCGTGCGGATCCCGATCCATGCCCTGCTGCAGCAGCTCGACCAGGGTCGTCTGCGGCAGCGCGTGCGCGGTGGCATTGAAGTCCTGCAGCACCTGCTGCGCCTCCCCGGGCGTCGCCAGAGGTACGGCTGCGATATCCTCAGCCTGCAGTGCCGCCGACACGAAATGCAGCAACCGCGCCGCGTGCGCCTCGACATCCTCGCGGCTGTACAGCGCGGGATTGGCTTCGACCTCAAGATCCAGCAGACTCTGGCCATCGCCACGGAAGCCCAGCGTCAGGTCATCCACCGGCCCGGTGCACAGCACCTCCAGCGTCGCCTGCACGCCCGTCAGCGCCAGCGGCTTGTAGAACGGCTGCACATTCACCATGGGACCGTGCAGGCGCTGCTGCGCCCCCACCAGGCCCAGGTCCCGGCGCAGTTGCTCGCCGCGGTAACGGCCGTGCTTGCGACCCTGGCTGAGCTGCCGGCCCAGGCTGCGGGTAAAGGTTTCGACGCTGCCCTCGCCGGCCGCCACACGCAGCGGCAACACATTCATCACCATCGCAGGTACCCGCGCCGACGCGTTGCCGAGCCGGCCCATGTAGGGCACGCCCAGCACCACTTCATCGGCCGCGCTCATCCGCCGGAGGTACTCGGCCGACAACGCGGCCAGCACGTCCGGCCAGGCCTGCAACCAACGTACCGATGCCTGCAGCAACTGCTCACGGAAGGCCGCATCGAGCGGCTGCACCCAGCGCAGCGCGTCGTCACTGGCCGCGAGCGTACCGGCCAAGCCGACGCCCGCCGGTGCCCCCTGCATGTGCTCGCGCCACCACTGCCCGGCCTGCGTGCGGCGCGGGTCGGCACGATAAGCGGCATCATCGGCCAGCACGCCCGCCAGCCCCGGCAGTGACTCACCGGTACGACCGGCATACAACGCGCACACGCGATCAGTGAACAGCGCCATGCCGTATCCATCGGCCGCCAGGTGATGCACACGCAGGTACCAGACCCAGCGCTGCCCACCCAGATCAAGCAGCAACTGCAGGCTGATCCGGTCGCGGGTGGGATCCACCGGGCTCAGCCGGTCGGCTTGCATGAGGCTAAGCGCCGCAGCGGCGGGATCCGCCTCGGTGGAAACATCACGTACCGAAACCCGTGGCACATGTGCCGGATCGCGCCACTGCAGGGGCTGGCCATCGGCACCCTCGGCAAAGCGCAGCGCGAAGGCCTCTGCCTCAACTGCGGCCTGGTCTGCCGCTGCGACGAACGCGGCCACGTCCAGCGGGCCGTCGATCCACACCGCGTGCGCGGTATTGAATGACGGGTTGTCCGGTGCCAGCCGCTGTGCGAACCACAGTCCGGCCTGGGCCTCGGTCAGCGCCACCGACGTGGCCAGCGCGACGGCGTTCATGCGTTCTGCGCGGCCTGCAGTTGCTGCACCACGTTCCACCACTGGCGCAGCGTGGTGTGCTCGGCCAGCTGCGAGAACTCCAGCGGCAGGCCGGTGTTGCCCCAGGCCAGGACCAGGCCGAGCATGCGCATCGAATCCAGGTCCAGGTCGATCAGGTTGTCGTCGTCACCGATCTCGGCCGGTGTGCACTCCAGCACGCGCGCCACATCGGCACGCATCCGCTCCAGATCCAGCACCTCACCGGTGGCAGCCATCACAGCACCTCCAGCAGCTGGTCGGTGGTCATCGGCACTCCGCAGGTTCGTGCGATCCAATGCAGTGCCTGATCGTGATCGGCGCGCGAGAAGTCCGCCACCGCATCGGCGGCGATGAAGGCCTCGATATCACGCTGGAAGGCCTCGACCACGGTCGCGGTGCAGCCGATATGGGCGTACACGCCGGTCACCAGCAGCTGGTCGCGCCCACGTACCCGCATCAGCGTCTCCAGGTTGCTGCGCTGGAACGCGCTGTAGCGGTGCTTCACCAGCACGTGCTCGCCCGGCTGGGGTGCCAGCGCCTCGATGATCGGTTCGTGATCGGCGCTGCGGCGCATGCCCGGTCCCCACAGGTCGGCCTGCAGGCCACGGTCACGGCGATCCTGGTCGCCATGCTGGGCGGTGTAGAACACCGGAATGCCGTGCGCGCGGCAATGCGCCAACAAGCGTGCGATATTGTCCACGGCCGGCCGCAGCGGCGCGTTGCCAGCGTCGAATGCGGCCAGGAAGTAACGTTGCATGTCGTGCACCAGCAGCGCAATGCGATCGCGCTGGGGGCGCCACGGGCCACGCGCCTGCGGGAGTTCAGCGGCGGTCGGCAAGGGGTAGTCGGTGATACGGGGTAGCGCCATCAGCGCGTTCCTCCTGTCTGTTGCAGATGACGCGCACGCAGCTGCGCGCGCAGTTCGCGGCGGCTGATCTTGCCGACCGCGGTGGTATCGAAGCTGTCGACGAACACGATCTGATCCGGCACCTTGAACGCCGCCAGGCCGCGCCCGCGCATCCAGGATTTCAGAGCCGGCGCCTTGAACGGTTCGCCCTGCGGAATCACGAAGGCGCAGCTGCGCTCACCCAGATACTCATCGGGAATGGAGACCACGGCGGCGTCGAACACGCCGGGATGGGCCAGCAGATGATCTTCAATCTCTTCGGCGGAGATCTTCTCGCCGGCGCGGTTGATGTGGTCACCCGCACGCCCTTGCACCACCAGGTAGCCTCCGGGCAGCTGCTGCACACGGTCGCCGGTGCGATAGAAGCCGTCGTCGGTGAACGATCGCGCATTGGCCACCGCATCGTTGTGGTAGCCACGGATGGTGTACGGGCCACGGGTGAGCAGATGCCCCACCTCGCCTTCGGCCACCGGCTGGTCATGGTCATCAACCACGCGCACTTCATCATCCGGACTGATCGGCCGGCCCTGGCAGGCCACGATCAGCTCCTCCGGATCATCCAGCCGCGTGTAGTTGACCAGGCCTTCGGCCATGCCGAACACCTGCTGCAGCGTGCAGCCAAGACCGTCGATCACCCGCCGGGCGGCTTCCGGCACCAGTTTGGCGCCGCCTACCTGCAATACCTGCAGGCTGGACAGGTCATGCTTGCTCGTAGCCGCGGCCTGTGCCCACAGCAACGCCAGCGGCGGCACCAGCCCGCAGCAGGTCACCTGTTCACGGGCGATCAGCGGGAAGGCCGCATCCGGCCCGGGTCCGGGGCTGAGCACCACGCGGGCGCCGGCATACAGTGCGCCGAAGAAGCCCGGCGAACTCATCGGGAAATTGTGCGCAGCCGGCAGCGCGACCAGGTAGACGCTGTCGCGGTCGATACCGCAGAGATCATTGCTGGCACGGAACGAATAGATGTAGTCGTCGTGCGTGCGCGGGATCAGCTTGGACAGCCCGGTACTGCCACCGGAAATCTGCAGGAACGCCACTGACTGCGGGTCCGGATCGGCCGGCAGCTGGCTGCGATCGCCCTGCAGTGCGTCCAGCGCGATGAACTCCGCCGCCTCGCCGTCGATCACCACATGGCGCACGGCCGGCACTTCGGCCTGCAGCGCCCGCGCCAGCCCGCGATGATCGAAGCCATCGTGCAGTTCGGTGGTGATGTAGGCACTGGCTTCGGCCTTGTTGGCAAAGTGCACGAGCTCGGTGATGCGATGCGCCGGCAACGCGTACACCGGCACCAGCCCGGCGCGGAACAGGCCGCAGACTGTGGTGACGAAGCCTGCGGTGTTGCCCAGCTGCACCAGTACCCGTTCGCCGGGCTGCAGGCCGAGCGCCAGCAGGCCCGCGCCGATACGGCCTGCCTCGTGCCACAGCTGCGCGTAGCTCAGGCGCACGTCACCGGCAACCACTGCGATGTCATCGGCGAATCGTTCCGCCCGCTCGCGCAGGAACGCCGGGAAGGTCTCGCCACGCCAGTGCCCAGCCTCGCGATAGCGCGCCATCAGGTCATCCGGCCATACCTGCTGCAATGGCAGGCGGGAAGCGTCAGTGGAAGTGTTCATGCAGCAGGCTCGATGGCGGGCGCGGATTCATGGACACCCAGCGCGTTCAACAGGGCAGCGAACTTCGCTGCGGTTTCGGCCACCTCGGCCTCGGGCTGCGACTCGGCGACGATGCCGGCACCGGCGTACAGGCGCAGCTGCGTGCCCTGCAGGCGCGCGCAGCGGATCGCCACGTACCAGTCACCGTCACCCTGTGCGTCCAACCAACCCACGGCGCCGGCATAGAAGCCACGCGGCACCGGTTCCAGTTCCCGGATACGCTGCAGCGCCGCCAGCCGCGGCGTACCGCAGACCGCCGGCGTGGGGTGCAGCTGCGCCAGCAGTTCGGCGGCAGACGTCTGCGGATCCTTCAGCGTGGCGTGGATGCGGGTGCCCAGATGCCACATGCTGGCGGTGGCATGCAGCACCGGCCGCGGCTGCGCATCGATGTGGCTGCAGTACGGCGCCAGGCCCTCGACGATGGCCTCGACCACATGGCGGTGCTCGTCGTGGTCCTTGGTCGAGGCCAGCAACGCCTGCGCCGCACGCTCGTCCTCGGCGGCATCGGCGCTGCGCCGCGCAGAGCCCGCCAGCGGATGAGACAACAGTTCGGCGCCACGCTTGCGCAACAGCAGTTCCGGTGTGGCCCCCACCAGCCACGCCGGCGCCTGGCCCAGCTCCACCGGCAACGGCACCGCGTAGGTCGCCACCGACGGATCCGCACCCAGACGTGCCAGCAGCACGTCCGGGGACAGCGCCTGGCGGGTGCGCGCCAGCAGGCTGCGCGCCAGCACCACCTTGTGCAGGTTCTGCTCGGGCGCACGCAGGGCCTGCACCGCCGCGGCAACCGCTGACGCATAGTCCTGCGGCGCAGGCTCGGCCCGCAGGGCGCCGTCCATCGGCGGTGCGGCCTGCGGCTGCAGTGCCAGCGCCGGCAGCAGGCGCTCGGGCTGGTACAGCGCATCGTCCGCACGCGGTTCGAACGGCACCGCGCCAACCAGCAGGCCCGGGCCACCACGCTGCTGGGCAAAGAACTCCGAGACGCGTTCTGCCAATGTCGCCAGTGCACCGGCCTGCAGCGCGGCGCGGCAGCCGCGTGCGTGCACGTGCTGGCCGGCATGCTGCAGCAGGAACAGCGACCCGTCGTCGGTGCTGTCCAGCGGTGCCGGCACAGCCTCCGGCCACGCGCCCTGCATCAGGGAATCGTTCATGGGGTCTCCTTCATCCGATGCGCTGCGGCCAGCGCGCACAGCAACAACAGCAGTGCGCCGACCAGCAGGTAAGGCAGGCTGGGCCCGCCGCGATACAACAGCGTGCCGAGCATCGGCCCGGCCACCATGCCCAGCCCCTGCGCGGCCGCCACGGTGCCGGCGGCGGCGCCCTGCTCGTGCGCCTCCACCGCATCGGCGGCCAGCGCCTGGAACGAGGGGAATACGAAGCCCATGCCGAACGCGGCCAACGCATACGCCGCCGGCAACTGCCAGGCCTGCTGCACGCCCGCCACCGAAGCAAAGCCGATGCCGGAAATGAGGGCGCCGAGGACGATCCAGCGGCGTGGATGCACCTCCAGCTTCATCACCAGCGCCTGCGCCAGGATCAGGCCGACGCCGACCGCTGTGAGTGCAATGCCGGCCATGCGCGCCCCCGCAGCCGCATCCAGGCCCAGGCGATCAATCGCGAAGAAGCCAACCGTGACCTGCGCGATGGTCACCGAGACCATCGCAATGAACGCTGCCAGCTGCGGCAGGCGCAGGCGCGCGTCGAGGCGGCTCATCGGCGTGCGGCGCTGTGCGGACGCGCCCACCACCGGCGGTGTAGCCGGCAGCCGCCAGGCCAGCAATGCCAGTGCCAGCAACGGCAGCAGCGCGGCCACGTACAGCGCCAGCGACAGGTTCGTATAGGCCAGCCAGCCCGCGGCGGCCGGACCGAGCACCATGCCCAGTGCGTTGGCGCTGCCCAGGCGGGCGAGGAACTTCGCACGCTGTCCGGTGGGTGCCTTGTCGGCGATCAGCGCGGCTGCGGTAGGAGGCACCGCCGCGTAGAACAGGCCGATCAGGCCACGCGCGCCGACCAGCACCAGCACTGACACCAGCACCGGCGGCACTGCCTGCAGGGCGACGTCGATGAACACCGCCAGCGCGATGTAGACCACGGTGTAGGCACTCATCGCCAGCATCAGTACGCGCTTGCGTCCGATGCGGTCGCTGAGCTGGCCCCAGGGGCGCGCGGCCAGCATCCACAGCACGCCTGCAGCGGTGACCGATAGCCCGGCATGCCACTCGGACAAACCGAGCATGCGGACCACCGGACCGATCACGGCGACGAAGGACATCATCGCCATGGTGCCGATCAGGGCAGCCAACACCAGCGCCGGCAAGCCGGGAACGACGGGACGTGCGTGCATGAAACACCAGCCGTAACAGGAAAGGATTGGCCGGGCGCGTCTGCACGCCCCACCCGGCACCCGCGCCACTCAGGACCGGATGCCACCCTCAAATGATAACGGCTCGTATTTGCATTTGATACCCATTCTCTTGAATGGGCATGCAACAGTGGGTTCAGCGCATCGCACGCAGGCCCAGCAGGCCACGGCGCTTGAACCACCACTCCAGCGGAAGCGTCACCAGCGGCGGGATTGCCGCCAGCAGCGCCAAGGCACTGGCCCACCACGGCCAGCGCAGGCGCACCGCCGCAAACAGGGTGACCGCCACATAGACCAGGAAGGCCACGCCGTGCAGGGGCCCGAACAGCTTCACCAGCGCGACGTTGGCCATCGGGCCGTACTTCATCCATATGCCGATGAGCAGGCCGGCCCAGGTCACGGCCTCGATGAAAGCGACCGCGGCGAACAGGCGTCCGGTCGGGTGCATGGGGGGATGTTGGGTCACGCGGGGCTCCGGCATCGGGGTATCAAATGCGAATGATACGCAGATGCGAACCCCATGTAGAGTCGAGCCGTGCTCGACTGCTTGAACGTGTCCACCAATGTGGACGCCTACGGGACCAAATGCGGCAGAACGTGCTCACCAATCTCCCGCAACACCGCCTCCATCGGTCGCCCGTTGTCGACCAGGTTGAACATCACATGCGCCACGCCCTGCGCATGCACCCGTTGCAGATAGTCGCGCAGCCCGTCGCGTCCGACCTTCAGGCCCAGCGGCAGCGGCTCGGCTGGCGCCTGCGGATCTGCCTGCAGATCCAGAAGCATCGACTGCACGAATGGCTTGCCTGGCCCACCGCGCTGCACCAGCGCCTGCTGCCACAGGCCGATGCGTCCTTCCTGCGCGACCTCCTCGCGGTGATAGGTGGCCCAGCCTTCGGCCTCGCGCGCGATCCACTGCAGGCTCTGCCGCGCGGTACCCACCACCAGCATCGGGACGCGCGTTGCCGGCGCCGGCAGTACGTCGAAGCCCCCGGTCGCCTGCAGTACGGCGGTCCGCTCATCGGCCTCCGGTGACAGCGCCGCGCGCAACAAGGTCCAGCGCTCACGGAACGTCGCCGCCCTGCCCTCCAGATCCTCGCCGAAGGCGGCGAACTCTTCCGGGCGGTCACCCGAACCCAGTCCCAGCACGAAGCGTCCGCCGCTGATCCGGTCCAGGCTCAAGGCCGACTTTGCCACCTGCAGCGGCTGGCGCAATGGCAGCACGATGGCCGCGCTGCCGACCACAATGCGCTCGGTCGCAGCGGCCAGCATGCCCAGCCACAGGAACGGATCGTCCAGTGCACTGGCGGTGGCATCGGGCCCCTGCGGCACCATCAGCGGCACGTCGCGCGTCCACAGCGCGGCAAAGCCCAGGTCATCGGCCAGTCGCGCGATGCGTCGGGCGTCGCATGGATCGGCCAACCCATGCGACGCCACGGGCGTCATCAGGCCCAGGCTCAGACCCTGTTGCGGAAACAAGGAAGCATAGGCGGGATTGAAATCACTCATGCCGCCAGCTTAGCGTGCAGGCCTGCGGCAACGATGACGCGCTGCCCACCACCGGAAGAACACTGCATGCCGAGGATCCGCCCTGCCCACGTCGATGACCTGCCCGCGATCAGCGCGGTGTGCCTGGCTGCCTTCACTGCGGCGGTCGCGCCTTCGCTCAGCGCGGCCGGCATCGCCACCTTCGGCAGCGTCGCCGCAACCGAAGCGTTCGGCGCGCGCCTGCACGGTGACAACCACATCCTGGTGGCCGAGCAGGACGGCCGCGTCGTCGGCGTGGTCGAGCTGAAGGAAGGCCGGCACCTGGCGATGCTGTTCGTCGATCCCGGCTGCCAGGGTCAGGGTATCGGCCATGCCCTGTTCGAGGCGGTGCTCCCGCAGGTGCGCGAGCCGGTCCTGACCGTGCGCGCCTCGCTCAATGCAGTGCCGACCTACCTGCGCTATGGCTTCGCGCTGGACGGTAACGTCGGCGAGTTCAATGGGTTGGTGTATCAGCAGATGGTGCGGGCAGCGGCCTGAAGGCATCCGCCGGGCAATGCCCGGTGGGCGTCATGCCCTGCAGCACGCCCGTCATAAGCAAACTGAATCAGCAGGCTCCCCGACCGTTCCTACAATGGACTGTCACCCTGCCCTACGAGATGCTGCCGATGCGCGTCGCGCTTTCCGTGTTGCTGCTGGCTTCGGCGCTGAGCGCCTGCACCCCAGCCCCGGTTTCCACCGCCAACTCCGCCGAGGCGCCCGCGTTGGCCAAGGAAATCTCCTGGCGCCAGGGCGACGTCGATGATGCCTTCGCCGAGGCCGCCGATAGCGGCAAGCCGGTGCTGCTGTACTGGGGCGCAGTCTGGTGCCCGCCGTGCAACCAGCTCAAGGCGGGCCTGTTCAAGGACCCGGCCTTCATCGCGCTGACCAGCAAGTTCGTTCCCGTCTACCTGGATGGCGACGAGGAAGGTGCGCAGGCCTGGGGCGAGCGCTTCGGCGTACGCGGCTATCCGACGCTGATCGTGCTGGACCCACAGCGCAACGAAATCACCCGCGTGGCCGGCGGCAATGACGCCGCCGAACTGACCCGGGCACTGACCGTCGCCGCAGGCCGCCGCAGTGCAGTTGCCGCCACCTTGGCCACCGCGTTGGCAACGCCGGACCGACTGGCCGCCGAAGACTGGCAGGTGCTGGGCGACTACGGCTGGGAAGTGGACGCCAACCGCCTGGCCGGCGAGCGCAGAAGCCAGGATGTGCTGCGCCAGTTGTCCAAGGCCGCACCGGATGCCGCCCTGCAACGCCGCTTCGCCCTGCTTGCCTTGGCAACGGCCGAAAAGCCCGATGCCTCGCCCACCGAAGTACGCGAGCTGCTGCAGGCAGTGCTGGCGCAACCGGCGGAAGTACGCCGCAACCGCGAGTTGCTGGGCTATGCAGGCGTGCAGCTGGTCAAGCAGGCCAGTGCCGGGCCGGCCACCAGCAACACGCTGGGACAGCAGCTGCTGGTCGCACTGGAGCGGGCAGACGCCGAGCGCGGCGACCGCGCCGACGACGCGTTGTCGCGCGCGCTGACCGAAGTGTCGCTGGCCCGTCAGCAGCAGCCGAAGGGCGCATTGCCCGCCGCGCTGGTCGATCGAGTCAGGCAGCGCGTGGCCGCTGCCGATGCCGCCGCCACCGATGCGCATGCACGCCAGGCCACGATCAGCAGCGCGGTCTATGCCCTGCGTGAGGTCGGCGACGACGCGGGTGCCGAGGCGCTGTTGCTGGCCGAGCTGAAGCGCAGCGAACAGCCGTACTACTACATGCCCGAGCTGGCCGAACTGGCCGAGCAGCGCGGCGACACCGCCGGTGCGCTGGAGTGGTTGAAGCGTGCCTACGACGGCGCCCAGGGCCCGGCCACCCGCGTGCAATGGGGCGTGCTGTACGTGGAGGGCCTGCTGAAGCTGGCGCCGGACGATGCACCACGCATCGAGCAGGCCACCGCGTCGCTGATCGCCGAGCTGGAAGCGCAGCCTTCGGGCTACCACCAGCGCACCCGCCAGCGCTTCGAGCGCCTGGCCGGGCAGTTGAAGACGTGGAGCGGCAAGCACCAGGGCGCCGAGACACTGGCGCGACTGCAGCAGCGGATGCAGCAGGCCTGCGGTGAACAGGTGGATGGAGCGTGCAAGGACTGGTTGAGTTGAGTTGATGAAAACGCTGGCGGCTGGTTCGCCTGCCGGCGCTTTTGTTGATACGTGTTGGAGGGGGCGGGGGCCGCTGGCCAGGACACGCAAAAGCCCCTCCATGGTGCTCGATGGCGCCATTCTTGGCGCCAACGGTCCTGTCCAGCGGCCCCCGCCTCCTCCTGACAGTTTCCTGCGAGCGCGGGCAGCGCATCAGCGCGCCGGTGAGGGTTCGAAAAGCGGGTTCTGGTAGTGCCGCTCTTGCTCCCTCTCACGCATTTCAATCCCTCCCCTTGACCTCAACCAATGTTGAGGTGCGATAACGATCTCCCCACGGCCAGCCTTCAGGCCTTCCCCACGGAGATTGCTTCGATGTCGTACTTGCTTCCCCCGCTGCCCTATGCCTACGACGCCCTCGAGCCGCATTTCGATGAGCGCACGATGGAGATCCATCACAGCAAGCACCACCAGACCTACGTCAACAACCTCAATGCCGCCATCGAGCAGGCCGGCATCGCCGAGCAGCCGGTCGAGGCGCTGATCGCCAACCTCGATGCCGTGCCCGAGGCGCAGCGTGGCGCGGTCCGCAACAACGGTGGCGGCCACGCCAACCACAGCCTGTTCTGGACGGTGCTCAGCACCAATGGTGGTGCACCCGATGATGAACTGGCCGCCGCCATCGACCGCGATCTTGGCGGCTTCGATGCCTTCAAGGATGCCTTCACCAAGGCTGCGCAGACCCGCTTCGGCAGCGGCTGGGCGTGGCTGACCAGCGATCGCGATGGCCGCCTGCAGGTGGAAAGCAGCGCCAACCAGGACAGCCCACTGATGGGTGCAGCCGTCGGCCTGTCCGGCAATGCCCCGATCCTCGCACTGGATGTCTGGGAGCACGCCTACTACCTGCACTACCAGAACCGTCGCCCGGACTACATCGGTGCGTTCTTCAACATCATCAACTGGGCCGAGGTCGGCCGGCGCTACCGCCAGGCCAGGGCCTCATGAGCGGCGAGACACTGCCGTACGCCGGGCCGTGGGCGGGGGTCTTCCCCGCCCCGGCCCCGGTGCCGTCGGTCGAGATGCCGCCGCGTGCCCTGCGGCGGCTGCTCGGCCACTTTCCTACCGGCGTGGCCATCGTCTGCGCACGCGATGCGCAGGGCAAACCCATCGGCCTGACCATCAATTCGTTCGTGCCGGTGTCATTGCAGCCGCCGCTGGTGCTGTGGAACCTGGCGTTGCACGCGCAGAGCCTGTCCACCTTCCAGCGCGCCACCCGCTTTGCGATCAGCGTGCTGGCGGCCGACCAGGAAGCACTGGCCCGGCGCTTTGCCGATCCGCAGGTACGCAACCGCTTCGACGGCCTGGCATTGCTGGATGACGACGAAGACGCCCCGCCACGCATCGCCGGTGCGGTGGCCCACCTCACCTGCACCCGTCACGCGCAGTGGCCGGTGGGCGATCACCTGCTGCTGGCCGGCCGCATCATCGAAGTGCACGAGAACGGCGGCGCACCGCTGCTGTTCCATCGCGGCCGCTTCCAGCCGGGTCCGGCCGAACTGCTGGTGGAGGTGCGCTGATGAACATCGAAGCACTGGAATGCATGCTCGCCGCCGGCAAGGACGGCGCGTTGCTGCGCTTCGGCCTGGGCAAGGGCTGGCTGGATGCCGGCAATCCGGTGCGCGCAGCGACCCATCTGGGCCGTTGCGTGGTGCTTGATCCGCAGTACTCGGCCGCCTGGAAGCTTCTCGGCAAGGCCTGGCTGGCCGGTGGCCAGCCGCAGGCGGCGCGCGAAGCATGGCAGCGCGGGTTGAGCGTGGCCGGCAGCAAGGGTGACCAGCAGGCACGCAAGGAAATGCAGGTGTTCCTGCGTCGCCTGGACCGCGAACAGGCGGCCCTGGCGAAGGCGGGCTGAGTCGATCAGCCCGCGTTGGCCGATGCCGGTGCGGACATGATGTCCGACATCGGCAGGCGGCGCGGTTTGCTCGGGAACGCGTGACGCAGGATGCGCCAGACCACCTGGCCGAACTGGCGCGGCAGCGAGCCGTTGTTGTAGTGCTGGCCGTAGCGGCGGCAGATGTCCTTCACTTCCTTGGCGATGGCCGCATAGCGGTTGGCCGGTAGGTCCGGGTAGAAGTGATGCTCGATCTGGTGGCTGAGGTTGCCTGACAGCACGTTGATCAGGAAGCCGCCGCTGATGTTGGACGAACCGCGCAGCTGGCGCAGGTACCAGTGGCCGCGCGATTCATTGCGCAGGCATTCCTTCGGGAAGGTTTCCGATTCGGCGGTGAAGTGGCCGCAGAAGATGATCACGTAGGTCCAGATGTTGCGCAGGCCATTGGCCACCATGTTGCCCAGCATCACGGTGAGGAAGAACGGGCCGGCCAGCAGCGGGAAGAACACGTAGTCCTTCAGCACCTGGCGGGCCATCTTTCGCGCCACCGGGCGGGTCTGCATCCACATCGCACGGCCGCTGATGCGACCTTTCAGCCAACGGCCCAGGCGCAGGTCCTGCGCGGCAACGCCCCACTGGAACAGCAGCGCGAAGATCGGCGCGATGATCGGCTGCAGCAGGTAGAACGGCTTCCAGCGCTGTTCCGGGAAGATGCGCAGCAGACCGTAGCCGATGTCATCGTCCATGCCACGCACGTTGGTGTAGGTGTGGTGGCGGAAATTGTGGGTCTTGCGCCAGTTGTCGGCGGTGGCAACGATATCCCACTCGTAGGTGTTGCCATTGAGCTTGGGGTCGCCGGTCCAGTCGAACTGGCCGTGCATGACGTTGTGGCCCAGCTCCATGTTCTCCAGGATCTTCGACAGCGCCAGCAACAGCGTGCCGGTGATCGCGGCCGGCCACAGCAGCGGCATCCAGAACAGCGGCGAGAATGCCGCCAGGAACAGCAGGCCACGGCCGCCTACGCCGAACCAGCGCACGGCGGCAGCCACGCGGCGGATGTAGCGGGTATCGGAGGCGCCGAGGCTGCCGATCACACGGTCGCGGATCGCATCGAGCTCCTCACCGAAGGCATGCATCTCGGCGGTGCTCAGGGCACGGTCGGTAGCGCGGGTCATGGCAGGCGTCCTCAGAGATCCAGGGTCAGGTCGGTGGTCGGTGCGCTCACGCAGATCCGTACCGGCTGTGCCGATTCGGACTGCAGGTCGCCGGTGCGCAGGTGGCGAGTGGCGCCACTGACGCGGTCACAGCTGCAGCTGTTGCAGATTCCCATGCGGCAGCCATGCTTGGGCTTGATGCCATGGGCTTCGAGGCTTTCCAGCAGCGAGCGGCCACGCGGCACGCTCAGCTGGCGGCCACTGCGCGCAAGCGTCAGCGACACCTCGCCTTCGCTGCTGGCATCGCGCAGCGGCGCCGGCGGGGTAAAGGCTTCGGCCTGGAAGCCAGCCACCTGGTGCGCCAGGCGTTCGCGCGCAGCGGCAACGAAGCCGTCCGGGCCGCAGGCCAGCACATGGCGCTGCGCAAGCGGCGTGTCATCACCGGCCACCTGCAGATCATGGGTATCGATTCGCGCGGCCGGCACCTCACCCTCGCGGGTGGTCAGCAGATGCACGCGCAGGTTCGGATGTGCCGCAGCCAGCGCCTGCAGTTCATCACGGAACTGCAGATCGGCAGCGGTGCGCTCCCAATAGAACAGGTCCACCGGTGCTGCCAACGGGCGCTGGCAGGCGTCGCGCAACAGGCTGCGCATCGGCGTGATGCCACTGCCGGCAGCCAGCAGCAACACCGGCGCGGCGGCAGGCATATGGAATTCGCCGAAGGCGGCATCGAGGCGGAACAGTTCGCCCGGCTGCGCATGGTTGACCAGATGCTGGCTGACCCGGCCGCCCTCGACCGCCTTGACGGTGATCGCCAGCTCGCGCCGACCCAGTGCGGTGGGGCTGTAGCTGCGCTGCCACAGGCGTCCTTCAATCTCGACGCCGAGGGTGACGTGCTGGCCAGCGCGCATGCCGGCCCAGTGCCGGTTGGTGCGCAGGACCAGGGTCGCCGCGCCCTCGCCGGCCGGCTCACGCCGGACCAGGCGGGCCACCGGCTCGCGCAGGGTCCACAGGGGATTGAGCTGGCCCGCCCAGAAATCGAACAGCGACGGCGAGACCCAGCGGTACGGAGAGAACAGGGACGGACGGACGACAGCGCTCATGAGCGAACTATACGGGCGCACATACACCTGTGTATACATGTGTATATTGAACCGGATTGGGTATGATTCAGCCTCGCCCCACCGGAACCCCCATGGCCGCCGCCACCGCCTTGTCGACGCCCGAAGATGCCAACAGCCCGGCCCGCCGTACGGTGAGCCGCGAGGATCTGCTGGCCGCCGCCCTGAAACTGATCGGGCCGCACCGCAGCCTGTCCACGCTCAGCCTGCGCGAAGTGGCACGTGAGGCCGGCATCGCGCCGAACAGCTTCTACCGGCAGTTCCGCGACATGGATGAACTGGCCGTGGCGCTGATCGACGCCGCCGGCCGCTCGCTGCGCACCATCATCGGCGAGGCCCGCCAACGCGCCACCTCCACCGCCACCAGCGTGGTGCGGGTCTCGGTGGAGACCTTCATGGAGCAGCTGCGCGCCGACGACAAGCTGCTGCACGTACTGCTGCGAGAAGGCGCGGTCGGCTCGGACGACTTCAAGCACGCGGTCGAACGCGAGCTGCACTATTTCGAGGAAGAGCTGCAGCACGACCTGGTGCGCCTGGCCGCACTGGATGGCGCCGTACTGCATGCCCCGGAACTGGTGGCCAAGGCCATCACCCGGCTGGTGTTCGCGATGGGCGCCACCGCCATGGACCTGCCGCCGGAGAAGGATCCGGAACTGGTCGAACAGATCTCCACGATGATCCGCATGATCATCGTCGGCGCCCGTACCCCCGCCGCATTCCGCCGCGGCTGACGATCGGTACCCGGGGTCGGATCCCTTTCCAAGGGAAAGGGCTCTGACCCCAACCTCCCTGCCCACACGGCAACGCCATCCTCCGGACATGACCACCGGCAGGGCTGTGGTTGTTTTATGTAATGTTATAACACCACCATAATCTAACCCGGCCGGCGCTCCACTCGGAATTGCTGCGGCTTCGTTATATAGCACTTGCTATATTGATAAGCCACTGCTTTCATATGCGTCAGCCAGGTCGCCCTCGCCGCCTTTCTTCCCCCAAGGACGACGCCCTCATGCCCGTTGCCACCCCCCTCTTCCATCGGCTGCCCCTGGCCGCCGCCATCGCCCTGACCCTGCCGCTGCCCGCACTGGCCGCCACACCGAAACCGACCGAGCTGGATCGCGTGCAGGTGAAGGTCAGCACCGCCACCCGCAGCGAACGCCTGCTGTCCGATGTCCCGATCCGCACCGAAGTGCTGCGCAAGGAAGACATCGCGCTGCGCGCTGCCACCGACTTCTCGCGCGCAGCCGAGCTGATCAACGGCCTGCGCGTGGAGAGCAACTGCCAGAACTGCAACACCAGCGAAGTACAGCTGCTGGGCCTGCCCGGCGCCTACAACCAGCTGTTGTTCGATGGCATCCCGCTGCTGTCCACGCTGGGCAGCGTGTACGGCCTGGAACAGATCCCGGCCGGGTTCGTCGATCGCATCGAAGTGGTCAAGGGTGGTGGCTCGGCGCTGTACGGCCCGGGCGCGGTGGCCGGTGTGATCAACCTGATTCCGCCGCTGCCGGCGCGCAGCGGTGGCCATGTGCAGGCCGGCGTGGATGTATTGAAAGGTACGCCGCAGAAGAACGCCGATGTGCGGCTGGACCTGGTGGCCAAGGAAGCAGACGCCGGCCTGTCGGTGATTGCCCAGCGCAACTGGAACAGCGGCATCGACTACAACGGTGACGGCTACACCGAGATCACCCGCAAGAACCTCAAGGTCGGCGGGCTGCAGGCCTGGTACGCGCCCACGCCGGGTACGCGGCTGCGCCTGGACCTGCAGGTGACCGATGAAACCCGCCGCGGCGGCAATCGCCTGGACCAGCCCGAGTATCTGGCCAACATCGCCGAATCGCTGGATACGAAATACCGCCGAGGCAGCGTGTCGTGGGATCAGGAAGTCAACGCCGACGTCGATTTCCGCCTGGCCTACGCCTTTGCCGACATCGATCGCGACAGTTTCTATGGCGGTCTTGGCGACGTGGTCACCGATCCGTCAGCGCCCGGCTATGACCCCTCGCAGCTGGACCCCAACGTGGCCGGCAGCGCGGCCTCGCGTTCGTGGCGCCAGTACGGCCGCACCCACAACCCGCTGCACTACATCGACAGCCAGTTGAACTGGCGGCTGGGCGCGCACGCGCTGGCCTTCGGCGTGCAGTACAAGCACGAGGCGCTGCGCGACGACAATCGTACCGGTGACGGCCAGCGTCTTGCCGTGCTGGAGGATGCGACCTTCCACAACCTGGGCGCCTTCATCCAGGACGAATGGAGCCTGCGTGACAACGTCGACCTGGTGCTGGGCGCCCGCGTGGACAAGAGCTCGGAGCTGGACAATGCGGTGTTCTCGCCGCGCATCGCGCTGGCCTGGCAGGCCACCCCAAACCTGAAATGGCGGGCGGGCATTGCCACCGGCTTCCGTGCACCGGAGATCTTCGTCGAGGATGTGCACGTCGATACCCTCGGCGGCGAACAGGTGCGCGTGCGCAACACCGATGGCCTGAAGGAAGAGCGAGCGTTGACCACCCTGTTCGGCTTCGATTGGCGGTCGGACCCGGCCAATCCGGTGTGGAGCTGGGATGCCACTGCGTCCTATGCACGCATCCGCGATACTTTCGCGCTGGGTGAGATCCAGCGCGGCGATGACGGACAACTGAGCCAGCTGCGCTACAACGCCTCCGGCTCCAACGTGCTGGGCGCGGAAACCAACCTCGGCTGGCAACCCTCGCCGCAGTGGCGCCTGACCGCCGGTGCCTCGTGGTACCGCTCGCGCTTCCGCGAACCGCAGCGCATCTTCGACGACACCGGCGATGGCGGCGATACCATCATCGAAAGCCGCGACTACCTGAAGACCCCTCGCTGGACGGGCCTGGCCCAGCTCAGCTGGATGCCCGCCGAGCCCTGGGAGACCTTCGTCGCGCTGCGCCATACCGGCCCGATGTCGGTACTGAACAACCGGTTGGGCGAGCTGCACCGTACGCGTTCGTTCCTGGTCACCGACCTCGGTGCGCGCTGGCACCGCCATCTGGGCGCGCAGGCGCAGCAGGAAGTGTCGGTGGCCGCGGGCGTCAAGAACGTCTTCGATCAGCGCCAGAAGGATCTGGAAGTGGGCGCGCTGCGTGACAGCGACTATGTATACGGACCGCGTTTCGCGCGCTCCTGGTACGTCAACCTGCGCTATGCGTTCTGAAGCACTGCGAGCGTTGTTGCTGGCCTGTGCCGTGCTGCTGGCCGCACCGGCGATGGCTGCGGACCTGCACGCGCAGGTTTCGGCCTCGCTGATGCGGCCGGAACAGCGTTCGCTGCGGCCGATGCAGTGGTCGCCGCCGCCGAAGCTGGTGGCGCTGTACTTCGGCGCCGACTGGTGTGCGCCGTGCCACGCCTTCGTACCCACACTGCGCAGCGTGCGCGACGCATTACGCGAGGCCGGCGCCGATACCGAAGTGGTGTACGTCAGCCTGGATGAAAGCGAGGCCGCGCTGCGCCGCTACATGCACGCGCAGGACATGCCATGGCCGGTGCTGGACCCACGCCGCGCAGCGCGCATGCCGGCACTGCAGGCCTTGGCCGGGCTGGCCCCGCCGAATCTGGTGCTGATCGATGCCGACGGCACGGTGCTGGCCAATGGCTGGCAAGGCCGGCGCTATGAAGGCCTGCAACCGGTATTGAAGGAATGGACGAAACGCGCGTGCGCGCAGGAACAGGCGCGCTGCCCGCCTGGATTGTAGAGTCGAGCCATGCTCGACTCATTCCATCACCGCGCGAACGGCAGCCGAGCATGGCTCGGCTCTACAAAAACCGGGATCGCGCGAACGGCCGCCGAACATGGCGCGGCGCCATCGGTCTGCTCAACCACCCTCGGCCTTGCGCACGAACGCTTCAAACAAGGCCAGCGTCTGCTCGCTCACATGGTGCTCGATGCCCTCGGCATCGCGCCGCGCGGTATCCGGGTCCACGCCCAGCGCCAGCAGGAAGCGCTCCACGGTCTGGTGGCGCTGGCGGCTGGCATGGGCCAGCGCCTCGCCTTCCGGGGTCAGAAACACGCCGCGGTACGGCCGCTGCACCACCCAGCCATCGCGGGCCAGGCGCCGCAGCATCTTCGCCACGGTGGGCTGGGCCACGCCCAGGCGGGTGGCGATGTCGACCTGGCGGGCCTCGCCGCCGTCGGCCAGCAGATCCGAGATCAGCTCGACATAGTCCTCCACCAGCTCCATCCGGTGCGCCTCGCGCACTTGCCGGAAGCTCTCGACCTGGCGCTCGGCCTCGATCAAGGGGGTGCTTTTCAGCGATGTCGAATCGTCGGTCTTGCCCACGCCTGCGCCTGTCCTTCCGGGTTGATCCGGTGTTGAACCTGAATTCTGGACCAGTAACGCGATAAAGACGATTGTTTCACATTGCTAATGACTATAGCAGGAGCTATATTCGGACCCATGAACACCCTGGCCCCCCGCGACCCTTCGGCCTCCACTCCGGCCAGCCTGGGCGCGCTCAACGCCTCGGTGGCGGTGCCCGACAAGGGGCACTGGTGGTTCCGCCTGCTGGCCTTCCTCGGCCCGGGCTACATGATCTCGGTCGGCTACATGGACCCAGGCAACTGGGCCACCGACCTCGCCGGTGGTTCGCGCTTCGGCTACCTGCTGCTGTCGGTCATCCTCATCTCCAACCTGATGGCGGTGATCCTGCAGGCGCTGTCGGCGCGGCTCGGTATCGCCACCGGCATGGACCTGGCGCAGGCCTGCCGCGCGCGGTACCCGAAACCGATGAACCTGGCGCTGTGGGCGCTGTGCGAGGCGGCGATCATCGCCTGCGACCTGGCCGAGGTGATCGGCACCGCGATCGCGCTGAAGCTGCTGTTCGACCTGCCGTTGCTATGGGGCGCGGTGATCACCGCCCTGGACACGCTGCTGGTACTGCTGCTGATGAACCGCGGCTTCCGGGCGCTGGAAGCCTTCGTGATCGCGCTGCTGATGGTGATCTTCGCCTGCTTCGCGGTGCAGATCGCAATGGCTGCACCACCGGTGATGGACGTGCTGGGCGGCTTCATTCCGCGCACCCAGGTAGTGACCGATCCACACGCGCTGTACATCGCCATCGGCATCATTGGTGCCACGGTGATGCCGCACAACCTGTACCTGCATTCGTCCATCGTGCAGACCCGCGCCTATCCGCGCACCGACGAGGGCCGTCGCAGTGCCCTGCGCTGGGCAGTGACCGACAGTACCCTCGCGCTGACCCTGGCATTGTTCATCAACGCCAGCATCCTGATCCTGGCGGCGGCGGTGTTCCATGCCAACGGCCGATTTGATGTGGAAGACATCGAGCAGGCGCACCAGCTGCTGGCGCCGATGCTGGGCGTGGGCGCAGCGGCGACGTTGTTCGCGGTGGCCCTGCTGGCCTCGGGCCTGAATTCAACGGTGACCGCTACGCTGGCCGGCCAGATCGTGATGGAAGGCTTCCTGCATCTGCGACTGCCGCCGTGGCTGCGTCGACTGATCACACGCGCACTGGCAATCATTCCGGTGGTGGTGGTGATCATGCTGTTCGGCGATCAGGGCGCGGTGAAGCTGCTGGTACTGAGCCAGGTGGTGCTGTCGATGCAACTGCCATTCGCGATCATCCCGCTGGTGCGGATCGTGACCGACAAGGTGACGATGGGGGCGCTGGTCGCACCGCGCTGGCTGGGCGCGATCGCCTGGGTGATCGCACTGGTGATCGTGGTGTTGAACGTGAAGCTGCTGGTGGATACCTTCAACGGCGGGTGAGGCCAATTGCCGGGGTCAGAGCCCTTGCCTCCGGCAAGGGATCCGACCCCGCCATCTCCGCACTACAAATGCAGCGCGATCGCGGCTTCAATCTGCTGCGGCGACTGGAACCCGGCCAGGCGGGTACGCTCGTCGCCGTCACGGAACAGTGAGAGCGTCGGCGTCTGACGCAGCCCCAGCTCCCTGAAGAACGCCTCGCCCAGCACCTCCAGCTGCACCCGCAGCAGCGTCGTGCCCTGCCCCGCGACGCTGTTGGCCACCCGGTGCAACGACATCTCCAGCATCCGGCAGCCCGGGCACTGGTCCTTGTGAAAATCCACCAGCACCCGCGGGTGCTCGGCCAGCAGCTGCTGGAACTGCTCAGGCGTGGTGGCGTCGATGATCTGCATCGGTGTTGCTCCAGTAATGGGCCAGGACCGCGTCGGTCCAGGCATCGATGGCCCCGGCATGGCGTTCGCCATGCGGCATCTGTTCGATCTCCAGCGGCGGGTAGTCGCTGCGGAAATAGCGGATCAGGCGGTGCACGGCACCGCAGTAATACTCCTGCCCCCACTGCGTTTCGCCGGTACCGAACACCGCCAGCTGCCGTGGCCGCTCGCCGCGCTCGGCGATGCCGGCGACCCATGCCTTCATCTCCGCCGGCGTGCGACCGGCGTTGTCGGTCCAGCAGCCCAGCAGCACCAGGTCGGCCTCGCCGGCGGCCAGCGGCGGCGCCTGCCGCAGGTCGTCGGCCTCCTGCCAGTGCACGGCATGACCTGCGGCGCGGCAACGCTCGGCAATCTGCCGGCCGAGCTCGCGGGTGTTGCCGCTCAAGGAGGCGACCACCACCAGGATGCTCAGCGCGGCGCTGCGCTCAGAGATCGTCGAAGCCGTTGTCGACGTTGGTCTTCTTGTAACTTGCATTGCGCATCTCGAAGAAGTCGGTCTTGGTTTCAGTGAAGTTGTCGGCGTAGGCCTTGATCCACGGCATCACGTTGTCGGTGGTGTCGCTGTACAGGCGCTCGATGCCGAGCATGCCGGCCATCTTGTTGGCGCGGTACTTCACGTAGCGCACCATCTCGTCCACGTCGATGCCATCGATGCCATCCAGCACCTCCGACGACCACTGCGTCTCCAGCTCGATGGCATGTTCGAACGATTGATGCACGTAGGCAGTCAACTCGTTGGTCTGCAGCTCCGGGTTCTCGCCGATGATGGCGCGGATCAGCTCGCTGATGAACTTGGTATGCGCCAGCTCGTCACGGTTGATGAAGCTGATGATCTTGCCGGTGCCGTTCATGCGGTTCTGCCGCACCATGTTGTAGAAGTACGCGAACCCGGAATAGAAATTGATGCCCTCCAGGATCGAGGACTGGATCAACGACTTGAGCAGGGTCTCGGCGGTCTTCTCGCGCATGAAATCGTCATAGGCCCCCATGATCGGCGCATTGCGCTTGATGATGGTCGGGTGGGTGCGGGCGATCTCGAAGATGCGGTTCTGGTTCGGCAGGTCGGTGATCGAGGCCAGCACGTAGCTGTAGCTCTCGTTGTGGATCACTTCCTGCTGGCCGATGATCGCCGCATTGGCATGCGCGGCCGGATCGGTGATGTACTCGGCCACGTTGTAGATGAAGCGGGTCTGCGGTGAATCGAGCGTGGCCAGCAGACCGATGATCGAGTCGTAGGCGTTCTTCTCGCGAGCGTTGAGCTCGCCGTACTGGCGGGCATCGAGCTTCATGTCGACCTCGTCGGGAATCCAGAAGTTGGTCGACAGCTCCTTGTAGGCCCGATAGAACGACGGGTAGGGGATATCGTTCCAGTTGAGGATGCCGCTGGTGCGGCCATTGATGATGCCGGTGCTGCGGTTGGGATGGCGCGGTTCGAGGATCTTGATGCGGTCGAGGGGGGTTGCCATGGTCGTTTACCTTCGTATTACGTGCGTTGCGGATGTAGCGCCGAGCACATGCTCGGCTGCTCTTCGCGTCTGAGCCGAGCGTGGGCTCGGCGCTACAGGGGGCGCAGCGATCAGCTGGAGCACCACTCGCATTCGCTGATGTCGATGTCGTTGGAGCGCACGTAGTAGGTGGTTTTCAACCCTTCCCGCCAGGCGCTCAGGTGCAGCTCCAGCAGCGTGCTCGCGCGGATCGTGCTCGGCACGTACAGGTTGAAGCTGATCGACTGGTCGACATGGCGCTGCCGCCGCGCGTTCTGGCGCACGCTGGCAAACTGGTCGACCTTGTAGGCGCCCTTCTCGTAGTACGGCCAGGTTTCCAGCGACAGGCCCGGCGCCGCCACCGGCCGCCGGAAGTCCTTCTTTTCCTCGTAGTAGAACGCGCTGTAGATCGGGTCGATCGAGGCGGTGGAGCCGGCAATCTGCGCGGTGCTCATGTTCGGCGCCACGGCCAGCAACCAGCCGTTACGCAGGCCATGCGTGGCGACCTCGCGGGCCAGGCTGTCCCACGCGGCGCCGCTGTAGTTGCGGTCACGGAAGTAACGCCCGTTGTGCCAGTCGCTGCCCGCGAACATCGGGTAGCTGCCCTTCTCCTTCGCCAGCTGCGCGCTGGCCTGGATGGTCAGGAAGTTGATGCGTTCGTAGAGACGGTCGGCCAGTTCCTCGGCATCCGGTGATTCCCACTGGATCGCCTGCTGCGCCAGCAGGTGGTGCCAACCGAACGTGCCCAGGCCGATGGCGCGGTACTTGCGGTTGGTGATGGTGGCCTGCGGCACCGGCAGCGCGTTGAGGTCGATCACGTTGTCGAGCATGCGCACCTGGATCGGGATCAGGCGCTCCAGCACATCGGTGGCCAGCAGGTCATCCGGCGCACTGATCGCGCGGCCGAGGTTGATCGAGGACAGGTTGCAGACCACGAAGTCACCGGCGCGGCGTGTGGTGACGATCTGGTCGCCGCTGACAATCTCCTGGATCATCCGCGTCGGGCTCATGTTCTGCAGGATCTCGGTGCACAGGTTGCTGGAATAGATCATGCCCGCGTGCTTGTTCGGGTTCCGGCGATTGACCTCGTCGCGGTAGAACAGGAACGGATTGCCGGTCTCCAGCTGGCTGAGCATGATCCGCTTGAACAGATCGATCGCCTTCACCGTGCGGCGGCTGATGCGCTCGTCGGCCACCAGCTCGGCATAGCGGTCACGGAAGCTGCCCGCACCGCGCGTCTCATCGTAGAAGTCCTGCAGGTACCAGCCCTTGGCCTGCTTCACCTCGTGCGGGTCGAACAGGTACCAGTCGGCGCGGCGCTCGACCGCTTCCATGAACAGGTCGGGCACGCACACCGAGGTGAACACATCGTGCGCGCGCAGGCGCTGGTCGCCGTTGTTGAGGCGCAGGTCCATGAACGCTTCGATGTCGCGGTGCCAGATGTCCAGGTACACCGCCACCGCGCCCTTGCGCTGGCCAAGCTGATCAACCGACACCGCGGTGTTGTTGAGCTGCTTGATCCACGGCACCACGCCACCGGAAGAATTGGCCACGCCACGGATCGGTGCGCCGCTGCTGCGCACATAGCCCAGGTAAGCGCCGACGCCGCCACCGTGCTTGGACACGCGGGCGATATCGGTGTTGGAGTCATAGATGCCCTGCAGGCTGTCGTCCACCGTGTCGATGAAGCAGCTGGACAGCTGCCCACCCACCTTGCCGGCATTGGCCAGGGTCGGCGTGGCGACGGTCATGTACAGGTTGGACAGCGCCCAGTACGCCTCGCCGACCAGCTGCATACGGCGTTCGCGCGGCTTTTCTTCCTGCATGAGGTACAGCGCGATGGTCAGCCAGCGCTCCTGCGGCAGTTCGTAGACCTCGCGGCTGCGGTCGCTGGCCAGATAGCGCGTGGCCAGCAGGTACAGGCCGTTGTAGGCGAACAGGCGGTCGCGGTCCGGGTCGATCATCTCGCCGGCCTGCTGCAGCTCTTCCTTCGAATAGCAACGCAGGATGTCGTTGCTGTAGATGCCGCGGTCGGCCAGGCTTTCCTGCAGGCCAACGTAGGAGCCGTACTTCAGGCCGACATCGTAGAAGCGGTTGCGGCTGGCGCGCTTGTACAGGCGGCGCAGGTAGATGCGCGCGGCAAACTGTTCCCACTCGGGTGCAACCAGGTCCACCCGCGACTCGGCCTCGCGGATCAGCAGATCGACCAGGTCATCGGCGCTGATGCTCGGTTTGCGCTCGACCATCGACTGCACTACGCGGCGGTAGTCGCTCACGTCCAGCTGCGGGAACTCGGCATGCACGGCGTCGATGCTGCGCTGCAGGCGCTCGGCCTCGAACGGCAGGCGGCGGTTGCCGGCCTCCTTGGTGATCCAGGTCGGCACGCGCTCGCCACCGGCGCGCAAGGCGTCGCCAGCGCCGGCCAGATCGGCCACGCGGAAGGTACTGTCGGTCATGGTGGTGAAACTCCAGGCTCGCACGCGCGTTGGCGGTCGATGCCATGGCGGCCCTGCACGCGATACCGGCGCACGGGGCGAACGGGTGGATTGCCAGGGCACGGGAACGTAGGTCGTCGGCATCTGCCTGCGCCTGCGGCCGGTATCCGGGCCGTGGGGGCGACCTGCGTCCGCACGATGGCGGCCGCGTCGACACGGCAAGCCTCAGGGGCGGGCCGCGGGACGTTTGCTGCATGTCCGGCGGCGGCGGCTGACCGGGAGTGACGGCCACAACATAGTGGGGATACTCCGAGTCGTCAACACAAGATGCGGTAATCAGCACATGTCGCGACGATCAGTCGCAGGATGCCGTGTTGCACCTGCGGCGCCTTGTCGACAGCGCCTGCGTCCCCAGTTCGGTACAACATCAACTTTCCCCGGAACACCGCCCATGCGCGCTGCCCAGTACCCCTCCTTCGGCGACCCGGCCGACGTCCTTGCCATTGCCGATGCACCGCTGCCCGAGCCCGGCCCCGGCGAAGTGCGCATCCGTACCGTGCTGGCCTCGATCCACAACCACGATCTGCTGACCGTGCGTGGCCTGTATGGCTACAAGCCGGTGCTGCCGGCGATCGGTGGCAGTGAAGCACTGGGCGTGATCGATGCACTTGGCGACGGTGTCGATGGTCTGCAGATCGGCCAGCGGGTTGCCGCCGCCTCGGTGCACGGCACCTGGGCCGAGGCGTTCATCGCCCCGGCACGCATGGTGATACCGATGCCGGAAGCGATCCCGGACGAGATGGCCGCGCAGCTGATCGCGATGCCACTGAGCGCGCTGATGCTGCTGGAGTTCCTGCATGTCGAGGCAGGCCAGTGGATCGTGCAGAACACCGCCAATGGCGCGGTGGGCAAGTCGCTGGCGATGCTGGCGCGGGCCCGTGGCGTGCATGTGGCCAACCTGGTGCGCAATGCCGATGCGGCCGCACAGTTGAGGGCGCTGGGCATCGATCATGTGTTCGACACCTCGGTGGACGGCTGGAAGGATCGCGTGCGTGAGGCGACCGGCGAAGCACAGGCCGCGGCCGCGGTGGATTCCATCGGCGGCGACGCCAGCGGTGACCTGGTTGACCTGCTCGGCCACCACGGCACCCTGGTGTCGTTCGGTGTGATGAGCGGCGAACCGATGCGCATTCCCGCCGGCGGCCTGATCTACAAGGAAGCCACGGTGAAGGGCTTCTGGGGCAGCAAGGTCAGCCAGGCGATGGCGGTGGAGGACAAGCGCCGGCTGGTTGGCGAACTGCTGAAGCGTGCGGCGAGCGGCGAACTGACGCTGCCGGTGGAGCAGATCTTCGCACTGGACGACATCGCCCAAGCGGCAAAGGCCGGTGCGGGTTCGGGCCGCAACGGCAAGGTGCTGCTGCGGCCGTGATCGTCTGACATTGCCTTCTGTAGAGCCGAGCCATGCTCGACTGCTTTCCGGCCAGTGTGCGGAGCCGAGCATAGGCTCGGCTCTACAGGGGCGTGCGGACCAACGGTCCGCACCCACCAAATTGGTCTGCCGCAGCGGAGGCACCGACTTTCGTTAAGAACCTGTGATGTATAACTGAATGCGCTTTCGTCATTGGAAGGCGCAGGTATCTGCATGCGGTACTGACGGCTCCTCCCCCGTTCGGCGTTGTCGCTTCCATGTACCGCACCACCCTGAACCTGCTTGCCGGCGCGATCGCGCTGGGCCTCACCGCCGGCGCTGCCGGCGCCGCTGAATCCGCCGACACCGGCAAGGACAGCACCACCCTCGGCACCGTGCTGGTGACCGGCTCCAACATCAAGCGCAGCGATACCGCCGGGCCCAACCCGGTGCAGATCGTCAGCCGCGAACAGATCGAGCAGACCGGCCGCTCCACCCTCACCGACGTGCTGCGCAACCTGTCGGCCAATGCCGGCAACAGCTTCGACGAGCAGTACACCGGCAGCTTCGCCGCCGGGTCGGCCTCGATCGGCCTGCGTGGCCTGTCGCCGAAGAACACGCTGGTGCTGGTCAACGGCTACCGCGTCTCCAACTTCGGCTTCGCGCTCAACACCCAGGACACCTTCGTCGACCTCAACGCGCTGCCGATCAGCGCGGTCGAACGCATCGAAGTGTTGAAGGACGGCGCCTCGGCGGTGTATGGCTCCGACGCCATCGCCGGCGTCATCAACATCATCCTGCGCAGGAACTTCCAGGGCGTGGAAGTGGGCGGCGGCTTCGGTACCGCCACCCAGGGCGGCCTGGACGAACGCAAGGCCAACCTGCTGGCCGGCTTCGGTGATCTCGAACAGCAGGGCTGGAACGTGCTGTTCGGGCTGGATCTGCTCAAGCGCGACCGCCTCGATGGCGACGACCGCGCCTATACCCGCAGCGGCGATTTCCGCGACAAGCCCGGTGGCCGCCTGGCCGGCTGGTCCACTGCCGGTGGCAACTGGCTGTCCAACCCACGCGCGCCGCAGCCGTTCGCCAACTGCCCCGACGGCAGCCAGCTGCGTCCGTACAGCGACTTCGGCAGCACCCTGCCCGGCCAGGCCTGCGCCTTCAACGCGCAGCCATTCAAGACCCTGCAGCCCGGCGCCGAGCGCCTGCAGGCGTCGTTGAGTGCCACCTACCGCTTCAATGACAGCGTCGAAGCCTTCGCCGACGTGCTGTACAGCCACAACAAGGCCGACCAGATCTTCAGCGCGCCGTTGACCGTCGGCCCCGGCCTGCGTGCCTACAACCCGGCCACCGGCACCCTGATCGACGTGCCGGCGGTGCTGCCGGTCGGCCACCCGAACAACCCGGGCAGCGCGCCGCTGCCGTTCGAGTACACCTTCTTCGATCTCGGCCCGCGCCTGAAGGACAACACCCAGGTGTTCTACCGTGCCCTGGCCGGCGTGCGCGGCAGCGGCGAACGCTGGGACTGGGAAGTGGCGGCGCTGACTTCGCAGAGTGCACAGCGCGAGTACGTCGACAATTTCGTCAACCGCTACGCGTTCGAACAGATCCTGCGCGATGGCAGTTACAACTTCCTCAACCCGTCCGCCACGCCGGGCGCGCTGGATGCACTTCGCCTGCAGACCAAGCGGCCAGGCTGGTACAAGCTGCACGCGTTGAACCTGAAGGCCTCGACCTCGCTGTGGGAGATGCCAGCCGGTACGGTCGGCTTTGCCTGGGGCGCGGAGTTCCGCAAGGAATCGCTGGACGCGCGCACCAGCGCGCAGGTGCTGTCGGGCACCGAACTGCGCCCGGCCATCAACGTGGTCAACGGCGAGCGCCAGGTCAGCGCCGCCTATGCCGAACTGAGCGTGCCACTGCACCGCACGTTGGAGTTGCAGGTGGCCGGTCGCGGCGATCACTATGACGACTTCGGCAAGGCGTTCTCGCCGAAGGTGGCGCTGCGCTGGCAGCCGCTGGACAGCCTGCTGCTGCGCGGCTCGTTCTCGCGTGGTTTCCGCGCCCCGTCGCTGCCGGAAATCGCGCCGGGCCAGACCGTCAGCTATGGCTCGGTGATCGATCCGCTGGACCCGCTGCAGCCCGGCGGCAGCCGTGGCGTGACCAACATCCGTACCGGCAACCCCGACCTGAAGGCCGAGCGCTCGCGCAACTTCAACGTGGGTGCGGTGTGGTCGCCGGATGGCGATACCAGCATCGGCCTGGACTGGTACCGCATCGAGCAGGACAACCTGGTCAAGCCGGACAGCGCGCAATACATCGTCGATCACCCAGAGTTGTTCCCGGGCCGCGTGCAGCGTGAGAACGGGCGCATCCAGTTCATCACCAACCAGTATGCCAACCAGGGGGAGCTGACCACCTCGGGCCTGGACCTGGAAGCCAACCGCACCTTCCGCACCGAGGGCTGGGGCAACTTCACCGTGGCCGGCAGCTGGACCCACCTGCTCAGCTTCAAGCAGCCGCTGGTGGCCGGCCAGGCCCCGTATGAAGGGGCTGGCAACAACCGCCACGGCGCGCTGCCGCGCACCCGCGGCACCACCTCGTTGAACTGGGCAGTGGGCGACTGGAGCAGCACGCTGAGCCTGCAGTACGTGAGTGGCTACGACCAGCGCGTGGCGACAGCGACCAGCAACCCCGGCCTGCGTGACCGCATCAAGCCGTATCACCAGCTGGACCTGTACGTCGCCTACGAAGGCATTGCCAACACCACGCTGTCGCTGTCGGTGCTGAACCTGGCCGACAAGGACCCGCCGTTCGACCCGGCCGGTGGCTCCAATGGCTTCGATATCAGCCAGTACAACCTGCGCGGACAGTTCGTCTCGCTGGGGGCACGCTACCGGTTCTGATTGCCACTGTAGAGCCGAGCCATGCTCGGCTGCGCTTCCGACACCGAGGAGCCGAGCGCGGGCTCGGCTCTACAGGTGGGTGCGGACCAACGGTCCGCACCCACCGCATCACCGGCTCAGGTGCAGGAACTGCAGGTGCCGTTCGTACTGGCTGATGATGTCGTTGATGATCTGCTTGCGGCTGTAGCCCACCAGGTCGTAATCCTGGCTGCCTTCGAACAGGTGCACCTCGGCGCGGTAGTAGCGCTGGTTGCGCAATTGCTGCGCGGCGAACGACGGCGTCAGGTAGCCGCTGAGGATCACCCGGTACAGGAAGTCCTGCTGCTCGCCGTGGTTGACCGTCAGCTCCATGTCGCCGGCTTCGAAGCGCGTGGACACGTCCCAGCCCTGACCGCGCAGCTGTTCGGCCACCGCTTCCATCGCCGGCTTCACCGTGTCGTCCATGAAGCGGTAGACCTGGTCGCGCACCGGGAAATGCATGGCCTGGCTCAGGCGCTGGCGCCAGCCCTGGTGGTGGCGGTCGTCACCGATCAGCGGCGATGGCCGGTACTGCAGCGCGCGCTTGCGGTGCGATTCGTCACTGAAGGCGCGGGTCAAACCCCACATCATCAGCAGCAGTACCGCCGAGAACGGCAGCGACGCCAGCACCACCGCCGATTTCAGTGCATCGATGCTGCCGGCCAACAGCAGCCCGGCGGTCAGCACCGCGATCACCGTGCCCCAGAACACGCGCAGCCAACGCGGACCATCATCCTCCGGCGCACCGCCATGCGAGGACAACGTGGACAACACCACCGCCCCCGAGTCGGCCGACGTCACGAAGAAGATGAAGCTGACCAGCACCGTCACCGCAATCACCGTGCGGCTCCACGGATAGCCATCCAGCAGCGCATACAGCACCGTCGGTGGGTCATCCACCGCCAGCTGCGCCAGTTGCTGCTGACCGTGGTGCAAGACCTGGTCCAGCGCGCTGTTGCCGAAGATCGACAGCCAGGCCAGGGTGAAGCCCAGCGGGATCAGCAGCACGCCGAACACGAATTCGCGGATGGTGCGGCCACGCGAGATACGCGCGATGAACAGGCCAACGAACGGTGCCCAGCCGATCCACCAGGCCCAGTAGAACACCGTCCAGCCACCCAGCCATTCCGGCCGGCCGCCATAGGCGTACACATCGAAACTCTTGCCGACCACGCTGCCCAGGTAGTCGCCCAGGTTCTGCATCAGCGTGCTGAGCAGGTACTGGGTGGGGCCGGCGCACAGCATGAACAGCACCAGCGCGATGGCCAGCAGCATGTTGATGTTGGCCATCCAGCGCACGCCCTTCTCCACCCCGGACACAGCCACGGCCACCGCCGCGCCCATCATGCTGACCACCAGGATGATCTGCACCAGGTTGGAGTGCGGGATGTTGAACAGGTGCGACAGGCCGGCGTTGAGGTGCAGCACGCCGAAGCCCATGTCGGCACCGATGCCGAACACGGTGGCGACAATGCCCAGCGCGTCCACGGTGTAGCCGATCGGGCCGTTGATGCGTTTGCCGATGAGCGGGTACAGCGCCGAGCGCAGAGCCAGTGGCAGGTTGTGACGGTAGGCGAAATAGGCCATCGCCATCGCTGCAAGCGCGAACACGCCCCAACCATGCAGGCCCCAGTGCAGGAACAGCAGCTGCATGGCCTGGCGCGCGCCAGCCTCGCCCGCGGCCGCATCGCCCTGCGGCGGTTGCAGGTAGTGGGTCAGCGGTTCGGAAACGCAGAAGAAGAACAGGGTGATGCTGATGCCGGCGGCGAACAGCATGCCGGCCCAGGAGAGGTAGCTGAACTCCGGCTCGTCATGGTCGGCACCCAGCTTGATGCCACCGTACTTGGACAGCGCCACCCCCACCACGAACACCAGGTAGAGGGTCATCGCCAGCAGGTAGTACCAGCCGACATTGAGTGCGGCCCAGTCCTGCGCCTTGACCAGAAGGCGGCCCGCACCGAGCGGGAACAGGCTGACGAACAGCGCGAACGCCACGACAACGATCGCCGCGAAGGCGAACACAGGCCGAAGGGTGCGCACCGGGGATTGTTGCGGCTCCAGTACATCCATGGGGCGGCGTTCTCCGGTAGATCAAAGGGTTAGCCGACCGATTCTGGCTGAACCGCAGTGGACAGAGCATGAAGTTGCGGCCTGCGGTCACAGGCCCATCCTGCGATTCCGTGTTATCACGCGCGCGCTGCTGAGTACCTGCGCCTGATGGCACCGCACGGGCCACGTTAATCGCGGCCCGCGTGTTTCCATCCGATCACGACATTACATGCACCGCGCACAGCTTGTTGCCGTCCGGGTCGCGCAGGTAGGCCAGGAACAACTGGCGCCCGGCCATGCTGCGGATGCCGGCCGGATCTTCGATGGCGGTGCCACCGTGGGCGACACCGGCATCCTGCCAACCGCGCACGGCCTCGGCGCTGTCGAGGGTGAAACCAATCGTGCCGCCGTTGGCATGGCATGCGGGCTGACCGTCGATCGGTGCGGTGACGATGAACATGCGGCCGTCCTTGAAGTACACCAGCCGGCCCTTGTCATCGAACACTCCCGGACGTGCACCCAGAGCGGTGAACAGGGCATCGTAGAAGCGACGCGCGACGTCCATGTCATTCGTTCCAACGGTGATGTGGCTGAACATGCGGGCACTCCTTGCGGAAAGCCGCAGTGTCGGCGAGCACGCCGGGCATCGCAAATCCGGCGACCTCCCCCGCTGCGGCATGCGCAGGGTTTGTCGTGCTCCGCCCGATCACTCTATAATGGGAATCATTCTCATTAATGACCCATGCCGATGGCCGTGCCCGCCGCCTCCAGCACTGCGCTGGCGGGGTTCTACCGCGAACACCATGGCTGGCTGCTCGGCTGGCTGCGCCGCCGTACGCACAACGCCGACTGCGCCGCCGACCTGACCCAGGACACCTTCCTGCGCCTGCTCAGCCGTCGCGTCGATCCATCCGAACTGCGCTTGCCGCGCGCCTACCTCAGCACCATCGCGCACGCACTGCTGGTCAATCACTGGCAGCGCGCGGACCTGGAACGCGCCTATCTGACCGCGCTGGCCACACAACCGGAGCCGGTGCATCCCTCCGCGGAGGAGCGCACACAGGCGTTGCAGCTGCTGCACGCCATTGCTGACATGTTGTCCGGCCTGGCCGAGCGACCACGGCGTGCCTTCCTGCTGGCCCGCTTGTCCGGACTGGGCTATGCGGAGATCGGCCAACAGCTGGGCGTGTCCGAGCGCATGGTCAAGAAGTACATGGCGCAGGCCATGCTGCATTGCCTGCGCCTGTCCGGCGACGCAGCGACATGAGTGCGGCATTGACCGGCCCGGCGCTGGAACAGGCTGCCGAATGGTTCGCGCTGCGCCAACAGGGCTGGAGCGACGGCGACCAGCAGCGCTGGCACGCCTGGCTGCAGGCCGATGCTGGTCACGCCGATGCCTGGCGACGGGTCGAGGCGGTCTGGCAATCGTTCGCCCCGCTGTCGGCCCCGGCAGCCGCAACCGCATTTGATGCTGCGCGCCTTCGCCGGCGGCGGGCCCTGCGCAGCATCGGAGGCGCCCTCGGCATCGGCGCGGTCTCCCTGCTCGGCCTGCACGGGCTGCGGGCGCAGCGCCACCTGCAGACGCAACGCACGGTTGCCGGGCGCACCGGTCATTGGACGTTGACCGATGGCAGCCAATTGTGGCTCAACGCCAACAGCGAAGTGACCATCGACATCGGCAACGGCCACCGCGCCCTGCATCTGCTGCGCGGCGAACTGCTGCTGCAGACCGGACACCACCCCGCATTCACCGGGCTGCCTCTGACCGTGCATGTACCTGGCGCGCATCTGCAGCCGATCGGCACCCGCTTCGCGGTCGGCCGCGAAGCGCAGGACAGCCGATTGGACGTGTTCGAAGGCGTGGTGCGCTGCCTGCCGACGTTCGGTGCGGCCCTGGATGTGCCTGCGGGAGGTGCGCTGCAGATTGGACCCTTGGGGGGACTCACAGCGGTCGCGGCCGATCCTCTGCGCGGCGACTGGCAGGACGGACGCCTGCAGGTGCAGGACACGCCGTTGATCCGGGTGATCGACGAACTGGCCCGCCACCATCGTGGCTATCTGGGCTGTGATCCGGCGCTGTCCGCATTGAATGTCACCGCGGTACTGCCGCGCCTGGACAGCCTGCAGGCCCTGACACTGCTGGCACGCGCCCTGCCGATCCGCATCGAGCAACGCTGGCCATGGTGGACCGTTGTGCGTCCAGTTTGAATTGGCGGTTCCCTTTCTGCGCGCTCGGCGGGCACTACAAGGGAACCCATTGCGGATGTTGCCGCCCCATGAAACTACCCTGCCCCTCCCCTCGCCCGCTGGCCATCGCGCTGTGCCTGGCCCTGACCACGCCGTGCCTGTTGCCGGCCGCCGCCCATGCACAGGATGCTGCCGCTGCCGTTCGCTGGCAGATCCCGGCCGGACCGCTCGACCAGGCCTTGACCACATTCGGCCAGCAGTCTGGCCTGTCCATCGCTGCCGATGCGCGCCTGACCCGCGGCCGCCACAGCGGTGGCGTGCAGGCCTCGCTCAACACCGAAGCCGCACTGGCGAAGCTGCTCGCTGGCACCGGCCTATCGTTCCAGCTTGATGCCAGCGGCGTGGTGCTGCAGGCCGCCCCCGCCACCGATGCCGGCGTGCGCCAGATCGGCACCCTGCGTGTGGCCGGCCAGGCCGGCGAAGGGGCTTCGCCGTGGGGCCTGGCCGATGCCGATGCCGTTTACCGCGACAGCGGCTCGCGCGTGCACCTGGACCGCCAGCAACTTGAGCGGTTCCGCGGCCAGTCGATCGGTGACGTGCTGGCCGGTGCGGTCGGCGTGCACACCGCTGACGTGCGCAATGGCGGTGCGCTGGACGTGAACATCCGCGGCCTTCAGGGCCAGAACCGGGTGCCAGTGATCATCGACGGCGGCCAGCAGGCCATCGACGTGTACCGCGGCTATGCCGGCGTGCAGCAGCGCAGCTACCTCGACCCGGACCTGATCAGTTCGGTCAGCATCGAGAAGGGGCCGAGCCTGGCCGCCAACGCCGCCAGCGCGATCGGTGGCGTGGTCTACATGGAAACGCTGAACGTCGATGACATCCTCGACGACGACCAGGCCTGGGGCCTGCGTGTGCGTGGTGGCGTGGCCGACAACAGCATCGACCGCACCCGCACGTTCAAGCAGATCGCGCGCGGCAGCGACAACCGCAACAGCCTGCGTGATCCGCGCGACTGGAACGGCAGCGTGGCCTTCGCCCAGCGTGGCGAGGATTGGCAGCTGGTGGCGGCCTATGCGCGGCGCCGCCAGGGCAACTACTTCGCTGGCAGCAACGGCGCCCACCGGTACGACGACCAGCACCTGTCCAGCGGCGGTACCGGCATGTCCAGCCAGGCGGTCTCGGACATGTACCACCCCGGCGATGAGGTGCTGAACACGCATACCGACAACGAATCGGCGCTGCTGAAATTCACCTGGACGCCCAACCCCGACCAGCGCCTGGAGCTGAGCCACCGCTACTTCAACTCCAGCTTCGGCGAGATCATGCCGTCGGCGATCGGTCGCGTGGGCGAGTCCAACGAATGGGTGACCTACGTGGACAAGGCCAACACCATGTTCCAGTTCGAGCCCGGGAAGATGCGGGTCAACGCCACGTCCCTACGCCATCGCTACCGCCCCGAGGCGCACCCGTGGCTGGACCTGAGCAGCACGCTGTGGTTCACCACCGCCACCAGCCGCATGTTCAACAGCAATATCGCCAATACGCCGCTGTTCAAGGAAATGGCCTCCGACCAGATGCCCGACACGCTGGGCGAGACTTACGGCCCCGGCCTGCAGTCGGATGTGAAGACCCAGCGCTGGGGCGTGGACAGCAGCAACACCACCCGCTTCAGCAATGGCCTGGGCGACTGGACGCTGCGCTATGGCGCGTCCTTCCAGCACGAAGACACCGCACCAAACTCGCCGGTGCTGCCGGTGGACTACAACAACAACCGTTACCTGCGCTCGGGCACGCGCCGCGAGGCCAGCGTGGTGGCCTCGTTGCAATGGCAGCCGTGGGACTGGCTGTCGCTGACCGCAGGCGGCCGCTTCATCGACTACCGCACCCGCGACCGCAACCGCGTGGCCTTCGTCAGCGAATCGCGCGACCTGCGCTATACCTTCGCGCGCCTGAGCAAGGGCGGCCAGCTGCTGCCAGGCTGGTACAAGGAGTGGTACCCGGATGCACAGGGCAACTACACGTATGACTCACTGCGCGCCACACCCTATGGCGACAGCACGCTGGGCCAGACCTACGACTTCGACGGATTCATCCGTGACCCGCGTGGTGCCAACGGCTTCTATACCAAGCAGATTCCCACCGCCTGGGGCTACAAGCCAGCGATCCGGCGCTCCGGCCACGGTTTCGCGCCGTATGCCGAAGCCCGCTTCAACCTCGACGCGGACATGTTCTTCTACGTGAAGTACGCGCAGGGCTGGAAGATGCCCAGCCTGTTCGAATCGACGCTGGGCAACAGCACCTCGGCGCCGGTAGCCGACCTGAAACCGGAAAAAAACCGTTCCTGGGACATCGGCTTCAGCCTGCTGAAGCAGGACCTGTGGCGCGACGGCGATCGCCTGGCATTCAAGGTCGCCTGGTTCAAGAACGATATCGACAACGCCATCACCCGTCGCTTCGATTCCAGCAACTGGGCCTTCTACGTCGACAACGTCGACAACTACACGGTGTCCGGCTACGAGCTGCAGTCCGGTTATGACGCCGGCATTGCCTACCTGGATCTGTCGGCCAGCTACTACCAGCGCGCGCGCACCTGCGATGCGGCCACCGCCAAGCGCATGCGCGAAGACCCCTATGCGAAATGGAGCAAGCTGGACACCACGCCGGACTGCGTGGACGGCGGCTTTGGCACCTCGTTCGTCAACGCGCAGAACCCGCCGAAGTACTCGATCCACAGCACGCTGGGCTTCCGCCTGTTCGACAAGCGACTGGATACCGGCATCCGCCGCACCTACAACAGCGGCCCCACCCATGAACTGGACAAGCCATGGAACACCACCGGCTCGACAGGCCTGCAGAACATCTACCTGCCCACCGCGATCTATGACTTCTATGCGCGCTGGCAGTTCACCCAGAAGGCCGAGGTGGAACTGGTGGTCAGCAACCTGCGCAACACCTACTACATGGACACGCTGGCGATGAGCCTGATGCCCGGCCCGGGCCGTACCACGCGATTGAACTTCACCGCACGTTTCTAACTGCTGCAGAAACAGCAACGCCCCGGGGAGATCATCCCCGGGGCGCTTGCTTGCGGCGGCTCACGCTCTGGCAGGTGCCAACCTTGGTTGGCACAGCGACTCGGCACCGGTAGGTGCCAACCTTGGTTGGCACGGCGACTCAGCACCGGTAGGTGCCAACCTTGGTTGGCACGGCGACGCGTTACTTCGCAGTACTCAGCAACAGAACCGCAACAGTAACCAGACCGATGCCGATCCAGCCGATCGAACGCAGGCGGTTGCCGAACAGCAGGCGGCCACAGGTAGCAGTACCGATCACGCCGATCGCACCCCACATCGCATAGGCGGTGGCCAGGTCCATGTAGCGCACGGCCTGGCCCAGCAGGGCGAAGGCGATCCAGACCATGACGATCGCACCGACGCCCCAGCGCCAGCGCCGGAAGCCCTCCGACTTGGCCACCATCATGTTGGCGGCAACGTCGATCAAGGCCGAGCAGATCACGAAAAACAGTGCCAGGGTGTTCATCAGTGCGCCTCCCCAAGGGTGACGCAGACGATGCCGACCACCGCCAGCACCAGGCCGGCCAGCTGCTGCAGCGACAGGCTTTCACCGAAGACGGTGAGGCCGACCACGGTCAGCAGGGTCAGGCCCAGGCCTTCCCATACCGCGTAGGCCACGCCCACTGCGATGCGGCGCACCGACTGCGCCAGGAAGAAGTAGGACAGCGCCAGCGCGCCAGCCATGATCAGATACCCGGTCCAGCCGCCATCACGGGCGGCGTGGGCCATGAACGAGGTGCCGACCACTTCGGCGACGATCGCCACGGTCAGGCAGGCCCAGGCGACCAGCGCGCCACGGGCGGGGACAGTACGGGACATGTGAAGCTCCTTGCAGGGCGGGGACCACGCCGCCTTTTCAATAGGCCCACGCGGTGCGTGGAGGGTCCGGAACACCCCGCAGACAGGGGCGACGGCAGCCAGTATCATCGTCTTTTACGGTGGTAACAAAATGGATTCCATCGACAGGAGCGATGGATCATGCCCTACTCCCCTGAATCCCTGCAGGCCTTCGTCGAAGCGGCCGCGCTGGGCTCGTTCTCGGCGGCGGCGCGCCGCCTGCGCAAGACCCAATCGACGGTCAGCACCGCCATCGCCCACCTGGAGGCGGACCTCGGCGTCAGCCTGTTCGACCGCAGCGGCCGCTACCCGCAGCTGACCGAAGCCGGGCGCCAGGTGCTCGGCCATGCGCAGGAAATCCTCGCCGCCGATACCCGCCTGCAGCAGCTGAGCGTGCGCCTGGCCGCACCGGTCGAAGCGCGGCTGACCGTGGTGTTTTCCGATGTCTACCAGCTCGATCCAGAGCAGCGAATCCTGCAGCGCTTCGCCGAGACGTTTCCGGAGATCGAACTGGAATGGCTGGATGCCGAGGGCGAGGACGTGCTGGAGCTGGTCGGCAGTGGCCGCGCCGGGCTGGGCCTGCTGCCCAGGCAGAAGCGCTATCCCGATGAACTGGTGGCCCGACCGCTGGCCCACCACAGCGAACTGTCGGTGTACGTGGCGCGCGAACATCCGCTGGCCCGCGCCGGGCGTCGCGCCGCCGCACAACTGGCGCGGCATCGGCAGGTGCGCCTGAGCGCGGAAGTCGATCAATCGCGCGTGGTCACCGGCCTGGCCTGGACCGCCACTGACTACCTGATGGTGATGGAGATGGCCGAGGACGGCATCGGCTGGGCCGAACTGCCGCGGGCACTGGTGCAGCGCTACGACCGCAGGCGGCTGGTGGAGCTGGTGCTGCCCGGCTGGCCGCGGCGCATCCACAGCGACCTGCTGTGGCGCCGCGACACGCCGCCGGGACCGGCCGCACTGTGGTGGGCCGACGCGCTTGGATGAACCGAAAAAGGGGACGGAGGGGATTAAGTCGTTTGTGCCACAAACGACTTAATCCCCTCCGTCCCCTTTTTCATCAACGATGGGCGAGCGCGTAATCCAGCGCCGAGCACACCGCGGCCACCTGCGCATCGTTGCACTGCTGCGGGGTCGCCCGCGGGCTGTCCGGGTAGACCTCGGTGGTGGTGGTGTACGTCGCACCGGTGATGCCGGCGCACAGCGCCAGCTTCACCAGCGGGTACTCGATCACGCCATGGGCCACCACCGGCGAACCGATGATCTCGCCCTTGTCGTCGGCCGGGGCGATGTGGGTAACCTTCTCCACCGCGGCAATCACCGCCTGCTGGAAGGCCGCCTGCGGGTTCTCGCTGTCGTCCACCAGGTAGAAGCCATCGGGAATCAGGCCCGGCTCGAACGGCTTGCCGTCACGCGCGGCCAGTGCCGGGCGGAACTCGCTCTCGTCGCTGTCGGTCGTCTCGTGCAGGTCGATGTGCAGCACGAACTGGCCCTTGACCGGTGTGATCAGCTCGATCAGCGAGGTCGACTCGCGGGCCGGGCCATCGGCGCGGAAATTGCGGTTCGGGTCGATCGCATCGAAGTTCCAGCGGTTGATACGCTCGAAGCCCCACGGATTCACGCACGGCGCCACCAGCAGGTTGGCCTTGCCGGCGTAGTCGGCGGCGTGCTTCTCGAGGAATTCCAGCGCGCCCATCACGCCGCTGGTCTCATAACCGTGCACGCCACCGGTGACCAGTGCGGCCGGCAGCGCCGGGTTCCAGTCGCGGCTGCGCAGGGCGAACAGGGTGTAGGTCTCGCCAGCGTAGTCGAGCTGGCCATAGGCCACCTTGTCGAAGCGCAAGGCCAGCGACTCGATGCGCGGCAGCACCTCCTCGTCATAGCGACGCAGCCGCTGCTGGCGGCCACGCCACGCCTCCCGTTCCGCCGCTCCCCACGGCTGGCCAGGGGTTCCGACGGGATAGAAGGCGGCTTGGGACATGGCAGATCTCGGCGAGTCAGGAAGCAATCGCCCACTCTACCACCGGGGGAACAGCGTGAACCGGCGGCGCATTCCATTGGCGAATGGAATCAGCAATAATTCTCATTTACCACCTTCCACAGCCCGCACCGATGCCCATCCCTGCCCTGCAACCGGCCCGCCTGCCGCTGGCCGCCGCCCTTGCCCTGTGCCTGCTCCCGGCCGCCACCGCCTTCGCTCAGGACGGCGCCACCACGCTGGACAGCATCCAGGTCTCCGGCAGCTGGCTGGGCACCGGCCTGCATGACAGCGTCAAGAGCTTCGCCGGCGCGCGCACCGTGGTCGACCGCCAACGCATCGAGGCCAGCGGCGCGGCCAGCCTCGGCGATGCGATGCGCCGCATCCCCGGCGTGCAGGTCACCGACAACTCCGGCACCGCCGGCAGTTCGGTGTCGCTGAACATCGGCGTGCGCGGCCTCACCGGGCGCTACTCGCCGCGCTCGACCGTACTGTTGGACGGCGTGCCGCTGGCAGTGGCGCCGTATGGCCAGCCGCAGCTGTCGTTCGCGCCGACCAGCCTGTCCAACATCGAGTCGATCGACGTGGTGCGCGGCGGCGGCGCGGTGCGCTACGGGCCGCAGAACGTGGGCGGCATCATCAACTTCAGCACCCGCGCCATTCCCACCGAGGCCGGCCTGCACGGCGAAGCGGGCGTGCGCTACACCGCCTACGACCATGGCGGCGGTGACAGCACCCAGTACAACGCGTTCCTCGGCGGTACCGGCGACAACGGCCTGGGCGCGGCCCTGCTGTACTCTGGCCAGGACGGCCGCGGCTGGCGCCAGGGCAGCGACGACCGCTTCAACGATCTGGCGCTGAAGTTCGCCTACGCCATCGACGAACAGCAGGAGCTGCGCGCCAAGCTGTCGTACTACGACGTGCGCTCGCTGACGCCAGGCGGCCTGACCCGCGCGCAGTACGAGGCCGATCCGTTCCAGAACACCCGGCCGACCGACTTCTGGAAGGGCCACCGCACCGGCATCGACCTGGGCTACACCAACACGCTGTCCGACAACAGCGAGTTCGAGGTGCTGGCCTATTACAACGAGAGCACCCGTGCCAGCTCGCTGATCAACGCCGCCAATACCCAGTTGACCGTGCAGCCGCGCGACTACCGCGTGCTCGGCATCGAGCCGCGCTACACCCAGCGCCTGCACTGGGGCAGCAGCGTGCATGACATCACCGCGGGCTACCGTTTCCTGCGCGAGCGTGGCAATGACCGCAGCTTCACCGTCACCCGCCGCACCGGCGTGGCCAGCGCCACCACTCGCTTCGACAACGCCACCGATGCCCATGCGTTCTACATCGACGACCGCATTGCCGTGGGCCAGTGGCGCATCACCCCGGGCGTGCGCATGGAATGGATCGACATGGACCGCCGCCAGGCCGGTGGCGCGGCGACCTTCAGCAGCCGCAACGACAAGGCCCTGCCCTCGCTCAACATCGCCTATCTGCTGACCCCGCAGCTGACCGTGTTCGGCAACTACACCACCTCGTTCGGGCCGGTGCAGAACATCCAGCTGAACTCGCAGACCGCCAGCAATCCGCTCAATCCGGAAGTGGCCAAGACCACCGAGCTGGGCGCACGCTGGCAGGACGGTGCACTGCACGCGGAAGTGACCGTGTTCAAGATGCGCTTCGACAACCAGATCCTGCAGGTGCCGGGCATCACCCCGCCGACCTTCCAGAACATCGGCGCCACTGACCACAAGGGCGTGGAGAGCGCGCTGGAGTACCACTTCGCCGAGGACAGTGCGCTGGCCGGGCTGGAGCTGTACGCCAACTACACCTGGACCAAGGCGATCCAGCAGTCCGGTGACAACCGTAGCCTGGACGTGCCGTTCTACTCGCGCGACACCGACAGCGTCGGCGCCCGCTACGCGCTGGCCGGCTGGACCTTCAACGTCTCCAGCACCCACCAGAGCGGCCAGTTCTCGGATGCCGCCAACACCTGGGAAGAAACCGCCGAAGCGCGCGTGGGCCGCGTGCCGGGCGTGCGCCTGTGGAATGCACAAGTGGCCTGGCAGGTGCCAGGCCTGGGTGACAGCGAGATCGCGCTGGGCGTGAACAACCTGGCCGACAAGCGCTGGTACACCCGCAACGTCGATGGCAACGCCGGCCGCATGGTGGCCGCGCCGCGCACGTTCTACGTGCAGGGCCGCTACCGCTTCTGAGGCGGTAACCGCCCGATGCAGTGACGGTGGCGATCACGGTGGCGGCGTATCATGCGGCCACCATGTCACTGCCTGTTTCGCCATCGCGCCTGCACTCGGCTTTCCAGGGCCTGCGCCTGCGCCTGCGTGGCAGCGACCTGTGGTTCATCGCCCTGGCGCTGCTGGTCGGCCTGCTTGCAGGCTACCTGACCCTGCTGCAGTCCGGCATCGCACGCTGGCTGCAGGGCACGCTGTACGGGCTGGACGACGGCATGCGCCTGAGCTCCCTGCCCTCGCTGACCTGGACCGCGCTGCTGGTGTTGCCGCTGGGTGGCCTGCTGGTGGGCCTGGTCAGCCTGGCGGCGACGCGGCTCAAGCGGCCCCTGCTCGATGCGGTGGAAGCCAATGCCCTGCATGGCGGCCGCATGTCGATGCGCGACAACCTGATCGTGCTGACCCAGACCCTCCTGTCCAATGGTTGCGGCGCCTCGGTCGGGCTGGAGGCTTCCTATACGCAGATGGGCGCCGGCAGCGGTTCGCAGCTGGGCCGGGTGATGCGCCTGCGCCGCAATGACGTGCGCATCCTGGTCGGCGCCGGTGCCGCCGGTGCCATTGCCGCCGCCTTCGGTGCGCCCTTGGCCGGTGCGTTCTACGCCTTCGAGATCGTCATCGGCGCTTACACCCCGGCCGCGCTGGCGCCGGTGGCCGTGGCCGCACTCGCCGGCGCGTTCGTGGCCGACCAGGCCGGCATCGAGGCCTACCTGCTGCCTGCCGCCTCGACCATCGACGTGCGTGCGGCGGACTACGCCATCTACGGCCTGCTCGGCTGTTGCTGTGCGATGGTCGGCATCGCGGTGATGCGGCTGATCGCCTCGATCGAGGGCACGGTCAAGCGCAGCCCGTTGCCGCTGTGGGGCCGGCCGGTGGTGGGCGGCCTGCTGCTGATTCCGCTGGCCCTGGCCAGCCCGCAGGTGCTGTCGTCCGGCCATGGCGCCCTGCACCTGGACCTGACCACGCACCTGCCGCTGATCTGGATCGGTGGCCTGCTGACCCTGAAGTGCCTGGCCTCGGGCATCTCGCTGGGGTTCGGCTTCCGGGGCGGCCTGTTCTTCGCCTCGCTGTTCATGGGCACCCTGGTCGGTGCGTTGTTCGCCGGCCTGCTGGCAATGGCCACCGGCGTGCCGGTGATCGACGCCACCTCGGCCGCACTGGCTGGCATGGCGGCGCTGGCCGCGGCGGTGGTCGGCGCGCCGATGACCATGGCCATGCTGGTGCTGGAAGGCACCCATGACTTCCTGCTGACCAGCGTGGTGATGAGCGCGGTGCTGGTGTCCAGCACGCTGGTAAGGCAGTGGTTCGGCTATTCGTTCTCGACCTGGCGCATGCACCTGCGCGGCGAGACCATCAAGAGCGCCCGCGACGTGGGCTGGGTGCAGAACCTCAATGCCGGCCGGCTGATGCGCAAAGGCGTGGCCACCGCTCCGGCCGATCTCGATGCCGCCGCGTTCCGCCAGCGCTTCCCGCTGGGCTCGGGCAGCCGGGTGATCCTGATCGACAGCGAGGGCCATTACGCCGGCATCGTGCAGATTCCGCGCGTCTACGGCGACGGCGTGAAGCCGGAAACCATGATCGGCGAGCTGGCCGAGAACCGTGATGTGTCGCTGTCACCTGCCTCGGACGTGGTCAGCGTGATGCAGCGCTTCGACCAGACCCAGGCCGACGAACTGGCCGTGGTCGCCGCCGACGGCCAGGTACTGGGCGTGGTTTCCGAAGCCTTCGTACGCAAGCGCTACGCCGAGGAACTGGACAAACGCCAGCGCGAACTGATGGGCGAGCGCGTCGAGGACACCGACTGATCCTGCGAAAAGGGGACGGAGGGGATTAAGTCGTTTCTGGCACTTTCGAAATCCACGCATGGCGTGGATCTACTGTCACCTCGACCGGGTAGACTCCGGCCATGCGCTTCATTGAAACCTTCCAGGCCGGCCCTTTCGCCGACACCGTGGTCAGCCTGCTGGCTGCCTTCGTGCTGGGCACGCTGATCGGCGCCGAGCGCCAGTACCGGCAACGCACCGCGGGTCTGCGCACCAACGTGCTGGTAGCTGTCGGCGCCGCTGCCTTCGTCGACCTGGGCATGCGCATCGCCGGCAGCGCCGAGGCAGTGCGGGTGATCTCCTACGTGGTCTCCGGGGTCGGCTTCCTCGGCGCCGGCGTGATCATGAAGGAAGGCATGAACGTGCGCGGCCTGAACACCGCCGCCACCCTGTGGTGCTCGGCAGCGGTGGGCAGCTGCACCGGCGCGGACATGCTGGCCGAAGGCGTGCTGCTGACCGTGCTGATCATCGCCGGCAACACCCTGCTGCGGCCGCTGGTGAATGCGATCAACCGCATCCCGATCAACGAGGCGGCGACCGAAGCCACCTACGAAGTGCGCCTGAGCGTGGATGCCGAAGCCGTGCCGCGGGTGCGCGAGCGCCTGGTCGATGCGCTGGAAGCGGCGCAGTATCCGGTCGGTGATGTGCAGGTGGTCGAGCATGCCGATGCGCCCACCGATGTGATCGCGGTGCTGGTCAGTACCGCGGTCAGTGCCGACGAGCTGGACGTGGTGCTGGCGCGGATGGAGCACGTGCCGGGCGTGCTGCACGCCACCTGGGAAGTCAGTACCCGCGATTGAGCGGGCACCGGCAACTCACCCACCCGCCATGCGCTGCTGCGCGCGCAACAACTTCCGGAATGAACCGCACTGGCGTGCATCCTGCGCTTCCGGACAGGCCGCGGCGCGTTGCAGGTGCCGACGCACCCGCTGCAACTGGGTGATCTGCCGCTGCAGTACCTCGGCCTGCGCCAGCAGTGCCTCACGGTCCAACGAGATGCATCCACGCTGCGGCGGCAGGGATGCCCCGATCTGCTGCAACGACAGCCCGGCGGCCTGGCCGAGACCGATCAGTGCCAGCCGTTCCAGAACCTGCTCGTCGTACTGCCGGCGCAGGCCGCGACGGCCAAGGGCCTGCAACAAGCCCAATTGTTCGTAGTAACGCAGGGTCGAGGCCGGCACGCCACTGCGCTTGACCACCTCGCCGATATCCAGTTCACGCACGGGCTTGACCTCAAGTGACCTTCAAGCGCCAACCTATGGGCGACTTCCCCGCAAGGCAAGACCATGACCAGCACACCCTCCGTTGATCAGAACGCCCTGTGGAACGGCCCCGGCGGCCAGATCTGGGTTGCGCAGCAGGCCATCCTCGACGGCCTGTTCCAGCCCATGGCCGACCTGCTGGTGGCCGAGCTTCCGCAGACCGTCACGCAACTGCTGGATATCGGCTGCGGCACCGGCGCCAGCCTGCTGGCCGCCGCAGCGGCTCGCCCTGCCGCGCACTGCACCGGCCTGGACATCTCCGCGCCGATGCTGGCACTGGCCCGTCAGCGCGCCAAGGCGGCAGGACTGGACGCAGACTTCATCGTCGCCGACGCGCAGCAGCATCCGCTTCCCTCCACGCACTTCGACTGGATCCAGTCGCGGCTGGGCGTGATGTTCTTCGAGGATACCGGTGCGGCCTTCGCCAACCTGCACCGCGCAGCGCGGCCTGGTGCCGGCCTGCGTTTCATCGCCTGGCGCAGCGCTGACGAGAATCCATTCATGACCACGGCCGAGCGCGCGATCGGCGATGCACTTGAGCTTCCGCCGCGCGTACCCGGCGCCCCGGGACAGTTCGCCTTCGCAGATGGCCAACGCGTGCAGCGCCTGTTGCAGGCCGCCGGCTGGAAGGATGTGGAGGTGGTTGCGGTGGACCTTCCGTGTTCGATCGCACGCGATGAGCTGCCGACCTACGTGGGACAGCTGGGCCCACTGGGCTTGGCGCTGCGCAACCTGCCCGAAGAACGGGCCAGCTCGCTCCGCAGCACGGCGCTGGCGGCATTCAACCCATTCATCGAGGGCGACCGTGTGCGCGTCGATGCCGCCTGCTGGCGGGTCCGCGCCCGCGCCTAGAAAAAAGGGGACGGAGGGGATTAAGTCGTTTCCGGCACAGCCGGGGCAAGAACGACTTAATCCCCTCCGTCCCCTTTTTCTTCTACAACGCCTCGCCAGCGTCGGCCAAGCGCGACTCGATCAGCGCATACCACTGCTGCAGCACGTCGATCAGCATGTCCAGCTCGGCATCGGTGCGCTGCGCGCGGCCGCTGCGCAGGCAGGCCTGGGCTTCCTGCAGCTGGGCCAGGAACCCGGCCACGGTATCGGCCTGCAAGATCAACCCCGGCAGGCGCCGCCCGGGAATGCGCACCACCGCATGATTGCCAAGCTGGCCGTACACACTCAGTGTGGTTTCCGTCTTCATGGAAAGAGGCAGGAATTGGGCGTTCATCGCGTGCACCATGGAAAACCTGAGCCGCCGGCAGGCGTGATCAACGGGGGAGACGTAACCACGTCCTGCCGACGGTCAGGGGGGACTCGGGATGCCGGGGCAATGCCCCGGCGCAGGAAACTCAGCGCGGCTGCGCCACCCCGGCGATCTGCACCCGCCGGTTCGGTGCCAGGCAGGCGATCAGCTCGCGACGGTTGCGCTGGTCGCACTGCACGACCGGCTCCGCTGCGCCCCGCCCTTCTGCACTGATGCTGGCCGCAGGCACCCCGCCCTGCACCAGTGCGCTGCGCACGGCTTCGGCCCGTCGCTGTGACAGTGTCTGGTTGTAGCTGGCACTGCCGATACGGTCGGTATACCCGGTCACCCGGATCGACTGCACCTGCGCGGCCTCGCGTACCTGCGCCAGGATGCCCTGCACCGCCCGCTGGCCTTCAGCGCTGAGTACCGCACTGTCGAAGCCGAACAGCGCATCGGCGGACAACCGCAGCGGCTGCTCCGGCAGCGGTGCAGGTGCCGGCGGCGCCGGTGGCCGTGGCGGTTCGATCACCGCCGCGCACGATTCCGGCTTCCAGTAGCCCCCTTGGGCGACGCCCTTGCTGTCGAAGCGGACCTGGAACTGACAGGTGAAGTACTCCGCGCCCTGTGCGGTACGGAAGTTGAACAGGTAGTTCCACTCGCGCACGCCCCACATGCCTTCATTGAAATGCGGCGTGCCTAGCAGCGTGTACAGCTGGCGCTTGGTCATGCCCGGCGCGAAGCGGCGCAGGTCGGCGACGTCAGGATAGATGCCTTCCTTCAGCGACGCCTTGGAGGCCTCCGGGAAGTGCACGGCGGTGGCTTCGGCAGGACCCTCGGCGGCCGGCGCATGGCTGCGGCAGGCGGCCAGCAGTCCCATCCCCAGAACCAGGCCCAGCATGGCGGCCATCTGGCCGCTACGGGCGATGCGATGCTGTTTCATGTCATTCCCCCTATGGACGTTTCCGCGCTGCCGGGCCGCGGTTGCGGCCCGGCGACGGCGATCACCACTGGATACCGGCACCGACGGCCACACCGGCCTCGCCACGGCTGTTGGTCGAACCGCTGAACTTGTAGATCCAGCGGCCACCCTCTGAGACACCGGAGATACCGACCGCCACGCCCGACTCGCCGTTGTAGCTGCCGGCGGCGACCGAGGCCATGCTGCGGCCCGCTTCGCTGGGCTGCGGCAGGGCTGCGGTGGCCATCGCCGAAGCGATACCGGCCGAGGCGCGGTTGTCGGTCTTGCGCAGGTCGCGCTCGAAGCCGCCCATGCGCTCGTCGGTGTAGGCCTTCGACCAATCCAGGGTCTGCGCCATGCCCGACTTCAGCTGGTCCACGTTGACCGCGTCGGTACCGGCGGTGCCGGCGGCGACGTTGCGCACCGTGGTCGGGCCGCTGCTGGTGCTGCCGAGGGTGACGCTGTTGTAGTTGGTGGCACCGTTGGTGGTGGTGTCATAGCGGATCGTGCCTTGCTGCGAGGCCTGCAGCTGGCGCACGTTGACCGCATCGGTGGCCTGCGAGCCGTCGGCCACGTTGACCACCTGGCGTTCGACACCGGCGGCACCGACCGACACCGTGTTGGCCCGGTTCGCCACCGAACCCGCACCCAGCGCCACCGAGTTGTCGGCCTGCGCCTGCGAACCATTGCCCAGCGCGGTGGAGTTGGCACCGGCGGCGGTGGAGCCTGCGCCACCTGCGGCCGAGTTGGCACCGCTGGCGGACGGATCGGCCAGGTTGTTGGTGTTGTTGGCACGGAAGCTGCCGGCCACGTTGGTGATGTTCTGGATCTTCTGGTCGGTGTACTTCTTCGACTCGTCGATGGCGTAGTTCACGCCATTCTTCAGCTGACCAACATTGGTTGCGTCATAGGTGTCGGAGCCATCGGCAACGTGGGTGATCTTGCGCTCGCTGCCGGTGCTGCCGACCGAGACCTCACCGGCCGAGTTGCTGGCGCCGGTCTGGCCGTAGGCACCGGTGTAGCCGCTCTGTGCACCGACGCTGGCCACCGAACCGGCTCCCAGGGCGACGCTGTTGCCGGCACTGGCGCTGGCACCATTGCCGACCGCCACGCTGTTGGCGCCGGCGGCGCTGGCCTGCGGACCCACCGCCACCGCTTCCGCGCCAGCAGCCGTTGCAGCCGCTGCCGTCGAGTTCACCGCCAGGTAGGCACTGCCACCGCCACCGTTGGTGATGCGCTGGTTGAGAACCTTCAGCGAGCCGTCCACCGCAGTGAAGGCGGCAGTGACATTGTTGTAGTCGCCGCTGGTGAAGGTGCCGTCGGTGGCGATGCTGGAGATGCTGAACTTCGGCGCGGTCCAGACATTGGTGGTGCCGTTGTAGGCGGTGGTGCCACCGAAGTAGTTGGCGATGGTGCTGTTCGTACTGAACAGCTGGTCGCCGGTGATGGCATCACTGCTGCCAGCCAGGATGCTGCCGGCCGCCACGTTGGTCACCTTCACTGCGCCCGTGCCGGTCCCCTTGAGGGTCACGCTGTTGATCACATTGCCACCGCCATCGACGTCGTACTTCACGGCCAGCTTGTCGATCTCGCCGGTCTGGTCAGCGACGTTGGCCAGCGAGTTACTGACGGCATCGAAGGCGGTACCGACGTCGTTGTAGCTGCCCTTGGTGACGGTGCCGTTGGCGGCAACGTTGTTGATCGAGTAGGTCGGTGCGGTCAGTACGCCACCGGCGTTGACTGCTGAGCCACCGCCGAGATGGGTGGCCACTGCCTGGTTGGCGGCGAACAGCTGGGCACCATTGATGGCCTCGCTGCTGGTGGCACTGACCTGGCCCGGGCCCAGGTTGCGCAGCGTGGTGGCGGTGCCGGGCTGGCCCAGCGTGGCGCTGGCGTAGTTGACGCTGCCATCGCCGTTGAGGTCATAGCGCAGCGCGCCCTGCTCCGAAGCCTGCAACTGGCCCACGTTGACCGCATCGGTCGCCGCGGTACCGGCCGCCATGTTGGTGACCTGACGCTCGGCACCGGCGGCACCGATGGACACGCTGTTGGCACGATCGGCCAGGCTGCCGGCACCGACCGCGATGCTGTTGGCGCCGGTGGCGCGGGCATTGGTGCCGACTGCAATCGAGTCGGTGCCACTGGCCAGGGCCTCGGTACCGGTCGAGTTCACCCGCAGGTACTTGGTGCCACCGTTACGGATGTCGGTGATCTGCGTGTTGAGGTTGACCAGCGAGCCGTCGACCGCCGCGAACGCATCGGTGGCGTTGGTGTACAAGCCCTTGGCGATGGCGCCGCCGGTGGAGATGGTGCTGATCTCGAACAGCGGCGCGGTGAAGGCACCGCTGGCCGGATCAAACGCGGCGCGGCCACCAAAGAAGCTGGCGATGGCGGTATTGGTCGCGGCCAGCTGGCCACCGTTGACCGCTTCCAGGCTGCCCGCGGTGACCGCCCCACCGGCCAGGTTGCCAATGGTGGTGGTGCCTGTGCCCGCGCCAAGCGTGACCCGACGGTAGTTCGGGTTGCCGCCGGCATCCAGGTCGTAGGTCACGGCGGCATCGGCCACGCCGTTGATCAGGCTGATCGCGCCCTTCAACTGCGCCACGTTGACCGCGTCTGTGTTGACGCTACCGGCAGCGACGTTGGTGATCTGGCGCTCGCCACCACCTGCGGTGCCCACCGACACTTCACCGGCAGAGACCTGCGGTGCAGTGAGCCCGTAAGCGGTGTAGCTGGCCTGGGCGCCGCGCAGCGCGGCCGAGCGATAGCCCAGTGCGACCGAATTGGCCTGGTTCGAGGTCGCCTCGGCACCGAGCAGGGTCTGACCGTTGGCCGTACCCACCGCACTATCGCCGACGATCACCGAATGGCCCATGCGTGCGGCATAGTCGGCGGTCGGTACACCGGTCGGATTGCTCGGGTCATTGGTGCCGGCGCCCGGGAAGGCCACATTGGCGTCGACCTTCGGCAGTTCGTGCCGTGCATTGGCACCAATCACCACTTCCTTCGAACCGTTGGCGAAAGCGCCGTCACCCATCAGCACCTGGTAGTCCTGCGCGGCGTTGACGGCCCAGCAGGAGATGTCGGCCAGGGCGATGTCCAGGCACTTGGCGGCCCACGCCGGCGAGTCCTTCGGCAGCAGCAGGCCCAGCAGGCCACCCGGATTGCCGTTGTTGATGTTGTAGATGTAGCTGTCGGAGGTGACACCACCGATCAGGGTCAGGTGCGAGCTGCCGCCGGTGACCGCGCCGCCCAGGCCATTGAGGGTGCTGCCGACCGGCGACAGGTTCACCACCGGCAGGCCGAGTACGTTGACCGTCGAGTAGGTCTGCATCACATTGGCGTTGCTGAGCTTGAGGTTGCCGTTGCTCAGGTAGCCGTTGCCACCGAACAGGCTGGTGGTGGTCGGACCGATCAGCTGGCCGACGTTGCCAACCAGGCCACCGGTGCCAATGATCAGGCCGGCATTCGGATCGGCCGCTGCCGGCGCCTTCGGGCTGGTTGGCGGAATCGCCGAGGGCTTGGTCAGGCCGAGGCCGCTCAGTGTGCCACCCACCAGGCCACCCACGGCGCTGCCCAGGTTGCCGATGGTACCGTTGAGGTTGCCATTGAGCAGGTTGCCCACGGCGCTGCCGACGCTGCCAAGCGTATTGCCCAACAGGCCACCCAGGCCGCCGGTGCTGCCTCCGGTAGCGCCATTGAGTACACCGCCGACGGTGCTGCCCACCGCACCCACTGTATTGTTGAGCGTGCCGCCGACGGCACTACCAACCGAACCGACCGTGCCGTTCAGTGCACCACCCACGGTGCCACCAACTGCACCCACCGTGCCGACCGCACCGTTGAGCGCGCCGCCGACCGAACCGACCGTGCCGTTGAGCGCACCACCCACGGTGCCGCCGACCGCACCCACCGTGCCGACCGCGCCGTTGAGCGCGCCGCCAACTGTGCTGCCGACCGAACCGACCGTGCCGTTGAGCGCACCACCCACAGTTCCGCCAACTGCACCCACCGTCCCAGCCGCACCGTTGAGCGCCCCGCCGACTGCGCTGCCGACCGAACCGACCGTTCCGTTGAGCGCACCACCCACGGTGCCGCCGACCGCACCCACCGTGCCGACCGCGCCGTTGAGCGCGCCGCCAACTGTGCTGCCAACCGAACCGACCGTGCCATTGAGCGCACTGCCTACGGCTCCGCCAACCGTACCTACGGCGCCATTGAGCGTGCTGCCCACTGCGCTGCCTACCGTTCCAACCGTGCCGTGCAAGGCGCCGCCGACCGCACCAACCGTGTTACCTACGGTGCCATCAAGCACGCCACCCACGGCGCCACCTGCCGCGCCGACAACGCCACCCACCAGGCCACCGACGCCCAGCGCACTGTTCTGCGCTGCCACGGTCGCTTGGCCGGCCAGCTTCAGATTGCGGTCGGCCACGACTTCCTGGCCATCCGGCGCCTGCACGCGCACTTTGCCGGCAACACCGGTATCGAAGGCTGCGGTGATCGCACGATCGTGGGTCTCACCCGGCAGCTCCTCCTTGGCCGGCAACGTGACCGCTGCCGTCGCCTTGACCTGTCCCTGACCGTCGATCTGATGGCCCGCCAGCTTCAGCTGCGAATCCACCTTGCCGTCAACCGACGCCTTGAGGCCGGACAGCGAGCCAGCGGACGCGCCAGCAACAGCGACAGCCGCCTTGGCACCGGTATCGATCGAGGCCACCTGCGCACCGGCGACGCCAACCCTGGCCTTCGCCTGCGCATCCGCGGCCACACCGAGCGGCCCGTGCGCAGACGGTGCAACGTTGGCCGCCAGCGATGCATCAATCTTCGCCACATTGGACGCTGCATGACCCAGCCCGACATTGGCGCGGACATCGGCCGCCAGCGCCGGAACGGCGACCTGCTTCGGCGCGGTGTTCGCACCCAGCTTCACCTGCACCGTCGCCGGCAGCACGTCGCGCACCACAGGCAAGGCGTTCGTGCTCAGCTGCAGGCCGACACGCGCATCAGCGCTGATTGCCGTTGTGCTCTGCGCCTGACGCGAGGCGGCCGCCAATGCCACTTCGGCGTCGACCTTGACCGGCATCGGCTGCGCGTACTTGGCTGCGAGCGCCTGCAGGTCACGTAGGGACTGATTGGATTCGGATGCTCCTGCATGCCCGCTGGCCAGCACGCACAGCAGGCCCAAGGCCAGGGCGGTGGGCATCAGCAGGGCGCTGCGCGGGTCGCGGGCAGCGCTGCCGCCGCTATCGCCGGTGGCCAGTTCCGAGGCCACAACCAGAGCATTGAGCTGGCGGTTCCATACACGCCGGTAGATGCGGTTCATGAGCATTTCCCCCGTAGGCGAACAACTGGAATGTCAGTGGACTTGCCGTTAGGCAGGTGACTCACATTTCAGCGTTTGCAACGGCGGCTGCGCACTTCATTCCGGCACGGCAATCGCGCATTCCGGCAAATCCACGGTCGGAATCGGCAGCCGGTTATGCAGAAGCGGCAACCATATCGGCAAGCGGATATGCAATTCCGGCAGAAACGACCGGGAAACCCTTGTGGTGCCTGGCTCAGGCCGGCTGGCCGATCTGCGCGGGCGCGCGCATCAGCGTGTCGCGCGGGAGTTCACCGAACACCTTGCGGTAGTTGTCGGCGAAACGTGACAGGTCCCAGAGGCCGCAGCTGAGGGCAATCGCCTTGACCGAGCGACGGCTGGAATCGGCCATTGAAAGGCTGCGGCAGGCCGCGCACAGGCGCAGCATCGACAGGTAACGATTGGGCGACGTACCGAACAGATCCTCGAAGGCGTAGCGCAGCCCACGCTCACTGACGCCAGCGGCATCGCAGATCTCATTCATGTAGATATTGCGGCGCAGATTGAGCCGCATGAAATTCTCTGCCCGCTGCGCGATCAGATAATGGGTGCGCCGTGCACGGCTGCATCCAGGCCGATCTGCAGCACCGGCGCCGAGCAGGGCCTGCACGTGTTCGTGCAGCAGCTTCTCGGTTTCTTCCGGTTGCAGGTTCGCCCCCTGTCCCAGTTGCAGGTGAAGCTGCTGGTAATGCTGTGCAAGAGGAGTGGCTTCGCTGGCCAGATTGAACAACGACAACGCCTGGCCTGCCGGCGGCGTACTGCGAAGGCTCAACTCGGTCAGTTTTCGCTGCACCCGCGCTACCGGCACCAGCATCAGCGTCATGTGCGTACCCGGACTCAGCGTGAACTCGCTGATGCCTTCCGGCATCACCGTCAACGCCATGCCGGGGGTAAGCGGCACACCGTGGCACCAGCTCAGCGTTTCATCCGTTGCGTGCAGATAGCCCAGCATCGCCCAGTCCGGCGGCAGCATGAAACGGCCGCGACAGTGGAATCCACAGCTGATGCTGCAGAACAAGGCCTCTTCATGCACGCGCGAAGCGAAGGCCGCCCGGGGGCCATTGCCATCGAGCAGAAGCAGTTCGACATCGCACACACGAAGTACGCCGCTCAGCGTCGCCAGGTCGATCGACCGCAGGCCGCTGTCGTCGCTGTCTTCCACCCCACCATCGACCATGACAGTGTCGTCCCCCGTTTATCCGTCGTGCGATGCGGCCCCCACTGCCTGACAGGGCACGCACCTCTCATGGAATTGCTTCCATCTCCGGGACGAGCGACGCCGCCAACGACGTGCTCGCCCCATAAAGAAACGCGAATACTTGAATGCGAGTATGCCCGATAATTTACGAGGATAAACATCCCTCGCAACTGGAATAAGATGGATACAGACGTGAACGGAAAGTTTTCGCGTTTGGCACGGTTTTCGCATGCGCCGGAGCCTGGAATCACATTATCTGCACGTCGATGAATCGTTTTGCCTGGGAACGGATTTTCGTCACAGAAACCGACTGGAGTTTTAAGGTCCAACGACTTTCTGCCGAATTTGCATATAGGTTCCGGTTGCAGCCGGCCGCCATTCAGGCAAAGTCGATAACACGGTGATCCGGCCATCCAGCGATGGCCTCACCCAGGGGGACAGCATGACCATGCACGTATCGCACGATGTTTCGACCACCGGCCTTCGGCCGCGGGGTCGTCGTTGCGCGAACGACGTCCCGCCTGGAAACGATCACCCTGCTTGAGCACAGCGGGTCCATCCCGCCGTGCCTCCTCCGCCAGGATGTGCGGAGGCCCACGGACGATCCCGGCGGAGCCGGGCCACCGCCCAACAGGTGTCCTGCAGCAGACAGGTTGAGGGAGACAAAGGTCATGAACGCATCGATCCGCAAGTTCCTGAAGGAAGAAGACGGCGTAACCGCCCTTGAGTACGGGTTGCTGGCCGCTGTGATCGCCGGCGTCCTGATCGCACTGGGCGACACGCAGATCAAAGAGTTCTTCAAAACACTCTTCGATAATCTCACCAAGCTTGCCAACAAGGCCTCAGGCACCACGCCTGCCTGAGCCGCGTCCCAGGCTGGATGAGGAACAGCAACTGCTGACCGTCCACTGACGGACGATGGAGTGTGTGATGACACTGCTGGGATTGTTGGCCATCGGTGTGTGCCTGCGGATCGCGATCAGCGATCTGTACGCCCGTCGGGTGCCCAATACCTGGCTGCTGTCTGCATGCGCGATCACCGTTGTCGTGCTCATCGCCGGCCAGTTCAGTGCGCCGCGCCTGCCGTGGAGCTCCCACGTTGCCGGCGCGGCGCTCGGCCTGGTCGCATTGCTGCCCTTCTATGCGCTGCGCTGGATGGGCGCCGGCGATGTCAAATTTTTTTCGGTACTGGGCTTGATGCTGGGCTGGCAGGCGCTGCTGCCGATCTGGATCGTGGCCAGCATCGCAGCGGGCGCACATGCAGCGGTGGTGCTGGTGTCACGCCGGTTGGGTCCAGTACTGCCCATTGGCCTGCAGGCCCAGATGATCCGGGCGAGCTCGCAATGGCATTCACACCCGGCGCTACGCGGGATGCAAAGCGCCCGCCAGGGGCGCCAAGGCATTCCCTACGCGGCCTACCTGGCAATGGCGGCTATCGGTTGGATCCTCTTCCGAACGTACGGAGGCCTGACATGAACATCCATCGTCCAAGGCTGCAACGAGGCGTGGTCAGCATTGAATTTGCGCTGATGCTGATGCTGGGCCTGCTGCCGCTGCTGCTGTTCACTTTCTCCGGCGTGATGATCATGGCGGCTCAGCAGACGCTGGCAACCGCCTCGGCCGAGGGTGCGCGTGCATCGCTGCGCTACGGCACCGCCAATGAACGCCGTACAGCGGCCTGCGTTGCGGCGCGTAGTTCGATGCAGTGGCTGCTGAACTTCTCGGGTCAGCCCGTCGACTGCAGCAATGGGGGAAGCAACGCCATCACGGTATCCGCGCAGGCGCCCTGCGCCGGCCTCGCCACGGTCCAGTGCATGACCGTGACGGTCAGCTACGACTACGCCAGCCACCCCTTCCTGCCCGGCACCGCCACGCTCTACAAGTGGGTGATGCAGGCTCCCATCCGCAGCGTCGCCGTCGCCCAGCTCGACCTCGGCAGCGGCAACTGACGAACACTCAAGGAGACGGTTCCATGCTCAAGTTGACCCGCATCGCTGCCGTCGCCCTGATCGGGCTGGCCGTGCTGCTGGCCCTGGTTGCCTTGATGATCGGGCGCAAGTCAGCAGCGCCCGCCTCGGTTGCCCCGGTTGTGCACAGCGAGGCCCAGGCAATCACCGTGGTCGAAGCCGTGGCGCGCCTGCCGGCCGGCGAACCGATCAGCGCCAATGGCGTGCGCCTCGCACAGCGAAGCGCGCCGGTTGCCGGTGCCGCCACCAGCATGTCCGCGGTCGTCGGCAAGGTGCCGGTGCAGGATATCGCTGAAGGCACGGCGATCAGTGCTGGCAGTCTCGCACAGGGTTTTTCGCTGCAGCTGCGCGCGGGCGAGCGTGCGCTGGCCGTCCCGGTCGACGAACTGGTGGGCGCCGGCAACCGCATCCTGCCGGGTGACTTCGTTGACGTGTTCCTGAACCTTCGCAACGCCCAGCCCAACGTCAATAGCCCGGGCGAAGCCGCGCAGACCCGCCTGCTGCTGTCGCGCCTGAGGGTGCTCAGCTATGGCCAGCAGGACATTGCCCCAGCCAGCGATGCTGCGGTAGCCAGCAGTGAGGCCGACACCCGCAACGATCCACGCGCCGCCGACATCACCGGCAGCAGCAGCCAGAGCACAGGTAGCGGGACGGCCCAACCCGCACGCAGCGCGGTACTGGCGGTACCGGTGGCCGATGCCAACCGCCTGCTGCTGGGTGCGCAGCAGGGCAAGCTGTTCCTGGCCCTGCGCAACCCTGCCGATTCCGGCCAGCCCGATCTGGCGCTGTTCCCGCAGGCGCGCGGGGTGATCGATCCACTGCGCGGCCTGGATGCAGAACAGCAACTTGCGCTGCAACGGCCCGAAAATCACGCGTTCGCCGGCATCGATGGCGATGCATTGGCCGGCCGCAGCAACACGCCCGCCCGCAACTACCCGGAAGCGCCCGCCCGCGCGCCGGCGCCACGACGCAGCGCGCCACGCGCGTCGGGTATCGAGATCATCCGCGGTGACAGCTCCGCCCCTCGTGGTTCCCTTTGACCTGCATCGAGCGCATCCATGACCGAACGTCGCCACCGTCCACGCCCCTCCCTCCGCCAGCGCTGGCTGGCCCTGCTGCTGGTGCTGCTGGCACCGGCGACGAGCGTGGCTGCCGACGACCTGGTACTGCAGGCACGTGAGCAGCGCCCCTGGACCCTGCCGGGCGATCTGGAGCGGGTCGCCATTGCCGATCCGGGCGTGGCCGATATCGTGATGCTGCGCGGCCAGCGCCAGGCGCTGCTGGTCGGCAAGGCACCGGGCACCACCACGCTGCTGCTCTGGCACCGCAAGCAGACCGAGCCACAGCGCCTTCAGGTACGGGTACAGAGTGCGGTGCAAGGCGCCGCCGAAGCAGGGGCGAACGGGCTGGTGTTCACCCAGCAGGACAACCAGGGCCTGCTGCAGGGAAGCACCGACAGCGTGCTGTCGCACATGCAGGAGCAGAAGCCCGCTGCCATGGCGCTGGGCAAGGACGGCATGCTCGCCGATGCCTCCACCGTCAACAGCGGCGGCGTGGTCCAGGTCGAAGTCAAAGTGGTCGAGTTCAACAAGACCGCGCTGAAGCAGATCGGCATCAGCTTCCAGAACCGAAATGGCAACTTCGCCTATGGTTTCGCGCGGCCCGGCGGCCAGCTGCCGGGCAATACCGGCATCCTGCCAGGCATGAAGGAGGGCAACTCCGGCAATGAAGCCGAGTCGCCAATCTCGTCTGCGTTCCGCCTGGTGTTCGGTTCGACCAAGGGCCTGTGGAATGCCGACGTCGACCTGCTGCAGAGCAACGGCATGGCGCGCGTGCTGGCCGAGCCCACACTGGTTGCGCTGTCCGGTCAGAGTGCCAGCTTCCTGGCCGGTGGCGAGCTGCCCATCCTGGAGCCACAGGGACTGGGCACTACCACCATTACCTACAAGCCATTCGGCATCGGCCTGACCGTGACCCCGACGGTGCTGTCGCCCAACCGCATCGCGCTGAAGGTGGCGCCGGAAGCCAGCGATCTGGACTACAGCAATGCCATCGCGCTCAACGGCGTACAGATTCCCTCGATCACCACCCGGCGCGCCGACACCACGGTCGAGCTCGGCGACGGCGAGAGCTTCGTGATCGGCGGCCTGGTCAGCTCGAACGTCGTCTCCAACGTCGGCAAGATCCCCCTGCTGGGCGACCTGCCGATCATCGGCTCATTCTTCCGCAACTTCGATTACAAGCGCCAGGACAAGGAGCTGGTGATCATCGTCACGCCACGGCTGGTGCAGCCGTTGGCACGCAACACCGAGCTGCCGCTGCCTGGCGAGCGCGAGGCCAAGCCGAACCTGCCCGAATGGGGCGCATGGCTGCTTGGCCCGATCAGCCAGGACCCGGTGCCCGGCTTCTCACGCTGATTCCATGATGCCTGCGATACCACGCCCATGCCCTACGCCACCGCCCAGCCGCTGCATCCGCAAGGACCGCCGATGAATCTGGTCCTGTACGGAATGGATCGCGAACTGCTGCCCCGGCTGGCGGCCAAGCTGCCGCCGACCACCACCCTGCACTGGCAGGACAGCAGCACACCGACCTCCGCCCAGGACCTGCAACGCGGGCCGCAGAGCCTGGTACTGCTCGACTTCCGTCCCGAACATGCCGCCGCCTCCAGCGTGCTTGCACAGCAGCTGCAGCAGACCGAGCCGGACCTGATACTGGTTGCGGTCGGCGCCACCAGCGCCGGCCAGGTGGAAGGCGTGGTGATGGCCCTGCGCGTGGGACTGCGTGATGTCCTGGACCTGGACAGCGACAATACCGGCATTGAAGCAGCGCTGCGCCGGGCACTGTCGCCCCGGCCAGCCGCCGCCGCACAGCATGCGCACAAGGCACGCTTGATCGTACTGCTCGGCGTACGCGCCGGCGTCGGCACCAGTACCCTGGCCGCACACCTGTCAGTGCTGGCACAACAGACGCGCGCACTCGCCCAGGGCGAAGCGCTGCAGCAGGACGGCCTGCTGATGGAACTGGCACAGCCCTCCGGCGATCTGGCGCTGTACCTCAACCTGGACAGCCGCTTCCACTACGAAGACGCGCTGCGCAATGCCAGCCGCATCGATGCCACCCTCGCCCGCACAGCGATGGCACGTCACGATTCCGGGCTGGTACTGCTGGACCGCGCCAGCGGCAGCGATGCGGTGCCACCGTCCGATCCCGGCGCATTGCTGCAGCGCCTGCGCGGCGTGTTTGCCAGCGTGCTGTGCGATGCCGGCGGCTGTCCGTTGCGGCAGCTGCCACCACTGCTGCTGGACCAGGCCGACGAAATCTGGCTGGTCACCGACGCGTCGATCGCCACCCTGGTGTCGCTCGACCAGGCCCTGAAGCATCTGGCCGGGCAGCGCGAGCGCGAGAAGCGCCTGCAGCTGGTGATCAACCGCCACGACGACAGCAGCGGCATGAGTCCGGAGCAGATCGCGCGCCGCTTCGAAGTGCCGCTGCTGGCCACACTGCCTGAACGTCCACGTGTGCGCCTTGCCGCCAGCCAGGGCCACCTGCTGTTGCAGGATGCACCGCGCGACTCCTACCTGCGTGCCCTCGCCCCGCTCGTTTCGCGTCTGGATCCGGCCGCCTGCCCGGTCCAGGCACAGGGACTGCGGGAAAGACTCTCCCTTGCTCTTGGTGGATCGCAATGGAAGACAAGGTAACCCCGTTCCCGCATGCCGCCACCCGCCCGGTGCTGCCCGACAGCCCGCCGGGGCACGTACCGTTCGCGCAGACCGAGCAGTACCAGAAGGTGCTGTCGGCGGCGCATGAGCACTTGCTCAACAGCATCGAGGACGAGCGCATCGACATCGACTCCTGGGCCCCGGACACCATCGCCCGGTGGGTGCAGGTGCAGACGGTGGGCTTCATCCAGGAATGGCGAATCCCGATCAACGAGGAAGAGATGCAGGTGGTTGCCGAAGGTCTGGTCAAGGAACTGACCGGCTTCGGCCCGCTCGACGACCTGCTGCACGATCCGTCCATCGAAGACATCCTGATCAACGGCTTCAAGGACGTGCATGTCTCGCAGGGCGGCCAGCTCAAGCGCGCCACCCAACGCTTCACCGACGATACCCACCTGTTGCGCATCCTGCGCCGCATCCTGGCGCCGCTCGGGCGTCGACTGGATGACTCCAATCCGATGGTCGACGCGCGTCTGCCCAACGGCGGTCGCCTCAACGCGATCATCTCGCCGCTGGCGGTGGACGGACCGATGGTGTCCATCCGCAAGTTCCGCAAGGATCCGTTCACGCCCGACGAGCTGCTGGCCAAGGGCACCTTCGATGCGCCGATGCAGGCACTGCTGAAGGCGATGGTGCTGGGCCGCTGCAACATCCTGGTCTCCGGTGGCACCAGCTCCGGCAAAACATCCCTGCTCAACGCACTGGCCAGTTACGTGCCCCCGAATGAGCGCGTGATCACCGTCGAGGACACCGCCGAACTGTCGCTCAACCATCCGCACGTGGTGCGCCTGGAGAGCCGCATCGGCGGCGCCGAAGGCCAGGGTGCGGTCAGCATCCGCGACCTGGTCCGCAACAGCCTGCGCATGCGCCCGGACCGCATCGTGGTTGGCGAGGTACGTGGCGCCGAGGTGCTGGAGATGCTGCAGGCGATGAACACCGGCCATGACGGATCGATGGCCACCATCCATGCCAACTCTCCGCGTGACTGCCTGTACCGCATCGAGATGCTGGCCGGCTTCGCCGGCTTCCAGGGCAGCGAGGACAGCCTGCGCCGGCAGATCGCCAGCGCCATCGATTTCATCGTGCAGATCTCTCGACTGGGCAGTGGCCGTCGTGTACTGGTCTCTATCACCGAGATCACCGGCGTCAGCGACAACCTGATCACCACCCAGGAAATGTTCCGCCACGAGCTGCAGATCGACGGCAACGGCAAAGAGACCGATCGCTGGATCGGGCTGGGCTTCCATCCGCACTCGCACAAGCTGGAGCCGTTCCGCCAGCAGCTGCGCGAGTCGCTGTACGGAGACTTCTGAACATGGGCACCGGCCTGCTGCTGGGCGTGTTGAGCATCATCTCGGTGCTGCTGGCGCTGGCGGTCTGGCTGTGGGGTACGGCCAGCAGCCGCGAACAACGTCAGGCGTCGCTGCAGCATGCCGAGCAGCAACTCGCACGTGGAAGTGCCGGCAGTGGAGCACCTGCCGGGCCCTCCGTCGCCGCTGCCAATGATCCTGCGCGAACGGCCAGCGGTGCGCGCCGTGTGCTGCCGCTGGATGGCCTGCTGCAGCGTGCGGGCCTGCAGACGGGCTGGAAGCTTCCGATCATGCTGCTGGTGCCTGGGCTGATGCTTTCGGTCGTGGCGATGCTGCGGCTCGGCACCGCGTGGATGTTCCCGCTGACCTTGCTGCTGTACCTGCTGGGCTGCTGGCTGTGGGTGATGCGGCGTACCTCGAAACTGCGCGCCCAACTGCTGCATATGCTTCCCGACTTCCTGGACAACCTGGTACGGCTGACCGCACTGGGCAACAGCCTGCAGGCGGCGTTCCAGGTTGCGTCGATGCAGACCAGCGCGCCGCTGCGCGGGCTGCTGGATACCACGGTGCGCTACGCGCGTAGCGGCATGGACCTGGACAGGGCCCTGGCACTGGCCGCACAGCCCTACCGGATGGACGTACTGAAAGTACTGTCGGTGGTGATCGGCGTCAGCGTGCGCATCGGTGGCCGCTCCGACCAGATCCTGCAGCGCATGGGTGATTTCATGCGCGATCTGGAACAGGCCCAGCAGGAACTGGCCGCAACCACCTCCGAAACCCGCATGTCGGCCTGGGTTCTCGGCCTGCTGCCACCGGCCTGCGCGGTGCTGATGGCGATCGCCAGCCCGGACTTCTTCCAGCCAGTGCTGCACGACCCGCTCGGCCACAAGATCCTGCTGATCGCACTGGGCCTGGAGCTTGTCGGTGGCTTCCTGCTGTATCGCCTGGCCAAGTCACTATGAACCACCCCCGCCCCTCCGGAGACGACCGATGAGCGCCAGCGCGTGGTTCGCCCTCTCCCTGCTGGTGCTGGCCGCCGGTGTCGCCCTGCTCGGTATCGGCGGCTGGGTACGCAGTCATCGTGAGCACCGCACATCGGCCACATTGAAGACCGCCCTGCAACCGCGGGAGGACGCCCGTGACGGCGAAGCGGCGCCGCAGCGTGACTCTCTGGGCTGGCTGGAGCGCTTCGGCCGGGCACTCAGCGGCGGTCGCCTGGAGGCCGCGTTGCTGACCAATGAAGACCGGCTGCTGCTGGACCTGGCCGGCTGGAACACCCGCCGCGGCACGGCCATCTACCTCGGCCTGCGCCTGCTGCTGGCTGTGCTGGTGCTGGCACTGGTGCTGGCATTCAGCAGCGTCACAGGGCTGGCAAGAATCATGGTGATCATCGGCGCGCTGGCTGCCGGACTGTTGCTGCCCAAGTTCATCCTGTCCGCCTGGGTGAAGCGACGCAGGCGCGCCGTTGAAAGCGAATTGCCCTTGTTGATCGATCTGCTGCGCCTGCTGCAGGGCGTGGGCTTCAGCATGGACCAGAGCCTGCAGACGCTCGGCGACAAGCTGCGCGATGCGCTGCCGGTACTCGGTGGCGAGCTGCAGGAGGCCAACGTCGCCTACACCCACGGCCGCACCCGGGCGCAGTCGCTGCGGCGCTTGAGCGAAGTCTATGCCGACGATGACCTGACCAGCCTGATGCAGCTGATCCTGCAGGTGCACGCACATGGCGGCGCGGTGCAGGAACCGCTACGGCAGTTCAGCATCCGGCTGCGCGAACAGCGCCGTAACACGCTGAAGGAAAAGGTCGGCAAGCTCTCGGTGAAGATGACCGTGGTGATGATGCTGACCCTGCTGCCAGCGCTGATGCTGGTTCTTGCCGGCCCGGCGCTGGTTGCGCTGGCCACCACCATGTCCAAGATGGGATCGCCCTGATGCCTGCCCTGCGCACTTCCTGCCTGCTGCTTGCCCTCGCCGCCGTCGCCAGCGGCTGTGCGTCCACCACGCCGAAGTACCTGCGGGCGCCCAGCCTGGCCGCACCCGAACCGGCACCGCAGGACAGCCGCAATGCCTACCTGGAGCTGATCGCGCGCATGCAGCTGCAGGGTGCCTGGTATGCCTCGCTGGCCCATGTGGATGCCTTCCGCCAGCGCTACGGCGATCCACCGGCGCTACGTCTGCTTCAGGCCGACGCACTGCGTGAGACCGGGCAGGCCGATGCGGCCATCGCCCTGTACCGCGATCTTTCCAGCGGCCCGCAGGCGGCGGCCGCCGCGCACGGCCTGGGCCTGATCGCCGCACGTCGTGATGACGATGCAGGCAGTGAGCAGGCACTGGCGCGGGCCACGCAGCTGCAACCCTTGAATACCGACTATCTGGGCGACCTCGGCTACGCACGCCTGCGTGCCGGACAGTTCGATCAGGCACGTGAGCCGCTGGCCAAGGCCTTGGAGCTGTCCCCGGGCAACGCCAAGGCCACGGCCAACCTCGCCCTGTGGGCCGTGTTGCGCGGTGACACCGCCACCGCACAGCGCCTGGCCCAGCAGGCCAGCCTCAACGAGGACACCCTGCGCAGCATCCAGCAGCAGGCCACACAGATACGCACCCGCCTGCAGCAACGACAGGCAGCTGCAGCAGTGGTCGCCCCCGCCCCTGCCCGCACCGTCGCTGCCCCTGCGGCCAGCGCTGCACGGCTGGCCGTCGAGCCGCGTCGCGAGACCCGTGATGAGCGCGACCCGCAGCGCCTGCCGCCTTCGATGCTGGAACGCTTCAGCGCCTCCGATCACCCGAACGGGAACACACCATGACCGCGACGCACCTGACCCGACGCCTGTTGCCTGTACTGGCCTGCCTGTTGATTGCAGGCGCCGCGCAGGCGCAGCAACAACCGTTGACCGGGCAGATGCTCGGTGGCGCCAGCCCTGCACCGGCCTCGCAACCGTTGCAGTCCGAGGCGCTGACGACCGTGGATCTGTCCGCACCTGCACCGCCGGCACCGGCGGCGATCGCCGCCACTGATGCCGCCGCACCGGTGGTCCGCCCTGTACGCAGCCAGATCGGCGATACCACGCGCGGCCTGTTCCGCCTGCAGGCATCGGGCCAGCAGGCCGGGCAACGCCTGCCGATCCTTGGCGACCAGGCCACGTTGAGCTATGCCCGCTACATCAAGAGTTTCGAACACGAGATCCCGGACTTCTTTGAAACCGATGTCGCCAACTCCAAGGGAACATCCTCATCCGGACGCTGAGGTAGGCCATGAAACGCCCACGCCAGATCAGTTTCAGCCGCACACGCGGCGGCATGTCGGTCACCATGATGCTGGTCATGCTGGCGTTGCTGGCGATGCTTGGCCTGATCGAGATCGGCTATCTGTTCTGGGCCAAGCGCGATGCGCAGAAGGTTGCCGACCTGGCCGCACTGGCCGGCGCGCAGCGACTGGAGTTGTGCACCTCGGACAACAGCGACAACAGTGCTGCGCGGCAGAGTGCACTCACCCAGAACAGGTTTGCGGGGAGCCTGCAGATCCACTGCGGCAACTGGAGCGCTGCACGCGCCACCGAGAACCGCTTCATCACCGCCGTCGATGCTGCCAACCCGCGCAATGCTGTACAGGTTGTTGCCGAGCGCAGTGTGCTTCCCTTCTTCGGCCAGAACACCAGCCTGCCGACCGTCAGCGTGCAAGCCGTTGCCCGCCGATCGGAGCCCACAGCGGTGTTCGCGGTGGGCTCGCAGCTGCTGCGCACCAACGGCAACTCGGTGCTGCTGTCGACACTGCGCATGATCGGCCTGGATGTCACCAACGCAACCGTGCTCTCCTATGACGGCCTGGCCCAGGCCAACATCACCCCGTCGGGCCTGCTCAAGGCGCTCAACATCCCGGTCACTGCCAATCTCAGCGTGGCCGACTTCAACCGCCTGCTGTCGGTCAACAAGATCTCGCTGGCGCAGCTGGTCGATGCCACCGCGACCGTGGTCGGTCGCGACACCACCGTCGGCGTACAGCTGCGCGCCCTGTCCGATCTGGTCGCCACGCAGTTGGACATCAACAAACTCAACATCGTGCTGGGCAGCCAGTCCGGTGGGGGCGGCCTGTTCGCCGAGGTCGTTTCGCCGGATGGCACGGTCGGCAGCGCACTGGAAACCAAGGTCAACGTCCTCAACCTGATCAGCACCGCCATTTCCATCGCCAATGACGGCAACGGCGTGGCGGTCAAGGGCTTGGACCTGCTCGGCATCCATATCGAAGCAGGCGTGGTCGAACCGCCGTCCATCGCCATCGGCGGCGTCGGCACGCGTGCATACAACGCGCAGGTACGCCTGCTGGTGGACGTGGACAGCAATAATCTGTTCGCACTTGGGCCGCTGTTGAAGCTGTTGGGCACCAACCTGCACCTTCCGTTGCATGTCGATGTCGCCAACGCGATGGGCACGCTGACCGGCATCCAATGCGGCGCCAGTCCACCCAAGGCCACCATCCAGGTGGATTCCTCCGTGCTTCGCGCCTGCGTTGGGAAAGTCGACCCCGCCCTTCGCTTCTCGAAGAGCAATGTCTGTGATGCGACGCTGAAGAATGAGCAACTGCTGACGCTGCTGGGCCAGCCGCTGATCAACAACAAGATCGCCCTGCCAGCCCTGACAAGCTCCCAGAGCCTCACGCTGGCCGCCGGCGAGACTGCCTCGACACAGATCAATCCGCTTGCGCTTGGCAATGCCGTTTCTGATCTTGTCGGTGAGCTGTTGCGCGTACTCTCGAACATGGTGTCGACCCCACAAGGTGACACCGACGGCAGGCAAACGGCATTGGCATTGGCCAATCAGTACCTGGTTGCAGCCCACCCCGGGGGCGGGCGCTATGACGTGAAGAATGTCATCCCTCTTCTCCGCAACGGTGATCCCAGCCAGAATCTGAATCCCGTGGGTGACTGGGTGATGCACAACGGTGTTCCGGTTCCGAGTGGTCTGGGAACAAAGTGGACCGACGGTTCGGTTTGGGACAGTTATCGTGCAACCGTAACTGGAGAGGGTTTCGGCTTGCTCGACAAACTGCTGAGCATTGTGGTGGGTGGCCTGCTCGTCAATCGATGCGACAGTATTCTCGGCAACCTGCTTCTGGACTACAACAAATGCGTCCGGGAGAACCTTGCGTCGTACCTGCAGACCAAGGCCGGAGGTCTGGGCGACCCCGGCTCAGGAGGGGGCGTCACCACTCCCGGCAACGGCGTCTCCTGCAGTGGCCTGCTCTGTACCCTGTTGAATCCGATCCTCGCTGCGCTGAAGCCTGTCCTCAACAGCGTCGGCACCCTGCTGACCAACCTGCTGGCCAGCGTGCTGGGCCTGGAGCTGGGCCGCACCGACGTCAACGTGCAGTCGATCCAGTGCAGCGCGGCGCAGCTGGTCTACTGACCCGTGACGGGCGCCCTTGGCGGCGCCCGCGCGCATGCTAGACTCCCGGCGGGGAACCACCTTCATCTCAACCCACACTCATCCGTGGATGGTCTAGACATGCGAGAAACTTCAGGGGGCGCGGTCTTCGCCCGGCACGCGCGCGGCGCGGCACTGCTGGCCGTGGCCATGATGCTGGTGGCACCGGCGGCGATGGCTGCCCGTGGCGACCGCGAAGCAGCCGCAGAGCCGGCCGCACGTACCGCACCGGTGGTGCGCAACACCGTTGATGAGCTCAAGCAGCTGATGGATGCCCGCCAGCTGACCGAGCTGCGCACCACCTACAACGGCAACTACGGCGCCAGCCTGCTGTTCAATGCCAACACCCTGACCTACTACGTCGCCCTGTTCCAGGAGAAGAACTTCTGGCGGGTGATCAAGACCGACGCTGTCGACAACGCCGAGCGTGTCTACCGCACTTTCGCGCAGCAGTCCGAGCAGTTGGCCCAGGTCTACATCGACACCACCCGCCTGGAAGCCGGCAAGCGCTATACCGAGCGCCTGGTGGCCTACAACGAGGAACGCCTGCGCACCCTGCAGCAGGAAATGGAACAGCAGCAGGCACAGTCGGCCCAGGTCAGTGCTGCCCTGCAGCAGGCCCAGCAGCAGGCGGTCAGCCTGAGCAGCGATGTGCAGAGCACCAACAGCCAGCTGGATTCCCTGCAGCGCCGCATCCAGATCCTGCAGGCCGAACAGGGCAATCCGGAGCTGAGCCTGCCCAAGCCGGACAGCGTGCCCTCGCCGGCACCGGCGTCGGCCAGCGACGGTCGCTGAGATCCGGCACCTGGCATTTGCTGACAACGGCGCCCTTGGGCGCCGTTGTCGCTTCTGGCACTCATGGATTCAGCGGCACGCGTAGTACCGCGTCATCCAGCTGCCGCCGCTGTACGAAGTCCAGGCGCTTGGCCCTGGCGAGCATCTTCCCGCGTTGCTGCCGCGCACGCTCACAGGCGGTGGGATCCGTGCTGATGGGTATCAGCGCAGCCCGCGCACGCCCCTGCTGCACCACTCGCGGACGGCTTGAGGTTGGGCTCGCCGCCTTGGCCGCCGTTGCACCTGTTGTGGGCGGTTCCGCCGGCACCTCCCAACGCCATTCCGCACGCCCCTGGCACGGCGTCTGCTGATAGACCGGATGCGGCCCGTCCACGCATTTGTAGACGTTGGTCTGAGCATGCACCCCCGTGACCAGCAACAGACACCACAACACGCTCCAACACGCATTCGACATTGCAGGCTCCTCGACAGGGCTGCCGCCATCCTCGATGCCGGAACGGCTTCGTGCCAGAGCGATACGCGTCACATCCAGCGCAATCCAGCACAGCCGTGCAAGTCGTCGGTCTGGCGCTGCGCTGTACTGCCGGAGGCACCGGTACAACTGCCAGTGCCTTCCCTCCCTTCCGCCAAGGAACCTGCAATGAGCAACTTCGTCACCGTCACCGACGGCGCCCGCATCTTCTACAAGGATTGGGGTACCGGCCAGCCGATCGTGTTCGCCCACGGCTGGCCGCTGTCGTCCGATGCCTGGGACCCGCAGATGCTGTTCATGGGCCAGAACGGCTTCCGCGTGATCGCTCATGACCGTCGCAGCCACGGCCGCTCCAGCCAGACCTGGCACGGCAACAACATGGACACCTACGCCGATGACCTGGCCGCGGTGATCGAGACGCTGGACCTGAAGGACGCGATCCTGGTCGGCCATTCCACCGGCGGCGGCGAAGTGGCCCATTACATCGGTCGCCACGGCAGCAAGCGCGTGTCCAAGGTGGTGCTGGTCGGCGCCGTGCCGCCGCTGATGCTGAAGACCGATGCCAACCCGGCCGGCACCCCGTTGGAGGTCTTCGATGGCATCCGCAAGGGCACCGGTGGCGACCGTTCGCAGTTCTTCAAGGACCTGACCACGCCGTTCTTCGGCGCCAACCGCGACGGCAATACCGTTACCCAGGGCATGCGTGATGCGTTCTGGCTGCAGGGCATGCTCGGTGGCGTCAAGGGTCAGTACGACTGCGTGCACGAGTTCTCGGAAGTGGACTACACCGAGGACCTGAAGAAGATCGACGTGCCGGCGCTGGTCGTGCACGGTGATGACGACCAGATCGTGCCGTTCGATGCCTCGGCCAAGCTGTCCTCGCAGATCATCAAGGACGCCGAGTTGAAGGTGTACCCCGGTGCGCCGCACGGCCTGACCGTTACCCACGCCGACCAGTTCAACGCCGACCTGCTGGCGTTCGCACGCAGCTGATGTGCCGCGGCGGCACCGCAACGGCGCCGTCGCTCCTTCGGTCGCAAAAAGGGGACGGAGGGGATTAAGTCGTTTGTGCACAAACGACTTAATCCCCTCCGTCCCCTTTTTTGTCAGATATCACTGTGGTGGTGCGGGACCCCGGTCTTCGGCAGCGGGTCATGTCCGCCCACGAAGTGGCGTACCACCGGTGCGCGCTCACCGCGATGCAGTTCCCGCAGCACTTCCTGGATCGCCTTGTCGTCGGCGGTGATGCGCTCGTGCTGGCGCAGGTGCTCCAGCCACGACGGGGTCACGAAATACTCCAGGTGGATGCCCGGGCTGGTCACATCCTCGACCACACCCCAGACCACTGCGCCATCGCGGCGACGGATCGCGCCCAACGCGCGCATCTGCGCCTGGAACGCGGCGCGATCAGCATCATCGATGCGGTACTCGATGGTGACCAGTACCGGGCCGCGATCGTTCGACACCGGCACCGACAGCTCGGGTGCCGGCCAGTGCCCGGCCGGGCTCAGGTTCAGGTCTTCGGTACCGGCGATGCGCACGCGCCACACCAGCAGCCCCCCGATCACCGCGCCTGCGGCAGCCACCAGCAACGCCAGCTCCGGCGAGGTGCGCTGTGCCAGCGCGCCCCAGCTCAGGCCACCGGCCGCCATGCCGGCGGAGAACACCATGATGTACAGCGCCAGTGCACGCGCGCGTACCCAGGCAGGCACTGCTGTCTGCGCCGCAATCTGCAGCGACGACAGCACGGTGATCCAGGCAAAACCGTTGATCAGCATCACCAATGGCAGCACGTACCAACTGCGGGTCAATGCCAGCCCAACCAGGCTCAAAGCCAGCGACAACGTCGCCAGCAGCACCAGCAGGTCGCGATCCATCTGTGCGCGCAGCTTCGGCAACAGCAGCGCACCACCCACCGCACCGATCCCGATGCAGCCCAGCAGCATGCCGTACTGCCCCGCACCGCCGTGCATCTGCCCACGCACCACCACCGGCAGCAACGCGTTCATCGCTGCGGCGAAGAAAAAGAAGCCCACCGATTTGATCAGCACCGCCTGCAGGCGTCCCGCACGGCTGGCGTAGCGCAGGCCCGCTTTCAGTCCAGCACCGAAGCCTTCCGGCGGCAGACTCGACTGCTTCGGGTCACGCTTCCAACCCCACACCACGAACAGCATTGCGGCAAAGGTGATGGCGTTGAAGCCGAACGCCCAGACCGCACCGAGCTGGGCGACGATCACGCCACCGATAGCCGGACCGATCGAGCGGGCGATGTTGATGCCGATCGAGTTCAGCGCCACCGCCGAGGCCAACATCGGCTGCGGCACCAGTTCGGACACGATCGCGGCCTGCGCCGGCATCGCCATCGCCGCACCGCAGCCCATGCAGAAGGTCAGCAGTACCAGCAGCTGCGGGGTCAGCATGTCCATCGCAGTCAGCGCCGCCATCACTGCCGCGACCAGCAGCATCCAGCCCTGGGTCGCCAGCAGGTACCTGCGGCGATCGACGATGTCGGCCAGCGTTCCGGCGGCCAGCGCCAGCAGCACGATCGGCACGGTGGTGGCCGACTGCACCAGGGCCACCATCAGCGGCGAGCCGGTACGTTCGGCCATCACCCAGGCGGCGGCCACGTCATTGACCCAGGTGCCGATGTTACTGGCCAGGATGGCCAGCCAGATCGAACGGAACATCCGGATCTTCAGCGGGGACCAGGCACCTGCGGCCTGTGCGGGGGGTTGCGACGCGGTTGCGTTCACCATTGCCATGCTCCAACGATCGAGGCGAACAGCGTGTCCTGGCCACCGGCCTGCTTCAGCGCAGGACCCGCATCGACCCAGGCCAGCTGCAGCTGCCATTGCCAGTGTTCGCTGGCCTGCCAGCGGGTTTCGGATTTGTACTGATTACCGATGCGGCGCGCGCCACCGGCGCTGCCCGGCAACGCCACCAGCGGTGCCGGCGTGGTGTAGACCGCATCGGCACGGCGATGCTTCCAGGCCATCTGTACGCCCAGCTCCGTCGTCACCGTGTCGTGCAGGCGCAGGGTCAAGGTTGGCTGGAGGTCCATCAGATTGGCCGGGGCCAGCAGGCTGGCCTCGCTGAAGTAGGCCGATTTCGGGAACAGCGCATTGAAGGTTCCCAGGCGGCCGTCATGCAGATTGCCATCGCCACTGGCGATGTCCGCCTTCAGCCCCAAGCGCGGTTGCAACGGCAGGTCCGTCCAGCGCCAGCCCGTATCGGTGGCCAGCGTCCAGGCGCGGATATCGAGCGTGCCGACAGTCGTTCGCAGTTCACCGCCCTGCACCACCAGCTCGCTGTTCCAGTCCAGTGCACCGGCCTGGCCGAACCAGCGCGCGCCCACGGTCTGCCGGCGCTCGATGCCGGAGCCCGCCGCGAAGCGCGCACCTTCGCGGCGATAGTCGAGCAGATACAGATCCCACTGTCCCGCGCCCTGCCCGCGTGCCATGGTGGCATAGGCACCCCACAGGTGGGCACCGTGCTCGCCATGATCATCAAAGGCGCCCGGCCGGTTCTCCACCGGCCGCAGCGCCATCAGATCAAGCGCGCCGAGGCGACCCTTCCAGCCCAGACGCGCACCGTCGAAGGCCAGGCGGATGTTCGGCCCATCTCGCACCGACAACAGCCGCGAGCTGCCATAGCCGGCTTCCTGCCGGCCGAGTTGCATATGGAAGCCAGCGCGCTGCCAGCGCCAGTACGCCTGCTGCACGTCCAACGCGCCACGGTCGGTGCGGCCCGGGCCGCCTGCCTTGCCATGCTCGGCATGCACGCCCAGCTGCAGCTTCGCCTGCCAGCTGTCCTCCGCATAGGTCGCCGAGGCCAGCGCGCGCAGCAGGCCGTAGCCATCTTCACTGCTGCCGATGCCGAACCGGGCCGGATCGTAGTACAGGCCACGCAGGCGCAGCGAGGCGTCCAGCTGCAGCTGGCCGTTGCCAGCATCACTGCAGCGGCCCCCATCGCAGGCCAGCGCCAGCGAGGGCATGGCCAGCAGCGCCAGGCTCAGAACGCGAAGCACGAGCATCCCATCGCGCCCCAGAACGCGGTCAGGTCATCGGTGGGCGCCGCATGCTGCGCGGCATGACCGTGAGCACCATGCGTACTGCAGGCCACACCGTGATGGTGGCGATGGGCGGCGGCCAATCCGGTGGCAGCACCGCCGACGTGGTAGCCACCGAACCTGTTGACTGGCGACCAGTCCGGCATCGCCGGCGGCAGCTGCGGCGCGAGCCCTGCATAGTCGGCATCTGCATGCACGATGCGCCCGCCGACCACGGTCAGCACGCTGGTGATGTCGGCGATCTGCGCGTCATCCACACGGAAGAAGTCGGCCGAAAGCAGGATGAAATCGGCCAGCTGGCCGGCTTTCAGCGTGCCCTTCACCGCTTCGTCGCCGGAGAACCAGGCGCTGCCCTGGGTCCACAGGCGCAGCGCCTGCTCGCGTTCGAGCAGGTTCTCATCGCCATACAGGGCCAGCCCGCCCACCGTGCGCCCGGTCACCAGCCAGGACAACGCCACCCACGGGTTGTAGCTGGCCACGCGGGTGGCATCGGTGCCGGCGCCGACCGGCACGCCTTCGGCCAGCATGCGCTTGACCGGCGGCGTATGCCGCGCAGCCTGTACGCCGTAGCGCTCGACGAAGGCCTCGCCCTGGTAGGCCATGCGGTGCTGCACGGCGATGCCGCCACCCAGTGCACGGATGCGCTCGATGTTGCGCGGGGTGATGGTCTCGGCGTGGTCGATGAACCAGTGCAGGCCATCGAACGGCACCTCGCGGTTGACCTGTTCGTACACATCCAGGATGCGGGTGATGCTCTCGTCGTAGGTGGCGTGGATGCGGAACGGCCAGCGCTTCTCGACCAGCAGCTTCACCACGTCGTGCAGTTCGGGCTCCAGCTCCGGCGGCAGTTCCGGGCGGGGCTCGTTGAACAGTTCAAAGTCGGCCGCTGAGAACACCAGCATCTCGCCGGCACCGTTGTGGCGCAGCAGGTCATCGCCCTGGCGCGGCTGCAGGATCTCGCTCCAGCCACGGAAGTCATCCACTTCCCTGCCCTTGTTCTGGGTGAACAGGTTGTAGGCAATGCGCACCGTCAGCTGGTCATCGCGATGCAACTGCTCGATGACCTGGTAGTCCTCAGGATAGTTCTGGAAGCCACCGCCGGCATCGATCACCGAGGTGATGCCGAGACGGTTCAGTTCACGCATGAAGTGACGCGTCGAGTTGGCCTGGTACTCGATCGGCAGGCGCGGGCCCTTGGCCAGCGTCGCGTAGAGGATCAGCGCATTCGGCTTGGCCAGCAGCAGTCCGGTCGGGTTGCCCAGCGAATCACGCACGATCTGCCCGCCCGGCGGATCCGGCGTGTCCTTGGTGTAGCCGCAGGCGCGCAGCGCGGCACGGTTGAGCAGCGCGCGATCGTACAGGTGCAGCAGGAACACCGGCGTATCCGGCGCAATGACGTTGAGCTCCTGCAGCGTCGGCAGGCGCTTCTCGTTGAACTGCGCGGCAGTGAAGCCACCGACCACGCGTACCCACTGCGGTGCGGGCGTGCGGTCGACCTGGGCCTTCAACATGTCCAGCGCGTCACCGAGCGAACGCAGCCCGTCCCAACGCAGCTCCAGGTTGTAGTTCAGGCCACCACGGATCAGGTGGGTGTGGCTGTCGTTGAGGCCGGGCAGCAGACGCCGGCCCTGCGCGTCGATCAGGGTCGCTTCATTGCCCCAGCCGCGCATGATCTCCTCATCGCTGCCGACGGCGACGATGCGTCCTTCCTGCACAGCCAGCGCCTGCGCATGCGGCTGCTGCAGGTCGAGCGTGGTGATGCGGGCATTGCGGATGACCAGCGTGCTCATACGACGCTCCTTGGAAGTGGAATCGAGTGCGGCACCGGCGCGGCCGGCCAGGCCGAGCGCTACGGCAGCGCCGCTGGCCAGCACCACGTTGCGGCGGCCGTGATCGAGTGGATCGTGACTCATGCGAGGTCTCCCGGAAGACGGTGGACGTCCAGTGCCCAGGTGCCGGGCCCGGCCAGCGCGATGGCCAGCAGTACCGTGGTCCACATCAACGGGTACTCACTGCCACCGCGCATCCAGAACCAGCCCTTGGGCAGGGCCAACAGGACGGTGAAGCCGATGAAAGCCGCCGCTGCAAGCGCGGCGATGCGGGTCTGCCATCCCAGCAGCACGGCCAGCCCTGACAGCACCTGCAGCAGGGCCAGCACCAGCGGCAACGGTGCCACCGCTGGCAGCCCGAAACCGCGCAGCTCGGTGGCGAAGCCCGACAGCCCCGGCCCACCGAACCAGCCGAACAGCTTGCCCAGCGCGTGCGGCAGCAGGAAGCCTCCAGCCGCCACGCGCAGCATCAGCAGGGCCAGGTCGAGGCCATGGCCAGCCAGCATGCTCAGTGCCCGCCTTCCTGCGCGCCGAACATGCTCTTGGCGTACTGGATGCCGATGCCATAGCCGCCGGCGTGGTCGCGGGCGATACCGGTGGTCAGATCGTAGGTTTCACCACGTGCCCAGTCACGCTGCAGCTCAAGCAGGTACTGCACGCTGGTCATCGGCACCGCACCGGCCTGCACCATGCGGGTGATCGCACGCTCGTGCGCTTCTTCGCTGACATCCCCGCAGGCATCGGTGATCACGTAGACCTCGAAACCCTGCGCCAACGCCGACAGCGCCGGCCCGACAATGCAGACGCTGGTCCACAAGCCAGCAACAACCAGGCGACGCTTGCCGATGCGGTTGATCTCATCGATCACCGGCTGGTCTTCCCAGGTATTCATCGAGGTGCGGTCGAACACCGTCTGACCCGGGAAGATCTGCGGCAGCTCCGGGAACATCGGGCCGGAGAACGACGTTTCGGCGACCGTGGTCAGCACCACCGGCACGTTGAAGCCCTTGGCACCCTTGCTGATCAGCGACACGTTGTTGCGCAGCGCGGAGATGTCGATGGTGTGGGTAGCAAACGCCATCTGCGACTGGAAGTCGATCAGCACCAGGGCGTGGTCGGTCGGCGACAGCAGCGCCGGGGCGGGAGTGGCGGTGGCAAGGCTCATGGGTGGACTCCGTTGGAAACACGATCAAGGGGATGCAACAGGGCGGCATCGCCGGCAACGTACTGGCCGGGGCTGCAGCCGGTCTCCGCGCGGAAGCTGCGGACGAAATGGCTCTGGTCGAAGAAGCCCAGCTGCTGTGCCAGGCAGGCCATCGGCAGCTGCGCGCCGGGCAGCAGCTGGCGTGCACGTTCGATGCGCCGCCGGCGCACATAGCGCAACGGGCTGGCACCGGTACCGGTACGGAACAGACGCACCAGATGGAAGCGGCTGACGCAGGCGGCCGCCGCCAGTTCGGTCACCCGCAGCGGCTGCGACAGGTGCTCGTCGACATAGCGCAGGGCGCGCTGCAACGCGGCGGCCTGCTGCGGTGCCAGTAATGCGGCGGGCGGATCAGGCGGAAGAACGGTGGCCATGCGGGATGCCGCGGAGGGGTGCCCCATGGTGCGGGGCCCCTGCGCGATGCCCTACCCCCGTCGGTCGAGGCCAGCACCTACCCGAATGGGGGAGGCCGGCGACCGAGCAGGCGACGACCAAACAACCGCGCATCCAGTGAATAGGCGCCAGGGCCCAGCATCAACAGCGCCAATGGCAGAACCACCTGTGGCCACGGCGCCTGCTGCGCGAACATGCCCACGGCCGCCATCAGCGCCGCCAGTGGCGTCAACACACCCAGCATGAGCATCGGCACTGCCAGCAGGCACAGCGCCGACCACCCGCCCGCATGCGTGCCGGGCGAGCACAATGCCGCAGACAGGCACAACCGCAGCCACAGCAGACCGAGGCCCGGCCCGCGATCAGGGAACATCACGAACAGGCGTTGCATGGCGGGGCTCCAGAGGACATGCCGGCGTGATAGCCGACGTCGGCGCACGCCGCCTACCCCGTTCGGGTCACCCTGGGTTGCCCCACACCTGCCAGAATGCGCGCCATGCGTGGCCGCCCCTTCCCGTTCCTGTGTCGCTTGCCGACGCTGCTGACGTGCCTGCTGTTGTTGACCGCCCTGCCCGCCCTTGCCGTGCAGCGCCCACCGGTGAGCGGCGGGCTGCCCGATTACGAGCACACCGCCTGGCGCGTTGGCCAGGGTGCGCCGGGCGACATCTGGGACATTGCCCAGGACCGCGACGGTCTGTTGTGGCTGGCCACGGGCTCGGGCCTGTACCGCTTCGATGGCCGTCGTTTCGAACGGCAGGCGGCGCCCGTCGGCAGCCAGTTCCCGTCCACCAACATGGTCACGCTGGCGCAGGGCCGCGATGGCGCCCTGTGGATCGGCTACTTCCAGGCCGGCATCAGCCGGTTCGCGCAGGGACAGCTGCACAGCTATGGCCGCGAACAGGGAGTACCGGTCGGTGTGGTGCCGCACTTCAGCCAGGATCGCGAGGGCCGGCTGTGGGCGGCGATCAATGGCGGGCTGCGCCGCTTTGATGGACAACGCTGGCTGCCACTGCCAGCCAGTGCTGGCCTACCGGAGCGCCGCGTGCAGTGGCTGCTGCACGACAGCCGGGACAGGTTCTGGGTCCTGGCCGATCTGAAGGTGTGGATGCGCGCTGCTGGCCAGGCAACCTTCCAGGACACCGGCATCGCCGTCTCGCAGATGGCGACGCTGGCCGAAAGCCCGCAGGGCGAAGTGTGGCTGGCCGACCGGCTGCGCGGCACCTCGCCACTGGCCAACGCGCAGGGCCTGTTGCCGGACAGCGAGCGCGAAGCGCGGCGGCTGCCGGAGCTGGTTGCCGCGCGTCTGCAGTTCACTGCCGATGGCGCGCTGTGGGCCACCATGAGCCCGCACGGCGGCGTGGCCCGCGTCAGTTTCGACGGCACCCGGGCCGTGCGTATGGAGCGCTTCGATTCACCGCATGGCCTGACCGCCACCTCGGCGGTACCGATCATCGTCGATCGCGAAGACAATCTCTGGGTCGGTACCAATCTCGGCCTCAACCGCTTCCGCGCACGCAGCGTGCACACCCTGGCAGTGGGTCCGAGCGATCCCTACCGCTCGCTGGTGCGGGCCAGCGATGGCCGTGTGTATGGCTACGGCGAAGATCTCAAGCCCTACGACCTGCGGCGCACCCTGCTGGATGGCAGCGCCACACAGCTGCAGGCCGCCGCGCGCCAGGCGCCCACACCGATCTGGCAGTTCGATTGGATCAACCTTGCGCGCACCGTCGCCGGCCACACCACCTTGATCCCACTGCCGGCGCCATTCTCCGGGCAGCCGCTGCATGCCCTGCTGTTCCCCGACGACGGACAGGCCTGGGCCTGCGCCGGTGAACGCGGGGTGCTGCACTACCAGCACAACCAGTGGCAACGCGAAAGCCGCCTGCCCGAGCAGGCCTGCTCATCGCTTGCGCTCGACACCCATGGCCAGCTGCTGCTCGGCTATGCCGATGGCCGACTGCGCCGGATGGACGCAACCGGCATCGAGACCTTCGATGCCGGCCACGGCCTGTCAGTGGGGCCGATCACGGCGATGCTGCATCACCAGGACCTGCTGCTGATCGCCGGCGAAGCCGGGCTGGCTGCGCGACTGGGCAATGGACGATTCGTTCCGGTGCGCACCGACATGGCCGGCGTCCTGGAAGGCATCACCGGCATGGTCGCCGATGCCAATGGCCACCTGTGGCTCAATGGCAGCCGTGGTCTGGTGCGGATGGAAAGCGGGTTGCTGCGCCGTGCCCTGCGCACCGGCCTGCCGGTCACGCCACGCCTGTTCGATGCCATCGACGGCATGCCCGGCATCGCCCTGCAGAGCGGACCGATCGCCACCGCCGCCCTGGCCGATGACGGCCTGCTGTGGCTGGCCACCAACCAGGGCCTGGCCTGGTTGGACACCACCCGCTCGCACGTCAATACGATGGCTCCCAGCGTGCGCATCGGCGAGGTGCTGTATGGCAGCGAACACGAGCCGCTACACGATGGCCTGCGCCTCCCGGCCGGCACCAGCCAGCTGCAGATCGATTACGTGGCGCTGTCATTGGCACGTCCGGAGCGAAACCGCTACCGATACCGCCTCTCCGGCGTCGACGATGGCTGGCAGGACGCAGGCAGCAGCACCCGCGCGTATTACACCAATCTCGCGCCGGGGAACTACCGGTTCGAGGTGGAAGCGGCCAACGAAGACGGCATCTGGAGTACCTCTCCGGCCAGCCGCAGCTTCCGCATCGCTCCCACCTTTATGCAGACCGTGTGGTTCAAGCTGCTGTGCGCCGCCGCGATACTCGCGCTGCTGGTGCTGGCAGTGCGCATCCGCAGCGGGCAGCTGGCTGCGCTGTTCCGCGCACGCCTGCAGGAACGCAATGGCGAACGCGAACGCATCGCGCGCGACCTGCACGACACCCTGCTGCAGGGCAGCCAGGGCCTGATCCTGCGCCTGCACGCGATCAGCCAGTCCGCACAGACGCCGGAGCCGGTGCGCAACCAGCTGGAGTCGGCGATGCAGCTGGCCGAGCGCAACCTGGCCGAGGGCCGCGAGCGGGTCAATGCCCTGCGTGAGGGACCGTTCGCTGGCCGCGACCTCGCTTCGGCACTGGCCGATGTGCACGCCGAGTACGCCGGGCACGGTACCAACCCACTGCGCCTGACCGTAGAAGGTGCAACGCCATCGCTGCAGGCCGACGCGGCTGAAGAGGTGTTCCTGATCGGGCGTGAGGCGATCCGCAATGCGTTGCGTCATGCCAACGCCAGCGCCATCGAAGTGGAACTGTCGTACGGCACGCGTTGCTTCCTGCTGCACGTGCGCGACGATGGCGTCGGCATCGCCGACGAGAATGCCGGCCATGGTCATTGGGGCCTGCAGGGTATGCGTGAGCGCGCGCAGCGCCTCGGTGCGGAACTGCAGCTGTGGACCCGCACCGGGCTGGGTACCGAAGTCGCGCTGGCGGTTCCCGCCCGGCGCCTCTATCACCGCCGCCCCTCGCGTTGGCGCTGGCCCTGGAGTAGAACGAGCCATGACTGAATCCCCTGCCCCGATCGGCGTACTGGTGGTCGACGACCACCCGCTGCTGCGTGACGGCCTGGCTGCGCTGCTGGGTGCCCATTCCGACCTGCGCCTGCTCGGCGAGGCCGCCGATGGCGAGGAAGCCATCGCGCGCTATCAGCAGCTGCAGCCGGACGTGGTACTGATGGACCTGCAGATGCCACGCCTGGATGGTGTTGAAGCCATCGTGCGGATCCGCGCGATGGATCCGCGTGCGCGCATCATCGTGCTGACCACCTACCGCGGTGACGTGCGTGCGGTGCGGGCGCTGCAGGCCGGCGCCAGTGCGTACCTGTTGAAGGACATGCTGCGCCACGAGCTGGTCGATACGATCCGCATGGTCGCTGGCGGCCGGCGCGCACCGATTCCCCCGGCGGTGGCGGCGAGCATCGCTGCGCATGTGGTGGAAGACCGGTTGTCGCCGCGCGAGACCGAAGTGCTGCGGCACGTGGCCGGTGGCCTGTCGAACAAGCGGATCGGCGAGCGCATGCAGATTTCCGAGCAGACGGTGAAGGCGCACATGAAAAGCCTGATGGACAAACTGGGCGTGGGTGATCGCACGCATGCGGTGACCCAGGCGCTGAGGCGCGGCATCATCAGCCTGGACGACAGCGGTCACGATTAGGGGGTGTTCGGCAGGGCTGCGCCCTGCACCCGCGGTAGTGCCGGCCGCTGGCCGGCGACCTCAACAGCAACGGCAACAACAACAACAACAGCAACGGCAACAACAACAGCAACAGCATGGATTCCGTGGGATGCGGGGCGGTGTCGGACTGCGGGGACGCCGTGAACCCATCCTTGGGGGCTTGGCCGCGGCATCCATGCCGCGGACACCCCGCACTCCGACACCGCCCCACCTCTGACAGAACTCCACGGCTGTTGGCAGGTGTCGACCTTGGTCGACACTTCTGTCAGATATCGAAATCAATCTGGGGTCAGATCCGTTTTCCTCCGGAAAACGGATCTGACCCCAAGAGCCGTTCCAACACACCGCAGGAAACTGTCGAAGGCGGGGTGGGTGCCGGTGGGGGGCGTGAGCACCCTGGATGGCGCGACCGAGCCTCCATGGACGGATTCACGGCGTCCCCCGCAACCGGACCCACCCCGCCTACCTACAGGAACCCCGCCGTTGCTGTTGCCGTTGCTGTTGCCGTTGCCTCCAGCAGGTGCAGGGCTGCAAGCCCTGCCGAACACCACCCCTACTTCAAACGCAGCAGCAGGCTGCCGCCCGCACACACCACCGCCAACCACGCCACGCCGTGCCACCCCCATTGCGCCAGCGCCAGGCTGCCCAGCGCACCACCGGCGGCCATGCCGATGAACATGCCCGTGAACAGCAACGCATTGAGGCGGCTGCGTGCCGGCGGCACCAGGCCATAGACCAGCGTCTGGTGCGCCACCAGCGCCGACTGGAAACCGAAGTCGAACAGCAGCGCGCTCACCACCAGCAGCGGCAGCAGCGCAGCGGCCGGCAACCAGGCTTCAGCCAGCAGCAAACCGAAGCCCAGCAGTGCCACCGCGATCGCCAGCCGCGCCACTGCATGGCATCCCAGTCGATCGGCGAAACGGCCGGCGAAAGGCGCGGCCAGCGCACCGGCTGCACCGGCAATACCGAACGCCCCCGCCGCCGCACTGCCCAGGCCCAGACGTGCATGCAGCATCAGCGCCAGCGTCGACCAGAACGCGCTGAAGCCGACCGCCAGCAACGACTGGCTGGCCACCGCACGACGCAGCTGCGGCTGCTCGCGCCACAACGCCAACAACGAACCCAGCAACGCCGGATAGCGCAGCGTGCTGGTCGGTGCGAAGCGCGGCAGCGCGCGCGCCATCACCGCCCCCATCGCCGCCACTGATACTGCAGCCAGCACGAACTGCGTGCGCCAGCCCCACGCCTCGGCCACTACGCCACTGACTACGCGCGACAACAGGATGCCGAGCAGCAGGCCGGTCATTACCCGCCCGACGATCTGGCCGCGCTGTGCATCCGGCGCCAGCACCGCAGCGGCCGGCACGATGTCCTGTGCCAGCGTGGCCATCAGCCCGACCAGCAGGCTGGCCATCAGCAGGCCCGGCAGGTGCCCGGCCATCGCTGCAGCGCCCAATGCCAGTGCCAGCAACGCGGACTTCAACAGGATCAGGTTGCGGCGGTCAAACCGGTCGCCCAACGGCGCCAACAGCAGGATACCCAGGGCATAGCCGAGCTGGGTCAGGGTCGGTACCAGGCCGGCGGCGCGCTCGCCTGCGCCGAGGTCCTGGGCGATCAGGCCCAGCATCGGCTGGCTGTAGTAGAGCGAGGCGACCGAAAAGCCGGCGCCGGCCGCCATTGCCAGCACCAGCGGGGTGGAGGGTGCGGTCGCAGGTGCGGCGGCGACGGATAGCGAAGGGGTAAACATTGGGGGAGTCCGGTGGAAGAAGTGGGCGTATCCTGACGGTATTCGCCAAACGTCTGTAGTAGGCTCAATTACATATCCTCCATACGCCATACGCATGAATGACCCTGCCACCGGCGCCGATCGCCTGGATCTGCTGCGCACCTTCCTGCGCATCGTCGATGCCGGCAGCCTGTCTGCCGCAGCCGTGCAGCTGGGCACCACCCAGCCGACGGTCAGTCGCCGCCTGCAGGCACTGGAGCGGCAGCTCGGCCTTCGCCTGCTGCAGCGCTCCACCCACGGCCTGCAGCTGACCGAAGATGGCCTGCGCTGCCAGCGCCATGCGCAACGCGTGGTCGACGAATGGGAGTCGCTGCAGGCCGAACTGCACGGCGAACCGGAAACACTGCGCGGCCGCCTGCGGGTGATGGTGCCGCATGCCTTCGGCCAGGCGCAGCTGCTGCCGACCATGCTCGCGTTCCTCGCCCAGCACCCGCAGCTGAGTCTGGAGTGGATCCTGGAAGATCGGCGCCCGGACTTCATCGCAGAAGGCATCGACTGCGCTGTGCGGGTGGGACCGGTCGACGAACCGCGCATGGTCGCGCTGCCGCTGGCCGAAGTACCGCGCATCGTCGTGGCGGCGCCCTCGCTGGTGGACGCCACGGCCGTCAGTACGCCGGAACAGGCACAGTCACTGCCGTGGATCTCGCTGGTCACCTACTACGGCGAACGACTGCTGCTGCATGACGCGCAGGGGCGCGCGCATACCCTTTCGATCAGCCCGCGACTGCTCAGCGACAACCTGTTCGTGGTGCAACAGGCCGCATGTGCCGGGCTGGGAGCGGCCGTGGTCTCGGCCTGGCTGGTGGCCGAGGACCTCGCACAAGGTCGGCTGGTGCAGCTGCTGCCGGACTGGCAGGCGCCGGCACTGCCGGTACACGTGGTGTTTCCCGCCGCACGCCAGCAGCCCCCACGGCTGCGCGCCTTCATCGATGCGATGAAGGCCGCGCTGCCGCAATTGCATGGAATGCGGCCGGCGCCGCGTTAGGTCATCGGCCGCATCATCCACGCATGGCGTGGATTCCGTTCAAGACCACAGGGTCAGAGCCCTTCCCGTTTGGAAGGGATCCGACCCTGTCGATCATTGCGCCTTCGCAGCCTCGGCATTCCACGCCGCGACCTTGGCCTTGGTGTCGGCCAGCATCTTGTCCAGCGCGGCCCGGTCATACACGTTGCCACGCAGGATCACGCTGTCGATCTTTTCGGTGGCGGCAATGTCCTGCAGCGGGTTGGCGGTCAGCAGCACCAGATCGGCGGCCTTGCCCTGCGCGACACCACCGTAACGGTCCATCTGGCCGAACCAGGCCGGACCGGAACGGGTTGCGGCCGACAGCGCCTGCGGTGCGCTCAGGCCCTCCTTCACGAACAGCTGCAGCTCCTGGTGCAGGGCGATGCCCGGGAAGTTGAACGAATTGAGGAAGCCTGCATCGGTGCCGGCGATGATCGTCACGCCCGCTTCCTGCAGCATCGGCAGCACTGCGGCCACCTGGTGGTACTGCGCATGGCGCGCTTCGATCTGCGCCGGCGAGGCCTTCGCCGCGCGGTCCACGCGCCACTGGTAGGTCGCACGCAGGCCCGGGCCGATGTACGCCAGATAGGGATCGTTGGCGTGGTCGTCCTGGTCAAGGAAATCCAGGATGCGCCCACCGTTGAGGGTCGGGGTCACGAACACGCCGCGCTTGGCGAAGTCGCGGTAGGCATGCATCGCGGTATCGCGGCCGAAGCTGGCGTCCAGTCGGCGGTTGGCTTCGGCGCGGTCGATGCGGCCGGCACCGAAGTCGGCGGCGATCTGCGCCTCGTCCTTGCTGCCGGCCTTGAACGCGTAGTCCAGGTGCTCGATCGAAGCCAGGCCGGCATCGACTGCCTGCTCCACAGTCAGCGCCATCGGGATGTGGCCCGACGCCTTGAACCCGGCCTTGCGTGCGGCACTGGCCGAGTACAGGAACAGTTCTGGCTTCAGCGTGCTGTCGGTGATCTTCACGAAATCGACCTTGTCGTGCTGCAGGCGGGCGATCGCCTTGTCGGCGTCGGCCTCGCTGCCCACTTCGATCGTGCCCTTCCAGACCGGCTTGATGCCTTCGATCTTCGCGCCGGAACTGAGCAGGCGCGGGCCAAACAGGGTGCCCTTGGCGATCTCGCCACGCCACTGCAGCACCTGCTCGGGCAGATCGCCGGAACAGTCACGCACCGTGGTGATGCCGTGCGCGATGTACAGCGGCAGCAGTGCCTTGTTCTCTTCGATCAGCGCCGGGCCACCGCCGAAGTGCACGTGCATGTCCCACAGCCCCGGGATCAGGTACTTGCCCTTGGCGTCAATCTGGCGGGCCGCGCTCCACTGGCTACGCAGCTGCGCGTCCGGGCCGACAGCGACGATGTCATCGCCACGGATCACCACGCTCTGCCCGGCCAGGGTGCTGGCGTGTTCGACATCGACCACGGTGGCATTGCGGATCAGCAGGTCGGCGCGTTCTGCGGCGGAAGCCGACAGCGGTGCCACCGCAAGAAGGATGGCGAGGGACAATGGACGGGAACGGAACATGGACAGCATCCTGGTGGGCACGGCCAGCGTGCGGGGTGGAAGGGGCTCTGTATCAGCGCGTTGCGCCGTGCTGGCGCAGCAGGGTTTCAATGTCGGTATAGCCGCGCTGGCGCGCGTGGGCCAGCGGCGTCACGCCGTCGCCATCGGCCAGCTCCGGGTCGGCACCGGCCTCCAGCAGCAGCTGCACGATCTGTACGTGGCGTGCACCGCCGTCGCCGAGCAGGATCGCTTCCAGCAGCGCGGTCCAGTGCAGACGGTTGACATGGTCCACCTCCACACCGGCCCGCAGCAGCGTGCGCACGGTGGCGACGTGGCCGCGCTCGGCGGCGGGAATCAGCGCGGTGCCGCCATAGCGGTTGGTGCTGCGCAGATCGGCGCCATGCGCCAGCGTCATCGCCAGGATCTCATCCAGGCCACGCGCGCCGGCATACAGGTAGGCGCTGTCCTGCAACGCGTCCTTCGCATTGACGTCGGCGCCGGCTTCGATCAGCTCACGCGCGGCATCCACGTTGTTGCCGTGCGTGGCCAGCAGCAGCGCGGTGCGGCCCTGGACATCGCACGCCTCCAGCGTGGCCCCATCCTCGATCGCCTGTCGCACCGCATCGGCGTCGCCGCGGCTGGCAGCATCCCGCAGGCGGCCATCGACGTCGGCGTTGAACGTTGCGGTGCAGGCCGGGGTGACCATGGCCAGCACGCACAACAGCAGCACGCGCGCGAACGGCGCAGGCCAGCCAGGGGAACGATGGACGCGCATGACAGTGTCTCCTCATGTCCGTCGCCACGGAGCACCGGGCGACGGTAGCAACAGCCGGGCATTGCCGGCCCCTGCCCTGCATGGTAGAAGTCGGCCTGGGTATCCAGAAGTGAAATGTTCAAATGCAAGACAGTGCCAAATCGAATAGAACCCTGTTCGAACTGGACCTGCTGCGGGCGCTGGTGATGGTGGCCGACTGTGGCAGCTTCACGACGGCGGCCACGCGCCTGCATTCGACCCAGTCCACGGTCAGCCAGAAGGTTCGCCGGCTGGAGGAACTGGCCGGGCATCGCCTGCTCGAACGCGGCCACCGCGACGTGCACCCCACCGACGCCGGCCACACCCTGCTCGGCTACGCGCGGCGCATGCTCGACCTGAACGAGGAAATGGCACAGGCGCTGGCCGGCGCGACGGTGGAGACTGCCGTCCGCATCGGCGTGCCCGAGGATTTCGTCAACCCGCAGACCACCCGCATGCTGGCCGCCTTCAGCCGCCGCCACCCGCAGGTGAAGCTGGAGATCAGCAGCGGCCTCAGCCGCGACCTGGCGCAGGGCTTCGACCACGGCGAGTTGGACCTGGTGCTGGTCAAGCAGCGCCGCAACAGCCGCCAGGCCGTGCACTGCCGCCGCGAGCCGATGCACTGGATCGACAGCCTGCGCAGCAGCTGCCTGCAGCAGGACCCGCTGCCACTGGTCACGTTTCCACCGCGCGGGCTGTACCGCGACGAGATGATCCACGCCGTGGAAGCGCTGGGCCTGCGCTGGCGCATTGCCTTCACCAGTTCGTCGCTGAGCGGCATCCAGGGCGCGGTGGCCGATGGCATCGGCATCAGCCTGCTGCCACGCCGCGCGGTCACCCGCGAACACCGCATCATCGATGGCGAGCGCGAGCTGCCGGTGATCGACAACTACGAAATCGGCCTGCTGCACCGTGCCGACGCCGACGATGCCGTGCGTGCGCTGGCCAGCGAGCTGTGGCGCCAGGTGCAGCGCGAACCGGACTGACCACAGTAGATCCACGCCATGCGTGGATGCCGTTCGCGCATCACGCATCGAAACATGGTCACTCCGGCCGCACGGCGGGCCACATCGCCTCGTAGAGTGCCTGCTGTTTCCGTGCCCCACGGCGCCTTGCCATGTCCGACGAAATCCCCACCCGCTTCGAGCCCCTGCCCGCTGCCCTGCAGACGCATCTGCAGCACCAGCGTTCGCTGATCGCCGCGCGTGTGACCGCCGGATTCCCGACGTTGCCGGTGCAGTGGCCGCTGGCGGCCACCACCCTGCAGCGCGTGGTCGATGCCGAGCTGATCGACCGTGACGACTGCGATGGCTGGGAAGCGCTGGGCGTGGCGTTCGGTGACACCCTGGCCCAGCGCGTGCCGGGCCTGGCCTGGATGCAGGTCACCGATGCCTGGGGCATCGACGCGGTGCTGCGCTATGCCGACAGCAGCCTGCAGATCGGCGCCAGCACACTGCTGCTCAAGCGCGTCGAGCAGGGCGAGATCATCGACATCGCCCACCTGCTCGCGTGGCTTGAGGAATTCGTCGCCACCCGCGCCGACGATTACGTCTGAAAGGCCACCCAGCATGGCTCGGCACTACAGGGGATTGCGCGGCTTGGATCTACAGCCAGCGGCCGTCGACCACCACCCGGCGCTCCACCGGCACCCCGGCCACGGCAGCCGGGCCGTGGTCGGCACGCACCGCCACGAAAGTGGCTGGCTGGCCTTCGGCAATACCATGCTGCGGCAGGCCGATCGCCTGCGCGGCGTGGGCGGTGACCATGTCCAGCGCCAGCATCAGGTCGGCATCGGTGTAGAAGCCGGACCGGTAGCCCAGCAGCATCGCTCGCTGCAGCAGGTCGCCGTTGCCGTACGGCCACCAGCAGTCACGGATGTTGTCGTTGCCTGCGAACACGCGCACGCCGGCATCATGCAGCGCGCGCAGCGGCGGGAACGGATGATCGCCCGGCGCATTGCTCATGATCGCTACGCCCGCCGTGGCCAGCACCTCGCCCACCTGCAGCGCACGCGCCAGCGGCACGTCGCCCAGCGCATAGGCATGGCTGACCGCAACACGCCCCTGCAGACCGGCGGCCCGGGTACGCGCGGCGATGCGCAGCAGCTGCGCCAGGCCGGTTTCGCTGGGCTCGTGCAGATGGATGTCCAGCTGCACGCCGTAGCGCTCGGCCAAGCCGAACAGCAGCGTCAGCTGGCCTTCGGCATCACCATCGAGCGTGGTGGGATCGATGCCACCCAACACTTCCACGCCCGCGACAAGCGCCTGCTCCAGTACGGTGGCGGTACCCGGACAGGACATCACCCCGGCCTGCGGGAACGCCACCAGCTGGATGCGCATGATGTCGGCACAGCGCAACGCCGCCTCGCGCACCGCTTCGAGATGGCCGAGGCCCGTGCTCGCGTCGATATCGACATGGCAACGCATCGCCACCGTACCGAAAGCACTGCACTGGCGGATCAGCGCCTCGGCCCGGTCCACCATCGGAGCCGCACCCGCCACCGCCGCCTTCTCCACCGCCAGCCGCTCACGCAGGCTGTTCACCGGCTGGTGCGGGTGCCAATGGTCGCCGACGAAGCTTTTGTCGAGGTGGATGTGGCCGTCGACCAGCCCGGGCAGCACCGCAAACCCCTGCAGGTTGACGCATTCAGCCCCTTCTGCCGGCGCGGCCTCGCCATTGAGGCCGCTGATGCGGCCATCACGGATATGGAAATGCAGCGGCGCACCGTCGCGGTCGACACCGCCATGGACGAACTGGAGGGTCATCGGGAACTCCCGGAATGCCAAGAATGGCGCCATCGTGCCCCTCGTCGCAGCCATCGACCAACGAAATATCTGGATGGCACACATTCACCAGAACGATGGCTACCCCTGCGACAACCGGTCGCAGCCACGCCGTGCACACCCCTGAACGGGTAACATGGGCGCCTGTTTCCGCTGTGATGCCGCATGGGCCCGTCCGACCGCCACGATCGTCTCCGCCGCTGGCAGGCCGCGTCCCTGCTTGCCGCCGCCCCGATCGCCAGCCTGTCCGCCACTGATGCTGCGGCCGCTGCGCCGCTGCAGTCGCCGCCGGGCCAGCAGCGCATCGCCCCGGCTGCACTGGTGGAGCGCCTGCACCAGCGTGTGCTGTCCGGGCAGAGCGCCACCGCCACGCTGGAACACTGGTGCGCCGAGCACGGCCTGGCCGAACAGGCGCGGGTGCGTGCAGTGCGCATACACGGCCAGGACAAGCCTGCCCCCGCCGACGTTCTGCAGTCGCTGGGCGCGAAGCCGGGTACCGAACTACGCTATCGCCGCGTACAGCTGGTCTGCGGCAGCCGCGTGCTGTCCGAGGCCGACAACTGGTACCTGCCCGGCCACCTCAGCCCGGCCATGAACCAGGTGCTGGACAGCACCGACGAACCATTCGGTCGCGTGGTCGGCCCGCTCGGTTTCCAGCGCCAGACCCTGGCTGACCAGACGTTCTGGCCGCCGCGGGGCGAAGGCGATCACGGCGTGATCCTGGAAGTGCGCGCCCTGCTGCGGGACCGCCAGCAGCAACCTTTCAGCTACGTCATCGAGTCGTACCTGCAGCAGGCACTTCCGTAAAACGCCGTGGCGCCGGGCATCTGCCGGCTACGGGCCCGTGATGGCGTTGGCTGCAGGATCCACCGAGAACACGAAGCGCCCACCACGCTGGTCCCTGCCCCATGTCATCGGCGCCGTGGTCAGACTGTAGACCGGGGCCGCCTTGTCCATGCCGATCGCCTCGGACCAGGCACTGAAATCCTCGTCGGTACGGCTTCGGATCTGGCCGACACACAGGCTGTAGCCACAGGCAAAAGACACCAGCGTGCCGTCGCTGCCGATGAGCCGGGTCGCGGCCGTCCTGTAGAGCCGGGTCAGGTCCTGCACTTCCGGGTGGCCCACCGCATCCCGCTCGAACTGGCTGATCGCCTGCGCAAAGGCGTTGTCCGAGCCAAGTATCACGTCGCTCTTTTCCGCCGACAGTGCTCCTTCAGTCAACAGCAAGCGCTCGCCCTCGAGGAAGTGTCCCTCGGGATCCGCAGGCACCTGCGTGGCCGTCGCACGCTTCGATGCCGTTGGCATGCGCGCTGATCCAGCATCGGTCACCGCGCTGGAAAGGGACGGCACGGGCGCGGCCCCGGCCGTCTTCGCAGCACCCTCCACGCTGGCCGCCTGCTTGCTGTCGCAACCGGCAATGGCCAGCACGGCAAGCACGCTCCACACCCTGACATCCATGCGCATCCTCCTCCGCGTAGCGTCACAGCATGCCACGCGCGCAGCGGCTGCACGGGTGCGCTGCACAAAGAAAAGCCCGGCAATGCCGGGCCTTTCGTTCGCCTGCCGGATCAGCGGAACCGGTAGTCCAGCTGCAGCCAGTACTGGCGGCCATACGGGTCGTAGTTGCCAACCGGGTAGAACGGCCAGCCGCCACCGTTCTTGTCTGCCGGCGGGCGGCTGTCACGCAGGTTGTTGACGATCACGCCCACCGACAGATTCTCGCCAAATTGGCGGAACACGCTGGCGTTGTACGTCATGTACGGTGCGATGCGGCCGCTGCCATCGGTCTTCGGCAGCGAGCCGAAGCGGTTGCCGTACAGCGTGGTGGTCCAGTCACCCTGGTTCCAGGTGATGCTGCCGTTGGCCTTGCTGCGCCACTGGTAATCATCCAGCGAATTGCGGATGTCACGCTCCGGATCATCGGAGAACTGCCGGTATTTATGCTCCAGCACCACGGTATAGGCCAGGCGCGTGGTGAAGCGGCCATAGCGGCCGGCATCGAAACGCCAGTTGCCCTTCAGGTCCAGGCCACGCACCGATTCGGAGGCGGCGTTGATCGGGTTGATCAGCACGCGGGTCACCTGGTCCGGCTGCACGGTTGCAGTGGATGGGTTGCGGATCACTCGCGACAGCGCGTCCTGGCACAGCGGTGAACCGATATCGCGCGCTTCGCCGCCCAGCGTGCGGCCCAGGCGGCAATCGGCCTCGTCACGCAGGATGCGGCTGGTATCGAGGCTGGTCACCTCGTTGTCTATGCGGATGTCGTAGTAGTCGGCGCTGAAATCCAGGCCGGACAGCGGCGACCAGACCACGCCGAAGCCATACGACTTGGCCGATTCCGGCTGCAGCTGGGCATTGGCGCGGTTGCTGTAGTCGATCGACAGGCCGTTGTAGTCACAGTTGTCGTACGACTGGCCTGCGGTGCGGCAGCGCCAGTAGTCGGTCATGCCCGGGTTGTAACCGCGCGTCTCGGTCGCGAACACGTAGTTCATGTCCGGCGCCCGGAAACTGGTCGCCGCCGTACCACGGATCAACAGGCTCTCGATCGGGCGGAACTCGACGCCGAAGCTCCAGGTCGCCTTGCCGATGTGCTCGCCGCCGGCACGATACTGATCATAGCGACCGGCCAGGGTGGTGGTCAGCGACTGCAGCAACGGCAGCTGCAGCTCCACGCCGGCGGCATAGCGGTCGCGCTCGCCACCGGCACCGATGCCGGCGCTGGTGTTCCAGAACTCGCCGGTGCCCAGGCGCGGGTCCGGGCGGTTGCGGTAGCCCTGGCTGCCGGCCTCGACCACCGAGGCCAGCGCGGCATCGCCACCGGGCAGTGCGAACAACCGGCCGTTGACGCTGGCGCTGAAGGTCTGCAACCACGCCGCGTTGCGGCTCTCCTGGTAGCCGGACAGGCCCTGGTACTCGTTCGGGCTCAGCGGCTGGAACAGGCGCGCCGGGTCCGGCGCATAGACCTCCACGCCATTGCGCACGCCCAGCTTCGGGCCCAGCAGGTATTCATTGATGCCGGCCAGCAGCACCGGGCGACGGGTGCGGTTTTCGTAACGCGAGCGGCTGTAGACCGCTTCGTAATCCCAGCCGCTGTCGCCGATCTGGCCACGTGCGCCGACGTTGAACGACCACGAGTTTTCCAGGAAGCGGTTGGCATTGCGCGGCAGGCCGCCGATTTCCTCCGGCGCGAAGCGGCGGTACCAGCTTTCCAGGTTGCCGGTGGTATGGTTGTAGAAGTAGTTGCGGGCCGAGGTCCAGGTCGGTGCACGCGTGTTGTTGTAGATCCGCGCGCTGCCCACGGCGACATCGGCGAACAGGTCGGTGGTCTCGTTGACGTGGAAGGTCAGCAGGCCATAGCCATTGAGGTTGCGCTTCTGGGTCTGCACGGTCCAGTAGCTGGCTGCGGCCTCGTTGCTGCCGCAGTACCAGCCCTGGCGCGGGTTGTTGGCGCGGAACACACTGCCGCCATAGATGTCCGACGCTGCGTCGCAGCCGTTGACGCCCGGATCGATGTTGCGGCCAGTGGCAGCATTGCGGCGATAGGCGATCGCGGTCGCCTGCGGTGCCTTGCCGGCCGGGTCATCATCCAGCGAATCCATGAAGTCGCGCTGGCGCGCGTGGATCGCCTTGCGCACGTCGAACTCGAAGCCGAACAGCGCGTCCCAACGCTCGCCGGAACTGCCACCGACCACCTGCGCGCGCTGGTTGTCACCACCGCCCTGCTGGGTGCCACCGGCGCGCACGTTCACGTCCACGCCCTCAAAGCGGTCCTTGAGGATGATGTTCACCACACCTGCAATGGCGTCGGAGCCGTACACCGCCGATGCACCGGCGGCCAGCACTTCGATGCGCTCGATCAGTGCGCTGGGAATGTTGGCCAGGTTGACCACGTTCACCGAACCTTCGTAGGCCAGCGGGTAGTCCGCCTGGCGGCGACCGTTGACCAGCACCAGCGTGCGGTTCGGGCCCAGTCCGCGCAGGTTGATGGTGTTGGCGGCCGGGGTGAAGGTATTGCCGAAGTCCTCGCCCTGCACGTTGCCGGTGTTCTCGGTCAGCGCGCTCAGCGCATCGAAGGCATTGCGGTAGCCCTGCGCATCGATCTGCTCGCGGCTGATCACCGTCACCGGCGACGGCCCTTCGACGCTCGCACGTGGAATGCGCGAGCCGGTGACCTTCACTTCCTGCAATGAGGTGGGTGCGCTTTCCTGCGCGAAGGCCGGCAGCGAGACCAGCATCAGGGACGACAGTGCGAGCACCAGCGGACGCGGGCGCGGCGCCTTGTGGGAGGCGGACATGGGCTTCCTGGGGGAGTGGGTGGTGGTACGGGAGCAGCGGCCTGAGCGGCGCATAACGATCCCGTAACGAAAGTGTCCTGAATGGGTGGTTTCAACGGAAATGACCAGCCCTGATGGGCTTATGCCTGAACCGAATCAGATCCGGCCCGATGCCCGGCGTGTTTTTGCAATGTTTTGAATGGTCTGGCGCTGTTGACACGGTCATCGTTGCTGGGATGACGACCCCGTACCCGACCTCCGCCCTTCCCCCGCTGCGCTCGGTGCAGCGCCGCCATCTGCTGCAGCTGCAGGCGGCGCCGGTCACCCTGCGCCCATTCCTGCGCACCGATCTGCCACGCTGGCGCTTGTTCGATGACCGCCGCCGGCGCGGCCGCCGTCACCCCGGCGACATCGACGAGGAGGCACGCTTTCTCGCCCACATGCATCGCTCGCGCCTGGAGCAGGACAACGATCAGCTGCTGCTGGGAGTGTTCGACGACGAACACGGCACGGTGCTGGATCAGCTGCATATCCGCCTGCAGTCGCTGCACGCGCGCAGTGCCGAGTTGCTGTCGCTGCAGCACTGGCACCCGCATACCGACGCGGCGCTACGGGCGCTGTGCCCGTTCCTGTTCGAGGATGTCGGCCTGCATCGCCTGTTCGTGATGCTGCCACCAAACTGCAATGACCCGTTCGCCACTGCGCTGCACGCCTTCGGCTTCGAGCAGGAAGGCCTGCTGCGCGACCATCATCTGGATCTGGAGGGCTGGCAGGATCGCCAGCTGCTGGCACTGACCGCGCCGATGTGGCGCGGCCAGCATCGCGTGCTGGACTAGCGCACCCGCTCCAGCGCGTTGTCGGCACCGGTCAGCACCGAACACGCGTGGTCCTGCAGTTCTTCAGCGCTGGCCTCGTTGCCGGTTCCGGCGTCCACGCGGGTGGCCAGCAGGATGAAGCCCGGACCGCCCTGCACTGCGTCCCGGCCGGCCACGACCAGGCTCCACTGGCCTACGTCGTCCACGCCAGCGAGGTCATAGGCCAGCAGATTGAGCGGATTGGCGGTCAGTTCCGCGCCCGGCAGCAGGCGGGCCTGGTACTGATGGCCGCGCAGCAGCACCGGCAACGGTACCCAGCGGCTACCCAGGGCGGCAGCATGCGTGTCCAGCGCCTGCAGCACGTCGGCACGCAGGCAATCCACATGGATATGCAGCTGGTGCTGTGACCGGCCGTGCGGCGAGTTCAACGCCAGGCTGGCGACATTGCGTGGCAGCGGTTGCCGCAGGGCCTGTTCGGTGAGGCTGCGCGCCTGCCAGGCTGCAGCGAAGTAGTTCGGTGCACCACGCTGGTACAGGCTGCGGTTCTCGATGCCGCTGACCTTGTCCAGCGGCATCAACAGGAACTGGTAGTCGCCGTGCGCGTCCTTGACCAGCACATCGCGGCGGTCCGCGGCCGTCTCCACGCGCAGGCAGTCGCCGCGTGGTCCTTCGACGCCCCGGCAGTCACGTTCGATCAATCGCCACAACGCATCGGAATGGGCCGGCGGCGGCGGTGGCGCGCTGGCACAGGCAGACAACAGCAGCAGGGACGACAGCAGGAAGGGGCGCAAGGACACGGAAACGACTCACGGAGCAGGCACGGCAGACAGCGCCGCGCTGCATTCTAGCCAGTGCAATGCTGCAATCAGTAGGTGCCGAACGGCACTTCAACCACGATCGGGGCGGCACCCTCGCCGGTCTGCAGGCTGTAGCGATCCAGCGCGCCATCGTCATCGGCGGGCGGCTGCCGCTGGAAATGCAGCGGATAGCGGGTCTCACCCAGGCGCACGGCGCTGCCGTCGGCCTCCAGCGCGGCACCTTCCGGAATCAGCAGCCCGCCCAGGTCGCTGTAGGCGCCGGGCACATCGGCGAAGCTGTAGTCGGCCAGCTCGTCCACCCGCTGCATCGCATAGACGTGCGGCACATAGGGACGTGCGGGGCTGCGGCCATTGCTCAGGTCGGTCACCCAGGCCTGTGGCAGGTGGTACTGACCGCGCAGCGCGGCCACGCCCAGCGAGGGACTGGCCACCTGCAGGCAGCACACCGTCCGCTTGCCTTCACGGTCGAGGATGGCGAAACGGTCGCCCCGGGTCGCCGCCTGCGGCAGCATGGCAAAGGCCAGGTTGCGCTGCGCCGGCACATAGCCGGATTCGGTCTGCAGGTTGCGCCAGGCACCGAATACCGGCGTTTCGACCGGCGCGGGTTCCGGATCGGCAGCGGAGGCGGCAAACGCCACGCCCAGCAACGACAACACCAGCGCCATCGTCTTGTGCTTCCTGCGGAAACTGCCTGCCGTCATACCGTATCCAATACCTGGGCCGGAAGAGCCCGGCCTACCCGCTGGCGCGGTGCCAGTCATCCCTATCACTATGCAACGGCCACGCTGTGCCGGCAATGACCGGGGCGCTGACGCCTTTCGCACGCCGGGTGCTATCGTTCCCGCCATCTTCCCCTGCGCAGGAGCGCTCGCATGTCTGCATTCCGTCTGTCCCTGTTGCTGCCGGCCTCTGCGCTGCTGCTGTCGGCCTGCGTCAGCACCCCTGGCCCGGAAGTCAAAGGCAGCGGCCGCTGCGACGCCAGCCAGCTGGGCTGGGCGATCGGCCAGCCGGCCAATGAGCCCAACATCCGCCGCCTGTCCAGCGAGAGCGGTGCCGGCCTGGTCAACCCGATCGGCCCCAGCACCATCACCACCAAGGATATCCGCCAGGACCGCCTGCGCGTGTTCGTGGACAAGGACAACATCATCACCGCCACCCGCTGCGAGTAAGCACCGCCACAGGCTTCTGTAGAGCCGAGCCCACGCTCGGCTGCTCTTCCGTGGCAGCCGAGCGTGGGCTCGGCTCTACAGAAAACGCGAGTCGAGCATGGCTCGACTACAGGGTTCAGGGTTCGGTATAGCCGGCGCAGTCCGGCAGCGCCTGGTCGGGGTGGAATACCCCATCGCTGAAGCGGAACAGCCGCATGTAGGTGCACGCCGGGTCCTGCTCGCTGCGCAGATCCTTCTTCTTCAGCGGGCCTTTGGCCAGCGAATCCTCGAAGCGTGAAACGCCGGCCGGGAACCGGGTCGCCACGGTCTGGTAGCGCAGCACCGGCATGCCCGCGGCAGCCGTATCCAGCGCCAGCTTCGCCGAGAAGCCGTATTCGTCGTGGCAGGCACCTGCGCGCTGCTTCATGTCCTGCTCGCTGAAACAGGCGCGGATCATCGCATTACCCAGCCATGGCACGGTCAGCACGTCGTCGTCCACCTGGATGTCGTCCTGCAGGTGACGTACGCGTGCCAGCTGCAGCGTGGACGCGTCGGCACCTCCACCGGAGTACATGGCGCTGAACGTGACGATGCCGCCCACCAGCACATTCTGGCGGGCGCGCTGCTGCGGGTCGGTCACTGGTTCATCGCTGCCCACGCCCGGGGCCAGCCGCACGATCCACGGCCACAGCGACAGCTCGCTTTCCTGCGGCACGTCGATGCTGACGTGGTAGGTGTGTAGCTTGCCCTGGCCCGGTGCCTTCTCAAGCACCTCCAGCACGGTCGGCCGGTCACCCTCCTCGGCGACCGGCTGCACGCGCACGCACCAGTCGCCGTCCCGCGTGCAGTCATAAAGCCCCGACGGTCCAGTCTCACTCGCGATCAGTACCTGTCCCAGCGGCTCCATCACATTGCCGGCGGCATCGCGCTGCTGCGGCAGGATCGAGCCTTGGGCCAGCACCAGCACCGGGGTAGCCAGCACTACAACGCACAGGGTGGCACGGGCGGCAGCGGTGGGCATGGATGGCTCCTGCGGTTGGGCTTCCGATGGTAACCGTTGCCCGGGCGGCGGGGAGCCTGCTCGACATTGACTTTGTAGAGTCGAGCCATGCTCGACTGCTGTCTGTCGGGAAGAGCAGCCGAGCTTAGGCTCGGCTCTACAGTAAAGCCACGTTGTATCCGTCAATGCCCACTACAGTCGCAGCCACCCCACCCTTTCGCCTTCGACGTCTGGCCGATACCGGGATTGAACGTATTGCTCGGGTCCAGCTGCCTGTAGAACCCGGCCAGCGCCGGCTTGGCCGGATACAGGTGGCCGACATTGTGCTCGGCCGGGTACTCGGCACCACGCCTGTCCAGCAATGCCCACATCGCATGCTCAATCGCCATCGGGTCTTCACCCTTGCGCGCGATGTAGTCCTGGTGGAACACGTGGCACAGGAAGTGCCCGTAATACAGCTTGTGCAACAGACGGTCGTCGATATCGGCCGGTAACTGCTCGAACCAGTCGGCATCATCGCGGCGCAGGGCGATGTCCAGCGCCACGATGTCCTGCACCTGGTGGCGATGCACTTCGCGGTAGCGCACCGCGGCACCGGCCACAGCGAAGCGATGCAGGAACGCCTTGCGCCCCTCCTCTGCCGTGCAGTGGAAATAGCCGCCTTCGTGGCCAGCGAAGAAGTCGCGCAGCCAGGCTTCGGTTTGCGCTGCGTCCTGTGCGGACACCTTCAGCAGCAGGTGATGCTCATAGCGCTGGCGGAACTCGCCCATGCGCTTGGGAAGGTGCGAGGGCAGCAGGCCCGTCAGCACCTGCATCACACGGTCGGTCACGCCGCGCAGGCCCAACCGCTCGAACCAGCCATCGACGCGGCTCTTCAGTGCGAAGGCGGCCGGCACGCGCGCCGTTCCAAGGCGGTCGATCAGCAGGAAGCTGTCCTTGCCGTAGCGCTCGCCGATGTCATAGGCATCGCGGTGGATGTACTCGCCGGCAATCGGCAGGCGCTCAAATCCGGTCAACAGCTGGCGCCGGATCGCGGTGAGGCTGTCGGTGCGGTTGCTGCCGATATAGAAGACCTCGGCGGCCTCCTTCTCAAAGGTATCCAGGCGCACCGCGAACACCGCCAGCTTGCCGGCCGAACCGGCCGCTTCGTAGTGGCGGCTGGGATCAGCGTTGAAGCGCGCCGGGGTATCGGCATCGACCCGGCGCACTTCCTCGGCATAGCGTGGATCGGAGGCGGCGCGGCCGTCGCCGTCCCCCACGTCGCCAGCAGCATAGTCACCGGCCTGCAGGCGCTGCAGGATCTGCTCGGGTGTATCGCCCAGCGCGATGCCCAGATGGTTGACCAGCTGCAGCTGGCCCTGCGCATCGACCTGTGCATACAGTGCCAGCTCGGTGTAGGCCGGCCCACGACGCACCAGCGCACCGCCGGAGTTGTTGCAGATGCCGCCCAGCACCGAGGCGCCGATGCAGGACGAGCCGATCACCGAATGCGGTTCGCGGCCCAGCGGTGCCAGCGTCCGCTCCAGGCGGTCCAGCGTGGCGCCCGGCAGGCACAGCACCTGGCGGCCTTCGTTCAACAGCTGGATGCCGGTCAGGCGCAGCGTGCTGATCAGCACGATCGGCCGCCCGTAGTCGTTGCCATCCGGGGTCGAGCCGCCGGTCAGGCCGGTGTTGGCCGCCTGCAGGATGATCGCCGCCCCACCCTGCACCGCTGCCTGCAGCACGTACCACAGTTCCAGCAAGGTGCCCGGGCGCACCACCGCCAGCACCGGGCCATCGCCGAAGCGGTAGCCGCGACGGAAACGGCGCGTGGCCTTGTCGCCGGTCAGTACATTGCGGCTGCCGACCGCGTCGCGCAACTGCGCCAGCACGGCATCGTGGCCACTCATGGCAGGCTGACCAGCGAATCGCGGCCGATGTCGGCGATGCGACGCGCGCCGGTCAGCGTCATCGCCACGCGCATTTCCTTGGCGATCAGGTCCAGCAGGTTGGCCACGCCGGCCTCGCCCTGCGCGGCCAGTGCATAGACGAAGGCGCGGCCCAGCAGCACGGTATCGGCACCCAGCGCCAGCATGCGCACCACGTCCAGGCCGGTGCGGATGCCGGAATCGGCGAGGATCTTCAGGTCGCCCTGCACCGCATCGGCGATGGCCGGCAATGCCCGGGCGGTGGACAGCACGCCGTCCAGCTGGCGGCCGCCGTGGTTGGAGACCACGATGCCATCGGCGCCGAACTTGACCGCATCACGCGCGTCATCCGGGTCAAGGATGCCCTTGATCACCATCGGGCCCTTCCAGAACTCCCGGATCCACTCCAGGTCCTTCCACGAAATGGACGGATCGAAGTTGCTGCCCAGCCAGCCGATGTAATCCTCCAGCCCGGTCGGGTTGCCTCGATAGGTGGAAATATTGCCCAGATCATGCGGGCGGCCGAGCAGGCCCACGTCCCACGCCCAGTGCGGATGGGTGATGGCCTGGCCGATACGGCGCAGCGAGGCATTCGGTCCGCTCATGCCGGAGTGTGCATCGCGGTAGCGCGCGCCCGGCACCGGCATGTCCACGGTGAACACCAGCGTGGTCACGCCGGCGGCCTGCGCCCGCTCCAGCGCATTGCGCATGAAGCCACGGTCGCGCAGCACATACAGCTGGAACCACATCGGCCGCTGGATGGCCGGGCCCACTTCCTCGATCGGGCACACCGATACAGTGGACAGGGTGAACGGGATGCCACGGCTATCAGCCGCGCGCGCCGCCTGTACTTCGCCGCGACGGGCATACATGCCGGTCAGGCCGACCGGCGCCAGCGCCACCGGCATCGCCAGTTTTTCGCCGAACAGCTCGGTTTCCAGGCTCAGGTCGGACATGTTGCGCAGGATGCGCTGGCGCAGCGCGATGTCGGACAGGTCGGAAACGTTGCGCTTCAGCGTGTGCTCGGCATACGCGCCGCCATCGATGTAGTGGAACAGGAACGGCGGCAGCCGGCGTTCGGCAGCAGCACGGTAATCGGTGGAGGCGGAGATGATCATGGAGTCAACCGTGTGGGGAAGGTAGACGCGAGGCCCGCGCACGCCGGGCTTCGTTGTCATCGAGGGTGCGCAGCGTGGTGTGCACGAACTCGAGGTGGGCATGCGCGGCGGCGCGCGCGCGTTCGGGGTCGCCTGCCAGCACCGCGTCCATCATCTCGCGGTGCTGGTCGGACAATGGCGAGAAGGTCCTCGCCGAGGTGTAGAGCTTTTCGCGGCTCTGCGAGATGTTGGTCTGCAGCAGTTCGAACAGGCCGCGCATCACCTGCAGCAGCACCAGGTTGTGCGAGGCCTCGGCGATGGACAGGTGGAAGGCCGCGTCAGCCTCCGCTTCACCGGTGGGGTCGTCCTTGCCGTGCGCGTCCATCATGGTCTGGAAGGCCTGCGCGATGCGCGTGCGGTCCTCGTCGGTTGCACGCAGCGCCGCATGCCAGGCGGTGGCACCTTCCAGCGCGTGGCGGATCTCCAGCACGTCGAAGCGATATTCCGGGTCGCCCTGGAACAGCGGCAGGTACGGCGCCAGCGGTTCATCCAGCGCCTGCCGCGCGCGCGCCGCCGGTTCGGCCACGAAGGTGCCGCCACCGACGCGTGCGGTCAGCAGGCCCTGGCTGGCCAGCTGCGCGATGGCCTCGCGCAGTGCCGTGCGCGAGACCCCCAGCTGCACCGCCAGGGCGCGCTCGGCCGGCAGCCGGTCGCCCGGCTGCAGCCGCTGTTCCTGCACCAGGCCGCGCAGCTGTGCGGCCACCTTGTCCGAAATACGTTGCGTGCTCATGGCGCCATTGTGGCCCGAAGCGCGTAACAGGGGGTCAGGCCACGCAGCATGGCTCAGGGAATCATCCAGGTCAGCCAGTAGGCCTGGGCCAGGGTGATCAGGCCGACCATGGTGGTGAAGATCAGGCTGTGCTTGACCGTGAAGCGGAACAGGTCCGATTCCTTGCCGGCCAGGCCGACCGCCGCACAGGCAATGGCGATCGACTGCGGCGAGATCATCTTGCCGGTGACACCGCCGGTGGTGTTGGCTGCTACCAGCAGCACGTCGGACACGCCGATCTGCTGCGCAGTGGTGGCCTGCAGCGCCGAGAACAGCGCATTGGACGAGGTATCCGAACCGGTCAGGAACACGCCCAGCCAACCCAGGAACGGCGAGAAGAACGGGAACGCGTCGCCGGTGTGTGCCAATGCCAGCGCCAGTGTTGCCGACAGGCCCGAATAGTTGGCGATGAAGGCGAAGGCCAGCACCATGCCGATCGAGTAGATCGGCATGCGCAGCTCACGCACGGTTTCGCCGAAGGTCTGCAGCGCCGACCGGGCCGGCATGCGCAGTGCGATGATCGCGATCACCGCCGCGAGGATGATCGAGGTGCCGGTGGCCGAGAACCAGTCGAATTTGTAGACCGCCTCATAGCTGAGCGGTGCGTCCACGATCGGCGGCATCTTCTGCACCATCTGGTCGAGGCCGGGCACCGGGAGCTTCAGCACCCAGCTTTCCAACGGGCCGCCCGCCGCGAACAGCGACTTGAACGGCTTGATGCTCCACAGCGTGACCATCGCGGTAAGGATCAGGAACGGCGACCACGCCTTGGCGATCTGGCCGACGCTGTAGCGCGGTGCCTCCAGTGCCTGTGCGGCCGCCTCGGCGCTGGATTCGGTATCGAAGCGGAAGATCCGTACCGGCTTCCAGCGGCGCAGGAACAGGGTCAGGCAGACCAGCGACGCCAGCGACGCGGTGATGTCCGGCAGTTCCGGGCCGATGAAGTTGGACGTCAGGTACTGCGCGATGGCGAACGAGCCACCGGCTACCAGCACCGCCGGCCAGGTTTCCTTGATGCCGCGCCAGCCATCCATGATCGCCATGATCCAGAACAGCACGATGATGGTCAGGAACGGCAGCTGGCGGCCGGCCATCTGGCCGATCTCGAATGCATCCAGGCCGGTGACCTGCCCGGCCACGATGATCGGAATGCCCATTGCGCCGAACGCCACTGGCGCGGTGTTGACGATCAGGCACAGGCCGGCGGCATACAGCGGCTTGAAGCCCAGCCCGACCAGCAGTGCCGCAGTGATCGCCACCGGCGCACCGAAACCGGCCGCACCTTCCAGGAAGGCACCGAAGGCGAAACCGACCATCAGCATCTGCAGGCGCTGGTCTTCGGTCACCGACAGGATCGAAGCGCGGATGATGTCGAACTGACCGGTCTTGACCGAGACCTTGTAGAGGAACACCGCGCCGATGATGATCCAGGCGATCGGCCACAGGCCGTAGACGAAGCCGAAACCGGCCGCGCCCAGCGCCTGGTTCAGCGGCATGCGGTAGAACAGCAGGGCCACGCCGAGCGCGATGGCCACGGTGATCGTGCCGGCCAGCCAGCCCTTCATGCGCAGCACGGCCAGGGCAACGAAGAAGAACGCGATCGGCAGCAGCGCGATCAGGCTGGACAACCACAGGTTGCCGGCGGGGTCGTACAGGTGTTGCCAGGGCTGCATGAAGACTCTCGACTGGATGCGGAAGGTGCCCCACCGCAGGCGGTGGATCGCCATGGCTGCCGATTATTGGTCCTACCAATAATGATTTCGATCAGACCACTTGCAGCGGATTTAACCGCCACTCCGGCGAAGAGCCTATTAGACCATAGGGCTAGATGCCATATTGGTCTTACCATTAAGACCCGCCTTGGTAGCGCCGGCCGCTGGCCGGCAACTCGAGATTCCCTACGAAATACGCTTCTCCAACCGCCGCATCACCGCAAGCACCAGCACGCACAGCACGCTCACCCCGATGGCAATCACGTATTTGCCGATACCCACGGCGATCCCGATCGCTGCGGCCATGATCAGCGAGCTGGCCGTGGTCAGGCCGCTGACCTGATCCTCGCGAGACCCACGCAGGATGGTGCCGGCGGCAACGAAGCCGACACAGGCCACCACCGCTTCGATCAGGCGCACCGGATCGACCTGCAGCAGGTCGCGGTAGCGCTCCTGCTGGAAATGTTCGGCCACCGAATCGCCGAGGCCGACGATCAACGCCGCAGCCCCCGCGATCAGCATGTGCGTGCGCAGGCCGGCCGCGTGCTTGCCCATCTCGCGCTCGACGCCGAGCACGCCGCCGAACAACATGGCTGCGGCCACCCGCAGCAGGATCGAGACATCCTGGGTGAGTTCCATGGGAAAGGCTCCGGGGTTTTCCCGGAGCGTCGCGCGGCAGCCGTGGCACAACGGTGAAGGCCGCACCACAGCGCGTTCACCCGGTAGCACCGGGTCATGCCCGGCGTCACCGTCGCCTGCGATCACCGCATCACTGCGCCAGATAGCCACCGTCGATGGCGTAGTACGCGCCGGTCGCGAACGAGGCGTCGTCGCTGGCCAGCCAGGCCACCAGCGCCGCCACTTCCTCGGCCGTGCCCAGCCGCTTCAGCGCGTGCCGCCCTTCCAGCGTGGCGCGCACCTTCGGGTCCATCTTTTCCAGCAGCGGCGTGCTGATGAAGCCCGGGCCGACCGCGTTGACACGGATACCGTCGGCCGCGTGTTCCCAAGCGGCGGTCTGGGTCAGCCCGACCACGCCGTGCTTGGCCGCCACATAGGCGGTGGAACCGGCATAGCCCACCTGGCCCAGGATCGATGCCATGTTGATGATGCTGCCGCCGGTACCGGCCGCGCGCATCGCCTGGATCTGCGCACGCTGGCACAGGAACACGCTGGTGAGGTTGACGTCGATCACGCGCTGCCAGCCATCGATCGGATAGTCGCCGCTGCTGGCGGCCGGCCCACCGATACCGGCATTGTTGACCGCCACATGCAGGCCGTCGAGTTCCTTGATCGTGCGCAGCACCGCCGCCTCCACCGCCGCGTCGTCGGTGACGTCCAGCGCGATGCCGATGGCCTGTGCACCGGTGCTGCGCAACTGCGCCACGGTGGCATCCACCGCATCCTGCTTGAGGTCCCAGACCGAAATACGGGCACCGGACGCGGCCAGGGTCTGCGCCACGGCCAGGCCGATACCGGACACGCCGCCGGTCACAATCGCGGTCTTGCCGGTGAGCTGATAGTCAATCATCTGCGTTCTCCATCAGTGGGGGGAATCAAAGTGGCCTGCAACAGCCAACCGCCCCACCCTACGCGCGCGCCTGTGATGGCCTGACTGACATCGCGTCTACGAGCGATCGTTCCAGCCATGAAACCTCAACTCAAGTTGATGTATGGAATTGCGTACGGATATGAATGCAAAACGCCGGCGTATGTTCGGCGGCATTTTCACTTTGGCCGTAATCGTCAATCGTTTTGACCAAATTGAAATCAAAAGCGCGCGAATCGAGGCGACAATGGGAAACGTTTCCAGTTTCTTCGACACATTCAATTCAACCTGGCATTTCCCCCAGCCATCCAGAGTCCCCACGCCACTGCTTCCCAGCATGCCTGCGCGGGTAACGATCGGATCTGCATCTGCGTTGCAGAGCGCGTGGGCGAGGTAATGCCAGCGTCCACCTCCAAAGCACGTGCCGAGCGATGTCCCGATATTTCACTTTTGCTGATTACCGCCGCTTCGGCCACCGCCATGGCTTCGATTACCGCGCCGATCCGGAACACCTGCGCGACGACCAGTGGGCCGGCCATGGCGAGGTCAACGAGCAGTTCCTGCGCGGTGGCATGAGCCTGATCGCCTCCGACGTCCATAATCGCTTTCCTTATGTCGCCACGGCCCAGCAGAGTCCCGGCCTGGCCATCCGCGTGATGCTGCAGGGCGAGGTTGATGTGCGCATTCCGCGACGCGCTGGTTTCACCCTGCGCGCTGGCACGGCGATGACCGCGCACCACCGCGAGCAGGTCGAGATGACCGGTGCGCATCCCGGCGAAACGCGCATGCGCGGCGTCAGCGTCATGGTGCCCGGCCAGATCGATCCGGATCTGTTCCATCTGCCGCAGCTGGAGACCGCGCTCAACACCCACCTGGAATGCCGCCACTGGGCCATTCCGCATACCCTGCTGCCGGTGCTGGGCCAGTTGTTCGACAGCCCATGGGAGGACGGCATCGACGCGTTGTGGCGCGAAGGCGTGGCCCTGCAGCTGCTGGCCGTTGGCCTGAAGGCCGAAGATCTGCAGACCGACCATGTGCGTACGCTGCGCGCGGGCCAGCGCGAGCGGCTGGAGCGTGTGCGCGCCTATCTGCACGATGATCCCAGCCATGCCCACAGCCTGGTCGAACTGGCCCAGCTGGCCTGCATGAGCCCCAGCTCGCTGCGCCGCCACTTCGCCCAGCAGTACGGCTGCTCGGTATTCGACTACCTGCACGAGCAGCGCATGCGCCACGCCGAACAGGGACTGCGCGAGGACGGCTGGACGGTTGAACAGGCAGCCGCCGCCAGCGGCTACCGCCATCCCAGCAACTTCGCCGCCGCGTTCCGCAAGCGTTTCGGCCTGGTACCCAGCCGCTGGCGCACGGGCCCATCGAAGGTGGGCTGAAGGCCCGGGCCCTGGTGGGTGTCGACCTTGGTCGATCGGCATGCCATGGCCCAGCCTTGGTAGGTGTCGACCTTGGTCGACACGCTCTTACGCCATCGCGGATGCCGGCCAGCGGCCGGCACTACCGCACTCGCCGGGCATCGCGCACCCGGCGTACCTCACCAATCTCAATACACCGGCAGATCGATGTAGCTGGCCTGCGCGGCGCTGTGCCAGACCCGCTGCGTAGCCTTCTGGTAATCGCCCGGCTTGGCCAGGTAGATGTTCGGCACGTAGGTCTGCGGATTGCGGTCATACAGCGGGAACAGGCTCGACTGCACCTGCACCATCACGCGGTGCCCCTTCTGGAAGGTGTGGTTGGCGTTGGGCAGATCGAAGCGGTACGGCAGCACCTGGTTCGCCGCCAGCGGCTTCGGATCGCTGAAGCTCTCGCGGTAGCGGCCACGGAAGATCGCCAGCGACACCGGCAACTCGTAGCCCCCCATTTCCGGCGTCGACGCTTCCTGGTCCGGATACACGTCGATCAGCTTCACCACCCAGTCGCTGTCGGTGCCACTGGTCGAGGCCTGCAGGTGCACCGCCGGTGCGCCACCAATGCGCAGCGGCGCGGTCAACGGTTCGGTGATGAAGGTCAGCACGTCCGGGCGGCCATCGACAAAGCGCTGGTCCTTGACCAGCCAGGTGGTCCACATGTCGCGGTCGCCGAAGCGGACCGGGCGCGGCACGAATGGCACCGGCTTGGCCGGATCGGAAACGTATTCCTCGAAGTCGCCCTCGCCCGCCGCCGGCGCTTGGAATGCCAGCTTGCCGCCGGCCCGCAGGTACAGCGGCTTGCTGCTGGCGGTGCAACTCTTGTCACAGCTGCGCGGCCAACCCTTCAAGCGGTCCCAGTGGTTTTCGCCGGTGTTGTAGATCAGCACCGGCGGCGTATCGGCCTTTGGCGCTCCGTCCACCAGATACTGGTCGAAGAACGGCTTGAGCACATCGCGGCGGAACTGCAGCGCGGTATCGCCATCGAACTTCAGCGCGCCCAGCTCGCTGCCGCTATAGTTCACCTGGCTGTGCCGCCACGGGCCCATCACCAGGTAGTTGCGGTTGTTGCCACTATCGCGCCCTTCCATCGCCTGGTAGGCATGGTTGGCACCCCACATGTCCTCCTGGTCCCACAGGCCCTGCAGCCACATGGTCGGCACCTTCAACGGTGTTTTCGCCATCACCGCGTCTAGCGCCTGGCCCTGCCAGAAGCCGTCATAGGCCGGGTGCTCGACCAGCTTCTTCCACCAGGTCAGCTGGTCCACGCCGGTGAAGCGTGCGTAGTCGCCGGCCGAACCGATGCGCAGGAACGTGCTGTAGTCGTCGTAGCCGAGGCTGGGCAGCGGCGTGCCCTTGCCGCGCTTCTCGGTCTGCATCGCGAAATAGTTGAAGTTGACCTGGCGGAACGCACCGTAATTGAGCCAGTCGTCGCCCATCCAGCCATCGACCATCGGGCTCTGCGGCGCAGCCACCTTCAGTGCCGGATGCGGGTCGGTCAGCGCCATCACCACGGTGAAGCCCTCGTACGACGAGCCAAGCATGCCGACCTTGCCGTTGCTCTCCGGTACGTTCTTCACCAGCCAGTCGATGGTGTCCCAGGCGTCGGTGGAGTGGTCCACCTTGGTGTTGTTCAACGGCCCGCGCATCGGCCGGGTCATCACGTAATCGCCTTCGGAGCCGTACTTGCCACGGATATCCTGGAACACGCGGATGTAACCGCCGTCGACAAACACCTCGTCGCCCTGCGGCAGCAGGTCGCGCATGCGCGGCGAATCACTGCGGCTGGCGCGACCGGCAGCGTCGTAAGGCGTGCGGGTCAGCAGGATCGGTGCGTTGCGGGCGCCCTTGGGCACCACGATCACCGTATACAGCTTGGTGCCATCACGCATCGGCACCATCACCACGCGCTTGTCGTAGTCGCGGCCGACATCCGGTGCAACGAAGGGCTTGCCGCTGATGTCCGGGGTCATCGGCGGGGTATCGGCGGCCAGCACGGTGCTGGACAGGCAAAGGGCAATGGCTACAGCGACGGCACGCACACGCATGGACAACCCCTCCCGGCAGGAAAGTCTCAAGCCTACTCCTGCCCTGCGCCGTGAAGTGTGGGCGGGCTTTGCATTCTGCGGCGGATGCAGGCAGGACTGATGGCACATGTGCTGCCCGACGGGCACGCATCCATCTGGCCGTTGTAGAGCCGAGCCTACGCTCGGCTGGGGCCACCGCAACCTCCCCGAAGAGCAGCCGAGCCTGGGCTCGGCTCTCCAACATCAGGCTGCCGTTACTTCATGCAACGCCAGCCAACGCCAACGGCCGTCTTCCTGCCGCAGCACGGCCAGTGCTTCACGCCAGGCCATCCCACCTTCAGCAACGCCCTGCCCTTCACGGTAGCGCAGCATCGCCAACGGTGCCGCCACCGCAATGAACTGCAGGGCATCGATTTCGATACGCAAGCCCGGGCGGGCACCATGGCCGCCAGCGAACATGCTGGCCAGGGCTTCGCGGTCCAGGCGCTGCCCAGCAATACCGACCATGCTGAAGTCGGTGCAGAAATGATCCATCAGCGCATCCAGCGTACTGGCGGCTGCTTCCGCACGGAACCAAGCCTGCAGCTTGGCGATCAGATCATGGAACTCGTTCTCTGCGGTCATCGTCATTGCATTGTCTCGGGTTGGGAAAGAGAGATCGATTGCGGCCGATGCAGCAATGCCATCGGCAGCAGAGTCAGTACGGCGGCCAGCCCCAGCGCCACGCGCGTGGCGTTTGCCGGCAGCCATTGCATGGCCAATGCCAGCAGCAGCGCAATGGCGGCGGTACCAAGACAGAAACTGAGCTGGCGGTTGAGGTTCCAGAGGGCACTGGCATCGCCCAGCGCTTCACCCTCCACGCCATGGAAGGCCAGCGTCTGTGCCGTGCTGCTGCACAGGCTGCCACCGGCGCCCATCAGCGCGAACAACAGCGCGGCCAACGCGAAGGCCGGCTGCGGCAGCAGCGCCATCAACAGCAAGCCGCTGGCCTGCAGAACCATGCCCGCACGCAACACCCTGGTTGCGCCGAAACGGGCCAGCAAGCGCTTGCTGGCGGTGATCGCAATGGCCGAGGCCAGCGCCCACGGCAGCATCAACCCACCGATGCGTGCCGCGCTGTAACCGGCCTGGTGCAGCTGCAGGGTACTGACCAGCTGGCTGCCGATGAATACACCGGGTACGGCCAGATAGATCAGCATCGCCAGCCGCAGCCCGCGATGGGACAGCAGCGACCAGCGCAGCAGTGGCTGCGCCTGCCGACGTGCGTGCCGCAGGTGGGCCGCCGCCAGCAGCAGCGCGACCAGCAGCAATACGGCACCTGCGCTGCGGTGTCCGGACTCGCCCAGCCAGGTCAGCGCCAGCAGCAGCGCGCCCAGCGCCAGCATCGCGGTGGACAGCGCATAGGCCTGCAGGCGCGGCGCACTGCGCGCGCCATCGGCCGGCATCCAGGCCAGCACCAACCCGATCGCCACCACCGCCAAGGGCAGGCTGGCCCAGAGCACGCCGCGCCAGGACAACCACTGCACCAGCAGCCCGCCCAACGCGGGCGCCAGTGCCGGCACCAGCAGCGCCACCAGCAGGATGCGCCGGGTCAACTCGCCACGCTGCTCGGGCGTGCACTGGCGGTAGGCCGCGGCCTGCGCCACTGGAATCAGCAGGCCGCCGGCCAGCCCCTGCAGCAGGCGCCAGCCCAGCAGCCAGCCGATACCCGGTGCAGCGCCGGCCAGCACAGCGGCAACCGCGAACAACAGCAACGCCACCAGCAGCAGGCGACGCTCGCCACAGCGCGCAGCCAGCCACGGCGCCAGCGGAATCACCACGCTCAGGCCCAGCATGTAGGCGGTGCCAACCCAGGACAGGGTACCGACATCAGCGTGTAGTTCCGCCACCAATGCCGGATAGGCCACCGTGGCGATGAACATGTTGACCAGATCCAGGGCGAACACCAGCAGGAAGATCGCCTCATGGCGCAGGCGGGGGGACGGCATCGGCGGCGCTCCAGCGGAGAAGCTGCCAGCATGCAGTGCGGGCCTTGTTGGAAAAACACGACGCCAGCTGCAACACTGTCAAATCTGTTTTGACAATGGACCGCCATGGTCAGCCTCGATCGCTTCGATATCTTCCGCGCCGTGGTCGAGGCCGGCAGCCTGACCGCCGCCGCCGATCGCCTCGGCCTGAGCCGCGCGGTGGTCAGCTTCAACCTGAAGCGGCTGGAACAGGAGCTCGGCGTGACGCTGCTGCTGCGCAGTACCCGCCACCTGCGGCTGACCGAGGCCGGCGAACAGTTCCTGCAGCACTGTGTGCAGGCACTGGATGCCGCGCAGGCGGCCATCGATGCCGCGCGCCGCGACCAGCACCAACTGCAGGGCACGCTGCGCGTGACCACCACACCGGAGTACGCACAGCTGCGATTGATCCCGGCGCTGGAGGCGTTCCGTGCACGGCACCCGGCCCTGCAACTGCACCTGTCGACGTCACCGGTACCGGCCGACCTGATTCCCGAACGCTTCGACCTGGCGATCCGCCTCGGCCGCCTGCCGGACTCTGGGCTGCATGCCAGCGAACTGGAACGCCATCCACTGTGCGCGGTAGCGGCTCCGTCCCTGCTGGCACGCCTGCCCTCTGCCGATGCTGCCGATGACCCCGTGCAGCTGGGTTCCCTGCCCCGCCTGGGCTACCCACGCCTGGCCGACGTGCCGGTGGTGGCACCGGATGGCAGCGATGCCCTGTTCGCCACCAACCCCGGCAACGCGGTGGTGCGCGTGGATGGCGCCAGCAGCCTGCGCGCCTTCGCCGTGGCCGGTGCCGGCGTGACCGTGCTGCCACGCTGGCTGATCGAAGACGACCTGGCCCAGGACCGGCTGCGACCGGTACTGCGTCAGCACCGCTTCCCGCAGCAGAGCGTTTACGCGGTCTACCCACACAGCACACAGCCCTCACCGAAGGTACGGCAACTGATTGATTTCCTGCGCGGGTGGTTTGATAGCGCGCCTGTGTAGAGCCGAGCCCATGCTCGGCTGCTTTCCAGCCAGGCCAGATCGTGCCCGAGCCGAGCGTGGGCTCGGCTCTACAGAAATACCTCAAGCAAGCACGGCCCCTTGCGGGGCCCTGCCTTCAAGCCTCAGCGCAGCACCTGCTCCACCAGCTGCACGTCCACGCTCTGCAACGGCTCGGCGGCGTTGCGCGACAGCTGCACCTGGTAGGTGCCACCGTCGATCTTCCACTGGCGGGCGTGTGCATCGTAGTGCGCCAGGGTCTTCGGCTCGGCTTCGATGCGGATGCGGCGCTGTTCGCCCGGCTGCAACGACACCTTGTCATAGCCGATCAGGCGGATCGGCGTGGTGCTGCCGGCCGGCAGCTTCAGGTACAGCTGGGCCACATCGGCACCGGCACGCTTGCCGGTGTTGCGGATGTCGACGCTGGCGACCAGGCGCGAGCCTTCCACGCTCACCTTCAGGTTCTCATAGGCGAACGTGGTGTAGGACAGGCCGTGGCCGAAGGCGAAGGTCGGGGTCAGGCCCTTGGCTGCCATCCACTTGTAGCCGACGTTGGCGCCTTCGATATCGAAATCGAACACATCACCGAACGGCTTGGCCGGCTTGAAGCCGAGACCGTCGATGTGCGGGCGCGGCAGCTGCGATTCGTCCATCACCCAGGTCACCGGCAGGCGGCCCGACGGATTGACCTGGCCGGTCAGCAGCGCGGCAATGCCTTCGCCACCGCGGATGCCCGGGTACCAGGCCTGCAGCATCGCCGGCACCTGCGCCAGCCACGGCGTGCGCACCGGGCCATTGGTTTCCAGCACCAGCACGGTCTTCGGGTTGGCCTTGGCCACCGCCGAGATCAGCGCGTCCTGGTTGTCCGGCAGCTGCATGTCCGGCAGATCCACCGATTCGGCGGCCCACTGGGTGGCGAACACAATGGCGACGTCGGCCTGCGCGGCAGCCTTGGCCGCGGCGGCGGCGTTGGTGCCGTCCACATATTCGATGGTCGCGTCCGGACGCGCCGCACGCAGCGATTCCAGCGGCGAGGACGGGTGGAAGATCACCGGGCCCGGCCAGGTGGTCGGCAGCACGCCCGGCACCGCATTGGTGCCCTTGGCGGTCACGCCCACCATCGACGAACCACCGCCACCGATCACGCCCTTGTCGGCATGGCCGCCAATGATGACGATGCGCTTCACCGTGTCGGCCAGCGGCAGCAGGTTGCCTTCATTGCGCAGCAGCACGCTGCCCTCTTCCACCGTGCGCAGGGCGACGGCGAAGCCGGCCTCGGCATCCACCTTCTGGTGCTGCGGCGGGTTGTCGAAGTTGCCATGCAGGAACATCGTGCGCAGGATGCGCGCGACCATGTCATTCAGGCGCGCCTGCGGCACCACGCCGCCATGCACGGCCAGGCGCAGCGGCTCATCGAAGAACACCGCCGCGTCGAACACTTCGCCGGCCGACTGCTGGTCCAGGCCGGCCAGCGCCGCCTTCGAACCGCTGTGCACGCCACCCCAGTCGGACATCACGAAACCGGGGAACTTCCATTCCTGCTTCAGCACCTGGTTCATCAGGTAGCCGTTCTCGCAGCCGTAGGTGCTGTTGATCTTGTTGTACGAGCACATCGCCACGCCCGGGCGGCCCGCTTCCAGTGCGATCTCGAAGGCCAGCAGGTCCGACTCGTGCATGGCCTGTTCGCCGATGCGCACGTCGTGGAAGTTGCGACGGGTCTCCATGTCGTTCAGCGCGAAGTGCTTCATCGAGGAGATCACGTGCTGGCTCTGCACGCCCTGGATCAGCGCGCCGACCATCGAGCCGGCCAGCAGCGGATCTTCACCGGCATATTCGAAGTTGCGGCCGTTGCGCGGGTCGCGCTGCAGGTTGACGCTGCCCGACAGCAGGATGTTGAAGCGTTGCTGCCATGCCTCGCGGCCCATGGTCGCGCCACCCGCGAAGGCAACCTGCGGGTTCCAGCTCGATGCGGTGGACGGGCCCGACGGCATTGCCGTGGCGAAGTCGCCCGGGCGGATGCCCCCCGGATTGGTCACGCCGACGCCGGCATCGGCCGACTGCTGCGACGGAATGCCCAGCCGCGCCACGCCCGGCACGAAACCGGCCGAACCCACCGCGCCTTCGGGCAGCGGGCCACCGTCCTTGCCCAGCCCGAAGTAGCTGTGCAGCATCTGGAACTTCTCATCCTCGGTCATCGCCTTCAGCAGCAGCGCGGCGCGTGCATCGGCGTTGAGAGTGGTGTCCATCCACGGCGTGTCGCCGTGCTTGTCGGCGGCATAGGCCAGGGTCAGCAAGGTGGCGCGCAGCGTGCTGCCGGCCACCTTGAACGGCGCGCTGCTGGCGGCCTGGAAGCCGTCGCTGAAATAGCTGGCATCCGCTTCCAGCGCGACACGCGCCGGATCGAAGCCTGCGGCCTTGGCCGATTCACCGGCCACCGCGCCGAGCAGGACCGCCGGCGCACCCAACCGCGAACGGGTGACCAGCGCCGGCAGCTGCGCGGCACCTGCCCCGGCATCGGTATAGACCGCCACGGTGTGGCGGCCGTCGTCCAGGCGCAGGTAATTCAGGCCCGGCTGGTCGGGGCCGGATTCAGCGGCGATCGGCAGCCGGGTCAGCACGGCCTGGCCGCGCTGGGTCTGGCCATCGTCCTTGCCAGCGGCGATGAAGCGGTACTCGTAGCCCAGGCCGTCGGCCAGCACCTGCAGCGGATCGACCTGGCCGATGCCGCGCTGCACCTGGCGCACGCTGACCGCGTCCACCTGCAGGGTCTTCAGCTGGGCGGCCAGGGCCGGCATCGCCTCGGCGGTCGGGGCCTGTTCCAGGGTCAGCACGGTGAACGCGGCGGGGTCGGCCCAGGCCGGGGCGGCCAGTGCGGCAGACAGGGCCAGGGACAGGGCGAGCGGCTTTGTAAACGTTTTCATCGGCAGGCGTAATTCCGTTGCCAAGGCAATCGGTCCAGGGAAAGTGCCGCCGAAGGGTGCAGCGTTCATGCCGCGCAGGGGTTGCCAGGCAACGTCCCGCAGGCCGAAGGACGGGCCGGTCTGCGCGCGGGACCCTCCTCCCGGCGTGACAACCTGCCTGCCCGGGCCGCGCAGGGCGACCCAATCATGTGAAGATTGTGCGAGGGCGTTCACACCTGTCAACAGGACCTAAGTCACAGGGGCAACCCGGCCAGCGGTTATCAGGCCATCACCGGCGGTCATCAGCGCGCTGCGCGGGGCTGCCGATAATGGGGATCCCTGGCCACGAACCGAGCCCATGACCGTCCACCGCGACTTCGACCATCTCTGGCGTGACCGCTGCGATACGTCCAGCCAGCGCGCGCCGCGCGTGTTGATCCGGGTGTTCGTGGCCCCCGGTGAGCTGGAGCGCAGCGTGGCGTTCTATGAGCAGTTGCAGGGTGTGGTGGCCGATGCGGGCTTCCCGTTCCCGGAAGCCGGGCTGCGCCTGGCCATGGTCGGCGCCTTCCTGCTGATCGAGGGTAGCGAGGCGGCGCTGGCACCGTTCACTTCGACCACGGGAACGCTGTTGGTCGATGACGTTCGGCCCTATCACGACAAGCTGGTGGCGGCTGGCGCCGAGATCATCTTCCCGTTGCAGGTGGTACCGACCGGGGCGGCGTTCAACGCGGTGCATCCCGATGGCACGGTGGTCGAGTACGTGCATCACCGGCCCGACCCACACGGGCGGTGAGGTGACGGCCGGGCTGCGCCCGGCACCTGCCGAGGCAACGGCGTAGGCAACTGCAACAGCCGAAGCAAAAGCTGGGTTTTTGTGGGTAGGCGAAGTAGGCCCGGTTGCGGGGGACGGCGCAAGTACGTCCATGTAGCCTCGGTCGCGCCATCCATGGCGCTCACGCCCCCGCAACCGGACCCACCCCGCCTTCGACAATTCCCCGCACGGCCTGCTGTAGAGCCGAGCCCATGCTCGGCTGCTCTTCATTCAACTCTCGGAATATTCGATTTCGATGGAGATTCATCCACGCATGGCGTGGATCTACAATCCCACCATGTCCTATCCCGCCCTACCCTGGAATGGCACTCTGCTGCTGGATGCACACGTGGCGGTGCTGCACGGCCACGCCGGTGACAGCGCTGCGCACGCGCACTACGCCCATCAACTGCTGCTGAGCGAAACCGCTGCCTGGCACATCGAGATCGATGGCGTGCGGCAGCAGGGCCAGCGGTTTTGGCTGCCCTCCTTCCAGCCACACACGATCCTGTCAGCACCCGCTGACGGCTGCACGGTGTTCCTCGAGCCGGTGCATGCCGATCCCGCACAGATCCAGCAGCACCTGCACGCACTGCCGGGCAACGCGCTGGAGCTGCAAGACTGGCTGCCACGGCTGAGCCGCCCGCAACCGCTGGACCGCCGCGTGCAGGCGGCATTGACCCGTATCGCCCAGCACCTGCCTGGCCCGGTGCCGGCCGCCGATATCGCCGAGGCGGCGCACCTGTCGACCAGCCAGCTGCACCGGCGTTTCCAGTCCGAGCTGGCGGTCACCCTGCGCGGCTGGGTACGGTGGCAGCGGCTGCGCCGCGCGCTCATGCATCATCTGCGCGGGCACACCCTGACCGACAGTGCACATGCCGCTGGATTCGCCGATCTGGCCCATCTGTCGCGCAGCCTGCGCCGCATGTTCGGTATCGGTGCCGCGCAGCTGCAGGGCCTGCAGCTGCACGCGGCCTGACACGGCCGATCACCCGCGCCTGCGCAGACCTTCCGGCAGTTCCGGCACCTCGCCATGTGGCAGTTCGCGGAACGGCGCCAGCAGCTGGCCCGGATAATCGCGCGGATAGTCTGGTTGGCTGCCAATACCGAGGTCGCGTTGCTGCAGCCGATAGCCAGGCGCATCGAAGGCGGTCCCCAGAAGGTGATCCCAGACGGTCAGGAACAGGCCGAAGTTGACGTCGCCAGCGGTGCCGTAACGCATGTGGTGGAAGCGGTGCAGCGGCGCCCAGGCCATCACCCGGCCCAGCACACCCGGGTGCATGTCCACGTTGGAATGCTGCAGCAACAGCTGGATCGCAATGGCAAACGCCAGCACCGCGGCCACCGGCATCGGCAGGCCCAGCAGCAGCAGCGGCAGTACACCACCCACCGCTTCGGCCGCCTGGTGCAGCGGGTGTTTCATCAGCCCATTGAAGCCGTACATGCGGGTAACGCTGTGATGCACCGCATGCAGGCGCCACAGCCAGCCGATGCGATGGCTGGCGTAGTGCACCAGAGTGATGCCGAGATCGGCAGCGATGATGGCAACCAGTACCTGCAACGCGAACGGCCACTGCAGCGGCCAGACCTGCCACGGAATGATTGCCGCCAGCAGCGGCACCGCCGCGATCGACAGCAGGTTCAGGCTTTCGTTGACCAGTGCATGCAGGGTGTCACGCAGGCTGTCGCCGTGATCGTGGTTGAACACAGGGTCGTAAGGCCACGCGCGCTCGGCGGCGAACGAGACCGCGATGGCGGCCGCCAGCAAGGCCAGCAGCCACAACGGATCACCGTGGCAGTGGCCGACCCAGACGACGGCAGTAGCAACGAAACCCAGCAGGAACAGCGGGGCATACAGGCGGAGCATCCAGTGCTTCATGGGCAACCCGGAAAGTGAGGGGCCTGCATGCTGGCGTGGCATGCGGGTTGGCGGCTTGAACAAACGGCGCAACCCGTGGGTCCGCCGCTGCTGGATGCCCATCGTGGTCGGCACCGCGTTTGCCACATCCACGCACCGCGCGGCTCTACAATGGCGCCCTCATCGCGCCCGGGACCGGCATGGATTCCTTCAACCTGATGCGTGCCTTCCGCCGCATCGTCGAACGCGGCGGGCTGGCCCGTGCCGCCGAAGACCTGGGCATGTCGCCCGCCGGGCTCAGCAAGCAGCTGCGTACGCTGGAAGCGCATCTGGGCGTGGTACTGCTGCAGCGGACCACGCGGCGCATGAGCCTGACCGAGACCGGCCACGCCTATTACCGCGAATGCTGCCGCCTGCTCGACGAACTGGAGGCGCTGGAACGCGGCATCGCCGAACAGCGCGGCGACGTGGCCGGGCGCCTGCGCGTGAACGCGCCGCAGTCGTTCGCGCTGAGCACGCTTTCGCCACTGCTGCCACGCTTCCTGCAGCAGCATCCGCAGCTGTCGTTGGACCTGGTGATGGAAGATCGCCTGCTCGATGCAGTCGGCGAAGGTTTCGATGTGTCGCTGCGGCTGCGTGCCGAACTGGATGATTCACGCCTGGTGGCGCGCCGGCTGGCGTCGCTGCAGCAGGTGCTGTGCGCGGCCCCCTCCTACCTGCGGCAACATCCGGCACCGCAGGCGGTGGATGATCTGCAGGCGCACAGCGTGCTGGCCTACAGCCTGTCCGACTCGCCCGGCAGTTGGCCGCTGCTCGGCCCGGATGGCCAGGTGACGATCACCCTGCCGGCGCGCGTCACCGTCAACAACAGCCTGCTGCTGCGCGACCTGCTGGTGGCCGGCATGGGCATCGGCGCCCTGCCCTCGTTCCTGGCGGCACCGGCGCTGGCCCGTGGTGAGCTGCAGCAGGTGCTGCCCGACCACCGCTATCCGCCGCGCTTCGTGCATGCGGTCTATCCCACGTCGCGTCACCTGCAGCCCAAGGTACGTGCCTTCATCGATTTCCTGCACGCCGAGCTGCCCGGCTGCGCTGGCCTGGATTCGTAACCGCCAGCGAAAACTGAGCTGCCCGCGGCGCGCTGTTTCGGCCACGCCGCGCTGCCTAATCTGCCGCCTCCCCTCTCACCGATGGCAGGCAGATGTCTCCCGTTCCTTCCCCCGCCACCGCCGCACCGGTGGTCGACTTCTTCCACGACGTGGTCTGCGGCTGGTGCTTCGTGCTGGCCCCGCGCCTGCAGCAGGTCTCGGCCGAACTCGGCATCCAGGTGCGTCACCGCAGCTTCGTGCTGCAGGACTCGCGCGCGCAGATGGTCGAGGTGTTCGGCTCGATGGAGCGCGCCAAGGCGATCATCCTGCGCCACTGGACCGACTGCGCCGCGCATGAAGACACCGCGCGCATCGATATCGAAGGCATGCGCGCACAGGACTTCGAGTATCCGTCCGGCTGGCTCGGCGCACTGGCCTGCCAGGCCGCCGGCATGCTCGGTGGCAACGACGCCCATGGCGCGATGTTCGATGCCGTGCAGTGGGCGCACCTGCACCAGCACCGCAACATCGGCGACGCCGAAGTACTGCTGGATATCGCCGAAGCGCTGGGCCATCCACGTGGCGCCTTCGCTGACCACATGCGCGGCGACGCAGTACGCCAGCGCGTGCAGGCCGATCGTGCCGAAGCCGCTGCCCTCGGCATCCGTTCCATACCCACCGTGATCGGCGGCAACGGCCTGCGCCTGCAGACCCTGCCGCTGCCACACCTGCGCCAGGCCCTGGCGCACCTGGTCGCGGCCTGAGCCGCACCCTCCCCCACCCTGCAAGGAGACTCCCCATGACCCCACGTACCCTGGCTACCGCGCTGGCCCTGCTGCTGGCCGGCACCGCCGCTTCCACCACCGTGTCCGCGCACGAACGCGTTCCCTCCGGCCAGCAGGTCGGTACCAGCCCCTGGGGGCCGAAGGACGAGATCGGCCGCCTCAACCTGATCACCGAGGCCTCGCGTGCGGCGATCCTGTCGCGGGTCAGCGGCGGCAAAGCCTATGACCTGGCCACTGAATACTACGTCGGCATGCCCAGCTGGCAGGATGCCGGCGACCCGCACTACCAGTTCTGGATGACCCACACCCCGCGCGGCACGGTGATGGATGATCCGATGGGCGTGGGCGAAACCATGAACCTCACCCGCAGCTACACCGGCACCGCGTTCTCGATGTACAGCCACACCGGCACCCACATCGATGCGCTGAACCACTTCGGCATCCACGGAAAGATCTGGAACGGCTTCGAGGCCGACAAGCACCTCGGCGACCGCGGCTGGAATGTCACCGGCATCGAGAAATTCCCGCCGCTGATCGCACGTGGCGTGCTGATCGACGTGGCCGGCGCCAAGGGCGTGGACATGCTGCCGGACAGCTACCGCGTCACCCGCCAGGACCTGAAGGATGCGCTGGCACACCAGAAGGTGAAACTGCAGCAGGGCGACGTGGTGCTGATCCGCACCGGCCGCATGCGCCTGTTCGAACAGCCCAAGGCCTACATGGCCAACCCGCCGGGCATGGGTCTGGACGCGGCACGCTTCCTGGTTGAGGACAGCGGCGCGATGATCGTGGGCGCCGACAACCTCAGCTTCGAGACCTTCCCCTCCGAGGTGTCCGACGACTACGTGCCACTGCATACCTACCTGCTGGCCCAGCAGGGCGCGCCGATCATCGAGCTGGTGGCGCTGGACGAACTGGCCCGCGACAAAGTCTACGAGTTCGCCTTCATCGGCGGCCCGCTGAAGATCCGCGGCGGCGATGCCGCACCGCTGCGCCCGGTCGCGTTGCCGGTCCGCCCCTGACCGGGGCCTGTGGGTGCCGACCCTGGTCGGCATTCCGTCCCATGCCGAGTGGGTGCCGACCTTGGTCGGCACTCCTTTACCCCCTTCAGCAACCTGAAACCGGACCCTCCGATTTCATTAGTAATTCTACTCACAAGGCGAGTAGCATGTCCGGTCTCAGCCCCTGATACCGGCCCGTCGATACTCGCGCCATGCCCGCCGTTTCCGCCCATTCCCGCCGTTTCCAGCCCGCTCGGCGCCTTCCCTGGAGGACCCGCTGATGGGTGCCGTCGTCGCCCTCGACCGGCTGCTGGACGGGCGCCAGCTGTGGCGCGGCCCGGCCCGCCAGGGACCGACCAGTGATCATCTGGCCAGCGGCCACCCGGCACTTGACGCACGCCTGCCCGGCGGCGGCTGGCCGGCCAGCGGGCTGTGCGAGGTACTGCAGGCGGCGCCCGGGGTGGGTGAGCTGGCGCTGGTCTGGCCGGCGCTGGCCAAGCTGAGCCAGCGCGACCGGCCGATCGTGCTGGTCGCCCCGCCCTATCGCCCGCATGCCCCAGCCTGGGCAGCGGCCGGACTGGACCTGGCCCAGCTGCAGATCATCCACGCCGCACCGAAACAGGCCCTATGGGCCACCGAACAGTGCCTGCGCTCCGCCGCCTGCGCGGCGGTGCTGTGCTGGCCACACCAGGCCGATGACCGCTCACTGCGCCGGCTGCAGGTGGCTGCCGACAGCGGCCAGTGCCTGGGCTTCGTGTTCCGCGAGGCGCAGGCGGCGCGCAATCCCTCTCCGGCCAGCCTGCGCCTGCAGCTCGACCACGGCCAGGTGCGGGTACTGAAGTGCCGTGGCGGCCTGCCGCCGGCGCAGCCGTTGCCGCTGGCCATCGCCCACTGAGGCCGCGCCATGCACTGGGCCTGTCTGTTGTTGCCGCAACTGGCGCTGGACAGCGTGCTGCGCCTGCAACCGGACCCGCAGCGGCCACTGGTGCTGCTGCAGGGACCGGCACAGCGCCGCGTACTGCGTGCGGTCAGCCCGTCGGCACGCGCAGCGGGGCTGCGCCCGGGCATGCTGCTGTCGGCTGCGCAGGTACTGGTGCAGGACCTGCATCTGCACGATTACGATCCCAGCGCCGAACAGCACACCCGGCAGCTGCTGGCCAGCTGGGCCTATGCCTACAGCTCGCAGGTCAGCCTCGATTTTCCGCACGCGCTGGTCATGGAAATCGGTGCCAGCCGTGCCCTGTTCGGCGACTGGCTGACGATCGAGCAGCGGCTGCGCAACGAACTGCATGAGCTTGGTTTCCGCCATCGCCTAGTGGCCGCGCCCACCGCGCATGCCGCGCGCGTGCTGGCCAACGTTCACGACGGCCTCGGCATCGATGCGCAGCAGCTGCCAGCGGCACTGGCGCAGCTACCCTTGCCGCGCTGTGGCCTGCCCAGCGAAGCAGTGACCGTACTCGGCCGTTCCGGCCTGCGCACGCTGGGTGCGGTGCTCGAGCTGCCGCGCGACAGCCTGGCCCGTCGCTTCGCACCGGACGTGTTGCAGCAGCTCGATGCGCTGCGCGGGCTGCCCACCGCACCACTGCGCTACTACCAGCCACCGGACCGTTTCGATGCACGCATCGAATTCGAGTACGAGATCGAATCCAGTCAGGCGCTGTTGTTTCCGCTGCGTCGCCTGCTGCTGGACCTGGCCGCGTTCCTGTGTTCGCGCGATGGCGGCGTGCAGCGCTTCGACCTGCATTTCGAACACGACCTGCTGCCGGCCAGCGTGCTGACCATCGGCCTGCTGGCGCCCGAACGCGATCCCGCGTTGCTGTTCGAGATCGCACGCAATCGCATGGAAGCGTTCGCCCTGCCGGCCGGCAGTCGCGCACTGCGCCTGCAGGCCGAGCAGCTGCCACCGTTCGTGCCCGCCGCGCGTGACCTGTTCGATACCCGGCCGGCACAGGCAATGCCCTGGAACCAGCTGCGCGAGCGCCTGCGCGCGCGGCTGGGCGATGACGCCGTGCAGCCGCTGGCAGTGCAGGCCGACCATCGCCCCGAACGCGCCAGTGGCATCCAGCCGCCAGCCAAGCCTCCGTCATACTGGCCACTGCGCCCCGGCTGGCTGCTGGACACCCCGCAACCACTGCGTGATCCGCGGCTGCGCATCGTCACCGGGCCGGAGCGGATCGAATCGGGCTGGTGGGATCAGGCCGATGCACGCCGCGACTACTACGTGGTGGAAACTGCTCACGGCCAGCGCGGCTGGGCCTTCCGCGCGCGCAACGACCCGCATGCGCCGTGGATGCTGCACGGCTGGTTCGGCTGAGCCGCCATGCACAGCGAACTGCCCGGCTACGCCGAACTGCACTGCCTGTCAGCCTTCAGTTTCCAGCGTGGCGCTTCGATCGCCGAAGAGTTGTTCGCGCGCGCCGCCGGCCAGGGCTACCGCGCATTGGCGATCACCGACGAATGCTCGCTGGCCGGCATCGTGCGTGCCTGGCAGGCGGCGAAGACGCATGGCGTGGCGCTGATCGTCGGCGCCGAATTCCAGGTCGAGGACGGACCCAAGCTGGCCCTGCTGTGCACCGACCAGGCCGCCTACACCGGGCTGTGCCAGTTGATCACCACCTGCCGGCGACGCGCGGCCAAGGGCGAGTACCGCTGCCTGCGCGAGGACCTGCTCGGCCTGCCCGACGGCCTGCTGTGCCTATGGCTGGACCGGCAACCGGCGGCTACCGATCTGGAACTGCTGCGCGCCGGCTTCGGCGATCGCCTGTGGCTGGCGGTGGAACTGCACCACGAACACGACGACGCACGCCGCCTGCAGCAGCTGCAGGCCTTCGGCGAACGCCACCGCCTGCCGCTGGTCGCCAGTGGCGATGTGCACATGCACGTGCGACGCCGCCGCGCCCTGCAGGACACGCTGACCGCGATCCGCCACCGTTGCAGCGTGGCCGAAGCCGGCTGGCGCCTGTTTCCCAACGGCGAGCGCCACCTGCGCCCGCGCACCGCACTGGCCCAGCTGTATCCCGCCGAACTGCTGGCCGAGACCCTGCGCATCGCCGAGCGCTGCCACTTCACCCTGGAGCAGCTGCAGTACACCTATCCGCGCGAGCTGGTGCCCGAAGGCCACGACCCGGACAGCTGGCTGCGCGTGCTGGTCGAGCGCGGCATCCCGTGGCGCTGGAAAGGCGGCATCGAACCGGCGCAACGCAAACAGATCGAGCACGAACTGGCGTTGATCAGGCAGAAGAACTACGCCTCCTACTTCCTCACCGTGCAGGACATCGTGCGCTTCGCGCGCAGCCAGGACATCCTCTGTCAGGGCCGCGGCTCGGCGGCCAACTCCGCGGTGTGCTTCGTGCTGGGCGTAACCGAGATCGACCCGGCACGCAGCAACCTGCTGTTCGAGCGCTTCATCTCCGCCGAGCGCGACGAGCCACCGGATATCGACATCGATTTCGAGCACGAGCGCCGCGAAGAAGTACTGCAGTACGTGTTCAAGCGCTATGGCCGCGAACGCGCCGCCTTGACTGCGGTGGCAATCAGTTATCGTGGCCGCAGCGCGATCCGCGATGTGGCCCGTGCACTCGGCCTGCCGATGGACCAGGTCAACGAACTGGGCGCGGCGATGGATCACTGGGGCGGCCACGTACCACTGCCGGAGACCCTGCGCGAGCGCGGCTTTGATCCGGAAACACCGCTGATGCGGCGGCTGCTGGCACTGACCACCGAGCTGATCGATTTCCCGCGCCACCTGTCGCAGCACCCGGGCGGCTTCGTGATTTCAGAGCACCCGCTGTCGACGCTGGTACCGGTGGAAAACGCGGCGATGGCCGACCGCACCGTCGTCCAGTGGGACAAGGACGATCTGGATGCCACCGGCCTGATGAAGGTCGACTGTCTGGCGCTGGGCATGCTCACCGCCATCCGCAAATGCCTGGCGATGCTGCAGCAGCATGGCCTGCACAGTGGACGCATGGATGCGATCCCTGCCAAGGATACGAAGACCTACGACATGATCTGCGCCGCCGACACCATCGGCGTGTTCCAGATCGAATCGCGTGCGCAGATGGCGATGCTGCCACGCCTGCAGCCGCGCACCTTCTACGATCTGGTGATCGAAGTGGCGATCGTGCGCCCCGGCCCGATCCAGGGCGACATGGTGCACCCCTATCTGGAACGGCGGAGGATCCTGCGCGAGCAAGGCCCGGATGCACTGAACGACCCGGACAATCCGCTCTATCCAGCGCAACTGGAGCGCGTGTTCGCACGCACGTTGGGCGTACCACTGTTCCAGGAGCAGGTGATGCAGCTGGCAGTGGAAGCAGCAGGTTACACACCTGGCCAGGCCGATGCCCTGCGCCGCTCGATGGCGGCATGGAAGCGTCGTGGCGGCCTGGAACCGCATCGCGAGAAGTTGCTGGCCGGCATGTTGAAGAATGGCTTCAGCCGTGAGTACGGCGAACACCTCTTCGAGCAGATCAAGGGCTTCGGTGATTACGGTTTCCCGGAAAGCCATGCTGCCAGCTTCGCCCTGCTGACCTATAATAGCTGCTGGTTGAAGTGCCATCACCCCGCCGCGTTCACCGCCAGCCTGATCAACAGCCAGCCGCTGGGGTTCTACAGCCCCGACCAGCTGCTGCAGGATGCACGCCGCCATGGCATCCGCGTGCTGCCGGTGGACGTGCGCCACAGCGACTGGGACTGCACGCTGGATTTCAGCAAGGGACCGGCGGCGATCCGGCTCGGCCTGCGCCTGATCGATGGCTGCAACGAGCCCGTCGTGCAGGCCATCATGCGCGAACGTGCGCAGCGCCCGTTCGACGATGTGGGCGACCTGTGCCAGCGCACCGCACTGGACCGCCGCCAGCAGGGCCTGCTGGCCGATGCCGGTGCACTGCGTGGGCTCAGTGGCCATCGCCATCGTGCTCGCTGGGATATCTCCGGCGTGGAAAACCGGCTGCCACTGTTCGACCAGGCCCGCGCCACTGCCGAAGCCCGCGTGCCGTTGCCCCTGCCCAGCGCCTGGGAGGACATGCAGGCCGATTATCGCAGCACCGGCACCACACTTGGCCGCCACCCGATCTCGTTCCTGCGCGCGCAGCTGCGCAGCCGTGGCTGTCTGGACGCTGCACAACTGGCCGGGCATGGCCATGGCCGTCGCGTGCGCATCGCCGGCCTGGTACGCATGCGCCAGCGCCCGCAGACCGCCAGCGGCGTCACCTTCCTCACGCTCGAAGATGAGACCGGCATGGTCAACGCCGTGGTCTGGCGACACCTGGCCGATCGCCAGCACCGGGTGCTGGTCGATACCCAGCTGATGCAGATCGATGGCCGCCTGGAACGCGTCGATGGCGTGCAGCACGTCATCGTGCAGCGCATGCACTGCCTGGATGAACTGCTGCAGGGACTGCGCAGCCACAGCCGCGATTTCCACTGACGATACACAACGTCACACAACGAACTGGCCATTGCCGGTCCGCATCCGCTATCGTCGGCACATCCAAGGAAGGACGACCCGATGCCCCGTGTGCTGCTGCTGACCACCCTGGTGGTCTCGACCCTCGCCCTGCTGGTTTCCGGCTGGACCGCCTGGAGCCTGCATCGCAGCCAATCGCCACAGCGCATCATCGAGGCGCGCGGGCTGGTCATCCACGATGCAAGCGGCCAGCCGCGGGTGATCCTCGGCGCACCGGTTCCCGATCCGCTCAGCCAGGGCCGCACCCAGGGACCGCGTGCCACCGCCCTGTCCGGCCTGATCCTGCTCGGTCCCGATGGTTCCGAACGCGGCGGCTACGGCACCAGCGACCGCGGCGGCGAAGCCCTGCTGACCCTGGACGATGCCACCGGCACCACCGAAGTGTTCAAGGTCGTCGCCAACCCGGACCGCGGCGCCAGCCTGATGGTCAAGCACCAGAACAACACCGGCGCCATGCTCACCTCCTGGCAGGGCAAGCCGGAACTGATGTTCGTCGATGACAGCGGTCAGTCCTATTACGTGCGCCCCGGCGCCAACGCCGCGCCCTGATCTGCTTGTGTAGAGTCGAGCCATGCTCGACTTTGCTTCACCTTTGTAGAGCCGAGCCATGCTCGGCTGCTGTTGTTAGAAGCAGTCGAGCATGGCTCGACTCTACATGACGGGCAGCCGAGCATAGCTGGACGCTATACCCCACACACCGCCGCCAGGTCATCCGCCAGCTGCCGCAGCTGCGCTGCCCCCAGTGCCGCGCAGGTGATGCGCAGGCCATGTCCCGGCGCCGCCACCGCGAACACTTCGCCTGCGCGCACATGCCATCCGCGCGAAGCCAGTGCCAGCACCTGCGGATGGCTGTCGGTTGGCAACGGCAGCCACAGGTTCAATCCTTCCATCGGCTGCGGCGTCGGCATGGCACGCGCCCGCAGCAGCGCCTGCAGCGACTGCAGGCGCTGCTGGTAACGCTCACCTGCCGAGGCGATCTTCGCCCGCTGCGTCGCCGACGCCAGCACCGAGGTCGCCGCATCCTGCAGCAGGTGACTGACCCAGCCGGTACCGGACGCCAATCGCAGCCGCAACCGCATCGCGGTTTCTTCATCGCAGGCCAGCCAGGCCAGCCGCAGGTCCGGGCCGAGCGGTTTGGACAACGAGCGCAGCAGCGCCCAGCGCCGACCATCCAGCGGCAGCACCGAGTGATAGGCCTGCTGCGAAAGCAGCGCGTAATGATCGTCGACCAGCACCGCCACCTGCGGGTGGGCCGCCAGCAACTGGCGCAACGCCCGCGCCCGTTTCGCATCCAGGCTGGCCCCGGTCGGGTTGTGTGCGCGCGGCGTCAGCAGCACCGCGCGTGCACCGGCCTCCAGTGCCTGCCGCAGCGAATCGACCTGCATGCCATGTGCATCCACCGTCACCGGCAACGGCGCGTGGCCCACCGCGTTGAGCACGTTGAGGCTGCCGAGGAAGCACGGATCCTCCACCGCGATGCGATCCCCCGGCAGCAGCCACGCCGCCAGCAGGCGTTCAATGCCATCGACCGCGCCATGGGTCAGCTCCAGCGCATAGCCCTCCGGGCAGTCCGCATCCAGCGAGACGCGCGCCAGCGCCTGCAATCTCGGGTCGACCGTGCCCACGCCATACAACCGTGGTGCGGCCGGGGCCAGGCGCAGGTTCGGCAGCAGGCGCGGATCCGGGTTGCCACCGGCCAGATCCTGCAGGGCAAGCCCGGGCGTACTGCCCTCGCGCGCCAGCGTCGGCGGCAGGCCACGCACCACCGTGCCGCGGCGACCGGCCGTACTGGCCAGGCCCGCCGCGTCCAGGCGCTTGTAGGCAGCGGCCACGGTGTTGCGGTTCACCCCCAGCTGCTCGGCCAGTTCACGCACCGGCGGCAGCACGCTGCCGGCCGGCAGGCGGCCCTTGCCAATGCCGTCGCGGATGCTGTCGAAGATCGACTCGGCGCTATGCCCGGTGATTTTCATTTTGTCCTATGCCAAAATATATCTTGTCCTGTGCCAGTGTATCCCACCCTGGCCGCCCTGCATTGGAGGTGCCCGCATGCCCCTTGCCGCTGCCGACTGGCCCGTCGCCCAGTCCGTTGAACAGATCGCCGCCAACCTGGTCACGGTGCGCCAACGCATCGCCGATGCCTGCGCCCGCGTCGGCCGGGACCCGGCCAGCGTGCGCCTGCTACCGGTCAGCAAGACCGTCGATGACGCCCGCATCCGAATGGCGGTGGCCGCAGGCTGCCACGAACTGGGCGAGAACAAGGTGCAGGAGGCACAACGCAAGGCCGAAACAATGGCCGACCTGGGCGTGCACTGGTCGGTGATCGGCCATCTGCAGACCAACAAGGCGCGCTACGTGGCGCGCTTTGCCAGCGAATTCCAGGCGCTGGACAGCCTGCGCGTAGCCGAGGCGCTGCAGCAGCGCCTGCAGCTGGAAGACCGCACCCTGGATGTATTCGTGCAGGTCAATACCTCCGCCGAACCGAGCAAGTACGGACTGGAACCCGACGCGGTCGAGGCCTTCGTGCAGCGGCTGCCGGCCTTCGATCGCCTGCACGTGCGCGGCCTGATGACCCTGGCCATCTTCACCCCCGAGGTCGAGCGCGTGCGTGCCTGCTTCGTGCGCCTGCGCGAACTGCGCGGCCAGCTGCAACGCACGGCCCCGCCCGGCCTGGACCTGTCGCAGTTGTCGATGGGCATGTCCGGTGATTTCGAAGTGGCCATCGAGGAAGGTGCCACCGTGGTCCGCGTCGGCCAGGCCATTTTCGGCGCCCGCGCCACCCCGGACAGCTTCTACTGGCCGAGCAGCGGAGCCCCGGCATGAAGCACGCGGTTATCCTGCAACACGTTGCCTTTGAAGACCTCGGCACCCTGCAACCGTTGCTGCTGGCGCAGGGCTGGCAGTTGCAGGTGCTGCAGGCCGGTATCGACACGCTCGATCCGGCCGGCGCCGCCGACCTGCTGGTGGTGCTTGGTGGGCCGATCAGTGTCAACGATGTAGACACTTATCCATTCCTGGCCGAGAGCATCACCCTGCTGCAGCGCCGCCTGCAGCAGCAGCGGCCGACTCTCGGTATCTGCCTGGGTGCACAGCTGATGGCACGAGCACTTGGTGCCAGCGTTGCTCCCAGTGGCGGCAAGGAAATCGGCTTTGCGCCACTGCTGCTGACCGATGAAGGCCAGCGTTCACCGCTGCAGTGCCTGCAGGGCATTCCGGTACTGCATTGGCATGGTGAGGCGTTCGAACTTCCGGCCGGTGCACGCCGCCTGGCCAGCACGCCGGCCTGCCGCCACCAGGCCTTCGCCATCGGTAACCATGCGTTGGCACTGCAATGCCATCCGGAACTGGACGCGCGCCAGTTCGAACGTTGGCTGATCGGCCACACGCTGGAGCTGGCCCAGGCCGGCATCAATCCCAACGACCTGCGGGCGCAGGCGCGTCGCTATGGCGCACCACTGGCTGCGGCCGCCACTGCCATGTTCGACCATTGGCTGCAGGAGCTGCCGGAGACACCGCAATGAACTACCGATTGCAGATCCACCGTGATGGCGCCCACTGGGGCCACTTCGATTGCAGTGGTCCCGATGCCCTGCAACGCATGGACGCCATCGCCGCACAGCTGCCTGCCGAACAGGGCTTCCAGCTGAAACGGCAGAAAGGTGTCGGCGAAGAGCGCATCCTGTCCAGCAATGCCGATGGCCTGCGCGTACTGGCTTCGCAGATCCAGTACCGCGACATCTGACCCGACGATGGTAGTGCCGGCCAACGGCCGGCACTACCCTGGCTGTTCGCCCGCGTGCGAAGCTTCACGGATGCTGACCCTGCAACGCGGCAGCCACCACGGACTGCTCATCGCCCCGCGCTGGCCCTCCACCCGCATCCAACTGGATGAAGAGGTACTGCAACGCCTGCTCGACGCGCAGGCAATGCTGCCTGCCGGGCTGCGCCTGCTGCTCACTCGTGGCTTCGAACCCGGCCACAGCCATCTCGGTGGTTTCCGCCGCGCGACGCGACGGCTCGGCATTGCGGTGTTCCGCACCTGCTACCCGCAGCGCCGCGATGAGATCGATGCCATCTTCGGTGCCAACGGCCACGACATCGATGGCCGTCATATCGATGTCTCACTGGTACTCCACGGCAAGCGGCTGCGGCTGCTGCCCCTGGGCGTGTTCACCCCATCGCGCTGGCAGGATCGCCGCGTCGCCCGCCATGCCGACGCGGTCGCGCAGGTGAAGCGCAGCCTGCAGCATTGCGGCTTCGAGCTGCACCACAACCCCACCGAAGCCTTGCAGATCCACTGCGATTATCGCCCGCGCTGACGCGGCGGTGGCCCATGCGTACTGCGCATCGCACCAAAGATGCAAATGATTCTCTTTTGCTGTAAGGTGCAGCCGCTGCCCTTGCCGCCGCGGGCTGTTCCCTTTCCCAGTTGTCGCCCGCCCCGTGTCCACGCCTGTCGAACCGACGGATGTCGCGCAGCTGTGCGCGGCCCATTACCGGCCGCTGCACGCCCATGTCCGCCGCAAACTCCCGCAACACAGCGACGCCGATGACGTCGTCCAGGAAACCTGGCTGCGTGTCGTCAAAGTCGCCACCAGCGGCCTGCTGAGCAATGGCCGCGCGTACCTGTACCGCGTTGCCCACAACCTGATCGCGGATCACTTCCGGCAACGTCAGCGCCGTCGTGAGGAAGCGCTGGATGAGACGCAGCTGCACGCTCTCGTCGATCCTGCACCGCTGCCGGAGCAGCGCCTGCTCGACGCCGAACAGCTGCGCCATCTCGATGCGATCATCGCCGCGCTGCCACCGCGCTCGCGCCAGGTGTTCCTGCTGGCACGTGTGGAACAGATAGCCTTGGCCGAGATCGGCCGTCAGCTGGGCATCAGCCGGCAGACCGCGCACGGCCATCTGCTGCGCGCCCTGGTCGCCCTGCAGCAGGTACCGGGCGCATGAACCAGGGCGCGATCGCACGCGAAGCCGCTCGCTGGTGGCTGGATGGACACGATGGCGTCCGCGACGAGAACGCGTTCGACCAGTGGTGCCAGGCCGATCCGCGCCATGTTGCGCAGTACCAGCATCTGCAGCAGCTGTGGCAGGCCGGTGCAACCTTGCCCAGCCTGCAACGGCAACAGCAACGGCGGCAGCGGCGGCGCCTGGGCGAGGCCGGCATTGCGGTACTGCTGCTGTGCGCGCTCGGCCTGTACAGCCGCACCGCCTCGCCACCCGCCGCGCAGGTACTGCGCACTGCCGCCGGTGAGATCCGTGACGAAGCCCTGCCCGATGGTTCGCATGTCCTGCTGTCACCCGGCAGCGAAGTGCATGTGCGCGTCGATGCACAGCGCCGCCAGTTGCAGCTGCAGCGGGGCCAAGCCTGGTTCAAGGTCGCCGCGGATGCCGACCGGCCATTCCAGGTACACACCCCACAGGGCACGGTCACTGCGCTGGGAACCGCGTTTGATCTGGCCGTGCAGGGCGACAACAGCGTGGTCACGGTCACCGAGCACAGCGTCCGCGTAGAGAGCGGTACCGCCAGCGTGCAGGCCAGCGAGGGGGAGCAGATACGCTTCAACAGACAAGCGACTACTGCAGCACATCCTGCAGACGGCGGCACCCTGGCCTGGCGCGAGCGGCGCCTGCACTGGGTTTCGGCCCCGCTGGCCGACGTCACCCAGGGCCTGGATCGCTGGCATGGCGGCCATACCTGGATCGTCGGTGCACGGCTTCGCCAACGGCCGGTCACCCTACTGGGCAATGCAGATGGTGCCGCCAGCAACCGCGACCAGCTCGCCGCGCAGTTGCATGTGCGTGTGCTGCATATCGGCGCGGGCATGCAGGTGTGGTTGCCGCCGCGCAAGGCGCAGCGCGATGCACCCTGACATTGGGCCCACCACTGCGTCTACCCAGGATGACGACGCTCTGCGTCAGCCCCTGGAGCCCCCGATGCTGTGCCCCCGCCCCCTTGTCCTCGCCCTGTCGCTGGCCTGCGCCAGCACCGTTCCACTGCTGCCAAACAGCGCCCTCGCGCAGGCCGCCACTCGAAGCTACGATCTGCCCGTCCAGCCACTGGCCGCCGCGCTGGACGCCTACAGCCGGCTGACCGGTGTCGATCTGGTGATCGGCACGGCGCTGCCTGCCGGTCATTCGGCGCCTGCTCTGCGCGGTGACTTCGACGATGCGCAGGCCCTGACGCGCCTGCTGGCGGGCAGCGGCCTGCGCCCGCGCTTCGTGGATGCGCGTCGTGCCACCCTGGAAACGGCGCCGGCCGAACGCGCCGATGGCAGCCGCCGCACCGGCCCGCTACGGGTGCAGGGCACTACCGCGCACGGCCAGGCACCGGGTGCCGGTGCCAGCCAATTCGTACCCGCCACCCGCGATGGCTTTGCGCCCTCGGTCGGCAGCGAGCGCGTGGCGATGGCCGAACGCCAGGAAGGCAACAGCCTGCTGCGCTCGATGCCCGGTACCCACAGCTTCCATTCGCGCAGCCAGCCGGGCCTGCAGGTCAACATCCGCGGCATGACCGGCGCCGGCCGGGTCAACACCATGATCGATGGTGTCACCCAAACCTTCCGCAACAATGCCGGGCATGGCTCGGGCGGCCCGTTCGCCTATGTCGACCCCTTCCTGCTGGCAGGCGTGGACGTGCAGCGCGGTGCAGTCGCCGGTGGTGATGGCGCCGGCACGCTGGCCGGCAGTGCCAACTTCCGCACGCTGGATATCGACGACCTGCTCGGTGAGGGCCGCGACTGGGGCCTGCGCGCGGGCTACCGCCACGGCAACAACGGCTACGGCAGTGGCCGCACCTTCGCCGGTGCCTGGCGCCACAGCGAAGAGGGTGGCGACCGCCAGTTCGGCCTGCTGGCCGCTGCCAGCAGCAGCCGCAGCAGCGAGTACGCCACCGCACGCGGGCAGAAGAACAACGCCGACCCGGGCAGCCAACAGCCCAGCAGCTGGCTGTTGAAAGCACGCCTGCAGCCCAGCGACCAGCATCGGCTGGACCTGAGCCACATGCGTTACGAAAACGACTTCTACCACAACTATCCGTGGCAGATTTCCGCGCGCAACCAGCGCGCCAGCTACCACTACACGCCCTATTCGCCTTGGATCGACCTGCGTGCGACCTTTGCCAGCAACAAGACCCGGCTGTTCTATCCGCCGGTAGAGGATTCCAGCTACATCGGCCGCCGCACCCACAGCAGCCTGAGCAGCTGGACCGTGGACAACACCAGCCGCTTCGATGTCGGCGCGCTGCAGGCGCGCTGGAACACCGGCATCAAGCACCAATCGGACATCTATGTGGCCGATACGCCCATTCTGCGCGGTGCCAACCCGCAGGGTCGCAGCCAGCTGGACGGCGTGTTCAGCACGCTGGAGCTGCAGTACGACATCTACGCCCTGACCGCTGGCCTGCGCCAGGATCGCTTCGGCATCCGTGGCCACATCCCGGCATGCTCCGATGTTCCGGGCCAGTGCGCGCAGATCAATGGCGGCAACATCGACGTGCGGCGCACCGAGCGCGCACTCAGCCCAAGCCTGGCGGTTTCACTGCAGGCCACCGACTGGCTGCAGCTGTTCGCCGAGGTCTCGCGTACCTCCCGGCCACCACGCGTACAGGAGATGTTCTTCGAGAAGATCCCGCTGGAGGACGCCAGCATCGCCGACGGCATCGGTGCCAATCCGTTCCTGCGCCGCGAGCGCTCGCGCAACCTGCAGTTCGGCGCCAACCTCAGCACCGATTCGCTGCTGGTCGACGGTGACCTGGCCCAGCTGCGCATCACCCGCTTCGACAACCGCATCCGCGACTACATCAAGCCGCAGTACCTGCTGATCGTGCATCCGCCGGAAGTAGAGCCGTTCGTGGTGCCGATCGACAGCGATCCGCAGCTCACTGGCTGGACCGATGTGCTGGACGCCGACGACTTCAGTGCCACCACGCGCTGGATGAATCACCCCGGCGTGGTGCGCATGCGTGGCATCGAGCTGGAGGCGCACTACGCCAGCGAGCACTACCACGCCACACTGAGCTGGACCCGCTCGCGCACCAGTGCGCCGGCCATCGAGTTCGTCAACCTGGAAGACATCACCGCCCTGCCCGACCGCTACTGGACGCTGGACGTGGGCGGCCGCTGGTGGCAGCAGCGCGTGCAGGCCGGCCTGCGCGCCGAGTACTCCGGGCCGACCGAGGAAGGCTACGACTTCTTCCAGACCCGCAAGACTGGCGGCACCGGCGTGCTGCTGGACTTCTACGCGAGCTTCAAGCCCCAGGCCAACACCACGCTGTGGCTGAACATCGAAAACCTGCAGAACAAGGCCTATGACAACAATGCCTCGATCGACAGCATCTTCAGCCCGATCCTGGACCGCGGCAACGGCCGTGGCCGTACCGTCTCGATGGGCGTCAATGTGGCGTTCTAGCCGCCGCTGGCTGCCGCTGTGCCTGCTGGCCCTGGCGGGCGCGGCCAGCGCGCAGCCGATGCCTGGCACGGTGATTGACCTGGCCAACGGACAGCGCTTGGACGAAGCCGCATTCGTGACGCGTGCGGCGGACGCCCAGCGGCTGCTGCTGGGTGAGCGCCATGACCTCGCCGGAGACCATGCCGCCCAGCGCTGGCTGCTGCAGGCCCTGCAGCGGCACCGCCAGCAGGGTTCACTGGTGCTGGAAATGATCGCCAGTGAGCGCCAGCCACGCCTGCAGCGGGTGCAGCACTGGCTGGCCAAGGGCAACCAGGCCGAAGGTGCACGCCTGCAGGAACTGCTGGACTGGGATACGCGCTGGCCGTGGGCCGCGTATGGCGGGCTGGTACGGGATGCTGCCGATGCAGGCACGCCGTTGTTCGGCGGCAATCTGTCGCGTACCGAGGTCAACGCGCTGCTCGCCTCGAGCGAGGTGGTGCGGTTCCCGGTGGCCGCTGCCCGCCAGCGCCTGTCGGCGGTAGTGCTGGCCCAGCACGCAGACGCGGCCCCCATGCTGGAACGGATGCTGGCCGTGCAGCAGGCCCGCGACACGCGCATGGCGCAGGTGCTGTTTGATGCGCCCGCGCCGGCGCTGCTGGTCGCGGGTCGCTGGCATGTACTGCGCGGTACCGGGGTACCGGGGTACCTGTCACCGGGTACGCCTGCGCTGGTGATCGCACTGGCCTCGCCGGGTGAAACCGTCGATGCGATTGATGCCGATCTGCTGTGGGTGCTGGGCGATGAGTGAACGCGGCCAACACTGGCAGGCGATTGCCATCACCATCGGCCTGCATCTGCTGCCCTTGCTGCTGCTGTTGCATTGGGTCGCGACGCCGCCCATGCTCCCGCCACCGGAACAGGACGTGCGTATCAGCCTGCGCCTGCTGGCACCGGCCACGCCCCCGCAGCCCGTGGAGGAGCGCCAGGCCGATACCCCCAGCCAGGCGCAGCAGGCGCGTGCTTCGCAACCGACAAAGTCGCCCCCGCCACCGAAGCCCACCGCCGCGCGCGAGGGCGAGTTGGCCGCCAGCGAAACGAGCGGGACGGGTCGAAAGCCACTGCCGGTCGCCCCGCCCGCGGCCGCGACCGATGCAAGTCCCGCACCGGCATCGATCACGGCCGCGCCGCCCGCTCCAGACGCGCCACCGGCAGACTTCCAGGCCGGCGCCGCCAGCGACCAGTGGGAAGCCCGCCTGATGGCGCGGCTGGAGCGCTATCGCTATTACCCTGCCGCCGCGCGCTCGCGCCGGCAGCAGGGCACCGCCTGGGTCAGGGCCAGCATCGACCGTGAGGGCCGCCTGCTGGCCCTGCGGCTGGAGCAGTCAAGTGGCCAGCCGATGCTGAATGACGCAGCGCTGCAGACCTTCCGTCGTGCACAGCCGCTACCGCCCATTCCCGTGGAAATGAAGGCACCGCAGGAGCTGGTGGTGCCCGTGGAGTACTACCTGCGCTAGGCGCTGTGGAACTGCGAGGCAGTCTGCGACCTCAACCCGGGTTGAGGTCAAATACACCCGGCGCAACAGAGCAGTCCGCCATGCGCAACGATCACACCGTGTTGTATCACCGGGCCGATGCTCGGCTGCTCCATGCGATCGGCAGTTGTAGAGCCGAGCCCGTGCTCGGTTGCTCCATGCGAACGGCAGCCGAGCATGGGCTCGGCTCTACCGGGGAGCAGAACCCGGCCGGGCGAGGCCCCGGCGCCAAAGAAGCAGTGCTACGTCCACGCCGGGTCTGCGGTGAAATCGATCGTCAACCAGAAAGTGCTACCGCGCGCGTCCAGCCGCACCGCGATCTCGTCGCGCATCGCATCGACTTCGCCCACTGAACCCAGTGGCATGGCCGGGTCGGCCAGCACATGAATCTCGATGAAGCGCATCCGCCCCATCTTCGCCACGTGGCTGGTGAAACCGGCATAACCGCGTTCCGCCACGAACGCCTGCATTACCTGCTGCACGCGCCGGTCCAGATCATCCGGCGCCACCTGCAGCACTTCACGCATGGCCTTCCACGCGCTGCGCGCCGGCACCGGCAACACCGCCAGGCTGATCAACGCCAACACGATTGAATCCAGGTAGGGTACCCAGTGGTGCCACTCACCGCCGTGCAGGACCAGCGCCAGCACAAAGGCCAGCACCACCGCCAGGCTCATCAATCCACCCAGCAGCCAGCCGCGCACATCCAGCCACAACAAAGCGGAACGCAGGTGCCGCGCCCGCTGGGCGACAAACGCCGCCATCGCCAGGTTGCTGGCACTCAGCAATGCCGCCCACCACAGCGCGGGCCCGAATTTCACTTCGTGCCCGCCCGTGGTCAAACCAATCACCGCGTTGGCCAGCGCATACACGCAGGCCAGCGACAGGATCACCCCGCCGAGTGCCTCGACCATAGGCTCCAGGTGCCAGTAGCCGTACTGGAAGCGCGGGCTTTGTTCCCGCGCCACCAGCCGCAGCACCGACAACGACACCAGGGTCAGCGCGACGTCGACCAGGCTGTACACGCCGTCGAACAGGATGGCCTGCGATCCCACCAGCAGGCCACCGCCGAAGCCGACCGCGCTCACCGCCAGGGTGACTCCGATCGAGAACTTCAGGATGCGTTGCTCGCGCGCGGTATCCATCGTTCGCCGAACGACCGACCGTTGCCGGTCAGGCTTTCAGCACCTCCACCTTGTACGAAACCGCATCACCCTCCTGCTCGATGATGAGCCCGTGCACGTCCGACTCGAAGCCAGGGAAACGGGCGTTCTGCTCGCGGGCGATACGCAGCGACTGGATGATCGGCTCGTCGCTGTCGCCGAAACGTTCGCCCGGCATGATGGTCGGAATGCCCGGCGGGTACGGCACCAGCATGGTCGCAGCGACGCGGCCACTGATCTGCTCGATGTCGACCCGCTCGATCTCGCCCTTCACCAGGTGGTTGTAGGCATCGGCCGGGGTCATCACCGGCGTCGGCAGATCCACGTACATCTCGCGCATCACCTTGGCCACCGCGAATTCCTGGTTGAACGCATGCAGTGCGTCGCACAGGTCGCGCAGACCCCAGCCAGCGTAGGCATTCGGATAATCGGCGGCCAGCGTCGGCAGTGCCTGGCTCAGCGGGGCATTGCGGTCGTAGAGCTCCTTGAATGCCATCAGCTCGGTGACCAGAGTGCTCCACTTGCCCTTGGTGATGCCCATCGAGAACAGGAACAGCACCGAGTACAGGTTGGTCTTTTCCACGGTAATGCCGCGGCCCCACAGGAACTTGCTCAACACCGCCGCCGGAATGCCCAGTTTGCCCATGCTGCCGTCCATCGCCAGGCCCGGAGTCAGCAGGGTTACCTTGATCGGGTCGATCAGCACATAGTCATCAACCAGGTTCTCGAAGCCGTGCCAATGGGCGTCCGGCTGCAGGTACCACTCCTCGCGCTTGGCCACCAGCGGTGCCGGCGTATCGCCCTTGTCCAGGCTGCGTTCGACCTGGGTCGGCTGCCATACGCTGAACCACCAGTCGTCGCGACCGAGATCATCGCGGACGTGCAGCATTGCGCGGCGGAAGGCGATGGCTTCGTCATGCATTTCCTGCACCAGCGAGCGGCCGGCATCGCCTTCCATCATCTTCGAGGCCACGTCACAGGCCGCGATCACCCCGTAATGCGGGCTGGTCGAGGTATGCATCATGAACGACTCGTTGAAACGCTCCGCGTCCAGGTTGCGCTGTGCCGAGTTGCGCACGTGGATCATCGACGCCTGCGAGAACGCCGCCAGCAGCTTGTGGGTCGAATGCGTGGTGAAGATGATCGCATCCTGCTCGCGCGGCTTGCCCTTGGCCATGCCGTAGTGGTTCTCGTAGAACGGGTGGAACGCCGCGTAGGCGTACCACGCTTCGTCGAAGTGCAGGAAATCGACCGCACTTCCGATCTCGTCGGCGATCTTCTCGGCGTTGTAGCAGAGGCCGTCGTAGGTCGAATTGGTGACCACCGCGATGCGCGGCTTGGAACCGGCCTTGTAGGCCTGGCTGGCCAGCGGATTGGCGGCAATGCGCTGCTGCAGCGACTCCGGCGTGAACTGATCCAGGCTGATCGGGCCGATGATGCCGTGCGCGTTGCGGCTGGGGGTGAAGTACACCGGTACCGCACCGGTCATGATCAGCGCATGCAGCAGCGACTTGTGGCAGTTGCGGTCGACGAACACCACGTCGCCGCGCGCCACCGTGCCGTGCCAGACGATCTTGTTGGCGGTGGACGTACCGTTGGTGACGAAGAAAGTATGGTCGGCACCGAAGTTGCGTGCGGCCTCGCTCTCGGCGTCCTTGATCGGACCAGTATGGTCAAGCAGCGAACCCAGCTCCGGCACCGAGATCGACAGATCGCTGCGCAGGGTGTTCTCACCGTAGAACTGATGGAACGCACGGCCGACCGGCGACTTGGTGAACGCCACGCCGCCGGCATGGCCCGGCGTATGCCAGGAATAGTTCGACTCGGCCGCATGATGGATCAGCGCCTTGAAGAACGGCGGCAGCAGGTTCTTCATGTAGTCTTCGGCCGCGCGCATCACCTGCCGCGAGATGAAGCTCTTGGTGTCTTCGAACAGGAAGATGAAGCCATGGATGTACTTGAGCAGCTTGCTCGGCACCTTCTCGATGGTGCGGCGCTCGCCGTACAGGAACACCGGCAGGTTGGCGCGGCGCGCACTCTGCTCACGCAGGAAGGCAGTCAGGCGCTGGAACTCGCCATCCACCTCTTCGCTGCCATCGATCGAAATCAGCACTGCCGAGGCCGCCACGTAGGTGCGGGCGCCGGCACGGGCATCATCCAGGTTCAGGCCGCACAGCACGCGCTGGTCGTTGCTGCGCAGCTCTTCCACCAGGGCGCGGATCAGGATGCCGCCGATGCGCGGCGACTCGTAGTCGTTGTCGATGACAATGACCGGATAGTCCAGGGACTTGAAGTACACGTTGATTCTCCTTGTCTAACTCAGGAACGCTGGGCGCCGGCGCTGATGGCCGATGCCTCGCGGGCGCGCTGCCGCTGCTGGCGGCGCTCCTCGCTGAAGAAGGGATAGAACACGGTGATGAACAGCACGAACAGGAACGCGTACTGCACGATGGTTCCCGACGAGCCGTAGATCGCCCACAGGCAGTACACAACGGTCAGGCTGGTCAGGGTCCAGAACGCACCGGTATGGACCAGGGTGTGCGAACGCTCGACCACGAAGTAACAGGCCACGCACGAATAGATGTAGGGCAGCAGGGTCAGTACCACGGCGGCCGACGTGATGACGTCGAACTGTGCCGACGCGGTTTCCGAGGTGGAGGTGACCAGCACCGCCAGGGTCATCAGCACGGCCACGATCAGCACGCCCTTGACCGGCACGTCATCCTTGTTGGTCTTGCTGAAGATGCTCGGGAACAGGCCGTCATCGGAGGCCGCCTTGGCACTCTGTGCGGTCAGCAGGATCCAGCCGCCCAGCGAACCGGCAGCGCCGATGAAGGCGCACAGGCTGACCAGCGCACCGCCCCAGCCACCCACAGCCTTGGCCGCAGCCAGCGCAAACGGCGCATCGGAGGTCTGCAGCTCGCCATTGGGCACCATGCCCATGATCACCGAGGAGCTGGCGATGTAGGCGATGGCGGCCAGGAACACGCCGGCCAGGGTGGCGCGGGCCACGTTCTTTTCCGGGTTCTCGACCACGCCCGCCGTGACCGAAGCGGATTCGACACCGATGAAGGCCCACAGGGTCAGTGCTGCAGCGCTGGAGATCGCGCCGAAGTTGGACTCACCGGACACGTTGTAGGCGCCCTTGAAGATGTCGGCATCGAAGAAGAACCAGCCGAAGATGGCGATACCCAGGATCGGCACCAGCGCGAAACTGGTGGTGACCGTCTGCACGCGGCTGACGAAGGCCGGGCCGATCATGTTGGCGAAGCTCAGCGCCCACACCAGGATCAGCACCGCGATACAGCGCACCAGCGGCTCGGACAGGATCGGGAAGAAGTAGCTGAAATAACCGACCGCCGCGATCGGGATGGCGACGTTGCCGATCCAGTTGGCGAACCAGTAGATGGTGTTGGTCTGGAAGCCCATGTACGGGCCGAACCAGTCACGCGCGTATGCGTACGGACCACCCGCCTTCGGTGCCAGCTTGCCCAGCTTGGCGAACACGAACGCCAGCAGCAGCGCACCCGCAGTGGTGATCAGCCAGCCCCAGATCGAAGCGGTACCAATCTTGGCCAGGCTGGATGGCAGCAGGAACACGCCTGAGCCCATCATGTTGCCGGCGACGAGGAAGGTGGCTCCGACCACCCCGATTTTCTTTGCTTCTGCCATGACAATCTCCTGTACTGGCATGAGCCCGGTGCAGCCGGGCGTGGGGACGGTTGCGCTGGCGTAATGCCGCTGGCGCTTATTTGATGAAGTTGTATTGCAGGCTGCCCTGCACCCGGACCGTGTCGCCGCGCGCGCCGCCCTGCTGTTCCAGGCGGCCGTACAGCAGCTCCATGCCCATCGTCCACGACGGCGCCGGGCTCCAGATCAGGTTGAATACGCCGTAGCGGCTTTGCCGGAAGGCTTCGGCGGCCAGAGCGGCGTTCCGCTCCAGGGTCAGCTGGCCGAAGATCAGGTTCGATCGCCACAGCTCGGACCAGTAATGGGTGTAGCCAACGAAGCCGCCGTGCAGGTCCAGCGCGTCGAGACGGCCATCCGCACCGACCACCGCGTCCAGCCCGGAGCCGGTCAGGTCGGCGGTGTAACGGCTGAGGCCGCGACCACCCAGCGCACCGAACAGCAACAGGTCACGCTCGCCCACCGATGCCGAGCCGCTCAGCTGCAGGCCACCGGCCATGCGCCGGTCGCGCTCGCCATCGCCGTCGTAGGCCAGGCTGCGCGCCACCGCGCCAAGCTGCAGATGACCCCAGTCACGCTCCATGCGCGCCGTCACTGTCACATCAGGCAGCCGATTCACCGCGGCCCGCTCATCGCTGGCACCAGCCAGTTCGGTCTTCGGGTCTTCGGCAGCGACGGTCAGGGTGTTGCCCTTGCCCATCGCGAAGCTGTGGTGGATGCCTGCCACCAGCAGGTAGCCGGCACCGCCGGGCCCCGCGAAATCCAGCGTGTCGGGCAGGCTGTCCGGATCCATGAAGCTGGAATAGCCGTAACCGGCGTAGGTATTGCCCAGCTGGCCATAGGCATGGCGCAGGCGGAATTCGTAGCCATCACTGCTACCGAAGAAGTCATTTTCCAGGTAGAAGCGCAGGTTGCCATGCGTGGTCGGACGCCGCGCCTCGAAGCTGAAGCGGGTCTGCTTGGCGTGGATGTTGAAGTTGGAGACATCGCGGTGGCTGCCGCCCACCGGCATCGACGAGGGAATGAACTGGTCCTCGTCGCCAGCCGCGCGCGAATCGGCGATGGCATCCAGCTTGGCGTAGCCGCCGATGCGGATCACGGTATCGGTGCCCGGGATCGCGAAGAACCCCTTCAGGTCTGGATCGGTCGGACCAGCGGCGCTGTCCGGTCGCGATGCCGCAGTGGACGGATCAGCGACCGAATCGCGCTGCGGCAGTACCGGTTGCGCCACACCCGGCACCTGGGTGCGATGGATCACATCGGAAGGGGCAGCGGAGGCAATCGGCGCCGTTTCAGGCAAGGCTGTTGTCTGCGCAGGCACAGCATCGCGCTGCTCCAGCCGGTCCAGCCGTTGCTGCATGCCTTCCAGCGCCTGGCGCATTGCGGCAATCTCACGCCGCAATGCCTGCGCATCCTCCGCGTCACCCTGTTGGGCGTACGCCGGCGTGATCGCCAGTGCCCCCAGACACGCCAGACTCAGTACCGCCAAACGCATTGCATCCTCCCCTGACGAACACTCGCATCACGGTTCCGGAGCGCACGCATGCGCCGCCCTGGCTTCGCGTTGCCGTTGCTGGAAATGCGGATACTGCGTCGACGACATCGGCCAGCCTGCGCGCGGCAGGCAACAGGACGATGACACTGCCCCGCCTGCACCCATGTCGACTCCATCAGGGCCGCGCTGCCAGAGAGGTGGCGACCGCAGCGGTCTGGGTAACAAGCAGGGAGTGAGAGTGTCGTGAATGGCTGTGCCGCACTGCCTGCATCGGGGCAGCCGTGGCGCGGCATCCATGGCGCGTTGACGCTGTATTCCATGCGTCAAAGGCTAATCCACCTGTCGTTTTTGGCCTTGATTGGAATCAAGGCGCGATGCTTGATCTCAGTCACGATTCAGACGTGACCTCGAACAGGTCATGCGCAAGCGGTTGCGTTCGCCTGGGGCACAGAACGCGACAGGCCCGCATGTCGCCATGCGGGCCTGTGGGCTACGTCATCATGTCGGCACGGATCAACGCGGGCCGAGCACCGTCGTCAGGTCGTCGCCCTGCGGCAGTCCCGCGCGGCGCTGCACCTGGCCCTGCGCATCCTGGAACAGGATGCCCGGCGTGCCCTGGAAGCCCATCTCGATCATCAGCACCTGATTGGCGTCGAGCTTGCCAGCGATCTCGCGACTGATGTTCGGCAGCGCCTTGATGCCACCGCGATCAAAATCGTGCTCGTTCTGCAGCAGCGCCGCGCTCGGGTCACGGGCAGCGAGGATGGCCGCCGCCTTGGCCGGGCTGTCCTCGCGGATGACGCCGACCATGATGTGACGCAGCTGCACCTTGCCAGCATCGACCCACGGCCGTGCTGCTTCCCAGAACTTGTGACAGTAGGGGCAGTTGGCATCGCTGAAGGTATAGACCACGCGCGGCGCATCGGCCTTGCCGTCACGCACCCAGGCACTGGCTTCCAGCTTGGTCCACATCTTGGTCGACATTGGCGCGGCGACCAGTTTCTCCACGGCTTCGGCTGCGACGTCATTGCCCTCGGCGTCAAACAGGCTGCCCACCAGTACGTGCTTGCCATCGGCGGTGACGTAGGCCGCGGCCGGTTGCTGGCCACCCACCACGCCCGCAAAGCCACGCAGGCCACCCGGCGCATCGAACTCGGCAACGACCTCGAAACCGTGCTTCTCGATACCCTTCAGCACGGCAGGACGGTCGCCCTTGGTCGCAGCAGCCGGAGCAGTTGCTGCCGGGGCCGTCTTGCCCGGTGGGGTCTGGGCCTGACTGCAGGCGGCCAATGCCAGCATGACCGGCAGCAACAGCACCGCCGGAGCGATGCGCATGGAAGTCGACAACATGGGAACTCCGTAGTGAGATGCCCGGGCAGGCTACCGCAGCCGGCGCAGTTTGTGTTCAAGACCGGCCGCAGTCAGTTCGCCCAGGTGCAGTTCACGCAGGCGCCCGTCAGCATCGAAGAAGAGCGTGGAAGGATAGGCCTGCACGCCCAGCACAGTTGAAGCGGCAGCGTCATCGTCCAGCAACACGTTGCCCAGCACCAGTCGTTCGCTGGTGAGGAAACCCTGGACCTCATCCAGGGTTTCACCCTGATTGAGGAACACGAACTGCACATCGGCATGTGCCTGCTGTGCCGCCGCCAACACGGGCATTTCGCGCCGGCAGGGCCCGCACCATGTGGCCCATAGATTCAGCACCAGCGGCTTGCCCCGGAACTGCTGCAGATCGACCTCGCCGCCTTGAAGGTCCGTTACCTGCAGCACCGGCAATGGCATCTGGCGCTCCTGCCAGGCCGACAGCACCTGGCCGCCACCCGCCCAGAGCAGCACCCCAATCAGAGCGCTGATCAGCACCGGCATACGCAGCGTGGGCCACGGCCGCAAGCGCCACAAACCCCATGCCAGCCCTGCCACCAGCACCACCACCAGGTGATAGCCACCATCGGCGATCTGCAGAATGCTCCAGGGAGCCTCGCGATAGAGCGCAAAGTTCAGGGCGACAAAACTGAGGCGGCCACACAACAGGCCGATCAGCAGCATGTCCAACACCATGCTTGCTGCCGATGGCAGCGGTCTTTCGTCTTTCCTGCGTGGCCACAGACGGGCGACAGCCATCGCCAGCAACATGCAAACGAGGATCAACACCACCGGCATGGGTACCGGTCCAACACTCGACATCAGCCCACCTGTTCAATCGTCCACTGCCTGCATGGTCGAAGCGTCGCGCCCAGGTTGCAAGCGCCGCCCGATATCAGGCATCAGGCGGCACTTCGCCCCAACTGCACGCCCGAAGGTGCCTGCAACCCGCGCAGACTGCCTGCGACCGAAGGTATCAGAGGCCTCTCACGCCGCTTGCTGCTGACGTGGCGACGATAGTTGGCCGGCGTCATGCCAACGATACGAAGGAACAGGCGCCGGAAAGCGCTCTGATCGGCATAGCCCACGCCCCAGGCAACTTCGTCGATACCGGCCCCCTGCTGCAGCAGGGTCTGGGCCTTGGCAATGCGCAGCCGCTGGCAGTACTCGATCGGGCGCAGACCGGTGGCCCGGAGAAAACGTCGCTGCAGCGTGCGCGGCTCCAACCCGGAAACCTCACAGATCGCCGCCAGGGTGGCGCCTCGTGCCGCGGTGGTATGCAGCCACCGCTGTGCCTTCAGCACGTCGCGATCACCATGGGCGAAATTGGCACTGAAACGCTCCAGATCCTGCTGGATCCCCGCTGGCACGGTGATGCCCAGCTGTTGCGCGACCGCGCTCGCCACGCCCTGCCCGTGCAGCCGGTACAGCAGCCGCAGGCCAAGGAAACGCCAGGCCTGCGAACCACCGACCGTCAGCAGATCGCCATCGTCGACCAGCGCACGCTCACTGGGTACCCAGCTCATCGCCTGCGCCTGCAATCCGGGATGTCGCCCCAGATCGGGTCCGCTGACCGTTCGCCCGGCCAGCAGGCCGGCACGCGCCAGCACACCAACCCCATCGCTGGCGGCGGCCAGCAGGCTGCCACCGTCGTAGTGGGCACGCAGCCAGTCCAGCAGGACTTCTTCGGCACGCAGGCAGGTTCCGGGACTGATCTGGCCGGGAACCGCGATCACTGCAGGAATGGCGGCTTCGAGCATTTCCGCACCGGCAATGCGATGCACGCCGGTCTGACTGGCCGGTACGATCCAGCGCGTAACCAGTACGCGCTTGAACGGTCGGCGCTGCTGCTGGGCGAGACGATTGGCGACGTGGGCCATTTCCGCCAGCACCGACGCCGCGGACGGGTCGCCTCCGGGGTACTCGACCACCGCAACCTCGACGAATCCTTCGTTCCTGATTCCATCCACTGACCACCTCATCGGTTCGTTGCAGGCCATCGAATGGCCGGTTCAGGCGAAGGGTAGAAACTGGTCCAGCGGCAGGGCTATGAAGAAAGTTGCAAAGTGCGCTGAATGCGCACATCGGCGCAAAGCCTTGACCTTAGACCAGACTCAAGGCTTCACAATGGCCGCAGCATCCGCAGGAATCCGCGATGAACATTGGACAACTGGCCCGCCAGGCGGGCGTGCCGATCGATACGGTGCGCTACTACGAACGGCAGCAGCTGCTGCCGACGGCGGCGCGCTCGGCCGGGGGCTACCGCATCTTCGGTGAGCCGGACCTGCGCCGGCTGCGCTTCATCCGCCGTGCCAAGGCGCTGGGCTTCAGCCTGGAGGAAATCGGCGAACTGCTCGCACTCAGCGATCGCCATCAGCAGGACATGGGCAGCGTGCGCGACACCGCGCAGGCCCGCCTGCATGACATCGCGCAACGGATGGCCGAACTGCAGCGCATGCACACCGCTCTGTCGCAGCTGGTCGACGCCTGTCCCGGCCACGGCTCGCTGGATCAGTGCCCGATTCTGGCGGCACTGACCGACGACAACGCATAGGCATGGGCGACTGATATCGGCGTTGCGGCGCACGTGAAGAAAAGTGCAACAAATGCTTGCCAACCCCCTGGGGCAAGGCTATTATTTCGCTCCTCAGCGACGTGGGGCCATAGCTCAGCTGGGAGAGCGCCTGCATGGCATGCAGGAGGTCAGCGGTTCGATCCCGCTTGGCTCCACCAATCTTTCGGCATTAGGCCGTCGAAAGGTCGCTAAAGAACATTGATGAGAATTGCGTCCCCATCGTCTAGAGGCCTAGGACATCACCCTTTCACGGTGGCGACCGGGGTTCGAATCCCCGTGGGGACGCCACTCATCACGAACAACGAGGACCCGGCCGATAACCGGGTCTTTTTTGTTCACCGCCTACCGGCATTCAGCTTGTGGCGTTGCGGTTCCCCTGCCCTCGTGGTTGCGGTTGAACCGGAACGAAAAAAGTTCAAAAAAGACTTCCACAAACGTGAACACGCAGGTATGATAGGCGGCTCGGTAACACGGGGCCATAGCTCAGCTGGGAGAGCGCCTGCATGGCATGCAGGAGGTCAGCGGTTCGATCCCGCTTGGCTCCACCACTTTCGACATTAGGCCGTCGAAGGTTCTACAACTTGAAGTTTTTCGTGCGTCCCCATCGTCTAGAGGCCTAGGACATCACCCTTTCACGGTGGCGACCGGGGTTCGAATCCCCGTGGGGACGCCAGTTTCAGAACGGACTCTGCTCCCGGCAGATCATCCGGAGTTTCATGGGGCCATAGCTCAGCTGGGAGAGCGCCTGCATGGCATGCAGGAGGTCAGCGGTTCGATCCCGCTTGGCTCCACCACTTCGACATTAGGCCGTCGAAGCATCTACAACTTGAAGTTTTCGTGCGTCCCCATCGTCTAGAGGCCTAGGACATCACCCTTTCACGGTGGCGACCGGGGTTCGAATCCCCGTGGGGACGCCAATTATTTGAAACCCCGGCTTCGGCCGGGGTTTTTCTTTGCCTGCGATCTGCCGTCAAACCGTCCTATCCATGCATGGCATGGATCTACCGGGCTCCTGGCAGTAGATCCGCGCCATGCATGGATGGCCCCACCTCGACCACACCTCAGAACCGGCGATACATTCCGATCGATGCCGGCGCGGTGGGCGCGAAACCAAACTGCGCGTACAACCGATGCGCTTCACCATCGGCGAGCAGGCTGACGTATGCCGACGGCGGCAGGTTCGCCTGCATCCAGCCATCCAGGCGGCGCATCACCTCCTTGCCCAGCCCCTGTCCCTGCAGCCGTGGCAGCACGGCGATATCGCAGACCTGCAGGTGGCAACCGCCATCACCCACGATGCGCCCCATCGCCACCAGCTCGCTGCCCTGGTACGCACAGACACCAAACAGCGTGTTGGGCAGTGCACGCGTTGCCGCCTCCTGGCTCTTGGCGCTGAGGCCCGCCAGTACACGCAGCTGGCAGTAGTCCTCGACCGTGGGCACGCCCTCGCGGAATTGGCAGGCGGCGGAATTGTTCATGCGGTATCTCCCTGTAGGTCGGGCTATCCTGCCGCATCCACGTCGCAGCCGCTGCGACCCATGCCGGCAGAACATCCATGTGCTATTCCGCCCTGATCCGCGCCGACTACGCCAAGCTGGTCCGCGAGTTCGGCGCCATCCTGTCGTTGGAAGAATTCGCGGAGCTGTACGCACACGATCCCGGCAAGAAGCGCCCGAAGACGCCCAAGGCCATGGACGACGGCTTTGCCGCTGCGCGCACCGGGCAGGGCCGTGACATCGTTGCAAAGATCCAGCAATGGCATACGCAGGAACGCCAGGATCTCGAGGCGGAGCTGGCGCGCCAGCGCGAACGACGCGATATCGCCAACGCCACCCTGGCGACCCGCCCCACCCAGAAGGCACGCAACGACCTGCGCGTGGCCGGCAATCGCATCGAGCGCGCGCAGTCCCGCCTGGAAGATCTGCACCGGGTACAGCTGCTGCCACGCGACAACCGCATCTTCCCAGGCACCTTCGCACCGGTGATGGTCAGCGAGAACGGCAAGCGCGTGATCAAGCCGATGCGCTACCAGTGCCGGCTGCCGGACAAGCCTGCGCGCAACGACGTGCTTTATCCGGGCACCTACAACGCGCGGCGCGACAGCCTGGAAGGCTATTGGCGCGGCGCGTTCGGCCTGCGTCATGGCGTGGTGGTGGTGCAGGCGTTCTACGAGCACGTACCCCGACATGCCATCGCCGGGCGCACGCTCGACGCCGGCGAGAAGGAGGATGACGTGGTACTGGAGTTCCGCCCCGATCCACAACGCGACCTGCTGCTGGCCTGCCTGTGGGCGGAATGGGAAGGGCCGGAAGGTCGCCTGCTGTCATTCGCCACGATCACCGACACCCCTCCGCACGACGTCGCCGCTGCGGGCCACGACCGCGGCGTAGTGCCGATCCGCAGGGAGCACCTGGACGCCTGGCTCAATCCCGATCCGGATGACCTGGCCCGGCAGTACCGGATCCTCGACGACCGTGAGGACATCCGCTACGTGTACGAGGAAGCAGGCTGAAACGCAGGTCTCAGGCCTTGACCCGGGAGCGACCCACGGCACGCACCAGCGCCTGGCACAGATCCGCCGACAGGTACGGCTTGACCAGCAGCACGCCGGTCAGCATCGACGCCGGCAACTGCTCGGCCAGCATCCCGGTTGCCAGTACGAACGGCACACCGCGTGCCGACAACGCGGCAGCCACCGGCTCACTGGTCTCGTTCCGGGCCAAGCGGTAGTCGAGCAGAGCCACGTCTGGAGAGCTTTCCTTCAACAGGCGCAGTGCCTCATCCACGCTCGCCGCCAACCCGACCACGGTCGCGCCGGCATGCACCAGCTGCATCTGCAGCAATGCGGCACTCATCTCGTCGTTCTCGACCACCAGCACCCTCAGGTCCTGCAACACTGTCATCAGCTACCGCTCCTGGAGGCATTCAAGCCGCCGCAGTATAGCCATCACAGAGCCGATGCCGACAGGAAGCGCCCCGATTGGCCTTGCCTCTATGAAAGCCCTGCCGACCTCGGTTACACTTCCATGCTGCCTGCCGGTGTGGCGGAATGGTATACGCAGCTGACTCAAAATCAGCCGGGGGTAACCCCATGAAGGTTCGAGTCCTTTCACCGGCACCACAGCATCAAAGGCCAGGTCCTCGACCTGGCCTTTTGCTTTTCCAGGCTCAGGATGCCCACACTGCCCGGCATGCCTGCGTCACTTCTGCCGTCACTTCCAGACACCCTGCCCGCACGCCTGCGCGCCCTGCGGGCGGATGATGCGGCCGCGTGGTCCCGCTACCTGTCTCTACCGGGCGTGATCGAACACACCAGCTGGAACGAGGTCTCGGACGCCGCATTGCGCCAGCTGATCGCCGGTTACCTGCCCACGTCCCCCGACCAGCGCTGGGCACTGGTGGATGCCGGCGACCGGCTGATCGGCACCTTCGGCCTGAACGGCATCGACCTCCTGCATGGCCGCGGCGAGCTCGCCTATGACCTCGACCCGCACTGGCAGGGACAGGGGCTGGCCACGCAGGCGGCACGCGCGGTGCTCGACTGGGGTCATGCGGCACGGTCCCTGACGCGCATCCAGGCGACCGTTCTGGACAGCAACGCCCGCTCGATCGCCGTGCTGGAACGCCTCGACATGCAGCGCGAAGGACTGCTGCACGCCTATCGCAAGGTGCGGGGCCACCCCCGGAATTTCTGGATGTACGCCCACCTTGAAGGCGCCGCTGCGTCACCCCTCTGAAATACAACTGCGACTTCTGACAAGGTTGTCACTAGACGCGGCGCACACTTTTCTTGCCAGCCTCACGTACATCTGCCTATCGTGATCCCGCCGGATCCGGGGGCGGGGGAATGCATGACGTTGCGTGCTGCACTGTTTTTTCTGGTCACGCACGCGCTCGTCATTGCCTTGATCGGCCCCCAGGACCCGGTCGGTTCCTACCTGATGCTGATCACCGCCCCGCTGCTGGCTGCACTGGCCTGCGTGCGGCGCGCACGTGACAGCCAGGCAGCCTGCAAATGGCGGACGCTGGGCGCTGCCGTGGGCCTGTTCTCGCTGGCATTGCTGGCCCTGCTGTACCGCAACGTGGCCGGCCTCGACCCTGCGCAGATGACTGCGTCATCCTTGATCCTGTACGTGTTCTACCGGATTCCACTGACCTACGTGGCCGCCAGCCCGGGCGGCGGGAACCGCTGCATCCGTGCGGTGGACCTGGCGATCATCGCGCTGCTGTGGCTGTTGTACTACGGGCATACGCGGGCGATGGCACCGCTGAACGCTGCCTTGTGGACGCAATGCCTGAACACCATGAGCAGCGTGCAGAACAGCCTGGTGTTCTGCTTCGCACTGATCCGCTTCCTGGCCGAGGACAACCCGGACCGCCGAGATTTTTTCCGGACGCTGACGATCTACGCGCTGGGCTACTTCCTGCTGGCCTTCTACATCAACACCTACCAGCCGCAGGTACCCGACGGCAACTGGGGCGACCTGCTGATCAGCGGACTGTTCGTGCTGCTGGCCGTCATGGCCAGCAGCAACCGCCGCCGCCCCGCAGCACAGGTATCGCCCAACCTGCGCCGCATCGTCGATGCCGGTGTGCCGCTGATGCTGCCGTTGCTGCTGATGATGGTGGCGCTGCTGGTCGCACGCCTGCAGCCCACCCTGGCCACGATCGGCTTCATCGGCGCCCTGCTCGGCTATGCGCTGCGCAGCGTGCTGAGCCAGGCCGAGATCCAGCGCCAGCGCGATGAGCTGGAAACGCTGGCCCGGCGCGATCCGCTGACCGGACTGGGCAACCGGCGCAGCTTCGATGAATCGCTTGGCGCGGCCCACCGCCGCGCCCGCCGCCAGGGCCTGGGCCTGGCCGTGCTGATGATCGACATCGATCACTTCAAGCGGCTCAATGACACCTACGGTCACCCTGAGGGCGACCGCCGCCTGCGCGCCGTTGCCGCGATCCTCGACGGCTGCCTGCAGCGCGGTGATGACCTGCTGGCCCGCTACGGTGGCGAGGAGTTCATCGCCGCCCTGCCCTCATCCGATACCTCGCACGCGCTGGATCTGGGCGAGCGATTGCGTGCTGCTGTCGAATACGCGGCGTTGCCCGCCCCGGACGGCCATGTGACCATCAGCGTCGGCGTCGCCTGGCAGTCCGCCAGCGACGAGCGCGAGCCGGATGATCTGGTCGACCGCGCCGACCAGGCCCTGTACCGGGCCAAGCACGCCGGCCGCAACTGCGTGCAGCTTGCCCCGGCCAAGGCGGCCGGGGAAGCGACCGCCGGACGCCGCGCCTAGACCGCGTGCAACGTGGCCACCCCATGCGGATGGCCGCCCCCGCCCTGCACACGGAAGCTCGCCACGGTCTGCAGCAGTTGCGCCGACTGTTCCTCCATGCTGCGTGCCGCCGCCGAGGCCTCCTCGACCAGCGCCGCGTTCTGCTGGGTGCCCTGGTCGATCAGATCGACCGCATGGTTCATCTGCTGGATGTCATCACTCTGCTGCTGCGAGGCGGTACTGATCTCGGTCATCAGGTCGCTCACCCGGCGGACGTTGGTCACGATTTCATCCATGGTGCGGCCCGCGCTCTCGACCTGGGCGGTGCCGGCCCCCACATTGGCAACCGACTCGTCGATCAGGTGCTTGATCTCCTTGGCGGCGCTGGCCGAACGCTGCGACAGCTCGCGGATTTCGGTGGCGACCACGGCGAAGCCACGGCCGTGCTCACCGGCACGTGCGGCCTCCACCGCTGCATTCAGCGCCAGGATATTGGTCTGGAAGGCGATGCCATCGATCACGCCGATGATGTCGGCGATCTTGCTGGCGGAGCTGTTGATCTCGCCCATCGTGCCGACCACTTGCGACACCACTTCACCGCCCTTGCGCGCCACATCCGATGCGGTGGCGGCCAGCTGGTTGGCTTCACGGGCGTTGTCGGCGTTCTGCTTCACGGTCGAGGTCAGCTCTTCCATGGCCGAAGCGGTCTTCTCCAGCGAGCTGGCCTGCAGTTCGGTACGCGAGGACAGGTCGATGTTGCCGGCGGCGATTTCACGCGAGGCGGTGGTGATGGTCTGGGTGCCGCGACGGACCTGGCTGACGATGTCGACCAAGCTGTTGCGCATCTGTTTCATTTCGCTCAGCAGGCTGCCGCGGTCCGACGACTTGGTGTCGATGGCGATCGACAGGTCGCCTTCGGCGATGCTGGTGGCGATCTTCGAGGTGTAGCCCGGCTCGCCGCCCAGCTGCTTCAGCAGGCCGCGGGTGATCACGGTAGCGGCTGCCACGCCCATGCCGACAGCCAGGACCAGCAGGATCAGCATGAAATTACGGGCGCTGGCGAATTGCGCTTCGGCGTCGGCCTGGGTCTGGTTGTTCTGCTTGTCTTCCAGTGCGCCGAGCTGGTCCAGCGCATCCAGCCACTTCTTCTGGGCCGGACGGATTTCCTTGACCATCACGCGGGTCGCGTCCATCGCATTGTTGGCCAGATACAGTGCCGATGCCTTGGCGATGGCCGGCATGGCGACGCCTTCCGCATCCTTGATCTGAGCCAGCAAGGCCTTCTCTTCGTTCGATGCTTCGACCGAGAACTTGTCGGCCAGCTTCTGCTGCAGGGCGTCGTACTTGCCGGTCTGTTCCTTGAACTTGTTGAGTTCCGGCTCCATGTCGGCCGGGTCCGTCATCAGGGTCAGGGTGCGCAGGGAAGTGACACGCTCGCTCACGTTGTTGCGCATGTCGACGACCAGGCGGGTGACGACGTTGTTCACGCTGACCACGTGATCCAGGCGATTCTGGATCTGTGCCATGCGGACCACGCCGACCACGGTAAGGATGACCATCAGCACGAGCACGAGCGCAAAGCCCAGGCCCAAACGCATGCCGACTTTCATATTGGATAAATTCATTACGTCTTCCCAGTTTCTAGATGATTGAATCCGCCCGGAACCTTCTGCGCCGCGCGTCGCTTTATTACCAAAAGTTCAACCTCTCCGTGAATTTTGGTGAGTTTCCGTCAGGATAAATCAAAACCGCCCAATTGCAGTCAGTAAACATGATTCAGCTCAACACTGTTTCACTACTACAACAATATCAAGGGTCATACGGGGATAAGAGCCCAAATTATGGGTCTATTCTTGCTGTTGAGCAAGGAAAATGAAGTTGACTAGCTGTCTAGACAACATCGGTTGTGGCGGATTTTGGACAGAGTCGACGGCCCTGCATGGCGCCGCCGTAACAAAAAGTTAAGCTCTTACGCTGCTTTTCGCATCCGTGCGGCCGCTTCCAGCAGCAGTTCCGGATTGCCTTCCGCAAGACGGCGCGAATCCGACAGCAGCTGGCGGAAAGCGCGCGCGCCCGGCAGCCCGGCCATCAGGCCCAGCATGTGGCGCGTGATGCTGTTCAGGCGCAGGCCCAGCAGCCCGTATCGTTCCAGTTGATCCTGGATGTAGGGAATCATGGCTTCCAGCACCTGTTCGCGCGAAGCAGGTCCACTATTATCGTCGCCATAGAAGCGCGCATCCCAGTCGGCCATCAGCCAAGGGTTGTGGTAGGCCTCGCGCCCGATCATGACGCCGTCGACGTGCTGCAGGTGACGCGCGATCTCGTCGCTGGTCTTGATGCCGCCGTTGATGATGATCTCCAGATCCGGGAACTCGCGCTTGAGTTCGTAGGCCACGTGGTAGCGCAGCGGCGGAATCTCTCGGTTTTCCTTCGGCGAAAGTCCCTTCAGCACGGCGTTGCGGGCGTGGACGATGAAGGTACGACAGCCGGCATCGGCGATCGTGCCGATGAAGTCGCGCACGAAACCGTAGTCCTCGTTGTAGTCGATGCCGATGCGGTGCTTGACGGTGACGTCGATCGAGACGGCGTCGCGCATCGCCTTCACGCAATCGGCCACCAGTTGCGGCTCGTTCATCAGGCAGGCGCCGAACGCGCCCTTCTGCACGCGCTCGGACGGGCAGCCGCAGTTCAGGTTGATCTCGTCGTAGCCCCACTGCTCGCCCAGTTTCGCGCTCTTGGCCAAGTCGGCCGGCTCGCTGCCGCCCAGCTGCAGGGCGACCGGGTGCTCGACGTCGTCGTAGCGCAGGTGGCGCTCGACGTCGCCATAGACCAGCGCCCCGGTCGTGACCATCTCGGTGTACATCCAGGTGTGGCGGGTGATCTGGCGGTGGAACACGCGGCAGTGGCGGTCCGTCCAGTCCATCATCGGAGCGACAGATAAACGGCGGCCCTGATAAATATTTTTTTTCACTGGGTTCTCATAGGAGAAACCCGGATTTTCTTGGTTCTGATCGTTCATTTTGCTTCACTATTTTTCACAACGTTCTACTGTACCAGTGCCACAAATACTGCCACAATTTGACACATGAGTTCGTCCAGATCGGCTGGCAGAACGCACACTTACGACACGGAGAACACGTGGCATCATTTTCCCAGATAGGTAAAAAGTGGCAGGCACGCATCCGCAAAAATGGCTTCCCACCAACCTCTGCAAACTTCGAAACGCACAAAGAAGCGAAGGAGTGGGCAACGAAAACAGAAGCCGCGATGCTGAAGGACAAGCAACGGTTAGCACGGGCAGCTAAAGACCTGGCGCTCGGCAAGCTGATTGACCAGCATTTCGAGAAAGAGCCCGCCAATAAGAAGTACGGCAAGAACAAGGTTGCCATTCTCAAGCGTCTCAAAAGGACAATGGGCGCCGTTCTTGTCAAGGCATTAACATACGACTTTCTTGCGAACTTCGTTGACAACCGCATTTCACAAGGTGCAGGTGGGGTCACCATCGGCATGGACATCGCCCAAATCGCTGCGCTCGTTACCATCGGTAGCAAGCCGAACAAGTATCACTTCGACATGGATGTCTTCGGCGATGTGCGCGAGTACATTGTCGACTGCGGTCTTGATCCCAAGTCAAATGAGCGAGACAGACGGCCTACCGAAGAAGAGCTAACCAAGATAAAAAAGCACTTCGACGAGAAGGAACGCCAGCAAATCCCCATGTCCGCGATCATGGACTTTGCTGTCGCCACTGCAATGCGTGCTTCCGAGATCACTCGCTTGAAGTGGTCAGACGTCGACTTCGAGAAACGGACCGTCATTATACGCGACAGGAAGCACCCGAAGAAAAAGAAAGGGAACCATCAGAAAGTTCCACTTCTAGCTGAAGCTTGGGCGATCCTGATCGCCCAACCACGCACTCATGATGAAGTGTTCCCGTACGATGCGAAGACCTTCAGCACGATCTTCCCGAGGGCTGTAAAGGCTTGTGGCATCGAGGATTTGCGGTTTCATGACCTTCGCCATGAGGGCACGTCCAGGCTCTTTGAAAAAGGCTACGACATCCCGCGAGTTGCAATTTTCACAGGCCACGTCGACTGGAAGATGTTAGCTCGGTACGTCCAGCTGAAGGCTGAAGATCTACATCCAGACGAAGATGGAAACTTTTCTTGGCAGCGCCCATTGAAAAAAGCTGAGCCCGTTGCCGCCGCAGCATAAATACGAAGATGCCGCCTCCGCAGGCGGCGTTACGTTGCTTGCATGTCAGTTTTACATCCGTCTGCATCGGCGCCGCGGATTACGCGCGTGCGATGCGACGGTTCGTCGAACGCTGGGTACGCAAGGTAGCTGTTGAGCTGCCATTTTCTATATTAAAGACTATAGAAAGACTAGGGGAATCTGAAACCCAGCATCCATGCGGGTTTCAGCGGTTTTCTTGTCAATAAAAACTAATAGTTCTTCGACTTAAAGACTATTAGCTTATCGGCGTTCAAACTAGTAGCCTGTCACTGATAAACTATTATCTTTTCAGTGAATGACTACTAGCTTTTAGGCCGATAAACTACTATTTAGTCCGTAGAAATAACGACTTTAGAGCACCTAACAAAACCTCTCAACATACCGCCAACAGATGAGCGAGCAGGCAAGCGACAGGAATGCCTGATGGATGTTTGCTCGCCGCTCGTACCGGATGCGCAATCTGCGGAAGCGGTGTAGCCAACCTAAGGTTCGCTCGACGACCTAACGCCACCGTCCAAGCCTTTCGCGCGACTCTACACCGTAGCGCGATACGAACGGCGATGCTCCGACTGCGCAGCCAAGCCCGATGGGCTCTCGAAGCGTACGCTCGGTCAGCATGCAACTTACCTGGACGTTTGCGGGCACGGCCAGCCAACCCTTGCACTGCCGGGATTGACTTTACCAAGGGGATGAGGAAACGCGAGTCGTGTACTTGGGCGCCCGAGATCTGAGCTACCAGTGGAAGCCCACGCTCATCGACCAGCAAATGGTATTTGCTTCAGAGTTAGCCGCAATCGGTTGGGTTTCGACCTGTATGATCGCCCCCAGCAGGTGCCGGTACGCTTGCAGCGTCAACGCAAGCTCGATCCTACATGATCTGGTCGTGCACTCGGAGCCGTCGAAGAATCGCCTCGTGGATACGCTGCCAAACGCCGGCTAGCATCCATTCGTGAAGGCGTCGCCGGCATGTCATGCCACTGCCGCAGCCGAGTTCGCGCGGCAAGTACTCCCACGGTATTCCAGTCTTGAGAACAAACAGGATTCCGGTCAGGGCCGCGCGATCATCGATGCGCGGGCGGCCGCCTTTCGGCGCTGGGCGATGAGCGATGGGCGATGGGTCGGAAGATGAGCTGCTATTAGCGACCACAGGTCTTCGGGAAGAAGTGCGCGGGCCATGGCATCAGTTCGTTTAGAAACACGTTCGCCATCTTAGCTGCCGATGTACGGCCTTATACGTCCGCTATCGAAGCTTCCGTCCTGCAAGCTATGGCAAACTTTATTGTTGCTGGAAACCGATGCAAACTTGTCAACCACGATTCTATTGCAAACATTATTTACAAGAATGCATGCTAGAACTGGGAGGGCCCATAAGGAGGGTTGTGGCCAACTTTATTATTCGTTAGCTAGAAGCTGTACAGATGCAACGCTAGATAAAGCAGAAGGTGAGCGTGTGCACGGGTTTGACAAACGAGGGCCCCCCATGCAGCATGCCCAACGAAACCGGTTGGAAAACCGGCACTTGTTGCAGGTTCAATTGCAGTAAGAAAAAGATTTATGCCCAGCGTCGATCCCAATTGGCCAGCCGAGGTTCCCTGCGCAGTAGGTCCCTCCATTAGGCACACGCCCGTGTTTCGACCGGTTCCTCAGGCAATGCACCAAATGTCGTCATACGCCCAGCAGCCTGATCAACACGAAGCTGACCGTGCCCAAGCCCCACAGCGACAGCACGACCACCGACGCCACCTTGCCGCCGGCACGCAGCACCGCCCGCGCATCCACGCCCAGCCCCAGCGCGGCCATCGACATGATGGTGAAGAAATTCGCGGCCTCGTGCGCCGGCGCCAGGGCGGCCTGCGGAATCCAGCCTGCCGAACGTGCAGCCAGCAGCAGCAGGAAGCCGACGATGAACCAGGGCACCAGGTGCGACAGGCTCGGACGCGCCCTGCCGCTACCCCGCCCGACGATCGACAGCACCAGCACCACCGGGCCCAGCATCAGGACGCGCACCAGCTTGACCAGGGTCCCGATGTGCACGCTCGCGGCCGACACCGAGGCGGTTGCCGCCAGCACCTGCGGCACGGCATACACCGTCAGGCCGGCGAACACGCCGTACTCGACCGGTGTGAAGGACAGCAAGCCGACCAGCAGCGGCAAGCCCAGCACCACCACCACGCCCAGCACCGCCGTGAAGGCGATCGACGCCGCTACGTCCTTGCCATCGGCGTCGATCACCGGGGCCACAGCCGCAATCGCGGAATTGCCGCAAATAGAATTGCCGCAGGCGATCAACATTGCCATCTTCTTCGGCAAACCGAGGCCGCGCCCGATGAAATAGCTGAGCAGGATGGCGACCACGACCACGCCGGCAATACCGGCTATCAAGCCGAGACCGTTTTCCAGCAGCGCACCAGCGCTGACCGAGGCGCCCAGCAGGACCACCGCAATCTCCAGCAACAGCTTGGCGCCGACGTGAATGCCTGGCTCGAAGCGTTGGTGCAGCCGATGCAGGGTGCGCACGCCGGTGCCGAGCAGGATCGCTAGCACCAGGCTTTCGAGCCAGGCCCGGCCGAAAACCCGGGTTTCAGCAGCCTCGAGTGCATAGGCTGCAAGCGTTACCGCGCCGCACAACAGCAGGCCGGGGACAACGGAAACAAAAGAGTGCAATTTATTCTTCATGATTTTTTCTCATATCTATATGCGCTGACCGAGTAATTCTCAGCCAACGAAATCATTCGGTCCATCTTATAATTTGGTACAAACCATTCGAATTGGATGAACAATGACCTTGGAACAGCTCCGCGTCTTTGTGGAGGTCGCACAGCGCCAGCACTTGACGCAGGCCGCCGCCGCCCTGCACCTGACGCCCTCGGCGGTGAGCGCCTCGATCAAGGCACTCGAAGACCGTTACGGCACCGCTCTCTTCCACCGCATTGGTCGGCGCATCGAGACCAGCGAGGCCGGCCGCATCTTCCTGGATGAGGCAAGACGTACGCTGGCAAGCGCCCGCATGGCCGAGGCCACGCTCGCCGAGCTGGGTGAGCTACGCCGCGGGTCGCTGTCCATCCACGCCAGCCAGACCATCGCCAGCTACTGGCTGCCGGCGCTGCTGGTGCGTTTTCGCCAGGCCTATCCAGCGATCGATCTGCGGCTGGAGGTCGACAACACGGAAAGCGTGGCACGGGCGGTGCTGCAGGGCGTGGCCGACCTTGGCTTCGTCGAAGGCGCGATCGACGAACCAGCACTGACGAAAGAGGTGGTTGGCGACGACCGCATGGTCGTCGTGGTGGCGCCCGCCCACCCTTGGGCGCGCGGGCAGCGACTGGAAGCGGCCGACCTGCTGGGTGCGCAATGGATCCTGCGCGAAGCCGGTTCCGGCACACGCTCGGCCTTCGAGGCGGCACTCGACGCGTTAGGCATCCCGGCGGGCAGCCTGCAGGTCGCCATCGGGCTGCCTTCGAACGAGGCGGTACGCAGCGCGGTGATGGCCGGCCCGTACGCTACTGCCGTGTCCGAGCTGGTGGTGGCTTCGCACCTGCAGGCCGGCCTCTTGGCGCAGGCGAGCTTCGACCTGCCGGCGCGCAGCTTTTCGATGCTGCGCCACGCGGAGCGCCACCGCAGCCGCGCAGCCGCCGCGTTCGAGGAGTTGGTGCGCGCTTGAACAAAAAATAATTGCGTCCACACGGAATAAAGCACAGCCAGATGCGTTCACCCAGGTAAGAACACTTTTTCCACGATGTCCTACCCGGGAGCTGTCATGAATATCAAGCACCTTATTTTTCTGCTGGCTTGCAGCGCCGGCGTTACCACGAACGTCCTGGCCGGCCCGGCCCTGGACGCGGCCCAGGCCCATTTCGCCGCCATTGGCGCAGGGGATCGTGCGGCCATCCTGCGCGACTATGCCGACAACGCCCGCCTCACCTGGGTCGGCGGTCCGCTCGACGGCAGCTACGACGGGCCGGCGGCCATCGGCGCGGTATGGGACAAGTTCGCCGCTGCCGCCGGACCGGCGCGCGTCAACATCGTCGGCGCCGCCGAGTCGGCCAATCCGAAAGGAGCAACCGTGGTGGCGGCCGTCCATTTCGAAGGCAAGGCTCAGGTCAAGGTGCGCTATCTGCTGACCTATCGTGACGGCAAGCTGGTCAATGAGACCTGGCAGGTCGATCCCAAGCTGGCCGCCGGCGCTTACTGAAACTGAGCGACGATGAGCTCCGTGCCTGACGATGCCGCCCACCACCTGCTGGCCTGCGTGCCGCGCCTGCGCCGCTATGCGCGTGCACTGGTCGGCGACCGCGCCGCCGCCGAGGACCTGGTCCAGGACACGGTCGAACGCGGCTGGGGCGGCTTGCGGAGCTGGCAGCGCGGCACCGACATGCGCGCCTGGCTATTTTCGATCATGCACAACCTGCGGGTCGACCAGGGCCGTCGCGGGACGCTGCAGACCGAGCCGCTGGACGACGAGACGCCGCTGCCGGCCACCTCCGGGCACATCTCGATCGGGCTCGAACTACGCGACCTCGACACAGCCCTGCGTCTGCTGCCAGAGGAACAGCGCGCCATCCTGCTTCTGGTCGGGCTCGAGGAAATGCGCTACGAGGACGTCGCGAGCCTGTTGGGGATACCTGTCGGAACCGTGATGTCGCGCCTGTCGCGCGCACGCGAAAAGCTGCGTGCGCTGATGGAGGGCCGCGCCTCGGTCCTCCCATTGAAAGCCGTCAAATGAACACCCTGCCCATTACCGAAGCCGACCTGCACGCCTATGTCGACGGCAGGCTGCCGTTAGCCAGGCGCGCCGAAGTCGAAGCTTATCTGGCCGCCCGTCCGGAAGAAGCAGCGCGGCTGCAGGCCTACGCTGCCCAGAACGATGGCCTGCACGCCTTGTTCGATGCCGTGCTCGACGAGCCGGTGCCGCCGCAGCTGGCGATGTCGCCGCGCTTGCGTGCCGGCTGGCGCGACGGGTGGCAGTGGAGCATGGCCGCCGGCCTCGCGATCGCCCTCGTCAGCGGTGGCGCCGGCTGGGGCCTGCGCGGCGCCGCCGACCACGACCTGCGCCTTGCGCAGTCCACCGCGCGCCTTGCCTATCCACAACAGGCAGCCTCCGGGCTTGCGCACCAGGCCGCGGTCGCGCACGTGGTCTACAGCCCGGAGGTGCGGCGGCCGGTCGAAGTCGGCGCTGACCAGGAAGACCAGCTGGTGGCCTGGTTATCCAAGCGTCTCGGCAGCAAGATCCATCCGCCGCGCCTGGGCAAGCTTGGCTATGAATTGATCGGCGGGCGCCTGCTGCCCGGCGCAAGCGGCCCAGTGGCGCAATTCATGTACCACGACAGTGCCGGCCAGCGCCTGACCCTGTACGTGTCAACAGAGCAGGCACACAACAAGGACACGGGCTTCCGCTTTGCGAAGGAAGGCCCCGTGAATGTCTTTTACTGGATCGACGGGAAGTTCGGCTATGCGCTCTCGGCCGGCATCGACAAGAGTCAACTGGCGCGCGTCGCTACCGCCGTCTACGAACAACTGGAGGGACCGGTTTGAAAAACCTGTATTTGATTGCGGCCTGCTTCTTGAGCGCCGCCTGCGCCGCACAGGACATGCCGCATGCGCACCAGCATTTACCTGCGGGCAGCGCGCCGCCCGCGGCATTCCTCGCCAGCAGCGCCAAACCGTATGCCGCGCTGGCCGCGGACGCGATGGCCGTCATGGACGACGGCATGCGGCGCGCACCCATGACCGGGGAGCCTGGACACGACTTCGTCACCATGATGATCCCGCACCACCAGGGCGCCATCGACATGGCCAAGGCCATCCTCGTGCACAGCACCGACCCCGAACTGCGCAACCTGGCGCAGGGCATCATCGCCGAGCAGCAGAATGAAATCAACGTGATGCGTGCCTGGCTGCAACGCCACCAGGGCAGCACAGCCCCACTCACGAGCACCGACAAGGACACCCATGCACACCACTAAATCCCTCTGCGGCATTGCTCTCGCAGCTGCCCTCTGTGCCACCTTTGCGCCCGCCCACGCCCTCCCTGGCGCGCAGGACCGCGTCTATACCGCCGACCAGAACAGCAACACCGTCTCGGTCATCGATCCGTCCACGAATACCCTGCTGGGCCAGATCCGCCTCGGCAACCAGCGCCCGGACGTGCTCTCGCCGCTCTACAAAGGCGAGGTGAACGTGCACGGCCTGGGCTTCTCGCCCGATCACAAGACCCTGATCGCAGTATCGAACGGCTCGAATTCGGTCACTTTCATCGACACCGCCACCAACAAGGTCAAGGGCGTGACCTACATCGGCCGCTCGCCGCACGAGGGCTTCTTCACGGCCGACGGGCGCGAGGTCTGGGTGGTGGTGCGCGGCGAAGACTACATCTCGGTGATCGACCCGGCCACTTTCAAGGAAAAGCGCCGCGTCCAGACCACCGGTGGACCCGGCATGGTGATGTTCCACCCGAACGGCAAGCTCGCCTTCGTGGTGTCGAGCTTCAACCCGACCGTCGACGTCGTCGACGTCAAGTCGCACAAGGTCGTCAAGCACATTCCGGTGACCAGCCCGTTTTCGCCCTTCCTGCAATTCACGCCGGACTTCAAGGAAGTGTGGATGACCCACAAGGACGTGGGCAAGGTCACCCGCATCGATACGGCGACGCTGGCGGTGAAGGGCGTGATCGACACCGGCTTCATCAC
>CAJYNG010000007.1 GCA_913775725.1 uncultured Stenotrophomonas sp. | reverse complement strand
GCTCGACTGGTGGTAGACCAACAGGCGAGCAGGGCTCGACTCTACAAACGGCCGTCAGCCTTCGCGGGCGACCTGGAAACCGGCGAACGACTGGCTGACCGGCATCAGCTCCAGGCGATTGATGTTCAGGTGCGGCGGCAGGCTGGCCACCCAGAAGATCTGTTCGGCGATGTCCTCGGCGGTCATCGGGTTGGCGCCGGTATAGAGCTTGTCCGACGCCGCCTGGTCGCCATGGGTACGCACCACGGTGAACTCGGTCTCGGCCATGCCCGGCTCGATCGTGGTCACGCGCACGCCGGTGCCGTGCAGGTCCGAACGCAGGCCCAGCGAGAACTGGCTGACGAAAGCCTTGGTGCCACCGTAGGCGTTGCCGCCCGGGTACGGGTAGACGCCGGCCACCGACGAAATGTTGATGATCGCGCCCTTGCGCTCCACCAGCTGCGGCAGCAGGCGGTGGGTCAGGGTCACCAGCGCGGTGATGTTGGTGTCGATCATCGTGGTCCAGTCCGACAGCTTGGCGCTCTGTGCCGGCGCGGTGCCCTGCGCCAGGCCAGCATTGTTGACCAACAGATCGATCTCGCCGAAGGCCGGCGGCAGTGCCAGCAGCGCGGCTTCCATCGCGACCGGATCGCGGATGTCGAAGGCGGCCGCATGCACCACGTCCTTGCCGTAGCGCTCGACCAGCGGCTGCAGGCGTTCACCGCGACGGCCGGTGGCGATCACCTTCCAGCCTGCCTGGGCGAAGCGGTGGACGGCGGCGGCGCCGAAGCCGGACGTGGCGCCGGTAATCAGGACAGTGCGGGTCATCAGGCAACTCCAGGGGGAAAACCAGACCCCCATTCTGGCACCGTCGGTTGGTCTCTGTGTTGCCGGATCAGCCAGATCCGGGGTCAGATCCCTTTGCTCCGCAAAGGGATCTGACCCCCGGCTGCGACCCCACTTGCCGGGGTGACCGGTACAATTGGGCCATGATCAACAACGATGTCCTGCGCAGCGTGCGCTACTCCCTGGACCTGGGCGACCACCACGTGGTGACCCTGTGCCAGATGGCCGACCCGGCCTTCGCCGTGGACCCCGAGCAGGTGAAGGCCTGGCTGCGCCGCGAGGACGAAGCCGGTTTCGAGGCGATGAGCGACAGCGCGCTGGCGCACTTCCTCGACGGCCTGATCGTGCACCTGCGCGGTCGCGACGAGAGCCAGCCGCAGCGCGCGGTGGAAACCCGCATCGACAACAACCTGGTGCTGAAGAAGCTGCGCGTGGCCTTCCAGCTGCGCGACGTCGATCTGATGGAGATCTTCGCCAGCGCCGGTTTCAACGTGTCCAAGTCGGAAGTGGGCGCGCTGTTCCGCCAGCCCGGCCACACCAATTACCGGCGTTGCCTGGACCAGATGCTGCGCAACTTCCTCAAGGGCCTGAGCCTGCGCCTGCGCGGCTGAGCACGGCCTCGACGAACGCCCGCGCCGCCGGTGTCGGCAGCCGCTGCCAGACCAGGTGCACGCGGCGGGTTGGGGTCGGCTGCAGCGGAATCCGCACCACGCCTTCAAAGCCTTCGGCGATCAACGCCGGCACGATGCCGACCGCCAGCCCGTGGCGGACGAAGCGCTCGACCAGCTCCATCAGATTGACCTCGAAGCGCACGGTGTGCGGCAGGCCAGCGGCGGCGAAGGCATCGTCAGTCTGCCGCCGCGCACCGGTGCCGCGCGGGAAGTCGACCAGCGCCTCGTCCTGCAGTTCGGTCAATGGCAGCCGCTTGCGCCGGGCCAGGCGGTGCGACGGCGCCAGCACCGCCACCAGGTCTTCTTCCTGCAGCATCTGGTGGCAGACCCCGTCCAGGCCGGCCGAGGGTGACAACCCGACCAGCGCCACATCCAGGTCGCGCGACTGCACCTGTGCGATCAGGTCCTCGCTCTTGTCGACCCGCAGCTGGAACTCCACCTGCGGGTGCGCCTGCTGGAAGGCTGCCAGCATCGCCACCACATCGATGTCAGTCAGCGAGGAGATCTGCCCGATCGCCAGCAGACCACGCACCTCGCCACTGACCGCGGCCACGTCAGCGCGCAGGTGGCGCAGGCTGACCAGCACCTGGCGTGCGTGCACCAGCAGCGCCTCACCCGCTGCCGTCGCCCGCACCTGTCGCGGCAGGCGCTCGAACAGGGGCGTGCCCAGTTCCTGCTCCAGGTAGGCAATCTGGTGACTCAACGCGGACTGCACCACATGGCAGCGTTCGGCGGCGCGGGTGAAATTGCCCTCTTCGGCCAGGGCGACGGCAAATTCGAGCTGCTTGAGATTCATCCAACTATCTCGTTTACAGATGGCATGGATGATGATGATTCATTTCCATCATGGCCGCAGCACGCGGACACTGTGCATCCCGCTTTGTGGAATACCGCGTGAGTCCGTCCCTCCCCCCTCTGCACCGCTGGCAGGTGCTGCTGATGTCGGTGGCTACCGGCGTGGCCGTGGCCAGCAACTACTATGCGCAGCCGCTGCTGCACACCATCGCCGATGCCTTCGGTGTGCCGTTCGGCCAGGTTGGCATGGTGGTCACTGCCGCACAGCTGAGCTATGCGGCCGGACTGATCCTGCTGGTGCCGCTGGGAGACCTGTTCGAACGCCGCCGCCTGATCGTGGTGATGAGCCTGTTGTCCGCCGGCGGGCTGGTGATCAGTGCCTGCGCGCCGTCGCTGACCTGGCTGCTGGTGGGCACCGCGATCACCGGCCTGTTCTCGGTGGTGGCACAGGTGCTGGTGCCGTTCGCCGCTACGCTGGCCGCGCCGGAACATCGCGGTCGCGTGGTCGGCACGTTGATGAGCGGCCTGCTGCTGGGCATCCTGCTGGCACGCACCGTGGCGGGACTGCTGTCGAGCCTTGGCGACTGGCGGCTGGTGTACGCGATCGCCGCCGGCACCCTGGTGCTGACCGCACTGGCACTGCAGCGCGGCCTGCCGCGCTTCCACCACAGCGCCGGCCTTGGCTACTTCGCGTTGCTGCGCTCGATCGGTGTGCTGTTCGTACAGGAACCGGTGCTGCGCCAGCGCACGCTGCTGGGCGCCTGCAGCTTCGCCATGTTCGCGATCTTCTGGACGCCACTGGCGTTCCTGCTGGCACAACCGCCCTACGCCTACAGCGACGCCACCATCGGCCTGTTCGGACTGGTCGGCGCCGCCGGCACGCTGGCGGCCGGCCTGGCCGGCCGCATGTCCGACCGCGGCCAGACCGGCCGCGCCACCGCCATCGCGCTGGTGCTGTTGCTGCTCTCGTGGCTGCCGCTGGGGCTGTCGGCACACTCGCTGCTGGCGCTGCTGGTCGGCGTGGTGGTGCTGGACCTGGCCGCGCAGCTGCTGCACGTCAGTAACCAGAACCTGATCTATGCACTGCAACCGGCAGCGCGCAACCGCCTCAATGCCGGCTACATGACCGGCTACTTCATCGGCGGTTCGCTGGGTTCGCTGCTGTCGGCGCAGGTCTACCAGCGCTTTGGCTGGACCGGCGTCTGCGTGGCCGGTGCTGCGGTGGCCGCGCTGGCCCTGCTGCTGTGGCTGCCCGGCGCGCTGCGCGCGCGCCAGGCCTCGGCGGCCAGCTAGAAGCTGCCCTGCAGTGCCAACTCCCATCGGCCACCGGCGTTGCCGGGGAACAGGCGCTTGGCCGCGTTGTCGGTGTCGTGCACGGTGGCGCGCAGTTCCCATGCCGGGGCCAGCGAGGCGATGGCACTGAGCTGTCCATGCAGGTAATCCGGCCCCTGTGCGGTGGCCAACCAGTACTGGCCCACCGCGGCTTCCAGGCGGAAGCGCTCGTGCAGCGGCACCCGCACGCCCAGCTGGGCATAGGTGCCACGATGGCCGCCGGCCAGCGCATCGGTGGAATGCGCGACCTGCAGCCAGGTGCGCTGCTTCCAGGTCAACGTGGTGTTGAGCTCGGTCCAGTCCAGCGCGCGGCCGGTACCCGGGTACACGTAACGGGTCAGGTTGGCATCCAGGGTCCAGTCCGGGGCCAGCGCGCCGGACCAGCCCGCCACCAGGTCGAACTCGCTGCGCGCACCATTGTCTGGCTTGAACGAAACGCTGGAACCCCACGCGCTGGCATACCAGCCCGATGGGATCGAGACCTTCGCGCTCGCCTGCACCGCCGGATCGCCGTCGCTCTGCGAGCTGCCGCGCCACACGTAGTCACTGGTCAATACGGCACTGCCACTGACCTGCACCTGTGCCTGCGCGCTGCCGATCCCCAGCAGCCCTGCCAGGGCGGCCACCACCGCCGCCATCATCCCCTTGCTGTTCACTGCACTGTGTTCCTCGTCGAAGGCGGTCATGCCGCCGGGAACGCAGTGTCGAGGCGGTGGCCGTAACAGATCGAGGGTGCTGCCGGGCCCGTGGCGCAAATTCGGCGTAAATCCCGTGAATCGGGGCCACATGCCAGCAGCGCGGTATCATGGCGCCCTGTTTCCAGGAACCAACCGCGTGGACGCCATCCTGACCCCGGTATCGATCGGCGAGCTGATCGACAAGATCACCATTCTCCAGATCAAGGCCGAGCGCATCGACGATGCGGCCAAGCTGGCCAACGTGCGCACCGAACTGGACGGCCTGCTGCCCTTGTTGCAGCAGCAGCTGCAGGCACAGCCGGCCCTGGCTGCGCTGCAGCAGCAGCTGAAGGCGATCAACGAGCGCATGTGGGACATCCAGGACCAGCTGCGCGACAAGGAAGCGGCCCAGGTGTTCGACGATGCCTTCATCCAGCTGGCACGCGGTGTCTATGGCACCAATGGCGAGCGCGTGCAGGTGAAGAACGAGATCAACCGCGTGGCCGGTTCGGCGCTGGTGGAAGAGAAGCAGTACCAGGGCGAATAAGCCCGCTCACCCGCATTCGAGCAGGTGCCGGATGCGGAACAGCTCACCATCGCTGTGGATGCCCAGCTTCTCGTAGGCGGTCCGCTTCTGCGTGCTGACCGTACTGGCCGTGCGCCCGAAGCGCCGCGCCACCTCCCCGGTGGTGCAGCCCTGCAGGACCAGCCGCAGCACCTCGCACTCACGTCGGCTCAAGGGCGTGAGCACCGGCGCCGGTGTGCGCCGCATGCGCGATCGGCTCAACTGCGTGCGCAACTCCGGGGGCACGAAGCGGCCCCCACGCGCCAGTACGTCAACTGCGCGCCGCAACATCTCCGGCGTGGTTTCCTTGGACAGAAAGCCGCGCGCGCCGGCCTGCATCGCCATGGTCACCGTGCTGGCATTGCAGTGCGCAGACAGCACCAGCACCGGCAGCAGCGGCCAGCGCCGCGACAACAGCCGCAACAGGGACAGGCCCTGTTCGGGTCCGCACGGCGCCAGCAGGTCGATCAGCAACAGGTCGATGCCATCCGGCTGGCGCTGCAGCAGATCGAGCAGATCACCTTCGCGGGTGAAGCTGCCACAGACCTGCACGCCACCGTGCTGGCAAAGCACCACCTCCACCCCCAGACGCAGCACGGGATGCGGCGCCAGCATTGCCAGGCGGCGGGGCCGATCGAGGGGCAGAGCGGGAACGGCAGGCGGCATCACATGGATCCGACGATACGAAGTGCCCACCGTAGGCCCGCGCCGGGAGCAGCGGAATCCAATTTATTGCAACGCAGCAGCGGCCTCGGAACATGCTCAGCTGCGGTTCCGGGTCGTCACAACGCAACAGGCCCGGCATGAGCCGGGCCTGTCGAGGCATCTTCAGCGCGCAGGCGCGCCAAGGAAGCAATTACCAGCTGAAACGCGGGCCGACGGTGTATTCCTTGTCGCCGTCGCGGTTCATCTTCAGCTCGCCGTTCAGGCCCCAGTTCTGGTTCAGCTTGACCTGACCACCCAGGCGGCCGTACCACTGGCCTTCCGGATTGATGCCGTGCTTCTTCGAGAAATCTTCGTAGCCGACCATGCCGTAGACTTCGGCGTGGGCACCGAAGGCGGTGCGGATACCCGCTTCAGCGCTGTAGCCGTTGAAGTCCAGGCCGTGCTTCTGGTCGCGCTTCTGGTAAGCGACGCGGGCAACGAAGTCGGTGGTCGGAGCGATTTCAACGTTGTAGCCGGCGCCGATCTTCCACTGGTCCAGCTTGATGTTGGTGTGGTCGATTTCCTGGCGGCTGTACTCACCGAAAGCGTGGAAGTTCGGCAGGAAGCCGTACGAACCGTTCACGCCCCAGCCGTCGGCCTTGAACGCGTCGATGTCGGTCTTGGCGTAGTCGGCTTCGGCGTAGTTGTAGGACAGGTTCTCAGCAGCCGAGGCGGTGAACGGCAGGGCAGCGGCCAGGGCCAGAGCAATCAGCGAATTCTTCATGGGGGTACACCTTTACTTTCTTATGGTGTGCAGCAGCGCCAGGGCGCCATCGCATCGGGAATGTAAATTCTCCGTTATTCGCCACAACGCTCCCTGAAAACAGCGGTCTTCGCATTGCTGAATTTTTTGCCTTGATTCAGGCTGCGTCTGGCATACGCGCGCGGCGCGCGTGCATTTGTGATTCGTCGTCGATTGCAACAGGAGGTTGCCTTGCACGTTTCAGATCCGCTGCTGATGCCTGTCCGCGCCGCCCTCCTGGCCTGCGCTGCCCTCCTGTTTCCGATCCACGCTGCGCACGCGCAGCAGGCCGCTGACTACCAGCGCGCCGAACGCGTGCATGACAGTCATCTGCGCGGTGCGCTGCGCAATGCTTCGGTCCTGCCCCACTGGCTGGCCGATGGGCGCTTCTGGTACGAACGCGAAGACGCGCACGGCCGGCGCCAGGCGATACTGGTCGATCCAGTCCAGGCCACGCGCCAGATCCTGTTCGAACCCGATGCGCTGGACGCTGCAGTTGCACCTCTCGGTGCCGGCGGGCCACGCCTGCGCTTGAACCGCGTGCAGGTCCTGGATGATGGCCTGCGCCTGCAGTTCAACGGCGAGGCGGCGATCAACTGCCAATGGCCACGCCTGCAGTGCACGGCCGCGCAACAGGCGTCGCCGCCAGCCGATGCATTGCCGTCGCCCGACGGTGATGCCTGGCTGCAGGTACGCGATGACAATCTGTGGCTGCAGCGCGCTGGAACGGCGCCGCAGGTACTGACCCACGGCGGTGAAACCGGTCATGGCTATGGCGTACTGCCGGACTTCACCCTGCGTGGTATTCCACACCGTCAGGGCCGGATGCCGGTGCGCCCGTTCGCGGTTGGCTGGTCAGCGGACGGTCGCTACGTGGCCGGCATCCGCTACGACGAACGCGCGCTGCAGGACTACCCCTATCTGGAAAGCAGCCCGACCCACAGCGCGCGGCCGCGCGTGCATACCGTGAAGCTGGGGGTGCTGGGCGATGCACAGCAGGTCCGCGACAGCCTGTATATGATCGATATCCTCAGCGGCAGGCAGCAAGACATCGTGCTGCCCGAGGGCTGGAACACGCTCAGTGAGGCCGGCATCCTGGGTTGGGACGGTGATCGGTTGTATGCCGTGATCGCGCACTTCGGCACACCGCGCAGGCTGCGCCTGGTGGAGATCGATGCCAACAGCGGTGCATTGCGTACGGTTCTGGAAGAAGCCAGCGACACTCGCCTGCAGCTCAACGTGTATTCCTACAACCGGCCCGCGGTGGCCATCCTGCCCGGGCAGGACACCGCCGTGTGGTTCTCGCAGCGCGATGGCTGGGGCCATCTGTACCGGGTGCGCCTGTCCGATGGCAAGGTGCTGCGCCAGCTCACCCGCGGCAAATGGGTGGTGCGTGACCTGCTGGGTGTGGACGCTGCGGGTGGCTGGGCGTACTTCAGCGCCGGTGGCGTCGACGGTGGCGACCCCTACGTGCGCGGCCTGTACCGGGTATCGCTGCAGGGCGGCCCGATCCAACGCCTGGCCGCCGATGACAACGACCACATGGCCGATGCCGGTACCGGTGCGCTGTTCGGCGCGCGCGCCCCCCAGGCGCTGTCGCCTGGCGGTGGCTATCTGGTGGATACCGTTTCCCGTCTCGACCAGCCACCACGCACCGTGCTGCGGGCCAGCGATGACGGCCGTGAAGTGATGGTGCTGGAAACAGCCGATGACAGCGCGATCGTTGCTGCCGGCTGGCGTCCACCACGGCGCGAGCGGCTGCTGGCCGCCGATGGGCGCACGCCGATCTTCGCCACCGTCTACCTGCCCCGTGACTATCGCGATGACGGCAGCTTCCCGGTGATCGACGCGATGTACGGTGGTTCCTTCATCAGCAATGCGCCGGTGACCTACGCCGAGGCGGTGTCTGCCTTGAACCCGGTGTCACGCGCCAGCCTGGCCGAACTCGGCTTCATGGTGGTCAGCATCGATGCGCGCGGCACCGGTGGCCGCGACAAGGCGTTCCATGACAGCAGCTTCCTGCGCGCCGCCGATGTGCAGCTGGATGACCATGTGGCTGCGCTGCGCCAGCTGGGCGAACGCTACCCGGGCATCGACCTGCAGCGGGTCGGCATCTACGGGCATTCGTTCGGCGGCTACAGTGCAGCGCGCGCCCTGCTGCGCTATCCGGCGTTCTACAGGGTGGGCGTGGCCTCGGCCGGCAGCCACAATTTCCAGGGCATGTACGGCGGCGCCCTGCACGGCATGGACCGGCTGTTCGGTGGCGTGCTGCCAGCTACGGCCATGGTCGATGGCGTGCCGGCGCCCTTTGCCGGGCTCGACAATGCGGCACTGGCCGGCAATCTGCGCGGGCATCTGCTGCTGGTCTATGGCGAGCTGGACGAGAACGCGCCACCGGCGCTGACCCTGCAGTTGGCCGCCGCCCTGAACAAGGCCCAGCGCAGCTACGACCTGCTGTACCTGGCCCGGCAGGACCACGAACTGTTCCGCAACGACGCCACCTACACGCACCGCATGTGGGACTACTTCGTGCGCCACCTGGCCGGCCAGCAGCCACCGGAAACGGTGCTGGCGCCGCTGCCCGGTGGTCCGGGCTGAACAGGCGCACACAGGATGTCGATCCACGACGCCCTGGTTCGTCGGGTACTTGAAGGCCGTGCATGCGGCACGGTCCATCCGGAGGCAGGCAATGAGCTACATCGATGGTTTTGTCCTGGCGGTGCCCACCGCCAACAAGGAGAAGTTCCTCGCCCACGCACGCACAGGAGATCCCGTTTTCATCGAATACGGCGCGCTGCGCGTGGTCGAGTGCTGGGGCGATGACGTGCCGCACGGCAAGACCACCGACTTCTTCGGCGCGGTGAAAGCCACGCCAGACGAGACGGTGGTGTTTTCCTGGATCGAATGGCCGGACAAGCCGACCCGCGACGCCGGCATGAAGAAGATGATGGAAGACCCGCGGTTTGATCCTGCGAAGAATCCGATGCCGTTCGACGGCGCGCGGATGATCTACGGCGGGTTCGTGCCGCTCTACGAGCTGACGCGCTGAACCCGGCGGACGTGCTCAGCGCGCGTCCGTTTCATCGCTGGCAGACGCATGGCCGGCGCCCAGAGCGGCGCCGGCGCCGAGGCCCACACCGCCCATGCCGGCCCCCATTCCGCCACCGCCACCACCACCACCACCACCCGCGCGACCGCCCTTGGCATCGCCGTCGTTGCGGCCCTTGCCGCCACCACTGGCACCGGGCCGGGTCGGCCCCTGCGGTGGAATCTGCAGGTCGGCCGGAATCGGCGCCAGATCCAGTGCTTCGCGCACGAAGTCGCGCAGCGAGACCACCAGTTCGTGGGTGTGCACCGGCCGCCCCTGTGCCAGTTCGTTGGCAGCGCGCGCGGCCAACCGCACCTGTTCGTCAGTGCCCAGCAACAGGATGTCCGACAGCGCGGCCTCGACGGCATCACGGATGCGGCGCGCCCGATCCGAGCGAGGCTCGGCGATGCCCTCGGCATCTTCACGCTGGCGCAGGTCACGGCGATGGCTGGGATCCACACCCAGTTCGCCAGTGAACGAACCGCCCAGGGTCTTGTAGGCCGCCATCAGCGTGCGCAGCCGTTCGTTGATCTGCCGGTTCTCGCGTTCGCGACGCTGCTGCAGGGTCTGCATCACCAGCAGGCGGATGCCCACGCCCAGCAGGGTGATCAGGACCAGGCCGGCCAACGTGGACAACACGCCCTGCCAGGAACTGAAGTCGATACCGCGCATGCCCGGGGCTCCAGCAGGAAGAACCTGCATCTTGCCCCAGACCGTGCCCCAGATACGCGAAAGGCCCCACCACCCGGTGGGTGGCAGGGCCTTCGGTCACGGCGCGATTACTTGCGCTTGGCGACCTTGCGCACGGCCTTGGCCGGTGCCTTCTTGGCAACAGCCTTCTTGGCCGGAGCCTTCTTGGCGGCGACCTTCTTCAGCGGCGCAGCCTTCTTGGCGACCGTCTTGCGGGTGGCGGCAACCTTCTTGCCAACTGCCTTCTTGGCAACGGCGGTCTTCTTCCCGACAACCTTCTTGGCAGCGGCGGTCTTCTTGCCGACGGCCTTCTTGGCGACGGCAGCCTTCTTGCCGACAACCTTCTTGGCGGCCGCGGTCTTCTTGGTGGCGACCTTCTTGGTGGCGGCAACCTTCTTGCCGACAACCTTCTTCGCAGCCACGGCCTTCTTGCCAGCGACCTTCTTGGCGGCGACGGTCTTCTTGGCCACGGCCTTCTTGGCGGTAGCGACCTTCTTGCCGACAACCTTCTTGGCGGCCGCGGTCTTCTTGGCAACGGTCTTCTTCGCGACGGCAGCCTTCTTGGTGACGGCCTTCTTCACGGTGGCGACCTTCTTGCCGGCAGCCTTGGTGGCGGCCTTGGTGGTCTTCTTGGCAGCGGCGGCCTTCTTGGTCACAGCCTTGCCTGCAGCTGCCTTCTTCTTGGCCACTTCCTTCTTCAGGGCAGCGGCTTCGGCCTTGGCGTTCTTCTTGGCGGCTTCCAGCTTCTTCTTGGCGTTGGCAACGGTCTTGCCGACCGACTTGGCAGCCTTCTCGGCCTTCTTGGCAACGGTCTTCTCGACCTTGGCCACAGCCTTCTTGGCCTTGGCAACGCGGGTACCGGCAGCCTTGGTGGCGCGCTTGACGGTCTTCTTGACCGACTTCACGGCGTCTTCGGCGGCGTGGGCGATGGTCTCGCCAACGTTGGTGGCGGTTTCTTTGACGTTCTCGACGGCGTCGGTCACGACCGACACACCATTACCGTTGCTCATGTTGCCCTCCTGGGGGCCTTAAGTATCAAAACGGGGCGATGCTATACCGACATTGACGATCGTGGAACGGGGCACGCGCCAGCAATCGCATCTGATGCGACGGCAATGGTGTAGCCCACCACTGCCGCAGGAGCGGCGGGTTTACAGGAAACCCCTTTTTTTAAGGACTACGCCACATCAACCGCGTGGTCGAAGATGGCCGCTGCGTGCCGTTGTACGGATGCAGCATCCAGTGCGCGCTGTGACGCATTGCGGCACCCGGTTGCGCGGAACTGCGCAAGTATCAGTCTGTGTCCACGCGCCGCGCGATGGTCTTCAGTGGTGCAGGAATCGCCCCTGCGGGCGTCGCCACAGCCTTGTTGCCATCCTCCGCACCCGCCTTTCGCGGCCTGTGGTTTTCATGGCGCATTTATCCAGATCGCGACACACTCATTCAGCATGTTTTACCGTAGGGCCGAACCGCCCCCCACCCACGCCAGCGAACCGACTCCCATGCGACCGCTTCCCACCCTGCTCACGCTCGCAATCGCCGCCGCCTTCGGTGGCTTCGTTGCCACCGGCATCAACGCGCACCTGGACAATCGTGCCGACGCCGCGCCGCTGCCAGCAGTCCTGCCGACCACGGCGGCATTGCCGGCCTCGGTGGCCGGTCAGGCGGTGCCGTCGCTGGCACCGATGCTGGAGAAGGCGATGCCGGCGGTGGTCAGCGTCAACACCAAGCAGGTGGTGCGAGTGCGCAACCCCTTCTTCAACGACCCGTTCTTCCGCCGCCTGTTCCCGGACATCCCGCAGGAGCGCATCAACGAATCGCTCGGCTCGGGCGTGATCATCGACGCCAAGGAGGGCCTGGTGCTGACCAACCACCATGTCATCGACAACGCCGATGACGTACAGGTGACACTGGCCGACGGGCGCACGGTCAAGGCCGAGTTCCTCGGTTCGGACCGCGATACCGACATCGCGCTGATCCGCATCCCGGCACAGAACCTGACCGACATCAAGCTCGGCAACAGCGACCAGCTGCGCGTGGGCGACTTCGTGGTGGCCATCGGCAACCCGTTCGGCTTCAGCCAGACGGTCACCTCGGGCATCGTCTCGGCGGTGGGCCGCAGCGGCATCCGCGGGCTGGGCTACCAGAACTTCATCCAGACCGATGCGTCGATCAACCCCGGCAACTCGGGTGGCGCACTGGTCGATCTGCAGGGCCAGCTGGTCGGCATCAATACCGCCAGCTTCAACCCGCAGGGCAGCATGGCCGGCAACATCGGCCTGGGCCTGGCGATTCCGTCCAACCTGGCGCGCAGCGTGGTCGACCAGCTGGTCAAACACGGCGTGGTGGTGCGCGGCACGCTGGGCGTGGAAAGCCAGAACCTGACCGCGCAGATCGCGCAGGGCCTGGGCCTGGGCGAAACCCGCGGCGCGCTGGTCACCCGCGTGCTGGCCGGTTCGGCCGCCGCCGCTGCCGGCCTGAAGCCGGGCGACGTGGTGGTCTCGGCCAATGGCCAACGCGTGGACAGCGCCGAAGCCCTGCACAACGTGGAAGGCCTGGCCGCGGTCGGCAGCGCACTGACGCTGGACGTACGCCGCGAAGGCAAGCCACTGCAGATCAAGGCAACGCTGAAGGAACAGGCGCGCGCGGTCACCGGTGAGAGCCTGGACCCGCGCCTGACCGGGGCCACCTTCGTCGACCTGCCAGAGTCATTGCGCCAGTCCGGTGTCGGCGGCGTGCTGGTCAGCGAGGTCAAGCGCGGCAGCCGCGCGGCCACCAACGGCCTGCAGCAGGGCGACATCATCACCGATGCCACGGTGGGCGAATTCGCCGACCTGGCCAGCTGGCGCGCCAACTTCCAGCAGCGCCCGCCGACCCTGGTGGTACGCGTGCTGCGCAACAATGGCCAGCAGCAGGGCCAGCTCGTGATGCGCTGATCGCCCTGCCGTAACACCCCCTATACCCCGGCAATGCTATTGCTGTCAGTCCAGGTCGGCACCGCCGACACCCGTTCCCCCATCGCAACAGGAGTGATTCGATGAGCCCCACCAATACCGAGAACCTGAAGGAACACCTGGGTGAAGCCGGTTCCCACCTGAAGCAGGCCGCGACGGCCGCCGGCGGTGCGATCAAGGGTGCAACCGGCGCAGCCGGCGACGAACTGCGCATCGGCAAGGCCAACGTCAAGGCCGAACTTTCCGACAGCGCGCTGTCCGGTCTGGCCGCTGCCGAGTTCGGTGGTGCCGCTGCCAAGGAACAGGTCGACGCACTGATGGACAAGGGCAAGGACCTGATCGACAGCGCCGCGGAGCTGATCCGTGAACGTCCGCTGGCCTCGTTCGGCGTGGCCTTCGCTGCCGGCTGGATCATCGCCAAGCTGGCCCGCGGCAGCAGCGACAAGTAAGCCGCGGCGTGAGCGAAGACAACGCGCAAGCCCCTGATCCGGCGGCCACCCCGCCGCTGGATGAGAGCATCCGTCAGGTCGGCGCGGCCGGTCGTGCCGCCGCCGATTCGGCCAAGCATTCGCTGCGTTCGCTGCGCCGGTTGGCCTCGGCCGACTTCGCGCTGGCACGCAGCGCGTTCGGCCGCGCGCTGGCCTGGGCCGGCGTGGCGATCGTATTTGGTGCCTCGGCCTGGCTGCTGATGGCCGCCACCCTCATCGCCCTGCTGCAGAGCTGGGGCCTGAGCTGGCTGCAGGCCCTGCTGATCACCTCGCTGCTGAGCCTGGCCGTCACCGGTTATGCGATCTGGCGGGTGTCCTACTTCTTCCACCACACCGGCATGCACGCCACCCGGCGCCAGCTGTCACGCCTGGGCCTGTTCGACGAGCCCAGCGAAGACGATCCTGATGCCGATGTGCAGCTGCCTGAGGGCAAGCCATGAAGTTCGGTGCGCTGCAGCGGCGGGTGAAACGCTGCGAACAGGTGGTGACCGTGCGCCTGGTCGAAACCCAGGACCACTGGTCCACGCTCAGCGACGTCTGGCGAAAAGGCTGGTCGCCGCTGCGCATCGTGGTGGTCGGCCTGGCCGGTGGCTTCATCGCCGGCAAGCTGGAAGTGCCGGGCAAGGTCAACGGTGCCCGCTGGTTGCAGATGGTGGGTTCGGTCTCGAACCTGTTCGCCAGTGCACAGGCGGCATTCGCCACGGCGATGGCGGCGCAGGCCGCAGCCACCGCCGACGACGCGGCCGAAGAAGCCGACGAGGCCAGCGAACAGGCGCAGGCGGCGGCCTCCGCCACCGACGCACGGCCCGCACCGCGACCGGAACCCGAACCGGAACTGCGCGAGCCGCGCCCGGCCGAAGCGGCCACCGAGCTGTCCGAACGTTGATGCATGGAATCCGCCGCGCCGATCGCGGCCGGCGGATAATGCGCTCCCCTTCCCGGTTGGTGCGTCGATGAGCGAGTCCCTCCTGTCCCCGTCACCGGCCGACCCCGAACGGCCCGACGCACCGCTGCCGCCCGCATCGCGCCCGCGCGGTCCGATGTCGCTGGTGGTGCTGGCAACCCTGGCGGTGGGCTACACGCTATGGGCGGCGCAGGACATCATCCTGCCGGTGCTGCTGGCGATGTTCTTCGCGCTGGTCGGCAATCCGATCCTGCGTCTGCTGCAGAAGCTGTGGATTCCGCGTGCGCTGGGCGCGCTGCTGATCCTCGGCGCCGGCCTGGGCGTGACCGGATCGCTGGCGGTGCAGCTGATCGGGCCGGCAATGGAGTGGGCGCAGGAAGCACCGCAGCAGCTGCGCAAGGTCGCCCGCCAGGTGCAGGACCTGACCAAACCGGTGCAGCAGGCCAACCAGGCGGCGGAGAACTTCGCCCGCGTGGCCGGTGGTGACAGCAACCGCAAGGTGCAGGTGATCCGCACCCAGATGGACGACCCGTACCGCATGCTGACCCGTGCGCCGCGGCTGGCCGCATCGGTGCTGGCGGTGGTGCTGCTGACCCTGTTCTTCATGATCTATGGGCAGAGCCTGCAGCGCGCGGCCATCGCCCTGTTCCCGAACCGCCAGCAGCAGCGATTCACCAGTGACATCCTGCGCTCGATCGAGCGCGAAGTTTCGCGCTATGTGCTGACCATCAGCGTGATCAACACCTTGGTCGGGCTGGTGTTCGCCGGCGTGCTGATGCTGTTTGGCATCGGGCTGCAGGAAGCCCTGCTCTGGGGCACGGTGGCCGCGCTGCTGAATTTCGCCCCCTACGTGGGCCCGCTGATCGGCGTGGCACTGATGCTGCTGATGGGCTTCGTCGAATTCCGCGACCCGCTGCAGGCGCTGCTGCCAGCCGCCGCCTACCTGGCCCTGCATACCCTGGAAGGGCAGATGGTGACCCCGATCGTGCTGGGCCGGCGCATGAAACTATCACCGCTGGTGCTGATCCTCGCGCTGATGGTGTTCGGCTGGGCCTGGGGCATGATCGGGCTGCTGCTGGCGGTGCCGCTGCTGGTCTGCATCAAGCTGGTGCTGGCGCGCTTGGACGGCATGCAGGGCTGGGCACGCCTGCTGGAATGAAAGCCCGCGCGGGCAGGGGTAGAATGGCGGGGTGAATTTCCCCGTCCAAGCCATCACCCTCGACCTTGACGACACGCTGTGGCCGTTCGCTCCGATCGGCGCCCGCATCGACCTGGTCCTGCACGAGTGGATGCGTGAACACAGCCCCGCCACGGCCGAGATGTATCCGGTGGCGGCGATGCGCGAACTGCGCGAGCGCCTGTACCACGCCCATCCGCACCTCCATCACGACCTGAGCGCACTGCGCCGGCTGACCCTGCACGAAGCGCTGCACACCAGTGGTGCCAGCCTGGATCTGCTGGAGCCGGCGTATGAAGTGTTCTTCGCCGCGCGCAACCAGGTCGAATGCTACCCCGACGCGATCGATGCGCTGGCGCGGATTGCCGCACGGGTGCCGGTCGCAGCGCTGAGCAACGGCAATGCCGATCTGGAGCGGATCGGTCTGGCCCATCATTTCGCCTTCCAGCTGGGCGCGCGCGAACACGGCGCGGCCAAGCCGGAAGCGAGCATCTTCCACGCCGCCTGCACCCGACTGGGTGTTGCGCCGGCACAGGTACTGCACGTCGGCGACCACGCCGAAATGGATGTAGCCGGAGCGATCGCCGCCGGCCTGCGCGGCTGCTGGATCAACCGCGAAGCAGCCACCTGGACCCATCCGCAGCTGCAGCCGGACCTGCAGTTCGACACCCTCACCGGCCTGGCCGACTGGTTGGATACCAACCTCGACGCTGCCGCACCCCGGAGTACCTGACGCATGAGCGAGATCACTGGTTTCACTGCCGACACCGCCGCAGCACTGCCGCTGTACGTACTGGACCGCGAGCAGTTCGCGGCCTGGAAGGACGGCCAGCCGGCCGCCACCCAGGCATGGCTGGCGTCGCAGGGCTTCACCGCCGGTGCCTTCACCACGGCGTTGCTGCCCGGCGCCGATGGCCTGGCCGGAGCGGTGATCGGTATCGGTGATCGTGCCGATGCCTACAGCTATTCGCATGCCCCGCATGCCCTGCCGGAAGGCAGCGTGTGGCAGCTGGCCAGCGAACTGCCGGCCGCCGAACTGGCGCTGCTGCAGCTGGGCTGGGGCCTGGGCAGCTACCGCTTCGACCGCTATCGCAAGCGCCACCGTGCGCCGGCGCGCCTGGTGGCCGAGCCGACAGGCGAAGTGGCTGACCTGATCGCCGCCAGCCTGCGCGTGCGTGACTGGGTCAACACCCCGACCGAAGACATGGGTCCGCAGCAGCTGGAAGACGCCGCGCGCGCGCTGGCCGATGCGCACGGCGCGCAGGTCGAGGCGATTACCGGCGACGAACTGCTGAAGCAGAACTTCCCGGCGATCCACGCGGTGGGCCGCGCCTCGCACCGCGCACCGCGCCTGGTCGTGCTGCGCTGGGGCAAGGACACCGATCCGACACTGGTGCTGGTCGGCAAGGGCGTGTGCTTCGATACCGGCGGCCTGGACATCAAGCCGGCCGACGGCATGCGCAACATGAAGAAGGACATGGGCGGCGCCGCGCACGCACTGGCCCTGGCCGGCCTGGTGATGGCACGCGGGCTGCCGGTACGGCTTACCCTGCTGGTGCCGGCGGTGGAAAACGCGATCGGTCCGGACGCCTTCCGCCCGGGCGAAGTGATCGCCACCCGCAAGGGCCTGAGCGTGGAGATCGACAACACCGACGCCGAAGGCCGCGTGATCCTGTGCGATGCACTGACCTTCGCCAGCGAGCAGAAACCCGACCTGGTGCTGGACTTTGCCACCCTCACCGGCGCCGCGCGCATTGCGCTGGGCCCGGATCTACCGGCGCTCTTCAGCAATGACGACAGCGTGGCGCAGCAGTGGCTGCAGGCCGGTGATGCGACCCGCGACCCGGTCTGGCGCATGCCGCTGTGGCGCCCCTACCTGCGTTACCTGACCAGTGGCATCGCCGATCTGGCCAACGCCGGTTCGCGCATGGCCGGTTCGGTCACCGCCGCGCTGTACCTGGAACGCTTCCTGGAAGACGGCCAGCTCTGGGCGCATCTGGACGTATACGCCTGGAACGACGGTGAACGCCCGGGCCGTCCGGCCGGTGGTGAAGCACTGGCGCTGCGTTCGGCATGGGCAATGCTGAAGGCGCGTTACGCCTGAGGGAGGCGCCGGGCATGGCCCGGCGCCAGCTGCCCTGATGGGGCCGGCAAATCTGACGAAAAATTGAATTTCGGCCCCGGCCGGGTTCTGCGAGGATGTGTGGGTCGACCACCCACACGCTCCGTGAAGGCAGGACTCCGACCATGTCGCTCTTCCGCTACACCCGCGCCGGCCAGACACCGGGCGCACCGCGCACGCATTCGCCGCTGCCCTGGATCGCACTGATCGCACTCATTCTGGGTGCCGTCGCGTTGGCCTTCGCCTGGCTGGCCGGCTGGATCGGCGACCGCCTGACCGCACAGCGCTTCACCGACACCATCGAGGCCACCGGCCCGGCCCATCCGGGCTTCCGACGCGCACACAGCAAGGGCATCTGCGTGAGCGGCTGGTTCGAACCCAGCGCGCAGGCCCCTACCCTGTCCAGCGCCCGCGTGTTCTCGCAGCCACGCGTACCGGTGATGGGCCGCCTGTCGATCGGCGGCGGTGACCCCTACGGTGCCGACAACACCGCACGCGTGCGCAGCCTCGCGGTGCAGATGGTCAGCGATGACGGCCAGGAATGGCGGATGGCGATGAACAGCTTCCCGTTTTTCGCCGTGCCCGATGCCGAGGCGTTCTACGAGCAGACACGCGCCTCCATCCCGGACCCGGTCACTGGCAAGCCCGACCCACAGAAAATGGCTGCAGTGCTGGCGAAATACCCCAGTGCACAGGCGTTCCAGCAGTGGGCCAAGACGGCACCGTGGACCAGCAGCTGGGCCGACACCACCTTCAACAGCGTCAACAGCTTCTGGTTCACCAATGCGCAGGGCCAGAAGCGTGCCGTGCGCTGGCGCTGGCAGCCACAGGCGCCGGTGGTGGAGATGGATGCGGAAACGCGCAAGCAGGCCAGTGTCGATTTCCTCAGCCAGAAACTGCAGCAGCGCCTGGCCAGCGGCCCGGTACGCTGGAACCTGGTCGTGACCACCGCCGAGCCCGGTGATGCCATTGATGATCCGTCGGTGCCGTGGCCCGAGTCGCGTGAGCAGGTGGTCGCCGGCATACTCAGCCTGGACCGCATGCTGTCGCAGGAACAAGGCGCCTGCGGCCAGATCAACTTCGATCCGCTGATCCTGCCCAGCGGCGTGCGCGGCAGTGATGATCCGATCCTGGCCGCCCGCTCGGCGGTGTACTCGCAGTCCTTCAACCGCCGCGAACGCGAGCGCGCCACCGGCAACGTCGAGCAACCGAAGGAGGCCGCACGATGAGCACCGGCAACGGCCACTTCAACCTGCTGGCGCGGGTGCTGCACTGGTCCATGGCACTGATGATCATCGCCATGCTGTTCATCGGCGTGACCATGGTCGCCTCGCTGCACCTGCGGCCAATGCTGATCGATCTACATCGCCCACTGGGCATCGCCATCGGCGTGCTTGTGCTGCTGCGCCTGTACAACCGGCTGCGCCATCGCCCACCGCCGCTGCCTTCCGACCTGCCCGCCTGGCAGGTGCTGGCAGCGAAGGCCTCGCACTGGATGTTGTATGCGCTGATGCTGGCGATGCCGCTGATCGGCTGGGCGATGCTGTCGGCCGGTGGCTACCCGATCGTGCTGTGGGGCGGCCTGCATCTGCCGCCGATCGTGCCACACACCCCGGCGCTGTACGCCGCGTTGCGTAATGCGCACAGCCTGCTGGCGTATGTGTTGTTCGCCACGGTGCTGATGCATGTGGGTGCGGCGTTGTTCCACCTGTGGGTGCGGCGCGATGGGGTGTTCCAGGCGATGGCGCGCGGGAAGGATTGAAAGGGTTCGCCGGGCGTTCCCGGCGGATCGTTTCCGCGACCGCGTGGGGGTGTCACTTTCTTTGCTCGTGCAAAGAAAGTGACACCTCTCCGCAGGCGCGGAAATGATCCGCCGGGCATGGCCCGGCGCTACCGGTCCCCTACAACCACCCCTTCTGCCGCGCCAGCCGGTACGCCTCGATCCGGTTGGCCACACCCAGCTTGCCAATGCACTCGGACAGGTAATTGCGCACCGTGCCGTGCGACAACCCCAGCTGCTCGGCGATCTCGCTGGCGGTGCGGCCCTCCCCCGCCAGCCGTAGCACGCGGCGCTCGCGGTCGGTCAGCGGGTCGGCCTGCGACCACGCATCCAGCGCCAGCTGCGGGTCGATCGCGCGGATGCCCTGTTTCACCTTGCGCAGTGCATCGGCCAGGTTCTCGGCCGGCGCATCCTTCAGCAGGTAGCCCAGCACGCCCGCTTCCAGCGCACGGCGCAGGAAGCCGGCACGGGCGAAGGTGGTCACGATCACCACCTTGATCGGCAGATCATGGCGGGCGATGCGCTGCGCCAGCTCCAGCCCGGACAGACCGGGCATCTCGATGTCGGTGACCAGGATGTCCGGCTTCAGCTGCTGCAGCATCCGCCATGCAGCTTCGCCGTCGGCGGCGCTGCCCAGCACCTCGATATCCGGCTCCAGGCCCAGCAGCGCCGATAGTGCGCCGCGCACCATCGCCTGGTCTTCGGCCAGCAGGATGCGGATCATGCCGGCCCTCCCTGTGCCAGCGATGCCGAGGACGGCGGCATGGTGGCGGCCCCCAAGGGCACGCGCACGGTCAGCAGCGTGCCTTCGCCGCGGGGCGACTGCAGCGTCAGCTGGCCACCCAGCGCCGCCGCACGTTCGCGCATACCGCACAGTCCATTGCCCTCGGCCTGCACGCCACCGCGGCCGTCATCGCGTATCTGCATCGCCAACTGTCGGTCCTCCAGCATGAAATCCACCTGCACCCGGGTCGCCTGCGCATGGCGCACGATATTGGTGGCCGCCTCGCGCAGCACCAGCGCCAGTCCACGTTCCACGTCCACCGGCATCGGCGGTGGCGTCGTGTACTGCAAGTGCACCTGCTGGCATTCCAGCAGCAGACGGGCAGACGCCAGTTCGCCGGCCAGGTCGCTGGCACGGATGCCGGTCACCGCGCTGCGCACCTGTGCCAGCGCTTCGCGGGCGATGGCCTCGGCCTCACCGATCTCCTGCCGTGCACGCGCGTCATCGCGGTCGTACAGCTTGCGTGCCAGTTCCAGCTTCAAGGTGATCAGCGAGAGGGTGTGACCGAGCAGGTCATGCAGGTCGCGGCCGATGCGTTCGCGCTCGGCAGTTGTCGCCAGCCGCCGTACTTCGTCCTGCGACAGCTGCAGGGCAACGTCGCGCTGCTGGCTCAAGGCCTCCACGTTCACCACCAGCCCGACAATGAACGACACCGCCGGCATCCACACCATGGCTTGCCACGGATAGCCGAAGTAGAGCGCAGCACCGCAGAACAACAGGTTCAGCCCGGTGAGCTGCAACAGGTACACCCACCAGCCACCACGGCTGCTCATGCGGATCATCACGCAACCAAACACGAAGTAGCTCAGACCCGACGGGTACCACGGCAGCAGTACCAAGGCGAGCACGATCATGCCCAGCGCATAGCGCCACCCATGGTGCCGGGGTGCCAGCATCACCTTGGCATAGAGCAGCAGGAACAGCGGATAGCTGGCCAGGGTCAGCAGCAGCCAGCGCAGCGTGAAGCCATTGCCGAGCACCGGGGTGAGGAAGATCCATACTGACCACAGCAGGTGGATCGCTCCGCTCCAGGGCGACTTGCCACGTCGCAGCAGTTCGGCCACGGCCGAATCCGGCGCAGGGCGCAGCAGGGACGCAAGCCAGCTCGACGACACGGGAGGATCCAGGCGGGGACGAACGTTGCCGATCATGCCAGTTCAGCCGATCCGGCGCAGGCGACGCCGTGCCAACAGCAACGCCACGAGGGTGACCGCCAGCAGCACCAGCAGATGACCGACGACGCTGCCCACCGACGGCAGTCCGACCACCGGCAGCGCCAGCTGCGCCAGATGCCAGGTCGGCCACAGCGGTGCCATCGTCGAGAACAGCTGGGGCAGCGCCGACAGCGGCAGCCACAGCCCCGACAGCAGGGCCAGCGGCAGGTAGACCAGGTTGACCATCGCCGGTGCCGCGCTGGCACTGACATGGCTGCCGATCAGCAGGCCGATCGCCCCCAGCGGCAGCGCGGCCAGTCCCGCCACCGCCATCAGCTGCAGCACCTGCAGCGCGTGCAGCTGTACGCCACCGAACACGTGTGCCACACCGATCAACAACGACGCCACCAGCAGCGCGAACATCATCGCCATGGCCAGCCGTGCCAGCAGCGGTGCCGCCGTCGGCATCGGCAGCGCGCGCTTGAGGGTCAGCAGGCCGCCTTCGCGGTCCAGCGCCAGCTGCACGCCGAAGCCGAACAGGGCCGGGGCCATCGCACCGAACACGCAGTAGGTGGCCAGCAGGTACAGCGGCGCATGACCGCGCCCGAGCAGCACGCCGAACAACAGATAGAACAACACCGGGAACAGCAGCGAGGGCACCGCGAACGCCGGCGTGCGCCAGGCACGGCGCATTTCGGCCACCAGCTCGGCGCGGTATGGGCGCAGTGCCTGTCGCCAGGCAGATGCCAGCGTGGGCGTGGTGCCGGTACGGGTCATCGTGTTCATGCGGCCTCCCGGGTCATGTCGAGGAAAGCGTCGGCCAGCGCCGCGCCCTGTACTTCCAGCTCGCGCAGCTGCGCATCGGCGGCCAGCAGGCGCGCCACCACCGGCTCGGCCGGGCTTGCCAGCAATTGCAGGTGCTCGCCGTCGCGCTGCACCTGCTGCACACCCGGCCACTGCTGCACGTCTTCAGCAGGCAGCACACTGCGGCAGCGGATGCGGCGCGGCCGATCAGCCAGGCGCAGCTCGCTCAACGGCGCATCGGCCAGCACCCGGCCCTGCTCCAGCACCACCACCTGCTGCGCCAGCGCTTCGGCCTCTTCCAGGTAGTGGGTGGTCAGCAGCACGCCGCAACCTTCGGCCACCAGCTGCCGGATCGCCTGCCACATCGCCTGCCGCGCCTGGATATCCAGGCCGGTGGTGGGCTCGTCCAGGAACAGCACGCGCGGCCGGCCACACAGCGCGATGGCGAACTGCACCGCGCGCTGCTGGCCACCGGAAAGCTGGCCGTAGCGGCGGCGTGCCAGTGCCTGCAGACCGGCGCGCTGCAGTATCTCCTGCAGCGGCATCGGGTTCGGATAGCAGGCGCTGGCCTGCGCCACCAGTTCGTCCACCTGCAGCATCGGTGGCAGGCTGGTGCTCTGCAGCATCACCCCCAGGCCGAGGCGGCTGCTGCGCTGCTGCGGGTCACCGCCGAGCAGCTCGACCTGGCCGTCATCGGCGCGGCGCAGACCCAACAGCACGCTGATCGCGGTACTCTTGCCGGCACCGTTGCGGCCCAGCAATGCCAGCACCTGGCCAGCGCGGACCTGCAGGTCGATGCCATGCAGGGCGGTATGGTCGCGGTAGCGCACCTGCACCTGCTGCAGGCGGGCCAGCGACGGGGCGATCGGATTCATGGGCGGTACCGGTAGCGGGGACGTTGCCATCCTGTGCCGCCGTGGTCACATTTCGCAGTTGCCGCCGTCAGTGTCATCGGGTGACAGCTGTCACTGCCGTCATCGCCGTACCTGCCTTCATGCTGTGCCGCACGCTCCACCGCCGGAACCGCCGCCGTCCGCTCTTCCGGCCACACCCGCCCGAACGCCTGTGATGGAACGAATGAACGCCTCTGCCGAGCTGTTGAAGGAACTCCGTATCGACCGCAAATCGCCGCCGCCCGCCTCCGGTGGTAGCAATGGCGGTGGCCGTCGTTGGCTGTGGATCGCGATCATCGTGGTCGTGCTGCTGATCGCCGCCGCCGTCGCCTTCCTGTTCGGCCGTGCGCCGGCCATGGAGGTGGAAACCGCGCCCGCCGTGGCCATCCAGCAGGGCAACGCCAGCAGTTCGGTGCTCGATGCCAGCGGCTACGTGGTCGCCCGGCGCATGGCCACGGTCTCGGCCAAGATCACCGGCAAGGTGCGCGAGGTGATGATCGAGGAAGGCATGCGTGTGGAGCAGGGCCAGATCATGGCCACGCTGGACCCGATCGATGCCGACGCCCAGCGCAGCCTGTACGCCTCGCAACTGCAGGCCGCACGCAGCCAGGTGGCCGGGCTGGAGGCCCAGCAGAAGCAGGCCGCCGCCGAAGCCAGCCGCCTGCAGGCGCTGGTCGGCCAGCAGCTGGTCTCGCGCTCGCAGTACGACCAGGCCGTGGCCCAGCGCGACAGCCTGCGCGCACAGCTGGACACCGCACAACGCAACGTCAAGGTCGCCCACGACCAGTTGGCCATTGCCGATCTCGGCGTAGACAACAACGTGGTGCGCGCGCCGTTTTCCGGCGTGGTCACCGCCAAGGCGGCACAGCCGGGCGAAATCGTCTCGCCGTTATCGGCCGGCGGCGGCTTCACCCGTACCGGCATCGGCACCATCGTCGACATGGATTCACTGGAGATCGAAGTCGAGGTCGGCGAGGCCTTCATCGGCCGCGTGCAGCCGAAGATGCCGGTGGAAGCCACGCTCAATGCCTACCCGGAATGGAAGATCCCTGGTGAGGTGATCGCCATCATCCCCACCGCCGACCGCGGCAAGGCCACGGTGAAGGTACGCGTCGCGCTGAAGGTGAAGGACCCGCGCATCGTGCCGGAGATGGGCGTGCGGGTCAGCTTCCTGGAACAGGCGCAGCCGCAGGCGGCCGCCAAGCCGCAGGGCGTGCGCGTGCCGGGCGGCGCCGTGGTCCAGCGCGAGGGCGCCTCGGTGGCCTTCGTGCTCGGTGATGAGAACCGCGTGCAGCAGCGCACGGTCGAGGCTGGCCAGGCGATGGGCAAGGACCGCCAGATTCTCAAGGGCGTGAGCGCAGGTGAATCGGTGGTGGTGAACCCGCCGGACACCCTGCGCGATGGCGCCAAGGTGCAACAGAAACAAGCGCAGTAACGGCCTGGCGCCCACGGGCGCCGCCGGCAACACCGCTCGACGCACGCCCGCGGCCACCGCAGGTGCGCTTCCCCGTTTCCCGCCTTCCGTGGAGAACCACCCATGTCGACCCTGGTTTCACTGCGCAACATCACCAAGACCTACCAGCGTGGCCCCGAGAAAGTGCAGGTGCTGCACGGCATCGACCTGGACATCGCCAGCGGCGACTTCGTTGCGCTGATGGGCCCGTCCGGTTCGGGCAAGACCACCCTGCTCAACCTGATCGGCGGCCTGGACAATCCAAGTGGCGGCGAAATCAGCATCGAAGGCGAGCGCATCGACCAGATGAGCGGTGGCCAGCTGTCGACCTGGCGCAGCCACCACGTCGGCTTCGTGTTCCAGTTCTACAACCTGATGCCGATGCTGACCGCGCAGAAGAACGTGGAGCTGCCGCTGCTGCTGACCCACCTCAATGCTGCACAGCGCCGGCGCAATGCCGAGATCGCGCTGACCCTGGTCGGCCTGGCCGACCGCCGCAGCCATCGCCCGAATGAACTGTCCGGCGGCCAGCAGCAGCGCGTGGCGATCGCGCGGGCAATCGTCTCCGACCCGACCTTCCTGATCTGCGACGAACCGACCGGCGACCTCGACCGCCAGTCCGCCGAGGAGATCCTGGGCCTGCTGCAGCAGCTCAACCGCGAACACGGCAAGACCATCATCATGGTCACCCATGACCCGAAGGCCGCCGAGTACGCCACCCACACGGTGCACCTGGACAAGGGCGAGCTGGCCGACGCGCCGCTGGCCCACTGACGGAGGCCACGGCGATGAAATACTTCTCTTTGGTGTGGGCGCAGCTGTTCCGCAGCCGCACCCGTACCTTGCTGACCCTGCTCTCGGTGGTGGCCGCCTTCCTGCTGTTCGGCATGCTCGACTCGGTGCGCGTGGCGTTCACCTCCGGTGGCAGCGTGGAAGGCGCCAACCGCCTGGTGGTGGCCTCGCGACTGTCGATCACCCAGTCGCTGCCGATCCGCCTGGAAGCGCAGGTGCGCCAGGTGTCCGGTGTACGCGACGTGGCCTACGGCATGTGGTTCGGCGGCATCTATCAGGACCCGAAGAACTTCTTCCCGAACTTCTCGGTGTCGCCCAACTACTTCGATGTCTACCGCGAACTGCAGATCGACCCGGCACAGCTGGAAGACTGGAAGCAGACCCGCACCGGCGCCATCGTCGGCGAAACCCTGGCCAAGCAGTTCGGCTGGAAGATCGGCGACACCATCCCGCTGCAGGCAACCATCTTCCCGCGGGGCGGCAGCAACGACTGGCCGCTGGAACTGAAGGGCATCTACCGTTCCAAGGACCGTGCTCTGGCGGCCAACGAAGAACGCCAGTTGATGATGAACTGGAAGTACTTCGACGAATCCAACGACTACATCAAGAACCAGGTGAGCTGGTACACGGTGACGCTGGACAACCCTGACCAGTCCTCGCGGGTGGCGCAGGCGATCGATGCGATCTCGGCCAACTCCGACCACGAGACCAAGACCCAGACCGAATCAGCCTTCCAGCAGGCCTTCGTCAAGCAGTTCGCAGACATCGGCATGATCGTCACCTCGATCATGGGCGCGGTGTTCTTCACCCTGCTGCTGTTGACCGGCAACACCATGGCCCAGGCAGTGCGCGAGCGCGTGCCGGAACTGGCCACGCTGAAGACACTGGGCTTCAAGGACAGCACCGTGCTGACCCTGGTGATGGTGGAGTCGGTGCTGCTGATCGGCCTCGGCGGCCTGATCGGCATGGGCCTGGCCGCGCTGATCCTGCCGGCGATCGGCCCGAAGAGCATGGGCATGCTGCCGCCACACGTACCGACCCCGACCTGGCTGATGGGGCTGGGCCTGATCGTGGTGATCGGCATCATCGTCGGGTTGCTGCCCGCGCTGCGTGCCAAGCGCCTGAAGATCGTCGACGCACTGGCCGGCCGCTGAGGAGGACACCGACATGTTCAAGAGCAAACTCAAGAAGTGGCTGGGCAACGGCGTGACGGTGCTGCTGCTGGTGATCGGCCTGGTGCTGTGGATCAGCCTGCCGTGGGTCGGGGTGCTGGCCGTAGCCGTGCTGGTGGCCCTGTGGCTGCTGCTGACCCGTGGTGGACGGCTGGCACTGGCCGCCACCCGGATCGGCGTGGCCAGCCTGCCGCAGCGTTGGGGCGCGTCCTCGGTGATCGTGGTCGGCATCGCCGGCGTGGTCGGCGTGCTGGTGGCGATGCTGGCGATGGGCGAAGGCTTCCAGGCCACGCTCAACAACACCGGTGATGACACCACCGCCATCGTGCTGCGTGGCGGCTCGCAGGCCGAAACCAATTCGGTCATCACCCGCGAACAGGTGCCGACGCTGTCCACCCTGCCCGGCATCACTCGTGATGCCGAAGGCCGGCCGCTGCTGTCACCGGAGCTGTCGCAGGTGGTCAACCTGGTGTCGAAGTCCGATGGCACCGACGTCAACGCGCAGTTCCGCGGCGTCGGCCCGCAGGCGTGGGCGGTGCATGACAAGGTCAAGATTGTCGAAGGCCGCAAGTTCGCCACTGGCCTGCGCGAGATCGTGGTCGGCCAGGGCGCCAGGGGCCAGTTCCACGATCTGGACGTTGGCAAGACGCTGACGCTGGGCAACCAGACCTGGACCGTGGTGGGTGTGTTCGCCACCGGCGATGCGCATGATTCGGAACTGTGGACCGACGCCGATACGCTGGCCACCACTTACCAGCGCAGCGCCTGGCAGTCGATCAGCGTGCGCACCGATGGCAAGGCCGGCTTCGATCAGTTCAAGGCCGCCGTCGCCGCCGACCCGCGCCTGAAGCTGGACGTGGAAACCACCCGCGTCTACTACAGCAAGCAGGGCGGCGGGCTGACCAAACTGATCGACATCCTTGGCAAGGTGATCGGCACGATCATGGCGGTCGGTGCGGTGTTCGGCGCGCTCAACACCATGTATGCGGCCGTGGCCACGCGCGCCCGCGAGATCGCCACCATGCGTGCGATCGGCTTCCGCGGCCTGCCGGTGGTGACGGCGGTGATGCTGGAAACGATGCTGCTGGCGCTGCTGGGTGGCCTGCTCGGCTGTGCGGTCGCGTGGCTGCTGTTCAATGGCTACAGCGTGTCCACCATCGGCAGCAACTTCAGCGCGGTGGTGTTCAAGTTCCACGTCTCGCCGGAACTGCTGTGGACCGGCCTGAAATGGGCATTGGGCATCGGCCTGGTCGGCGGTCTGTTCCCGGCGCTGCGCGCGGCGCGTTTGCCGATCACCACGGCGTTACGCGAAACCTGAGCATCACGCAGCGGTGGACTGCGCATCACGCAGGGGGACGGAGCGAAGGCTCCGTCCCTTTTTCGTTGGCGGGGTCAGATCCCTTCGCTACGCGAAGGGATCTGACCCCGATCTCGGTGCAGTAGATCCACGCCATGCGTGGATGAATGCCTGTGCACACGCGCTGCTACAGATTGCAGGAAATCCGCCGCTACCGATGCCTCTGCCCGTCGCAATCGCAGCGCGCGTGACGCTGCGCACAACGCATCTGTGGATTGTTGGTTGCGATTCATTTTCGCGCTCATCCGCGGCGCAGAGACAAACAGTTACGAATGAAAACACTCTAGAATCGCGCCCCCCACGTTGGTTTGCAGCACCCCACGCGCCCATAGAACGGGCGCTTGTTTTTCCTGAAACACGAGATTTCACGGATGTCCCTGAAAACCAATCCGCTGCGCAACGCGATCGTCATCGCGCTGGCCGCCAGCTGCACCACCCCCGCCTTCGCACAGAGCGCCGGCGATACCCCGACCAACCTCGACCGCATCGAGATCACCGGCTCGCGCATCCGCCAGGCCAGTGTCGAAACCGCACAGCCGGTGGTCGCGCTCAACCGCGCCGAGATCGAGAAGAAGGGCTACGTCAACGTCGCCGACATCCTGCAGGACATTCCTGCCGCCGGTGCACCGAGCATGAGCCGCGCCTCGTCGCTGACCTCTTCGCGCGATTTCGGCGGCATGTACGTGAGCCTGCGCAACCTTGGCCCGGAACGCAGCCTGGTGCTGATCGACGGCCGCCGCATGGGCGTCAGCGCCGGCGGTTACTCCGACCTGGCCTCGATCCCGTCGTCCATCGTCGAGCGCGTGGAAGTGCTGACCGACGGTGCCTCCGCGCTGTACGGCTCCGATGCCATTGCCGGCGTGGTCAACATCATCACCCGCAAGAACTTCGATGGTGGCGAAGCCAGCGTCTACGTCGGCCAGTACGGTGAAGGCGACGGCCAGAAGCGCGCCTACAGCGCGACCTTCGGCAAGACCTTCGATCGCGGCTGGTTCAGCGTGGGCGCCGAGCGCACCAAGGAAGACGAGGTGCTGGGCAAGGACCGCGAGTTCAGCCGTTACACCAACGGCCCGCGCCACCCGAACGATGGCCTCAACGGCAACACCCCGTGGGGCTACGTCACCGTCGGTGGCAAGAACCTGACCGTGGGCCCGGGCGGCGACCCGAGCAAGGCCGGCAACTTCCATGCGCCGGACCCGGCCGATGGTGCCAACACCAAGTCGAACATGAGCCTGCTGACCGGCCTGGAGCGCACCTCGGTGTTCGCCAACGGTGGTTTCTCGATCACCGACAACCTGCGCATCGTCGCCGACGCGCTGTACAGCAAGCGCGAATCGACCAAGCACCTGGCTGGCTACCCGTACTCGGTCAGCGCCGCACAGGCCCGCAATGGCAGCCGTGCCGCCCTGTCCAAGGACAGCGCGTTCAACCTGTGGGGCCAGGACGCGCTGTTCGCGCACCGCACCGAGGAACTGCCACGCGGCACCGAGAACAACCTGGAAACCAAGCGCGCCAGCATCGGCCTGGAAGGCAGCTTCGAAACCGGTTCGCGGTACTGGGACTGGAACGTCAACTACATGTACAACCGCAACGAAGGCGAGCGCATCGGTACCGGCAGCATGTACCAGCCGCACGTCAACCTGGCCGTGGGCCCGTCCTTCATGGACGGCAACGTGGCCCGTTGCGGTGCGCCGGGCGCGGTGATCGCCGGCTGCGTGCCGTGGAATCCGGCCGCGCCGATGGGTTACACCGGCCCGGGCTCGCTGAGCAACCAGGACGTGCAGGACTACCTGTTCACCCGCTTCGTCGACAAGATGCAGAGCACCACCAAGGTGGCCAGCGGCAACATCTCCGGCTCGCTGTTCACCCTGCCGGCCGGCGACATCCTGGCCGCGATGGGCTTCGAGCACCGCAGCGAGGAAGCCAGCTACACGCCGGACATGATGGTGCAGAAGGGCGAGATCGCCGGCACCGGCGGCCAGCCGACCCGCGGCAACTACTCGCTCAACGAGATCTACCTGGAGCTGCAGGTACCGCTGCTGGCCGACCTGCCGTTCGCGCGCGAACTGTCGCTGGACGTGGCCGGTCGCTACTCGGACTACAACAACTTCGGTTCGACCACCAACAGCAAGTTCGGCCTGAAGTGGAAGCCGATCGACAGCCTGCTGGTGCGCGCCACCTACGGCACCGGCTTCCGTGCGCCGACCGTGGATGACCTGTACGGCGGCACCGTCAGCAGCCGTGACTCGTTCACCGACCCGTGCGATACCTCCTTCGGTACCGCCGCCACCAGCCCGACCGTTGCCGCCCGTTGCCAGGCGCTGAAGGTGCCGGCCAACTTCCGCCAGCTGAACAGCGATGGCAGCGTGGCCACCAAGCCCGGCCAGCAGGCCACCACCGATTTCAGCTCGGGTTCCAACCCGAACCTGAAGCCGGAAACCGCCAAGACCTGGACCGTGGGCCTGGTCTACAGCCCGGACTTCGTGCAGGGCCTGGACGTCAGCCTGGACTGGTGGAAGATCCGCATCGACAACGCCATTGTCGGTGAGTCGGCCACCAACATCCTGGAACAGTGCTACGTGCAGGGTTCGGATGCCGCCTGCGGCCGCTTCACCCGTGGCAGCAACGGCCAGGTCGCTTCGCTGGACCGCTCGCTGGTCAACGCGGGCTACCGCGAAACCGCCGGCTATGACATCAACGTGCGTTACCGCCTGCCGGAAACCGCGTTCGGCAAGTTCGCCGTCAACTGGAACACCACCTACACCGACTACCTGGAACAGCGCAACGACAGCGCCGCCACCACGCCGGTGGAACAGCGAACCGGTTGGGCGGGCGACTTCCGCGTGCGCTCCACCTTCAACCTGGATTGGCAGTACGGCGACCTCGGCATCGGCTGGACCGCGCGCTACTACTCCAGCATGAAGGAGAAGTGCTCGTACATGGACGAGTGCAACATGCCGGGCTTCAACTCGTCGTACACCAGCGCGTCGCCGACCAACAAGGTGGGCTCCAACACCTTCCACGACCTGCAGGTGCGTTACAGCCTGCCGTGGGATGGCACGGTGTCGCTGGGCGTGAACAACGTGTTCAACCACCAGGGTCCGATCATGTACAGCCAGCCGAACAGCAGCTTCACCTACTACGGTGGCTTCGACATCGGCCGCTTCATGTACATGAAGTACCAGCAGCGCTTCTAAGCCTGCAACCGCGTTCCCGCCACAGCCATCTCTCTCCTGGCTGTGGATGGAAGCAGAGCGGCGCCCCTCGGGGCGCCGCTCTTTTTTGGGTGGAAGCGGGTTCGGATCCCTTCGCTCTGCGAAGGGCCCTGACCCCAAGGCTGCGGACGGAACAGAGGTCAGAGCCCTCCGCGTTGCGGAGGGATCCGACCCCCGCAGCCCCGCCGGCACTAGCGCTTGGCGCGCATCGTGCGGATGTTGTCGCCGACGAACAGCACCAGGCCGGCCCAGATCGCGGCGAAGCCGATCGCCTTGGCGGTGTCGAACGCTTCGTGGAAGAAGAACACACCCAGCAGCAGCTGCAGGCTTGGCGCGATGTACTGCAGGATGCCGACCAGCGACAGCGGAATGCGCTTCACGCCGTAGGCAAAGCCGATCAGCGGCACTGCGGTGATCGCGCCGCCGAAGATCAGCAGCAGGTCGTTGCGCCAGCCCCAGCCATGGAAAAACGCACCCCCGTGGCCGTTCTCCGCCCAGATCGCAAACGCCAGCGCCGGCAGGAACAGGTACAGGCTTTCCACGCCCAGACCGGCCACCGGGTCGACCGAGACCAGCTTGCGCAGCAGGCCATACAGGCCGAACGAACAGGCCAGGCCCAGCGCGATCCACGGCGGCGTGCCGGCGTCGATGGTCAGCCAGGCCACGCCCACCGCCGCCATCGCCACCGCTACCCACTGCAGGCGGCGCAGCCGCTCCTTCAGCACCAGCACGCCCAGCAGCACGTTCACCAGCGGGTTGATGAAATAGCCCAGGCTGGTTTCGATGACGTGGCCGGCATTGATCGCCCAGATGTACAGGCCCCAGTTGAAGGCGATGGTCAGGCTCGACACCAGCAGGATCGGCAACGCGCGCGGCTGCGCAGCGATCTTCTTCCACCAGCCCAGGCGCGAGCTGAGCAGCAGCCAGCCCAGCACCATCACAGTGCTCCAGATGATGCGGTGGGCGATGATCTGGAACGAGGGCACCTCGTTGAGCAGGTGCCAGTACACCGGCACCAACCCCCAGATCACGAAGGTGGAGGCGGTGACCAGCAGGCCCCGGCGTTGTTCTTTCTCGTCCATGCTCATTTCTTTCGTGTCCTTGCCATCGTCAGTACCACCACACCCAGAAGAATCACCGCCATGGCCAGCAGATCGCGCCAGCCGAAGCGTTCACCATTCAATGCAGCGCCCAGCAGCACGGCAATCACCGGATTGACGTACGCGTAGCTGCCGGCCAGCGCCGGGCGCACGTTCTGCAGCAGCCACACGTAGGCGGTGAACGCGACGATGGACCCGAACACGCACAGGTAGGCCATCGCCAGCAAGCCACCGGTATCGGGCAGCGTGGTGGGGCGTTCGCCCACGGCCAGGCCGATCAGCACCAGCAGCACGCCGCCGCAGATCATCTGCCCGGCAGCGGTCATGAACGGGCCCGGCAGGTCCAGGCCACGTGACCACACCGAACCGAACGCCCAGCCGATCGGTGCGATCAGCAGCAGTACCAGCCCGGTGGGCGAGGCGGTCAGGCTGCTGCCGGCATTGAGCCAGACCACGCCGATGAAACCGACCGCGATGCCCAGCCATTCGCCGCGGCTGGCGTGCTGGCCGCGCAGCGCCGAGAACAGCGCCATCCACAACGGCACCGAAGCCACCGCCGTCGCGGCCAGGCCGGAAGACACTTCACGCTCGGCCAGCACCACCATGCCATTGCCCAGCACCAGCATGGTCACGCCCATCACCACCAGGTTGCGCCACTGCCGCAGCGTCGGGTTCGGCAGCTTCCAGAACAGGCGCAAGGCCAGGAACATCAGGCCACCGGCAATGATGAAGCGGCTGCCGGAGACCATCGTCAGCGGCAGCGCGCCGCCGTGCAGGGCCTTGGCGATGCCCAGGTAGGTCGAGCCCCAGACCACGTAGACCAGCAGCAATGCCAGCGCGACAAGGCCACCCCGGGGGGCAGCCGCAGACGAAGAAGGGGGAGCCGACATGACACACCAGGGAGCCGGGGGAAGGCGGATTCTAGGACGTTTTGAGTATGGTCCGGGACCCCATACGGTGGCACGCTGTCATCCATCCATGCACCCTGCTCTGGTCTGCTACCCCGTGTTGACGGCTGATGCAGTACCAAGAGGGCTGCCCGGCCGCGCCGCCCCAAGGCCGGGCGCCGTTTTCCCTGCGCACGGACGCGCCGCATCGAGGATTCCCACCCAGATGAGCACCACGTCCCAACCTGCTGTACCCGCGAACGACCGTGCCGCCCTGCGGCGGTCGATCTCCAACACCCTCAAAGGCTCCGCCGGCAACCTGGTGGAGTGGTATGACGTCTACGTGTACTCGGTGTTCGCCGTGTACTTCGAATCGCAGTTCTTCTCGCCGGACGACAAGAACTCCACCATGTACGTATGGGCGATCTTCGCCGCAACGTTCCTGATGCGCCCGATCGGCGCCTGGTTCTTCGGCCGCTTCGCCGACCGCCACGGCCGCCGCCTGGCGCTGACCGTCTCGGTCACGTTGATGGCGCTGTGCTCGTTCCTCATCGCCATCACCCCCACCGCCGCCAGCATCGGCATCTGGGCTGCGGTGATCCTGCTGTTCGCACGCCTGTTGCAGGGCTTCGCCACCGGTGGCGAGTACGGTGCCAGCGCCACCTACATGTCCGAAGCCGCCATTCCCGGCCGCCGCGGCTTCCTGTCCTCCTTCCACTACGTCACCCTGGTCGGCGGCCATGTGCTGGCCCAGCTGACCCTGCTGCTGATGCTGACCTTCTGGGGCAAGCCGGAAATCTCCGAATGGGGCTGGCGCATCGCCTTCGGTATCGGCGGCATCGCCGCGGTGGTGGTGTTCTGGCTGCGCCGGGGCATGGACGAATCGCTGTCGGAGTCGTCCATCGAAGCCGCGCGCGAGGGCAAGGCACAGAAGTCCGGCTCGATGTACGAACTGTTCGTGCACCAGTGGCGGCCGCTGCTGCTGTGCTTCCTGATCACCGCCGGTGGCACCGTGGCCTTCTACACCTACTCGGTGAACGGCCCGAAGATGATCCAGAGCGCCTTCGCCGGCAACGACCCGATGACCGGCACCCTGATCAACCTGGGCGTGCTGGCCTTCCTGATGGTGCTGCAGCCGGTCGGTGGCTGGCTGTCGGACATCATCGGCCGCAAGACCCTGCTGGTGTTCTTCGGCGCCGGCGGCGTGCTGTACAGCTGGTACCTGATCACCCAGCTGCCGCACCAGCATGACGCCACCCTGGCCTTCCTGACCCTGGCCATGGCCTTCGTCATCCTCACCGGCTACACCTCCATCAACGCGGTGGTGAAGGCCGAGCTGTTCCCCACCCATGTGCGTGCTCTCGGCGTGGGCCTGGGCTATGCGCTGGCCAACTCGCTGTTCGGCGGCACCGCCCCGCTGCTGTACCAGGGCGCGCTGAAGACCGGCCATGTGGACTGGTTCGCCATCTACGTCACCGCGACGATCGCGGTATCGTTGGTGGTCTATGTGTTCTTCCTCACCAACAAGGGCCCGAACTGGCTCGACGGCACCCGCAAGTAAGCGCGTTGCCCTGATCGCGGCCACCGGTGCAATGCCGGTGGCCGCTGCGTCTCCTGCCATGCCACTGATGTGGATCGCGGCGATGCTGGCCGCAGCCACGGCACTGGCCTGGCTGCTGCGCCGTCCCAACGCACAGGCCGCGTGGCCGCGCATCGGCTTCGGGGTCGCCCTGCTGGTGTTCTGCGGCGCGCTGGCGCTGCAGCTGGCGGTGGACCTGGGCAGCGGCCACAGCTCGCTGCAACTGCGCCTGCATCGCGGCATCAATGCAGGATCACCGGTTGGCCTGCGTACGATGGTGGCCTGCTATCTGGCAGCGCTCGCCGCCAGTGGCTGGGGCGCGTGGACGCTGTTGCGTCGGCGCTGACAAACACCCGGTCGTGCCGGCCTCTGGCCGGCAACCTCATGAACCTCCGGAAAGAGCAGGAAGTTGCCGGCCAGCGGCCGGCACTACCTCAGCGGCGGGCCGCTTCGCTCTTGTCGCGCGCGCCGCGGAACTCCGATTCCTTTTCCCACGTCGGCCAGCGGCGGCTGTTGGCCAGCTCGGCGCCCAGGTCATAGACCAGCAGGGTATCGGCAGCGTGGCCGCTCGGGTCCCAGCTCGGGGTCCAGGCATCGCAGGCCTGGTGATAGCAGTCGGCGAAGTACTTCTCGCGCAGCGCGCGGCCGGCTTCAACACCGCCGTCCAGCTTGTCCAGGCCCGGGCCGATGGTGATCGCCGGCACGCCCAGACGGGCGAAGGCAAAGTGGTCGGCACGGTAGAAGAAGCCGGCTTCCAGGTTCGGGTCCGGGCTGTAGCTGCGGCCGCGGGCCTTGGCCACGCGTTCCAGATCGCCTTCCAGCGACACCCGGCCCTTGCCCCACGAAGCGATGTCGCGGGTCGGGCCATCCGGGCTGAACATTTCGATGTTCAGCACTGCAGCGGTCTTGTCCAGTGGCGCCAGCGGATGCGCGGCGTAGTAGCTGGCGCCCAGCAGGCCCTTCTCTTCGGCGGTGAGGGCAACGAAGTACAGCGTGCGCTGCGGCTGCGGGCCGGCGGCGAACACGCGGCCCAGTTCCAGCACCGTGGCCACGCCGGTGGCGTTGTCGATCGCACCACGGCGGATGCGGTCGCCCTTGGCGTCGGCCTGGCCGATACCGAACGCATCCCAGTGCGCGGAGAAGATCACGGCCTCGTCGGCGTGTTCACCACCGGGCAGCTTGGCCACCACGTTGCGGGTCACCACCTGCTCGCGCTTGAGCGCGAAATCCACGCTCAGCTTCGCGTTGTCCAGTGCCACCGGGCGGAAGTCTGCACGCATCGCCTTGCGCTTCTCGGCATCGAAGTCGAGGCCGGCGTCGGCGAAGATCGCCTCGGCCAGCTCGCGCTGCATCCAGCCACGCAACGGCGTGTGCTGCGCCATCGCCTCGGCCTGGCCGCGCTCGATGTCGAACAGCGGCGAGGTGCCCGAGCTCTTCACCGTGGCCCAGCCATACGCAGCCGGCGCGGTCTCGTGAACGATCAGCACGCCTTCGGCACCCCGGCGCGCAGCTTCCTCGAACTTGTAGGTCCAGCGGCCGTAGTAGGTCACGGCCTTGCCGTCGAACGCGCCCGGCGCATCGGCTTCGAAATCGGCGTCATTGATCAGCACGACGGCGATCTTGCCGTGCAGGTCCACATCCTTGTAGTCGTTCCACTGGCGTTCTGGCGCGTCGATGCCGTAACCGACGAACACCAGCGGGGCATTCTTGATCTGCACGCGCTTGCGTGGCTGCAGGCTCTGCAGGGTCACGTCCACGCCGTTGGCCAGCGCGCGGTTGCCCTGCTTCAGCGACAGGCTGGCCTTGGCCGGGCCCTCCAGCTGCGCGCGCACCAACGGCACCGGCTGCACCCAGCTGCCGTCCACGCCGCCCGGCTGCAGGCCATAGCTGCGGAACTGCTCGATCAGGTACTGCACCGTGCGTTCTTCGCCTTCGGTAGCCGGCGCGCGGCCCTCGAATTCATCCGACGCCAGCACACGCACGTGGCGCGACAGTGCCTGCGGATCGATGCCGCCGCCGGGCAGGTCATTGGCCGCGTGGGCCAGGCCACCGACAAACAGGCAGGACGACAGCAGCAACACGCGCATCGGATTCACGGCAGTACCACGGCTAGCTTGGAAGTCACCAGAGTGTAACGTGGTCGTGACATCACGGCGCAGCCTGGGCCCACGTCATCCACGCATGGCGTGGATCTACCTGCTGATGCGGTCCAGCCAGCACGCCAGGCCCTGTGCGTTGAGCTCGATGTCCATCGCCAGCACCGCAGTCACCGCCGCATCGTCCAGCGCACAGCCATGCAGCTGTGCGCGTTCCAGGTACAGCGCCTGCAGTGCGGCCAACAGGCAGCGGTGGCGGTCCGGCCGGCCATCGCACTGACGGCCGATGGCAGCCATTGCATCGATCTGCTCGAACAGGTCGTCGGCCAGTTTCTCCACCTGTTCCACACGACCGTAGTGGGTCAGGTACATCGCCTGCGGGTCGTAGCCCAGCATGCGCCGGATCGAGGCCTTCATTGCTTCCGGGTCGAACTGCACCGGCGACGACGTCGGGAAGATGAAAGCGCCCTGCGCACTGTCCAGCTCGCGGTAGGAGATGCCAAAGGTATCGCCGGTGAACCAGCTGCGGCTGCGCGCATCCCACACGCAGTAGTGGTGCAGTGCGTGGCCCGGCGTGTGCAGCAGCAACAGCTCGCGGCCGGCCAGATCGATGCGGTGGCCGTCTTCAGCCACCACCACACGCTGCTCCGGAATCGCTTCAATGCGACCATAGCTGCGGGCGATTTCCTCGGCACCATAAACGGCGGTGGCACCGGCAATCAGCCGCGTCGGATCGATCATGTGCGGCGCACCGCGCGGGTGCAGCACCGCCTTCGCGTTCGGCAGCTGCTGCATCAGCAGGCCAGCGCCACCGGCGTGGTCCAGGTGCACGTGCGTGAGCAGCAGCCAGTCCACTGCTTCCGCGCCCAGGCCGGTGTCCGCCAGCGCCTGCAGCATGGCCGGCACTGACAGGCCGGTGCCACAGTCGACGAACGCGGCGCGGCCGTTTTCAACGATCAGATAGGCCGCGTCGAAGTCGGGACGCTGGAAGCCGGTATCGATGGTGTGGATGCTGGGGTCGGCGGTCATCGGCACGCACCTGGCAGGATCGGGAACAGACCCCCATGGTAGGCGCGCAGGCGGCCCGGGTTCGATGCGGCTTTGGTCGGAGGCCAGATTCTGTAGAGCCGAGCCCATGCTCGGCTGCCTTTCTGCCAGGCATCAGCCGAGCATGGGCTCGGCTCTACGGAGGGCGCGTGCAGTCGAGCATGGCTCGACTCTACAAAGGCGGGGCTACCGGCCCAGCCAGCGCGGCCGCAACAGCAACGCCAGCACCAGCACTGCCAGGAACGCGCCGTAGGCATACAGCACCGCCAGCACCTGTGGCCAGATCGGGCCGGCGCCGGGCTGCACCACGCCGATGCGGTAGCCCCACAGCATCGACACGATGCTCAGCGCGAAAGCCAATACCAGGGTGGTGCCATCGAACAGGCGCCGCCGCGCGGTACGCGGCTGGCGCGGGAACAGCCAGTACAGGCTGCCCAGCAGCAGGAACCAGGGCAGGAACAGCAGCAGCGACAACCAGGCCATCGCAGACTCCATGTCATCGCGCCGGAGGCGCGCGAACATCATGCCACGGGCGCTGTGCCACGGTCGTGCCGGCGGGGTGCTTCCCTGTAGAGCCGAGCCCATGCTCGGCTGCTTTGCGACCCAGCCGAGCATGGGCTCGGCTCTACAGAGGCGGAGCAAAGTCGAGCATGGCTCGACTCTACAAAGGGCAGGCAGGCCCGGCGATCAGGTCCCTTCGCGCAGCACGGCCAGGGCGGCCAACACCGCGTCCACTTCGGCGTCCAGCTTGAACAGCTCGCTCTGCAGCTGGTCGCCCTGCTCGGCCTGCTTGATCACGGCAATCAACTGCCCCGCATCGCGCGGCGAATCGAAGCCTTCGCTCTGGATCAGCAGCGTGCCGTCACCGGCGGTCAGCTTGAAGTAGAAACGGCCATCCTTCTCGCGGTACTGCTTGAACAGCGGTGGTGCCACGCGGGCCACGCCGGCATCCTCGCTGGCGATATCGCCGGCGGTGGACAGGTCACGCAGGCCCACCGCATGGCGCAGCTCGTCCAGCAGCGGGGCCGCCAGCTGCTCGCGCAGCTGCTGGCCACGGCGCTTGAGCAACGCTTCGATCTTCTCCGGCTCGGCCATCAGCGCGTTGTAGCGCTCGCGCAGCGGCGACAGCTCGCTGTCGATGCGCTCGAACAGCTGCTGCTTGGCATCACCCCAGCTGATGCCGGCGGCGAACGCCTTGGCGAATTCGGCGGTCTGTTCCGGGGTGGCGAAGGCCTGGTACATCTGGAACAGCGCCGAGCCTTCGGTGTCCTTCGGCTCGCCCGGTGCGCGCGAATCGGTCAGGATCGAGAACACCAGCTTCTTCAGCTCCTCGCGCGGCACGAACAGCGGAATGGTGTTGTGGTAGCTCTTGCTCATCTTGCGGCCATCCAGGCCGGCCAGCGTCGCCACCTGCTCGTCGATCACCACGTCCGGCAGCGGGAAATACTCCTTGCCGTACACGTGGTTGAAGCGCTGGGCGAAATCGCGCGCCATCTCGATGTGCTGGATCTGGTCACGGCCCACCGGTACCTGGTTGGCCTTGAAGATGAGGATATCGGCGGCCATCAGCACCGGGTACATGAACAGGCCGGCGCTGACGCCTGCGTCCTCGTCCACGCCTTCCTCGCGGTTCTTGTCCACCGCCGCCTTGTAGGCGTGCGCGCGGTTGAGGATGCCCTTGCTGGCGATGGCGGTCAGGAACCACATCAACTCGGTGGTCTCGCGGATGTCGCTCTGGCGGTAGAACCACACGTGTTCCGGGTCCAGGCCGCAGGCCAGCCAGCTGGCCGCGATCTCCAGGGTCGCGCGCTGGGTGCGCTGCGGGTCCTGGGACTTGATCAGGCTGTGCAGGTCGGCCAGGAAGAAGAAGCTCTCGATCCCCGGCGCGCGGCTGGCCGCGATGGCCGGACGGATGGCGCCAACGTAGTTGCCCAGGTGGGGCGTGCCGGAGGGGGTGATGCCGGTAAGGACTCGGGTCGTCATGACTGCGTGGGGTAACCTTCGATGAACGGGGCCAGTTTACCTTGCACGCCACCAACCCCGTCAGGGCCTGCGGCGCGTTCATTCACGCAACCCCGCTGGAGACGCCCGATGAAACGCCTGCTGCCCCTGCTGCTGATCCTGCCCCTGGCCGGCTTCCGCCCCGCCCCGATGCCACCGCCGGTGTACGAGGGCGGCCCCGTGCGCATGGCCCTGGTCGACCGCGACCGCGGTACCGAACTGCGCAGCTACCCCGCCGAGGGTCAGCGCTGGGTGGCCGGTGAGCGCGGCCACCGCTACGCGGTGCGCCTGTACAACGACAGCCCGCGCCGCGTGCTGGTGGTGCTGTCGGTGGACGGCGTCAACGCCATCTCCGGCGAGGATGCCGATCCCTCTCAGACCGGCTACGTGCTCAACCCCGGCCAGCGCGCCGACATCACCGGCTGGCGCAAGAGCCAGGATGAAGTGGCGCAGTTCGTGTTCAGCAGCCCCAGCGGCAGCTATGCCAGCCGCACCGGTCGCCCGGACAACATCGGCGTGGTCGGCGTGGCGGTGTTCGAGGAAGCGCGTCGCTGGCGCCCGGAGCCGATCCTGCGCCGTGGCCTGCCGCTGCCCGCTCCGGCCGCGCAGGCCGAGGCTGCCGCCGATGCCAGCGCCAGCCGCATCGAGGGCTACGCCAGCAAGTCGCAGGCGCCAGCGCTGGGCACCGGCCACGGCGCACGCGAGCAGTCTTCGGTACGCGATACCGACTTCGAACGCGCCAGCCGCAGCCCGGCCCAGGTCCTGCAGCTGCGCTACGACAGCGCCCGCAACCTGCGTGCACGCGGCATCCTGGTGGATTCGCCCTCACGCCTGCCGCGCGAACCGCAGGCCTTCCCCAACCGCTACGTGCCGGACCCGCCGGCACGCTGATCCTCCCGCCCAGACAGCACAACGCCCGCAACCTCTCGGTGCGGGCGTTGTGCTGTGGGGGAAACCGAAGCGCTTACTTGTAGTCCGGGTAGTCCTTGCTCACGCTGTCCTGGAACTCACGGACTTCCTTCTCAGCGCGATCCTTGGCCCAGCCATAACGTTCCTGCAGGCGACCGGCCAGATACTCGGCATTGCCCTCGGCCACATCGAAGTCGTCGTTGGTCAGATCGCCCCACTTGGCCTGGGCCTTGCCCTTCAGCTGCGACCACTTGCCGGAAATGATGTCTTTGTTCATTGCTGGGAATCCTTGGTTGCAACGGCGTTCTTACCGTGGCTCCAGCTTCGCGCAGCGGCCGTTGAATACCGGTCAACCGGCAATGAAATAGATGCTCACCTGCTTGAATGGTTCACTCCACTTCCACAGCCCTACAGAATGTGCGCACAAAAAAGGCCGGGGAGATCCCCGGCCTTTTTCTCTTTCCGTTCCGTGCAGGGCTCAACGGCCCTTCGCGGTGTCCTCGACCTTCTCGCCCGCCTTCTGCACGTCCTTGCCGGCACCGGCAATGGTGTTGCAACCGGCCAGCAGGGCCACCGAGAACATCGACAACAGCATCAGGGCAACTACGCGCTTCATGGGCTTCTCCTTGGGTTCACCGCTACACCGCTTCATTCGCGGATGGGATTGTTTCGCTCGGCGGGAGAAGGCCAATGCCCACCACCGCCGCGTGAAGTGCAATCTGGCGGCAGACGCGTGGAGCGGGTGTGAACGGATCACAGATCCGTTCAGGCGGAGCCGTCAATCGCGCATCAGGGTGGACTTGCCGAACAGGCTTTCGACCAGGTCCACGGCCAGTTCGGCGGTGGCATTCTGCTTGTCCAGCAAGGGGTTGAGCTCGACGATGTCCAGCGACCCCATGCGCCCGGTGTCGGCGATCATTTCCATCACCAGCTGCGCCTCACGATAGTTCACCCCGCCCGGCACGGTGGTGCCCACGCCCGGTGCGATGCTGGGGTCGAGGAAGTCCACATCAAAGCTGACATGCAGGTGGGTGTTCTCGTCGATGCCGGCCAGCGCCGCCTCCACGGTGCGCTTCATGCCGTTCTCGTCGATGTAGCGCATGTCATAGACATCCACCTTGTGGGTCTTGATCAGGCGCTTCTCGTCCGGGTCCACCGAGCGGATACCGATCTGGTGCATCTGCGACGGGGTGATCGCCGGCACGGTGCCACCGAGGCGGGTCAACGCATCCGGGCCGAGGCCGCACAGGCAGGCCACCGGCATGCCGTGGATGTTGCCCGACGGCGTGACATCGCTGGTGTTGAAGTCCGAGTGCGCATCCAGCCACAGCACGCGCAGGGTCTTGCCCTGCTCGCGGCACCAGCGCGCCACCGCAGTGATCGAACCGATGCCCAGGCAGTGGTCGCCACCGAGCATGATCGGCATGCGGCCCGCCTGCAGTTCGGCATAGCTGGCTTCCATCAGCGCATGGTTCCACGCCACCACTTCATCCAGGTGGCGGTAGCCTTCCACCGGGGCGGTCCACGGGTTGCGCGGGCCATCCAGGTTGCCCAGGTCGCGCACATCCACGCCGCGCGCCTCCAGCGCCTCCGGCAGGCCGGCCACACGCAGCGCTTCCGGCCCCAGCCGTGCACCGCGATGGCCCGCACCGACATCGGTGGGAACGCCAATCAGGGATACGGAAATGGGATGGGCCATGGGTGCCTCCTGCGGGGGAAAAAGAAGCACAGTCTAGCCAGAGCTGTGTGACACCACTCGCGGCGGTGCAGCAGGGTGGGGACGGGGCCCTGCCGTGTAGGGTTTGCCCGGCCTGACGCGTAGGAAAAGACCATAGGCGTGATGAGCGTCACGGGGGCGACGGATTCGGCTCTACCCACATCCCGCAATGCCTGCGAATGTTTCCCTTGCCGTGACACGCGGCAAAGGCATCTCCGTTGAGCCGCATGGAACACTCACCCGGCGCGTCGTCGTTCACTGGGTGACTGACTCCGCCGTCTGTGCGCCATGACGACTGCGTGAGACATGGATCCATGGAACAGGAACGATCAAACGCACACGCTTCTGCCGGAGCATTCAATCGGCCCCGGCCCCGGAGCACTCCCTTGGCAAGCAAATACCCCTACATCGCAGTGGCAGCCGCCGCATCCATTGCAATTGCCGCGCTCGCAATTGCCTACCCTCCGAACAACGAGGTCTCATCGAAGGGCGACGTTGAACACGAAGCCCCGGCACCCGCTCTGCCCATCCAGCGGAACGGCAGCGAGGGCCCTGGCCACAATGCTGCAGCGTCACAGATTCCATTGGGACGCAAGGTATTCCGGATTGAGATGACGCAACCCGATTTCAACGGCGATGCCGTGGATTTCATCGACGCACAGTTGTCGAACTCGAAAGCGGGGGATGGGCACGCCAGCTATCAGATACATTCGCGGGTTTCCAGCTGCAAGCAAGCGCTCGACCCTGGCGATGACGAAGAGTACAGAGCGTATGCGTCGATCGGCCTCGGCGAGGGATTCTCCAGACGAGTTGAACGGGAGATAGAGAACTGCCGGGGCCTGACCGCAAGGAAGGACATCCTGGATGTGAACTGGCTGGCATTGGCCGCCGCACAGGGATCGATCGAAGGGCGCCTCGTTTACGCGCAGAACCCGCGCGCCGCCATTGGCACTCTGGGTGACGTTCTCTCAGACCCTGAAAAGCTGGTCGAGTATCGCCAGAACGCGGTGAGATACCTGGAGGACTCTGCGTCGCGCGGCAACGTCGATTCCATTGAAGCCCTCGCGAACATCCACGCGAGAGGAATCATCGCCGGGAGATCCACAGAGAAGAGTCTTGCCTACTGGATGGCCCTGCATCGAGCAAACCCTACTGAATACTCGGCGGAATCCGTAAGCAGGTTGTCCACGGGCATGGACGCAGAACAATTTGCCCGCTCGCAGAACCTATCCGATGCGATCTACCGGTCATGCTGCGAATGACCGGTCGCGCTCACAATCCATCAACGGGTGAACCAAATTGAACAAAGTAAAGCTCAAGATACTGCTGACGCTTGCGACCATCGTGGTAGTCGGTGCAACGCTGCCGCTCGCCTTCGCGACCTGGCCATTCGGCTGGTCATCCAACGTGTACGGCCCGGTTTCCTGCTCCGACTGTGGCGGACAGACTCCCATCCCGGACGTCGCTACAAAGGCGTTCCTGGTGAGGTATACACAAGTAACAAACCAGAACAACCATGGGACCTTCGAGCCTTCAATTCACCCCGGCTCCAAGATCATCGTGTGCAACCGTTCGTACTGTGTGACCTACCAGATGACAGACAGTCGCGACTGGAACGGAACCTCGCGTGAGCCCATAACGGCCCCGCCACCGGCAGCGGGTGGTACCGGGTCAGGTGGCGGATCAGGTGCCGGTCAAGGCGGTGGCGGTCGTGGTGGCGCACCGGTCAGTGGCGGCTGCCATGGAAACTGCGGCGGTGGCAGCGGCACCGTCACTGTTGGCCCGCTCAATCCGCCAAAGAGCAAGAACCCGACCCATAAGAACTGACTCTCGACACTGGCGCAGTGATCCAGACGCAAGGTTCATCCCCTGAGGCAGGGGATCGCCTACTGCTGCTCAACCATCACCAAGGTCAGAAGGCTCCAGTTTCAGCGGGTGGTTGAGGCGTGCTGGTCAATGGCGGCGAACCGGCGTCACGCTCTGCACCTGGCCGTTGTTGCGCATCATGCACAGGAAACGACCATCCGGATAATCGATGATCAGCTCCTGGTAATCGCTGCCCACCGGCATCTGGGTGACCAGTGCGCCCTGCGCGCCCTTGCGCATGTTGCAGGCACCCAGCGCGGTATCGACTGCCGGCGCCGGGGTAGTCACCGAAGACACATTGCGGAACACCGCGCGGCAGCCGCCATTGACCCACACCGAATGCCGCGACAGGCCCCAGTTCTTGCCTTCCTCACAGCGGGTGCGGCTGAGCTGGCGCACGATTTCCACATTGCCACGGGTATTCAGATCGCATGACACCTGCTGCTGGCCGGTGGACTCGCAGGTGACTTCGCGCGGCAGCGCGGCGTCGTTGTCATCATCGTGGCGACGGTGGTCACGATGTTCAGACGGTGAGGGCGTTCCGCTCGCACTGACCTGGCAGATGCCATTGGCGCCGCCTCGGCCGGTGTAGCTGATCTGCGGCGTGCCGTCCTCGTTGCTGCTGATCGACAGGGTGATGCCGGTGTTGGCATCGCGTGCTTCGAAATAACGATCGTTGAAGCGCTTCAACGCCGTCTCGCGGCCCTGCACGTAGACCGGCCCACCCTCATCGGCGTGCACATCGATGCCGCCCGGGCAGCTGGCGTTGAGGAACGGCACAGCGGCCATGGCCGGGGCTGCGAACGCGGCAGACAACAGTGCGACGGTGAGCGACAGGGCGTGGCGACGCATGAGCGGGTCTCGAGGGGTATGTGCCTGCAGTATGTGACGGGGTACCGGAAGCGGTCTGTGAGGAGAATCAAGAAGCGGGCGGCGCATTTGGGCGTTCGTGTTTGTTATGGTGTCCGTGGAGCCTTGCCGGGGCTGTTAAGCCAGCTTTACTTCGTAGGCCTTTCCAGGCCTTGCCATAGCGCTGACGCCTACAGATTTCCAGTTGTTGGCCGCACTGCGCGATATGTCGCTTCTGGCATTGCAGCGCCAGAAACAAGCCAATCGCGATAATTCATTTTTCCTTTCAGATCACCCGATGCCATCGAAACAAACGACTGGCGGGCGGGGATTTCGCGTGCGCATGATGAATTGCCACCCGCAAAGGTGGTCGGGACTTCCAAGCCCGTGTTGTCAACGATGTATACGCTTGCCAGCCGGCGTCGCCCTCCCAGAAGCGACGCCGGCTGGCAATCCGTTCGCCGATCGACGGCGGGCGGTGCGTGGGGGCCCTGTGCCCGCCGTTTCGTTGACCCGGTCTTGGAAGCCACGCATCGCCCGCCACCCTATCGTGGCGGCGCCTCTGTGCCTGACGAGGATGCCCGCATGTCCAGAACCCATCATCCGTACCTGACGGCCACGCTGGGCGAGGCCGCTCAGCGCCTGCCGCCCGAACTGGCGCAGCCGTTGGAAGCTGCCTTCGCCGCTGCGAACGAGGCCCCTGCGCCCATCAACCTGCCCAGCTGTCTGCAGCGCATCCAAGCCGGTGATGCCGCCGACGGACACCCCTGGCAGGGGCCTGCAGGCACACCCGGCAGAGCGATTGCCGCCGCACGCACGGACCGCGCCGCCGCCGGCCTGGTGTCGCTGCTGGAGCTGTACCACGCCGCCGAGCGCGTGCGCGTGGACGGGGAAGAGAAAGACGATATCGGCGACGGCACGCGCGAAGGGCTGATGCTGGCCTGCCGGGGGCTGGCGGAGTATGTGGCATTGCAGATGCGGGGGGAGTGATTCCCCTCGCTGCCGCTCGTGCGCCTCATTGCGGCTCGCTCATTACGCTCTCTACTGCTGACTTCAGCAGCTGCGGCTCGTCGACGAAGAGGGCCAGATAGCGAGGCATCGGCTTGATGGAAAGCAGACTCAGGTAAGTGTCGCGACTGGCCAGCTCCAGCACGATGTTGGGTGCGTCCAGCGGAGAAACCACCGCCAGCTCCCGGCGATCAAGCTTCCTGGATCTTGCCCATGTGCGCAGATTCGACTACAGCAGCGTTACACCGCGGATATCCCGTACGCGAATGTCCATGCTCGATCTCCACCCCATCTGCACCCGCAGTCTCCTGCTCGATAGCCGATGGGAAGATCGTCCGATAGCGCGACGATCCGAGACCATCCAGATCACTCCGTAGAGAGTGAAATACGCAAGGACGGCATGAAGAAACAAGCGCCTGTCATCCTCGACAAAACAGTACACCAGCAGGTGAGCGATGGGCACCTCCAGCAACGCGAGGAAAATCATCAGAACGAATGCCCCGTGATAGTCCACGGCCCTGGTGAAGCCAAACACCTGATCATCAGGCTCAACAGGCGATCTCATCCATGCGAATTTCCCAAGGATCGAGCAATGCACCCGCCATTCGAGCCGCGCCAGAGCCAGCGTCAACCGACGCATGTCAGCCCAACAGCACAGGGCGAAGCGGGCGAAGGACAGCCCGGACGCCTGCTTGCGAATCATCACGCCGGTGAACAACAGGATTGCCATCGCCAAGTAGTGTGAGGTCACGTCGATGACCCGCGTGACCCGTGCCCCGAGCAATGCCAGAGCCACCAGGGAAAATGCTATGGACCAGAATCGAGCGATGCGCTGGAGCATGGGTCAGCAGATCGTTTCAGCCATCAACCATTCCATGGCCGCTACCGTGCCTTCTTCCATGATCGCTTCCATTTCGCACCGTTCTTGGTTGCTTCAACCTGCATCCGGCCCATCGCCGAAGGACCGCTCCTATGCGGCGTCTCGATGTTGTGGCATAACGAACTGGCGTCTGCCAACAACGCTGCGAAGCTAGTTTTCCGCGTTCGAAAGATCAACTGAAAACCAGGCGCTTGAGATCAAGTTGCAACATTCCTCATCCGCTGCTGTCGTTTTCACTGAGCATGCGGGTCAGTTTTGGGGAGGCCGCGAGGAAACGCAAGAATCCTCATTGAATCCGTTACCCAGGTCGGCTCCAATGATTGGAAGCTCGTTGCGTGCAGATCAAATCGCTGCAACAGCCACAGGCATCAATGACGGTGAAGGCCCAGTTGCCGACATGCGACTTTCGCCATATGATGACTCCACTACTCCTCCCTTGCCGCGTCATTAGGTTGATTCAACGGCTTGGGACGAAAAAACCGCCGAAAGGCGGTTTTTTCACGTTTGCAGGACGCAAATGATGCCTATTGCGACCGCTGTTTACGTCGATGGCTACAATCTCTACTACGGGCGCATCCGAAACACTTCTTTCAAGTGGATCGATCTCTTGCGCCTCTTCGAGATTGTCCTCAAGGATCAGGATCCTGCCAGCGATCTTCAGCACCTGCACTACTTCACGGCCATGGCACTTGGGCGCTTTGCTACCCATGGCGGCGCATCGGTAATCGCTCAGGAGAATTACCTGCGTGCGCATGAGCACCTCCATCCACGGCGATTCCTGAAGACGCTCGGCAAGCACAGCATGGACAGGAAGGGCGTCCTTCTCCCTGTCTTCGATCCAGGCACGGCCTACGATCGCAGCAGACGTACCCGTGTGTGGAAAATCGAAGAGAAACAGACCGACGTGAACATCGCGCTGGCGATGTACAGAGATGCTGCTTCAGGACGTTATGCGCAGATGGTCATCTGCTCAAATGACAGTGATGTTGAGCCTGTGCTCAGAGCCATCAGGGAAGACTTTCCTCACGTCCGATTGGGCGTGGTCACGCCTCGGCACCCACCAGTCAGCGGCAGAGCTGCGGGGCGAGCAGTGAGTACCTCACTCGATGCTCAAGCTGACTGGACCCGCGCGCATCTACTGGACGTTGAGTTGCAGCGCGCGCTGCTGCCTGCCCGGGTTCAAACAGGGAAGAAACCTATTCTAAAACCTGATCACTGGGAGTAGGTTCCGACCGACAGGACCACACGCTGCATACGGAGCGTCGCACTTCTATTCGAGCGTAGATCCCATAGGGTTCTGCTTACCTAACCAGGCCTGAAAACTGCGCAGAAGCAGACATCTCAGAGCGTCCATCAACGATGATCGGAATGCCTGGTGGGGCATGGACTACCGTCTGCAATAGAAGGGATGAACGGTGAACGATATCGAGCGGACAGGATCAACTGCGACGATCTCTGCATCACCAAATGCTGCATAGGCAATCCTTGACCGCAGGATCTGGCCTGGCTCCAGGCGAACCTCGCCACATCCTCCCGGGCAGTACGCGGTCATGACAGCTTTGGGCTGCAGAAGACCCATGGTCATGGTCAAGACCGCGCCTTCGTACCCCGTCGGAAATGTGCCGTCTTCAGCAGGCCAGTTCTCCTTCAGGAGGCATAACGGCGCGATGGCAGAAGAGGCGAGGGCGATGTCGTATCGCTTCTCCCTCGGGTTGTCCACCACGGAGAAACTGAAATCCTGTGGTTCAGCCCATCGGATCGGGCCTGCACAGGCTGTCGTTGCGACGCACAGGAGGATGACTACGGGAAGCCTGCTCATCCAGCTTGCTCCTTGGTGTGGTCAAGCCCGGTGCGGGCCACATCTGGCAGCCCTCTGGGTCGGCAGTGCGCGAGCCGCGTCCTGAAAGCACAGCGCTCGGGTGCGCCTGCGTGAGATGGTGCGCTTATCCGAACCACAAATAATCCTTATGGCATTGAATTTAAAATAATTTACATTTTCGGAATGCCCAAGGCACCCCCAAATATACCCCCGAGAGCCGTGCATAACGGTGGACGTCTATGGACGATTTGGTCGTGCTTGGAGATGCCATACGCGCTTTTGATGCCACCAGCACCTCCTTCGATGCGGCATCACCAATACTCGTACAGCGGTAGCGAATCGATTTCTGAGCAACTCAGGGCATCCAGCGGCGGATAGCGTTGCTCCCATGCGCCTTAGCCGATCCATTAGGCGCGCTTGTGATCAGGCCTCAGAGTTCTTTGCAAGGCCCGCCTGCACAATCGCCTTGTTCAGGCTCATGCGGACCACCAACTTGTAGGTCATGTTTCCTTCTCCAGCAATCGCAGCCGCTTGAACAGGCATGCGCCCAGCCCGTCTCACTTCTCGTGTCAAACAACACGTTGCCCAGCGGCGCCTACCTTGCGGCAAACCTCAGCGGCTGCAATTCCCACCCCTACCAGCTTGAGCCTGTAGACAAGGTTCTGCTTGATAGAAGCAAGTGGAGATCTAAAGGTCCCACGATCTCTCCGACAAGAAGCTGCCGATTGAATATCTCTGTAACCGCTCAAGCCGCCAGAACGTAACTGTTGGCTTGAGTCCTCAATGAATGCGACCATCTGGATCACCGCGAAGGTGGATACGGGCCAGGCTCGACGCATCGCCAGCCGGATCCGCAACTACTCGAGCGCACCGGATGCAATAGCAGCCTTAGAGGAAGAGGAGCTGAGCATATGTTGAACGGCTATGTACCCAAATGTAATGCCCTGACCAATCGTGGCACCCGCGCCGGGATAAGCGGCTCCAAACGCATTGGCTGCATTGTTGCCGATCACGTAAAGACCATCCATTGGGGTTCCATCGTTGCGCATGGCAACCGCATTGGCGTCAGCAGTCAATCCACCACAGGTTCCTAGATCGGACAGCACAAACTGGACAGCAAACAACTTGCCCGCAAGCGGCCTTAGGTTCGGATTGGGGGCAATGGTCGGGTCACCGTAGTACCGATCGTAAGCGCTATCGCCTCTCGAAAAATCGCTGTCCACGCCTGAGGTAGCCATCTCGTTGTAGTGACAGAACTCGCTAAAAAATACCTGCTGCGGAACATGCATAGCGGCTGCAAGATCGGCGGGGGTGTCTGCCTCAACGACGATTCCTGCCTGATACCAGTCGGAGGGCAGCTTCTTTCGAGGGGGAATGGACGCGGCCATAAGGTAGCTATTCCGGTACTGCTGATCGAACACCATCCACATCTGCCCGACGGGTTGTCCGCGCTGCTCAAGCTCTAGTACCCGCTGTCCGAATGCCATGTAGCTTTCGGCCTCATTGACAAATCGTCGACCGCGGCTATTGATCATGAAAGAGCCCGGTAGGGATCTGTCAGCCAGTACAATGGGAGGATAGCCTTTAACTGGCTTCACTGTGGGGTACCACCAAGCCTGATCCATGGACGCCAGGCCAACTCCTGCTCTTTTGCCCATGAGGATGCCCTCACCCACGTTGCCGCGTGCTCCCAAGCTGACATCATCTACCAGGGAAGCCGATTGGTACTGCGCTCGCATGTCCATGTTGTGATCGAACCCGCCTGCAGCAAGTACCACGCCGCAGGTGGCATTAATACGGAATTGTGCCCCGTCCCGTTCTGCGATAACACCTGTAACGCGCCCTTGATTGTGGATCAGATCCACTACTCGCGTGCCATTTAGGCACGGCACTCCTGCCCTCAGAAGGCCGTCCAGCATCCCGGCTGCAATGGCTTGTCCGCCGGTGACGAGCTTTCGCCCCGCCATTGCCCCCCAAACGCCCTGGAGCAGGCGCTTGGCTGCGATCGATATGCTCTTGGCGGGCGTACGCATGATCAGGTTCAACCATTTGTAATCTGCACCAGTCACAGGCATCGGAAGGGGGGATTCAACATCGGAGGGCCGCAGGCAGCACTTTTGGTCGCCCAATCGGTTGATGTCGAATGGCTCAGCCTCGCACGAACTGCCAGCTCCATTGCCCCCAGGCTCATTGGGGAAGTAATCCGGATAACCCCTCATCCAGCGGAATTTCAGCGCAGTTGTGCGCTCGAGCATGGCGACGGCAGCCGGGCCGTGGTCGAGGAATGCGCCGTAGCGCTCCGATGGCGCGCTGCCGCTTACCACTGACTCCAAGTAACGATCAGTTTGAGCGCGCGGAATGGCGCCGCCCTGCCTTCGCAGCGCCGGATTGCCAGGAATCCAGATCGCACCGCCCGAGCGTGCGGTCGATCCCCCGAACAACTCCGTCTTCTCAACAACTATCACTGACAGCCCGGCCTCACTTGCTGCCAGTGCAGCTGCCATGCCGGTACCCGATCCCACTACCACTACGTCGACGGAAAGATCCTGTCTTACTTCTCGGTTCATCACCCTCTACTCCTTCGCGGTCTGCCACGAATCGCACCTGCGCAGGCCAAGCGCAGGCGCAGCCCATTGTGTCACTCACTAGACACACTGTATCGTAACAATACTGCATGTATGTTCAAATGCTATTAACCGGGTAGAGGCAGGGCACCGATATGGCTCTGCCAAGTCAACATTCGCGCCGCTAGGAGTCTTCACAGACACAAAGCCCCCTACCTCCAGTGATTAAAAGAGAGATCCGCCAGCTGGCCGCTTCACGCGGCAGCGGTTTAGCGGCGATTGCTTGTATTCCCGGAACCCCACCAACCACTGACTAGCTACAACCTCAGCGTTCCGAGCGACCAACAGGAACCGGATAGGCACAACCCACGCAAAACCCTTCAACTCAGGAGCAGACGGTATGACCACAGATATTTTGAAGCGGTATGAAGGACGCCGCGTATTGATCACTGGTGCCGGATCCGGCATTGGTCAATCAACGGCAATTCGAATGTTGTCGGAAGGAGCTCTGCTCGTGGCAGCTGATGTTAGTAGCGAGGGACTGGAGGACACAGCGGCAAAAGCTGGGACTGACAAGGACCGTCTACACACGCTGATTATGGACGTCTCTGATGAGGATTCAGTCTGCAATGGCGTAAGAACCGCAGTCGATGAACTTGGAGGGCTGGATGTCCTGGTTTGTGCGGCCGGCATTCTGCGCTCATCGCACACTCACAAAACGAGCGTTGAAGAGTTCGAGCGAGTAATTCGTGTCAATCTCGTCGGGACGTTCCTGCTCATTCGAGAATCTGTTCCTGCCTTGCGCCTCAGCAAGAGCGCCGCGGTAGTGAATTTCAGTTCGACCTCCGCAACCTTTGCTCACCCGTACATGGCTGCTTATGCAGCAAGCAAGGGCGGAATCCAGTCGATGACTCACGCACTTGCCTCCGAGTACTCCCAGGATGGAATCCGCTTCACTTGCGTCCAACCCGGCTCCATCTCTTCAGGGATGACTGTTGGCTCTGGCCACAGCGGGCAGAACAAGGGCGCAGGCCTGCCCGAAGACGCGGACATGAGCTTGTTCGCCAAGCTGCAACCTGCATTAATCGAGGGATTTGCAAAACCGGAGACCGTAGCTGGTGTTGTTGCAATGCTGGCGAGTGACGACGGCCGCTTCATCACAGGCACCGAACTTAGGATCGATGGCGGTACTCACTTCTAGGCGTTAGGGCGTAAATCTTGGCGCAGACCTCCGCTGGAGATATGGCGCCTCACGGCCCAATTTGAGCCACCGCAGACGTGGCTTCGCTCAAGGCGATTCCGCTCCAGAGCTCAGAACAACTCCGGCACCCAAGCACATCACAAACATCTTACACACGAGAACGGAGGGCTTGTTTCCACACAGGGGGCGCGGAGCGCACGCCCGCACGATGCAGAAGGATCTCCACGCAAGTCATTGAACGATTTCCAAGCACCCATACTACAGGAAGGAAATTTACATTATGACCTACACGCATGCGCCCCTACGGCGACTGAATCGGCTAGCCATTGCAACCGCGTTGATTCTCTCGACATCCATCTCCGTAGCGAATGCCCAAGATGCTGGTGATCCCCTCGCCGTGTACCAGTGGCACCTTAAAAACACGGGACAGCGTGCTATTGCAGATACGCCACTCGTCTCGGGCAATGATCTCAATGTCGACGGCCTCTACCGCAACAACATCCGGGGCGAAGGCGTAACTATCGGCATCATCGACAATGGCCTGCAGATTGCGCATCCCGATCTACGGGCGCACGTCGGTAGAATTGCTGGGCGGAACTTCAATCCCAACGCGCGTAACCGAAACGACCCCACACCCCTCAATCCCACGCTCAACGCTCACGGCACCATGGTAGGAGGCATTGCTGCCGCGGTCGGCGGGAACGGGATAGGTGTGAGGGGGGTCGCGCCCTCAGCCACGCTGAAGGGCTTCAACTGGCTTGAGAGCAAGCCCACTAAAAGTGGCTCAATTACACTTTATGCCTCCGAAGAAAATCTCAGCTATGCGTGGTGGGATGGTCAGGAATCGGCCGATATTGACGTCTTCAACAACAGCTGGGGGCTTAGCTCCGTCAGCCCGAACTTACCGGTTGGAAGCAGTACCAACGATCAGTTATCGTACGAACGCGCAATGTCCAGCACTCGTTCGGGACGCGGGGGCATTTACGTCAAGGCCGCCGGGAACAACTTTACTAATGCTGCGACGCGGAAAACAGCATTTGGAGTATTGGATTCGTGCAGCTACCAGACCAAGCAGCTTAACGTCGGCTGCCTCCCAGCAGGACATGACCCACGGAACAACTATTTCAACACAATCACAGTGGGGGCTGTCGCGGCTGATGGTAGACGTTCATCTTATTCCTCTACCGGCTCAGCACTCTGGGTATCGGGCTTCGGTGGCGAAGGTGGAATACAGAAAAAGTATGAGCCCGGCCTAGCCCCAAACTCTTATGACCCGGCGATCATCACTACCGATATAGCCGGATGCGAAGACGGCACCAATATCAACAAGAATCGCGAAGATGATCTGGACAGCAACCTATCGCTGATTGATCGTTCGTGTGATTACACAGCCAAAATGAACGGAACTTCTGCTGCAGCACCCATGGTTTCTGGTGTCGCGGCTCTTATTCTGGAAGCGAACCCACAGCTCAGTTTCCGTGATGTCAAGTACGTGCTGGCAGTTACAGCGAGGAAGACGGACCCACAGCAAGTCTCGACCCGACTCAGCGATGGGCGAGAACTTGTTCCGGGGTGGATCACCAATGCCGCCGGTCACGCCTTCAGCAACTGGTACGGCTTTGGCGTGGTGGATGCGGCACGAGCCGTCCATTTGGCCTCCACCTTCCAGCCGCTAGGTGCTCTGGTCGACACTGGGTGGCATACCGTCAGGCGTCAAGTGAGCATTAGTTCAGTGCCGCGCACGACCCGACTGAAGATCGAGATGCCTGATGGCGCGCGCAAAATTGAGGCCGTGCAACTCGGATTCTCTTTGGATCACGTCAACAGCCGCCTGGTGGAATTCGTCCTTATCTCGCCCAGCGGCACCCGCAGCGTCGTGCAACCTGCCTACACTGCCATAGGCTCGGGATTCTGGAACAAGCAGGCCAGCTTCTCTGCTTGGCAGCTTCTTTCGAGTAACGCTTTCCTTGACGAAAATGGCAAGGGCACCTGGACGCTGGAGGCCACCGACATGGGACGCCCTGCCGGTGCCGCATCTCGCGGGAAGCTTGAGTCGTTCACACTTCGCATCTTGGGGCACTGACATGAAGACCATCCTTCTGATGAGTATCCTTGCATCCGCAGCCATCACCACACCTTCGCAAGCGCAGGATGCTACCGATCCCGTCAAGCTTCTTACGACCCTCGACGCCAACGCGTTGTCCACGGAGACTAGCGGTCGTTCGTTCGAGATACATGGGACCAGGTTCCGCCTGGCGACGCCCACCGCCGTAGAGGACCGGGCCGACTTTGGCCAGCCAGCAAGTAGTTCCACCCGCGTCAAGCGTTCCGCCGTAGACGCACCACCTGTTGCCGGAGCTGGTAAAGACAAGCTGTCAGCTGCAATATCCGATGACGGTGCACCAGTAGTTGTTACATCACGCGTTAAGTTGTTCTTTACTGACGGTGCTCCAGTTGAAGCTGCCGCACGGGCGACAGGGGGTAGGTTGGTGAGCATATCCCGCGCCGCGCGTAGAGCAATCGTGGAATATGCATCAGTCAATGCGGCGCTCGACGCACCGGAGCGCCTGCTGTCGCAGGCAGGCATTAGGGCCGCAGAACCTGAGTTGATTCAGGGCAAGGAAGAACTTCTGTAATCGCCTGATGAGTTGTTTGGACCAGGTAGCCACTACCTGGTCCAGACACTTGGCTCCGTCTCTTCCATTTTTAAAATCGGACCCAATGCAGACAGTTCACAGCGGACCACCTATTGATCGGTGACGATGTACTACTTTTGGAAGGGTTCGTATTTTCGAGCGCCCACCGAATACGGTAACAGTCGACGACGCCTCTGGCTGGTCCCTGCGGCGTAGATCAGTGGAGGATAGGTGCCGCCCTATCTATGGTCGGCAATCTGTTTGAGGTTCGCTTTCGTTTGGGCTTGCCAGATACAGAATGATCACACACCACTGACCCAGCGAAATCACCGAACCAGTCCTTCTTGAGATCCAACTTGCCATGGCCCTTGAACAGGATGTGCTGGTAGTTGAATCTATCATTTTTGGCTAGCGTAACTTGCGGCTGTAGCGCATGTTCGGGCCTGCGTTGGCCTCCTATCCAGCTTCACACTGGCCGCAGCCAAGCGCTGCGGCTCATCTTTAGCCACGACGCCGACGCGGGCATTTCATGCATATATTCCCATGGGGCTGGCTGGCCAGCAATCTTGCCGGCATTCGCACGCCCTCTTATTCCGTGCCAGCAGCAGGACTATCAGACAGTTTGCTCCCTGCTGCCTGTAATAGCATTGTTTTTCGGATCGTTGGTGAAAACTACAACCTGCACCTGTTCGGCAGAAGCTGAGGCTGCCGTGTAAATGAAAGGACTCACGTGAGCGCAATGCCAGTCTTACAGGGCGAGTCAGAGGAATTGGATTAATCAGAGCAAGAGTAACACCAACTATTTTTCTCCGGATGACATTGAGAAAAGTGTGGGAATTAGAAGGGCGCAGAGGTGACCATCAGGCACCTCTGCAAAAGGACAGTGCTTTCGTCAGAAGCGAACTGACCACCGCAGGTTGGCAGCATGGCTTCGGCTTTCACTACCGAATTGGCCGCTGTAGCCCAGCTCCAGCTGCTGCCGCGGGGTCAGCCATGCCGACAGGCCCAGCTCGGCCACCACCGCGTTGTCGGCGATGGGGGCGCCTTCGACCGCGAAGGTGGTGCTGCTGTTGGCGAAGGCCAGGTTGGCCACCTGGCTGCGATCACCCGAGGCACGGCGGTAGCCGACACCGCCACGCAGGTGCAACCAGCTGTCCTGCTGGAACGATGCCTTCAGGCCCTTGTCGAAGCGCAGGCCAGCGGTGGCGACCGTGG
>CAJYNG010000006.1 GCA_913775725.1 uncultured Stenotrophomonas sp. | reverse complement strand
GTCGAGCCATGCTCGACTGCTGTTGAAGAGCCAGTCGAGCATGGCTCGACTCTACAAATGCCTTGGAACAACAGTCGAGCATGGCTCGACTCTACAAAAAAAGCGCCGGGGGATGCCCGGCGCGTTTTCTTACTTGGCTTCAGCCTTGGCCAGCATGTCCTGGACCGAGGCGGTGGTGATCGGGTGGTAGCCCGGCTTGGCCTTTTCGAAGGCCTGCTTGGCCAGCTCCAGCCCCTTCGGGGTCTTCACCAGTTCGGCGTAGATCGGCATGATCAGCTTGCGACGGCCGACGCGCTCGATGAATGCAGCCGCGCCTTCATTGGCCTGCTCGTAGCCGCTGCGGATCGCCAGCGGGTACCAGCGCATGGCGATCTCACCATTCGGGGTGCCGGTGAAGTGGAAGGCCTTGTCCAGCGTGGCCAGCTTGTCCAGCGGCTGGGTCGCGCCCAGGCCGTCGATGAAGCGCACCCATTCCTGCGTGCTCCAGTCGGCGATGACCTGGCTGCTGGGCACGGTACCGGCGCTGGCGAAGGCGATGCGCGCGGTATCGACGCTGCTGAAGTTGCGCGACTGCGCCTTGGCCGCGAACGCCGGGATGCCTGGCTCATCCAGCCACGCCTTCAGTTCGGCCTCGGTCACTGCCGACGGATTCTTCGGCAGCAGGTTCTTCTTCAGGTACTCGACGAACTGGTCGGTGTTCGCGCTCTGGAAGGCGTGGTCATCGAACCAGCCACGCAGGAACGGATCGAAGGTCTCGCGGCCGAAGCGCTGTTCCAGGAATTCCAGGAACCACGAACCCTTGACGTAGGCGACCTGGCTGAGGGCTTCATCGGGGTCACGCTCGTTCAGCGGCGGCAGCGCCAGCGCCTGGTCGGCCGGGCTCATGTCCTTCACTTCGGCCAGCAGGTCGGTCTGGTCGATCTGCTTCTCCATCTCAGCCATTTCCTTGCCGTACAGGGCTTCGGTGATGCGGCCCTGGACGTAGGTGGTGAAGCCTTCATTGAGCCAGATGTCCTTCCAGCTGGCGTTGGTCACCAGGTTGCCCGACCAGCTGTGCGCCAGTTCGTGGGCCACCAGCGAGACCAGCGACTTGTCGCCGACGATCACGGTCGGGGTGGCGAAGGTCAGGCGCGGATTCTCCATGCCACCGAACGGGAACGACGGCGGCAGCACCAGCATGTCGTAGCGGCCCCAGCGGTATTCGCCGTACAGCTTCTCGGCAGCACCGATCATCTTCTCGGTGTCTTCGAATTCCTTGGCGGCCTTGTTGACCATGGTCGGCTCGGCCCAGACGCCGGAGCGGCCGGAGATCGGCTCGAACACCAGGTCACCAGCGGCGATGGCCAGCAGGTAGGACGGAATCGGCTGCGGCATCTTGAAGGTGTAGTCACCGTCACGCGCGGCCTTCGGATCGTTGTCGGCGCTCATCAGCACCATCACGTCCGGGCGCGAGACCACATGCGCGCTGTAGGTGAAGCGCACGCTCGGGGTGTCCTGCAGCGGCACCCACGAACGGGCGTGGATGGCCTGCGACTGGCTGAACATGAAGGGCAGCTTCTTGCCCTCGGTCATCGACGGTGCCAGCCACTGCAGGCCCGAGGCGGTCGGTGCGGTGTGGTAGGTCACTTCCACCTTGGCCGGCTGCTCCGGAGTCTCGATGGTCAGCTTGCTGCCGAACACCTTGTCGACCGGGGCCAGTTCAAACTTCAGCGCACTGCGCGCGCCATCGGCGGCGACGGCCTCGACCTTGGACACGGTCAGCTCGCGGGTGTCGAGCACCAGCTGCCTGGCGTCTTTCTGCTTCCATTCCAGGGTGTAGGTGGCGGTGCCGCCGATCTGCTTCTGGTCGAAGTCCAGCTTCAGATCCAGCGCGATGTCCTTGATGACGACCTTGTCCGGCTCGGCGTACGAGCTTTCGTCGTGGCTGCGGTTCTCGGCGTTCACGGGGGCGGCGGGGGCCTTTTCGGCAGTCGGGGCAGCGGCGGGCGCGGCCGCCTCCTGGGAGCAGCCGGCGGCCAGGGCCACGGCCAGCGGAAGGAGCATCAGCGGATTACGCATGAATCGGGACCGTTACGGGGATCAAACCCCAATGGTACCTCCCTCCGGCCCTGCAGGCGTTGCGCGGTGCGGGGTAATGGCGGGCGGGGCCAATCCTGCGCCTTGGGCGCATGCCAACCAAGGTTGGCATCTACAGGTAGGTGCCAACCTTGGTTGGCACGGATCTTTACATCGCTCGCGGCCTGCGCTGCGCCAACCAAGGTTGGCACCCACCAGGGCAGATACCGGGGTTTCCCCCGTCCAGCGCTTACAGCTTGTAACCGGAGTGGATCGAAACGATGCCGCCGGTCAGGTTCTTGTAGTGGCAGCGCTCGAAACCGGCCTGCCCCATCATCGCCTTCAGTTCATCCTGCGGCGGGTGCTTGCGGATGCTCTCGGCCAGGTACTGGTAGCTGTCCGAATCGTTGGCGAACAACTTGCCCAGCTTGGGCAGGATCTTGAACGAGTGGAAGTCGTAGATCGGCTTGAACCAGTCTGCGGTGACTTCGGAGAACTCCAGCACGCGGGCCTGGCCGCCCACCTTCAGCACGCGGTACATCTCGCGCAGGCCAGCGTCCTTGTCGGTCACGTTGCGCAGGCCGAAGGCGATGGTGACCAGGTCGAAGCTGTTGTCCGGGAACGGCAGGGCTTCGGCATTGCACTGCACGTAGTCCAGGCCGAGCACCAGGCCACGGTTGGTCAGGCGGTCACGGCCGACCGACAGCATGCCGGCGTTGATGTCGCCCAGCACCACCGAGCCCTCGGCGCCAACGCGCTCCTTCAGCAGGGCGGCGATATCGCCGGTGCCGCCCGCCAGGTCGAGCACGCGGTCGCCCGGCTTCACCTGCGCGGTGGCCACGTAGTAGCGCTTCCACGCCCGGTGCACGCCCAGGCTCATCAGGTCGTTCATCAGGTCGTAGTTGCGCGCGACCGAGGTGAACACCTGGCCGACCAGCTTCTGCTTGTCCTTGGCGGCGACGTCGCGGAACCCGAAATGGGTGGTACCGGCTTTGTAGGGGGATTCGCTCATGGCCCCGATTATCGCACCGCCGGGGGCCAGCGGCACCCCCTGCCCGTATCATGGCGGGCCACGACTTACCGGAGCCCCGCATGATCACCACGCCCGACTACCAGGCCCTGCTGCAGACCGCCATCGCCGAAGCCCGCCAGGGCCTGGCCGAAGGCGGCGTGCCGATCGGCGCGGCGCTGTACCACAACGACGGCCGCCTGCTCGGCTGCGGCCATAACCGCCGTGTGCAGGAAGGCGACCCGTCGGTGCACGGCGAAACCGATGCGTTCCGCAAGGCCGGCCGCCAGCGCCGCTACCAGGACACCATCATGGTCACCACCCTGGCCCCGTGCTGGTACTGCTCGGGGCTGGTGCGCCAGTTCAACATCGGCACCGTGGTGGTGGGCGAATCGCGCACCTTCCAGGGCGGCATCGACTGGCTGCGGGAAAACGGCGTCAACGTGATCGACCTGGACAGCCAGGAATGCGTGGACCTGCTGGGCGGCTTCATTGCGCAGCATCCGGAGATCTGGAACGAAGACATCGGTGAATGAACACCACGCAGTGTCCTGTTGAACCCGCTTAATGAACGCTTCAGTGCCGGCACGCCCTAGTGCCGGCAACGTTTGCGGCCATTGCCGTGAACCCGTGCACAGTCAGTTGCGCAGCGTGCACACGCTGCGGTAACACCCCGCCCGGCCGCCGCGCCTAGGGTGGGGTTACCGGGACTCCTTTCCCCGGCGGAGCCAGCCATGCGCGCGCACGCCGTACGCCCCACGCCCGACCCGATTCTCGACGCCATCCGCAACCGCCTGCAGCAGCAGTACGCGCTGCACCAGCGTGGCGCGCCGTTCTGGACCGCCTACCAGGGCCTGCAGCTGGAACTGGTGCGTGACCGTCCGCTTGACCATGAGCGCCTGTGCAATGCGATGGCCGACATGGCCGAAGACCTCGGCGCGGTCGAGCATGCGCAACTGATAGGCAATCGCAACGCCGGCTCCACGCCGCGCTGACACGGCTTGCACCGGCGCATACGCCACACTGCGATGAACCCCCATTCCCATCCACTTCAACCGATTGGATCGACATGCACGCCGAAGTCCCCACCATTCCCCCGGTCATCAACGTTGACGCCGAGCTTGACCACTGGCGCCGCCAGCATGCCGACGGTGCATTGGCGCACAACTCGTTCGGCTCGTACGTACCGTGGATCAAGTTCGCCTGTGATTCACTGATCACCCAGCCGCGCGCCAGCAACGCACAACGCGACGAGATGTTCCAGACCCAGTACGCCCTGCAGATCATGCCGCGCCTGAGCGAAGCCCAGGCCCGCGAATTCGTCGACCGTTGCTGGCAGCACGTCTACCAGACCAGCCCGGTGCGCCTGCAGGACGCGCCACGCCTGCGCGCCTGAGCTGCACAGCGCCTGCACGAGCCCCTGCCGATCATCCTCGTCACCTGAGTGGGACGACGACGATGAAAGCACGCAACCTGTTCAATACGATCGCCAAGAAGGCCGCGGCCGCCACCGGCTCGCCGTGGACCTTCCTGGCCGCAGTAGCGATCGTGGTGATCTGGGGCATCAGTGGCCCGGTATTCGGTTTCAACGACACCTGGCAGCTGGTGATAAATACCGGCACCACCATCATCACCTTCCTGATGGTGTTCCTGATCCAGCACACGCAGAACGCGGATACCGCCGCGATGCAGATCAAGCTGGACGAGCTGATCCGGGCGACGGCCGAAGCCAACAACGAACTGTTGGATCTGGAAGAACTGGACGAGGAACGGCTGGAAGAGATCCGGCGCGAGTACGAACAGATGGCGCGCGAAGCCGGCGACGCGCTGGCGCGCGTTCGCGCGTGTCATGTGGCGCGGCGCGACGATGAAGCGGTATAGCGGCCCCCTGAAATGACAATGCCGGCCAGCGGCCGGCACTACCTTGGATCATCAGGGTAGGTGCCAACCTTGGTTGGCACGGATGCGTCAGCGCAGGCGGCTGGCCCTGTGCCAACCAAGGTTGGCACCTACCAGAAGCGCTGCTTACCCGCGCTCGTGCCAGCCGCCACCCAGCACCTTGTACAGGGTGATGCGGTTGGCCTGCTGCGCCAGCTGGGCCTGCAGCTGGGTCTGCTGCGCGTTGTAGGCGGTACGCCGCGCATCGAGCAGGGTGACGAAGCTGTCCAGCCCCGCGTCGTAGCGTGCCTGCGACAGGCGGTTGGCCTGTTCGGCCGCTTCCACCAGGCGCTGCTGTGAACTCACCTGCTCGTCCAGGCTGACATTCAACGCCAGCGCATCGGCGGTTTCGCGGAAGCCCACCTGGATCGACTTCTCGTACTGCGCCAGTGCGATATCACGATCCGCGTTGGCGATGGCCAGGTTGGCGCGCAGCTTGCCGCCCTGGAAGATCGGCAGGGTGATCTTCGGCAGGAAACTCCATACGCGGGTGCCACTGTCGAACAGGTTGGACAGTTCGTTCGAACCACTGCCGATGCTGCCAGTCAGCGAGATACTCGGGAAGAACGCTGCGCGTGCCGCACCGATGTTGGCGTTTGCGGCCAGCAGCTGGTGTTCGGCGGCCATGATGTCCGGGCGCTGCAGCAGCACGTCGCTAGGCAGGCCAGCCGGCGGCGGTGCCAGCGCCAGCAGCTGCGGTTCGATGCTGTCCGGCAGCAGTGCCGGATCCAGCTGGCCACCAGCCAGCAGCGCCAGCGCGTTGCGGTCCTGGGCCAACTGGCCACGCAGGCGTGCGGCATCCGTGCGCGCGGTTTCCACCAGCGTACGGGTCTGGGTCAGTTCCAGCGCCGAACTGCCACCACGTTCATGGCGGGCCTCGGCCAGGCGCAACGAATCCTCGTAGGTCTTCAGCGTGGCATCGGCGATCTTCAGCCGCTGCGCGTCGGCACCGTAGGTCAGCCACGCCGTCGCGGTCTCGGCCACCAGGCTCAGCTGCGCGTTGCGGCGGTTGGCAGCCACGGCGAAGTACTGCTGCAGCGCCGCCTCACTGAGGTTGCGCACGCGACCGAACAGGTCCAGCTCGAACTCTGCCACACCCACGCCCGCGGTGAACTGCTCGGTGACACCGGCGTCGGTACCACGGCGGTCCATCTGGCCGGTGACAGCCACGCCGGGTACGCGATCGGCGCGCTGCACGCGATACTGGCCGCGCGCGCGTTCAACATTGAGAACGGCCACACGCAGGTCGCGGTTGTTCTGCAGCGACTGGTCGATCACCTGCTGCAGGCGCGCATCGGTGAAGAAATCGCGCCAGCCGACGGCGGCGACATCGGCCTCCTCGCCCTGCGCGGCCTCGGCCGGCCACTGTGCCGGAATCGCCGGAGCGACAGCGGTGTTCTTCGGCACCAGGGTGGAGCAGCCGGCGAGCGCGAGCGCGGCGGCAATGGAAAGGAACAGGGATGCACTTTTCATGGGAATGACTTCCATCGGTACTGCCGGATGGCAGGAGGTAATGCCGGCCAGCGGCCGGCACTACCGTTTCGCTTACGTCGCGGATTTGCGCTTGAACACGCGCTGCACCACCACGAAGAACAGCGGTACGAAGAACACGCCGAGCACGGTGCCGACGATCATGCCACCGAGCACGCCGGTGCCGATCGCCTGCTTGGCGCCGGAGCCGGCACCGGTGGAGATCGCCAGCGGTACCACGCCCATGCCGAAGGCCAGCGAGGTCATCACGATCGGACGCAGGCGGTCGCGCACGGCATGCATGATCGACTCGATCAGGCTGGCGCCCTTCTCCAGGTTCTCCTTGGCGAACTCGACAATCAGGATCGCGTTCTTGCTGGTCAGGCCCACCGTGGTCAGCATCGCCACCTGGAAGTAGATGTCGCGCTCCAGGCCCTTGAAGGTGTTGGCCAGCACCGCGCCGAGGATGCCCAGCGGGGCCGCCAGCAGCACCGCCGTCGGCACGCTCCAGCTTTCATACATCGCGGCCAGGCACAGGAACACGATCATCAGCGACAGCGTGTACAGCAGCGGCGTCTGCGAGCCGGCCTGACGTTCCTGGTAGGACATCGCCGTCCATTCGATGCCGAAACCCGCCGGCAGCTGCTTGGCCAACTGTTCGATCTCGGCCATGGCGTCACCGGAGGCAACACCCGGGGCCGGTTCGCCCTGGATTTCCATTGCCGACACACCGTTGTAGCGTTCCAGACGCGGCGAACCGTAGTCCCAGTGCTTGGTGGCGAACGCGCTGAACGGTACCATCTCGCCCTTGTCGTTCTTCACGGACCAGAGATCGAAGTCCTCCGGCACCATGCGGAACGGCTGGTCGGCCTGCACGAACACACGCTTGACGCGGCCACGATCGACGAAGTCGTCGATGTACGAGCTGCCCCATGCAGCGGCCAGCGTACCGTTGACCTGGTCGATCGACAGCCCCAGCGAAGTCGCCTTGGCCGCGTCGATGTCGATGCGGAACTGCGGCGTGTCTTCCTGGCCGTTCGGGCGCACGTTGGCCAGCTTCTTGCTGCCGGCGGCGAGGCCCAGCAGCTGGTTGCGCGCGGCCACCAGTGCCTCGTGGCCCTGGCCGCTGTTGTCCTTCAGGAAGAAGGTGTAACCCGAGGCGGTACCCAGCTCCGGAATGGCCGGCGGCGGGAAGGCGAAGATGAAGGCATCCTTGATCTGGCCCAGCGCCGCCATCGCACGGCCGGTGATCGGCATCACGCCATTGTTGGCGTCACGCTCGCTCCAGTCCTTCAGCTTGACGAACGCCATGCCGGCGTTCTGGCCCATACCGGCGAAGCTGAAGCCCTGCACCGAGAACACCGAGTCCACCGCATCCTTTTCGTTCTGCAGGAAGTGGTTTTCCAGTGCCGCGATCGATTCCAGCGTGCGTTCCTGGGTGGCACCCACCGGCGCCTGCACCAGCGCCATCAGCACGCCCTGGTCTTCGTTGGGCAGGAACGAGCTGGGCAGGCGCACGAACAGCACGCCCATCAGCACGAACAATGCCGCCACGATGCCCATGAAGCGCCACGGACGGTGGATGATGCCGCGCACGCCACGCTGGTAGCTTTCGCTGGTGCGGTCGAAACCTCGGTTGAAGCCGTTGAAGAAGCGACCGGCCAGGCCGCGATGGGCAACATGGTGCTCGCCCTTCTTCAGCGGCTTGAGCATGGTCGCGCACAGCGCCGGGGTCAGCACGATCGCGACCAGCACCGACAATGCCATCGCCGAGACGATCGTGGCCGAGAACTGGCGGTAGATCACGCCAGTTGAGCCGCTCATGAAGGCCATCGGCACGAACACCGCCGACAGCACCAGGCCGATACCCACCAGCGCACCGGTGATCTGGCCCATCGACTTGCGGGTGGCTTCCAGCGGCGATAGGCCCTCTTCTGACATGATGCGTTCGACGTTCTCCACCACCACGATGGCATCGTCCACCAGCAGGCCGATGGCCAGCACCATCGCGAACATGGTCAGCATGTTCACCGAGAAGCCCAGCATCGCCAGCACGCCGAAGGTACCCAGCAGCACCACCGGCACGGCGATGGTCGGAATCAGGGTGGCGCGGAAGTTCTGCAGGAACAGGTACATCACCACGAACACCAGCACGATCGCTTCGATCAGGGTCTGCACCACGCCCTTGATCGACACGCGCACGAACGGGGTCGTGTCGTACGGGATCTCGGCCTTCAGCCCGGCTGGGAAGAAGCTCTTCATGTCCTGCAGCGCGGCATCCACGCCGGCGGCGGTATCCAGCGCGTTGGCGCCGGTGGCCAGGGTGACCGCCAGGCCGCTGGCCGGCTGGCCGTTGTAGCGGGTGACGAAGTCGTACGATTCCGCACCCAGCTCGACGCGGGCGACATCACCCAGGCGCAGCTCGGCACCGTCCTGCGCACCGCGCACGATGATGTTGCGGAACTGTTCCGGGGTCTGCAGGCGCGACTGCGCGTTGATGGTGGCGTTGAGCTGCTGGCCCTTGATCGACGGCGCACCGCCGAGCTGGCCGATGGCCACCTGGGCGTTCTGTGCCTTGATCGCTGCAGTCACTTCCGCAACCGACAGGCCATAGGTATGCAGCTTGTTCGGGTCCAGCCAGATACGCATGGCGTACTTGCCACCGAACACCTGGATGTTGCCCACGCCCGGCACGCGGCTCAGACGGTCGACGACATTGGAACCGACGTAGTCGGCGATGTCGTTGGCGTCCATGCTGCCGTTCTCGGACACGAACGCGATGACGTTCAGGAAGCCCGAGCTGGACTTGGCCACGTTGATGCCCTGCCGCTGCACTTCCTGCGGCAGCAGCGGCATGGCCAGCTGCAGCTTGTTCTGCACCTGCACCTGGGCGATGTCCGGGTTGGTGCCGCTCTCGAAGGTCAGGGTGATGGTGGCCTGGCCGTTGGACGAGCTGTTGGAGGAGAAGTAGATCAGGCCATCAAGGCCCTTCATGTTCTGCTCGATGATCTGCGTCACCGAGTCCTCGACCACCTTGGCCGATGCACCCGGATAGGTGGCGCTGATTTCCACCGCCGGCGGTGCGACGTTGGGGTACATCGAGACCGGCAGCTTGAACAGGGCCAGGCCGCCGGCGAGCATGATGATGATGGCGATCACCCATGCAAAGATGGGTCGATCGATGAAAAAGCGTGCCATGGGGTTCTCCGCTTACTTCGCGTCGCCGGCCGGAGCGGCAGGCTGGGCGGCGGCTGCCGGCTTGGCCGGCGCAGCGCCCTTCTCGGTGGCCTTGACCGGCATGCCGGGGCCGATCTTCTGCAGGCCTTCGACGATGACCTTGTCGCCAGCCTTCAGACCGTCCTCGACCAGCCACTTGTCGCCAACCGTGCGGCTGACCTTGACCGGGCGCACTTCGACCTTGTTGTCCTTGTCGACCACCATCGCGGAGGTGTCACCCTTCGGATCGCGGGCGATGCCGGCCATCGGTACCAGCACCGCATCGCTGCGCACGCCGCCGCCGATCACCGCGCGCACGTACATGCCCGGCATCAGCAGACCGTCCGGGTTGTCCACCTTCACGCGCAGACCAAAGCTGCCGGTGGCCGGATCGACGCTGACTTCGGAGAACTCCAGCGTGCCCTTGTGCTCGAAGGTGCTGCCGTCTTCCATCAGGATGCTGACCGGCAGGGTCTGGTTGTCCTGCAGGCGGCCGGCGGCCAGTTCGCGGCGCAGCTGCAGCAGCTCGGCCGAGGACTGGGTCAGGTCGACATAGATCGGGTCCAGCTGCTGCACGGTGGCCAGTGCATTGGCCTGGCCGGCGTTGACCAGCGCACCCTGGGTGACGCTGGACTTGCCGATGCGGCCGCTGATCGGCGCGGTGATGCGGGCGTAGCCGAGGGTGACGTTGGCCGCATCCAGCGAGGCCTTGGCGGCGCCGACGTCAGCCTCGGCCTGCTTCTGCGCAGCCACGGCGTTTTCCAGGTCCTGCTGGCTGACCGCGTCCACCTTGGCCAGCTCGGTGATGCGCTTGGCGCTCAGACGGGCGGCATTGGCAGTGGCTTCGGCGCGGGCCAGCTGGGCGCGGGCGTTGTTGGCCTGGGCGCGGTAGCTGGCGTCGTCGAGCTGGTACAGCGGCTCGCCGGCCTTGACCATGCCACCTTCAGTGAACAGGCGCTTGGCGACGATGCCATTGACCTGCGGGCGCACTTCGGCAACCAGGAAGGCATTGGTACGGCCCGGCAGTTCGCGGGTCAGGCCCACGGTCTCGGACTTCAGCGTGACCACAGTGACGTCACCCGGGCCCTGTTCGGGGGCCTGGGGTTGGCCGCCGCAGGCAGCCACGGTCGCGGCGATTGCCAGCGACAGTGCAAAGGGTCGGATTCGGCTCAGCAACATGACGGAAAGGCTCTTGGAGGAAGGAATCTCAGAAGACACTGATACGACGACTCTCCCCCGTGTTCCGGCGAAAGCCCCGCAGATCGCGCCCACCCGGGTGTAGTGGGAGCCGGACGGGCCTGCCACGCACACGACGGGAATGATGGGTGCGAAATATACATACATGCTTGTTTGTTTGTAAACCGGTACAATTCAGCCACGTTTCACCCGCACTCGTACCCTACCCATGGCCCGCAAGACCAAAGAGGACACCCAGGCAACCCGGGAAGGCATCCTTGACGCCGCCGAAGCCTGCTTCCATGAACACGGCGTGGCCCGTACCACGCTGGAGATGATCGGCGCCCGCGCCGGCTATACCCGTGGCGCGGTGTACTGGCACTTCAAGAACAAGAGCGAGGTGCTGGCCGCGATCGTCGAACGGGTGCACCTGCCCTTCATGCAGGAACTGGAGCGCACCTCCACCGACCAGCGCGACACCCCGGTGCACGACCTGCGCGCGGTGATGATCCACTCGTTCATCGAGCTGTCCGAAGACGAGCGCCTGCGCAAGACCATGGAGATCATGCTGCGCAGCGATGCGTCGGCCGACACCAAGGTGCTGACCGAAATGCAGCAGGCCGGTTTCCGCGATGCGCTGGACCGGATGGAGCGCGCCCTGCGCCGCGCCCGCGATCTGGGCCAGCTGCGCGAAGGCGCCGACCCCAAGATCGCCGCACGCATGCTGCACGCCACCGTGCTGGGCGTGCTGCACGGGGCGATGGTCGAACCGGAACTGATGGACCTCAAGCGCGACGGCATGCTCGCACTGGACATGACCCTGGCTGCCTACGTGAAGGACGGCGTGTTCGTGCCTGGAACGGTGCCCGAGCCGTTGCCGGAAGCGTGAGTGGCGTCGCTGCCGCCACCCCGGCACACATGTGAGGACAGACCCATGATTCTGGACAACGTGGTGTGGGGCTTCATCGGCTGCGGCAGCGTCACCGAGAAGAAGAGCGGCCCCGCCCTGGCCAGCACACCCGGCTCACGGGTGGCAGCGGTCATGCGCCGCAATGCGGCGTTGGCTGAAGATTACGCACGGCGCCATGCCATTCCCCGCTGGTACGCGGACGCCGATGCGCTCATCGCCGATCCGGAAGTGAACGCGGTGTACGTCGCAACGCCGCCCTCCACACACATGCAGTACGCGCTGCAGGCGATAGCCGCGGGCAAGCCGGTCTACATCGAAAAGCCGATGGCCATGGATCACGCGGAATGCGAACGCGTGCTGGAGGCCAGCGCACGCCGCGGCGTGCCCGTGTTCGTGGCCTATTACCGCCGCGCCCTGCCCCGCTTCGCACAGGTGAAGCAGCTGCTGGACAGCGGCGCGATCGGAATGCCGCGCAGCGTGCGCGCGACCCTGCATCGGCCGCATTCGGCGAATGCCGCATCGCCGGACTTCTGGCGGACCAATCCGGCGATCGCCGGCGGCGGGCTGTTCGTCGATCTGGGCTCGCATACCCTGGATCTGCTCGACCATCTATTGGGGCCGCTGAGCGATGTGCGTGGCCTGGCCAGTTCGTTGACCGGCGCCTATGCCGCCGAGGACTGCGTCTCGATGTGCTTCCGCACCGGAAGGGGCGCGCATGGCATCGCGCAGTGGAGTTTCTGCGCTTTCCGCCACCAGGATGAGATCGAGATCACCGGCGACCGCGGGCAGCTGCGCTTTGCCACCTTCGAGGATGTTCCAGTGGTGCTGGAAACCGAAGCCGGTATGCAGACGTTCGATATCCCGAACCCGCCATCGGTCCAGCAGCCGCTGATCGGCTCCCTCGTGGACGAACTGCGCGGCAACGGCCGTTCGCCTTCCACCGGCACCAGCGCCGCCCGCACCAGTGCGGTGATCGACCAGGTGCTGCAGGCCTACCGCGCCCGGCACCCGCACTGACCGCCAACACAAAAGGCCGCCTTTCGGCGGCCTTTTGTGTTGCAGCGGGTGGGGTCAGAGCCCTCGCCACGGCGAGGGATCCGACCCCATCGGGTATTACAGGATGTAGCGGCTCAGGTCTGGATCCTGCACCAGCTCACCCAGATGCGCATCGACATAGGCACTGTCGATGGCCAGGGTCTCGCCGTCGCGGTCCGGTGCCTCGTAGCTGAGCGAATCCAGCAGGCGCTCCAGCACCGTATGCAGGCGACGGGCACCGATGTTCTCCTGCCGCTCGTTCACCTGGAAGGCGATCTCGGCCAGACGATCAATGGCATCGGCAGTGAAGCTGACCTTGACGCCCTCGGTGGCCAGCAGCGCTTCGTACTGCTTGGTCAGCGCGGCCTTCGGCTCGGTCAGGATGCGCACGAAATCGTTCTTGCTCAGCGCCCCCAGTTCCACGCGGATCGGGAAACGACCCTGCAGCTCCGGAATCAGGTCGCTGGGCTTGGCCAGGTGGAACGCGCCGGAGGCGATGAACAGGATGTGGTCGGTCTTGATCGTGCCGTACTTGGTGGACACGTTGGAGCCTTCCACCAGCGGCAGCAGGTCGCGCTGCACGCCTTCGCGGGAGACATCGCCGCCGCCCACGTTGTCGCCACGCTTGGCGACCTTGTCGATCTCGTCGATGAAGACGATGCCGTGCTGCTCGCAGGCCTCGATTGCCGCCGTGCGGATGTCGTCTTCGTTGACCAGCTTGCCAGCCTCTTCTTCCACCAGCAGCGGACGCGCGGCCTTGATGGTCAGCGTGCGCTTGTGCGCCTTGGCGCCGCCGCCGAGGTTGGCGAACATCGACTTCAGCTGCTGGCCCATTTCCTCCATGCCCGGCGGGGTCATGATGTCCATGCTGACGTTGGCGGCCAGGTCGAGCTCGATCTCGCGCTCGTCCAGCTCACCGTTGCGCAGCATCTTGCGGAACTTGATGCGGGTCTCGTTGTCCTGCGCCGACGGTTCGTTGCGCGCAACTTCCGGATCGAAACCGATGCCACCGCTGCGGCGCGGCAGCAGTGCATCGAGGATGCGGTCTTCCGCACGTTCTTCGGCCTGGGTACGCACGCGCACCTTGGCCTGTTCGCGATAGAGCTTGACGGCGGTATCGGCCAGGTCGCGGATGATCTGCTCGACGTCCTTGCCGACGTAGCCGACTTCGGTGAAGCGGGTGGCTTCAACCTTCACGAACGGTGCGTTGGCCAACGTGGCCAGGCGGCGCGCGATCTCGGTCTTGCCGACGCCGGTCGGGCCGATCATCAGGATGTTCTTCGGCATCACTTCATTGCGCAGCTCCGGCACCAGCTGCATGCGGCGCCAGCGGTTGCGCAGGGCGATGGCTACGGCGCGCTTGGCGTCGTGCTGGCCCACGATATGCCGGTCCAGTTCCTGCACGATCTCGCGCGGGGTCATGGTGGCGGAGGAAACTTCGATCTTCGACATGGATGTGCTCACGAATTCAGATGCATGTAGAGCCGAGCCATGCTCGGCTGACGGGCAGCCCTGCCGAGCATGGCTCGGCACTACAGAAGAGCGATCACAGCTCCTCGACCACCACGTTGCGGTTGGTGTAGATGCAGATGTCGCCGGCAATGCCGATCGCTTCGCTGGCGATGGTGCGCGCGTCCAGCTCGGTGTGCGCCATCAGCGCACGGGCGGCCGACAGTGCATAGGAACCACCGGAACCGATGGCGATGATGCCGTCCTCCGGTTCGATCACATCACCGGTGCCGCTGATGATCAGCGAGGTTTCCTTGTCGGCCACTGCCAGCAGGGCCTCGAGCTTGCCCAGGCGGCGCTCGGTGCGCCAATCCTTGGCCAGTTCGACCGCAGCGCGCTGCAGCTGGCCGTGCTTTTCCAGCTTGGCTTCGAACAGCTCGAACAGGGTGAAGGCATCGGCGGCGGCACCGGCGAAGCCGGCCAGCACCTGGCCATCACGACCGAGGCGGCGCACCTTGCGCGCATTGCCCTTCATCACGGTGTGGCCCAGCGTGACCTGGCCGTCGCCGGCAATGGCCACGTGCTCGCCGCGACGGACGCAGACGATGGTGGTGGCGTGGAAAACGTTGGGATTCTGACTGGGGTCCATGCGGCCTCCGATAGCTGTTCACGGGACATGGGGACAGCGCCGGGTGCGATCAAGCCTGTGCGGATGGCTGCCGTTCAGCGCTTGGCGGCGCCCCATGGACAGGCAGGCGCCTTTTCAACGAGCGCATCGCAATGCGCGTGGCCCCCGCCGCCCGAACGTGGAACGCCTGTCGTTCAACGTTTTGCCTGCGACGGCCGGTCCGGATTGGGCTCGATGCCCCAGGCGATATACCAGTCTTCGCCCTGCGTCTCGATCGGATGCTGGGTGCGACCAGAACCATTACCGCAGGCCAGCGCGTCGGCTGCGCAGTAGCGGTCACAGCCCCAGCAGATGCGCTCGGGATGCTTGGGGTGCAGCGGAATGGGCTTCGCCATGATGGCGGGTTCCTCGTGGCCTGCGGCCACGATGCGCCGCTGGCGCCCGCCCTGCGCTGATCCAGATCAAGGGCAGGCTATTCAGCCTTATCGTCCCTGCTGCGGCGCTTCGCGCGTGGATGCGCCGCGTCGTAGACCTTGGCCAGATGCTGGAAATCGAGGTGGGTGTAGATCTGGGTGGTGGCGATGTCGGCATGGCCCAGCAGCTCCTGCACGCCACGCAGATCACCGGACGATTCCAGGATATGGCTGGCGAAGCTGTGCCGCAGCATGTGGGGATGTACGTGCTTGAACAGGCCTTGGCGCTGCGCCAGCTGGCGGATGCGGATCTGCACCGCGCGTTGGCTGATCGGCCCGTTGCGGCCGGGAAATACCGGCGAGGCCGGTCCACCACCACTTTCCGCGCGCCACGCCTGCAGTGCTTCGCGCGCTGGCCTGCCGAACGGCACGCGGCGCTGGCGATTGCCCTTGCCCAGCACGTTGACCAGGCCGCTGGCAAAATCCAGGTCACGCCAGGTCAGCGCGCAGACTTCGCTCAGGCGCAGGCCGGAGGAGTAGAACAGTTCCAGCAGCGCCCGGTCGCGACGGCCAAGCTCGCCCTCCGGTTCCAGCTCGACCAGCTGCACGGCTTCGTCGGCGTCCAGCACCTGCGGCAATCGGCGCGGCGCACGCGGGGCCTTCAGCGTCGCCGCCGGACTGACCTCGATGCGCCCGTGCTTGAGCAGCCAGGCATAGAAGCTGCGGCAGGCGGACAAGCGGCGCTGCAGGCTCTTGGCCGACAGGCCGCGGCGGTGCTCATCGGCGACGAACTGGCGCAGCGCCTCGGCATCGAGTGCTTCCACCGCAACACCGCGCGGCTCGGCCCAGACCGACAACGCATCCAGGTCACGGCGGTAAGCATCGAGCGTATGCGCCGACATCCGCCGTTCCACCTGCAGATGTTGCAGGAAGGCCTGTACCGCGCTCATCGTCGTGTCCTGCTCAGCCCGGGAAGCGCTTCAGGCCGGTGACCAACGCATCGCCCATCATGCGCAGGAACAGCGTCCCCATGCCCGGATAGAAGCGGTTCGGGTCGTGGCTGCCGACCGCAATCAGGCCCACGCCCGGCAACGGCAGCAGTGCGGTGGTCTGCACTTCCTCGCTGCGCACGCCATACAGCACGGCATTCTTTTCCGGCTGCAGGCGGCCGCAGATCGGCTCGCCGTCCTTCAGGCAGTCGCGGAACGGGCCCAGCTGCGGATCATCGGCGGCGATCACCTGCAGCCAGTCGGCCTGTTCCAACCCGGCCACCGGCGTGTGCACCACCAATCGCACCAGGTCGCCGGCGAAATCTTCCTGCAGCGAGGCGGCCATCGCACGCAGGGTATCGGCGGCGTTGTCCTGCTTCATCAGCGCCAGGGTCAGCTGATGCGTGCGCACTGCCAGGCGTTCATTAACCTGGGCGGTGGCGCCCAGATCGGCCAACCGTCGCGCCAGCTCGCGGTTCTTTTCGCGCAGCACTTCCAGCTGGTAGCTGGCCAGCGATGCGGTCGGGCCGTCATCGCGCGGCACCACCAGGGTCAGGGCCAGGTCCGGGAACTGCTTGAGGAAGCCGGGATGGCGCCGCAACCAGGCAGCGACTTCATGGGCCCCGAGCTTGTCGACGGTTTCGGTCATGCGATCCACTCCCCTTCGAAGACGAATGCGGTCGGGCCGGCCATCACCACCGGCTGGCCATCGCCCGGCCACTGGATGCGCAGGTCACCACCGGGCAGGCTGATGCGTGCATCACGCTGCAGGCGGCCGCGCTGCATCAGGGTCACCGCGGCGGCGCAGGCGCCACTGCCGCAGGCCAGTGTTTCACCGACGCCGCGCTCGAACACGCGCAGGCGGGCGTGCGCCGGGCCCATCACCTGGGCGAAGCCCACGTTCACCGAGCGCGGGAACGACGCGTGCTGCTGCAGCAGCGAACCCACGCGTTCGACCGGTGCGGCATCGATCAGGCCTACTTCGATCACCGCATGCGGGTTGCCCATCGACACCGCGGCGAAGCGTACGCTCTCGCCCTGCAGCGGCAGCAGGTATTCCTCGCGCGCGTGGGCGAAGCCCATCAGCGGCACATTGGCCGGCTCGAACGCAGGCACGCCCATGGTTACCGCGAACTGGCCCTCGCCCAGTACTTTCACTTCGTGGCTGGCCAGCGGGCTGTCGATGACGAATGCATCGCCCTGCGCGCTGCCCTCGCGCACCAGCCAGGCCGCGATGCAGCGCGCGCCATTGCCGCACTGCTCGGAATTGGAACCGTCGGCATTCCAGATGCGGTACGAGGCCACCGAGCCTTCCGCACGCGGCGCCTCGATGGTCAGGATCTGATCGCAGCCGACGCCGGTGTGGCGGTCGGCCAGGCGCGCGGCCAGTTCAGGCGTGGGCGGCGCAGTGCCGTCACGCAGGTCGATCACTACGAAATCATTGCCCGCGCCGTGCATCTTGCTGAAGCGCAGGGCCTTGGAACCGGCCTTACTCATTCCCGCTGCCCGCCTTCTTCGCTGGCGCGGGTGCCGGCTGGGTGGTCGGTGCAGCCGGGTCCACGGTCGTGGCCGGGGTAGTGGTTCCCTGGGTCTGCGCCGGGGTCGCTTCGGTAGCGGGCTCGGCAACCGGTTCGACCGTTTCTTCCACCGGCACCGGCTTCTGTGGCAGCACCAGCGGGCCCTTGTTGCCGCAGGCGGCGAGGAACAGCAGCGAGGCCGCTGCCAGCGGAATCAGGATGGCGTTTCGATGGGGGATCTTCATGCCCCGAGTATAGCCATTGGCGGCTGAGCGGTTGGTGCAGGGGATCGGGTTGCCGGCCAGAGGCCGGCACTACCGCTCCGGTGGCGGCAGTGGCCGCGTCCACAGCCAGATTGCCACCACCGTCATGCTGCCGATCGAGAACCACTTCACCCAGGCAATCGGCACGCACCACAGCATGATGCCGGCGCACACCGCCATCGTGATCGTGGCCATCCACTTGCCGTAGCGGCTGACGGCGCCGTGCGCCTGCCAGTTGGTGATGGCCGGGCCGAAGCGCGGGTGCTGCAGCAGCCAGTTGTGCAGGCGCTCGGAGCCACGCGAGGCAGCCCAGGCCGAAATCAGGATGAATACGGTGGTCGGCAGGCCCGGCACGAAGATGCCGACGATGCCGGTGCCGAGGCTGACATACGCCAACAGCCACCATGCCCAGCGGAAACGCACCACGCGCGGTGGCGTGGCGCTATCGCGCGGTGCGGATGGTTCGGGCAGGCTCATGGCCGCAAGGATACCGGTTCGGGGTGCCAGGCTAAGCCCGGCACCCCTTCGCCATTACGGCTGGGCGATGCCCAGCTGCTGCAGCACGAACGCGTACGACTCGGACAGCTCGCGGTAGCGCTGGAAGCGCCCCGACTTGCCGCCGTGGCCGGCTTCCATGTTGGTGCGGAACAGGATCGGGTAGTGGCCGGTGTTGTCGTCACGCAGCTTGGCCACCCACTTGGCAGGTTCCCAGTACTGCACCTGCGAATCCCACAGGCCGGTGCCCACGAACAGCGCCGGGTAGGCCTGCTTGCTGACGTTGTCGTAGGGCGAGTAGGACAGCATGTAGTCGTAGTACGGCTTCTGCTCCGGATTGCCCCACTCGTCGTACTCGTTGGTGGTCAGCGGGATGGTCGGATCGAGCATGGTGGTGACCACGTCGACGAACGGCACCTGCGCCACCATCACCCGGTAATCCTGCGGCGCCTGGTTGGCTACCGCGCCCATCAGCAGGCCACCAGCGCTGCCACCGGAGGCGGCGACGCGATCCTTCGCCGCCCAGCCCTGCGCCACCAGGCCACGGGTGACGTCGATGAAGTCGTTGAAGGTGTTCTGCTTGTGCAGCAGCTTGCCGTTTTCATACCAGTCGCGGCCCATTTCCTGGCCACCGCGGATGTGGGCGATGGCATACACCACGCCACGGTCGAGCAGGCTCACCGCGGTCTGGTTGAAGTACGGATCCATCGACATGCCATAGCTGCCATAGGCGTACTGGAACAGCGCGCCCTTGCCATCCTTCTGGTAGCCCTTGCGGTAGACCAGCGACACCGGCACCTTCACGCCATCGCGCGCGGTGATCCAGACGCGGTCGGTTTCGTACTTCGACGCATCATAGCCGATCACCGGCTGCACCTTCAGCTGGCGGCGCTCACCGGTGGCGGTGTTCAGTTCGAACACGGTGGTCGGGGTGGTCATCGAGGTATAGACGTAGCGCAGCCACGGCGTATCGGCCTCGGTGTTGTCACCCAGGCCCATTGAATACGCCGGCTCGTCGGCCTTCACGTAGTCGCTGCGGCCATCCTTGAACAGCAGGCGGATGCGCTCCAGGCCTTCGGAACGTTCGGCGATGGCGGTGTAGCCATCGAACAGTTCGAAGCCTTCGATGAACACTGCATCGTCGTGTGCGATCCAGTCCTTCCACTGCACGCGCGAGGTGGCATCGGTCGGTGCGGTGACCAGCTTGAAGTTCTTCGCACCGTCGTTGGTGCGGATCACCCAGCGGCCATCGTAGTGGTCGGCGTCGTACTCGACATCGCGCTGGCGCGGGGCCAGTACGGTGAAGTTCGTCGGGTCGCTGGCCGGCGCGTAGCGCTCTTCCGAAGACACGGTGCTGTGCACACCGATGGTGATGAAGCGATCGTCGCGGGTACGGCCGATGCCCATGTAGAAGCTGTCGTCCTTCTCTTCGTAGACGACGATGTCAGCGCTGGCCGGCGTGCCCAGCACGTGCTTCTTCACGCGCACGGTCAGCAGCGTTTCCGGATCGTTCTCGACATACAGCACGGTGCGGTTGTCGTCGGCCCAGACCAGATCGCCGGAGCTGCCGGTGATCACATCGGGCAGCACCTTGCCGGTGGCCAGGTCCTTGAAGCGGATCTTGTACTGGCGGCGGCCCACATCATCATCGGCCCAGGCCAGCAGCTGGTTGTCCTGGCTGACTTCCATCGAGCCGACGCTGAAGTAACCCTTGCCAGCGGCCATCGTGTTGACGTCCAGCAGGATCTCTTCGGCCGCGTCCATGCTGCCCTTGCGACGCGCGTGGATCGGGTAGTCCTGGCCGGTCTCGAAACGGCTGTAGTACCAGTAGCCGCGCTCGCGCGCCGGCACGCTGGAATCGTCCTGCTTGATGCGGCCGACGATCTCCTTGTACAGGGTGTCTTCCAGCGGCTTCAGCGGTGCCAGCAGCTGGTCGGCGTAGGCATTCTCGGCCTGCAGGTAGGCCAGCATGTCCTTGTTCTCGCGCTTGTCGTCGCGCAGCCAGTAATAGTCATCGTTACGGATCGCGCCGAACGGCGCCTTGACCACATGCGGGTGCTTGGCGGCATCCGGCGGAACAGGCGGCGTGGCGGCGGTAGCGGTCGTGGTCATCAGGCTCGCGAGCAACAGGCAGAGAGTGGATTTCATGAGATAAGGCTCCAGGCGCATCAATGCAATGGTCTTCGGCGGGGTCAGATCCCTTTTCCCGAAAAGGGATCTGACCCCAATCCCGGCAATGCGGCAACCCTGCGGATCGTCATGGGTCGTACCGGCCGGCGTACCATGGGCACATGAGCACCCTGCCCCACACGCCGGGCTACAGCCGGCGCAGCCATGAAATTGCCCCGTTCCACGTGATGTCCCTGCTGGCCCGCGCGCAGGCGCTGGAGCAGGCCGGCCACGATGTGATCCACCTGGAGATCGGTGAGCCGGACTTCACCACGGCCGAACCGGTCGTGCGTGCCGGCCAGGCCGCACTGGCCGCCGGCCATACCCGCTACACCGCCGCGCGTGGCCTGCCGGCCCTGCGCCAGGCGATCAGCGGCTTCTATCGCAGCCATTACGGGCTGGATATCGATCCCGAACGCATCTTGGTCACCCCCGGCGGCTCCGGTGCGCTGCTGCTGGCCAGCAGCCTGCTGGTCGATCCCGGTCGCCACTGGCTGCTGGCCGACCCCGGTTATCCGTGCAACCGCCATTTCCTGCGCCTCGTTGAAGGCGGCGCACAGCTGGTGCCGGTCGGGCCGGACACCGCCTACCAGCTGACCCCGTCGCTGGTGGAACAGCACTGGAATGCCGACAGCGTGGGCGCACTGGTTGCATCGCCGGCCAACCCGACCGGCACCGTGCTCTCCGCCGACGAACTGGCCGCCCTGTCGCAGACCCTGCACGCGCGCGGTGGTCACCTGGTGGTGGACGAGATCTACCACGGCCTCACCTATGGCCTGGATGCACCCAGCGTGCTGCAGGTGGATGACAGCGCGTTCGTGCTGAACAGTTTTTCCAAGTACTTCGGCATGACCGGCTGGCGGCTGGGCTGGCTGGTGGCACCGCCGGCCGCGGTGCCGGACCTGGAGAAGCTGGCACAGAACCTGTACATCAGCGCGTCGAGCATTGCCCAGCACGCCGCACTGGCCTGCTTCAGCAAGGAGTCGATGGCGATCTTCGAGCAGCGCCGCGACGCGTTCCGCCAGCGCCGCGACTTCCTGTTGCCCGCGCTGCGCGAGCTGGGTTTCCGCATCGAAGTCGAACCGCAGGGCGCGTTCTACCTGTACGCCGATGTCAGCGCATTCACCGACGACGCGCAGGCGTTCTGCGCGCACTTCCTGGAAACCGAGCACGTGGCGTTCACCCCCGGGCTGGATTTCGGCTTCCATCGCGCCAACCAGCATGTGCGCCTGGCCTATACCCAGGAAGTGCCGCGGTTGCAGGAGGCAGTGGAGCGGATCGCGCGGGGATTGAAGCGCTGGCAGGGATCACGCTGACGGTAGTGCCGGCCGCTGGCCGGTAACCCGGGAATGCGTGAATGATGCAGTTGCGGGCCAGCGGCCGGCACTACCGGTAAAGAAAAACGCCGCCCTGGGGCGGCGTTTTCCGTTCTGCTTATTTACCGCCCAACCGCTCCCACAGGAAGCTGTAGGCCAGCGCCGACATGTGTGCGGCCTGCGCGTTGTTGGCTGCACCGCCGTGGCCACCTTCGATGTTCTCGTAGTAGGTCACGTCCTTGCCGGCATCGATCATCTTCGCCGCCATCTTGCGGGCATGGCCCGGATGCACGCGGTCATCGCGGGTGGAGGTGGTGAACAGCACCGGCGGGTAGGTCTTCTTCGCGTCGAACAGGTGGTACGGCGAGAAGGTCTTGATGAAGTCCCAGTCGCTGGTGTCCGGGTTGCCGTACTCGGCCATCCACGAAGCGCCGGCCAGCAGGTGGCTGTAGCGCTTCATGTCCAGCAGCGGCACCTGCACGACCACTGCACCGAACAGTTCCGGGTACTGGGTCAGCATGTTGCCGGTCAGCAGGCCACCGTTGCTGCCGCCCTGCACGCCCAGGTGCTTGGCGGTGGTGATCTTGCGCTTGACCAGATCGCGTGCCACTGCGGCCATGTCTTCATAGGCCTTGTGACGGTTCTGCTTCAGCGCTGCCTGGTGCCAGCGCGGGCCGTACTCGCCGCCACCACGGATGTTGGCGACCACGTACACACCGCCCTTCTCCAGCCAGGCGCGGCCCATGCCACCGGAGTAGTTCGGCGTCAGCGAGATCTCGAAACCACCGTAGCCATACAGCAGGGTCGGGTTGGAGCCGTCCAGCTTCATCGCCTTGTCGTGCACCACGAAGTACGGCACGCGGGTGCCGTCCTTGCTGGTGGCGAAGTGCTGCTCGATCACCTTGCCCTTGGCATCGAAGAAGGCCGGCATGGTCTTCAGCGTTTCCGGCGCCTGGCCGATCTCGGCCAGTGCCAGCGTGGTCGGGGTCAGGTAGTCGGTGGCGGTCAGCCAAACAGCGTCGCTGTCGTTGCTGTCCACCGCGGCCACGCCCAGCGTGCCGAAGGCAGGCGCGCCGACGAAGCGGCTGGTCTGCCAGCCATCGGCGCCCGGGGTCAGCACCGACAGGCGGTTCTTGACGTCGTCCAGCACGTTCAGCACCAGATGACTCCTGGTCCAGGTGGCGCTGGCCAGCGAGGTGGTCGCGGTCGGGGTGAACAGCACCTCGAAGTCGCGCTTGCCGGCCAGGAAGTCATCCAGCTTGGTGGCCAGCAGCGAACCGGAGGCATAGGTCTTGCCACCCACAGTCCACGGGTCGCGCAACTCCAGGGTCAGCCACTGCTTGTGCAGACTCTTCTCGGCCGAGTTCGGCGCGTCGATCTTGGTCAGCGTGCCGTCGTCGCCACGCAGGTAGATCTCGTTGTTGTAGAACGCCAGCGTGCGGCTGACCAGGTTGCGCTCGAAGCCCGGGGTGTCATCGTGCATCGCCGCGATGTACATGTCTTCCGGCTTGCCTTCATACACCACGGTGGCCGAGGCCATCGGCGTGCCGCGCTTCCACAGCTTGGCCACGCGCGGATAGCCCGACGTGGTCATCGTGCCGGCACCGAAGTCGGTGTAGACGAACACGGTGTCGCGATCGATCCAGTTGAGGCCACCCTTCGACTCGGGACGGAAGAAGCCGTCCTTGATCCAGGTCTTGTTGGACAGATCGAATTCGCGGGTGACGTCGGCATCCGCACCGCCACGCGACAGCGCGATCAGGCAGCGGCTGTAGTCCGGGCGCAGGCAGTCGGCACCGTGCCAGACCCAGTTCTCACCCTCGGCCTTGTTCAGCGCATCCAGATCGAGCACGGTCTCCCACTGCGGTGAGGCCTTGCGGTATTCGGCCAGCGTGGTGCGGCGCCACAGGCCGCGCTCGTGCTGCTGGTCCTTCCAGAAGTTGTAGTAGTAGTCGCCGATCTTCTGCACGGCGGGAATCTTTGCATCGGAGTCGAGCACCTCGCGGATGCTGGCCTCCATCTGCTTGAAGGCCGGGCTCTGCGCCAGGCGCGCCTCGGACTTGGCGTTCTGTTCCTTGACCCAGGTCAGCGGCTTGTCGCCGGTGACGTCTTCGAGCCAGGCGTAACGGTCGGTGTCTTCAGCGGCCACGGCGGTCCCCACCGAGGCAGCGGTCATCATGCCAGCCAGCAGGCAGGCGGAAGCGAGTCGTGACATTGCAGCTCCAGGCAGTCATAAGCCGTGGAACGCTAGCACGGAATGTCGCGGCCGCCCCCGTGTCGAAGGTCAGGCCGTGGCCGCGGGGCTGCGCCGGCTACGGGTCGTGCCGCCGGCGCGACGACGGGCCTGTCCACCGGTACGCCGGGCCAGCCGCAGCCACGACAGTCCAGGCAGCGGGAAGCGCAGCAGCGCCCACCAGGACATCAGCGGCATGCCGACCAGCCACATCGGCAGCCAGCCCAGCCAGGCGTTGCTGCCGCGCGCGGCTGGCCAGACCAGCACCAATGCCACACCGGCCAGCGCCACCTGTCGCACGCTGCGCAGCAGGCGTGGATCGGCGCGTTCAATGATGACGCGTTCAGTTGCAGGGCGTCGGACGGAACGTGCATTCATGGGGCTTCTCCGGTGGACAATGCAACACAGCTTGGGCAAGGCCCTTCTCACAGGGTGCGACACCATTGACGGATCGCGTGCACACAGTCGACCATGCGCGTGCAAGCCCACTGGAGCCCGCTCCCGCATGACTTCGATCCGCCCGCTCTGCGCCGTGCTGCTGGCCCTGTCCCTGGCGGGCCCCGCCGTGGCCGCCAGTGAGCCGCCGTCGCCCCGTGCCAGCGCTCCGCGTGCCGCCGACCCGGATGCGCCGATCGACCTGAAGCGCTTCATGGGCACCTGGTATGTGATCGGCCGCGTACCGAACTTCATCGAACGGGGTCATGTGGCCAGCGTCAACGAGTATGAACTCCGCGACGCGCACAAGGTCGGCATCACCTACCGCTATCGCGATGGCTTCGGCGAACCGCTGCAGGAAGTCCGCGCGCGCGCCAGCGTCGATCCGGACAGCGGCAACCACGGCTGGCGCACCTGGTTCTACCGCGTCGTGCCTACGCATTCGAGGGTGCTGGAAGTGGCGCCGGACTACTCGTGGGCGCTGATCGGCTACCCGGGCCGCGAAATGGCCTGGATCTTCTCGCGTACGCCGGACATGGACAAAACCCTGTACAAGGAGCTGGCCGAGCGCCTGCGTGACGAGTACGGGGTGAACACCGACAAGCTCAAGCGCGTGCCGCAGCACCCTGAGCAGGTCGGCAAGCTGGGCTACGAAGTACCGAACGTTCGCTGACCGCACGTGGAATTGCCGGCCAGCGGCCGGCACTACCGTTTCCAGACAATGGGGTAGAGCCGGCCGCTGGCCGGCTACCGCCCGGCATTCTGCTATTTGCGGCTGTAATGCGCGACCAGGCGGTCGCCGAGCATCTGCAGCAGTTGCACAAGGACCAGCAGCAGGACCACGGTGACCAGGGCCACGTCGGTGTGCGAGCGCTGGTAGCCGTCGCGGAAGGCCAGGTCACCGAGGCCACCGGAACCGATCGCACCGCCCATCGCGGTGAAGCCGATCAGCGCCACGGTGGTGACCGTTGCGCCAGCGATCAGGCCCGGACGCGCCTCCGGCAGCAGCACGCGGGTGACCAGCTGCCAGGTGGTGGCACCCATCGACTGGGTCGCTTCGATCACGCCACGGTCCACTTCGCGCAGCGCGGTCTCGACCAGGCGTGCGTAGAACGGTGCGGCACCGATCACCAACGGCACGATCGCACCGCGTACACCCAGCGACGTCCCCATCAGGAACAGCGTGACCGGGATCAGCACGATCATCAGGATGATGAAAGGCACCGAGCGCAGCAGGTTCACCACCAGCGCCAGCACGCCATAGGCGAACGGCCGGCGCTTCATCTGTGGTGCGCCGAACAGGTACAGCAGCACGCCCAGGGGCAGGCCGATGGCCAGGGTCAGCGGCAGCGAACCGAGCAGCATCAGCAGGGTATCGATGGTGGCCTGGCCGATATCGGCCCACTTGCCCGCATCCAGGTGGCGGAAGAATCCGCCGGCAGTGGCGATGATCATCGACGCAGTTCCTCAACGTGCACGCCGGCGGCCACGAACGCGGCCTGCGCGGCGGACTGGTCACCGCCCACCAGGGCGACCACCAGCTGGCCATACGGGGTGTCCTTGATCCGGTCGATGCGGCCGGACAGGATGTTGTAGTCGACCCCGGTCTGCCGCGCGACGCTGCCGAGCAGGGGTTCGTAGGTGTCTCCGCCAAGGAAGGTCAGCCGCACGATGCGGCCACCGACGGCATCGAAATCGCGGTGCAGCGCACCTTCGTCCACCTGCTCCGATTCACTGACGAAACGGCGCGTGGTCGGGTGCTGCGGGTGCAGGAACACGCGGGTGACCGGTCCGGTCTCGACCATCTGGCCGGCATCCAGGACGGCGACGCGGTCGCAGACGCGGCGGATCACATCCATCTCGTGGGTGATCAGCACGATGGTCAGGCCCAGCTCGCGGTTGATCTTCGACAGCAGCGACAGCACCGAGGCGGTGGTCTGCGGGTCGAGCGCACTGGTGGCCTCATCGCACAGCAGGATCTGCGGCCGGGTCGCCAGTGCACGGGCGATGCCGACGCGCTGCTTCTGGCCACCGGACAGCTGTGCCGGGTACTTCTGCGCGTGTGCCTCCAGGCCCACGGTCTGCAGCAGTTCGGCTACGCGTGCGTCGATCTCCGCCTTCGGCGTGCCGGCCAGCTCCAGCGGGAAGGCGACATTGCCGGCCACCGTGCGCGAAGACAGCAGGTTGAAGTGCTGGAAGATCATGCCGATGCGCCGGCGCAGCACGCGCAGGCCGTCCGCATCCAGTGCGGTGACATCCTCGCCACCGATCAGCAGACGGCCACCGCTGGGCTCTTCCAGGCGGTTGATCATGCGGATCAGGGTCGATTTGCCGGCGCCGGAATGGCCGATGATGCCGAATACCTCACCGGCCTCGATGGTCAGGTCCAGCGGTTGCAGCGCGCTGACTGCGCGGCCGGCAACGGCATAGGATTTGTGCAGGCGCTGGAACTCGATCACGGGCGTGGCTCACCGGCTGGGTGACGGAAGGGGGCGTGCAGCCTACCAGCGCAGGCGGTCGCGCGCCCGCGCCATGGGCCAGAATGTTATTCCTTTTGATTCTAAGCCGCCCGCGCCGGCGCATTGGCTGGAGTCAGAGCCCCTGCGGGGATCCGACCCCGGGGTCGGATCCCCGCAGGGGCTCTGACTCCATTCCCTGGCCCAACCGGCTCAGGGATGATCCAGCGGCTTCGGCGGCTGCACCCGGTTCAGGCGCTCGCGATGCAGCAGGTACAGGCCCGAGGCGACGATGATCGCCGCACCCACCCAGGTATAGCTATCCGGCAGCTGGCCCCAGAAGGCCAGATCCCAGCCGATCACCCAGACCAGGCCGCTGTACTCCAACGGCGCGATCATCGAGGCCTCGCCCAGCTGGAAGGCCTTGGTCAGGGCGATCTGGCCCAGCGCCCCGGCCAGGCCCATGCCGGCAATCAAAGGCGCATGTGCCAGCTGCAGCGGTACCCAGCCGGGCATGGCCAGCAGGCCGGCGCCGATGGCCATGATCACCAGGAACCAGACCACCATCGACTGCGAGGTATCGGTGCGGGTCAGCAGGCTGACCGTGATCGCCGCCACGGCATAGGCCGTTGCCGCCGCCAGCACCATCAGGCCGGGCACCGAAATGAAGCCGTCCACACCCGGCCGCAGCACCACCAGCACGCCCACCAGGCCGATGCCGATGGCGACCCAGCGCCGCGGCCCAACCCGCTCGCCCAGCAACGGCACCGACAGCGCGGCGATCAGCAGTGGGGCAACGAAATAGATGGTGTAGGCGGTGGACAACGGCAGATCGCGCAGGGCGAACACGAAGCAGCCGATCATCGCCATGCCCAGCCCACCACGCAGCAGGTGCAGGCCCCAGCGGCGCGGGATCAGCGATCGCGGGCCAGCGCTGACCAGCACCCAGACCAGCACGAACGGCAACGAGGCCGCACCACGCAGGAAAGTCACTTCCAGCGTGGGATAGCTGGCCGACAGCTGCTTCATGCCGGCGTCCATCAGCGAGAAACAGGCGACCGCAGCGACCATCCAGGCCACCGCGCGCGAAGGGGAGCGTTGCAGGTTCATGGCTCATTATCGCCGACCGCACCGGATTGTAGAGTCGAGCCATGCTCGACTGCTCTTCACAAAGCAGCCGAGCATGGCTCGGCTCTACAGAAGGGCGGCAGTCGGGCATGGCTCGACTCTACACAAAGCGGGCATGCGGGCCGGCGCGATAGAATGACCACCACTGAATTCTGCGGAGCACCGCCCATGCCTTCCTTCGACGTCGTGTCCGAAGTCGACACCCACGAGCTGACCAACGCCATCGACCAGGCCAACCGCGAACTGGCCACCCGCTTCGACTTCAAGGGCGTGGACGCCAAGTTCGAGCGAGATGGCGATGTCATCAACCAGACTGCGCCGACCGAGTTCCAGCTCAAGCAGATGAACGACATCCTGCGTGCCCGCTTGGCCGCGCGCGGCATCGACGTGCTCAGCCTGGAGTTCGGCGACATCGAGACCAACCTGGCCCAGGCCCGGCAGAAGATCACCGTCAAGCAGGGCATCGAGCAGAAGATCGCCAAGAAGATCGCGGCGGCACTGAAGGACGCCAAGCTGAAGGTGGAAAGCCAGATCAACGGCGACAAGCTGCGCGTGCAGGGCAAGAAGCGCGACGACCTGCAGGACGCCATTGCCGTACTCAAGGCCGGCAAGTTCGAGCTGCCGCTGCAGTTCAACAACTTCCGCGACTGATGGATTCCGCCGGGCCATGCCCGGTGGACTACGCGGTCAATCGCGCAGCAGCTTGTACAGCGTGGTGCGCGAGATCCCCAGCTGGCGTGCGGCCAGGCTGAGGTTGCCGTCAGCGGCCTGGGCCGCGCGGCGCGCGGCCTCACGCCGCTGGTCACGCAGCAGCGGCGCGACCGGATCTGCCGGGGTGCTCCGCTGAGTAGGCCGATGCGCCCCGCCCCGCGGCCCCTGCAGACGCTGCAGGTAGACCGCGCTGCCCTCGCCCAACCGGACCCGATGCGCTGCGCCCGGTTGCAGCAGGCGACGCCGTTGCGCCGCACTGGCGCCAGCAAACAGCGCCTCCAGATCCAGCAGCGGCAACGGCCCCCGCCGTGGCAGGCCCAGCAGGCGCCGTGCAACGCGGTTGGCTGCACGCAGCTGGCCATCCTCCTGCACCGCCAGCAGTCCCTGCAGCGGTGACGCCAGCCAGCGCGGATCATGTTGCACGGCCAGCAGATGCACGTCGGTGAGGCTGTGGAACAAGCGATTTTCGCTGGCCAGCGCAGCCTGCCGGAAATAGCCCTGCAGCAGGGCGGGATCGCGCTCGCCAAGACCGGTGATGTCGATCACCCCGCAGACCCGACCGTCGAGATCGTGCAGTGGCTCGCTCAGGCAGAACACCGGCGCGAACCGCTGCAGGTAATGTTCGTTGCCTCGCACCAGTGCCGGCACATCGTCGGCCAGACTGACCGCTGGCGCGGTGGTGCCGATCTCCGTCTCGCCCAGCTGTCGCCCGACCTGGATCGGCCGCAGCAAGGGAGCATCTTCCAGGCCGTGGGCCTGCTGCGCGATCACCATGCCGTCGCGGTTGGCGCAGAACATCGTCCAGCCACGCCCACCGAAGGCCGCCCAGAGCTGCTCCAGCTCCGGCTGCACGCAACGTGCCAGGCGCCGGTCGTCGGGATGCGGGAGACGCTGTCCGCCCCCCAGCAGCGGCCGATAGTCCGGCTCCTGCCCCGGTTGCAGGCCCGCCGCGCGCGAACGCAGCCATGACTGCTGCAGCGGCAGCGGCAACACGCCCAATGAGCGCACATCGCCCTCGGCGAAAGCGGCACGTGCCGCCACCAACTGCTGCTGCCCGACTGTCGTGGCCATCATGGAGGCAGCGTACACCCGTCTGCGGCAACGCCACGTTACGTTCCGACAACGGAATGTTTCCGCCAGCGGTTCAAACAAGGGGTCAGAGCCGTTTTACTCTGGAGAACGGCTCCGACCGCGTGCCGACCAACGGTCGGCACCCACCAACAGCAACCGGACCCACCCCGCCAACCTCAGGAATCCAGCTTCTGCTGTTGCTCTGGCGGCTGCCATTGCTTCGGCGGGTGCAGGGCGCAGCCCTGCAAACCCACCCCACCCTTACGCCGCGATCCGCAGCACCGGCTTGAGCGTGATTCCCTTCGTGCTGTCTTCGGCCGCCTGGTTGATCTGTTCCAGCGGATAGAACTTCACCAGCTTGTCGAACGGAAAGCGTCCCTGCTGGAACAGGGTCACCAGCTGCGGAATGAACACCTGCGGCACGCTGTCACCCTCGACGATGCCGCGGATGCTGCGCCCGCCGAGCAGCAGGTTGTTCACATCGAAACTGGCGGTGGTGCCCAGCTTCGGCGCACCGACCACGCCCATCATGCCCAGCCCACCCAGCGCCTCGATGCCGGCGGACAGCACGTCCGGACGGCCGGTCGATTCCAGCGCGAAGTCAGCACCGCCACCGGTGATCGCGCGCACCGCCTCGACCACATCGGTCTCCCGGCTGTTGACTACGTGGGTGGCCCCCAGCTCCAGCGCAAGCTCCAGGCGCGAAGGCACCACGTCGATGGCGATGATGGTGGTGGCGCCGGCCACCTTGGCCGCCATCACCGCACTCAGGCCCACCGCACCGGCACCATAGCTTGCAAAGCTGCTGCCGGACCGCACCTGCAGCGAGTTGAGCACCGCACCGGCACCGGTCTGGATGCCGCACCCCAGCGGGCCCAGCAATTCCAGTGGTGCGTCATCAGGCACCTTGATCGCGTTGATCTCGCGCGCGATGGCGAAGGTGGCGAACGAGGACTGCGCGAAGAAATGATCGTGCAGCGGCTGGCCCTGTGCATCGGTGATGGCGGTGTGGCCGTGGCCATCATCGCCACCGAAGTTGAGCCCGAAGAAATCCTTGCAGTAGGCACCGTGGCCGCCGCGGCAGGGATTGCAGTGGCCGCAGGCGCCGTAGGTCAGCACCACGTGGTCGCCCACCTTCAGGTCGCGCACGTTCGGGCCCACCGCTTCAACGATGCCCGCGCCTTCATGGCCGAGCACCGCCGGCAGCGGCACCGGGTAGTACTGGTCGCGCGCGATCAGATCGGTATGGCACAGGCCGGTGGCCACCACCTTCACCAGCACCTCGTCGTCCTGCGGGCCGCGCAGCCGCGCCTGCTCGATGACGAAGGGCTGTTCCTTGCCGCGGACCACGGCGGCGGTGATCTCACGCGTTGCGGTGTTGTCGTTCATCGTGATGGTTCCTTCGATCAGATTGGGTAGGCGGGCGCTTCGCCCTTGACGGTCAGCCACTGCCACTGGGTGAACTCTTCCCAGTTGGCCGGGCCGCCGATGCTGGTGCCGTTGCCGGACGCACCGACGCCGCCGAAGGGATTGATCACCTCGTCATTCACGGTCTGGTCGTTGATGTGCAGCAGGCCGGTGCGCAGGCGCTCGCCCAGTTTCAGCGCGCGGCCGACGTTGCTGGACACGATCGCCATCGACAGGCCGTACTCGCTGTCGTTGGCCAGCTGCACGGCGTGGTCGTCATCATCGAACGGCACCACCACCGCTACCGGCGCAAAGATCTCCTCGCTGAAGGCCGGATTGTCGGCCGCAACATTGCCGAGCACGGTGGGTGCGAAGAACAGGTCCCGGTGCGTGCCTCCCGCTTCCAGCGTGGCACCTGCCTGCACGGCCTGCTCGACCACGCGTGCGGCATGGTCGCGCTGGCCGGCATTGATCAGCGGGCCGATCGCCACGTCCTCACGTGCCGGGTCGCCCACCTTCAGCGCCTTGGCCTTGGCCACCAGTTTCTGCAGGAACGTGTCGTGGATCTTCCGGTGCACCAGCACGCGGCCGGTCGCCATGCAGATCTGGCCCTGGTGCAGGTAGACGCCCCACGCGGTGTTGGCCACCGCCAGGTCCAGGTCTGCATCATCAAGGATGATCAACGAATTCTTGCCGCCCAGTTCCAGCGAGACCTTCTTCAGATGCCTGCCGGCCGCCTCTCCGACCTTGCGGCCAGCGGCGGTGGAACCGGTGAACTGGATCATCGCCACGTGCGGGTCACTGGTCAGTGCGGCCCCGGCCGCGCCATCGCCGGGCAGCATGTGCAGCACGCCTGCCGGCAGGCCCGCCTGCTCGAACAAGCGTGCGATCACCGCGCCGCCGCATACCGCCGTACGCGGGTCCGGCTTGAGGACCACGGCGTTGCCCAGCGCAATTGCCGGGGCCACCGCGCGCATCGCCAGGTAGAGTGGGAAATTGAACGGCGAGATGACCCCGACCACGCCCAGCGGGCGTCGGCGCGCCAGGTTCAGCTTGCCCGGTTCGGATGGCAGAATCTCACCCGTGCTGCGCGACGGCAGCGCCGCAGCTTCATGCAGTGCCTTGATGGTCACCTTGGCTTCGAAGCCGGCCTTGAGGCGGGTCGAACCGCTTTCGCGCACCAGCCACTCGACCAGGGTGTCGATGTTTTCTTCGGCCAGACGCGCAGCCTTGCGCAGCACGTCGGCACGCTGTTCATAGGGCGCCGCCGCCCACGCCTGCTGGGCCTGCGCGGCGGCGGCGGACGAACGCGCGACCTGCGCCGGGTCGGCTAGGCCGATCTCGCCGAGCTGCTGGCCGGTGGCCGGTTCAATCACCGGGTGCCGTTGTGGGGCAGCCTGCCAGTGGCCATCAAAGAAGGCGCCGGCCCAGAGGGCGTCCGGCAGCCACGGGGAAGATGCAGTCATGGGTGTCCTCCTGTGTCGTGCATCCATTCCACGCCCGTCGCCCCTGGCTGGCAATCGGCCATCCATCGGGAGCGCGCAACGGATTGAATCGTCAGGGATTTCCAGCTTCGCCACTGTCCAGTTCCTGCACAGTGGACAGCGCAGCACCGGCACACTGCCTACAATGGCGGCCCCGCCAGCCGACGTGCCCGCCATGACCGATTCCCACCTGCCCACCGATGACCCGATCGCCGCCACCCGCCGGTGGCTGGAGCGCATCGTCATCGGCCTGAACCTGTGCCCGTTCGCCAAGGCGGTGTACGTGAAGGACCAGGTCCGCATCGTGCTCAGCGATGCGACCACGCCGGAAGCGCTGGTTGAACAGCTGGCCGAGGAGCTGGTGCTGCTGCGCGATACGCCGGCCGAGCAGATCGACACCACGCTGATCGTGCATCCGCAGGTGCTGACCGATTTCCTCGACTACAACGATTTCCTCGACAACGCCGACGCGGCCATCGAAGCGCTGGACCTGCAGGGCATCCTGCAGGTGGCCAGCTTCCACCCGGACTACCAGTTCGACGGCGTGGCCGCAGACGATGCCAGCAACTACACCAATCGCGCGCCCTTCCCCACCCTGCACCTGCTGCGCGAAGACAGCGTGGCGCGTGCGGTGGATGTCTATCCGGACCCGGACGTGATCGTCGAGCGCAACATCCAGACCCTGGACCGCATCGGTGTGGACGGCTGGCACCGCCGCCTGCGCGGCGAAGACCTGACGTGAGCACGGTGCCGCCGATTGCCGCATGGCCGGCCGCGCCACTGTCGGGCAAGGTCGTGCTGGTCACCGGCGGCGCCAACGGCATCGGTCGTGGCATCGCCCAGGCCGTGCTCGGCGCTGGTGGACGCGTGCTGATCGGCGATCTGGACGTCGAAGCCGGGCAGGCCTGCCTGGACGAATGGCAGCACGGTGAGGATGCCGCGTTCCAGCGCCTGGACATCACCGATGAAGCCAGCGTACGCGACTGCATCAGCGCGGCCCTGCAGCGCTTCGGGCGCATTGATGGCCTGGTCAACAATGCCGGCATCGCCGGGCCACACGGCACACGGCTGCAGGACATGGACTGGGACGAGTGGCAGCGTCGTCTGTCGTCGCTGCATGGTGCGTTCCTGTGCAGCAAGCACGTGCTGCCAGCGCTGACCGCCAGCGCTGCGGGCGCGATCATCAACATCGCCTCCACCCGCGCCTGGCAATCCGAAGCGCACAGCGAGGCCTATGCGGTGGCCAAGGGTGGGCTGGTGGCCTTCACCCATGCGCTGGCGATCAGCGCCGGCCCGGCGGTGCGGGTCAACAGCATCAGTCCCGGCTGGGTCGGCACCACTGCGTGGCAGGCACCCTCAAAGCGCCACGAGCCGGAATACTCGGCCATCGACCAGGCGCAACACCCGGTCGGCCGGGTCGGTCGCCCCGAAGACATCGGTGCGCTGGCGGTGTACCTGCTGTCGTCGCTGTCCGGTTTCAGCACCGGCCAGGATTTCATCGTGGATGGCGGCATGACCCGGAAGATGATCTACGCCGAATAGAAAAAGGGGACGGAGGGGATTAAGTCGTTTGTGCACAAACGACTTAATCCCCTCCGTCCCCTTTTTTTGCGTTTACGCCATGCCCGAATGGCGCAGCAGCGCATCGATCTGCGGCGCGCGCCCACGGAAGGCCTTGAAGTTCTCCGCCGCCGGTCGGCTGCCACCGCGCGACAGGATCTCATCGCGGAAGCGTGCACCGGTTTCAGCCAGTGCCTGCGGCGCTTCCTCGAACGCGGCGTAGGCATCGGCACTGAGCACTTCAGCCCACTTGTAGCTGTAGTAACCGGCCGCATACCCGCCGGCGAAGATGTGGCTGAACTGGTGCGGGAAGCGGTTCCAGACCGGCGGGTGGTTCACCGCCACTTCCGCACGCACGCGATCGAGCAGCGCCAGCACGCTGTCCTGCGCCGGTTCGAACTGGCTGTGCAGCAGCATGTCGAACAGGCCGAACTCAAGCTGGCGCACGGTCGCCATGCCGCTGTGGAAGTTGCGTGCAGCCAGCATGCGCTCGTACAGCGCGCGTGGCAGCGGCTCGCCACTGTCCACGTGTGCGGTCATCGCCTGCAGGTGGTCCCATTCCCAGCAGAAGTTCTCCATGAACTGGCTGGGCAACTCCACCGCATCCCACTCCACGCCGTTGATGCCAGCCACGCCCAGCTCACCGATGCGGGTCAGCAGCTGGTGCAGGCCGTGGCCCATTTCATGGAACAGGGTGGTCACTTCGTTGTGGCTGAACGTAGCCGGCTTGCCATTGGCACCGCGGCCGAAGTTGCACACCAGGTAGACCAGCGGCGTCTGCACGCTGCCATCGGCACGCACGCGGCGATTGCGGCAATCGTCCATCCACGCGCCACCACGCTTGCCTTCGCGTGCGTACAGGTCCAGGTAGAACTGGCCCACCAGCGCGCCCTGCGCATCGACCAGACGGAAGAAGCGCACGTCTTCATGCCAGACCGGCGCGCGGTCCTCCTGCACGCGCAGGCCGTACAGCTGCTCGATGACCGAGAACAGGCCGCCCAGCACCTTCGGTTCGGTGAAGTACTGCTTCACTTCCTGCTCGGAATAGCTGTAGCGCGCCTGCTTCAGGCGGTCGGCGGCAAAGGCCAGGTCCCATGCCTGCAGGCTGTCGATGCCGAGCTCATCGCGCGCGAACTGCTCCAGCTCGGCGCGGTCCTTGGCGGCGAACGGCTTGGCGCGCGTGGCGAGGTCACGCAGGAAACCGAGCACCTCGGCCGGGTCCTGCGCCATCTTGGTTGCTACCGAGTAATCACCATACGAACCGAAGCCGAGCAGCGCGGCCAGTTCCGCGCGCAGGGCCAGGATGTGGTCGATGTTGCCGCTGTTGTCCAGCGCGTCGTCGCCGAATTCGGACGCACGCTGCGCACTGGCGCGATACAGGATCTCGCGCAGGTCGCGTTCCTCGCCCCAGGTCTGCACCGGCAGGTAGCACGGCATCTGCAGGGTCAGTTTCCAGCCGGCCTTGCCGTCCTTCTGTGCTGCGGCATGCGCAGCGGCCTTCACGTCTTCCGGCACGCCCTTCAGTCGCGCTTCGTCCTCGATGATCAGCGACCATGCGTCGGTGGCGTCGAGCACGTTCTGCGAGAACTTCGCTGACAGCGCCGACAGCTCCTCCTTGATCGCCGCGAAGCGCTGCTGCGCCTCGGGCGCCAGCTCGGCACCACCGAGGCGGAAATCGCGCAGGGTGTTGTCCAGCACCTTGCGCTGGGCCTCGTCGAAGCGTGCCGCCTCGGCGCTGGTGGCCAGCGTCTGGTACTGCCGGTACAACGCCAGGTTCTGGCCCAGCGCGCTGGCGAAGCGGGTCACCCGCGGCAGGTTGCTGTTGTAGGCCTCACGCAGTTCCGGGGTGTTGACCACGCCCTGCAGGTGACCGACCAGGCCCCAGGCGCGCCACAGCCGCTCGGTGGCATCGTCCAGCGGGGCAACGAAGGTCTCCCAGCGAACCGGCTGCACCTGCTCGGCCGTGCTGACGGCGGCTTCGGCTTCGGCCAGCAGCACGTCCAGCGCCGGCGCCACGTGCTCTGGGCGGATGGCCTCGAAGCGCGGCAGGCCGGAAAAATCGAGCAGGGGGTTGGCAACGGTCACGGCAGATCTCCAGGATACGGGCCCGACAGGCGGGCAGCATGCAGGATATGGCGCTGGCAGGCGGGGCTGACAAGGGGGCGCGGCCCGGCATTCACGTCGGCCTTACGGTCGCGGTTCGAAGCTCTGCCTGCGGGGGAGTCCGCAGCGGTACGCACCGAACGAGGCCCTACATGGAAGGTCTGGCTGCAGTTGCATCCACCTCACCGGCCCGGTCACTGGCATTGTCCGCCAGCCCGGCCGAACTGACCTGGATCGCCGCATTGTGCGATGCCGGCGACGACGCCCCGCGTCACCTGCATCAGCTGCAGGCAGTGTTGCAGCAGGGCGGCACGTTCAACGATGCCCAGGAGTGGTACCCGTTCGAGGTGATCGAACGCGGCGCCAGCCAGCTGCAGCTGGGCCACGAGCGCGAGTTCGTGATCTGCGTGCTGCTGTGGCTGCAGGCGCTGGCCCAGGGACGCGCCAGCATCCTGGACCCGAGCCTGCATCTGGATGATCGCGCGATGGATATCGAGGCATTGCCCGATGCGCTGCGCGATGCGGTGCTGGACGCGTTCACCGCAGCGGGGTATTGAATCTGCAGCGTGGAGCCATGCTCGACGGCTCTTGGCGCTTGCCACCGGGTCAGGCATCCGGAGCGAAAGCAGTCGAGCATCGCTCGACGCTACAAGGGCGTTACAGCGCTTCCAGGCTGCACCACGGCAGCTCCGGCAGCCCCTGCCCGGCCACTGCCGCCACCAGCTGCGCATCGGCGCCGTCGACATCGATGCCCTGGCGCGCGTACCACGCCGGGTCGTAATAGCTCTGCGCGTAGCGCTCGCCGCTGTCGCACAGGATGCTGACGATGCTGCCCTGGTGGCCGGCCTCACGCATCCACTGCGCGGCCTGCAGCACGCCGATGAAATTGGTGCCGGTGGAGCCACCGACACGACGGCCGAGCTGGCGGCTGACATGGCGCATGGCGGCCAGGCTCAGCGCGTCGGGCACCTTCACCATCGCATCCACACTGGTCGGGATGAAGCTCGGTTCCACACGCGGCCGGCCGATGCCTTCCACGCGCGAACCGCCGCTGCAGGTCAGGCCACGCCAGTCGGGCTCACCAGCCACGGCGGCCTGGTAACCGTCGAAGAACACCGACACTTCCGGGTCCGCGCAGAGAATGCGGGTGTCGTGCCGGCGGTAGCTGACATAGCGGCCCAGCGTCGCTGCAGTACCGCCGGTACCGGGGCTGCACACGATCCATTCCGGAACCGGGCTGGGCTCCTCGGCCATCTGCTTGAAGATGGACTCGGCGATGTTGTTGTTGGCCCGCCAGTCGGTAGCGCGCTCGGCGTAGGTGAACTGGTCCATGAAGTGACCACCGGTTTCGCGGGCCAGCTTCTCCGATTCACCGTTGAGTTCGCAGGCGCGCTCGACCAGGTGGCAGCGGCCCCCGTGGAACTCGATGGCGGCAATCTTCTCCGGCGAGGTCGTGGCCGGGATCACCGCAATGAACGGCAGGCCGAGCAGGCGCGCGAAGTAAGCTTCGGACACCGCGGTCGAGCCACTGGACGCCTCGATCACCGGTCGCCCTTCGCGCAACCAGCCGTTGGTCAGCGCGTACAGGAACAGCGAGCGCGCCAACCGGTGCTTGAGGCTGCCAGTGGGATGGCTCGATTCATCCTTCAGGTACAGGTCGATGCCCTCGAACCCGGGCAGTGCAAGCGGGATCAGGTGGGTATCGGCGGAACGGTTGAAATCGGCTTCGATCTTGCGGATGGCAGCGGCCACCCATTCACGCTGCGACATGGCGGGCAATGCTCAGAACGGAACGGTGCGATCCGTCCATTGTACGTCGCGGTGCTGTCAGGTGACGGCCGGTAGAATGACCCCATCCGGCCAGCAACGGCCCTGTCTGAAGGACCTCCCCCATGACCATTCCCGCCCTGCGCGATGTTCCCGGCGTCGCCGCCCAGGCCCCGGCCGAAACCACCGGCTTCGTGTTCAACCACACCATGCTGCGGGTGAAGGACATCACCGCCTCGCTGGACTTCTATACCCGCGTGCTCGGCTACCAGCTGATCGACAAGCGCGACTTCCCGGACGCCCAGTTCAGCCTGTACTTCCTGGCCTACGTACCGGCCGGCGCGGTGGTGCCGGAAGACGACTCCCAGCGCCGCGTGTGGATGGCTGGCCTGCCGGGCGTGCTGGAACTGACCCACAACCACGGCACCGAAAGCCAGGACGGCGCGGTCTACCACGACGGCAACAGCGACCCGCGCGGCTTCGGCCACATCTGCGTGTCGGTGCCGGACATCGAGGCGGCCTGCCAGCGCTTCGAGGATCTGGGCGTGACCTTCCAGAAGCGCCTGACCGACGGCCGCATGAAGAACCTGGCCTTCATCAAGGACCCGGACGGCTACTGGGTCGAGATCATCTCCAACGTCTGACCCGTAAAGGGGACGGAGGGGATTAAGCCGTTTCTGGCACTATTGAGCTGGAAGCGACTTAATCCCCTCCGTCCCCTTTTTTGCGAGGTTCGTATGGAAACGATGGAACTGCACCGCGGCCGCCTGATCGACCACCTGCAGCTGGTGGTGCGTGACCTGGCCGCCAGCCGCCGCTTCTATCAGGCGGTGTTCGATACGATCGGCATCCCGATCGCCGGCGAAGGCGATGACTACTTCTGGGCCGACGAGCTGTTCATTTCCAGCGCCAGCAGCAAGGCCGCCGCCGGCCAGCTGACCGGCCGCCACCATCTGGCCTTCCAGGCACGCGACAGCGCCACCGTCGATGCCTTCCACACTGCAGCCATCGCCGCCGGTGGTACGGACAACGGTGCACCGGGCGAACGCCCCTACCATCCGGGCTACTACGGCGCCTTCGTGCTCGATCCGGATGGCAACAACATCGAGGTGGTCTACCACGGCCCGGCGAACTACAGCGCCGATTCGGTGAAGGTCACTTTCTGATATCACCGAAGCCGTGAACGAAGAAGCCGGGCAATGCCCGGCTTCTCTGCGTCCAATGGTCCAGCCCTCAGTGGGCGGCCATGTAGATGTCCTGCAGCACGGCCTTTTCCAGTTCCAGCTCGCCCAGCAGGTTCTTCACGATGTCGCCCAGGCTGAGGATGCCGACCAGGCGGGCGCCTTCGGTGACCATCAGATGACGGCGCCGCGAGTACGTCATCAACGACATGGCCTGCTTCAGGGTCGCTTCCGGCGCAATGCCTTCCAGACCGGTGGACGGCAGGCTGGAGATCACCCGGCGGCCGGCCTGCGGGCCGTCGTCGGCCAAGGTACGCACGATGTCCTTCTCGGAAATGATGCCGACCGGGGCATCGTCCTTCATCACCACCAGCGCAGCGATCTTGTTCGCGCTCATCTTGTGGGCGGCGGCACCGATGGTGTCTTCGGCGTCGATGGTGATGACAGCTTCTTTCTTGGATTGCAGGAGTTCGCGGACGTTCATTCTTGTTTCCTGGTGCAGGTCACTGAAGTCAAAAAAGTGTGCTCTTCCGATACGCCCCCTCCCCGGGAACAGACCTTTCAGCGCACGTCTGGCGCACCCGGCGGCCGCTTGGAATGGATCGGCAGACGATGTGCTGCAACGCGAACGAGGTGGGCTCAACCGCTCAACCCGGACCTCGGTCAAATCGATTCTACGACTGCGACCATCGGTCACTACCGGCATCGATAGGACAGTTCGTCGTGGGAACCAACTGACGATCCAGAGAATGGCACCGCGGCTGAAACCGCCGCTGAATACAGGCGGCATCGCGCATTAAAGATTGATTGCCTGCTGCCGACGGCGGACGGAACACCCGGCAGCTGTCCCACTTCGCACGGACTCCGACACAAACGAAAGGGGCCCACGTGGGGCCCCTTCGCATGCAGCTCCCAACGGATCCGGGCGCCTTACTCCACCGTCACGCTCTTGGCCAGGTTGCGCGGCTTGTCCACGTCCGTGCCGCGCGCCAGCGCGGTGTGGTACGCCAGCAGCTGCACCGGGATGGTGTGCACGATCGGGCTGAGCACGCCGGCATGGCGCGGCGTACGGATCACATGCACGCCTTCGGACTCGTTGAAGTTGCTGTCCTGGTCGGCGAACACGAACAGCTCGCCACCGCGGGCGCGCACTTCCTGCATGTTCGACTTCACCTTCTCCAGCAGGCTGTCGTTGGGCGCGATCACCACCACCGGCATATCTTCGTCCACCAGTGCCAGCGGGCCATGCTTCAACTCACCCGCCGGATAGGCCTCGGCGTGGATGTAGGAGATTTCCTTGAGCTTGAGCGAACCTTCCAGCGCGATCGGGTAGTGCAGGCCACGCCCCAGGAACAGCGCGCTGCTCTTGCGGGCGAAACGCTCAGCCCAGGCGGCGATCTGCGGTTCCATGTTCAGTGCGTGCTGCACGCTGCCCGGCAGGAAGCGCAACTGCTCCAGGTAATCCGCTTCCTGTGCCGCATCGATACGGCCATGCAGCTTGCCCAGTACCACGGTCAGCTGGAACAGCGCGGCCAGCTGGGTGGTGAAGGCCTTGGTCGAGGCCACGCCGATCTCGGCACCGGCGCGGGTGTAACAGACCAGTTCGCTGGCGCGCGGGATCGCGCTCTCCGGCACGTTGCAGATCGACAGCGTGTGCTGGTGGCCCAGCGACTTGGCGTACTTCAGCGCTTCCATCGTATCCAGCGTTTCACCGGACTGGGAGATGGTGACGACCAGATGCTTCGGGTTCGCGTAGGCCGCGCGGTAGCGGTATTCGCTGGCGATCTCCACGCTGCACGGCAGGCCAGCGATGGCTTCGATCCAGTAGCGCGCGGTCAGGCCGGCGTAGTAGCTGGTACCGCAGGCGATGATCTGCACGCCTTCAATGCCCGACAGCACGGCTTCGGCGTTCTTGCCGAACAGCTCGGCCGGGAAACCACCGGCGTCGATCGCCGCCTCGATGGTGTCGCCCAGCGCGCGCGGCTGCTCGTGGATTTCCTTCTGCATGAAGTGGCGGTACGGACCCAGCTCCAGCGAAGCCAGCGACACATCGGACAGATGCACGTCACGCTCGATCAGCTGGTCATGCTCGTCGAAGATGCGCACGCCATCACGACGGATCTCGGCGGTGTCACCCTCTTCCAGGAAGATCACCTTGCGGGTGGCCGAAATCACCGCCGAGACGTCGGAGGCGACGAAGTTCTCGCCCTCGCCCAGGCCGATCAGCAGCGGGCAGCCCATGCGCGCGCAGACGAAACGCTCCGGCTCGGCGCGGCTGACCACGGCCAGCGCATAGGCACCGGTCAGCTCCTTCACCGTGTGCTGCAACGCCACCAGCAGGTCGTCGCCGCCCTTCAGGTGATGGTGGATCAGGTGCGCGATGACTTCGGTATCGGTCTGCGACTCGAACGTGTAGCCCATCGCGCGCAGCTTCTCGCGCTGCTCTTCGTGGTTCTCGATGATGCCGTTGTGCACCAGCGCCACGCCCTGGCTGATGTGCGGATGCGCGTTGGCCTCGGTGACCCCCCCATGGGTGGCCCAGCGGGTATGGCCGATGCCCAGCACCGAGGTGAAGCCTTCGGCCTCGGCCGCCGTGGCCATTTCCGACACGCGGCCGGTGCGACGGACACGACGTACCTCCGGGCGCTCGGCATGGTCGATCACCGCGATGCCGGAGGAGTCGTAACCACGGTACTCAAGCCGCTTCAGGCCCTCGATCAGTACCGGCACCACATCGCGATCGGCGATTGCACCCACGATTCCACACATGTCACGCGTTTCCTTGAAGACGATCGGCGCATTCTAGCCTGCGTGTCCGGCTTCCCCCTCCTGTCCGCTTAATGAAAGTGTCCGGAAAGGTGTCCGCGGACACCCGGACACTTCAGCACGCCTCCCAACCTGTTGACCTGAAAGGAAATAAAGTTGGCACGCTACGTGCTTGGTATTGGCTACCACCGTCAGGCACGCATCCGATGATCCGCGACACTTCCGCACAGGACCAGATCGTTTCCTCCGCCCCGGCCGGCACCACCCGCGCCAACTGGCAGCGCTACCGCTGGCCGGCACTGGGCGCCATCGTGCTGCTCGCCGGCATCGGCTGGGCCGTGCACGCCTGGTCCAATGCCAGCCGCTCTTTCGACAGCAGCCGCGTGCGCATCGCCGAAGTGAAGCGCGGCGACCTGGTCCGCGACATCGCCGCTGACGGCCGCGTGATCGCCGCCAACAGCCCGATCCTGTACGCCATCTCGGCCGGCACCGTAGACCTGAAGGTGGTCGCCGGCGACGTGGTCAAGAAGGACCAGGAGCTGGCGGTCATCGACAGCCCGGAACTGCGCAGCAAGCTGGCCCAGGAGCAGGCTACCCTGGCCGGTCTGGAAGCCGAGGCCAGCCGCGCCGCGCTGGACGCCACCCTGGCCCGCGCCAAGTCGCGCAAGGAAACCGACCAGGCCACCATCGAACGACAGGCCGCCGACCGCGACCTGCAGCGCTACCAGCGCGGTTACGACGGCGGTGCGGTGCCGCAGATCGATCTGGCCAAGGCCAAGGACTCGCTGAAGAAGGCCGACATCACCCTGGCCAACGCCACCACCGATGCCCGCCTGCAGAGCCAGGGCGCCGATCTGGATGCCCGCAACAAGCGCCTGCTGGCCGACCGCCAGAAGGCCGTGGTGGCTGAAGTACAGCGCCAGGTCGATGCGCTCACCCTGCGTGCACCGTTCGATGGCCAGGTCGGCCAGGTGCAGGCCGTCCAGTCCACCAACCTGGCCGCCAATGCGCCGGTGCTGGGCGTGGTCGACCTGTCCAAGTTCGTGGTCGAGATCAAGGTGCCGGAAAGCTTCGCCCGTGACCTGGCAATCGGCATGCCCGCACAGCTGACCGGCGGCAACGGCCAGCCGTTCCCGGGCGAGATCAGCGCGGTGTCGCCGGAAGTGGTCAACGGCGAGGTCAATGCCCGCGTGCGCTTCGCCAGCGCGCAGCCGGAAGGCCTGCGCCAGAGCCAGCGGATGTCGGTGCGCGTGCTGCTCGACACCCGCAAGGACGTGCTGAAGGTCGAGCGTGGTCCGTTCGTCGAACAGGGCAACGGCATGGCCTACGTGATGGATGGCCGTACCGCGGTGCGGCGTCCGGTGGAACTGGGCGTCAGCAGCCTGGGCGAAGTGGAAATCAAGTCGGGTGTGCAGCCGGGCGACCGCATCGTGGTCTCCGGCAGCGACCTGTTCAAGGACGCCGAACGCGTCTCCGTCAACTGATACCTGATACCTGAATCCTGGAGAGAGGACACACCATGTACATGCTCGAAATGCGTTCGGTCGCCAAGGTCTTCCGCACCGAACAGGTGGAAACCCACGCACTGCGCTCGCTGGAACTGCAGGTCAAGGAAGGTGAGTTCGTCGCCGTCACCGGCCCGTCAGGCTCCGGCAAGACCACCTTCCTCAACATCGCCGGCCTGCTGGAAACCTTCACCAGCGGCACCTACATGCTGGACGGCCAGGATGTGAGCACGCTGGGTGACGACGCCCGCAGCCGCCTGCGCAACCAGAAGATCGGCTTCATCTTCCAGGGCTTCAACCTGATCCCCGACCTGAACCTGTTCGACAACGTGGACGTGCCGCTGCGCTATCGGAAGATGAGCGCCAACGAGCGCCGCGAGCGTATCGAGAAGGCGCTGAGCCAGGTCGGTCTCGGCTCGCGCATGAAGCACTACCCGAATGAACTGTCCGGTGGCCAGCAGCAGCGCGCGGCCATCGCGCGTGCCCTGGCCGGCAGCCCGCGCCTGCTGCTGGCCGACGAACCGACCGGCAACCTGGACACGCAGATGGCCCGCGGCGTGATGGAGCTGCTGGAGGAGATCAACGCCGCCGGCACCACCATCGTGATGGTCACCCACGACCCGGAACTGGCCGCGCGCGCGCAGCGCAACGTGCACATCGTCGATGGTCAGGTGACCGACCTGGTCCGCGAGCCGGTGCTGGCCACTCCGCCGCGCCACATCGTCGCCGTCAACGAGTGAGGGTTCGACCATGTTCGCCTACTACGCCCGACTGGCGGTGCGCAGCTTCCACCGCAACAAGATACTGACCGCGCTGATGGTGGTCGCCATCGCGCTGGGCATTGGTGCCTCGATGACCACGCTGACCGTGTTCCACGTGCTCTCCGGTGACCCGATTCCAGGCAAGAGCGACCGCCTGTTCTATGTGCAGGTCGATCCACGCCCGCGGGGGGGCTATACCCCCGGCGAGGAGCCCGAAGAGCAGATGACCCGGCGCGACGCCGAGACCCTGCTGCGCGAGAAGCGCGGCGTCCGCCAGGCGATGATGAGTGCGGGCGGTGGCACGGTGGAGCCGGAGCTCAGCACGCTCAAGCCCTTCTCGGTGGATACGCGCTGGACGTCGGCTGATTTCTTCCCGATGTTCGACGTGCCCATGCAGTACGGGCGTGCCTGGAGCAGCAGCGACGATGACAACCGCAGCCGCGTGGTGGTACTGTCGAAGGCGATCAACGACAAGCTGTTCCAGGGCGCCGACAGCACGGGGCGCGAGATCCGTCTCAACGGCCACTCGCTTCGGGTGATCGGCGTGATGAAGGAGTGGAGCCCCGAACCCCACTTCTTCGATCTGACCACCGGCAACTACGGCAAGGATGAAGACCTGCTGGCACCGTTCTCCACTGCGATGGACCTGGAGTTCGGCAGCAACGGCAACATGAACTGCTTCGGCGAGAATCCGGATGGCAGCAGCAACTCGATCAGCGCGCCGTGCAGCTGGATCCAGTACTGGGTAGAGCTGGACCCGGCCAAGGTTGAGGACTACCGCAGCTACCTGGTCAACTACTCGGACCAGCAGCGTGCAGCGGGGCGTTTCGAGCGCCCCACCAACGTGCGGCTGCGCCCGGTGATGGAGTGGTTGACCTTCAAGAACGCCGTGCCCAGCGACGTGCGCCTGCAGATGTGGCTGGCACTGGGCTTCCTCGGCGTCTGCCTGGTCAATACGGTTGGCCTGCTGCTGGCCAAGTTCCTGCGCCGCAGCGGCGAGATCGGCGTGCGTCGCGCCCTCGGTGCCAGCCGTGGGCAGATCTTCCTGCAGTGTCTGGTTGAAGCCGGTGCAATCGGCGTTGCCGGCGGTGTGCTTGGCATCGGCCTGGCGCTGCTTGGCCTGTACGCGGTACGCCAGCAACCCGTGGACTACGCGGATCTGGCCCACCTGGACGGCAGCATGCTGCTGCTGGCCATCGGCCTGACCCTGTTCGCCAGCCTCGCCGCCGGTTTCCTGCCCGCCTGGCGCGCGATGCAGGTCACCCCGGCCATCCAGCTCAAGTCGCAGTAAGCACGAGTACGAGGACCTCCCATGGATATCCGCCCCATCCTCAGCACCCTGCGCCGGCACAAGACGGCCGCCGCCCTGATCGTGCTGGAAGTTGCCCTGACCTGCGCCATCGTCTGCAATGCCCTGTTCCTGGTCACCCAGCGCGTGGAACGGATCAGCCAGACCAGCGGCCTGGCCGAGAACGAACTGGTGTTCGTCCGGGTCAGTGGCATCGGCAAGCAGACCAACGGTCAGTCCCGCACCCAGGAAGACCTGTCGGCCCTGCGCGCGGTGCCCGGCGTGACTGCCGCAGCCAAGGTCAACCAGCTGCCGTTCCGCCCGAACTCCTCCAACACCAGCGTTTCGCTTAAACAGGAACAGGAGCGGCCAACCGCCTTCGTCACCATGTACATGTTCGGCGAAGGCGGGCTGCCCACGCTCGGGCTGCAGCTGACCGCCGGCCGTGACTTCCAGTCCAGCGAGTACAGCAATTTCGAGGACGCACAGAAGAACGCCTCATCCAATACGGCGTCCTCGGTGATCATCAGCCGCACCCTCGCCGACAAGCTGTACCCGGGCGAGAGTGCACTGGGCAAGACGTTCTACATGGGCAAGCAGCCGCTGCACGTGGTCGGCATCGTCGCCGCGCTGGCGACTCCCACCGACTACAACAACAACACGACGCTGTCGATGGTCCTGCCGGTGCGAACCGACTTCACCCAGGGCCCATATGTGCTGCGTACCGCCCCGGAACGGCGCGAGGAAGTGCTCAAGGGCGCGATCGCTGCGCTTGAACGCAATGACCCCAATCGGCTGGTGCGCGAGAAGGAGACCTACGAGGATCAGCGCAAGGATTACTTCAAGAACGATCGTGCGATGGTTGGCCTGCTGATCACCGTCTGCATCTCGTTGCTGGTGGTCACCGCACTGGGCATCATCGGCCTGGCCAGCTTCTGGGTGCAGCAGCGCAGCAAGCAGATCGGCATCCGCCGCGCACTCGGTGCCACCCGTGGGCAGATCCTGCGCTATTTCCAGACCGAGAACTTCCTGCTGGCCACGCTGGGTATCGTGCTGGGCATGCTCGCCGCCTATGCGATCAACCTGGCCCTGATGAACATGTACGAGCTGCCACGCATGCCGCTGCTGTACCTGCCGCTGGGTGCACTGCTGCTGTGGGCGCTGGGCCAGATCGCCGTGTTCGGCCCGGCCCGCCGCGCTGCAGCTGTCCCCCCGGCGGTCGCCACCCGGGGTACCTGAGGCCCCGCACCACACGGGCCGGGCTGCGTCGACGGCCCGGCCTCCGATGGTGCCCCTGTGGCGCCACGGGTTTGGCTATGCTTGATGGGTGGCGCCGGGCTCTCCCGGTACATGGACACGAACGGCTCCATCGGCGCCGCCCATCCCTTTCTGCAGAACCATGTGATGCCTGCAATCCTGATCATCGACGACAACGCCAGTGTGGGCACCGCACTGGACGTGCTGTTCTCCCTGCACGACATCGACACCCTGCAGGCGCAGAGCCCGTCCGAAGGGCTGGCCCTGCTGGAGTCACAGCCGGTCGACCTGGTGATCCAGGACATGAACTTCAGCGAAGACACCACCTCCGGCGAAGAGGGCGAGGCCCTGTTCGCGCAGATCCGCGCGCGCCATCCCGATCTGCCGGTGATCCTGCTGACGGCCTGGACCCACCTCAGCAGCGCGGTGGATCTGGTCAAGGCCGGTGCGGCCGACTACCTGGCCAAGCCGTGGGACGATCGCAAGCTGATGACCACGGTCAACAACCTGCTGGAACTGTCCGAGGCGCGCCGCGAACTGGACCGGCGCCGCAGCCGTGAGCTGCGCCAGCGCAACGCGCTGGAAGAGAAGTACGACCTGTGCGGCGCGGTCTTCGCCGACCCCGCCAGCGAGCGCGTGATCGCGCTGGCCTGCCAGGTCGCGCGCTCCGAGCTGCCGGTATTGATCACCGGCCCCAATGGTGCGGGCAAGGAAAAGATCGCGCAGATCATCCAGGCCAACTCGCTGGTGGCCAAGGGGCCGTTCATCACGGTCAACTGCGGCGCACTGCCGTCGGAGCTGATCGAAGCCGAACTGTTCGGTGCCGATGCCGGCGCCTACACCGGTGCCAACAAGGCACGCGAAGGCAAGTTCGAAGCCGCCGATGGCGGCACCCTGTTCCTGGATGAGATCGGCAACCTGTCGCTGGGCGGCCAGATGAAACTGCTGCGCGTACTGGAAACCGGCCGCTTCGAACGCCTGGGTTCCAACCGCGAACGCCAGGTGAAGGTGCGCGTGGTCAGCGCCACCAACGCTGACCTGCCGGCCATGATCCGCGACGGTACCTTCCGCGAAGACCTCTATTACCGGCTCAACACCGTGGAGCTGGTGCTGCCGCCGCTGGCCGAACGCCCGGGCGACATCGTGCCACTGGCCGAGCGTTTCCTGACCGCTGGCAAGCCGTTGTCCACTGCGGCCACCGCGGCCTTGCAGCGGCACCCCTGGCCAGGCAACGTGCGCGAGCTGCGCAACGTGATCCAGCGCGCCGAGCTGCTGGCCACCGGCAACCGCATCGAAGTGACCGATCTCAACCTGCCTCGTGCTGCCCCCGCACCACGCGCGGTGGCCAGTGCCGGCAATGATCCCGACCGAGCGCGCATCGAGGATGTGCTGGCGCGCAACCACGGCGTCATCGCACAGGCCGCCGCCGAACTCGGTCTAAGCCGCCAGGCGCTGTACCGGCGCATGGATCGGCACGGCATCCCACGCGAATGAAACGTCGCTCGTTCACCTTCCGCCTGTTCCTGCGCCTGCTGCCGGTGCTGGCGCTGGCTGCGGCGTTGCCGTGGCTGCTGGCGTACTGGATGGACCATGGCTGGGTAGTCACCACGGTGTCGGCGTTGATCCTGCTGTCGCTGATGTGGTGGACCCTGCGCCGTGCCACCGCACCGGTGCGTTCACTGATGCGTGCGCTGTCGGGGACCACCAGCAGCTACCGCGACGGTGAATACAACTTCGGCGTGCACTGGCCCGGCAACGACGAACTGGGCGACCTGGTGCAGGCGCACCGCGAACTGGGTGACGTGCTGCGTGCGCAGCGGCAGGGCCTGGTGCAGCGCGAGCTGCTGCTGGACACCATGGTGCAGAACACGCCGGTGGCGATGCTGCTGATCGCATCCGGCGGCGACGGCATCGCCCGCGTGGTGTTCTCCAACCTGGCCGCGCGCAAGCTGCTGCATGGCGGCTGGAAGCTGGAAGGCCAGCGTCTGGAAGAGGTGCTGGAGCAGGTGCCGGTGGAGCTGCGCGATGCCATCGCCCGTGGCGGTGACAGCCTGTTCGCGGTGCATGCGGAAGGCGAAGACGGCGATGAGGATGACGAGCAGGTCTACCACCTGTCGCGCCGCGCGTTCCAGCTCAATGGCCGCCCGCACGACCTGCTGCTGGTGCGCCTGCTGACCGCCGAACTGCGCCGTCAGGAAGTGCAGACCTGGAAGAAGGTGATCCGGGTGATCAGCCACGAGCTCAACAATTCGCTGGCACCGATCGCATCGCTGGCGCATTCCGGTGGCGTGCTGGTGCAGCGCGAGCGCTTCGACAGGCTGCCGGAGATCTTCACCACCATCGAAGACCGTGCGCGCCATCTGGAAGGCTTCATCCGGGGCTACGCACGCTTTGCCAAGCTGCCGCAGCCGCAGCTGCAGACCGTGCACTGGGCCCCCTTCCTGTCCAGCCTGCGCCAGCAGATCCCGTTCACCATGGATCGCGAACCGGACGAGGAGCTGAGCAGCCGCATCGACATCGCCCAGTTCGGGCAGGCGTTGTTGAATCTTCTGAAGAACGCGCATGAAGCCTGCGCCGAAGCTGATCCGCCCAACGATGACGTACAGGTGCACCTTGCGCGGCTGCCGCAGTGGCTGCGCCTGGACGTGCTTGACCGCGGCAAGGGCATGAACGAGCAGGTGCTGCAGAACGCACTGATGCCGTTCTATTCGACCAAGCGCAATGGCACTGGATTGGGTTTGGCGCTGACCCGCGAGATCGTGGAAGCGCACGGTGGGCGGGTGTCGTTGCAGAACCGTGGTGATGGCGGGTTGTGCGTGTCGATTCTGTTGCCGGTGGGTTGAGCCGGCCCAGCGAATAGATCCACGCCATGCGTGGATGTGTCGACCAAGGTCGGCCCCTACCAAACCTGCCGCATCGCCACGCGCAGATGCATTGGAAATCCCAGCGCGGCCTCTTCGGCCATCACCGTGCGCAGGCCAGCGCTCCACTGCGCCTCGGGCACTACCTCGAACCCTTCGCTGGCGTAGAAGGCCGCATTCCACGGTACGTCGGACAACGTGGTCAGCACCGCAGCCGCATGGCCATGCGCCCTCGCCTGCGCCAATGCATGGCGCAGCAGCGCTCGGCCATGGCCGCGACGCGCATGTGCCGGATCCACGTCCATCTGCAGGACATGGAAATCGCCGCTCAGCTCGCCTGCCAGCAGGTAGCCCGCGATGCCACCGTCAGCCGCATCCACCACCCACAACTGGCCACGCTGAAGGCCGTCCTGCAGCGTTGGCAGGTCCAGGCCATGGCCGGCGAACACCGGGTAGGCTTCGTGGCCCTTCAGCAGTTCACCGGCACGCCGTTCGATCGCCGGCAGCACGCCGAGCTCGTCGGCGCGCGGGAGACGGGGCTCAGGACTTCTTGACCGGGCGCTTCCAGCCATCGATGGTTTCCTGTCGTGCACGTGCCAGTGTCAACTTGCCGTCCGGTGCGGTTCGGGTGATGACCGAGCCGGCGGCGATGGTCGCGCCTTCGCCGATCGTCAGCGGCGCCACCAGAGAGCTGTTGGAGCCGATGAACGCATTGTCGCCGATGGTGGTGGTCGACTTGTTCACGCCGTCGTAGTTGCAGGTGATGGTGCCGGCACCGATGTTCACCTTGCTGCCGATCACCGCATCGCCAAGATAGGTGAGGTGGTTGGCCTTGCTGCCGACACCGAGGGTGACCTTCTTGGTCTCGACGAAGTTGCCGACATGCACGCCATCGGCGAGCACGGTACCCGGGCGCAGGCGCGCGAACGGACCGACCAGCGCCGCGCCTTCGGTGACCACGCCTTCCAGATCGCAGTGCGCGCGCACTTCGGTGCCCGGGCCAAGATTGACGTCCTTCAGCCGGTTGAACGGGCCCACGGTGACGCCGTCACCGAGCACGATGTTGCCTTCCAGAACGACGTCGACATCGATCAGCACGTCGCTGCCCACGGTGACGGTGCCACGGATGTCCAGGCGTGCCGGGTCACGCACGCGCGCGCCCTGTGCGCACAACGCACGCACCGCACGCCGCTGCCAGGCGCGCTCCAGCTGCGACAGCTGCCACGGATCATTCGCTCCCTCGGCCTCCTGTGCATCGGCGACCAGCGCCATTTCGGCCGGGGTGTACTCATGGGCGGCGAACGCGAACACGTCGGTCAGGTAGTACTCGCCCTGCGCGTTGCTGTTGGACAGCTGCGACAGCCAGCGGCGCAGCGCGGTCGACTCGGCGGCAATGATGCCGGTGTTGATCGTGCGCACGCGCAGCTGGTCGTCGGTAGCGTCCTTCTGTTCGACAATCGAACCGACCTTGCCTTCGGCATCCCGCAGCACGCGGCCGTAACCGGTCGGGTCATCGACATCGGCGACCAGCACCGCCAGCCGTCCCGGCTGTGCCAGCAGGTCGCGCAGGGTCTGCGCGCGGATCAGCGGTACGTCGCCGTACAGCACCAGCACCTGCGCGGCGTCGGGCACCTGCGGCATCGCCTGCGCGACGGCGTGCCCGGTACCGAGTTGCTGTGCCTGCTCGGCCCATTGCAGATCGGGCTGGTCGGCGAAGTACTGACGCACCGCCTCGCCACCATGGCCGTAGACCACGTGGATCGCGGCCGGCTGCAGCTCGCGGGCGGCATCGATCACGTGCGCCAGCATCGGTTGGCCGGCGATCGGCTGCAGCACCTTCGGCAGCACCGACTTCATGCGCTTGCCAGCGCCGGCGGCGAGGATGATGACGTGCAGGGCTTGGGTCATGGGAGCGGCAGTCCGTGGTTCGTTGCCGGTGATTCTAGAGCGTGGGCCGTTAACATGGGCATCCCTCCTCCTTCACCATGCCGATGAGCCTCGTCCGCCAGGGAAGCGCCTACCTCGTGATCGGGCTCGTGCAGCTGCTGGTCGATTGGCTGGTGTTCGTGGTTGCCACCGCGCTGGGCATGCCCGTGGTGCCGGCCAACATCGCCGGCCGCCTGGCCGGCATGCTGCTGGGCTTCTGGCTCAACGGCCGCTACACCTTTGCCGAGGCCGGCACCCGCAAGCTGGGATGGAAGCGCTTTGCACGCTTCTTCGGGCTGTGGCTGCTGCTGACCGCGGCAAGCACACTGCTGGTGAGCCTGGTCGACCACGCGCTGGGACTGCAGTACACGTGGCTGGCCAAGCCGCTGGTGGAAGGCGGGCTGGCGGGCGTGTCGTTCCTGTTGATGCGCTACGTGGTGTACCGCTGACACGACGTCGGGATCTGGATTGGTAGCGTCGACTGTCAGTCGACGGTTCTTCCATCAGATCGTGAAAGTCCCGCGCAAACAAAAACGCCGGCACAGGGCCGGCGTTCTCGTGGGTGCAGCGCGAACCTCAGTGCTTGAGATTCTTGCGCAGGCGCTCCAGCGCCTGCAGCTGGACGACGGCTTCGGCCAGCTTCTGCTGGGCTTCGGCCACTTCCATCGCTTCGCCGCGGTTGGCCAGGATGCGCTCGGCTTCTTCCTTGGCCTTGCGGACCGAGGCTTCGTCGATGTCCTGCGCGCGGATCGCGGTGTCGGCCAGCACGGTCACCACCTGCGGCTGCACTTCCAGGATGCCGCCGGAAATGGCGAAATCCAGCTGCTCGCCGTTCGGCGTGGTCACCACCACCTTGCCCGGCTTCAGGCGGGTGATCAGCGGCGCGTGCTTGGGCGCGATGCCCAGTTCGCCCAGCTCACCGGTGGCCACGACCAGGGTCGCTTCGCCACGGAAGATTTCCTGCTCGGCGCTGACGATGTCGCAACGGATCGTGCTCATGCAAATCTCTTCGCTGTTCGCGGCGGCGCAATGCCACCGTGGGGGTCCACCGGCGCGGGCGGTTGCCCGGCGCCGGCGTCAGGTCGGGCAGGATCGCTCCCGCCCGTCCCGGATCAGGCCTTCTCGGCCATCTTCTTGGCCTTCTCGACCGCTTCTTCGATGCCGCCGACCATGTAGAACGCCTGTTCCGGCAGGTGGTCGTACTCGCCATCGACGATGGCCTTGAAGCCACGGATGGTGTCCTTCAGCGGCACGTACTTGCCCGGCGAACCGGTGAACACTTCGGCCACGTGGAACGGCTGGCTGAAGAAGCGCTCGATCTTACGGGCGCGCGACACGGCCTGCTTGTCCTCTTCGGACAGCTCGTCCATGCCCAGGATCGCGATGATGTCCTTCAGTTCCTTGTACTTCTGCAGGGTCTGCTGGACGCGCTGGGCGGTGTCGTAGTGCTCGTGGCCGATGACCAGCGGGTCCATCTGGCGGCTGGTGGAATCCAGCGGATCGACGGCCGGGTAGATACCCAGCGAGGCGATCGAACGCGACAGGGTGACGGTCGAGTCCAGGTGGGCGAAGGTGGTCGCCGGCGACGGGTCGGTCAGGTCATCTGCGGGAACGTAGACGGCCTGGATCGAGGTGATCGAACCGTTCTTGGTCGAGGTGATGCGCTCCTGCAGGACGCCCATTTCCTCGGCCAGGGTCGGCTGGTAACCCACGGCGGACGGCATACGGCCCAGCAGTGCCGACACTTCGGTACCGGCCAGGGTGTAGCGGTAGATGTTGTCGACGAACAGCAGGACGTCCTTACCCTTGCCGTTCTCGTCCTTCTCGTCGCGGAAGTACTCGGCCATGGTCAGGCCGGTCAGAGCGACGCGCAGACGGTTGCCCGGCGGCTCGTTCATCTGGCCGTACACCATCGCCACCTTGTCGAGGACGTTGGAGTCCTTCATTTCGTGGTAGAAGTCGTTGCCCTCACGGGTACGCTCACCCACGCCGGCGAACACGGACAGACCGCTGTGCGCCTTGGCGATGTTGTTGATCAGTTCCATCATGTTGACGGTCTTGCCGACGCCGGCGCCGCCGAACAGGCCGACCTTGCCGCCCTTGGCGAACGGGCACATCAGATCGATGACCTTGATGCCGGTTTCCAGCAGCTCGGTGGCCGGGGACTGGTCTTCGTACGACGGGGCCGCACGGTGGATTTCCCAGCTGTCGCTGGCGGCCACCGGGCCGGCTTCGTCGATCGGACGGCCCAGCACGTCCATGATGCGGCCCAGGGTGCCAGCGCCGACCGGCACGGAGATGCCGCGGTCGGTGTTGGTGGCAACCAGGTTGCGCTTCAGGCCGTCGGTGGAACCGAGGGCGATGGTACGCACCACGCCGTCGCCCAGCTGCTGCTGGACTTCGAGGGTGATTTCGGTGTTGTCGACCTTCAGTGCGTCGTACACCTTCGGCACCGACTCACGCGGGAATTCGACGTCGACGACCGCGCCGATGATCTGAACGATCTTGCCCTGACTCATTGCTGCATCCTCTAAATGTGTGCTTTGAACGAACGCGGTCAGACTGCTGCCGCGCCGCCGACGATTTCGGAGATTTCCTGGGTGATCGCTGCCTGGCGCGCCTTGTTGTAGACGAGCTGCAGTTCGCCGATCAGCTTGTTGGCGTTGTCGCTCGCCGCCTTCATCGCGACCATGCGTGCGGCATGCTCGGAGGCGACGTTTTCCAGCAGTGCCTGGTACACCAGCGACTCGATGTAACGCGTCATCACGTGCTCGAGCACGGTCGCGGCATCGGGTTCGTACAGGTAATCCCAGTCGTGGTGAGCAACCTGCTTCTCAGCCGGCGGCAGCGGCAGCAGCTGATCGAAGCTGGCCTTCTGCGTCATGGTGTTCACGAAGCGGTTGTAGACCAGGTACACGCGGTCGACCTTGCCTTCGGTGAAGGCGTCGAGCATCACCTTGATCACACCGATCAGCGATTCCAGCTTCGGCACGTCGCCGATGTGGGTCACGCTGCCGACCATGTTGACCTTCACGCGGCGGAAGAAGGTCGATGCCTTCTGGCCGATGGTCACCAGGTCCACTTCAGCACCCTTGTCCTGCCATGCCTTGGCTTCGCCCAGCATCTTGCGGAACAGGTTGTTGTTCAGGCCGCCGGCCAGGCCGCGATCGGAGGAGATCACGATGAAACCGACCCGCTTGACCTGCTCACGCTCGACCAGGAACGGATGCTGGTAGTCGGTGCTGGCCTGGGCCAGGTGACCGATCACCTGCTTCATCGCCTGCGCGTACGGACGCGAGGTCTTCATCCGATCCTGCGCCTTGCGGATCTTGGAGGCCGAGACCATTTCCAGGGCGCGCGTCACCTTGCGGGTGTTCTGCACGCTCTTGATCTTGGTTTTGATTTCGCGTCCGCTTGCCATCTCTTGTTTCCCGTGGCGCGGGGCTGTTGCCCCGCGTTGTTCAACCGTTTGTCATCTGGTCCAGCGGAGCCGGCGGCTCCGCTCTACAGGACCGCGATTACCAGCTGCCGGTGGTCTTGAACTCGGCGATGCCCTTCTTGAAGGCACCTTCGATGTCGTTGTCCCAACCGCCAGTGGCGTTGACCTTGCTGATCAGCTCGCCCTGGGTGTTGGCGAAGTGGGCGTGCAGGCCTTCTTCGAACGCCAGCAGCTTGTTGACCGGCACGTCGTCGAGGTAACCCTCGTTGACGGCGTAGATCGACAGCGCCTGGTTGGCGATCGACATCGGCGCGTACTGCTTCTGCTTCATCAGCTCGGTGACGCGCTGGCCACGCTCCAGCTGCTTGCGGGTCGCTTCGTCCAGGTCCGAGGCGAACTGCGCGAACGCAGCCAGCTCGCGGTACTGGGCCAGCGAGATACGGATGCCACCCGACAGCTTCTTGATGATCTTGGTCTGGGCCGAGCCACCGACGCGCGACACCGAGATACCGGCGTTCACGGCCGGGCGGATGCCGGCGTTGAACAGGTCGGTTTCCAGGAAGATCTGGCCGTCGGTGATCGAGATCACGTTGGTCGGAACGAAGGCGGACACGTCGCCGGCCTGGGTTTCGATGATCGGCAGCGCGGTCAGCGAACCGGTCTTGCCGGTGACCTTGCCTTCGGTGAACTTCTCGACGTACTCCTCGGACACGCGGGCAGCGCGCTCGAGCAGACGGGAGTGCAGGTAGAACACGTCACCCGGGTAGGCTTCACGGCCCGGCGGGCGCTTCAGCAGCAGCGAGATCTGGCGGTAGGCGACGGCCTGCTTGGACAGATCGTCGTACACGATCAGCGCGTCTTCGCCGCGGTCCATGAAGTACTCACCCATGGTGCAGCCCGAGTAGGCGCTGATGTACTGCATGGCAGCCGATTCGGAAGCGGTCGCGGCCACCACGATGGTGTGGGCCAGGGCGCCGTTCTCTTCCAGCTTGCGCACGATGTTGGCGATGGTCGAAGCCTTCTGGCCGATCGCAACGTACACGCACTTGATGCCGGTGCCCTTCTGGTTGATCACCGCATCGATCGCCATCGCGGTCTTGCCGGTCTGGCGGTCACCGATGATCAGCTCGCGCTGGCCACGGCCGATCGGGATCATCGAGTCGACCGACTTGTAACCGGTCTGCACCGGCTGGTCGACCGACTTGCGCCAGATCACGCCCGGCGCAACGCGCTCCACCGGAGCGGTCAGGTCGGTGCCCAGCGGGCCCTTGCCGTCGATCGGCTCGCCCAGCGCGTTCACGACGCGGCCCAGCAGTTCCGGACCCACCGGCACTTCCAGGATGCGGCCGGTGGTCTTGGCGACATCGCCTTCGCGCAGGTTTTCGTAGTCACCCAGGACCACGGCGCCGACCGAGTCGCGCTCCAGGTTCAGGGCCAGGGCAAAGGTGTTGTTCGGCAGTTCGATCATTTCGCCCTGCATCACGTCGGCCAGACCGAAGATGCGCACGATGCCGTCGGACACGCTGGTCACGGTGCCTTCGTTGCGCGATTCCGCGGCCAGCTTGACCTTCTCGATGCGGTTCTTGATCAGTTCGCTGATTTCGGAGGGGTTGAGCGTGGTTGCCATCGTCAAGTCCTAGTGCCGGCAGCGGGGCCGGACGTTAAATGAATTCAGTTAGCGAGCGCGGTCTGCAGACGGGCCAGCTTGCCCTTCAGCGAACCATCGATGACCACGTCGCCGGCGTCGATCACGGCGCCGCCGATCAGCGAAGCATCGACCGCGGTGGTCACTTCGACCTCGCGGTTGAAGCGCTTGCGCAGCGCAACCTTGATCGCGTCCAGCTCTCCGGCCGAAAGCTCGGAAGCCGAGGTCACCGTGGCCTTGACCACGTGCTCGGCTTCGGCGCGCAGCGCGTCGAACATGCCGGAGATTTCCGGCAGCAGCGGCAGACGATGCGATTCGGCCAGGATGGCCAGGAAGCGCGAGTAGGTCTCGCCGTGGGACACCGGCGCCAGCAGGGCGACGGCGTCGTCACGACCCAGCTCCGGGTTGGCGAGCAGGGCCGCCACGCGCGGATCGGCGGCGACGTGGGCGGAGAACGCCAGGGCGTCCGACCACGGCGCGAACGCGCCTTCGTCGCGCGCGGTCGCGAACGCGGCGCGGGCGTACGGGCGGGCAAGCGTGAGGGCCTGGCTCATCCTTAGATCTCCGAGGCCAGCTCGTCGAGCAGCGCCTTGTGGGCGTTGGCGTCGATTTCGCGCTTGAGCAGCTTTTCGGCACCGGTCACGGCCAGCGCGGACACCTGCTTGCGCAGATCTTCACGGGCACGGTTGGCGGCGGCGTCGATTTCAGCCTGGGCCAGTTCCTTCTGACGGGTGGCTTCGGTGATCGCTTCGTTACGGGCAGCATCAACGATCTGGTTGGCACGTGCGTGGGCCTGATCGATGATCTCGTTGGCCTTGGTGCGTGCTTCCTTCAGCGCTTCGTTGACCTTCTCCTGCGCCTGGGCCAGATCTTTCTGGCTGCGGTCGGCAGCAGCGAGGCCTTCAGCAATCTTCTGCTGGCGCTCTTCGATCGCGTTCATCAGCGGCGGCCAGATCTTGGTCGCGATGATCCAGATCAGACCAGCGAAGGCGAGCGCCTGCGCAAGAAGGGTGAAATTGATATTCATGGTTAGCTCGATCGCTGGTTTCGGGGTGGACGTGCCGCCGAAGCGGCACATCCGGCCTTCATCCGAAACCGGGTGCATCAGCACCCGGTCGTCTCAAACCGCTGTATCAGCCGGCCAGAGCCTTGGTGACGGCGCCAGCAAAGGCAGCCGACAGCGGGTTGGCGAAGGCCAGCAGCAGGCCAACGGCGACCGAGATGATGAACGCGGCGTCGATCAGGCCGGCGGTGATGAACATGCGGACCTGCAGGACCGGGATCAGTTCCGGCTGGCGGGCGGCCGACTCCAGGAACTTACCAGCCATGATGGCCAGACCCAGACCGGCGCCCAGCGCGGCCAGGCCGATCATGATGCCGACGGCAAGGGCGGTGGAGCTCTGAATCTGCGCGAAGTTGGTCAGGACGGCGAAGTACATGGTTATCTCCAGGAACTTAAGTTGCTAAGGGTGATGAAACGGATGAAGGTTGAAACGCGTTGAAGCTTGAAACTCAGTGAGCGTCTTCCGACAGGCTCAGGTACACGATCGACAGCATCATGAAGATGAAGGCCTGCAGCGGGATCACCAGCAGGTGGAACAGCATCCAGCCGAGGCCGAACACACCACCGGCAATGGCACCGAAGAAACCGGCACCACCCAGCACCCAGATCAGCAGGAACACGATTTCGCCGCCGAACATGTTGCCGAACAGTCGCATCGCCAGCGAGATCGGCTTGCTCAGCCACTCGACGATGTTGAGGATCAGGTTGAACGGCATCATCCACTTGCCGAACGGCGCCGTCAGGAATTCCTTGATGAAGCCGCCCAGGCCCTTGGACTTGAGCGCGAAGAACAGCATCAGGAAGAACACGCTGATGGCCATGCCCAGAGTGGCATTGACGTCAGCGGTAGGCACCGGCTTCCAGTAGTGCACGCCCGCCCATTCCAGCGGCTTGGCGATGAAATCGGCCGGGATCATCTTCAGCAGATTCATCAACAGAATCCAGAAGAAGATGGTGATGGCGATCGGCGTGACCAGCTTGCTCTTGCCGTGGTAGGTGTCCTTGGCCTGGCGGTCAACGAACTCCAGGCAGATTTCCACGAAGGCCTGCCACTTGCCCGGCACGCCGGCGGTGGCCTTGCGGGTGCCCAGCCAGAATGCGACCACGATCACCAGGCCCATCAGGACCGCGGTGAGGAAGGTATCGACGTGGATATGCCAGAACATACCCTCGCCCTTGCCGACCGGAGCGGTCAGGTTCTGCAAGTGATGCTGGATGTAGCTGGTAGGGGTTAGAGCCTCGCCCGCCATGTGTCCGGAACCTTAGTTAATTGAATTCTGTCAACGCCTGGCCATCGCCAGGACCTGGAACATCAAGCCGACGGCGATACCGGCCAACAGCGCCAACGCAGGCAGCTTGAAGACCAGGAACCCCACCAGCAGGACGCCGAAAACCACGACCCACTTGGCCACGATCGCAATGATCAGGCGAGCCATCGCCGATCCTGCGGCCAGTGCCCCACCGCCCAGTGCCATCCGCGCCGCGACCCAGCCACCGGCCGAAATGGCCACACCGGACGCCAGCGCGCCGAGGGCATATTTCGGACCTACCAGCAGGAAGGCCAGGGCCAGGACAGCCACCGCGGCCAGCGGGTAGACCGCGGCGCGCAGCATCAGTCGCCGACCCGCATCAACGGAGTTCAGCACAGGACGTCCCGCGTGGTTGCAAGTGGAGGGCTGAGGCGGCTACAGCAGGGGGGCCTCATCGAGCCGCCAAATTATAGCAATGGGACAATTTGCGAGACAACCGCTCCCTGTTCATCCCGGGAAGCCGCAAGTTGCGGTAACGGTTACATTTTTGCGTGCCACCCAGGGGACAATGACGTCCGCGTGATGCTGCACCGCAGTATTGAACTTTGGTCGCAGGCTGCGGAACTTTCGCCGAATGCGCCGGTCAGATCTTTCGACCTGCCTGCAGCAACCTCGTCGACGCTCCGCCCCGCAGGTCCCACGATGGCCCCGAAGCCCGGCTCCGGGGCCATCTTTTTGCATCGTCGCGACAGCACTGAACCGTACACATGCCATGGACCATACGTTCACGGATGGTGGACGGGCCTGTCCGGCACAGTGGTTTTCATTCTGATGAACCACTGCAAGGACTCTTCGATGCGCTCCGTACCCACCCTGCTCGCCCTCTCCCTGCTCGCCGCCGGCGCCTCGTTCGCCACTGCCGCCCACGCCGCCGAAGGCGATGACCGCTTCGCCATCCGCCTGGGTGCGATGAACATCGACTCGGACAACACGATCCGCGGCAAGACCAACGTGGCTGGCCAGGATGTCTCCCTGAACCAGGACTTCAAGCTGGGTGGCAAGGAATGGGAACCGCGCATCGACGGCATGTTCCGCATCAGCAACCGCCAGCGCCTGCTGTTCAATTACTTCAAGTACGACAAGGACCGCCGCGAGACCCTGGACCAGGGCATTTCCTTCGGCGGTGAGAACGTGCCGGCCGGCAGCTTCGTGAAGGGTGAACTGAAGTACCAGGTGGCCAGCCTGGTCTACGACTACTCGGTCGTTGATACCGACACCTTCGATCTTGGCCTGCAGATCGGTGGTGAGTACGCCAAGGTCAGCACCAAGGGCTACGCCGACCTGGGCACCGTGTACGAGGGCCAGTTCCTCAACGAGAAGGCCGACGGCATCGCACCGGTGGTGGGTGCGCGCATGACATTCAACCCGGGCGAGCGCTGGATGATCACGCTGCAGGGCCAATACCTGAACACGCGCTGGGGCAGCTTCGATGACTACAAGGGCGACCTGAGCCGCGCCAATGCCATCGTCGATTACCGCTTCACCAAGAACTTCGGTGTGTTCGCCGGCTACGACTGGTTCAAGCTGGACGTGGACAAGAAGGGCAGCGACGGTACTGTCGGCCTGAAGCAGGAATTCAAGGGCCCGGTGGCCGGTATCAGCTTCGTGTTCTGATCCCCCGCCCCTTCCACGGCACTCTCTCTCCTGGCGCGGCCTCCGGAACATCGGGGCCGCGCTTTTTTGTGGGTTCCTGTCAGAAGAGCAGAAGCGGGTTGGTCGAGCGCCAGAGGTAGAGCGGGGCTGGGTGCGAATCTCTCCCGGCGCCGGCCTGAGGCCGACGCCTCCTCCTTTACTTCGCACACAACCCCCGCTCCCTCCGCGTATCAGGCATCCAGGCGGCCGTGGCAGAACAGCCGGCTGTGGCTGCTCCGTCCGCAAGCCGAGCCGCTGCGCGGGTGGCAGGCGTTTGGACAAAGTAAAGGAGGAGGCGACCGCCGCAGGCGGACGGCGGGGGACATTTGTCCGAACGCCTGCCACCCGCGCAGCGGCCCGAACGCTCGCAACGAGAGTGATCGAAGCTCAACAAAAAGCCCCGGCAGATGCCAGGGCTTTTCGTTCGGAGCGGCGCGGGCGCCTTACTTCTTCTTCGGCATGTACAGATCGGTGATCGTGCCGTCGTAGATTTCCGACGCCATCGCCACCGACTCGCTCAGCGTCGGGTGGGCGTGGATGGTGTGGCCGATGTCTTCGGCTTCAGCACCCATCTCGATCGCCAGGCCGATCTCGGCCAGCAGGTCACCCGCATGCACGCCAACGATGGCGCCACCGATGATGCGGTGGGTCTCTTCGTCGAAGATCAGCTTGGTGAAGCCCTCGGTGCGGCCGATGCCGATCGCGCGGCCACTGGCGGCCCACGGGAACTTGGCCACGCCGACCTTCAGGCCCTTGGCCTTGGCTTCGGTCTCGGTGACGCCGACCCAGGCGATTTCCGGGTTGGTGTAGGCCACCGACGGAATCACGCGGGCGACCCATTCCTTCTTGTGGCCGGCAGCCACTTCGGCGGCCAGCTTGCCCTCGTGCGTGGCCTTGTGGGCCAGCATCGGGTTGCCGACGATGTCGCCGATGGCAAAGATGTGCGGCACGTTGGTGCGCATCTGGCGATCAACCGGGATGAAACCACGGTCGGTGACCTGCACGCCGGCCTTTTCGGCATCGATCTTCTTGCCGTTCGGCGAGCGGCCCACGGCCACCAGCACACGGTCGAAGGTGCCCTGCGCCAGCGCAGGCGCCTGGCCTTCCTCGGCAGCTTCGAAGGTCACGGTGATGCCCTTGGCATCGGCGGTGACGCCCGAGGCCTTGGTCTTCAGGAGCACGTCGATGCCCTGCTTCTTCAGGCGGTCGGCCAGCGGCTTGACCAGGTCCTTGTCGGCGCCCGGCATCAGCTGGTCCATGAACTCGACCACGGTGACCTTGCTGCCCAGCGCACCGTAAACGGTGGCCATTTCCAGGCCGATGATGCCGCCGCCGACGACCAGCAGCGAGCCCGGCACTTCGGCCAGCTCCAGCGCGTCGGTGGAATCCATCACGCGCTTGTCGTCCCACGGGAAGTTCGGCAGCTTCACCGCCTGCGACCCGGCCGCGATGATGCACTTCTGGAAGCGCAGCAGCTGGGTGCTGCCGTCAGCGGCAGTAATTTCCAGCTCGTTGGCGGAAACGAACTTGCCCACGCCCTGCACGCTGCGGACCTTGCGCTGCTTGGCCATGCCGGCCAGGCCCTTGGTCAGCTGGTTGACGACCTTTTCCTTGTACTGGCGCAGCTTGTCCAGGGTGATGGTCGGCTTGCCGAACTCGACGCCGAAATCACCGGCATGGGCCACTTCGTCGATCACCGCCGCGGCGTGCAGCAGCGCCTTGGACGGAATGCAGCCCACGTTGAGGCAGACGCCGCCGAGGCTGGCGTAGCGCTCGACCAGCACCGTATCCAGGCCGACGTCGGCGGCGCGGAAGGCGGCGGTGTAGCCGCCCGGGCCAGAGCCCAGCACGACCATTTCGCATTCGATATCGGCCGGCTTGCCGCTGGACAACGCCGGCTTCGGTGCAGCCGGTTCAGCCGGGGCGCGGTGCGACGGGGTCACCGGCGGCTTGCTGGCCGGAGCGGCCGTTGCCGGAGCCGGCGCAGCGGCCTTGGCCGGAGCTTCGGCGGCGCCTTCAGCGTCCAGCACCACGACCACGGCGCCTTCGGACAGGGTGTCGCCCAGCTTGACCTTGATTTCCTTGACCACGCCGGCCGCCGAGGACGGCACTTCCAGGGTCGCCTTGTCCGATTCCAGGGTCACCAGACCCTGATCCTTCTTCACCGTGTCGCCGACGGCGACCAACACTTCGATCACCGGCACATCGCTGTAATCGCCGATGTCGGGAACCTTGACTTCAATCGTGGCCATGGTGGGTTTTCCTCGTGCCCGCCGGGCATGGCCGGCGGGCTGTCACTGCATCTGTTCACGCGGCCGCGCCAGGGGCTGCGGCCGCACGGTGGGGGCGAAGCGGTCCTTACAGCAGCACGCGGCGCATGTCGGCCAGTACCTGCGACAGGTACGTGGTGAAGCGTGCAGCCAGAGCGCCGTCGATGACGCGGTGGTCGTAGCTCAGCGACAGCGGCAGCATCAGCTTCGGCGCGAACTCCTTGCCGTTCCAGACTGGCTGGATGGACGACTTGGAGACGCCGAGGATGGCCACTTCCGGTGCATTGACGATCGGGGTGAACGCGGTGCCGCCGATGCCACCCAGCGAGCTGATCGAGAAGCAGCCGCCGCTCATGTCAGCCGGGCCCAGCTTGCCGTCACGTGCCTTCTTGGCCAGTTCGCCGGTTTCCTGCGCGATCTGCACCACACCCTTCTTGTCCACGTCGCGGATGACCGGCACGACCAGGCCGTTCGGCGTGTCGGCGGCAAAGCCGATGTGGAAGTACTTCTTCAGGGTCAGGTTTTCACCACTGGCATCGAGCGAGGCGTTGAATTCCGGGAACTTCTTCAGCGCCGCGGCGCTGGCCTTGATCAGGAAGGCGAGCATGGTCAGCTTGATGCCGGCCTTCTCGTTTTCCTTGTTCAGTGCCACGCGCAGGCCTTCCAGGTCGGTGATGTCGGCCTGCTCGAACTGGGTGACGTGCGGGATCATGGCCCAGTTGCGGGCCAGGTTCGCACCCGAGATCTTCTTGATGCGCGACAGCGGCTGGACTTCGGTCTCGCCGAACTTGCTGAAGTCGACCTTCGGCCACGGCAGCAGGTTCAGGCCACCACCGGCAGCAACAGCAGCACCGCCGGCAGCCGGCACGCCACCGCTGAGTGCGGCCTTGACGAACTTCTGCACGTCACCCTTGGTGATGCGGCCCCCCTTCTCGGTGCCGTTGATCTGCAGCAGGTCCACGCCCAGCTCGCGGGCGAACACACGCACCGCCGGGGTGGCATACGGCACCTTGGCCGGCAGCACGCCATCGGCGTTGAACTGCACCGGCGGGCTGGACGGGGTGCCGGCCGAGGCGATCTCACGGGCCGCCAGCTTGTCCGGCTGCGCCGGCACAGCGACCGGCTCGACCTTGGTGGCGGTCTCGGCGGCAGCCGGAGCGGCGGCTGCGGCAGCCTTGGTCGGCGCCGGTGCGGCAGCGCCCTCGGCTTCGATGATGGCGACCACATTGCCCTGCGACAGATTGTCGCCAACCTTGACCTTGATCTCCTTGACCACACCGGCCACCGACGACGGCACTTCCATGGTGGCCTTGTCGCTTTCCAGCGTGACCAGGCCCTGGTCCTTCTTGACCGTGTCGCCGACGGCGACCAGCACTTCGATGACCGGGATACCGGAGTAATCGCCGATATCCGGCACCAGCGCCTCAACCGCGCCACCGCTGGCGGCCGGCGCAGCAGCGGCCGGGGCCGGGGCCGGCGCGCTCTGGGTAGCGGCAGCCGGGGCAGCGGCCTTGGCCGGTGCCGGAGCGGCAGCGGCAGCGGCCGGCTTGGCGGCTTCGCCTTCGGCCACTTCGATCAGGGCCACGACCTTGCCTTCGGACAGGCTGTCGCCGACCTTGACCTTCAGTTCCTTGACCACGCCAGCCACCGAGGACGGCACTTCCATGGTCGCCTTGTCGCTTTCCAGCGTCACCAGGCCCTGGTCCTTCCTGACCGTGTCGCCGACGGCGACAAGCACCTCGATTACCGGGATATCGCTGTAGTCACCGATATCGGGGACAAGTGCTTCCTTGATTTCGGCCATGGGGATAACTCCGGCAATCTGGTGTAGGGAAACGTCTATTGTGCGGCCAGCGGGGGCCAGCGCCAACCGTTACAGGTGTTTTCAGTACTCACGCAGTCGGGACACGCTGTTGCTCATGGGTTGCGGCCGCAACCAGTCGGTAGCGTATTGTCCGGACGATGTCCGCTTCATGTCGCCAGCGCGTCGGCTACCGGCTGCCAGGCCTGGCGCAGCCGCGGCAGCGACCAGGCCGCATTGGCCGGGCTGGTGGACGGCAGTGCCAGCAGCCTTGGCGGAGTCTCCAGGCAGGGCAGCACCCAACGCTGGAAGGCCTGCAGCGACGCGCCACCGTTGCAGCCGATCAGCTCCAGCTCAGGAAGCGAAGCGATCAATGCCGGCAGCGCATTGGGCACTTCCGTGCCACGCACGATGTCGGCATCCAGGCTGCCACGCCGCTCGCACTGGCCGATCACATCCCACAGGCCGATACCTGCCGCCTGTAGTGCCTGCAGTCGCTGCGCATAGGGCAGACCCACGTCGAATCCGCAGATATCCGCCAGCAGCGGCCAGAAACGATTGCGCGGATGCGCGTAGTAACGCTGCTCCTGCAGCGATGCCACGCCCGGCATCGAGCCCAGCAGCAGCACCCTGCAATCCACGTTCACCTGCGCTTGCAGGCCGATGCACATCGTTGCCGCGCTCACATCTTCTCCAACTGAATGAATGTCACCGATGACCGAAAACCCCATGAATACAGGCTTTTCGCGCTGATCGCTGAACAAGGAAAACTATTTTTTAACGCGCGTCGGATTCGATTCATGTTGAGGCGACTACGGTGTGCTCGCCCCGCAACCGGGGGCCCAAAACAAGAAACATTAGGAGATACCCCCATGCGCTCCATCCGTATCCTGAGTCTCGCCCTGCTGACCTCCGCCGCGTTCGCGCCGGCTGCTTTCGCCCAGGACAGCAGCACCGACACCGCTTCGGGCAAGCATTTTGCCGTTGTTGGCGGCATCTCGCTGCTGCAGCCGAAGAATGATCCGATCGACGGCATCAAGAAGACCGATGGCGGCCCCGCGCCGACCGTCAGCTTCAGCTACTACGTCAACGACAACTGGGCCGTTGAGCTGTGGGGCGCCGCCGACAAGTTCGACAACAAGTTCAAGGGCCCGAACAACGCCCGCGTTGGCTCGGTCGAGCAGCAGCCGGTTGCCCTGAGCGGCCAGTACCACTTCGGCCAGGCCGACAACGTGTTCCGTCCGTTCGTGGGCGTGGGCTACTACCAGTCGAGCTTCAGCAGCGAAAAGCTGGCCGACGGCAGCAGCTCCGACATCCGCCTGAAGGACGCCAAGGGCGTGATCGGCACCGTGGGCGTGGACATGAACATCAACTCCACCTGGTTCGCCCGTGCTGACGCCCGCTACATGCGCGCCCGCCCGGACGTGAAGGTCGGCGGCGAGAAGATCGGCGAAGCCAAGATGGATCCGTGGACCGTCGGCTTCGGCATCGGCGCCCGCTTCTGATCCAGGCTGCACCTGCTTCACTGATGTAACGCGACGGGCCCTTCGGGGCCCGTCGTCGTTTCCGTCACCCGCGTTCTGTAGAGTCGAGCTTGCTCGACTCTACACACACACAGGATGCGGAGGCCCGATGCACGACGTCGACCTGCTGGTGATCGGTGGCGGCATCAACGGTGCCGGCATCGCCCGTGACGCCAGCGGTCGTGGCCTGCGCGTGCTGTTGTGCGAGCAGCACGACCTGGCCGCGCATACCTCCAGTGCCAGCAGCAAACTGATCCACGGCGGTCTGCGCTACCTGGAACAGGGCGAGCTGGGCCTGGTGCGCAAGGCGCTGGGCGAACGCGAGGTGGTACGCCGGCAGGCGCCCCATCTGGTCCATCCGTTGCGCTTCGTACTGCCGTGGGAACCCCACCTGCGTCCGCGCTGGATGCTGCGCGTGGGACTGTGGCTGTACGACCACCTGGGCCGGCGCAGCCCGGCGTTTCCCGCCTCGCGCGCCCTGGATCTGCAGCGTGATCCGCTCGGCCCCTGGCTCTCCCCGGATCTGCGGCAGGCCTTCAGCTACGCCGACGCGCAGGTTGATGACGCGCGCCTGGTGCTGCTCAACACCCTGGACGCTGCCCAGCGTGGCGCGCAGGTACATGTACGCAGCCGCTGCATCGAACTGCGACCTGTGCAGGGCCGTTGGCAGGCCGTACTGGAATCCGCCGATGGCCAGCAGCATGTGACCGCGCGCGCCGTCGCCAATGCGGCCGGCCCATGGGCCGGTGGCCTGCTGGAACAGATGGAGGCATGTAGCGGCGGCCCCGCGCTACGGCTGGTGCAGGGCAGCCACATCGTGCTGCGTCGTGCCTGGCCCGATGACAGTGCCTGCCTGCTGCAGCAGCCCGATGGCCGCGTGGTGTTCCTGCTGCCGTTCGCCCACGATTATCTACTGGTCGGCACCACCGACACCGATTATCACGGCGATCCGGCACGCTGCAGCGTGCTGCCCTCCGAGGTCGCCTACCTGTGCGAAGCAGCCAATCGCTACCTGCGGGAACCGATCAGTGCAGATAATGTGGTCTGGCAGTTCGCCGGTGTACGTCCACTGCTGGCCGACCCGGACCCGCGCGCGGCAAAGCTGAGCCGCGACTACCGCCTTCAGCTGCAGTCCGACCCGGCGCCGGCGCTGCATGTGCTGGGCGGCAAGCTGACCACCTACCGGGTGCTGGCCGAGGAAGCGCTGGAGCTGCTGCGGCCGGGCCTGCCGCAGATGGGCCCGGCCTGGACGGCACGCGGAGACCCGCTGCCGGGCAGCGACTGGGGTGACGCTGCACAGGCACGCTCCCGCCTGCAGGCGCTGGCACCGTGGTTGCCTGCGGATATGGCGCGACGCTGGGCGGGCGCCTACGGCAGCCGCAGCGCGGAACTGCTGCATGGCCTGCAGGGTGTGAACGATCTTGGTGAGAACTTTGGCGGCGGCCTGCATGCGCGGGAAGTGGCTTTCCTGCGCGACCACGAATGGGCCTTGGATGCCGACGACGTGCTGTGGCGGCGGAGCAAGCTGGGGTTGCGGCTGGATGCTGCGCAGGTGGCCCGGCTGCAGGCGTGGATGGAGAATCCCACCCTGTAGAGCCGAGCCATGCTCGGCTGCGTTGTGCAAATGCAGCCAAGCCTGGCTCGGCTCTACAGAGAGAGAGGTAAGTTACCCTGACCGTTCTACCGGAGACGCTGCATGACGCCCCGCTACGTGCTGGCCATCGACCAGGGCACTACCAGTTCGCGCGCGATCCTGTTCGACCGTGCCGGCGACATCGTCGGCAGTGCGCAGCGCGAGTTCGCGCAGATCTTCCCGCAGCCCGGCTGGGTCGAGCATGACCCCCGCGAGATCCTCACCAGCGTCTATGCCACGCTGACCGAACTGCTCAGCCGAGGCCAGGTCGACCCGCGCCACATCGCCGCACTGGGCATCACCAACCAGCGCGAAACCACCGTGGTCTGGGACCGTGCCACCGGCCAGCCGATCCACAATGCCATCGTATGGCAGTCGCGGCAGAGCCACGCCATCTGTGAGCGGCTGAAATCCGAAGGGCATGAGGCGCTGATCCGCGAGCGTACCGGGCTGCTGATCGACGCCTATTTCTCCGCTACCAAGGTGCGTTGGATTCTTGACCATGTGGAGGGTGCACAGCAGCGCGCCGAGCGCGGCGAACTGCTGTTCGGTACCATCGACAGCTGGCTGGTGTGGAACCTCAGTGGTGGCCAGGCGCACGTGACCGATTACAGCAATGCCGCGCGCACCCTGCTGTTCAACATCCACACGCTGGACTGGGATGACGACCTGCTGGCGCTGCTGGACATCCCGCGCGCGATGCTGCCGCAGGTGCGCGATTCCAGTTCGGTGTATGCGCACACCCGGCCACAGTTCTTCTTCGACCACCCGATCCCGATCGCCGGCATCGCCGGCGACCAGCAGGCGGCGCTGTTCGGCCAGGCCTGCTTCCAGCCGGGCATGGTCAAGAACACCTATGGCACCGGCTGCTTCATGCTGATGCATACCGGCGCGCAGGCGGTGCGCTCGCGCAACGGACTGCTGACCACCATCGCCTGGGGCCTGGACGGGCGCGTGGAATATGCGCTGGAAGGCTCGATCTTCATCGCCGGCTCGGTGGTGCAGTGGCTGCGCGATGGACTGCGCATGATCGAACGCGCCAGCGACAGCCAGGCACTGGCCGCGCAGGTGCCCGACAGCGGCGGCGCTTACCTGGTGCCGGCGTTCGTCGGCCTCGGTGCACCCTATTGGCGCAGTGATGTGCGCGGTGCAATGTTCGGATTGACCCGTGGCACCCGCAAGGCGCACTTCGTGCGCGCGGCGCTGGAAGCGATGGCCTACCAGACCCGCGACGTGCTCGATGCGATGCAGTCCGATGCGGGTATCGCGCTGACCGAGCTGCGCGCCGATGGCGGCGCGATCGGCAACGACTTCCTTGCCGGCTTCCAGGCCGACATCCTTGGGGTGCCACTGCTGCGGCCGCGGTTGACCGAGACCACCGCGCTGGGTGCGGCCTACCTGGCCGGCCTGGCGGTAGGGTTCTGGACCAGCCGCGAACAGATCGCCGCGCAATGGGGCCTGGACCGGCGCTTCGAACCACAGATGGAGGTGGCCCGGCGCGAGAAACTGTATGCAGGATGGCAGCAGGCGGTTGCCGCCACCCTCGCCTTCCACGTCGATTGAAACTGTAGAGCCGAGCCATGCTCGGCTGCTGTTGGCGGCACGCCGTAAAGAGCAGAGCCGAGCATGGGCTCGGCTCTACATGAAAAAGCGGCGGCGTCCGAGGGTCAGAACGCCGGCAGCACCGCGCCCTTGTACTTGGTCTCGATGAAGGCCTTCACCTGCGGGCTGGTCAGCGCCTTGGCCAGCTTCTGCACGCGGGCGTCGTCCTTGTTGTCCGGACGCGCGACCAGGAAGTTCACATACGGCGAATCCTTGCTCTCGATCGCCAGTGCATCCTTGGTCGGGTTGAGGCCAGCGTCCAGCGCGTAGTTGGTGTTGATCAGGGCCAGGTCGACCTGGTCCAGCACGCGCGGCAGCATCGCCGAGTCCAGCTCGCGGAACTTCAGGTTCTTCGGGTTGGCGGCGATGTCACGCTGGGTCGACAGCGCGTTGGTCGGATCCTTCAGCTCGATCACGCCGGCCTTGTGCAGCAGGATCAGCGCACGGCTGTTGTTGCTGGGGTCGTTCGGGATCACCACGTCGGCGCCTTCACGCAGCTCGGCCAGCGACTTGATCTTGCGCGAGTACGCACCGAACGGCTCGATGTGCACGCCGATCACCTTCACCAGATCGGTCTTGCGGTCGCGGTTGTAGGCATCCAGGTACGGCTCGGTCTGAAAGTAGTTGGCGTCCACCTGCTTCTGCACCAGCTGGTCGTTGGGCTGCACGTAGTCGTTGAACACGCGCACGTCCAGGTCCACGCCTTCCTGCTTGAGGATCGGCTTGACCACTTCAAGGATCTCGGCATGCGGCACGGCCGTGGCGGCCACCACCAGCTTCTGCGAGGGCTCGCCGGACTTGCCGCAGGCGGTCAGGGCCAGCGCAGCGGCGAGCAGGGGCAGCAACAGGGTCTTCTTCATGGGCGGGAGGGTTCTCGGGGGGAGTGTCAGGAGTTGTCGTAGTTGCTCAGGGCAAGCTCAAGCAGCGCCTTGGCCTGCTCGCGCAGCATCACCGGTTCGACGATCTCGGCATCCGAGCCGTAGTGCAGCACGTCCATCAGCAGCTCGCGCGAGACGCTGTACGGTACCTTCAGTTCATAGCGGCCATCGGCCAGGAAGCGGCCCTGCTGCTTGGAATGCCAGTGCTCGTCGGCCACCCAGCGCGCGGCCTTGGCGCTGAACAGGATGGTCGCCCAGCCCTTCGGCGCGCCGGAGAAGATGCCGTAGCTGGCCCCCAGCTGCTCGTCCAGCTCGCTGTCGGCCACATCGCGGGCAGTGCTGTCGATCACCCGCGCCTTGTGGATGCGATCCACGGCAAAACTGCGCAGCGCCTCGCGGTCATGGTCCCAGGCATCCAGGTACCAGTTGTCGCGGTAGTGGGTCAGGCGCTGTGGCGAAACGGTGCGCTTGGTCGGCTCGTCGGTGGAACGGGCGCGGTACTCGAACGCCAGCTGGCGGCGCTCCAGCACGGCTGAAGCCACGCTGCGGAAGCTGCCTTCATCGAACTTGCGACCGCGGTGCGGAATCACCCGCACGCGGTCCACCGGCCAGCTGGAGACGCCAGCCTGGGCCGCCAGCAGGCTCTCGATGCGCTGCTGCAGCGGTGCCAGCACCGACGACAGCACGCCGCCGCCGGTCCGCGCCAGCAGGTGCTGCGAGGCCAGCAGGGCATGCAGCTCCTCCGAACTCAGCCACAGGCCGGGCAGCTCGAAGCGGTCGCTCTCATCAGCCTGGTAGCGGAAGCCCGCCTCGCCGTCGCCTTCGATCGGTGCCATCAGCGCATCGCGCAGGAAGGCCAGGTCGCGGTAGACAGTGGCACGGGAACAACCGAGCTTGTCCTGCAGGGTCGCCACCGTCACCGGATAGCGTGCGGACTTGAGCAGACGATGCAGGGCGGTGATGCGTTCGTATCGGTCCATACCCCCGATTATGTCCGAGTCGCGGGTCTTGTGTGGGACGTTTGGGCTATCGTGGTCGCCCCCACCCCTCTGGAACACCCGATGCGCCGGTTGCCTGCCCTGTCCCTGCTGGCCTGCCTGCTGCTGGTCGCCTGTGATCGCGCGCCCGCGCCGGCCAGCACCGGAGCGCCCGTGCCGGCTGCGGATCCAGCGCAGGCCGTGCTGGGCGCCAGCCAGCGCTTCTCGGCCCTGCGCAGCTTCCACGCCGAACTGGAGGTGCTGGGTGCGCCGCAGCCGGTGCGCAGCGCCATGGACTTCGTCGCCCCCGACCGTTTCCGGGTGCAGACCCCGACCGGGCCGCAGACCATCATCGGCGACACCATGTTCCTGCAGGCCGAGGGTGCGGTCCGCCAGGTGCCGACCCCGCCGGGCCTGCTCGAGCAGTGGCGCAATCCGCTGCCGGCCGATGCCCTGCCCGCCGACCTGCAGGCCGAAGACCTGGGCAGCCAGTCGCTGGATGGCGTCGAAACCCGTCACTACCGGTTGCGCGCCGCCCAGCCCGGCGAACGCCTGGAATACTGGGTGGACGCCCAGGGCCTGCCACGGCAGATCGTGCGCAGCGGCAGCAGCAATGGCCGCAGCTTCCAGCTGCGCCTGCGCTATTCGCGCTTCAACGACCCGGCATTGCGCGTCGATCTGCCCTGAATAGGCGATCGCGGCAACGTTCGCTGAAGCGCGCATTGGATCGATTCGGACCGCCATCACGCTTCCAGTATCATCACCGGCTGTCAATCGCTTCGGAGAAGCCCCGATGTCCCTGCGCGTGTCCCTGCTGATCCCCCTGCTGCTGTGCGCACCGCTCGCGTATGCGCAGGATGCCTCCGAACTGGCGGCGATGTCCTCGCCGTGGAGCGGCAGTGGTGGCGAGCTCGGTTTCGCCTCGGCACGTGGCAACAGCAGCACCGAGAGCTTCAACGGCCGCCTGCGCCTGCGCTACACCGATGGCGACTGGGTGCACAGCATGGATCTGTTCGGCCTGCGCTCCAGCTCCAAGGTGACCGAGACCAACGACGACGGCACCACCACCCGACGCAACAACACCACCGCCAACCGCTACACCGGCAGCGCTGGCAGCGCGCTGCAGCTGGGCGAGCACCGCCAGTTGACCGCGACGGTGCGTACCGAACGCGACGACTTCGCCACCTACGACCGCCAGAGCTCGTTCGGTCTGGGTTACGGCACCCGCCTGTGGAACACCGAGCGCTTCTCGTTCGACGCGCAGATCGGCCCCGGTGTGCGCCGCACCCACAGCACCGAGGACGACCGCACCCGCACCGGCATGATCGGCCGCGGCCTGTTCGACATGAAGTACTCGCTGACCGACAACACCGACCTGGTCAACACCCTGCTGGTCGAATCGGGTTCCTACAACACCTTTGGCCAGAACGACTTCGGTGTTTCGGTGAGCATGAACGAACATCTGGCGCTGAAGGCCGGCTGGCAGGCGCGTTACAACAGTGACGTGGCCGAGGACAAGCGCAAGACCGATACGCTGACCACGATGAACGTGGTCTACAAGTTCAAATAAGCAGAACGGGCGCCGAGGGCGCCCGTTCTTCCTTTTGTAGAGTCGAGCCATGCTCGACTGCTGTTGCCCGGCCCGTCGAGCAGGCCCGCCTCTGCGAAAGGAGCAGTCGAGCATGGCTCGACTCTACAGATGCATCGTTCAGACGTTCAGCAGTTCGCCGGCACCGGCACCCAGCAGCATGTTCGCCACGCGCTGGCCCAGCACTTCCGGGTCACTGGCCGGGCCCACCGCCTCGGCACGCACCGCACGGCCATCGCTGGCGCTGCCAACCAGCCCTTGCAGGTGCAGGTCGTCGCCCTGCCACTGCGCGATGGCTGCCACCGGCACGTGGCAGCTGCCATGCAACGCACGGTTCATCGCTCGCTCGGCCTCAACGCAGGCACGCGTGGCCGTGTCATCAAGCTGGGCGAACAACGCCATCAGGCGCGCATTGCCACCATCACACTCCACCGCCACCGCGCCCTGCGCCGGGGCCGGCAGCCACTGCGGCGGCTGCAGGCGCGTGACGATGCGCCCGCCCAGGCCCAGACGCTCCAGACCGGCTACGGCCAGGACGATGGCGTCGTAGCCACCGTTGTCGAGCTTGGCCAGGCGGGTGTTGACGTTGCCACGCAGGTCCAGCAGCTCCAGGTCCGGGCGCAGCGCGCGCAGCTGGGCCTGACGACGCAGTGACGAGGTGCCCACCCGCGCGCCGATCGGCAGCGCGTCCAGCGAGGCGTACAGATTGGAAACGAAGCCATCGGCGGGATCGTGGCGGGTCAGCATTGCCGGCAACGCAAACGGAGCGTCCAGTTCCATCGGCACATCCTTCAGCGAATGCACGGCGCAGTCGGCCTCGCCACGCAGCATGGCCAGCTCCAGCTCCTTCAGGAACAGGCCCTTGCCACCGATGGCGGCCAGCGAACGGTCGAGCACCTCGTCGCCGCGGGTGCTCATCGGCACCAGTTCCACATGCAGGCCGGGATGGGCCTGGCGCAGGCGGTCGGCGACGTGTTCGCTCTGCCAGAGGGCGAGCGGGCTCTTGCGGGTGGCGATGCGGACGGTTTCCATCCGGTCATTATCGCGCCTTCGGCGTGGATACGGCCAACGGCGGAGCCCCTCGTGGCTGGGGCTATCAAAGCAGAAGCCGTGCTTGGCCGGGGCGGCGGGGTCATGCGGGGACGCCGTGAACCCATCCATGAGGGCTTGGCCGCGGCATCCATGCCGCGGACACCCCGCCTGACCCCACCGCCCCGGCCTTTGACAGTTTCCGTGTGCGCCAGCCACGGAAGATCAAAAGAAAAGCAGAGCAACAGCGGGTCGCTTCGCTCTGAGTCGAGCATGGCTCGACTCTACATTTCTCCACTCCGATAACAACAATGCCTTTGCTGTCCGACGCGATGGACAACGAGAGGGTTGGGCCGGGGTGGGGCGCGGGACCGTTGGCGCCATGAATGGCGCCATCGAGCCCCCATGGATGGGTTTACGGCGTGTCTCGCGCCCTCATCCCGGCCCGACCCAGTACGTAGAAACACCGAGCCATGACCCGCTGTTGCAGTTGCCGTTGCTTCAGACGTTGCTCGTAAGCAGTCGCGGCCGCAGGCCGCGCGGAACACTCACAGATGCCGCAGTTCCTGCTTCAGCGTCGCCACGCAGCGGCGGCTGACTTCCAGCGGCTGCTTGCCATGGCGCAGCATCGCCTGCACCTGACCGCCTGTGCCTCGACGCAGCTCCACCAGCTCATGGCGTGCCACCAGGCAGTTGCGATGGATGCGGATGAAGCGGCTGGCGAACTCTTCCTCCAGCGACTTCAGCGACTCCTCGATCAGGTCTTCGCCGCGTGCGTGGTGCACCACCACGTACTTCTCTTCGGCCTGCAGGTAGTGGATGTCGTCCAGCGGAATCAGGCGCAGGCTGCCACGCAGGCGCGCGCACAGCATGCTGCGGGCCTGCTGCCCGCTGTGTTCCTGCGGCTGGCCGTCGCGGCCAGCCAGGAACGTGCGTGCACGCGCAATCGCCGCTGCCAGGCGTTCGGCGCGCACCGGCTTCATCAGGTAGTCGATCGCTGCGGCCTCGAACGCCGACAGTGCATGCGCGTCGTAGGCCGTGCAGAACACCACCGCCGGGCGCGGCTCGAAGCTGGCCAGATGGCGGGCGGCTTCCAGGCCATCCAGCCCGGGCATGGCGATATCCAGCAGGACCAGGTCCGGCTGCAGCTCCGCGCACGCGTGCAGGGCCTGTTCGCCGTTGCCGGCCTCGGCCACCACATCCACGCCGTCCTGCGCGGCCAACAGGCTGCGCAGGCGCTCACGCGCCAGCGGTTCGTCATCGGCGATGACTACCCTCACGATCGTTCCCTCACTGGATCGGCACTGTCACCTGGCAGGCATAGTAGCCCTCGCTCCAGCCAGCCGTCATCCGTGCGGCGCTGCCAAAGCGCCAGGCCAGCCGATGGCCGATGCTGTGCTGGGCATGGCCGGCACCGCGCGCCAGGGCCAGCCCCGGGGCCTGTGGATCGGGCGCAGGATTACGTACGCGGATCTGCAGCTCGTTGCCCTCACGCACCAGCTGCAATTCAATGGTGCCGCCTTCGGGCAGTCGCGAGATGCCGTGCAGCACGGCGTTCTCCACCAGCGGCTGCAGCACCAGCCTCGGCAATGGCAGGTCCCACGGCAGCGGCTCGTCGCGCCGCCAGCGCACCTGCAGGCGCTCGCCCAGGCGCAGCGATTCGATCGACAGGTAGCGCTCGGCCAGCTCGCATTCGTCGCGCAGGGTGGAATCGCCCTCGCCTGCACCCAGCGCGGCACGGAACAGATCGGACAGATCGAGCACCGCACGTTCGGCTACCGCCGGATCGCGATGCAGCAGGCTGGCGATCAGGTTCATGCTGTTGAACAGGAAATGCGGACGGATCCGCGCCTGCAACGCGTCAGCCTGGGCACGGGCATTGGCCTGCACCTGCGCAGCCCAGCGGTCACTCACGTAGAAGTAGCGCAGGGCCAGCGCGGTGATCAGCGCCGTCGTCGCGGCGCTACCCAGCGTGAAGCGCCAGAAGCTGATGCCGCGGGCGAAGTTGTCCCCCAGTACTGCATACAGCGCATGCACGATGCCCGCGCAGACCACCGCGATCAGCGTCGCCAGTGCGATGGCCGCGACAGCCCCCAGCACCTGCGGCAGCCTCGACAGCGCCTGCCGCAGCAGGCACAGGCTGGCGGTCACCGCCAGCGCAAGCCACAACGCGAAACCACTGGCCGACAACAGTTCGCCAAAGGTCCAGTGACGGCTACCGTCGGGCGCCAGCGCCAGCACTACCACCACCAGCTCGGCCAGGCCGAGCATCGCCGCCAGCCGCGGCAGGCGACACAGTTCCGGCATCCATGGCGGCGTGCTGGCCGGGGGCATGGCTCAGGCCGCGCCCAGCCGTTCCTGCAGCCAGTCACCCAGCGCCTGGATCTCTTCGGCGCAGACCTGGTGGGCCATCGGGTAGCTGTGCCATTCCACTTCCAGGCCCTGCGCCTGCAATGCCTGCGCGCTGTGTACGGCCACCGCCTGCGGAATCACCGGATCGCTGCTGCCATGGGCCATGAACACCGGCACCTGCACCGCACCGTCAATGCGCTTGGCACTTTCAGCTTCGGGCAGGTAGGTGGACAGCGCGATCAGGCCAGCCAACGGCGCTGTGCGCGACAGCGCGGCGGTCAGGATGATCGCGCCGCCCTGCGAAAAGCCTGCCAGGAAGATCCTTTCCGGTGCGATGCCACGCTCGATCTCGCGCGCGATCAGCGCGTCCAGCTGCACCACCGATTCCTGCACGCCGGCCATGTCGGCGCGCGAACGGAAATCCATGCCGACGATGTCGTACCAGCCACGCATCGGCACGCCGTTGTTGATCGTGATCGGCCGCACCGGTGCATGCGGGAACACGAAGCGCAGCGCCGGCCAGTGCGGGCGCACCAGTTCCGGCACGATCGGCGCGAAGTCATGGCCATCCGCACCGAGGCCGTGCAGCCAGATCACCGACCACTGCGGCGAGGCGCCGGTTTCCTGTTCCACCGTTTGCAGCATGATGCGGCTCCTTCAAGTTCGAGCCGCATTATGCCGCTGGCGCAGGGGGATCAGTACAGCGGCGGTTGCTCGGCGGCTTCCCGGCGCAGTTGTGCCGCACGCACCAGCACCGGCGGCGGAATGTTCTCCTCGGGGATATCGAGCAGGCCAAGACGGTGCAGGAAGGCACCCGGGCCACGCGAGGAGGTCAGCGCCACCACCGGCACCGCCAGCACCATGCCGATCACCACCGGTGCCATCCACGCGGCCAGCGACGGCGATACCGCCCAGGCCAGCATACCCATGAAGGCACCGAATACACCCAGACCGCCATAGCCGCGGATCAGCGTCAACCACGAGATGCCACCGTCGTCACGCTGCTGCGCGTCCCAGCCCGAGTCGCGCCCGGACAGCACTTCGGCGACGCCGCGTGACTGTACGTACATCACCACCGGCGCCATCAGCGCGGCCAGTACGGTTTCCACCAGCATCGAGACGAACGCGCGGATCGCACCACCGCAGCCGCGGCGGTCGACCGGGTCCAGCAGCATCGCCAGGTAGCCCAGCACCTTGGGCAGCAGCAGCACCGCCATGGTCGCCGCGAACAGGCGCACCACCTGCTCCTCGTCCTGGGCGCGCCAGTACACGCTCGGCGACAGGTGCAGCAGGGCATTGAAATCGATGCCTTCCTGGAACAGCGGGATGGCGATGCCGATCAACATCAGCATCGCCCACATCGGCGCGGTGAAGTAATGACCAATGCCAATCAGCATGTGGGTGCGGCTGATCCAGTGCAGGCCACGGCTGCCGACCACCTTGCCATGCTGCAGGTTGCCCTGGCACCAGCGGCGATCGCGCACCAGCAGATCGGTCAGGGTCGGCGGCCCTTCCTCGTAGCTGCCGCCCAGGTACGGCACCATGTGCGCGGCCCAGCCGCCACGGCGCATCAGTGCCGCTTCAACGAAATCATGGCTGAGTACGTGGCCGCCGAACGGCTTGCGCCCCGGCAGCGCCGGCAGGCCGGCGTGGTCGGCGAAGGCGCGGGTACGGATGATGGCGTTGTGGCCCCAGTAGTTGCTCTCGGCGCCATGCCACCAGGCCACGCCGCGGGCGATCACCGGCCCGTACACGCGGCCGCCAAACTGCTGCATGCGGGCGAACAGGGTGCGCCCGCCGATCACCGACGGCAGCGTCTGGATCAGGCCGACATCGGCGTTGTGTTCCATGCCGGCCACCAGGCGCACGATGCTGTCGCCGGTCATCAGGCTGTCGGCGTCGAGGATCAGCATCTGCGGGTAGGCCCCACCGAAGCGGCGTACCCAGTCGGCGATGTTGCCGGCCTTGCGCCCGCTGTTGTCGCCACGGCGGCGATAGAACAGCCGCACCCGGCCGTCCGGCACGCGATCGCGCAGCTCGGCGAACACCTGTTCCTCGGCGCGCGCGATGTCCTCACGGCGGGTGTCGCTGAGCACGAAGAAGTCGAAGCGCTCCAACTGGCCGGTGGCGGCCACTGATTCGTAGATGGCCTGCAGGCCGGCCAACAGGCGGCGTGGGTCTTCGTTGTAGGTCGGCATCAGCAGCGCGGTGCGGCTGTGCACAGTCGGCAGCGGCTTGTCCGGATCGATGCCGAGGCGGTAGCCACGATCGAACACAGCGGTCAGGAAGCCGGCCAGGGCGCTGGCGAAAGACAGCGCGATCCAGGCGAACAGGCCGACAAACAGGACCAGCAGGCAGGCTTCGAGCACGCTGATGCCATTGGCCGACAGCACCCGCCACATCATCCGGGTGGCGATGGCGGTCATCGCCAGCGTGCCGCCGAAGATATATAACCGGCGCAGGCCGATCAGTCGCGGCGAGGTGCGGTGACGGCGGACCTTCAGTTCGCCTGCGCGCAGGGTCTGCTCGGGCATCTGCAGCGGCGATTCGGCCGGCAGCAGCGCCCAGCCGGCGTCGAGCCCGGGTGCCTCAGCGTCTGCGTGGATGGTTTGCCCCCCCATCAGCGCTTACTCCCCACGGTCGGCACGGCCGGCCATCCCGGCCGGGCTGCATGCACGAAGGTTCCCGGCGCGCCTTCCCGGCGCCCGCACTTGTCCTGGCTGTGCCGGCGCTTGGCCACACAGTCGATGTCTGTCACTACCGGAACCCACACGATCTCCAACGGGGCGGAATCGAAAATGCGGCTCAGTCTAGGGCGCCGGATGTAAGCCGCGTGCGAAGGTCTACGCCGGCATTTGTCCCCATTCAGCAAACAGCAGGCGTGCCGCGGCGGCGGCGGAGGCTGTCACTTTGTCACCGGGGGTACTGGATCGTAACAAACGCGAACGGTTATCATTTCATTAACCAGGCAGGTCGCCGTCTTCCGCACGGCACAGACCCACCCAGCTGCGCCGGCCCACACCGCGCGCCGACGACCCATGGAAGGGGCTGCCTGCTGTCCGCTGCGCCTGCTGCTTCCACCGGGTCCCTACTTTCTCCCATGGAAGCCGTCATGTCCCTGCCGTCCCGTTCCCGTTCCGCGCGCCTGCCGCGTACCCGCCTGGCCACTGCCCTGGCCACCGCCTGCCTGCTGGCCCTGCCCGGCCTGGCCGCCGCTGAGGCCAGCGCCGATGCCTCCACCAAGGATCTGGATACCGTGGTGGTCACCGCCTCGGGCAACCAGCAATGGATCAAGGATGCGCCGGCCAGCATCAGCGTGATCAGCCGCGAGGACATCGAGCGCCAGCCGGTGCACGACCTGGCCACCCTGCTCAGCCGCGTGCCGGGCGTGACCGGTGGCCTCAGCGCAGCGGGCGAACAGTCCAAGATCAAGCTGCGCGGCATGCCCTCCAACTACACGCTGGTGCTGGTGGACGGCAAGCGCATGGGCAGTTCAGCCTCCACCAACTACCGCCCCGACCTCGGCCGCCAGGACCTGAACTGGATCTCGCCCGACCAGATCGAGCGCATCGAAGTGGTGCGTGGCCCGATGTCGTCGCTGTATGGTTCCGACGCCATGGGCGGTGTGATCAACATCATCACCCGTCGCATCGGCGACGAATGGAACGGCAGTGCCACCCACAGCTACACCCGCCCGGGTGATGGCAAGCGCGGGGATACCCAGCAGATCGGCGCGACGTTCTCCGGCCCGCTCGGCGAGCGCTTCGGCCTGCGCATCGGCGCCAGCAGCATGCGCCGCGACTCGGACCGCTCCAACGGCGGTGTCTATGGCAATGCCTACGCCGGCGAGAAGGACCGCAATGTCGACGCGCTGCTGCAGTGGAAGCTCAGCGATGCGCAGGAACTGTCGCTGGAAGCGGGCCACGGCGTGCAGCAGTCCTTCATCGACGCGTCGCTGGAGAAGCAGGACGAAGGCGCCTGGGGTGCCAGCGAACTCAAGCGCAGCTCGCTGTCACTCAACCACGATGGCAAGTGGAGCTTCGGCAACTCGAAGATCAGTGCGTACTGGACCGAATACAAGAACGACATCGGTGCCACCGGCCGCTCCGAAGCCACCGATACGATCATCGAAGGCAGCCTGACCACGCCGTTCACCCTCGGCGTTGAACACCAGTTCGCCGTGGGCGGCCAGTGGAAGCGTCAGGAGCTGACCAACACCGACACCATCGGCCGCGCGCCGATCGACTATGCCGGCAACGCGGTCAGTGGCTCGGACCTGGAGGTCGATACCTGGGCGCTGTTCGTCGAGGACGAGCTGAAGCTGCACCGCACCCTGGCGCTGACTCTGGGCGCACGCCTGGACCACCACGAGAAGTTCGGCGGCCACGTCAGCCCGCGTGCCTACCTGGTCTGGCATCCGGCCGAGCAGTGGACGATCCGAGGTGGCGTTTCCAAAGGCTTCCGCGCGCCCAGCCTGACCGAGAATTCTGCCACCGCCGCCACCCAGTCCGGCGGCCGCGGCTGCACCTCGCTGATCCCGTTGGGCTATACCCGCGGTGGCTGCTACATGGCCGGCAACCCGGATCTGGATCCGGAAACCAGCACCAACCGCGAGATCGGCATCAGCTTCGACAACGACTTCGTCGATGCGGGCCTGACCTATTTCCACACCGACTTCAGGAACAAGATCGAGTACGCGCCGCTGGGCCGGTTCAACGGCATCTGGTGGACGCGCATGAGCAACGTGCAGCGCGCCCGTACCAGCGGCATGGAAGGCAACCTCAACTTCCGCTTCGGTGAGCACTGGCGCTGGCGCACTTCGGCCACCTGGATGAAGGAGGCCAAGAACCTGACCACCGGCAGGAACCTGATCGATACGCCGGAATTCTCCGGCTACTCGTCGCTGGACTGGACGCCCAACGCGGTGTTTTCCAGCAGCCTGTCGGCGCAGTACACCGGCAAGCAGACCGGCACCGCCACAACCTTCCTCAAGGCCTACACCCTGTATGACCTGACCGCGGCATGGAACGTCAACGAGGTGCTGACCCTGCGCGGCGGCGTCAGCAATCTGGTCGACAAGAAGCTGTATGCAGAAGGCTCCACCGACTACTTCGTGGCCGGGCGCAGCTACTTCCTGAGCATGACCGCACGGTTCTGACCGGCGGCGCGCGCCGCGATCGCGCTGGCGACAGGCCAGCGCGATCGGCGGTGTTGCGGATTACTCGCTTTCCAGCGCGGCCGCGGCCGCGTTCTGCGTAGCGGCCGTGCGTGCACGGTCCATCGCCACCGCCAGTTGCTGGCGTGCGAGCAGCTGTTGTGCCTGCACCACTTCAGGTGTCGGCAGGAGCACCGGTCCCGGTGCGTTTTCCGGTGTAGCAGGTGTGGTCATGCAACCTCCATGGACATCCCGCCGCCGCCCGGGTTCAGCTGGGGCGGCAGCGGACTGCGCACCCTATCCTAAAAACAAGGCGGATGGGTGACGGTGCGGGCCCCGCCACAGCGCCGCACTGATCAAACGTCACATTTTTGACGCAGGAGGGTGGCCCCGCAGCCCGCTCGCCCGATAAGATGTAACCGTTTTCCTACAAGGACGTAATCGTCAATGAATGCAGTCGACCTCTCCCGCTTCAGCCCGAAGTGGCAGTTCCGCTTCAACTTCTTCCAGCAGCATGGCGCGCCCAAGGAGCGGGGTTTCAAGCAGGCCTGGAAGGCGCTGTCCTTCGGCGACCGCCTCAAGGTCAACATCAACTTCTTCGCCTTCTTCTTCGGCTTCATCTACCTGTTCATTCTGGGCATGTGGCGCAAGGCGCTGGTGGTGATCGGCATCAACATCGTGCTGGCCGCCGTCACCCTGTTCCTGCCGGAGATCGTCGCCCGCGCGCTGTTCATCGCTTTGAACTTCCTGGTCGCCTCCAGCACCAACTACAGCTACTACCTGGAACAGGTGAAGGGCAAGGCCAGCTGGAACCCCTTCGAAGGAATGTTCTGAGCCGTTGCGGTTACCGGGCCTGACTCCGGCGCACCGATGAGCAGAAACGACGACGCCCGGCCTTGGCCGGGCGTCTTCATGTACGCGTGCCTGGTTTCAGGCCGCGCGGCGTGCCACGGCTACCGGTTCGGCCTGCAAACGGAAGCGCGAGACCGCCACTGCCAGCTGCTCGGCCTGTTCTTCCATCGCGCGCGCGGCGGCGCTGGCTTCTTCCACCAGCGCGGCGTTCTGCTGGGTGGTTTCGTCCATCTGCACCACGGTCTGGTTGACCTGCTCGATGCCGGCCGACTGTTCGCGTGACGCGGCCGAGATCTCGGCCATGATCTCGTTGACCCGACCGACCTGACCAACGATCTCCTGCATGGTGCGGCCCGCCCCGTGCA
>CAJYNG010000005.1 GCA_913775725.1 uncultured Stenotrophomonas sp. | reverse complement strand
ACGATCAGCCTGGCCGATATCGTCGAGGCGGTGGACGGCCCGATCGCGCTGACCGCGTGCGTCGATGGCGCTGCGCACGATTGCAGCCTTGAAATGCAATGTCGTGTCCGGCCGCATTGGCATGTCGTCAATCAGGCGGTACGCGCCGCCTTTTCCGGGGTGACGCTCGCGACGCTCGCCGCCGATCCTGTTGAATCGCAAGTGATGGGCGCTGACGCGCGTCCGGGGGTATTCGCCTGATGGCTACGAAAAATGCAGAGGCGCTCGCCGCCGCCAACAAGAAGTACGAGTGGGGCTTCGCCACCGAGATCGAGCAGGACTTCGCGCCCAAGGGGTTGAGCGAGGATACGGTCCGCTATATCTCGGCCAAGAAGGGCGAGCCGGAATGGATGCTCGACTGGCGGCTGAAGGCGTTTCGCCTGTGGCAGACGCTGGAGAGCCCGGACTGGGCCAAGCTGAATATCCCGCCGATCGACTATCAGGACGCGTATTATTACGCCGAGCCCAAGCAGAAGAAGACGATCGCGTCGCTCGACGAGCTCGACCCCGAGATCCGTCGCACTTACGAGAAGCTCGGCATCCCGATCAAGGAGCAGGAGGTGCTCGCGGGGGTCGAGGGCGCGCGCAAGGTCGCGGTCGACGCGGTGTTCGACTCGGTGTCCGTGGCGACGACCTTCCGCAAGGAACTGGAAGCGGCGGGCGTCATCTTTCGTTCCATCTCCGAGGCGATCAAGGAATATCCCGATCTGGTTCGCAAATGGCTGGGCAAGGTCGTGCCGCAGCGCGACAATTACTTCGCGACTCTCAATTCGGCGGTCTTCTCGGACGGCACCTTCGTCTACATTCCCGAGGGCGTTCGCTGCCCGATGGAGCTGTCGACCTATTTCCGCATCAACGCCGAAAACACTGGCCAGTTCGAACGCACGCTGATCGTCGCCGACAAGGGCTCCTACGTCAGCTACCTCGAAGGCTGCACCGCGCCGATGCGCGACGAGAACCAGCTGCACGCGGCGGTGGTCGAGCTGGTCGCGCTGGACGATGCCGAGATCAAGTACTCGACCGTCCAGAACTGGTATCCGGGCGATGAGAACGGCGTCGGCGGCATCTACAACTTCGTCACCAAGCGTGCCGAATGCCGTGGTGCGCGCAGCAAGGTCACCTGGACCCAGGTCGAGACCGGCTCGGCGATCACCTGGAAGTACCCGTCCTGCGTACTGCTGGGCGACGACTCGGTCGGTGAGTTCCACTCCGTGGCGCTGACCCATCACCGCCAGCAGGCCGACACCGGCACCAAGATGATCCACATCGGCAAGCGCACCAAGAGCAAGATCGTCAGCAAGGGCATCAGTGCCGGCCGTGGCCAGAACACCTACCGCGGCCTGGTGCGGGTGGACCGCAACGCCGACGGCGCGCGCAACTACACCCAGTGCGATTCGCTGCTGATCGGCAAGCAGTGCGGCGCCCACACCTTCCCCTACATCGAGGTGAAGAACCCGGGCGCCACCGTCGAGCACGAGGCCACCACCTCCAAGATCTCCGACGACCAGCTGTTCTACTGCCGCGCCCGTGGCATCAGCCAGGAAGACGCGGTGTCGATGATCGTCGACGGCTTCTGCAAGCAGGTGTTCCGCGAACTGCCGATGGAGTTCGCGGTGGAAGCCAAGAAGCTGCTGGAAGTCTCGCTGGAAGGTTCGGTGGGCTGACCGCCCGCCCCTGCCCCTCGCAAACGCATTCTCTTTACCGGCGGGCCGCGGCCCGCCCCACGGAAACCCCCACCATGCTGAAGATCGAAAACCTCCACGCCCGCATCGGCGACAAGGAAATCCTCAAGGGCCTGTCGCTGGATGTGAAGCCCGGCCAGGTGCACGCCATCATGGGCCCGAACGGCGCCGGCAAGTCCACCCTGGGCAATGTCCTGGCCGGCCGCGACGGCTACGAAGTGACCGAAGGCAGCGTGCTGTTTGAAGGCACCGACCTGCTGGAGCAGGACCCGGAAGCGCGCGCCGCCGCCGGCCTGTTCCTGGCGTTCCAGTACCCGGTGGAAATCCCGGGCGTGAACAACACCTACTTCCTGCGCGCGGCACTGAACGCCCAGCGCAAGGCTCGCGGTGAGGAAGAACTCGATTCCATGCAGTTCCTCAAGCTGGTGCGCCAGAAGCTGGCCGTGCTGCACCTGAAGGATGAACTGCTGCACCGTGGCGTCAACGAAGGCTTCTCCGGCGGCGAGAAGAAGCGCAACGAGATCTTCCAGCTGGCCGTGCTGGAGCCGAAGCTGGCCATCCTGGACGAAACCGATTCGGGCCTGGACATCGACGCACTGAAGAGCGTGGCCGACGGCGTCAACGCACTGCGCGCCGCCGACCGTTCGTTCCTGGTCATTACCCACTATCAGCGCCTGCTGGACTACATCAAGCCAGACGTGGTGCACGTGCTGGCCGATGGTCGCATCGTCAAGACCGGTGGCCCGGAACTGGCACTGGAACTGGAAGCGCACGGCTACGATTTCCTCAAGGATCGCGTGGTGCGCGAGGCGGCCGTCTGATGAACGCGCTGCTCGATTCGATGGCCCAGGCCTTCTGCGGCAGCGATGCGCGCCGCGAAGTGCTGGACGCGGCCCTGCGTGACGGCCTGCCGGCCGCCCGCAACGAAGCCTGGAAGTACACCTCGCTGCGCCAGCTGGAGCGCCGTGCGTTCACCGCGGCACCGCTGCAGGGCCCGGCGTTGGACGCCGCGCTTCTGGAGGACATCCCCGCGCCGCGCCTGGTGTTCGTCAACGGCCGCCTGGATGCCGCGCTGAGCGACGTGCAGGGCCTGCCGGCCGGCGTGCAGCTGCAGCCGCTGTCGGCCGCACTGGCCTCCGGCGAAGACGCCGTGCGTTTCCTTGGCCGCCGCTACGAGCGCAGCGAAGAGATTTTCGCCCGCCTCAACGCCGCGCTGGCCGATGAAGGCGTGGTGCTGCGCGTGGACGAAGGCGTGCAGATTGAGGTACCGCTGCAGCTGGTGTTCGCCAGCGTCGCTGGCGACACCGACCTGGCCTGGCATCACCGCCACCTGATCGAACTGCGTGCCGGCGCCAGCCTGGGCGTAGTCGAGCACCGCTTCAGCGTGGGTGACTCCGCCCACCTGGACAACACCGTGCTGCATGCCCACGTCGCCCGTGATGCCGTGCTCAAGCACGCTCGCGTGCAGGCCGGCAGCGCGCGCCAGACCAGCTTCCTGCGCACCGACGCCGTACTCGCCCGCGACGCGCAGTACCACCGTGTCGACCTGGAACTGGGCGCCGCGCTCAGCCGCCATGAACTGAACGTGCGCCTGGAAGGCGACAACGCCCAGCTGACCGCCAACGGCGTGCTGCTTGGCAATGGCCGCCGCCACGTCGAAACCCGCCTGGGCATCGACCACATCGCGCGCGATACCCGCTGCGAACTGCTGTGGCGCGGCGTCGCCGCCAACCGCAGCCGCGTGGTGTTCCACGGTGGCATCCAGATCCGCGAAGGCGCCGATGGCACCGACGCGAACCTGTCCAACAAGAACCTGCTGCTTTCGGCCGATGCCGAGATCGACACCCAGCCGACGCTGGTGATCGACGCCGATGAAGTGAAGGCCGCGCACGGTGCGACCGTCGGCCAGCTCGATGCCAACGCGCTGTTCTACCTGCGCTCGCGCGGCCTGCCGCAGGCACAGGCGCAGGCACTGCTGAGCGCCGCGTTCTGCCACGAGCCGCTGAAGATCCTGCCGGACGCGCTGCGTGCGCAGCTGGCACGTCGCCTGGACAAGGCGTTGGCCGAGGCGGGTGTGGCATGAACCTGTCCACGCCGCGCCCGATCGAAGAACGCACCGGCGCCCCCGACTGGGACCGCGTCCGCCTCGACTTCCCGCTGCTGATGCGTGAAGTGCACGGCAAGCCGCTGGTCTATTTCGACAATGCCAATACCGGCCAGAAGCCGGTGCAGGTGATTGGCGCGGTGGACGAGTTCTACCGCCGCTACAACGCCAACGTCAGCCGCGCGGTGCATGCACTGGGCAGCGAAGCGACCGATGCCTACGAAGGCGCGCGCAACAAGCTGGCGCGCTTCCTCAACGTGCGCCCCAGCGACCTGGTGCTGTGCAGCGGCACCACCTTCGCCATCAACCTGGTGGCGTACTCGTGGGCGCTGCCGCGGCTGAAGGCCGGCGACGTGATCCTGATCACGCGCATGGAGCACCACGCCAACATCGTGCCGTGGCAGCTGGTCGCGCAGCGTACCGGCGCCACCATCCGCGTGGCCGAGATCACCCCCGATGGCGCGCTGGACCTGGATGCGCTGCGCGCGGCGATGACCCCGGAGGTCAAACTGCTGGCGGTCACCCACGTCTCGAACGTGCTGGGCACGGTCAATCCGGTGCGCGAGATCTGCCGCGAAGCGCGCAAGCGCGGCATCATCACCGTAGTCGATGGCTCGCAGGCCGTGCCGCATCGCAAGGTCGACGTGGCCGCGATCGGTTGCGATTTCTATGCGATCACCGGCCACAAGATGTGCGGCCCGACCGGCACCGGCGCTCTGTGGGCCCGCCGCGAGCACCTGGATGCGATGCCACCGTTCCTCGGTGGCGGCGAAATGATCAAGGAAGTCAGCTTCGACGGCACCGTGTTCAACGATGCCCCGCACAAGTTCGAAGCCGGCACCCCGAACATCGCCGGTTTCATCGGCCTGGGCGTGGCCGCCGACTACCTGCAGCAGCTCGGCCAGGAGAACGTGGAAGCCCGCGAAGCCGAACTGCTGGCGCATTTCACCGAAGAGCTGCGCCGCGTCGACGGCCTGCGCATCATCGGCGAAGCGCCGGAGAAGGCCGCCGTGGTCTCGTTCCTGATCGACGGCGCGCATGCCCACGACCTGGCCACTCTGCTCGACCTGGAAGGCGTAGCCGTGCGCTCGGGCCAGCACTGCGCACACCCGCTGCTGCAGTACTTCGGCGTCGCGGCTACCTGCCGTGCATCGCTGGCGTTCTACAACACGCACGCCGAGATCGAGCGCTTCATGACCGCGCTGACCAAGGTACGCAAGCTGTTGGGGTGACACAGCACACCGGGGTCAGATCCCTTTCGCATCGCGAAAGGGCTCTGACCCCATCAGCATTCCCAACAACCGCCGTTGCGACTGCAATGCCCGCCGGATCGCCGCCAGATCCGCGGCAGGAATACCCTCCTCGATGAACTCCGCATAGCACCTGCGCCGTTCATCCTGATCCCAAGCAATCAGCTCGAATGCCGGATGCGGCTCGAGCAGCGCATTCGGGCTGCCCTGCGCATTCGCCCCCGATAGCTCGACCAGCGATAGTCCCCTGGGCGAGCCACCATCCCCGCACGAACCGGGTTGAGTTCGATATAGCGTTGGCAGGCAAGCAGATAGCGATCCGTATCCACCAACGTGGAATGGAATCGCCCCTCCCACAACGTTCCCGAACGTTGCTGTCGTTCATTCACCCGCCGAACGTAGGCGCGATTTACTGCCTGCATCATCCGAGACATCCCCCCGGATGCATCGGGTGTCACCAGCAGGTGCACGTGGTTGCCCATCAACACATTGGCATGAACCCTGCAATGGTGCTGGTCCGCGTGATGACACAGCAGGCGAAGGTAGGCGACGCGGTCGCCATCCGTGAAGAACACGGGCTGGCGATTGTTGCCGCGCTGGACGACATGTTGCGGGTATCCGGGCGCATCGACCCGTCGTGGCCTCGGCATGGGCTGCTCCTGGTAACAAGGGGTCGGCGCCCTTCGCTGCGCAATGGGATCTGACCCCGAGCATCTGCCGATTCCACGCCCGTGCCAGTCGGTCCATAGCCTGCCGTTGGGTCAGTAGACGCCGGGGGCGACGCCGGGGTCAGATCCCTTTCGCGTTGCGAAAGGGATCTGACCCCTCCCCATTTGCGCCCGCCCCCACCCCACCTAGAATGTGTCCATGACCACCCTGACCTACCGGGCCGCCACGCCGGCCGACATCCCCGCCCTGATCGCCCTGGTCACCTCGGCTTACCGTGGTGACGCCAGCCGCGTTGGCTGGACCACTGAAGCCGACCTGCTGGACGGCGCCCGCATCGACGCCGAAGGCATCCAGGCCGACCTGGACCGCCCGCGCTCCACCATCCTGCTGGCCGAGCGCGGGAACCAGCTGGTGGCCTGCGCCCACGTTGCCGATGTCGATGGCAAGGGCTACTTCGGCATGTTCTCGGTCGACCCGACCCAGCAGGGCGGCGGTGTCGGCAAGCAGATGATGGAGGCCGCCGAAGCGCATGCCGCGCGCGAATGGAGCGTGCCGGTGATGCAGATGACGGTGATCGACGTGCGCGACGAGCTGATCGCCTTCTATGAACGCCGCGGCTACCAGCGCACCGGCATCAAGAAGCCGTTCCCGTATGGCGACGAACGCTTCGGCATTCCCAAGCGCGACGACCTGCGCTTCGAGATCCTGGAGAAGCCGCTGGCCGGAGCCGCCGCGTGAGCGAGGCCTGGACCTTTGTCTGTGCCGGCGCCGAGCTGTTGCCGGGTGAAATGAAGAGTGTGTTCGACGAGGTGACCGGCACGCCGATCGTGGTGTTCAACCTCGACGGCGAGCTGTACGCCCTGGAAGACCAGTGCACGCATGAAGAGTTCGAGCTGTCCTCAGGCGAGTTCAACACCACCGAAGGCAGCGTGGAGTGCGTGCTGCACGGGGCGCGCTTCGACGTGCGGGACGGCCGCGCCCTGTGCGCCCCGGCCTACAGCCCTGTGCCCAAGTTTCCGGTGAAGCGCGAGCACGACGCTGTCTGGACCCGCGACGACCGGGATTGAGGCGGCGCTCGGCCCGGAGGTATCGCCCACGGGGCGCCCCGCCAGAGAGCACCCCCACCCATGAGGTGGATCTACCAGAAGGCCATGAGGGCCTTCCCAGGCCGTTCCGGGGGCCCCTTGTCGGCCCGCCACGCCCCGCACATGCGAATCATTATCGTTTATGTTATTCTACGTAACATCTTCGTAACGACTCCGCCTCCGCGCCATGGCTTCGCCCGCGCCCACCGCCACGCTGCGCCAGCTCGCCCGTCAAGGGTGGCCACTGCTCGTGGCCGCGCTGCTGACGCTGTTGCTGGGCTGGTCGGCACTGCACGAAGGACGCGGCAACGGCCCCGCTGCCCACGGCTGGCAGGCACACGCTGAAGATCTGCAGCAGGTCATGCCGATGCCGGCCCCGCCGGCGGACGAGTGCCCGCACCATGCCGCGCCAGCACCGGAGCCGCCGCTTGATGGCGAGGGCACCACGCCCTGTACCGGACTGGCTCCCCCGCGCGCCGCCCTGGTCGCGCATGTTCCGCTGTGGCGTTCCGACGCCCTGCGCTGGCAGCTGCACGATCCCGCACTGCGGTTGAACCCCGGCCACGCTCCGCCCGCACCGCACGCCAGCTGAGGCGCCCTGCGGCCGTTGCCGTGCGCCTGAGGTCGTTCACCGCGTAGCCGAGCATCGGCTCGGCTCTACAGAAACCGCTTTCTACGTGCCGTCGCGCTGTCTGCGCTTCGGCCCTCGCCCTTTCCTGATCCAAGCCACCGCCACCCAGACCATGACCCACATCACGTCCCGCAAGCACGCCCCGCGCGTTTCCCTGCTCGCTACCGCCACCCTGGCCGCCGGCTTCGCACCGCTGGTCGCACAGGCCGCCGACAGCGCCGATGCCAGCTCCCGCAAGGCCACCGACCTGGACAAGGTGCAGGTGCGCGGCAGCTGGTTCAATCCGTCCTCGCCGAAGTTCACCGCCGAGCTGCTGGACACCCCGAAGTCGGTGTCGATCGTGTCGGAGAAGCTGATCGCCGAAACCGGTGCGACCAACCTGCAGGATGCGCTGCGCATGGTCCCGGGTATCACCTTCGGTGCCGGCGAAGGTGGCAACCCGACCGGTGACCGCCCGTTCATCCGTGGCTTCGATTCGCAGAGCAACGTCTTCGTCGACGGCCTGCGCGACGTCGGCTCGCAGACCCGCGAGATCTTCGACCTGGAGCAGGTGGAAGTGGTCAAGGGCCCGAGCTCGGCCTACGGCGGCCGTGACTCCGGTGGTGGCAGCCTGAACCTGGTGAGCAAGACGCCGAAGCTGAAGAACGAGACCAGCGCAAGCATGGGCATCGGCACCGACAGCTACGCGCGCGGCACCGTGGACGCCAACTACATGCTGGGCGATGGCATCGCCGCCCGCCTGAACCTGATGAAGCACGAGTCGGACATCGCCGGCCGTGACGCTGCCAATGTCAGCCGTTGGGGTATCGCGCCGTCGATCGCGTTCGGCCTGAACGGCCCGGCGCAGCTGATCGCCAGCCACTACCACATGCAGAGCGATGACCTGCCCGATGCGGGTGGTTTCCCGTACAACAACCCGTTCACCAACGGCCCGAACGTGGCCAAGAACGGCGATGGCCGCCCGATGGTGCCGGACCGCAACAACTACTACGGCCTGGTCGACCGTGATTTCCAGCGTACCCGCGCCGACATCAGCACCCTGGACGCCAGCTACGATTTCGGTGGCCACAAGCTGCGCAACATCGCGCGCCTGGGCAACACCAGCAACGACTACCTGTGGACCCAGCCCGACGACAGCAAGGGCAACCCGAACAACTACGGCACCTTGTGGCGCCGCACCAACAGCCGTGCCGTCGACGTCAAGAGCTTCGCCGACCAGCTGGGCCTGACCGGCGCCTTCCAGACCGGCGCACTGAAGCACAGCTACAGCGCCGGCGTGGAATACAGCGACGAGAAGATGACCCGCGGCAGCTATCAGATGACGCCGGGTACCGCCAATCCGCTGGAACCCCTCGCGGCCAACAGCTCGGTGTGCCGGGTGTCCGGCGCTGCCACCAATTACAACTGCACCGACTTCAACAATCCGAATCCGAACGATCCGTGGGCGGCCGGTCAGATCGTCTACCGCAGCAACAAGGCGCTGGACGTTGAACAGCGCACCAAGACCAAGTCGGCCTACCTGTTCGACACCATCGAGCTCAACGCACAGTGGAGCTTCAACGTCGGCCTGCGTTATGACGACTATTCCACCACCCTGCTCACTCCGGGCAGCACCACTCCCCGCCTGCACAACAGCAACGACTTCGTGAACTACCAGGCCGGCCTGGTATTCAAGCCGGCGGCCAACGGCAGCATCTACCTGTCCTGGGGCACCTCCTCGACCCCGCCGGGCATGGACGGTGGCGATGGCTCCGACGGCCTGACCGGGCTGGTGGCCGACCTCAAGCCGCAGGACACCAGGAACCTCGAACTGGGCACCAAGTGGGACCTGCTCGACAATCGCCTGAACCTGACTGCCGCGATCTTCCACACCGTGATGAACAACGCACGTGTGACCATCGACAACGGCACCAGCCAGAACGCCGGCAAAAAGGAGATCAACGGCTTCGAGCTGGGCTTCAATGGCCAGTTGACCGATGCCTGGAGCCTGTACGGCGGCTACACCTACCTGGACTCGGAACTGAAGGACAACGGCTTCGTCTGCGCCGTGTCGGGCCGCACCTGCCCGTCCAACGTCTACGTGCCGTCGCCGAACAACGGCAACGTGTTCCCGAACACCGCAAAGCACAGCGCCAACCTGTGGACCACCTACCGCTTCCCGATCGGCCTGACCATCGGCGCCGGTGCGTTCTACTCGGACAAGCAGTACGGTGATGTGGCCAACACCAAGTGGATTGCCAGCTACACCCGCTTCGACGCAATGGCCAGCTACGCGATCCAGGACAACATCAGCCTGCAGCTCAACGTGCAGAACCTCACCGACAAGACCTACTTCACCAAGGCCTATGCCTCGCACTACGCGAGCATCGCCCCGGGTCGCTCGGCCACCCTGGCACTGAACGTGAAGTTCTGATGTAACTCCGCTCCACCCCGGCGGCAGGGTCTCCTGCCGCCGTTTTTGTTTCCGGCGATACTCACCCCATGGTTACCCGCACTCCCATCGATAGCGACGCCCTGGCCGAGCTGCTGCAGCACGATCCGCAGGCTGCCTTCGCGCGCGTGCGCGACGCTGCGCAGGCCGGACAGGTCGAGGCACAACTGCTGCTCGCGCAGATGCACATGGAAGGCAAAGGCACCGCGCAGGACGCCTCGGCGGCACGACTCTGGTACGAAACCGCCGCCAACAACGGCGCGCCGATGGCGATGAACATGCTTGGCCGCTGCCACGAACTGGGCCAGGGCACCGCGCCCGACCCGACACTCGCCGCGGTGTGGTACCGGCGCGCGGCCGACACCGGGCTGGACTGGGGCCTGTACAACCTGGCCAACCTGCTGGCCACCGGCCGCGGCGTGACCCAGGACCGCGCGCAGGCACTGGCCCTGTACACCCGCGCCGCGCACCAGGGCCACGCCAAATCGATGAACCTGCTGGCCCGCCACCTCGAAGACGGACTGGAGATCGAGCGCGATCCGCAGGCGGCGCTGGACTGGTACCGGCGCGCGGCCGAGACCGGTGATTTCCGCGGCCAGGCCAACTACGCCTCCATCCTGCTGCAGGCCGGCCAGGTCGAGCAGGCCGTGCACTGGCTGCAGCTCGCACTGGCCCACGGCAGCCCTGCGTTCATGGCGCACATCGTGCCGGAACTGGCCGCGTCGCCGCATCCGCAGGTGCGCGCCCTGGTCGCGCCGCCGTCCCTCTGAGGAGTCCCGCATGTTGCTGCACATCCCCGACATTCTCAGCGCCGACCAGGTGGCCGACTTCCGCCGCCGCCTCGATGCCGCCGACTGGACCGATGGCCGCGAAACCGTCGGGCACCTGGGCGCGCAGGCCAAGCACAACCAGCAGCTGCCCGAGGCTTCGCCGCTGCGCCGCGAACTGGGCGGGATCATCCTCGTCGCGCTGGCCCGGCACCCGCTGTTCTTCAGCGCCGCGCTGCCGCTGAAATACCTGCCGCCGCGTTTCAACCGCTACAGCGGTGGGGGCACCTATGGCTTCCATGTCGATGGCGCGGTGATGAACCTGGCCAACGGCGAACAGCTGCGTTCGGACATCTCCTGCACCCTGTTCCTGTCGGCGCCGGACGAGTACGAAGGCGGCGAACTGATCATCAGCGACACCTACGGCGAGCACGAAGTGAAGCTGCCCGCCGGCGACCTGATCGTCTACCCGTCCAGCAGCCTGCATCAGGTGCGCCCCGTCACCGCCGGCGCGCGCGTGGCCTCGTTCTTCTGGGTGCAGAGCATGATCCGCGACGATGTGCAGCGCCGCCTGCTGTGGGAAATGGACGGCTCGATCGAGCGCCTGCGGCAGACCGGCGGCGACGCCGAGGCGGTGCTGCAGCTGACCGGCGTGTACCACAACCTGCTGCGGCGCTGGAGCGAAGTCTGAGCTCCATCCGGCCAGCCTGCGACATTTTGGCAATCATTCTCATTTGCAACAGCTAACAGCTCTCATTACAATCACGCCCCGTTGATGCCGGCCGCTGCCGGCAGACCCCTGGGGACCCCTGCTTGCTGCGCCCGCTTCGCCCTCGCCCACTCATCCATCGCAAGATGGGCACCGCCATGCGTGGCCAGCGTCCAGCGCTGGCCAGCCTGCTGGCGTGGGTGGCGATGCTGGCCTTGCTGCTGGGCACCCTGCCACTGCTGCCACACGGGCAAGCCGCAATGGCCGTGCAGATGCCGCTGGAAGAGCGCGGTGGCGAAGCGCCCCTGCAGGAAGAGGCACCGGCCAAGCTGCGCCGCTGCGCCTCCGCTCCAGTGAAATCGGCCGAGAAGGCACCCCCGCCACTGCTGCTGGCCAGCCAATGGCTGCGCACTGAACTCGACCTCGTACCCGCCACGCCGGCCATGCCCGGCGTGCGCCCGGACTGGCCGCTGGCCACTCCGGACACGCCCTGGGCCGACGCGCCCGGGCGCCGCCAGCAACGCGGCCAGGCGCCGCCGCTCGCCTGATTCACGGCACCACGTGACCGCCCGCGCGGTCGCGTCAGCGTGCCGCTGCCTGCTTCATCCCTGCCGCCCCTGACCGGGCCTCCCCGTGCATGCCGCGCCGTTCGCGCCTGGCATTGCGCCACCCTGCATCCTTCGAGGTTACTGCCATGGCCCAGCGCCATCGTGTCCGTTCGTCCCTGTCCCGTACCCTGCTGACCAGCGCCGTGCTGGCGGCCATGACCGCCCCTGCCCTCGCCCACGGTGACGCTTCCGGCGCGCCGCAGACGCTGGACAAGGTGGTGGTCACCGCCTCCGGCTTCGAGCAGAAGGTGGTCGATGCACCGGCCAGCATCAGCGTGGTCAGCCGTGAAGAACTCAGCAAGCGCCCCTACACCAACCTGGTCGACGCGCTTCGCGACGTCGAAGGCATCGATGTCGGCCTGGAAGCCAGCGACAAGAACGGCCGCGCCACCATCTCCATGCGCGGCCTGCCGTCCGAGTACACCCTGGTGCTGATCGACGGCCGCCGCCAGAGCAATGTCGGCCAGCTGTACCCGAACAACTTCGGCGGCGGCCAGTTCGCCTACCTGCCGCCGCTGGATGCGATCGAGCGCATCGAAGTGGTCCGTGGCCCGATGTCCACGCTGTACGGTTCCGATGCGATGGGCGGCGTCATCAACATCATCACCCGCCGCAACCAGGACAGCTGGCACGGCGCGCTCACCCAGGGCTTCACCGTGCAGCAGGACGACCAGTTCGGCGATGCACGCACCACCGACCTGTACCTCAGTGGCCCGTTGCTGAAGGACCGCCTCAGCCTGGCGGTGCGCGGCAGCTACTACGACGCCAAGGCCTCCAATCCGGAGTGGGATGCACTGACCCTGCCCGACGGCAGCCTGTGGGAGCGCAGCATCGGCTTCGGTGGTGGTGGCAAGTCGGTGGCCAACACCAACTGGAACACTGGCGTACGCCTGGATTTCCGCGTCAACGACGATCACGAACTGTGGCTGGACTACGACGTGTCGCGGCAGAAGTACGACAACAGCGAAGGCCAGACCGGCACGCTGGACAGCCTGGCCAGCCTCTGGCGCGTCGGCAACGCGGTCATCCCCAACCCGAACGGCAGCGGCACCGTCACCCGCCGCGTGGTGCAGCCGCGCGTGGGCTACACCGCCTACCAGCGCTACGAGCGTGATCAGCTGTCGCTGACCCACCAGGGCCGCTACAGCTTCGGCACCTGGCAGACCTCGCTGACCCACAGCAAGAGCAGCAACCTCGGCCGCTCGCTGCCGCTGACCCTGGACGAGCGCGCCAACCTGCAGACGCTGTGGAATGACGTCTGCCGTCGCACCGGCGCTTCCAACAACTGCGCGGCCGGCCGCGGCAATGCGCTGACCGCACTCAATCCCAACGAAATGGCGCGCCTGCAGGCGTTCCTGCCGCGCCCGCTGCGCACCATGGAGCTGGAAGGCTACGTGCTCGACACGATGCTCGACCTCGACTTCGGCGCGCACAAGCTGACCGTCGGCGGCCAGTACAACGACACCGACATGATCGACGGCGTGTTCGGCATGGATGGCGCCGGTTATCGCAGCAACACCAAGCAGAAGCACCGCATGTGGGCCCTGTTCGCCGAGGACAACTGGGCGCTGACCGATACCCTCACCGCTACCTTCGGCCTGCGCTACGACGACCACAACGTGTTCGGCAGCCATGTCAGCCCGCGCGGCTACCTGGTGTGGAACGCCAGCGACGCGTGGACCTTCAAGGGTGGCGTCAGCACCGGCTACAAGACCCCGCGTCCGGACCAGCTGTTCCCGGGCATCACCGGCTTCGGTGGCCAGGGCGTGCTGCCGTTGGTGGGCTCGCCGAACCTCAAGCCTGAAACCAGCACCAACTACGAGTTGGCCGCCTACTACGAAGGCCAGCGCTGGGGCTTCAATGTCACCGGCTTCTTCAACAAGTTCGAAGACAAGATCGCCAGCGGCGGCACGTTCCCGAACTGCGAAGTGGCGCCGGCCGGCAGCGGTTACTGCGTGGACATCGGTCCGGGCTGGGCAACGCTGGGCTACAGCACCTTCACCCAGAGCGTGAACATCGACAAGGCCGAGACCCGCGGTGCCGAGCTGGCCGGTCATGTCGACCTGCTCGACACCCTGCAGCTGCGCGGCAACTACACCTGGACCAAGAGCGAGCAGACCAGCGGCCCCGACAAGGGACGCCCGATCGCAGGCACCACGCCGGCAAAGCACATGGCCAACGCCAGCCTCAACTGGCAGATCAATGACGCGGTCAGCGTGTCGCTGATTGGCGAGGGCCGCTACGACCGCTATCGCGACACGCTCATCGACAGTGCCGGCACCCGCCACGTGCGCTATTACGAGGACTACACGATCTTCCATCTCGGCGGCAGCTGGAAGGCCACGCCGTGGCTGACGGTCAACGCACGGGTCAACAACCTGTTCGACAAGGACTTCGTTTCGCAGTCGTGCCTGCTGCTCAATCCCAGCGAGTTCAGCTGCGTGGACGACTACGCGACCAAGGACCAGCGCCGCAGCTACTGGATCTCGCTCAACGCGAAGTTCTGATCGCCGCGCCCTGCGCTGGTGGGTGCCGACCTTGGTCGGCACCGCTTCATCCACGCATGGCGTGGATCTACCGACCCTCGGTAGCGGTAGTGCCTGCCGCTGGCCGGCAGCCGATAACACCCCCTCCGGGATACAGAACGACACGCAATTGCGAGCTATTCTCATCAATGATGTAATGGGCAGTCCCCGTCCGCCTCGAACCGTGCCGTGAGCCGTCCTGCCTCTTCCACCGTGCAGCAGCAACAGAACCGTGGCTTCTGGCTGCGGACGCTGCACCAGTGGCACTGGATCAGCTCGGCGGTGTGCCTGATCGGCATGCTGCTGTTCGCGGTGACCGGCCTGACCCTGAATCACGCCGCGAAGATCGAAGCCAAGCCGCAGGTGCAGAACCAGCATCTGGAACTGCCGGCCGCGCTGCTGGGTCAGCTGGGCACGCGCGAGGACGGCAACGCGCCGATTCCGCGCCCGGCCCGGCAATGGCTGGACACGCAGCTGGGCATCGCCATCGGCGGGCGCCCGGCCGAGTGGTCGCCCGAAGAGATCTACCTGTCGCTGCCACGACCGGGTGGCGACGCCTGGCTGAGCATCGATCGCGAGACCGGCGCGGTGGAGTACGAATCGACCTCCCGTGGTGCAGTGTCCTACCTCAACGACCTGCACAAGGGCCGCAACGCGGGCCCGGCGTGGGGCTGGTTCCTGGACCTGTTCGCCGTGGCCTGCCTGGTGTTCTGCATCACCGGCCTGTTCCTGCTGCACCTGCATGCACGGCAGCGGCGCATGACCTGGCCGCTGGTCGGCCTCGGCCTGATGATCCCGCTGCTGATCGCCCTGCTGCTGATCCACTGACTTCCCCGTGACTTTCCTCTGTTCCTTCGGAGCCGCCCCATGCGCGTCACCCTGACCATCGCCCTCAGCGGCCTGCTGGCCACCTCGCCGGCCTATGCCACCACCCTCGACATCAACGTCGAGGTGCCCAAGCTCAACGTGGCCGAGTACCACCGCCCGTACGTGGCGGTGTGGCTGGAAGGCGCCGACCAGAAGGTCGCAGCAAACCTGTCGGTCTGGTACCAGCAGACCAGCAACAGCGAAGGCCACGGCACCAAGTGGCTGCCCGACCTGCGCCAGTGGTGGCGCAAGAGCGGCCGCACCCTGCAGGTGCCGGTGGACGGTGTGACCGGCCCGACCCGCCCGGCCGGCAAGCACGCGCTGTCGTTCAACGACAAGCAGCCGGCACTGAAGCAGCTGGCCCCGGGCAACTACACCCTGGTAGTGGAAGCGGTGCGCGAAGTCGGCGGCCGTGAACTGCTGAAGATCCCCTTCACCTGGCCGGCCACCGCCGCGCAGAACGGCAAGGCGCAGGGCGCCACCGAACTGGGCCAGGTCACCCTCGCCGTCAAACCCTGAAAAGGGGACGGAGGGGATTAAGTCGTAATCCCCTTCTCCTTGTCGCATCACCCTGCATCCACTGGAGTCTTCCGCATGAAGCGCACGCTCGTCCTCGCCGCCGCTCTGGCCGCTGCCCTTCCCTTCTCCGCCCTGGCCCACAAGGCCTGGCTGCTGCCCTCGCAGACCGTGATCGCCGGCAACGCGCCGTGGATCACCGTCGACGGTGCGGTCTCCAACGACCTGTTCTACTTCAACCACGTGCCGCTGCGCCTGGAATCGCTGGTGATCACCGCGCCGGACGGCAGCACCGTGCAGCCGCAGAACGCCTCCACCGGCAAGTACCGCAGCGTGTTCGACATCGAACTGAAGCAGCCGGGCACCTACCGCATCGCATCGGTCAATGACGGCCTGTTCGCCACCTACGAGCAGAACGGCGAGCGCAAGCGCTGGCGCGGCAGCGTCGCCACCTTCGGCGAACTGCCCAAGGACGCGAAGAAGCTGGAAGTGAGCCAGTCGGTCGGCCGCGTGGAGACCTTCGTCACCAACGGCGCGCCGAACGACACCGCGCTGAAGCCGACCAACCGTGGCATCGAGCTGGTCGCGGTCGGCCACCCGAACGACCTGTTCGCCGGCGAGGCAGCCACCTTCCGCGTGCTGGTCGACGGCAAGCCCGCCGCCGGCCTGGAATTCGAGATCGTGCGTGGCGGTACCCGCTACCGCAACGCGCAGGACGAACTGAAGGTCACCAGCGACGCCAAGGGCGAGATCAAGGTGACCTGGCCGGCAGCCGGCATGTACTGGCTGGAAACCGGCACCGAGGACAACAAGACGTCGGTGAAGCAGGCCGCCAAGCGCCGCCTGAGCTACGTGGCCACGCTGGAAGTGCTGCCGCAGTAATGACGTGGACTGCGATGCCGGGCAGCCCCGGCATCGCATCTGCAGCACACCACCATGACCGATTCCCTGCTCGACATCGCCCGCCTCGGCGGCACCACCATGGGCACCACCTGGAGTGTGTCGCTGGTCGCGCCGCGCCAGCGCGACCTGCACCCGCTGCATGCCGGCATCCAGGCGCGGCTGGACGAAGTGGTCGCGCAGATGAGTACCTGGGAGCGCGGTTCGGACCTGAGCCGCTACAACCGCGCCGACGCTGGCCAATGGTGCGTGCTGCCGGCTGAGGCCCGCCACGTTCTGGCCTGCGCACAGGCCATCGCTTCCGCCAGTGACGGCGCCTTCGATCCCACGCTCGGCCCGTTGGTTGCGCTGTGGGGTTTCGGAGCCCACGCCGGTGAACGCCGACAGCCGGATGCCGCCACCCTGCAGGCCACACGCGACCGCTGCGGTTGGCAGCGCCTGCAGTGGCAGGACGATGCGCTGCTGCAACCGGGTGGGCTGGATCTGGATCTCTCTGCGATCGCCAAGGGCTTCGGCGTCGATCACGTGGCCGCCTGGTTGCGTGGACAAGACATTGCTGCAGCGCTGATCGAAGTCGGCGGCGAACTGGCCGGCTACGGCCGCAAACCAGACGGCCAGCCGTGGCGCGTGCTGGTGGAATCCGCACCGGAAGAGGATGCGCACACCGATACCCCGCCACGGGTGCTGGCACTGGATGGCAAGGCGGTGGCCACCTCCGGCGATCGCTGGCACCAGTACCAGGCCGATGGCGAGGCCTACAGCCACAGCCTGGACCCGCGCACCGGCATGCCGGTGCGCCAGGTCGCCGCGGCAGTCACCGTGGTGGCCGACGACGCCATGCACGCCGATGCCTGGGCCACCGCGCTGACTGTACTCGGTCGCGAACAGGGCATGGCACTGGCCGAGCGCGAAGGACTGGCAGCACGCTACCTGCAGCGTGCTGCGGACGGCCCGCGGGAATGTCTCAGCAGCGCCTTCCAGCGCCTGCTCGACGAGCAGGACGCATGAGCGCACGTCCATCGCGCGCGTGGCTTGGCAACGCACTGGTTCTGTTCCTGTTGGCAGTGATCAGCTGGGCGCTGCTGCGGCTGCATCTGGGCGAAGCCTGGTGGCAGGGCGCGCCACCTGCACGGCAGTCGCAGATCGCTGTGTTCGCCACGGTGCTGTATGCGTTTGCCTGCGCTGCACTGTGGTGGCGTGGGCGTCCGCGCGACGATGCCGCAACCGGAGACACCGCGCCCATCCTGCTGGTCTGGTCCAGCCAGACCGGCTTCGCGCGTGAGCTGGCCGAACGCAGCGCCGAGGCCCTGCGCGGTGCCGGCGTGCCAGTGCGCGTGCGCGGACTGCATGAGGTCGACGCCGCATTGCTGGCCGACAGCCAGCGCGCGCTGTTCATCGCCAGCACCACCGGCGAAGGTGATCCCCCCGACCACGCCCTGCCCTTCCTGCGCGGGGTGATGGCCACGCCGCCCTCGCTGCCGCATCTGCACTACGGCGTGCTCGCACTGGGCGACCGCAGCTATGGCCACTTCTGCGGATTCGGCCACCAGCTCGACCAATGGCTACGCCAACACGGTGCGCATCCGCTGTTCGATGCGATCGAAGTCGACAACGCCGATCCGGCCGCGCTGCGCCATTGGCAGCAGTTGCTGGGCCTGCTCGGCGGCGGCGCCAGCGAACTGCCCGACTGGAGCCCGGCCGAGTACCAACCGTGGACGCTGCTGCAACGTGAGCATCTGAACCCGGGCAGCCCCGGCGGCGCGGTGTATTGGCTGCGCCTGCAGCCCCCGGCCGATGCAGATGCGCAGTGGCAGGCCGGTGACATCGCCGAGATTGGCCCACAGCACGCACCGCACACCGTACGTGCCTGGCTGGACGCACAACGTTTCGATGCGGACATCGTGCTGGATGACGGGCAGAGGTTGCTGGCGCGCGTCGCGCGCTCGCACCTGCCCTCATTGGTTCCCCCAGGTGATCTGCCCGCATTGCTGGCAACCCTGCAACCGCTGCCCCATCGCGAGTACTCGATCGCCTCGGTGATGGCCGACGGCGCGGTCGAGCTGCTGCTGCGCCGACAGCTGCGCGCGGACGGCACGCCTGGCATCGGCAGCGGCTGGCTGTGCGATGACGCCGCACTGGGTGAGCCAGTGCAGCTTCGCCTGCGCCGCAACGACAATTTCCATGGCGTGCCCGCCGATGTACCGCTGCTGCTGATCGGCAACGGCACCGGCATCGCCGGCCTGCGCGCACACCTGCACGAACGCGCACGCAACGGCGCACGAAGGACCTGGCTGCTGTTCGGTGAGCGCACCGCTGCGCACGACTTCCACTTCGGTGAAGAACTGCAGGCGATGCTGGACGACGGCTCGCTGGCGCGGCTGGATACCGTGTTCAGCCGTGACGGTGGCGCGCACCGCTACGTGCAGGACCGGTTGCTGGCCGAAGCGGCAACGCTGCGGCAGTGGGTGGATGAAGGCGCCACGATCCTGGTCTGCGGCAGCCTGCAGGGCATGGCCCCGGCCGTGGATGCAGTGATCGGGCAGGTGCTGGGTGTTGCGGGCAAGGAAGCACTGCTGCTGGCCGGCCGTTACCGGCGCGATGTGTATTGATCGAACCCTCGGGGTCGGATCCCTTTCCACAGGAAAGGGCCCTGACCCCAACCGCAGCCGGGCATGGCCCGGCGCTACCCGGCGCTCGTTACCCGTATCGCCAACAACTCGCCACCGCCCTGCAACGCGTGCCGCTGACGCTCGCCGGCAGACAACCACGCGGTATCGCCCGCCTGCAGCGCCGGCAGGCCGCTGTCGGCACCGAACTCCGCCTGGCCGGCCAGCAGATGCAGTGCCCAGGCCACGCCCGGTTCGCAGAAGAAGAACATCGCGCCCACCAGTGGCCGGTGCAGCAGTTCGGCCTGCAGCAGCTCACGCTTCCACATCAGGTTGAAGTCGTGGGTGGTGCCATCGACCAGTTCGCCGTGCAGTGCTTCCTCACCCGCAAAGCGCACCCGTCCGTGTGGCGGCAACACCTCGGCCACGCGGCCATCGTCGAAGCGCAGGCGCACGCCATTGCCCTGCAGCAGTACCAGTTCGCGCTCCACGCCGGGGAAGGCGGAGAATGCGGCGTCCTGCTCGATCTCGGCCACCGACAGGCGCAGCGCCCAGTCATCCCCCTGCGCAGGCAGGCGCAGGATCTCGCGGGTCCAGCCCAGGCCGTTGCGCCAGCGTTCGCGGCGGTAGTCCAGGCTGGAGATCACCTGGCTCGGAGTGTGCAGCAGGGAGTCGTTGTTCATCGGCGCATTGCATCATGCCGCGCGCCGTCGTGCATCACCGCGTGGCGAGCGTGCCCTGGCCACCGCACCCGCCGGCCAGCAGCTGCGAGTGCTTCAGCCAATCCTGGTCGGGGTAGTAAGCAAACACCATCGTGCCGCCACGCAACGCATCGATCAGCGGCCTGGCCACCGACAGCCGCACCGCCGGGCAACCCAGGCTGCGGCCCAGCCGCCCCTGCAGCTGCGCGGTAGCCGGGTTCACGTATGGCGCACCATGGATGACGATCGCTCGGTCACGCGCGCGGTCGTTGAAGCCCGGTTCCAGGCCGGCCAGGCGCAGCGAATATCCATTGCCACCCATGTAGGTCTCCTGCGCTGTGAACGCGCCGAGACTGGACATGAAACTGCCATCGCGGTTGGAGAAGTGCTCGGTGCGGTTCTCGCCGCTGTTGCGGCCATGCGCCACCCATTCCTCGAACAGCAGGCGCTGGTGGGCCAGGTCGAACACCCACAGGCGCGGCTCGGTAGACGGGCGCGAATAGTCGATCACGCTGAGGCGATCACCATTGATGCCCAGTTCCGGCCGCTGCAGCGCACAGCGCATGGCGTGCGCCGCCAGCTGCAACACGTGGCGGTCGGCCTTGGGCGCACTGCGCGACAGCAAGGCAGCCAGATCATCGGCGCTGGTGGCAAGGGCGGGCGTCTGTGCCAGCGCCGGGGCGCTGGCCGAGGTCGCCAGCAGGCCGAACGCGGCCAGCCGGCACAGGCGGGATGCAGTCATGGGCACAACAGGGGGACTCAGTTGCCCCTGAGGGTGGACCCTGGCGGCTCGGATTCCAAGACCGGCTGCATTCCGGATTCAGCCGGGCTTGGGCGGACCGCCGGCAGCGAGGTCACCAGCAGGGTCGTGCCCGGCACCAGCACCTGGTACAGCTGGCGGGCGAAATCGGCCGGCAGCGCCATCGGCAGCGAAGGCGTGGCCAGCAGGTCCGGCGTGGCCTGGGCTCGGTCCTGGCCCAGCAACGGGTAGGCCGTCCACTGGTGCAGGCGCTGGTTCACGTCCAGTGGGCTGGGGGTGTCGCTGTAACCCTGCCCCATCACGAACAGCGTGGTGCCCTGGAAGGCCGGCAGCGCGTCGGCCTTCAACGGCGACTCGCCGATCATCACACCATCGCGCAGCACGTACAGGCGCTGGTCGTGCAGGCTGACCAGGATGCCGACCTGCCCGGCCGGGGCCGCAGCGTCATCCCACCAGGCCTGCGCCGGCGCGCCGCCCTCGGTCTCCGGCAAGGCCTGGCCGCGCGCGTTCACCGGCGCCAGCACCGACGGATAGGCCAGGGTCATCGGCGAGCTCTTGGCATCGGCCACGACCACCGTATCGCCGCGCTGGGTTTCACTGAACAGCTTCTGCGCAAAGGCCTGCGGCAGGCGCACGCAGCCATGCGAGGCCGGATGCCCCGGCAAGCTGCCGCCATGCAGGGCGATGCCGTCCCAGGTCAGCCGCTGCATGTACGGCATCGGCGCGCTGTTGTAGAGGTTGGACTTGTGGTCCTTGTCCTTCTGCAGGATGGTGAACACACCGGTCGGCGTCTCGTGCCCGGCCTTGCCCGAGCTGATCGTGGTCAGGCCGATGGCAATGCCGTTGCGGTACACGTAGGCGCGCTGCTCATCGAGGCTGACCACCAGCACGATCGGGCCGGTCGGTGAGATTTCCGGATGCCACAGGTATTCGCCCGGCTTCAGGTCGGTCGGTCCGCGCACTTCGGCGGTGCTGGCTGCGGCAGCTGCAGGCTTGGCAGCCGACGTCGGCGCAGCGGCATGGGCCAGCAGCGGCAGGGCCAGTGCAAGGGCGAGCATCAGGGTCGTGGGGCGGTGCGGGAGCATCCAGCGGGTGTCCTTTCCATGCGGTGCGGCCACCGTACACCATCGGCCCGTGGTGGCCGCGGCAAAACCAGGCGCCGGAAATGAAACTGCCCGGCGACACAGCCATGTGTCGTACCGGGCAATCGTTACGTCCTTGTCGGCCTGCTGCCGCCCCCTCGCATCCTGCGCTGTGGGGGAAGCGTTGCATCCTGCACGCGGCCGCGTCTGTCCTGTTTGTATCTCAGCCCCTTCCACAGGTCTGTGATGCCACCATCCTGGTGATTGGTGCCGCGTCCTGCGGCGGTCGGTGGTCACGGGCTTCCTGTCCATGACCGGTGAACCAGCCTCCTGCCGGTTCCGACGATTCCTGCTGTCAGCGCCTCGGTACGGTTCGCACCGGTACCGATCCGGGTACCGGATCCGCCGGCAACAACCTGTTGCCTACGGTGATCCGCTGTCGATTCCGTTCGACGATTGCTTTCCCTATCCCCTTCACCTGCGTCAGGTCCTCGACGCGATGAAACGGGCCGTGTCTGCGCCGGTGCTCGACGATCGCCTCGGCCTTGGCGGCTCCGACCATCGTCAATCCCTGCTGCAGCGCCTGGGCATCGGCGCGGTTGATGTCGATCGGTTCGGCGGCATGCGCCCCAGCGATCCACACGACCAGCACCAGTGCCCTCAACACGACACTCCAAGGCACGACGTGTATCTCCTTGTGATTCTGGCCGTCCCGACCGGCAATCCCGTCGGTAGGAACAGTGTCCGTCACCACATGCACACAGCCTATCGGTTTCCTGGATTTCTAAAAGCCAGCCAAATACCCGACGTGATGTAGGAAAAACCCTACCCGTGGCACAGGCGTAGAATGGCCGGATCAGCCCATGCAACCGGAGTTTCAGATGGACAGCGCCAAGCTCGGCCAATTCGTCAATGACAAGTGGGACAGCGAAATCGTCCCGCAGTTGGTCGACTACATCCGCATTCCCAACAAGTCGCCGATGTTCGACGCCAATTGGGTGCAGAACGGCTACATGGAACAGGCGGTCACGCTGATGGAGAACTGGGCCAAGGCCCAGCAGCTGCCCGGCCTGCAGGTTGAAGTGGTGCGCCTGGAAGGCCGTACCCCGCTGATCTTCCTGGAAATTCCGGCTACCGGCGCCGAAACCGGCGACGACACCATCCTGCTCTACGGCCACCTGGACAAGCAGCCGGAAATGACCGGCTGGGACGACGATCTCGGCCCGTGGACCCCGGTCCTGCGCGGCGACAAGCTGTATGGCCGCGGCGGTGCGGACGACGGTTACGCCATCTTCGGCTCGCTGGCCGCCGTGCTGGCGCTGCAGGCCCAGGGCCTGCCGCACGCCCGCTGCGTGGTGCTGATCGAAGCCTGTGAAGAGTCGGGCAGCTACGACCTGCCGGCCTACGTCGACCACCTGGCCGACCGCATCGGCAAGCCGTCGCTGGTGGTGTGCCTGGATTCGGGCTGCGCCAACTACGACCAGCTGTGGTGCACCACCTCGCTGCGCGGCCTGACCGGCGGCAACTTCACCGTGAAGGTGCTCAACGAAGGCGTGCATTCCGGCGATGCTTCCGGCGTGATCCCGTCCAGCTTCCGTCTGCTGCGCCAGATCCTTTCGCGCATCGAGGACCAGGACACCGGCCGCATCCTGATCGACGGCATGAACGTCGAGATCCCGGCCGAACGCCAGGAACAGGCCAAGCGCGCCGCCGAAGTGGTCGATACCGAGATCTTCGAGAAGTTCCCGATGGTGGACGGCCTGCGCCCGATGAACGAGGACCTGACCGAGCTGGTGCTCAACCGCACCTGGCGCCCGGCGCTGTCGGTCACCGGCGTCGGCGGCATGCCGCCGCTGGAATCGGCCGGCAACGTGCTGCGCCCGCAGACCTCGGTGAAGCTGTCGCTGCGCCTGCCGCCGACCGCCGATGGCAAGACCTGCGGCGAGCTGCTGAAGGAAGCGCTGCTGCGCGACCCGCCGAACGGTGCGCAGGTCACGCTGGACCTGGAAAAGGCCTCCACCGGCTGGAATGCCCCGGCGATGGCACCGTGGCTGACCCAGGCCATCGACGACGCCAGCCAGGCCTTCTTCGGCAAGCCGGCGATGTACATGGGCGAAGGCGGCTCGATCCCGTTCATGGGCATGCTGGGTGAGAAGTTCCCGGGTGCGCAGTTCATGATCACCGGCGTGCTCGGCCCGCACTCCAATGCACACGGCCCGAACGAGTTCCTGCACATCCCGATGGGCAAGAAGGTCACCGCCTGCGTGTCCAAGGTGATCAGCGAGCACTACGCCGCCAGCCTGCGCGGCGAGACCAGCGGTTCGCCGGTGGCGGCCGACAGTGGTACCCGCCACGGCGACCACGGCTGCTGCTGATTACGTCACACCGTGACGGACGCAGTCTGGCCTTGCTAGGCTGCGTCCACCCTTGCTGGAAATCGCGCGCATGAATGGTCTGTTCGGCAGCAGCAGCTGGCTCTACATCATCCTGGTCGGCTTCTTCGTTGGCCTGCTCGGGCGTTTCTTCATGCCCGGCAACAACCGCATGGGCTGCCTGCTGACCATCGTGCTGGGCATCCTCGGTGCGCTGCTGGCCGGCTGGTTCGGCCAGTACATGGGCTGGTATGCCCCCGGTGAGCCGGCCGGTTTCCTCGGTGCGGTAGTGGGTGCAGTGGCCGTGCTGGCGGTCCTGCGACTGTTCAGCGGCCGCCGCTGACCCCGCCCCCCCCCCTTCCCTTCCTGTTCCCGACGAAGGCGCGCCCGGCGCGCCCGGATATGCCTGCATGACCGAACCCGCCTCCGATCCCCAGCGCAGCGCGCAGCGCCTGCAGTGGGCCCGTACCCAGCTCGATGATGCCAGCGCGGTGGTCGAGCGCGCCTCGGTCGATGCCGGCATGCGCAGCTATTGGCGCACCACCAGCACCGGTGGCAGCCACATCGTGATGGATGCCCCGCCGGGGCTGGAAGATCCGCGGCCGTGGCTGCGCATGCGCGGCCTGCTGCACGACAACGGCCTGCGTGTGCCCGCGCTGCTGGCACAGGATCTGGAGACTGGTTTCCTGCTGCTGGAAGATCTCGGCGGCCCGACCCTGGCGAAGATCCTCGACGAACGCAACGCTGACGAATGGTTCGGCCGTTCGATCGAACAGCTGCTGCGCCTGCAGGCGATCCCGGTGCCGGCCGACTTCGGTCAGTTCGGCGAGGCGCTGCTGCAGCGCGATGCCGGCCTGTTCGACGAATGGTTCCTGCAGCGCCACCTGAACCTGGAGCTGGACTGCGGCGAGATTGAAGGGCTGCAGCTGGTACACCGCCGTTTGATGGACAACGCGCTGGGCCAGGCCCAGCTGATGACCCACCGCGACTACATGCCGCGCAATCTGATGCCGGTCGACAACGGCCCCGCAGTACTGGATTTCCAGGACCTGGTGCGCGGGCCGATCGCCTACGATGCGATGAGCCTGTTCAAGGACGCCTTCCTGAGCTGGCCACTGCAGCGTGTGAACGAGTGGCTGGCGCAGTACCACGAGCGTGCCCGCGATGCCGGCCTGCCGGTGCCCGACCGCACCACCTTCCTGCGCGACGCCGACTGGATGGGCATCCAGCGCCACGTGAAGATCCTTGGCCTGTTCTGCCGCCTGCGCTACCGCGACAACAAGGGCTATTACCTCGACGACGCGCCGCGCTTCATCACCTATCTGGATGAAGTGCTGCCGCGCTACCGCGAGCTGGCCCCCCTGCTGCAGCTGCTGGAAGACCGCATCAAGCCAGCACTGGCCGAGTTGGCCGCACCGCTGCGCGTGGCCCGATGAAGGCGCTGGTCTTTGCCGCTGGCCTCGGCGAGCGAATGCGCCCGCTGACCCTGCACACGCCCAAGCCGCTGCTGGAAGTGGCTGGCAAGCCGCTGATCGTCTGGCACCTGGAACGCCTGGCCACGCTTGGCGTGCGCGAGGTGGTGATCAACACCGCATGGCTGGCTGAGCAGTTCCCGACGACGCTGGGCGATGGCAGCCAATGGGGCCTGCGCCTGCATTTCATGTACGAAGGGCAGACCCCGCTGGAAACCGGCGGCGGCATCCTCAACGCACTGCCGGTCCTGGGCGACGCTCCGTTCCTGGTCGTGAACGGCGACATCTGGACTGACTTCGATTTCGCCACACTGCCCCGCGAACCGCAGGGCCAGGCCCACCTGGTGCTGGTCGACAATCCGGCGCAACACCCCGAAGGTGACTACCGCCTCGATGCGCAGGGGCTGCTGCACCACGACCGCGAAGGACCGTGCCTGACCTATGCCGGCATCGGCGTGTATCGCCCTTCCATCGTGGCCGACTGGCGCGCGGTGATCGGCGATGCGCCGGGTAGCGAGCGGATGCCGCCGAAGTTCTCGGTGGTGCCGCTGCAGAAGCACTTCATGGCGCAGGGGTTGATGACGGGGCAGCACCATCGCGGGCGTTGGACCGACGTGGGTACCGTGGATCGCCTGCGCGCGCTGGATGTGGAGTTGGCCGCGAACGGCTGAGCCCCTCGTGGCTGGTCGCGTAGAGTCGACTGTTAGTCGACTGGCATTGTGAGCTGGCCGGGCGGGTGGGCCATGCAGGAGACGCTGCAAGTACGTCCCTGTAAGCTCGATGGCGCCATCCATGGCGCCAACGCCCCTGCATGGCCCACCCGCCCGGCCTCCGACAGTTTCCGTGCGCGTCCAGCCACGGAAGAGAGAAAGAAAAGCAAAAGCGGGTCGCTTCGCTGCGCTCGCTCTGGTGACGACCAACGGTCGTCACCCACCACAAGCAAGACACGTGTCGACCAAGGTCGACACCCACCAACAGCAGTCAACAGTGCGGTACGCAGTCCCGGCAGATCGCGGGAACCTGTCGAAGGCGGGGCGCTGTGGGCTTGCGGGGTGTGAGCCGCATGGATGCGGCGACCAAGCCCCCATGGACGGGTTGCGGTGGTCTAATCAACTTGGACACTCGATAGGATCAATTTCAAGCATCGAGGTAGACCCATGGCAAAACAGATCACTCAGGGCATGAGGGACGAGGCGGTCCGCCTTGTCGTTGTAGAGGGGCAG
>CAJYNG010000004.1 GCA_913775725.1 uncultured Stenotrophomonas sp. | reverse complement strand
AGCCGCATGCTCGTGTGCGCTGTCCTGCGCACACGGCAAGACCGGGGTTGGGCGTCCTGCCCAACCCGCCCGAGGCATGCCTCGGGCCCATGCGGCTGACACCCCGCACTCCGACACCGCCCCACCTTCGACAGGTTCACTCGGCTGTTGGTAACGGTGGCCGTTGTTCCGCGCGGCTGTTGGTAGGTGTCGACCTTGGTCGACACGATTTTTCTGTCAGATATCGAATGAATCATCCACGCATGGCGTGGATCTACCGTGTCGACCAAGGTCGACACCCACCAAGAGCAGCAGGAACCTGTCGAAGACGGGGTGGGTCCGGTTGCGGGGGTGTCCGCGGCATGGATGCCGCGGCCAAGCCCCCAAGGACGGGTTTACGGCGTCCCCCGCAACCGGACCCACCCCGCCACCCCACAGGAAGCCAGCTTTTGATGTTGATCTTGCCGGCCAGAGGCCGGTGCATCTGCGGGTGCCGGGCGGCAGCCCGGCCCAAGCCCCCCGCCCACGCAGGTAGAATGCGCACATGGCTCTCTCCCTGCTCAAGTCCCTCAAGCCGGTCGCTGGCCGCGCCCTGCAGATCGCCCTGAACCGCGCGCTGGCGCTGGATCCGGATACCCGCCATGCACTGGCCAGTCTCGACGGCCGGCATATCGACCTGACCCTGGAAGCGCCGTCGCTGGCGATGCGCATCAGCGTCGACGGCGACCAGCTGCGGGTCGGCCCGGTGGATGCACAGGAAGCCGACCTGGCCGTGCGCAGCAGCCTGGCCGGCGTGCTCGCGCAGCTGCCGCTGCTGGCCAACGCACGGCGCGGCGACACCAACGGCAAGGGTCGCGTGCGCGTGGCCGGCGATGCCGAACTGGCGCGCCGCCTGCAGCAGCTGGCCAAGGGCTTCGATCCCGACTGGCAGCAACCCTTCGTCAGCGTGTTCGGCGAGGTACTGGGCGTGCAGGTCGCCAACACCCTGCGCAGTGCCTTGCAGCACGCGCGCCAGGGCGCGATCGACCTGGCCCACAGCGCCGCCGAATTCATCACCGAGGAATCGCGCGACGTGGTGCCGCGCGCCGAACTGGATGCCTTCCACGATGACGTGGACGTGCTGCGCGACGACGTCGAGCGTCTGGGTGCACGCGTGCAGCGTCTGCGGGGTGCCGCATGAAGGCCGTGCTGCGGGCAAGCCGCATCGGCCGGGTGATCCTGCGTTACCGCCTCGACGACCTGCTGCAGGGCACGCCGGCCGAGCGCTGGCTGCGCCTGGCCAAGCCGTTCGTGCCGCGCGCCTCGGCCGACATCGCCGCACAGTCGCGCGGTGCGCGCCTGCGCCTGGCGCTGCAGGATCTCGGCCCGATCTTCGTCAAGTTCGGCCAGATCCTGTCCACCCGCCGCGATCTGGTGCCGCCGGACGTGGCCAACGAACTGACCCTGCTGCAGGACCGGGTCAAGCCGTTCGACGGCGAGACCGCGCGCCGCATCGTCGAGGAAGCACTTGGCCTGCCGGTCAGCGAGGCCTTCGCCAGCTTCGACACCGAACCGCTGGCCTCGGCCTCGATCGCGCAGGTGCATGCGGCCACGCTGGCCGATGGCCGCCAGGTCGTGGTCAAGGTGTTGCGCCCGGGCATCGAGAAGCAGATCGACGCAGATATCGCGTTGCTCAATTCGCTGGCCGCCCTGGTCGAGCGCACCCATCCACGCGCCGACAAGATCCGTCCGCGCGAAGTGGTGGCCGAGGTCGAAAACACCTTGGCCGCCGAGCTGGACCTGCAGCGCGAAGGCGCCAATGCCAGCGTGCTGCGCCGCTTCTGGGAAAACAGCGACGACCTGTACGTGCCGGAAGTGATCTGGAGCCACACTGCCGAGCGCGCGCTGACCCTGGAGCGTGTGTGGGGCATCCCCTCCGATGACATCGCTGCACTGGACAAGGCCGGCATCGACCGCAAGGCGCTGGCCGCCAAGGGCGTGCGGGTGTTCTACACCCAGGTGTTCCGCGACAACTTCTTCCATGCCGACGCGCACGCCGGCAACATCTGGGTCGATACCGATCCGTCGCGTCGCGCCAACCCGCGCTTCATCGCGCTGGACTTCGGCATCATGGGCCAGCTGTCGCAGGAAGATCAGTACTACCTGGCCGAGAACTTCATGGCCATCTTCAACCGCGACTACCGCCGTATCGCCGAACTGCATGTGCAGGCGCGCTGGATGCCGGACAACGTGCGCATCGATGACCTGGAAGCGGCCGTGCGCTCGGTGTGCGAGCCGTACTTCACCCGTCCGCTGTCGCAGATCTCGCTGGCCGAAGTGCTGATGAAGCTGTTCCGGGTGGCGCAGCGTTACCAGCTGACCCTGCAGCCGCAGCTGATCCTGCTGCAGAAGACCCTGCTGAACATCGAAGGCGTCGGCCGCCAGCTCGATCCGCAGATCGACATCTGGGCGGTGGCCAAGCCGGTGCTGGCGAAGATCCTGCGCGAGCGCTACAGCCCGCGCCGGGTGGTACGCGAGATCGGCAAGCGCCTGCCGGAAATCATGACCCATGCGCCGGACATGCCGCGCCTGGTACATGCCTGGCTGACCCAGCAGGTGGAAGGTCGCCACGAACTGTCGATGCGCTCGCGCGACCTGGCCGCACTGGATGCCAGCGTGCAGCGCCTGCAGAAGCATGCGGTCGGCGCGATCACCGGTGTCGGCCTGCTGGCCATCGCCGCACTGATGTACGTGCTGCAGCCACCGGGCTGGTACTGGGGCGACGTGCCGGCGTGGAGCTGGCTGTCCGGCGCCGTCGGCGCGGTGGCGCTGCTGCGCGCGTGGTGGAAGTAGGCCCCATGCTGCAGGCACTCAAGGACGAACTGACCCGCTTCGGCGCAGACAACGACGCCCGCGAAAGCGCGCGTGGCCGCCGCATGCTCAACATCACGCCGGAGACGGGTGAATTCCTGTCCGTGCTGGTCCGCTTCGGCGCTGCGCGCCGGGTGCTGGAGATCGGCACCTCCAACGGCTATTCGACGCTGTGGTTGGCCGAGGCTGCCGCCGCCATCGACGGCCACGTGACCACGCTGGAGTACGCCGAGGACAAGGCGGCGATGGCGCGTGACACCTTCACGCGCAGTGGCCTGGCCGATCGCATCACGCTGGTCCACGACGATGCCGGGCCGTGGCTGGCACAGGCCGCAGATGCCAGCATCGACCTGCTGTTCCTCGATTCGGACCGCGGGCGATACGCCGGCTGGTGGCCGCAGCTGCGTCGCGTGCTGCGCCCGGGAGGCTTGCTGGTGGTGGACAACGCCACCTCGCATGCGGAAGAGATGGAACCGCTGCGTGTGCTGCTGGACGCTGATCCGGACTTCAGCACCAGCCTGGTGCCGGTGGGCAACGGCGAGCTGCTGGCCGTGCGCAACGCCTGACCGCCGCGCCACAAACCCGGGGTCAGATCCCTTTTCCTGCGGAAAAGGGATCTGACCCCATACAGGGCGCCCTTATAATCCCGCGGTGAGCACCGAACCCGATACCCTCGCCGCGGTCGAGACCGACACCGCGCCCCTGCAGCTGCTGCACCTGGATGAGCGTCTGGCCGTGGTCAACAAGCCCGCCGGGCTGATGGTCCACGACAGCAAGCTGGCCCGTGGCGAAGATGACTTCCTGGCCGACCGCCTGCGCGAGCAGCTGGGCCGCCCGATCTTCCTCGTGCATCGCCTGGACCGGGCCACCAGCGGCTGCCTGCTGCTGGCCTTCGACCGCGAGACCGCCAGCGCGCTGGGCAAGGCGCTGATGGGCGGCGAAGTGCTGAAGGATTACCTGACGGTCTGCCGGGGCTGGCCGGCCGAACTTTCCTGGCAGGTCGATCATGATCTGGATGGCGGCCCGGGCAAGCCGGTGAAGAAGCCGGCGGTCACCGACTTCCAGCGCCTGGCCACCGGCGAGCTGTCGGTGCCGGTCGGTGAGTTCACCCGTTCGCGCTACGCGCTGCTGCGCTGCCAGCCGCAGACCGGGCGCTTCCGGCAGATCCGCCGGCACCTGAAGCATCTCTCGCATCACATGATCGGCGACACCAGCCACGGTGATGGCCGCCACAACCGCATCTTCCGCATGCAGGGCGTGCACCGCATGCTGCTGCACGCCGAGCGCCTGCGCTTCCCGCATCCGGACGGTGGCACGGTGGATGTGCGTGCGCCGCTGGACGGCGGGTTCCAGAAGGCGCTGGACCTGTTCGGCTGGCAGGTGGACGACGCCTGATGCTGCTGCGGTAAGCCGAGCGTGGGCTCGGCTCTACAGCCAGCGGCCGGGCGTGGCCCGGCGCACCCCGTTATTTCTTTTCCGGCTCGTTGACGATTGCTTCCAGATCCTTCTGCAGGTCCGCAAACAGCGGCTGCATGCGGGCCTGGATGGCCACCATCACGTTCTGCATCAGCGCCGGGGTCTTGTCCAGCAGGCTCTGGCCGGCCGCGCTCTCGTAGAACTCGGCCATCGCCAGCACGTCTTCCTTGCTGAAGGTCTTCTTGTACAGGTCCACGTACATCGGCCGCAGCTGCTGCCACGACAAGGCCTGGCGCAGGGTCTGGCTGGTCCGCGCCTGGATCCGCTGCAGTTGTTCCTGCTGCTGGGCATTGAGCTGGCGCTGTGCGGCCACCTGCTGGAACTGCTGCTGCTGCATCGCCTCGATCTGCGGCAGCATGGTGTCGATCATGCTCTGCGCACGTGACGCGGACAGCAGGCGGTTGATGTCGCCATCGGTCGGCGGCGCGGCCAGGGCCGGAACGCTGGCCACGGCCAGCGCCAGCAGCAGGGCGGCGCGGCGCAGCAGGGACGGCAGGGCGGGTGCGGTGCGGGTCATGCGGGGCTTCCTGCAGTACATGGGACGGCCAGCATACCCGCAGCCAAGGCGAAGGCGGCGTGTTCGGTACCTGATCGGCGGCATACGGTGCGCGATGCCGCACTCCGGCACGTGGCTGCCGCTACAATGCGCGGATGGGCAGTGGACCGGTCACCATCAGCGCGCAGCTTGAAATCCCCGACGGCGAGATCGTCGAGCGGTTCGTGCGTGCCAGTGGTGCCGGTGGCCAGAACGTCAACAAGGTCTCCACCGCGGTGGAACTACGTTTCGACGTGGCCAACTCGCCCTCGTTGCCCGAACCGTTGCGCATGCGCCTGCTGGCGCGGCGTGACCGGCGCATGACCGGCGAAGGCGTGCTGGTCATCGACGCGCAACGTTTCCGGACCCAGGATCGCAATCGCGAGGATGCGCGCGATCGGCTGGCGGCTTTCATCCAGGCCGGGCTGAGCGTGCCCAAACCGCGCAAGGCCACCAAGCCGACCCTCGGGTCGAAACTGCGTCGTCTGGACGCCAAACGCGGGCGCGCGCAGATCAAGCGCGGGCGCTCATCACGTGACTGGGAGTGATTGCTTGAACAACCCGACTTCGTTGCTGCCGGCCGTGCCGCCGCAGATGCCGCAGGTCAAACCCAACGCCTTCCTGCGCTGGCTGGCGCGCTGCACCCTGCGCATGGGCGGCTGGAAGGTGACCGGTACCCTGCCTGACATCCCCCGGCTGGTCTTCATCATCGCCCCGCATTCGTCCAACTGGGATGGCCTGTGGGGCATGGCGGCCAAGATCGCACTGGGCATGAAGGTCAAGGTGCTGGGCAAGGCATCGCTGTTCTGGTGGCCGCTGGGGCCGCTGCTGCACAAGCTGGGCGTGATCCCGCTCGATCGCAGCTCGCCGCAGGGCACGGTGGGGCAGGCCGTGGACCTGCTGCGCAACAACGAGAAGATGTGGTTCGCCATCACGCCCGAGGGCACCCGCAAGGCCGTGAAGGACTGGAAGGCCGGCTTCCTGAAGATCGCGCGGATGGCCGACGTGCCGATCCTGGCCGCGTATTTCCACTACCCGGAAAAGACCATCGGCATCGGCCCGCTGTTCACGCCCAGCGGCGATGACGCCGCCGACATGGCCGCCATCCGCGAGTTCTACCGGCCGTGGATGGGCAAGACCCGCGGCACGGTCTGAGCCGGCCGCAGGCCGCCGCATAGACGCCACGTCCGGCACATGCCGGGCGAGCGCGACAGGAGTAGGGTGGAGGGCTGGTATCCCGTACCGTCTGCCCAAGGAGCGTTTTACATGTCGCGTACCGTAGTCCTGGCCGCCGCCATCAGCCTGGCGCTGGCGGCCTGTTCCGGCAAGGAGTCCACCCCCGTGTCCGATGCCCAGAAAGCCCCGGCCCAGCAGCCGGCCGAAGCCTCCACCAATCCGCTGCTGAGCGCCAGCACGCTGCCGTTCCAGGCGCCGCAGTTCGACAAGATCAAGGACAGCGACTACCTGCCGGCGTTCGAGGAAGGCATGCGCCAGCACCTGGCCGACGTGCGCAAGATCGCCGACAGCAGCGAACCGGCCACCTTCGACAACACCATCGTGGCGATGGAGCGCAGCGGCGAGACCCTGAACCGCGTGTCGCGCATCTTCTTCGGCCTGGTCCAGGCCGATACCAACGATGCACGCCAGAAGATCCAGGAAGACGTGGCGCCGAAGCTGGCCGCGCACCAGGACGAGATCAATCTCGATCCGAAGCTGTTCGCGCGCGTGAAGTCGCTGTACGACCAGCGTGACACGCTGGAACTGGATCCGGTGCAGAAGCGCCTGGTCGAGCATTACTACGACGGCCTGGTGCGCGCTGGCGCGCAGCTGTCCGACGCCGACAAGGCGAGCCTGCGCAAGCTCAACGTAGAAGAAACCACCCTTTCCACCCAGTTCCACACCCGTCTGGTGGCCGCCACCGCCGCAGCGGCCGTCGTGGTCGACGACAAGGCCAAGCTGGACGGCCTGGACGAGAATGCGATCAACAACGCTGCCAGCGCCGCCAAGGATCGCAAGCTGGATGGCAAGTTCCTGCTGCCGTTGCAGAACACCACACAGCAGCCGGTGCTCGGCTCGCTGAGCGACCGCGACCAGCGCGCCGCCGTGCTGAAGGCTTCGGAAACCCGCGCCGAGCGCGGCGATGCCAACGACACCCGGCAGACCGTACAGCGCCTGGCCCAGCTGCGCGCGCAGAAGGCCAAGCTGCTCGGCTTTGACACCTTCGCCGACTACCAGCTGGGCGACCAGATGGCCAAGACCCCGGCTGCCGCGCTCAAACTGCTGACCGACACCGTGCCGGCCGCCACCGCCAAGGCGCGCGCCGAAGCCGGCGAGATCCAGAAGGTGATCGACACGCAGAAGGGTGGGTTCCAGGTCGCCGCTTCTGACTGGGACTTCTACGCCGAGCAGGTGCGCAAGGCCAAGTACGATCTGGACGAGTCGCAGATCAAGCCGTACTTCGAACTGGACAACGTGCTGCAGAACGGCGTCTTCTACGCCGCCACCCAGCTGTACGGCATCACCTTCAAGCCGCGTACCGACATTCCGACCTACAACCCGGACATGACGGTGTACGAAGTGTTCGACAAGGACGGCACCTCGCTGGCGCTGTTCTACACCGACTACTTCAAGCGTGACAGCAAGTCCGGCGGTGCCTGGATGGACGTGTTCGTCGAACAGGACGGCCTGACCGGTGCCAAGCCGGTGGTCTACAACGTCTGCAACTTCACCAAGCCGGCCGCCGGCCAGCCTGCGCTGATCAGCTTCGACGACGTCACCACCCTGTTCCATGAGTTCGGCCATGCGCTGCACGGCATGTTCTCGAACGTGAAGTACCCGTCGATTGCCGGCACCGCCACCTCGCGTGATTTCGTCGAGTTCCCGTCGCAGTTCAACGAGCACTGGGCGCTGGACCCGAAGGTGTTCGCCAACTACGCCAAGCACTACAAGACCGGCGAAGCGATGCCGCAGGAACTGGTCGACAAGATCCTCAAGGCACGCAGCTTCAACCAGGGCTATGCGACCACCGAGTATCTGTCGGCCGCACTGCTCGACCTGGCCTGGCACACGCAGAAGGCCGACGCCCCGCTGCAGGACGTGGGTGCCTTTGAAGCCAGCGCGCTGAAGAAGTTCAAGGTCGACCTGCCGCAGGTGCCGCCGCGTTACCGCACCACCTACTTCGACCACATCTGGGGTGGCGGTTACTCGGCCGGCTACTACGCCTACTTCTGGGCCGAAGTGCTGGACCATGACGCCTACCAGTGGTTCACCGAACACGGTGGCCTGACTGCGGCCAACGGTCAGGAATTCCGCGACAAGATCCTCTCGCGCGGCAACAGTGTGGAGCTGTCGACCCTGTACCGCGATTTCCGCGGCAAGGACCCGTCGGTGGAACCGCTGCTGAAGTTCCGCGGGCTGAAATAAGAAAACGAAAACGGCGGGGGAAACCCCGCCGTTTTTCTTTGTGTAGAGCCGAGCCCATGCTCGGCTGATGTTTCCTGGAAAGGCAGCCGAGCATGGGCTCGGCTCTACAAAGGCGGAAAAGCCAGTCGAGCATGGCTCGACTCTACAAACAGCGCTACGTGCCCACATGCACCCGGTTCGCCTGCTCGGCCAATCCCAGGTGATCCAGCGCAATGTCCAGCGCCAGTACGTAGCTCTGCGCGCCATACCCGGCGGCGATGCCCAGGCGCTGGCCGACACCGGCCGGCAGGCACGGCTCGGCCACGGCGCCGTCGTCATGCACTTCCACGTAGGCGTTGTGCAGGTAAGGCAGCAGCCGCTGCAGGCGCAGGCTGTTGGCACACGCACCTGGATCCAGCAGCGTCACCTCGCCACGGCTGTGGTCGGCCACGCGCAGCGCATCCAGCAGTTCCTGTTCCGAGCCGCAGGCGCGGATCGCCACGCTGGTGCCGGCGTCGATCGCGCGATGCACCAGTGACTTCAGTACCGGCGCCGGCAGTGGCATCGCCGTGCGGATCAATGCACCGGCGGCTTCCGGGCCACGGATGATGAAGATCGACATGGCTCAGCCCTCCTGCGCCAGGCGGCGGCCAACGATGGCCAGCGACAACGGGTAACCGGCCTGCTGGCTGCGCTGGTCCACCACCACCGCGGCGGGGCCATGCTGCAGGCGCAGGCGTGCCTCCAGGCCGGGCTCGCTGGGCGCCTGCAGCTCGATGTACTGTGCCGGCAGCCGTTCCAGCGCCGCCTGCAGCGCGCCACCTTCGGCCTGCCATTGCGCCTCGTCGGCGGCACCGACATCCAGCAGTACCCAGTCGGCCGAGCGCGCGTGCGGCTGGCACAGGCACTGGCGTACCTCGGACAGGCTGGCGCAGTCGCTGCACAGCACGCGATGGCCGCTCAGCTGCGCCGGCAGCTGCGGGCGCGGCGCCGACGGAGACGCGTGGCGGATCACCAGGAGGGTCATACAACACCTTGCGGAATGCGCCCTGTGGCGCGGTGGGCACACGATGCGCGTGCTGCCCGTAAAGGTGCGATGCCCGCGGCCGGGCCGGGGCGTAAAACCTGCGTAACCCTTCCTGTAGAGCCGAGCCCACGCTCGGCTGTGGGCAACCGAAGCGCAAAGCGCAAGCCGAGCGTGGGCTCGGCTCTACAGGACGCCGGCGCGGGAACCTCTTCGGCCCGGATGTGGTCTGATGCAGCGACCACTTACCCGGAGCCTGTCATGGACGCTGTTGCCCGCCCTCCCTTTTCCGAACGCGCGCTGGCCTGGCTGAAGAAGGAGGCGCTGCCGTTGCTGGTGATGCTCGGCCTGCTCGCCGCCGCCCGCGATACCCTCGCCAACCACTACGTGGTGCCCAGCGGCTCGATGCAGCCGACCCTGCAGCCCGGCGACCGGGTGGTGGTGGACATGCGTGCCTATGGCCTGCGCCTGCCGTTCACCAGCAAGGAACTGGTGTCCACCGGCACACCGCAGCGCGGCGAAGTGGCGGTGTTCGATTCGCCCGCCGACGGCACCCGCCTGATCAAGCGGGTGGCCGCGGTGGCTGGTGACCATGTGCAGCTGCACGAAGGGCACCTGAGCATCAACGGCCAGCCGCTGCAGACCGCGAACCTGCAAGATGTGGAAGCCTTCGGTGAACGCCGTGCCAGCCTCGATCTGGACATGGGGGGCGGCCCGGACATCGCCGACCTGGTGGTGCCGGACGGCAAGGTGCTGGTGCTGGGTGACCACCGTGGCAACAGCTTCGATGGCCGCTTCTTCGGCTTCGTCGACGCCGACAAGGTCTACGGCCGCGCCGTGGCGGTGTATTACCGCCGGGGCGACGGTTTCGAGTGGCAGCGCCTGTAAGCTGAATTGATACTTCCTGCATATCAATCCTGACCTATCAGGTTATGGATCGACTGGATGGACGGGCCTAGTCTGAGGCCCGTTCCCTCCCACGCCCGGCCGTCCCCACCGGCCCGTTGACTCCATGACTGGCGAAACCACGGTGGCCGTCGAACGCCGCCCCCACACCGTCGACTCCGACGCCGAGACCCGTATCCAGCAGGGCACACCGGCCTTCCGCCGCACCGCGCTGGCGCTGTTCCTGGCCGGCTTCTCCACCTTCGGCCTGCTGTACACGGTGCAGCCGCTGCTGCCCGAATTCAGCCGCCACTTCGGCGTGTCCGCCGCCGGCAGCGCGATGTCGCTGTCGCTGACCACCGGCACGCTGGCGGTGGCCATGCTGCTGGCCGGCCTGCTGTCCGACGCGGTCGGTCGTCGCCCGTTGATGATCGCTGCGCTGCTGGCCTCGGCCATGCTGTCGCTGAGCACCGCGCTGGTGGACGACTGGACCACGCTGCTGGTGCTGCGCACCCTGCTGGGCCTGGCGCTGAGCGGCGTGCCGGCAGTGGCGATGACCTACCTGGTCGAGGAAATGGACAGTCGCGCGCTGGGCCTGGCGATGGGCCTGTACATCGGCGGCAATGCCATTGGTGGCATGAGCGGGCGCCTGCTGGCCGGCATCATCGCTGACCACTGGGGCTGGCGCTGGGGCATCGGCGTGGTCTCGATCATTGCCATCGCCAGCACCGTGCTGCTGTGGCTGCAGCTGCCGCCGTCGCGCCATTTCCATCCCCGCCGTGACGGCCTGCGCCAGTTGCCGTCGCGCTGGCGCACGCTGTTCGCCGACCCGGGGCTGCCGTGGCTGTTCGCCACCTCGTTCGTGCTGATGGGCGTGTTCGTCACCCTCTACAACTACCTGGGCTACCACCTGCTGGCGCCGCCGTACCGTCTCAGCCAGACCGTGGTTGGCCTGATCTTCAGCGTGTACCTCGTGGGTACCTTCAGCTCAGCGTGGATGGGCCAGCAGGCCACGCGCTACGGCCGCGGCCGCATCCTGTCGATCTCGTTCGCACTGATCGGCGCCGGCATCGCGCTGCTGGCATTGCCTTGGCTGAGCACAATGGCACTCGGCATCGCGCTGGTGACGTTCGGCTTCTTCGGCGGTCACTCGGTGGCCAGCAGCTGGGTCGGCAGCCGTGCCGGTACGATGCGCGCGGAAGCCTCGGCGCTGTACCTGTTTGCCTACTACCTGGGGTCCAGTGTGCTGGGCGGGGTCGGCGGCCTGGCCTATGCGGCCTGGGACTGGCTGGGCGTGTGTGCGTTCGCTGCGGTGCTGACCCTGATTGGGGGTGGCATCGTCTGGGCGCTGCAGCAGCGCGCCCCGCAGCCGGTCACGGCATGATCCTGCTCTGGTAGATGCCAACCTTGGTTGGCACTGTGGCCGTGGGCCAACCAAGGTTGGCCACCACCGGTGGGTTGCACCTCACCCTTCGGCGAACGCCCCGCGCAACAACCCGGCGAAATTGCGGATCAGCGGCGTGACGCCCTCGCGGTGCCACGCCAGCTGCACCCCCGAATGCGCACCGGCATCGGCCAGCGCCACGAAGCGCGCGCCTTCCACCCGGATGTGATCGCAGGACGACGGCAGGATCGCCGCACCCAAGCCGGCAGCGGCCAGACTGATCAACGTCGACGCCTCACCGGCTTCCTGCACGATGCGCGGAGTGAACCCGGCGGCCGCACACAACGCGATCATGTGGTCATGGATGCCCGCACCGGCGCTGCGGCGGAATGCCACGAACGGTTCCTGCGCGAAGTCGCGCAGCGACAACGTGCCCTGCTTCGACAGCTTGTGCAGGGCAGGGTGGTCGGCATGCACGATCAACGCCAGCGGGTCGACGAACAGGCTGTGCGCCACCAGTTCCGGCGGCAACGCGCGCTTGCGGATGATGCCCACGTCCAGTGAACCGTCGAGCAGCGCATCGATCTGCTGCAGCGTGTTCATCTCGCTCAGCTGCAGCCGCACCTGCGGGTACTGCTGGCGGTAGCGCAGGATCGAACGCGGAATCTGCGGTGACAGTGGCGTGGCGCGGGTCAGGCCGATACGCAGCTCACCCTGCTCACCGCGCTGCGCGCGCTGCACCTCGTCCACCGCCGTTTCCACCTGTTGCACGATGGCGCGTGCACGTTCCTGCAGCAGCTCACCGGCAGGCGTCAACTGCACACGACGATGGCTGCGGACGAACAGGTGCGCACCGATCAGCTCTTCCAGCTGGCGGATCTGCTGGCTGAGCGGCGGCTGCGACATGCCCAGCCGCTCCGCCGCCTGGCCGAAGTGCAGCGTATCGGCAACGGCGAGGAAGTAGCGCAGGTGGCGGAGTTCGATGGACATGGGGCCAGTTTATTCATCGTCAGCCGGAAATGGGGTCAGAGCCCGTTGCGCAGCAACGGGATCCGACCCCGACAGATCGCGGGAATCTGTCAGAGGCGGGGCGGTGTGGGTGGGCAGGACCGTTGGCGCCATGGATGGCGCCATCGAGCCCCCATGGATGGGTTTACGGCGTGTCCTGCCCACCCACACCGCCCCGCTTTCCCACGGAATGTCCGCTTTTGACGTTGATGTTGCTCTGGCCTCCGCAGGTGCAGGGCGCAGCCCTGCCGAACACCCCTACCGCTCCGAATGCCCGCTCTGGTCGTAATCGCGCGGACTGAACAACTCCGGCTGGATCAGCTCGATGAACGCCCGCGCCTGCGCCGACAACGCCTTGCCGCGGCGCACGATCACCCCATAACTGCGCTCCGGGAACCAGCGCTTCATCGACCGCGCCGCCAACCGCTCGCGGTCAGCCTCGTTCAGGCACAGCGCCGGCACGATGGAAATGCCCATGCCCATCGCCACGTACTGTTTGATCACTTCCCAGCCGCCCACCTCCAGCGCCACGGTGTAGGCGATGCGGTGGCGCTGGAACACCTGGTCGACCAGCCGATAGGTGATCTGCCGTTTCGGCGGCAGCACCAGTGGATAGCGCGCGATATCGGCCAGCTCCAGCTCGCCACCGCTGGCCAGCGGATGGTCGTGCGGCGCGATCAGCACCTGCTCGAAGCGGTAGGCCGGGGCGTAGCTGAGGTCGGCCGGCACATCGGTCATCGAACCGATCGCCAGGTCGGCGGCGTCCTCGCGCAGCAGGTCGGTGCCATCGGCGCTGATCGCGTTGTGCAGGGTCAGGCGCACGTCGGGGTGATGCAGGCGGAAGCGTTCGACGATCTTCGGCAGCAGGTACAGGATGGTGGAACTGTTGGCGGCGATGTTCAGCTCGCCCGCGTCCAGGCCGCGCACCTTGTCGCGGAAGCGCGCTTCCAGCCCGTCCAGGTTCTCCACCAGCGGCTGCGCCATTTCATACAGCAGCTGGCCCTCGCGGCTGGGTACCAGGCGCCGCCCGCTGCGCTCGAACAGCGGCACCCCCAGCTCGCGTTCCAGCGCCTGCAACTGCAGGCTGATGGCCGGCTGGCTGACGAAAAGTGCCTCAGCCGCCCGTGAGACCGAACCCAGACGCACGGTCTGGCAGAACGCGCGCAGCGGCTTCAGTCGGTCGGATTTGTAGGAAAAACGCGGACTTGGCGGGGTGCGAGTGCTCATCGTGTCACAAGTATTAGCACAACTTATGTAGAACATTGCAAAAACTGTTTTGCCAAATACTCAGGCCCAGAGGCACCGTGGAGGCGTTCCCCCACCGCTGGAGTCGCCCCATGTCCGCCGTCGCTTCCGCTGTTCCCACCCCCGCCACCAAGGCCACCCCCGGTATCGCCCTGGCGACCCGCGTGGCTGGTCAGGACACCATGCTGCCGGCGCCGCTGCTGGCACTGCTGGTGTCGCTGCACCGTGCGGTGGAACCGGGCCGGCAGGCACGGCTGCAGGCCCGCCGCGAGCGCCAGGCGTTCTTCGACCAGGGTGGCCTGCCGGACTTCCGCGAAGACACCGCCGCCATCCGCAGCGGCGACTGGACCGTTGCCCCGCTGCCGGCCGCGCTTCAGGACCGCCGCGTCGAGATCACCGGCCCGACCGACCCGAAGATGGTCATCAACGCGCTGAACTCGGGCGCCAAGGTGTTCATGGCCGACTTCGAGGATTCGACCTCGCCGACCTGGCGCAACCTGCTGGCCGGCCAGCAGTCGCTGGCCGCCGCAGTGCGCGGCGACCTCGAGTACACCGCGCCGGCATCCAACGGGAAGGCCGGCAAGCACTACACCCTGCGCCCGTTCGACGAACAGGCGGTGCTGATCGTGCGCCCGCGCGGCTGGCACCTGGACGAGAAGCACGTGCGCATCGATGGCCAGTTCATTGCAGGCGGCCTGTTTGACGCGGCGGTGTTCGCCTTCCACAACGCCCGCACCCTGCAGGCGAAGGACCGCGGCCCGTACTTCTACCTGCCCAAGCTGCAGAGCATGGAAGAGGCGGCGCTGTGGGAGACCGCGCTGTCGCACATCGAGGGCATGCTCGGCCTGCCGCATGGCCAGATCAAGGTGACCGTTCTGATCGAAACGCTGCCGGCGGTGTTCGAGATGGACGAAATCCTGCACGCGCTGCGTGACCGCATCGTCGGCCTGAACTGCGGGCGCTGGGACTACATCTTCTCGTACCTGAAGACCTTCCGCCGCCACGCCGACCGCGTGCTGCCCGAACGCGGCCAGGTGACCATGACCCAGCCGTTCCTGAAGGCGTATTCGGAACTGCTGATCCAGACCTGCCACCGCCGCGGTGCGCATGCGATGGGCGGCATGGCCGCGCAGATTCCGATCAACAACGATGCCGCCGCCAACGAACAGGCAATGGCCCGGGTGCGCGCCGACAAGCTGCGCGAAGTCACCGCCGGCCATGACGGTACCTGGGTTGCGCACCCGGCGCTGATTCCGGTGGCGATGGCGATCTTCGACGAGCACATGCCCGGTGCGAACCAGCACAGCGTGCTGCGCCAGGATGTGCGCGTCGGCCGCGACGAACTGATCGCGCGGCCGCCGGGCACCATCACTCGCACCGGTTTCGAAGGCAACGTGGAAGTCTGCGTGCGCTATCTGGCGGCGTGGCTGGATGGCAACGGCTGCGTGCCGATCCATCACCTGATGGAGGACGCGGCCACCGCCGAGATCAGCCGCAGCCAGCTGTGGCAGTGGCTGCATACGCCGGGCCAGCAACTGGACGATGGCACTGCGATCGATCTGGCGCTGCTGGATTCCACCCTCTCGCAGCTGCCGGCACGGCTGGGCGATACCGCCGCACTGCCCGGTGGTGCACGCATCGACGAGGCCATCACCCTGCTCGGCGAACTGAGCCGCAGCGACGAACTGACCGATTTCCTGACCCTGCCGGCCTACGCGCGCATCGACTGACCGACTGCCCGCAAACCCGCCGTTTCCCTCCCCGCTGCACGCACGAACCGAACTGGAGAAAGACATGAGCAAGCTGCCTACTGCCGAACAGATCCAGCACGACTGGGATACCAACCCGCGTTGGGAAGGCATCCAGCGCAACTACAGCGCCGCCGACGTGGTGCGCCTGCGCGGCACCGTCCACATCGAGCATTCGCTGGCTCGCCTGGGTGCAGAGAAGCTGTGGGCGTCGCTACATGAGCGCGAGTTCGTCAACGCGCTGGGTGCGCTGACCGGCAACCAGGCCATGCAGCAGGTCAAGGCCGGCCTGAAGGCGATCTACCTGTCCGGTTGGCAGGTGGCGGCCGACGCCAACCTGGCCGGCCAGATGTATCCGGACCAGTCGCTGTACCCGGCTGACTCGGTGCCGGCAGTGGTCAAGCGCATCAACAACACGCTGCTGCGCGCCGACCAGCTGCACCACGCCGAAGGCAAGGATGACATCGACTTCCTGCAGCCGATCGTGGCCGATGCAGAAGCCGGTTTCGGCGGTGTGCTCAACGCGTTCGAACTGATGAAGGCGATGATCGAGGCCGGTGCCGCCGGCGTGCACTTCGAAGACCAGCTGGCCTCGGTGAAGAAGTGTGGCCACATGGGCGGCAAGGTGCTGGTGCCGACCCGCGAGGCGATCGAGAAGCTCAACGCCGCGCGCCTGGCTGCCGACGTGCTGGGCGTGCCCACCCTGCTGGTGGCGCGTACCGATGCAGAAGCCGCCGATCTGCTGACCAGCGACATCGACGGCAACGACACGCCGTTCGCCACCGGCGAGCGTACCGTCGAGGGCTTCTACAAGACCCGCAATGGCCTGGACCAGGCGATCAGCCGTGGCCTGGCCTATGCACCCTACGCCGACCTGGTGTGGTGCGAGACCGGCAAGCCGGATCTGGAATTCGCACGCAAGTTCGCCGAGGCAATCCATGCCAAGTTCCCGGGCAAGCTGCTGGCCTACAACTGCTCGCCCAGCTTCAACTGGAAGAAGAACCTGGATGACGCCACCATTGCGAAGTTCCAGCGTGAGCTGGGCAGCTACGGCTACAAGTTCCAGTTCATCACCCTGGCCGGCTTCCATGCGCTGAACTACGGCATGTTCAATCTGGCCCACGGCTACGCACGCCGCCAGATGAGCGCGTTCGTGGAACTGCAGGAAGCCGAGTTCGAAGCGGCCGAGCGCGGCTTCACCGCCGTCAAGCACCAGCGTGAGGTCGGTACCGGCTACTTCGATGCGGTGACCCAGGCGATCCAGCAGGGCCAGTCGTCGACCACCGCGCTGACCGGCTCGACCGAGGAAGAGCAGTTCCATGGCGGGCGCAGCGAACGCGCTGCGTGATGCGGTAGTGCCGGCCGCTGGCCGGCAACCCGTCGATGTTCCCGAGGTCCAGGTGGTGCCCGGCCAGCGGCCGGCACCACCGGCCCTCAGAGCGATCAGGGTGGCCAGGGAAGGGCCAGACAGCGCCGGCCGGTCGGGGGACCTGCCGGCGTTGTTGTATCGATGCAAGGGTGCAGCGCGCAGCCAGCGTCAATCAGGCGCACCCCGGGCCCCGCCAACTTGGCCGAAACCCTGTGAAACCCGGCATCGGATTGATCCAGCAGGGGTTTTGCCCGGACACCCGTGACCAGAACGGGCCACCACCGATCTTCACATCAATCAAGATCGGCAGAAGGCTCAAAATGAGATAGGGCGCACACTTTAAAGCGGTGCTATGCTCCGCGGCTCACCAGGGGACGCTGGCGGCGGGTGCAGGGAATGACCGGCAGGGGTGCGGCCGAGAACAGTGATGTGACGACAGGTATCGCCCGGGTGGCGATGGCCGAGATCGTGCACGCGCTGCTTTCCGCTGCCGAGGTGGCATTGTTCGCCAGATTTGCCCGTCCATGCAAGCTTCATGCCGGACAGTGGTTGTTCCAGCGTGGCCATCGCGGCGAACGGATGTACGTGATCCTCGAAGGCCAGATCGAACTGGACTTCGGCGAAGACCTGGTGATCAAGACCCTCGGCCAGCATGAGTTCTTCGGTGAGCTTGGCCTGCTGGTCGGCGACCACCTGCGCAGCGCCAGTGCCCGCGCGCTGGTCGACTGCGAGGTGCTTGAGCTGGGCCCGGCCGATTTCCATCGCCTGGTGGAATCCGATCCCGGCCTGGTCGCCTACTTCCTGCGGCGCACGATCATGCGCGTGCTGACCAACGAGCAGGCCCTGATCAGCCAGCTGCGTCGGCGCAACCATGATCTGGAAACCGCGCTGGACAATCTGTACATCACCACCCATCAGCTGACCCACACCCGTGAGCTGGTGCGTACCGATGAACTGACCGGGCTGCACAACCGCCGTGGCCTGACCCTGTACCTGCAGGAGTGCCGCGCCGACGGTGACGGGTTGCCGCAGGCCCTGCTGCTGATCGACTGCGACCGCTTCAAGCAGATCAATGATCGTCACGGCCACCAGGCCGGCGACCGTGTGCTGCAGAGCATGGGCAACATCCTGCGCTCGATGGCCGGTGAGCAGGACCTGGCCTGCCGCCTCGGCGGCGATGAGTTCTGCCTGATCCTGCGCCGTGGCAATCACGAGATCGTGCAGCACGCGGCCGAGTTCATCCTCAGCGCGGTGCATGGCCTGCTCGAACGCAGTCATGGCACGCCGCATGTCAGCCTGGTCAGCATCGGTGCCAGTCTGCTGGCGCCGGAGGCAGGCTGGAGCGAGTGGTATGCCTGTGCGGATCGTGCGCTGTACCAGGCCAAGCGCGATGGCGGCAACTGCCTGCGCTGGGTGGATGCAGCGGATACACCTTGATCGGGAGAGTCAGGCGATGAATGGCGACAACGGAACGTCGACGCCGCACAACCAGCAACTGCGCGCGCTGCTGTTCACCGACCTGTGTGACTCGCTGCTGCTGGTCGAACGCATCGGCGATGTCGCTGCCGCCGAACTGTTCCAGGAACACGACCGGCTGGTGCTGGCGCTGCAGCAGCGCTGGAACGGCCAGTTGATCGACCGTTCTGATGGCTTGTTCATGCTGTTCGAGCGCCCGATCGACGCGCTCGGCTTTGCCTTGGATTACCAGCGTGGGTTGCAGCCGCTGGGGCAGAGGCACGAGATCCATCTGCAGGCCCGGGCCGGTCTGCATTTGGGCGATGTGCTCACCTGGGAGAACAGCGCCGAGGCAGTGCGGGCTGGCGCCAAGGCGATTGAAGTCGAAGGCCTGGCCAAGCCGACGGCTGCGCGCTTGATGCAGCTGGCGCGACCGGGCCAGATCCTGCTTTCGGCGGTGGCCGAATCCATCGTGCGCCGCTCCAGCGGATCGCTGGGCGCGATGGCCGAAGGCCTGCAATGGCGATCGTTCGGGCGCTGGCGCTTCAAGGGCGTGAGCCAGCCGGCCGAAGTCTACGGCGTGCAGGCGGCGGGCATGCCCACGCCGGGACGGCTGCGGCACACGGCCAAGGCCCGGCGTGATCTGCCGTTGTGGCGCCGTCCGCTGGCGATGGCGGCGCAGGCCGCCGTGTTGCTGGCCGCTGTGCTTGGCGTCTGGTTGCTGACCCGGCCGCAGCCGGCCATCGCGTTCGCCGAACGCGACTGGGTGGTGCTCGGCGGGCTGCATAACCTCACCGGCAATCACCTGCTCGATGACGCCCTGGACCAGGCGTTCCGGATCAGTCTCGAACAGTCCCGCTACGTCAACGTCGTCAGTGATGACCGCGTCGGCCGCACCCTTGAGATGATGCGGAAACCACTGGATGGCGGCGTCCGCGAACGCGGCGATGCCGCCGCTGTAGCGGTGCGCACGGGCGCCCGCCTGGTGTTCGTGCCATCGGCTACCGATGTCGGCGGCCGCACCCGCTTCAGCGTGGAGGTGATCGAGCCGTCGACGCTGCGCACCCTGGCCGTGGTATCTGCCGATGCGAAGGCGGGTGCCGTACTGGCGGCGGTGGACGATGTTTCGCGCCAGCTGCGTGATCGCCTCGGCGAAGAGCCTGCACTGATCCAGCGCGACAGCCAATCCCTGCCAGAGGTGACCACGGGCAGCATGGATGCGCTGCGTGCGTTTGCCTTGGGCCAGAAGCGCTACGTGCGCGGTGACTACAAGGGAGCATTGGCGTTCTACCAGCAGGCCACGGAAATCGATCCAGAATTCGCACTGGCATGGCTGGGACAGACTCGCAGCCATTTCGCGGATGCGGATTTCTCCCGTGCCGCCAGCGTGTTGAAGAAGGCACAGCGATGGTCCCGGCATCTGACCACACGTGAAGCGCTCTACGTGCGCAACTGGACCCTTCATCTGGGCGACCCGGACCGCGCAACCGATGGATGGATGCAGATGGCTGAGTTGTATCCGGACTATCTGCCGGCTGCGAACAATGCTGCGATCAGCCTCTATTGCGAGAACCGCTTCAGCGAAGCACTGCCGCTGGCGCAACGCGTTGCGATGAGCCAGGTCGATCTATTGGGCGTTGGCCAGGATCAGTACGGCCGCATCCTGCTGGCAATGGGGCGGTTCGATGAAGCAGACCGCGCGCTTTCCGTTGCAGCGGCCAGCGGCTGGCAGGGAGCACTGATGCGACAGGCGACCGTTGCAGCGGCGCGAGGCGACCTGGCACGGTCCCTGGGCTTGTTGCAGAAGATCGACGCCAGCGACTATCACGCCGACAACATCCGCATTTCCGTCCAGCTGGACAAGGGTGACATCCAGGCCGCACTGTGGAATGCCGAGCGCGGCATGAAGCGGAGCTACGCCATGCCCGGTGTTGACCGCTTCAACTTCTATGTTCCCCTGGCCGTCGCGCGATTGCAGGCGGGCCAGCATTCAAGCGTCGGGCCGCTGCTGGATGAGGCGATCCACCGGACATTCGAAGGCATCGAATCGGTTCCCGTGGTCGATGCCGTTGATCGTATCGTCACCGCCCAGGCCGCGGCACTTGTAGGGTTGCGCATGGGGGACGCCCGCTACGCCAGGCAGGTCGAGCGTCGCTGGGCTTCGTTGCAGAGAAAGCCGGAAAGCGCCGTCATCCGCGAATTCGATGCTGTGCTGGGCGCGGAGAGGCTGCGCGCATCAGGTAAACCGCTGCAGGCACTCCAGCTGCTCGAACCCTATCTGGGGGCTCGCTCGCGGGTGCAATCGCGGGTCGCGGCGATGAAGGCGGCCCGCGATGCGGGCTTGGATGCCCAGATGCTCGACCAGAAGCGTTGGCTGGCCTCCAACCCCGGCCTTGCGTACGCGGAGATCGAATGCAGCTACTGCCTGCAGGCGATGAACGTGCTGGATGTGCGCGAGGCTGCCCGGCCTTTGCCCGCAGCGGAGACCAGGCCCGAAGGGTGAGCGGTTCTCAGCGGAGCGTACGCGGGGAATTACCTGTGTTGCCGTTCTCGAGCATCGGCACGGTGTAGGCCGTTCCACTGGACAGCATTGCGACGATCTGCGCGTGTGCCTGCTCGATGACGGCTTTGTCCGCCAGCGCGATGGAGGCACAGCACATGGCGACGAACTGGCTCAGCTCGGCCGGATCTGCAGGAACGTGGCCGGCTTCCAGCAACGCCGCCTCCGGCGACTGGGTGAAGCGGCCGCGGAATGCGTCATCGGTGGCGAGCAGGTTCACAAGATTCTGCGCGACGGCAGGTTCCAGCTGCAGGGTGGGCATGGTGGGGTCCGGAAACGTCGGTATGGAACCTTGATGTCGGCGCAGAGGAGCGCTTCTTGAGTGACTGCCGCGCTGCCATCAAGGAATCGCGGTATCGCTCGATAACGTGGCAGGAATATCCAAAGGAAAGAACATGCAGGTCAGGCGCTGTTCGGTACTGATGATGGAGCTGCGGGAAACGGCAACGTTCGACCTGCAGGGCCTGATGCAGGGCGGTGATGGGCTTCGTCGCAGGCAAGCCTGGCTCGCGCTCGCGCCGCACTTGCCCGAACCGGTCGAACTGGACGCCAGGCAGCAGGCCTGGCTGGGTCGGCTCAGCCCCAGCGCATGGCAGGAGGTCGCGGTGGACAGCGAGGAGGCGGGCATGGTGTCGCCCCTGCAGCAGGCAGGGCTGGTGTTTGTCCAGGGCAGCGCGACGGATGCAGCGTCGATTGCCGACGAGGCATTGCGCTCGACCTACTGGCACCCGCTTGCTGCCGTGCTGCACGCATTCTCGCGCTGGGATGGGGTGGATGCCGTCGGCAACATGCGCGCGTCCAGGACCGAGACGGCCGTGCAGATGCGTGAAACACTGGGAGCGCCGCCTGCGACCACGGTGTCTCGTTGCAGCGAAGGCGCCATTGCGCTGCCCAGGGCCGAGCCGGCAGCCTTCGACACGCTGCTGGCCCGTCGCGCAACCTGTCGCAACTTCGACTGGCAGCGGCCGCTGCCGTTGCCGATGCTGGCGCGGATGTTGCAGCGGACCTTCGGCAGTACCGGAGAACACCGTGTCGGCGAGGACCTGGTGTTCATGAAGAAGAACGTGCCCTCCGGTGGTGGGCTGCATCCCATCGAGGCCTATCTGGTGGTGCAGCACGTCGAAGGGCTGCCGGCGGGCCTGTACCACTATCGCGGCGATACCCATGTGCTGGAGCCGGTGGCCTCGGACAGCGAGGTGGACCGTCACTTCGTGATGGATGTTGTGGGCCAGCAGCACTGGTTTGCCGATGCGCACGTGCTGGTGATCCTGGCGCCGCGCTTCGACCGTACATTCTGGAAGTATCGCCAGCACGCGAAAAGCTACCGCGTCATCGCCCTTGAGGCGGGTCATCTGTCCCAGACACTGTATCTGGCCGCGACCGACGATGGCCTGGGTGCGTTCATTACTGCGGCAATCAACGAGAAAGCAATCGAGCGTGCCCTTTCCTTGGATCCTGCCACCGATGGCGTGCTCGCTGTGTGCGGCTTCGGCTGGCGCGCCGCGACCATGACCACGACCGAGCTGGACCCTGCAGGCACGATCTGGAACCTTGAAGACCGCGCGGGCTGACCCCGCGCGACCTCTGCTGCATCACGCCGCGTCGAAGTCCACCAGCACCGCGCCATCACCCACCTGGTCGCCGGCCTTGGCGCGATAGCCCTTCACCGTGCCATCGGCCGGTGCCTGCAGGGTGTGCTCCATCTTCATCGCTTCCAGCACCACCAGCGGCGTGCCGCGCTTGACCTCGGTGCCGGCCGCGACCAGTGTCGCGACGATCTTGCCCGGCATCGGCGCCAGCAGGCTGCCGGCATCGGCCACGGCGTGGTCCGATTCGCCCACCGGATCGTGCAGGGTGAAGCGGTGCTGGCCATCGGCGCCGAACAGGTACAGCTGGTCACCGTCGCGCAGCAGCTGCAGCGACCAGCGGCGTTCGCCCAGCTGCACGGTAAGATGCTGCGCATCGGCTGTGCCGATCACCTGAACCGGCGCGGCGTCATCACGCTGCACGCGCCAGCCATCGGCCTGTGCCCACACTTTCAGCGTGTGCTTGCGTTCGCCCTGCTGCAGCGGCAGCACGCGCGGTGCCGATGCGCCGAGGCGCCAGCCATCCTGGGCCTGCCATGGCGAATGCGGGTCGCGCGCGTCGGTGCTGGCACCGGCAGTGCCAGCAACCGCGGCCACGGCGGCCAGCTGCCACAGGGCGTCATCCGTGTCGCCCACTGCACTCAATGCCGCCTGTTCGCGTTCGATCAGCGCGGTATCCAGCTTGGCGTGCGCGAACGAATCGGTGTTCACCAGCCGGCGCAGGAAGCCGGCATTGGTGGTCACGCCCACCACCTGGCAGTCGGCCAGTGCCTGGCTCATGCGGTGCAGCGCGGCATCGCGGTCCACGTCCCAGACGATCAGCTTGGCGATCATCGGGTCGTAGTACGGGGTGATGCTGTCGCCTTCCTCCACGCCGGTATCCACGCGCACATGGGCCGACGGCGTCGGCAGGCGCAGGCGGCGCAGGGTGCCGGTGGACGGCAGGAAGCCACGATCGGCATCCTCGGCGTACAGCCGCGCTTCGATGGCGTGGCCGTGGATGGCCAGCTGTTCCTGGCGCAACGGCAACGGTTGGCCCGAAGCCACGCGCAGCTGCCACTCCACCAGGTCGGTGCCGGTGATGTACTCGGTGACCGGGTGCTCGACCTGCAGGCGGGTGTTCATTTCCATGAAGTAGAAATCGCCGTCCGGGCCGGCGATGAACTCCACCGTGCCCGCACCCTCATAGCCCACCGCGCGCGCGGCATCGACCGCGGCCTTGCCCATCGCCGCACGCCGCTCGGCACTCATGCCCGGCGCAGGTGCTTCTTCCAGCACCTTCTGGTGGCGGCGCTGCACCGAGCAGTCGCGCTCGAACAGGTACACCGCCTCACCATGGCTGTCGCCGAACACCTGGATCTCGATGTGGCGCGGGCGCTCGACGTATTTCTCGACCAGCACGTGGTCGTTGCCGAACGCCGAGGCCGCTTCGCGCTGGCAGCTGGCCAGCGCATCGACGAAGTCCTCGCTGCGTTCGACCCTGCGCATGCCCTTGCCACCGCCACCGGCGCTGGCCTTGATCAGCACCGGGTAGCCGATGCCGTCTGCCTGCGCGCGCAGGAAGTCCGGCGCCTGCTGGTCGCTGTGGTAACCCGGCGTCAGCGGTACACCGGCCTTGGCCATCAGCGCCTTGGCCGCGCTCTTGTCGCCCATCGCGCGGATGGCGCTGGCCGGCGGCCCGATGAAGGTGATGCCGGCGGCGGCGCAGGCATCGGCGAAGTCGGCATTTTCGGACAGGAAGCCGTAACCGGGGTGGATCGCCTGCGCGCCGGTCAGGCGTGCGGCGTCGAGCAGGGCATCGCCGCGCAGGTAGCTCTCACGCGCGGCGGCCGGGCCGATGTGGATGGCTTCGTCGGCCAGCCGCACGTGGCGTGCGTTGCGGTCGGCATCGGAGTACACCGCCACGGTGGCGATGCCGAGGCGGCGGCAGGTGGCGATGACGCGACAGGCGATCTCGCCGCGGTTGGCGATCAGGACTTTGGTGAACATGGCAACAGGCTCGGTCATGGCACGGGTTACATGCGGAACACGCCGAAGCGCGTCTGCTGCGGGGCGGCGTTGAGGCTGGCCGACAGCGCCAGGGCCAGCACCCGGCGGGTGTCGGCCGGATCGATCACGCCGTCATCCCACAGGCGCGCGCTGGCGTAGTACGGGTGGCCCTGCTGCTCGAACTGGTCGCGGATCGGTGCCTTGAACGCATCTTCTTCCGCTGCCGGCCACTGCCCGCCCTTGGCTTCGATGCCATCGCGCTTGACCGTGGCCAGCACGCTGGCGGCCTGCTCGCCGCCCATCACGCCGATGCGCGCGTTGGGCCACATCCACAGGAAGTTGGGCGAGTACGCACGGCCGCACATGCCGTAGTTGCCGGCACCGAACGAGCCGCCGATGACCACGGTGAACTTGGGCACCTTGGCGCAGGCCACGGCCATCACCAGCTTGGCGCCGTCCTTGGCGATGCCGCCCTGTTCGTACTTGCGGCCGACCATGAAGCCGGTGATGTTCTGCAGGAACACCAGCGGAATGTTGCGCTGGGTGCATAGTTCGATGAAATGCGCGCCCTTCAGCGCCGACTCGGAGAACAGGATGCCGTTGTTGGCGATGATGCCGATCGGGTAGCCGTTCAGATGCGCGAAGCCGGTCACCAGGGTTGCGCCGTAGCGCGGCTTGAATTCATCGAAGCGTGAGCCATCGACCAGGCGTGCGATGACCTCGCGCACGTCGTAGGGCTTGCGCGTATCGGCCGGGATCACTCCGTACAGTTCATGCGCCGGCAGCAGTGGTTCTTCGGACACCTGCACCGCCATCGCCGGCTCCGGCTTGCGCCAGTTGAGCTGCGCGATGATCGCGCGCACCCGTGCCAGTGCCTGCAGGTCATTGTCGGCCATGTGGTCGGCCACGCCGGAAATGCGCGTGTGCACGTCGGCGCCGCCCAGTTCCTCGGCGGTGACCACTTCGCCGGTGGCCGCCTTCACCAGCGGCGGGCCGCCGAGGAAGATCGTGCCCTGCTCGCGCACGATTACCGTTTCATCGCTCATCGCCGGCACGTAGGCGCCACCCGCGGTGCAACTGCCCATCACGCAGGCGATCTGCGGAATGCCCTGCGCGGACAGGTTGGCCTGGTTGTAGAAGATGCGGCCGAAATGATCGCGGTCGGGGAAGACTTCGTCCTGCAGCGGCAGGAACGCGCCACCGGAATCGACCAGGTAGATGCACGGCAGGTGGTTCTGCTCGGCAATCTCCTGCGCGCGCAGGTGCTTCTTCACCGTCATCGGGTAGTAGGTGCCACCCTTGACCGTGGCGTCGTTGGCCACGATCACGCATTCGACGCCGCTCACCCGGCCGATGCCGGCCACCACGCCGGCGGCAGGCACGGCGTCTTCGTACATGCCGTGCGCGGCCAGCGGTGCGATTTCCAGGAAGGCACTGCCGGGGTCGAGCAGGGCATCGATGCGGTCGCGCACCAGCAGCTTGCCGCGTGCGGTGTGCTTGGCGCGTGCGGCCTCGCTGCCGCCCAGCGCGGTGCGCGCCAGGGTGGCATGCAGGTCGTCAACCACGGCCTGCATGGCCGCGCGGTTGCTTTCAAACGTTTCGCTGCCCGGTTGCAGCTGGCTGTTCAGGACGGTCATCGCGGTGGCCTTACAGGGTGCGCTGGAACAGTTCGCGGCCGATCAGCATGCGGCGGATCTCCGAAGTGCCGGCGCCGATTTCATACAGCTTGGCGTCACGCCACAAACGGCCGGTCGGATACTCGTTGATGTAGCCGTTACCGCCCAGGATCTGGATGGCCTGGCCGGTCAGCCAGGTGGCCTTCTCGGCGGCGTACAGGATGGCACCGGCCGCGTCCTGGCGGGTGGTGCGGCCCTGGTCGCAGGCGCGCGCCACGGCATAGACATACGCACGGCAGGCGCCCAGGCCCACGTACATGTCGGCGATCTTGCCCTGGATCAGCTGGAAGCTGCCGATCGCCTCGCCGAACTGGTGGCGCTCGTGCACGTACGGCATCACCACGTCCATGGCGGCGGCCATCAGGCCCAGCGGACCACCGGACAGCACCACGCGCTCGTAGTCCAGGCCGGACATCAGCACGCGCACGCCGCCACCGATCTGGCCCAGCACGTTTTCTTCCGGTACTTCGCAGTCCTGGAACACCAGCTCGCAGGTGGGCGAGGAGCGCATGCCCAGCTTGTCCAGCTTCTGCGCGGTGGAAAAGCCCTTCATGCCCTTCTCGACCAGGAACGCGGTGATGCCCTTGGCACCCGCTTCCATGTCGGTCTTGGCATAGACCACCAGCACGTCGGCATCCGGGCCGTTGGTGATCCACATCTTGTTGCCGTTGAGCACGTAGCGATCACCACGCTTGTCGGCGCGCAGCTTCATCGACACCACGTCCGAACCGGCACCCGGTTCGCTCATCGCCAGCGCGCCGATCAGGCTGCCGTTGCACAGGCCCGGCAGGAAGCGCTGCTTCTGTTCTTCGTTGCCGTTCTTGCGCAGCTGGTTCACGCACAGGTTGGAGTGCGCGCCATAGGACAGGCCGATGCCGCCGGAGGCACGCGAGATTTCTTCCATCGCCACCACGTGGGCCAGGTAGCCCATGCCGGTGCCGCCGTATTCTTCTTCCACGGTGAGGCCGAGCAGGCCCTGTTCGCCCAGCTTCGGCCACAGGGCCAGCGGGAACTGGTTGGTGGCATCGGCCTCGGCGGCAAGCGGTGCGACCTCGGCGGCGGCAAAATGGGCCACGCTCTGGCGCAGCAGGTCGATGTCTTCGCCAAGGTCGAAGTTCAGGGATGGCACGTGCATTGCGGTGGCTCCACGACGGGACTGCAGGGAATGGACGCACCCGGCGGGGGGCGGATGGCTGTTTCAGGGACGGCCATCCGCACGGGCGATTGGACCCCAGCGTAGCGGGGTTCGGGGAAGAAGTGAATACAAATTCAACAATTGAATCTAGAATCAGAACATGGCCTACAAACGCTCTGCATTGATGGAAGAACGCTTGGCCGGGGTCCGTGAGCGGATCCTGCTGGCGACCCGTGAACGGGTTGCCGCCGGTGGCTGGCGCAACGCCCCGGTGACTGCCGTGGCAACCCAGGCGGGGGTGTCCACCGGCCTGATCTATCGCCATTTCCCGTCCAAGGCCGAGCTGTTCGTGGAGGTACTCAACGCCGCCGTAGCCCACGAGGTCGCGATCATGGAGCGCATCGCCAGCGGCCCGAAGGTGGCCAGCGAGCGCCTGCGGCTGGCGATCACCGCCTTCGTCCGCCGCGCTCTGGCCGGGCCGGGGCTGGCGCACGCCTTCATCGTTGAACCGGTCGATCCGGAGGTGGAAGCCGAGCGCATGCGCGGTCGCCGCGCCTTCGGCGACGTGTTCTTGCGGCTGGTGGAGGAGGGCGTGGCGGCCGGTGAGCTGCCGGCGCAGGACGCGCATGTAGCCGCCGCCTGCCTGGTCGGCGCCTTCACCGAAGCGATGGTCGGCCCCACCGCGCCCAGTCGCGAAGCACACCGCGACGAAGACGCGCTGGTGGATGCGATCTGCAGCTTCTGCCTGCGCGCGATCGGCGCCCCGGTTTTGTAGAGTCGAGCCATGCTCGACTGCTTTTGCTTCTGTTGCCGGGGCCAGATCCCTTTTGCACGGCAAAAGGGATCTGGCCCCGGCCCCCGGCATGTTGCGCCGCACCAGCAGTGACGCCTGTTGTCGCACGCAAAGCGCGTTCTATACTCGGTCCATCACGCAGTCGCTCAGCCGTGGTCCAACGACTATCAGCCAGGGGTAACGAAGAGTGCGGAATTACGATCTGGAGTTCCTGAAACGCTTCTCCATGGTGATCGCGCTGCTGGCGACCATCACCCTTGGCCTCATCCTCCTTGCCGCCTACATCCACACCCGGATTCCGCCCGAGGTGTCGCCGACCGCGGCCAAGCGCACCGAACAGCGCATCTCGCCCACCGGCGCGGTCTATGCCGGCAGCACCGGCGCCGCCGCGCAGGCCGCCGCCAAGGCCGCCGCGCTGGCCAAGGCCGCGTCGCAGGTGGCCTACGGCGGCACCAAGGACGGCAAGGTCATCTTCGACAACCTGTGCACCGCCTGCCACACCACCGGTGTGGGCATGGCGCCGACGTTGGACCATTCGCACTGGGACAAGCGCATCGCACAGGGCAAGGACACCCTCTACAAGCACGCCATCGAGGGCTACACCGGCCCGGATGGCGGCATCATGCCGCCCAAGGGCGGCAACCCGGCGCTGACCGAGGAACAGATCCACGCCACCGTGGACTGGATGCTGGGCAACCTGAAGTAACCGCCGCAACGCGCCGCTTCCTGTAGAGCCGAGCCCGCGCTCGGCTGCTCTCCGCGCGGTGTGGCCAGGTGCAGCCGAGCATGGGCTCGGCTCTACGATCCCCCGGCTTTGCCCACCGAGGCCTGATCGCTCATCTGCCCCCGCTGCGCAGGCGGGGTTTCGCATTTCAGGGTTAGTCTGTGCGCCTCTTCCATGGAGTCGCCCGTCGATGCGCCGCCGTTCCCTCGCCCTTGCCCTGTCCCTGCTGCTGCCGGCCGGCGCCTTTGCCCAGGCCCAGCCGCAGGCCGCACCGGTCGCGTCGCCCTCCACCGCGCGCAGCAGCGCCACCGTGGTGCTGACCGCCGCGCCGGCCGACTGGCGCGTGCTGGATGGCCAGCGCGTGCGCATCGCCGCACCGCTGACCCTGGCCGGTACCGACGGCCTGGAGCGCTTCGGCCAGCTCACCGTGGCCTTCGATGGCCGCCTCTGGCAGCCGACCGAAGTGGCCGCGCCGGGTACTGCCGGCTACGAGCAGGTGATGGCCGACAACCAGCGCCGCCGCCTGGTGCTGGACGATGGCAGCGATGCCCGCGACCCGGCCGGCGTGGCCTACCTGCCGGCCAACCCGGTGCTGCGTACCGGCATGCAGCTGCGCAATGTGGAAGGTGTCGTGCACGTGGATGCACAGGGCCGTCCGCGCCTGCAGGTCGAAGGCGCGTTGAAGCTGCCAGAGCTGAAGCGTCCGGCGGTGCCGACCGTGCCGGGCAGCCTGCACGTGGCGGCCTTCAACCTGGAGAACTTCTTCAACGGCGACGGCCAGGGCGGTGGCTTCCCGACCCTGCGCGGCGCGCGCACGCTGGACGAGCACAAGGCCCAGGTGGCCAAGCTGGTCACCACGGTCAACGCGCTGGGCGCCGATGTCGCCGCGCTGATGGAGCTGGAGAACGACGGCTACGGTCCGCAGTCGGCCATCGCCGAACTGGTCGATGCGCTCAACCGCGATCGCGGTGCGCAGGGTGACTGGCGCTTCGTCGACGCGGGCAACGGCCCCGGCGACAACCCGATCCGGGTCGGCATCATCTACCGCAGCTCGCGGCTGCAGCCGGTGGGCGCGCCGGCCACGCTGACCGGCGGCCCGTTCGTCGAACACAGCCGCGTGCCGTTGGCGCAGGCCTTCCAGGGCAAGCAGGGTGCGCCGTTCGTGGTGGTCGCCAACCACTTCAAGTCGAAGGGCTGCCGCGATGCGAGCGGCGCCGACGCCGACCGCAACGACAACCAGGGTTGCTGGAACGCCACCCGCGTGACCTCGGCACAGCAGCTGCACGCCTGGCTGCAGACCGACCCGACCGGTACCGGTGCCAAGGACGCGGTGCTGCTGGGCGACTTCAACGCCTATGCGCAAGAAGACCCGATCCGCACCCTGCATGACCTGGGCTGGCAGGACGCGTTCAAGGTCGCCAAGGTCGAACACCCCTACAGCTACGTCTACAACGGCTATACCGGCCGCCTCGACCACGCGCTGCTGAACCCGGGCATGGCCAAGCGCCTGCGCGGTGCCGCCGAATGGCACAGCAACGCTGACGAGCAGGACGCCAGCGGCTACCAGGGCCGCAACGTGCAGGGCCCGTGGCGCAGCTCCGACCACGACCCGCTGCTGCTGGGTTTCGATAAATAACGCCCAGCGCCGGGGTCGGATCCCATTCCAACGGAATGGGATCCGACCCCGGGCGGCCTTACCCCCAGGCGATCAAGCCGATCGCCAGCACCGCCAGCGCCAGGCCGGCGCGGTTCCACTTCGTGGTCGCCTCGCCGAACGCGAACACGCCCACCAGGGCGCCCAGCACCACCACGCCGATGTTCATGCCGGCGAACACGGTGGCCGGGCTCTCCGGCATCGACTGATGCGCATGCACATAGAAAAGAATGTTGCCGCCATTGAGCAGGCCCAGCAGTGCACCCGCGCCGAGGTTGCGCCAGGCCAGCCGGCTGCGGTCACTGAAGTGCCGCCACAGCTGCAGCGCCAGCATCAGCACGAAGGCCACGCTGAAGCTGGCCAGCACCGCCGCCATCGACGGCGTACCGGAAAGCGCCACCTGCTTGAGCAGCACGTCGACCACGGCAAACCCTGCCCACACGCCCAGCAGCCAGCCCCAGCCACCCGGTGAGGACGCCACCGCCGGTCCGCGCGGGCGCAGGCTGATGGCCACCATCGCCAGCAGGCCCAGCGCCAGGCCGACCAACTTCCACGGCGTGGCAGTCTGGCCGAAGAACAGGAAGGCAGCAGCCAATGACAGCAGCAGCGACAGCCGCTGCGCCACGTCGCTGCGCACGATGCCGGCCACCGTCACCGCGCGGCCCAGCACCAGGAAGATCGACGGCAGCACCACCGCCAGCGCCAGCAATGAAAGCCACGGCGCATGCGGCGCGCGCAGTGCGTCCAGCGGCGGCTGCAGTACCACGGCGGTGAGCGTTGCGGCCACCAGATAGTTCCAGGTGACCATCTGCGCAACATCCAGTTGGCGGCGTCCGGCCACCTTCAACAACACCGAAACCAGCACGCTGCAGATCACGGCCAAAGACAGGTAGAGCATGGGGCGGGCACAGGGCAGGGACAGGGGACGGTATCATGGTGCCATGCACAAGCCTTCGTTCCCCGTCGCCCCCGGCGAAACCGCCTGCCTCGAACTGGACGGCCCGGCCGGCCCGCTGGAAGTGGTCGTCGACCTGCCCAAGGCCGATGTGCCGGTGCAGCCGATCGTGGCCATCGTCTGCCATCCGCTGTCCACCGAGGGTGGCACCCTGCACAACAAGGTGGTCACCATGACCGCTACCACCCTGCGCGAGCTGGGCATCGCCACGGTGCGCTTCAACTTCCGCAGTGTGGGTGGCTCGGCCGGTGAGTTCGACCACGGCGTGGGCGAGCAGGATGACCTGAAGGCCGTCGCCGCCTGGGTGCGCAGCCAGCGTCCGGACGACCGCCTGTGGCTGGCCGGTTTCAGCTTCGGCTCGTTCGTGTCGCTGAAGGCGGCTGCCGCGCTGCAGCCGGAAGCGCTGATCTCGATCGCGCCGCCGGCCGGTCGCTGGGACTTCGATGGCATCGCACCGCCGGCGCGCTGGCTGGTGATCCAGGGCGAGCAGGACGAGATCGTCGACCCGCAGGCCGTCTACCAGTGGCTGGACACGCTGGATTTCCCGCATGAGCTGGTGCGCATGCCCGAGACCAGCCATTTCTTCCACCGCAAGCTGATCGACCTGCGCGGCGCGCTGACCCACGGCGTCAAGCACTGGCTGGGCGCGGCGGCATGAGTGCAACCGAGCTGACCCCGTCGCAGCGGTACGCGGAAGGGGTTGCCCGTGGCGACTGGCAGAACGACCCGGCCCAGCATGCGGCGCTGGCCGAGCTGGACCGCATCCACCTGGGCCTGCTGGACAGTGCCGAGGACGGTTGGCTGGACCGCCTGTCCTCGTTCTGGAAGAAGCCCGAGCCGGTCAAGGGCCTGTACTTCTGGGGCGGCGTCGGCCGCGGCAAGACCTTCCTGGTCGACCTGTTCTACGACGGGCTGCCGATCAAGCAGAAGTACCGCACCCACTTCCACCGCTTCATGCGCAGCATCCACGAGCGCCTGCGCGAGCACCAGGGCCAGAGCGACCCGCTGGCGAAGATCGCCCAGGAATGGCGCAGCAACCTGCGCGTGCTGGTGCTGGACGAGTTCTTCGTCACCGACATCGGCGACGCGATGCTGCTGGCACGGCTGCTGGAGCGCCTATTTGCCGAAGGCGTGACCCTGGTCACCACCTCCAACACCGCGGTGGAGAACCTGTACCTCAACGGCCTGCAGCGCGAGAGCTTCCTGCCGGCCATCGGCCTGCTGCAGCGCTTCTGCGTCGAGCTGTACGCCGAGGGCACCGAGGATTACCGCATGCGCGCGTTGACCCGCTCGCCGGTGTACCGCGCACCGCTGGCCGCCGACAGCGATGAATGGCTGGCCACGCGTTGGAACGAGCTGAGTGGTGGCCAGCCGGCCAAGCCGGGCAACATCGAGATCGAGGGCCGCAAGATTGCGGTGCGTGGCCGCGGCAAGAGCATCGCCTGGTTCGATTTCGCCGCGTTGTGCGAGGGCCCGCGCGGGCCCTCGGACTACATCGAGATCGCACACGAGTTCAACACGGTGCTGCTGGGCGGCATCCCCGCCTTCGACCGTTTGAACGAAGATGCCGCGCGCCGCTTCGTCAACCTGATCGACGAGCTGTACGACCGTCACGTCAACCTGGTCTGCACCGCCAGCACCTCGCCGATCGAGCTGTACACCGGCCAGCGCCTGCAGGGCGCGTTCGAGCGCACCGCCTCGCGCCTGATCGAAATGCAGAGCGCCGAATACCTGGGCACTCCACACCGGGCGTGAGGGCGGTTTACTGTAGAGCCGAGCCCATGCTCGGCTGCTTCTGCATGATGTGCCGAAAAGCAGCCGAGCGTGGGCTAGGCTCTACAACAGCGCCGCGCAGTTATCGGGAGGGTGCCACGGCATTCCCGCGAGGCCGCTCATCCGGCCCGGCGGACACATGCAGCCCCGAACCGCTGCCGTGCTCCACCCGCACACTCTCGCCGCGCTCCAGCAGCCGCAGTGGCTGTCCCTGATAGCGCACTTCCAGCGCATCGTGGGCCTCTGCCAGTGACTGTACCAGCGGGCACAGGGCCATCGCCTTAGCCTCCAGCTGCTGGCTGCGCGCTTCCATGCGGCGGTCGACTTCGGCATCGAGGCGGTCGGCGCGGCGCTCCATGGCGCCGGCGCGGCCGGTGAACACCTGCCACAGCACGCTGCGGGTCATCGACCCGGCCATCGTCTCGGCCATCTGCTCGATGTGCGCATCGAAGCCGTCGCCGAAGGCTTCCTGTTCCCAGTAGCCGCGGCCCAGGCTGGCGTCGATCCAGTCCTGCATCTCGCCGCGCATCGCACGCATCTGGCGATTGCGGGACTTGCCGGTGATGGCTTCGAAGGCGGCGTCCAACGCATCGAAGGTGACCCCGGAGACTTCGTGGGCCAGTGCGGTGGCCGCCGGCATCAACTGGCGCGCGCCGGCCTCCATCTGCCGCAGGCGGGCGGCGTCGGCGGCGCTGACCGTGACCATCCTGCCGTCCAGGCTCAGCTCGCCGTCGTGGAACACCACTTCATGCGGCGCCTGCGGGCCGTGCCGCAGCCAGATGCCGCCGCTGTCCACCAGCACGTCATAGTCGGTATGGATGCCGCACTGGTCCGAACGCAGGTCCGGCCCCTCGGCGGCCTGCGCCGGGGCAATGAACAGGGCAGGCAGCAGGGCCAGCGCGGGCAACCACAGGTGCATCGGAGCATCCTTTTCCGGGAGCGAGTGGCCAGCATCCGCTGCCCGCCCGAGCGCGTCACCGGCCGGAAGTCACCCGTCCACCGGATTCCCACCGGCTGCCCACCACCTATCCACAGGGTTGTCCCTAGCCAGTTTCATCACTGTCATGTGAAGCTGTCATTGTTCCGTTTTCGCGGTGCGTTGTACCACCGCAATGACGCCTTTCGGGCTTGACTGCGCAGCCCGTTCCGGCAGGTCTGAAGCGTCTGATCCGGGCGCCGATGGCACGATCCTTGCGGCGCAAGGGATTGCCGAATTTCACTACATTTGGCGTTGACGGACCCCATTACCCCCACTATCTTGTGGCCGTCGGTCGCAGCAACCCCAATTCCAGGGGGGGCCCGGGGTACCCATCCGCGATCGTCAACGGCAGTGGCAGGCGCAGGGTCTCATCCCCTGCGACGCCGTCCTGCCATCCTGGGCTGTCATGTCCCGGGCTGCGTCACCCGATGCATCGAGCACCCACCCATCACGCCAAGAGGACACACGCCGTGACCACCGAATCCAGCGCCACCATCGAGAAGGAAAGCGAATTCCTGTTGACGTCGCCGCCGACGGCCAACGCGATGAGTGTGACCAAGCGCAATGGCACGACCGAACTGGTGGACCTGAACAAGATCGTGCGCGCGGTGCAGCGTTCCTCCGAAGGCCTTCACGCCGTCGATCCGATGCGCGTGGCCACCCGCACCATTTCCGGTCTGTACAACGGCGCCACCACCCGCGAGCTGGACGAACTGTCCATCCGCACCGCCGCCCTGCTGATCGGTGAAGAGCCTGAGTACGGTCGCCTCGCTGCGCGCCTGCTGGCCAACTACATCGCCAAGGAAGTCTCGGGCCAGGAAATCTACGCCTTCTCGCAGTCGGTCAGCCGTGGCCATGAAGTCGGCCTGATCAACGACCGCCTGCTGAACTTCGTGCAGACCAACGCACGCAAGCTCAACGATGCCATCGACATCTCGCTGGACCTGAACTTCGATTACTTCGGCCTGCGTACCCTGTACGACCGTTACCTGCTGCGCCACCCGCATACCCGCAAGGTGATCGAGACCCCGCAGCAGTTCTTCCTGCGCATCGCCAGCGCGCTGAGCGAGGACGTGTCCGAGACCCTGGCGCTGTACAAGCGCATGGGCAACCTGGACTACCTGCCGTCCAGCCCGACCCTGTTCAATTCCGGCACCACCCACGAGCAGCTGTCCTCGTGCTTCCTGCTGGATTCGCCGCAGGACTCGCTGGAGTCTATCTATTCCAAGTACGGCGACATCGCCCAGCTGTCGAAGTTCTCCGGCGGCATCGGCGTCAGCTACACCCGCGTGCGTTCGCGTGGTTCGCTGATCAAGTCGACCAACGGCCACTCCAACGGCATCGTGCCGTGGCTGAAGACCATGGATTCGTCCGTGGCTGCGGTGAACCAGGGCGGCAAGCGCAAGGGCGCGGCCTGCGTCTACCTGGAAACCTGGCACGCCGACGTCGAGGACTTCCTCGAGCTGCGTGACAACACCGGTGACGAAGCCCGCCGTGCGCACAACCTGAACCTGGCCAACTGGGTGCCGGACCTGTTCATGAAGCGCGTCGAGGCCGACCAGGAATGGTCGCTGTTCGATCCGCGCGTCGTGCCGGAGTTCACCGATCTGTTCGGCGAAGCCTTCGAGCAGGCTTACCTGCAGGCCGAAGCCCAGGGCAAGGCCAACCGCACCATCTCCGCGCGCAAGCTGTACGCCCGCATGATGCGTACGCTGGCCGAGACCGGCAACGGCTGGATGACCTTCAAGGACAAGTGCAACCGCGCCAGCAACCAGACCCTGCGTCCGGGCAACGTGATCCACCTGTCCAACCTGTGCACGGAAATCCTGGAAGTCACCTCCAACGATGAAACCGCGGTGTGCAACCTGGGTTCGATCAACCTGGGCAACCACTTCGACGAGCACAACGAGTTCGACTTCGAGAAGCTGGCCGAGACCGTGCGCCTGGCCGTGCGCCAGCTCGACCGCGTCATCGACCTGAACTTCTACCCGATCGAAACCGCCCGCCGCGCCAACCTGCGCTGGCGTCCAGTCGGCCTGGGCTGCATGGGCCTGCAGGACGTGTTCTTCCGCAAGCGCCTGCCGTTCGACAGCGCCGAAGCCCGCGCCCTGTCGAAGAAGATTGCCGAAGCGATCTACTTCCACGCGCTGGAAACCTCCTGCGAGCTGGCCCAGGAACGTGGCAAGCACCCGTCGTTCAACGACACCCGTGCCGCCGGTGGTGAACTGCAGTTCGACGCCTGGAACGTGGTGCCGGAAGACACCGCACGCTGGGATGCCCTGCGCGCCCGCATCAAGGAACATGGCCTGCGCAACTCGCTGATGATCGCGATCGCCCCGACCGCGACCATCGCCTCGATCGCCGGCTGCTACGAGTGCGTCGAGCCGCAGGTGTCCAACCTGTTCAAGCGCGAGACCCTGTCCGGTGACTTCCTGCAGGTCAACCGTTACCTGGTGAACGAGCTGAAGAAGCTGGGCCTGTGGACCGCCGACATGCGCGATGCCATCAAGCTGGCCGAAGGTTCCATCGCCGGCGTGGCGCAGATTCCGGAAACGCTGCGCGAGGTCTACCGCACTGCGTGGGAACTGCCGATGCGTTCGCTGATCGACATGGCCGCCGAGCGTGGCGCCTTCATCGACCAGTCGGCCTCGCTCAACCTGTTCATGGAAAGCCCGAACATCGGCGCGATGTCCTCCATGTACATGTACGCTTGGAAGCAGGGCATCAAGACCACCTACTACCTGCGTTCGCGCCCGGCCACCAAGATCGCCAAGACCACGGTGAGTGCTGCCGCCCCGGCCAAGGTGTTCAGCCCGGACGAAGCCATCGCCTGCTCGCTGGAAAACCCGGAAGCCTGCGAGGCTTGCCAGTAAGACGCGCCGTGCCGGCTTTGCCGGCACCTCGCACCTGTAGAGCCGAGCCATGCTCGGCTGCAGCACGGAAACACCAAGGTAGCGCCGGGCCACGCCCGGCGTTTTGACCCGAGAAGACAAGGAAACACCCATGGCCGACAAGCCCAAGCAGATGCTGCTCGATCCCGGTTTTGAACTGACCCTGCGCCCGATGCGCTACCCGCAGTTCTATGACATGTACCGGAACGCGATCAAGAACACCTGGACGGTGGAAGAGATCAACTTCCAGATCGACATCACCGACCTGCACAGCAAGATGTCGCCGGGTGAGCGCCACCTGATCCACCGCCTGGTCGCGTTCTTCGCCACCGGCGACTCGATCGTGTCCAACAACCTGGTGCTGAACCTGTACCAGCACTTGAATGCGCCGGAAGCGCGCATGTACCTGTCGCGCCAGCTGTATGAAGAAGCGCTGCACGTGCAGTTCTACCTGACCCTGCTCGACAACTACCTGCCGGATCCGGAAGAGCGCGTCAAAGCCTTCGCCGCGGTGGAGAACATCGACTCGATCAAGAAGAAGGCCGATTTCTGCTTCAAGTGGATCGACTCGATCCAGGACCTGAAGCGCATCGAGACCCGTGCCGAGCGCCGCCAGTTCCTGCTGAACCAGATCTGCTTCGCTGCGTGCATCGAAGGCCTGTTCTTCTTTGCTGCCTTCGCCTACGTGTACTACTTCCGTTCGCGCGGCCTGCTGCCGGGCCTGGCCTCGGGCACCAACTGGGTGTTCCGCGACGAGAGCGCGCACATGGAGTTCGCGTTCGAGTCGGTGCGCGTGGTGCGTGAGGAAGAACCGGACCTGTTCGATGACGAGATGAAGCAGCAGGTCTATGACATGCTGGCCGAAGCGATCGAGTGCGAAGTGCAGTTCGCCGAGGACGTGCTGTCCGGTGGCGTGGCTGGCATTTCCACCCGCGACATGCGCCAGTACCTGCAGCATTGTGCCGACCAGCACTTCGCCAAGCTGGGCATGGAAAAGAAGTACAACGTGCGCAACCCGCTGCCGTTCATGGAACTGCAGGACGTGCAGGAGCTGACCAACTTCTTCGAACGCCGCGTCTCGGCCTACCAGGTCGGCGTGCAGGGCGAAGTCGCCTTCGACATGAACTTCTGATCGAACAGGTAAGCCTGTCGCAACGAAGAACCCCGGCCAACGCCGGGGTTTTTTGTTTCTGTAGCGTCGAGCTTTCTCGATTGCGGCGCTTTTGTAGCGTCGAGCCATGCTCGACTGCTGTTCGCGAAGATCAGTCGAGCATGGCTCGACTCTACAAAGAGCGGTTATCGCCGCCCTTCCACCGCCATGCGCACCGCCAGCCCGGCCAGCACCGTGCCCATCAGCCAGCGTTGCACCATCTGCCAGGTGGGGCGTGCGGCCAGGAAGCCGGCGATGCTGCCGGCCATCACCGCGATCACCGCGTTGACGCTCACGCTGACCACGATCTGGGTGAAGCCGAGTACCAGCGACTGCATCAGCACGCTGCCATGCCCTTCCGGGTGCAGGAACTGCGGCAGCAGCGACAGGTACATCACCGCGATCTTCGGGTTCAGCAGGTTGGTCAGGAAGCCCATCGCGAACAGCGTGCGTGGGCCATCCGGTGGCAGGTCGCGTACCGCGAACGGCGAGCGGCCGCCGGGCTTGAACGCCTGCCAGGCCAGGTACAGCAGGTACAACGCACCGCCGATGCGCAGCGCGTCGTAGGCGAACGGCACGGTCATCAGCAGGGCGGTGATGCCCAGTGCCGCGCACAGCATGTAGAACACGAAGCCCAGCGCCACCCCACCCAGTGAGATCAGGCCGGCACGGCGGCCCTGGCAGATCGAGCGGGAAACCAGATAAATCATGTTCGGCCCGGGCGTGAGCACCATGCCCAGCGAGATGAGGGCAAAGGCCAACAGGTCGGAGGTTGCGGGCATGGGCGGTCCTGGCAAGGGGCGTGACGCAGTGTAGCGCCGCCTGCACGGGGCCTGGCTTAAAATCGCAGCACCCCACACCGAAGCACCCCCATGACCCCGATCCCCGAGACCGTGCCGCCCACCGAAGTGCGCATGGCCGAAATTGTCTTCCCCAACCACACCAACCACCTCGGCACCCTGTTCGGTGGCCAGGCCTTGGCGTGGATGGACAAGGCCGCCTTCCTGGCGGCCGCTCGCTACTCGCGCCGCACCGTGGTGACCGCACGCAGCGACCAGGTCGACTTCAAGCTGCCGATCCGCATCGGCCAGATGGTGGAAACCATCGGCCGCATCGTCGAAGTCGGCCGCAGCTCGATGAAGGTGGAGGTGGAACTGGTCGCCGAAGACCTGCACAGCGGCGAGCGCAAGCTGTGCACCCGCGGTCACTTCGTGATGATCGCGCTGGACGAGGAAGGCCACCCGATCGCGGTGCCGCCGCTGCCGGCAGCCTGATCCGCCGGCTGAACCTGCGCTTGCGGGGGCGCGGCCGCGCCCCCATCTGGCAGCCATGACCCCACCACTGACCGACTTCATCGACCGCGCCCAGCGCCTGTTCGTACTGACCGGCGCTGGTTGCAGCACCGCCTCGGGTATTCCCGATTACCGGGATACCGACGGCCAGTGGAAACGTACGCCGCCGGTGACCTACCAGGCCTTCATGGGCGAGGCGGCCACCCGCCAGCGCTACTGGGCGCGCAGCCTGCTGGGCTGGCCGCGCTTCGGCCTGGCCCGGCCCAACGGCACCCACCAGGCCCTGGCCGCCCTGGAAAGCCGCGGCAAGCTGCAGGTCTTGCTGACCCAGAATGTGGACGGCCTGCACCAGCGCGCCGGCAGCCACAACGTGATCGACCTGCATGGCCGCCTGGATCTTGTGCGCTGCATGGGCTGCGAGCGCCGCAGTGGCCGCGAGGATTTCCAGCAGCGCCTGCTGGACGCCAATCCCGGCTGGGACGCACTCGAGGCCGGTATCGCCCCCGATGGCGACGCCGACCTGGAGACCGATTTCTCCACGTTCGTGGTACCCGAGTGCCCGCACTGCGGCGGCGTGTTGAAGCCGGACGTGGTGTTCTTCGGCGAAAACGTGCCGCGCGAACGCGTGGCCGCCGTGCACGAGCACCTGCAGCAGGCCGACGCCGTGCTGGTGGTGGGCTCGTCGCTGATGGTCTATTCCGGCTTCCGCTTCGTGCAGGCCGCGGCCAAGGCAGGGTTGCCGGTGGCGGCGCTGAACCGTGGCCGTACCCGCGCCGACGACCTGCTGCAATTCAAGGATGAGCGGGACTGCGCTGAAGCGCTGGCCACATGGGCTTCGCGCTGAGCCGAACATGGGCTCGGCTCTACAAGGGTCGAGGGCTTCTGTAGAGCCGAGCCCACGCTCGGCTGCAGCAGGCCGCGCGAAACAGCGATCCATCCAGACGGTTGATTCGCAGGCCGTGCGGCGGTGCAATACGCCCCCTCTATCCGTCTGTTCCCCGCATCGCCGTGACCCAGCTGTTTTCGCCGATCTCGTTCGGCCCCCTGACCCTGTCCAACCGCATCGTCATCGCGCCGATGTGCCAGTACTCCGCCGAAGACGGCCGTGCCAGCGACTGGCACGCCATGCATCTGGGCAACCTGGCGCAGTCCGGTGCCGGCCTGCTGATCCTGGAAGCCACTGCCGTCGAACCGCGCGGCCGCATCAGCTGGGCCGACCTGGGCCTGTGGGACGACGGCACCGAAGCCGCACTGGCACAGGTGCTGACCAGCGTCCGCCGCTGGTCACCGATGCCGCTGGGCATCCAGCTGGGCCACGCCGGCCGCAAGGCATCGGTGAACCGTCCGTGGGACGGTGGTGGCCAGCTGCCGGCCGATGACGCGCGTGGCTGGCCCACCGTGGCGCCGTCGCCGCTGCCGTTCCATGCCGGCGATCCGGCACCGCAGGAACTGGACGAGGCCGGCATCGCCGAGCTCATCGCCGCTTTCGCCGCCAGTGCGGTGCGCGCCGAGCGCCTGGGCTTCGAGCTGATCGAGCTGCATGCCGCGCACGGCTATCTGCTGCACCAGTTCCTGTCGCCGCTGAGCAACCGCCGCACCGATGGCTACGGAGGCTCGCTGCCGAACCGCCTGCGCCTGCTGGTGGAAGTGTTCGACGCGGTGCGTGCGGCGGTGTCCGACAAGGTCGCGGTGGGCGTGCGCATTTCCGCCAGCGACTGGGTCGATGGCGGCTGGGATCTGGTGCAGAGCGAAGCGCTGGCCCAGGTGCTGGACGCGCGCGGCTGCAATTTCCTGCATGTCTCCAGCGGCGGTCTGGACGAACGCCAGAAGATCAGCGTCGGCCCGGGCTACCAGGTGCCGTTCGCAGCAGCGATCAAGGCCAAGGTGCGCATGCCGGTCATCGCCGTGGGCATGATCACCGAGCCCGAGCAGGCCGAATCGATCCTGCGCCATCGCCACGCCGATGCCGTGGCCCTGGCGCGCGGCATCCTCTACGACCCGCGCTGGCCGTGGCATGCCGCTGCCGCGCTGCGCGACAGCGTTGAACCGGCGCCGCAGTACCTGCGCTGCGAACCGCGCGATGCGCGCGGCGTGTTCAAGACGCGCTGAGGCTCACACCCGCCAGGCCGGCGCCATGCCGGCCTGCAGGTGCTCGAACAGCGCGCGGATCTTGGCGGTGAAGTCGCGGCGGTCGCTGACGCAGAAATAGACCTCCATCGGTTCCGGGCGCCATGCAGTGTCGGTGCCGAACACCGCCTGCAGGCGGCCATCGCGCAGGTAAGGCTCGGCCACGAACGCGGCCAATCGGGTGATGCCGGCACCGGTCGCGGCCAGCGTTGCCAGTGCATCGATGTCATCGCAGACCATGCTCGGCGGCAGTGCGGCGTCCACGCGCTGGCCATCCTTCAGCAGGCCCCAGCGCAGCGGCCGGCCATCGGTGGGGAAGCGGTGCAGCAGCCCGCGATGGCCGCTGAGTTCGGAGGGCTGCTTCGGCGTGCCGTGTGCCTTCAGGTAGGCCGGTGAGGCACAGAACACGAAGGGCACGCGTGCCAGCTGCCGCGCGACGACGCCGTCCTCCAGCTGCGCACCGATGCGGATGCTGGCATCTACCGCTTCCGGCCCATGTTGCACGGCGCGGTCGGTCAGGCGCAGCTCCAGCTGCAGCTGCGGGTAGCGCTGCTGCAGCGAAGGCAGCAACGGCGCCAGCACGTGGCGACCGAAGGCGCTGCTGCTGGCGATGCGCAGCGGTCCGGCCGGTTCGATGTCACCGGAGGTGACCATCGCCTGCGCGCGCGCCAGGTCCGCTTCGATGTGGCGCACCTGCGCCAGGTACAGCGCGCCGGCCTCGCTGAGGGCCAGCTGCCGCGTACTTCGGTTCAGCAGCCGTACGCCCAGATGGGCCTCCAGCCGGTTGATGTTCTGGCCGACTGCGGTGGCGCTGATGCCAAGAATGCGGGCCGCGGCGGCAATGCTGCCGGTCTCTGCGGTGCGGGTGAAGCTGCGGATCAGTTGCAACAGGTTCATGACCGACCAGCTTGCCACGGGGAAGCCCAAGTATCGCTTGGGACTGAACCAAGCAGTTCGGTTGCATCGGTGACCATCGATCCGGCAGGCAGGTCGCTGCCCTACACTCGGAAGATGCGCCCCGATTCCATTCTTACCCTGTCCTGCCCCGACCGCACCGGCATCGTCTACCGCGTGTCCGGCCTGCTGTTCGACCACGGCTGCAACATCCTCGACGCCCAGCAGTTCGGTGATGAGGAAAGTGGCCGCTTCTTCCTGCGCGTGCACTTCGACCGCGATGCCAGCCTGCCGCTGGAGACTGTGCACACGGCCATGGCCACGCTCGCCGAAGGCTTCGGCATGGACTGGCAGCTGCACGATGGCCGCCGCCGCGCACGCCTGCTGGTGCTGGTCAGCAAGCAGGGGCACTGCCTCAACGATCTGCTGTTCCGCGCCCACAGCGGCCAGCTGAAGGTGGACATCGCGGCGGTGGCGTCCAACCACGCCGACTTCGCACCGCTGGCGGCGTCCTACCAGGTGCCGTTCCATCACCTGCCGGTGACCGCCGATACGCGTGCGGTGCAGGAGCAGCAGATCATCGATCTGGTCGAGCGCGAACGCATCGACCTGGTGGTGCTGGCGCGCTACATGCAGATCCTGTCACCCACGCTGTGCCGTGCGCTGGCCGGCCGTGCGATCAACATCCACCACAGCTTCCTGCCCAGCTTCAAGGGCGCGCAGCCGTACCACCAGGCGCACGCGCGCGGGGTCAAGATCATCGGTGCCACCGCGCACTACGTCACCGAGGATCTGGACGAAGGCCCGATCATCGAACAGGACGTGGCCCGCGTGGACCACGCGATGGCGCCGCGCGAGCTGGTGCGGCTGGGCAGCGATACCGAATCGCTGGTGCTGGCGCGCGCGGTTCGCCGCCATGTGGAGCACCGCATTCTGCTCAACGGGCACCGCACCGTCGTATTCCGGTAGGGGCCTTTCTGTAGAGCCGAGCCATGCTCGGCTGCACCTCGGCCCAATGCCATGAATCTGACGGATGAGCCGAGCATGGCTCGGCTCTACAGGGCAACTCAGATGATCGCGATCCCTGCTTTGCCCAGCGCCTCGCGCACCATCGTATCGTTGGCCTCGGTCACCGGCTTGGTCAGGTCCCACAGGAACTTCACCTTGAAGCCGGACTTCACCGCGTCCTGCGCGCTCCACAGCACGCAGTAGTCGCGGGCCAGGCCGCACACGTGCACTTCGCGGATGCGGCGCTCGTGCAGCCAGCCGGCCAGGCCGGTGGCCGGGCGCTCGCCATCGGGGCCATGGTTCTCGCGGAAGGCGCTGTACGAATCCACCTGTTGGCGCGTGCCCTTGCGCAGGATCAGGTCGGCCACGGTCCAGTCCACGCCCGGATGCAGGGCGGCGCCATCGCTGCCCTGCACGCAATGGTCGGGCCACAGGGTCTGCGGCTGCGCGTGCAGCAGGATGGTCTCGAAGGGGCGTTGGCCGGGGTGCTGGCTGGCGAACGAGGCATGGTCGGCCGGGTGCCAGTCCTGTGTCGCCACCACGGTGCGGTAGCGGCGCTGTGCCAGCAGACCGGCAATCGGTACCACCAGCGCATCGCCCTGGTCGCAGGCCAGCGTACCGCCGGGCATGAAGTCTGGCTGCAGGTCGATCACCAGCAGGGCGACATCGGCGGGCAGGGCGATCATGGCAGGTCCGGTACAACAGTAGGGGCGACCAGCGTGGCCGCCCCGGCGGCACAGGTCAATCGCCCTGCGGCGTCTCAGCGTCCTGCCCGTAGTACAGCAGGCCGATCCTGATCCGTTCGCGGCCGTTCTCGCGGCGATGGCGGTTGGCATCGCGCAGCGAGTACACGCAGCCGCAGTACTCCTGCTGGTAGAACTGCTCGCGCTTGCTGATCTCGATCATGCGGCTGGCACCGCCGCCCTTGCGCCAGTTGTAGTCCCAGTACTGCAGGCCCTCGTAGCGCGAGGCGGCGCGGATGCCGCAGTCGTTGATCTGCGCCATGTTCTTCCAGCGCGAGATGCCCAGCGAAGAACTGATGGTGTCGTAACCGTGTTCGTGCGCGTACAGCGCGGTGCGCTCGAAACGCATGTCGAAGCACATGGTGCAGCGGATGCCGCGTTCGGGCTCGTTCTCCATGCCGCGCGCACGAGTGAACCAGTTGTCGGTGTCGTAGTCGCAGTCGATGAAAGGAATGCCGTGCTGCTCGGCGAAGCGGATGTTCTCCTGCTTGCGCAGCTCGTATTCCTTCACCGGATGGATGTTGGGGTTGTAGAAGAAGATCGCATAGTCGATCCCGGAGGCGGTGATTGCCTCCATCACTTCGCCGGAGCAGGGCGCGCAGCATGAATGCAGCAGCAGGCGCTTGCCGTCGTCGGGCAGGGTCAGGGTAGGGCGTTGGAGCTCGGTCATCGTCAGGTACCGCATGGACCGCCGGCAACGGCGGTGGCCCATGCATCAGCGCGTGGGTGAACAGGTCTGGCCGGATACCGTGAACAGGACGCGCGCGGCCGCACCGCCTGCACGCGCAGGACGACGACGGCCCCGGCAACCTCCCCGCGGAGATTCCAGGTCGAATCAGGGGACGGTCGTGTCCCCCGGCCGGGGCCGGTATCCGGGCTGATGGACACGGGCCGCAGCCCACCTACTACCTGCCGCTTCCCAGGCGTGAGCCCAGTGCTGTTGGCAGGATTCGTTTCCATTCACCGCTGCGGGGCAGCTCCGGAATGGGCGCGCGAGGCGCCTTCACCGGATTCCCGTTTAAACCCCTCCCCGCGCCGCAGCGATGAGAGGGATACCTTCGGCGTGTGCAAAGTGGACCTGTTGGTGGCGCGGGTCAAGGGGCGCCGGGGTCGGAGCCCATTGCGCTGCAACGCGATCCGACCCCAGCGGAAGGAAGGGATCGGATCCCGCTGCCACGCAGCGGGCTCTGACCCCGGTCGGGATGCACCTTCAACGCCCCGCCGCCGCCCGCGTGCGGATCTCATCCAGCCGCTGGTCGTGCACCAGGCGGCCGTTCTCCCACACGGTCACCATCGCGTCTTCGAAGCCGGTCGGCAGGGTGTCGTCACCGTTGGCCGGCAGTGGCACCGTATGCAGGCTGCTGTCATCCAGGCGCCGCAGCAGGCGCATGCGGCCGCGCTTGCTGGTCTTGCCCGCATCGGTGACCGGATCCTTGTAGACGTCGATCCACTCACCCTCGACCCGCGCCGCCGAGCACTTCAGTGCGAACTTCTGCGTATCGCGGTCCAGCCGTTGCAGCAGCGCACCGCCCATGCCGAAGGCTACGTTGTCGGCGGCGTAGCCGTCGTCGGTGATGCGTTGCAGGATGGCGCGGATCGTATCCGGGTTGATGCCATCGCCCTGGATCACCCGCACGTGGTTGAGCACGCGGTAGCCCTTGCCGTTGATCGCGTGGCCGAAGGCCTCATCCAACCGGCGCAGACTTTCGGCCACCACCTCCACCGGGTCGCCCGAGTCCGGGCGGATGACCAGGGTGGCGCCCGAGGCGATCACTTCATCGCGCAGGGTGGTGCCCCAGTGCTCGCTGATGGCGCGGTAGATGTCATAGCTGTCCGACACCACCGCCACGATCGCACCGGGCTTGCCGAACTGGCGCAGCATGTTGCGGTACGCATCCACTTCGCGCTCCCGGCCCCAGCTGGTGATGGTGCTGTGCTCGGCGGCGGGAATCGAATAGCCAGCCATCGGCGCGTGATAGTGCGCGCGGGTCAGGCACAGGGCCGATACGGTATCGGTGCCAAGGAAGTTGACCAGATGCGCGGCACCGCCCAGCGCGGCCGACTCCAGGCTCGATACACCGCGCGCGCCGAAGTCGTGCAGCTTGAACGGCAGCTGCCCCTGCGGATCGTCGCTGGTCTGCTGCAGGAAGCCGGCGATGGTCTGCCGCGCATGCCAGCTGATGGTGGCCACGGTGACCGGGTACCACACGCGCAGCAGCAGGGTTTCCAGGTACGAGGGCACCCAGAACGCGGCCGGGTCGGTCGATTCGATGGTCATCAGCGCCTGGTGTGTGGGCACCACGCTGCCCTCGGGCACCGCACGGATGCGCACCGGCAGATGGCCGCCAAGCCGGTCGACGATATCGCGCCAACCGGCCTCGTTGAACGGTTCGCCATGGGCGGCGAATACCGCAGCGGCGTCGTCGATGTCGGCGTGGGTGACCGGCCGTGCCAGCGCGTCCTTGAGGATCGCCTGCAGGCCGAAGAACACCGTGCGATCGTGCAGGCCGCCACGTGATTCGACGTAGAAGAACGTGGCATCGGTACCCGGCGGGTACTGCAGCCAATGGCTGGCCTTGTAGCTGTCGGTGTTGAGGAGAAGGTTATCGAGGTAGTGCATGACGGAAGCTCCTTCGCGTCGAGTGACACCGGCGGTCTATCCGCCAGTGGGGAGGCCGGGCAGGTCAGCCGCGGCCGAGGAAGTACTCCAGAATGTGCAGGTGGTCTTCGAACAGCTGCGGGCCCATGTCCAAGGCTTCACTTACCGGTATCCAGCGCGCCTTGTCGGCGTCGTCGCCACCGCGTACCGGCGGCAGTTCGCCGGCCGGAAATTCGAAGTGGAAACCGTGGGTGATGGTGCGGCCGCGCTGGCTGCGGTCGGGATGGTCGAAGACCTGCTGGCCCTTCAGCGACCCCTTCAGCACCGGCAACGGAATCTTCAGCCGGGTTTCCTCGCGCAGTTCGCGCAGGCAGCTGTCGAGCAGGCTCTGTTCCTGGCCGACGAAACCACCGGGCAGTGCCCACAGCCCCTTGCCGGGTTCCGAACGGCGTCGCACCAGCAGCACGTGGCCCGAATGCACCACCACCGCATCGGTGGTGACGAAGGTGGGCGCGTAGGGCGCGTCCTTCCAGGCGGCCTTGTACTGTTCGATGAAGCGGTACTCGGCCACCAGCTGGCCATAGGCCGGTGCGCTCTTGCGGAACGCTTCGAGCATGTCGTACACCGGCGCCGGCACGTTGCCGCGCAGCATCAGCAGCGCCCCGTGGAAGTCGACGTCGCCGGCTTCGAACAGGTAGCGCCGCAGCTCGGTGGCCGACAGGGTGGCGGTGTGCTGCACGTCCACCAGCGGCCACTGCGGGAATTCCCGCAGGTAGTAGCTGGAGGCGTCCTTGTCCATGCCGATCAGCCCCACCTTCGCATCGGCGGCGGCACCGTCGTTACGCAGCGCTTCGGCCACCTGGCGCTGCACGTTGGCGATCCACTGTGCTTCGTTGTAGAGGTGGTCGCGCAGCGGGCGGATCAGCAGGCGGTCGGTATCGCCATCGAGGGCGGCCTGGATCATCACGGCGCGTTCGGCCACGGTCCAGGGATTGCGCAGGCTGCGGGGAGTATCAGCAGAACCGACCAGGAAGATCAGCTTGCGGGCCCGGCTCAGGGCCAAGCGGGCAACGGCGGCGTGGCCGTTGTGGAAGGGCTCGAATCGCCCGATGAAGACGAGATAATCGAATTCCATGAGAATCCCTCATGTCGTTGTGGCAGCCGCGGGTCTGTCCCTTGGCTTGCTGCAGATGCTACGCCGATGGCAGGGCGGGTCAAGCCTGCAGGCATGCCATCGGCTGAACGCCGCAGATTCCTGCCCGGACTGCGGTGGTGTTCTCAGGCCCTGAGAAGCCTCTGCGCCATACTGGCACCCACGCGGCGGACGGCATGCTCGGGGGCAAGACAGTGGCGGACAAGTACTGCGATCTGGTCATGAAAGGTGGCATCACCAGCGGCATCGTGTACCCCAATGCGGTACTGGCGCTGGCGCGCGAGTATCGGTTCAAGAGCATCGGCGGCACCTCGGCCGGCGCCATCGCTGCGGCGGTGGCGGCTGCGGCGGCGTGTGGTGATCGCCGCCAGCAGGCCGGCGAGCATCTGCCTGGCGATGCCGGCTATGGCGGGTTGTCGGCGGTATCGGCGCAGCTGTCGCGGCGCGGCTTCATCTACAGCCTGTTCCAGCCCGTACGGGGCGCGCGCGCCGCCTACCGGCTGCTGGTGGTGCTGACCGGCAATGCCCGCCTGCCGCACAAGCTGCTGTGCCTGGCCGTTGCCGTGTTCGAGATCGCGCCGCTGGAAGTGCTGGTGTCGCTGGCGCTGCTGCTCGGCCTGGGTTGGTGGGGCGGAGGCTGGAGCGGCGTGGCCGCCACGCTGCTGCCATCACTGCTGTGCGCGTACGGTGCTGGCGTGGCCGGTGCTGCGCTGCGGGTGGCGCGGGTGGCGCGGCGCAATCTGCTGGGCCTGTGCAGCGGCCTCGGCCGCGATGCGCGCAAGCCAGCGTTGACCGAGTGGCTGCATGAATGCCTGCAGCAGTTGTCAGGCAAGCCGCTGGATGCACCGCTCACCTTCGCCGACCTGCACGATGCACCGCGCTATGCCGGCGAGCCGGACAGCCCGCATGCGATCAGCCTGCAGATGATCACCACCTGCGTGTCGCACAACGAGCCGCGCACACTGCCACTGGGCGGCGCGCAGTTCTGGTTCCTGCGCGAGGAGTTCGAGCAGCTGTTCCCGGCCAGCGTGGTGCAGTGGCTGGTGACACAGGCCGGCCCGCCGTTGGAGGTGGAAGGGCGTCGGTACTACCACCTGCCGCAGGGCCCGAAGCTGCCGGTGCTGGTGGCCACGCGCATGAGTCTGAGCTTCCCGTTGCTGATCAGCGCGGTGCCGCTGCACGAGCCCTCGCGCCGCGAGCGCCGCTGCGAACCCACCGCACCTGCGGCCGATCAGGAGCACAACGTCGCCGACAGCATGGAAGGGCTGACCAGTGCCGGCCAGACCTGCGGCCCGGTGATCACCGCGTTCCGCATCTGCTGGTTCTCCGATGGTGGCATCAGCAGTAACTTCCCGATCCACCTGTTCGATGCCGCGTTGCCGCGCTGGCCGACCTTTGCCATCAATCTGGTCTATCCGCAGCACGCCGAAGAGGTGAACCACGGCAGCACTGGCCGCCAGTCGCTGGAACACGCGGTGTTCCTGCCCACCGAGAACCGTCATGGCTGGCAGCGCACCTATCAGTCGATCGCTACGCCGCTGGCGGCCGCGGAACTGGGGCGTTTCCTGTTCGCAGTGGTGGCGACCATGCAGAACTGGCGCGATCTGCTGCAGGCGCGCGCACCGGGCTACCGCGACCGCATCGTGCACGTCAGCCTGCAGGGCGACGAAGGTGGCATGAACCTGGACATGCCACAGGAGGTGCTGACCCGCATCGCCGACAAGGGCAGCCTCGCCGGTGCGCGCTTCTGTTCGTTCTCGTTCGAGAACCACTACTGGATCCGCTGGCGCAACCTGGCCTCGGCCTACCAGCGCTACACGCTGGAAGTGGCGCGAACCGACGACCCGGCGCAGCAGGTGCTGGCCTATCGCGCGGCGTACTCGATGGTTGCCCGCGGTGAACCGGCACCGCCGTCATACAAGCTGGGCTCGGAAGACAAGCGGCTGGCTTCGCAGCAGCTGTGGGGGTTGATGGTCGAGCAGGGCCGCAGCTGGGAGGACCTCGGCCCCGACCTCACCGACGGTGCACCGCGCCCGTTGCCGCAGATGAAGGTGACGCCGATTTACTGAGCTGGTCCCCGGTAGATCCACGCCATGCGTGGATGCATCTCCAATCGGGGGCAATCGGGGTCAGATCCGTTTTCCGCAGGAAAACGGATCTGACCCCTCCCCGGGGCGCCTCAGCGCCACGGCTCCACCACCGCATCGCCCCGCAACGGCGCATACAACGGCAGCGCCAGCTCCTGTTTCACCCAGCCCGGATTGAGCGCACGCAGGCCGGCGAGGTATTCGCTGGCCAGCGCGGTATCACCCTGCCGCATGGCCAGTCGCGCAGCACGCGCCCAGGTGCGGTCCCAGCCGTGGGCCAGTGACAACGACGTTGCCAGCGCCGCGCGCGCAGCTGCCACATCACCCTTCTCCCAATGCTCCTCCGCGCGGATGATCGCCTCGTTGGACAGACGCATGTCGTACAGCTCGCGCAGCTTCGCGACCGCACGTGGATCAGCGTCCACGCGCAGGTCGGTGTCCTGCCAGTCGCCCCCCGGCGTGCGCACCAGCAGCGCCGCCGACCATTGCCCGCTGCGTTGACCACCTGCGGCCTGACCCGCTTCCAGCGCCGACAGCAGGCGCGCGGCCAGCGGCCCACGTGAGGTGGCGAAGACGCGTTGCATCGATGCCAGCACCTCTGGCCCGGCCAGGCCATTGCCCTGCACGCTCAGCATGCCTTCGCCCTGCGCACCGGCCCAATCCGCCTGCTGCGCGGTAGCGCCGGTGTACTGCGCATTGCCGCCGCGCGCGCTGACCAGTCCCACCTGTCGCTCGGCAAGCGTGGTGCCATCGAAGTCACCGTCTTCATCCAACAATTGCTTGAGCACCTGCGCAGGCGTGCGGCCTTTGGCCATCAGCGCCAGACCCTTCGACCCATAGGTCGGGTTGGTTTCGAACTGGCTGGCGACCGCGCCCACGTTGGCCTGCGCCCACGGAACCCCGACGCCACCGACGCCGAGATTGTGCGTGGCCACCGCCACACCACAGTCGCCGGCCTCGTTGCAGGCCACGATCGAAAACGTCGCCCACGCCGGTGCAGCGACGGCAGCAAGCAGCAGGGCCAAACAGGAACGCAGCAGGGACATGGCCATCTCCAGGGCAGGCATTGCAATGGGATGCAGCCTACGCACGAAAGGTTTAGTAGATCCACGCCATGCGTGGATGGAACCCCGCCGAAATCGAATACTTCGAACATTCATCGAAGAGCATCCACGCATGGCGTGGATCTACCGTGTCGACCAAGGTCGACACCTACCAACAGCAGCGTGCCGACCAACGGTCAGCACCCACCAACAGCAGCAGGAACCTGTCGAAGGCGGGGTGGTGTCGGATTGCGGGGTGTCCGCGGCATGGATGCCGCGGCCAAGCCCCCAGGGATGGGTTCACGGCGTCCCCGCAATCCGACACCGCCCCGCCATCCCACAGGACACCAGCTTTTGACGTTGCTTCGGCTTTTGCTGTTGCTTCGGCAGGTGCAGGGCGCAGCCCTGCCGAACCAACCCTACCGCCCCGGCAATTGCGCAAACGCGCGCTGCATGCAGTCCTCACGCGGGCACACCCGGCAGCCCGGCCCGATCGACACCGAGTTGCCCGGGCTCTGCACATCCAGCCCGAGCGAATACACCAGCCGCTCGGCATGCTGAAGATCGCAGCCCAGTGCCACCGCAAATGTCTTGCGCGGCTGGCCATGGCCGACCGGTCCGCTGCTGACCTGCCGCGCCAGCCAGAAATGCCGCCGCCCATCGGGCATGCGCGCGGTCTGGGTGAGGATGCGGCCGGGCTGGTTGAACGCCTCGTAGACGATCCACAGCGGGCACGAACCACCCACCTGCGAGAAATGAAAATCGGTGGCCGAATGACGCTTTGACACATTGCCGGCGCGGTCCACGCGGATGAAGAAGAACGGCAGGCCGGGCGCACTGCGCCGCGCCAGCGTGCTCAGCCGGTGGCAGACCGCTTCGAAGCCGACGCCGAACTGATGCGCCAGCAGCTCGATGTCGTAGCTGCTGGCTTCGGCCGCACGCAGGAAGCGCATGTACGGCATCACCAGCGCGCCGGCGAAATAGTTCGACAGGCCGACGCGCGCCTGCGCGATGCGTGCCTCATCGGTGAAGCCGGCACGCGCCACCACCGCATCGATCTGCGGCAGGTACCCGTGCAGGGCCAGCTCGGCGGCCATCTGGAACGCCTGCTGGCCCGGTTCCAGATAGTCGGGTAGCCACAGCCGCCGGGCACCGGCGTCGAACTGGCGCTTCTCGCGCCCGGCCTGCAGCGCCGCCACTTCCACCAGCACGCCGTGGCGGTCGGCCAGCAGCTGGCGCAGCCGCGGTGCTACGTGCCCGGGCGACAGTCCCCATTCGGCGAACAGCTGCTCGGCCAGCTCATCCAGCTCGGGAATGTGGTTGTGCATGCGGTTGAAGAACTCGCGCACCTGGTCGCCAGCGGGCAGGGTGCTGCCGGCGCCGGGTTCGCCCAGCTGGAATTCCAGCGCGGCGGCATGCTCGCGCAGCGCCAGGTGGCGGCGGTGCAGATCCAGCAGCGCGCGGCTGACCTGCGGCAGGTTGCCGGCCAGGGCGCGCAGTTCGGTGGCGCTGACGTCGGCCAGGCCGAGGTCGCGCAGGGTCTCGCCCAGTGACTCCTGCAGCGCAGCGGGCTCATCGTCGTCGAACAGCGCCGAAACGTCGCCCAATACTTCGCCCAGCTTCTTCTGCACGGCCGGTGTGAGCGGGCGCTTGTTGCGCTCGATCTGGTTCAGGTAACTGGCCGACAGCCCCAGCGCCCGTGCCAGGTCAGCCTGGCTGTAGCCACGCTGTTCGCGCAGCCGCAACAGGCGCAGGCCAAGTTGTCGCTGGGTGGCTGAATAATTCACAGAATTAACATGAATCGTCTGGCGTGTTGGCCAGATTAAGCGGATTCAGCCCGGAAATCGAGGTGGGTGCTGTGAATAATGCCAAGCATCTTTCGCACCCTGTGGGATTGTCGTCATGACTGTTGCAGCGCCCCGTATCCGCATGCTGATCGATGGCCAGTTCGTTGAATCGGCCACTTCCCACTGGCAGGACGTGATCAATCCCGCCACCCAGGACGTGCTGGCCAAGGTGCCGTTCGCCACCGCCGGCGAAGTGGACGCCGCCGTCGCCGCCGCCAAGGAAGCCTTCAAGACCTGGCGCAAGACCCCGATCGGCGTCCGCGCGCGCATCTTCCTGAAGTACCAGCAGCTGATCCGCGAGAACATGAGCGAGCTGGCCCACATCCTCACCGCCGAACAGGGCAAGACCCTGCCGGACGCCGAAGGCGATGTGTTCCGCGGTCTGGAAGTGGTCGAGCACGCCGCCGCCATCGGCAATCTGCAGCTGGGCGAGCTGGCCAACAACGTGGCCACCGGCGTCGACACCTACTCGATCATGCAGCCGCTGGGCGTGTGCGCCGGCATCACCCCGTTCAACTTCCCGGCGATGATCCCGCTGTGGATGTTCCCGATGGCGATCGCCACCGGCAACACCTTCATCCTCAAGCCGTCCGAGCAGGACCCGATGGTCACCATGCGCCTGGTCGAGCTGGCGCTGGAAGCAGGCATTCCGAAGGGCGTGCTGAACGTCGTCCACGGTGGCGAAGAAGTGGTCAACGCGATCTGCGACCACCCGGACATCAAGGCCGTCTCGTTCGTCGGTTCCACCCGCGTGGGCACCCACGTCTACAACCGTGCCTCGCTGGCCGGCAAGCGCGTGCAGTGCATGATGGGCGCCAAGAACCACGCCGTGGTGCTGCCCGACGCGAACAAGGAACAGACCCTCAACGCGATGGTCGGTGCCGCCTTCGGCGCCGCTGGCCAGCGTTGCATGGCCGCCTCCACCCTGGTGCTGGTCGGTGAAGCGCGCGGCTGGGTGCAGGACCTGGTGGCCAAGGCCCAGACCCTGAAGGTCAGCGCCGGCACCGTGTCCGGCACCGACGTCGGCCCGGTCATTTCCTGCAGCGCCCGCGAGCGCGTGGAAGGCCTGATCGCCTCGGGCGTGGAGCAGGGCGCCAAGCTGGTGCTGGATGGCCGCAAGCCGCAGGTCGATGGCTTCGAGAAGGGCAATTTCGTCGGCCCGACCATCTTTGCCGGTGTCACCACCGACATGCGCATCTACCAGGAAGAAATCTTCGGGCCGGTGCTGGTCATCCTCGAAGCGGAAACGCTGGAAGACGCCATCGCGATGGTCAACAGCAACCCGAACGGCAACGGTACTGCACTGTTCACCCAGTCCGGCGCGGCCGCGCGCAAGTTCCAGGAAGACATCGACGTCGGCCAGGTCGGCATCAACGTGCCGATCCCGGTGCCGGTGCCGCTGTTCTCCTTCACCGGTTCGCGCGCGTCCAAGCTGGGCGACCTGGGCCCGTACGGCAAGCAGGTGGTGCTGTTCTACACCCAGACCAAGACGGTCACCGCACGCTGGTTCGATGACGAGACGCTGAGCCACGGCGTCAACACCACGATCAGCCTGAAGTAACGGCAGGAGCAGCCATGAGCCACTCGATGACGACGGAACTGGAAGAAGCGCAGCAGGCGTACCGCGAGGCTGCGCGCGACTTCGCACAGGCCGAACTGGCGCCACACGCCGCGCGATGGGATGCGGAGGGCATCTTTCCGCGCGAGGCGATCGCCAAGGCCGGTGAACTGGGCTTCTGCGGTCTGTACATGGACCCGGAAGTGGGCGGCAGCGGCCTGAGCCGACTGGATGCCGCCGTCGTCATCGAGGAGCTCGCCAACGTCGATCCGTCGACCGCGGCCTACATCAGCATCCACAACATGGCCTCGTGGATGGTGTCCAAGTGGGGCCAGCCGGTACTGCGCGATGCGTGGGGCCAGGATCTGTCCGCGGGTAGCAAGCTGGCCTCGTACTGCCTGACCGAGCCGGGCGCCGGTTCCGATGCGGCCTCGCTGAAGACCACCGCCGTGCGCGATGGCGACTTCTACGTGCTGAACGGCTCCAAGGCCTTCATCTCCGGCGCCGGTGCCACCGAACTGCTGGTGGTGATGGCGCGTACCGGCGGTGCCGGTGCCGGTGGCGTCAGCGCCATTGCAGTGCCGTCGGACCTGCCGGGCATCAGCTTCGGCCGCAAGGAAGAAAAGATGGGCTGGAACAGCCAGCCCACCCGTGGCATCACCTTTGAGAACGTCCGCGTGCCGGTCAGCCACCTTCTGGGAGAGGAAGGCGGCGGCTTCAAGCTGGCGATGAAGGGGCTGGATGGCGGCCGCATCAACATCGCCGCCTGCTCGCTGGGGGCAGCGCAGGGCGCGCTGGATGCCGCACGCCGCTACATGGGCGAGCGCCGCCAGTTCGGCAAGGCGCTGGCCGAGTTCCAGGCGCTGCAGTTCAAGCTGGCCGACATGGTCACCCAGCTGGTGGCTGCACGGCAGATGGTGCACACCGCTGCGCGCAAGCTCGATGCCGGTGCCAGCGACGCCAACGTGTGGTGCGCGATGGCCAAGCGCTTCGCCACCGATGCCGGTTTCAACGTCTGCAACGAAGCGCTGCAGATCCACGGGGGCTACGGCTACATCCGCGAATACCCGATCGAGCGCTTGCTGCGTGACTGCCGCGTGCACCAGATCCTGGAAGGCACCAACGAGATCATGCGGGTGATCGTTGCCCGTCATCTGCTCAACACCGAAGAGGAACTGCGATGAAGGATTGGCGTACCCAGGAGCACGTGGGCCTGAAGGTGGAGGTGGATGGCCACACCGCCGTGGTCACCCTGAACAACCCGCCGGCGCACACCTGGACCGTGCACAGCCTGTCGGCGCTGCGCGACCTGGTGGGCGCGCTCAACGCGGACCGCGATATCTACGCGCTGGTGATCACCGGTGACGGCGAGAAGTTCTTCTCCGCCGGCGCTGACCTCAACCAGTTCGCCTCCGGCGACAAGGCCGCCGCACGCGAGGCTGCGCGCCGCTTCGGCGAAGCCTTCGAAGCGCTGTCCGGGTTCCGTGGCGTGTCCATCGCCGCGATCAACGGCTATGCGATGGGTGGCGGCCTGGAATGTGCGCTGGCCTGCGACCTGCGCATCATCGAAGACCATGCCCAGGTCGCGCTGCCGGAGGCCACCGTCGGCCTGCTGCCGTGCGCCGGCGGCACCCAGAACCTGCCGCGCCTGGTCGGCGAGGGCTGGGCCAAGCGCATGATCCTGCTGGGTGAGCGCATCAACGCCGAGACCGCGCTGCGCATTGGGCTGGCCGAAGAAAAGGTCGGCAAGGGCGAATCCAAGGCACTGGCGCTGGAATGGGCGAAGAAGGCTGGCAAGCAGAGCCCGACCAGCATCGCCGCCTGCAAGACCCTGGTGCAGTCCACCCGCACCGGCACCCACGCCTCGGCGCTGGTGGCCGAGCGTGAAGCCTTCGTCGACCTGTTCGACACCGCCGACCAGGTCGAGGGCGTAACCGCCTTCCTGGAAAAGCGTGCCGCGCAGTGGAAGAACGCATGAGCACCGACACCGCTGCCGACGATGCGCCGGTGCTGTTCGAAGAGCGCGTGGCCGGCAACGGCACGCGCATCGGTATCGCCACGCTCAACGCGCCGCGTACGCTCAATGGCTTCTCGCTTCCGATGGCGCACCTGCTGCTGAATCAGCTCAACGCCTGGGCCGACGACGACGGCATCGCCATGGTGGTGCTGCAGGGCGCTGGCGAAAAGGCGTTCTGTGCTGGTGGTGACCTGCACAGCCTGTACAAGGCCATGGTCACCTTCCGTGAGGCCGGCCGCAGCGACATCCGCGAGAACGACTACGCGGCCGAGTTCTTCGACGTGGAATACCGCGTCGATTACCTCATCCACACCTACACTAAGCCGATCCTGTGCTGGGGCCATGGCATCGTGATGGGCGGTGGCATCGGCCTGATGTCCGGCGCCAGCCACCGCGTGGTCAGCGAGCGCTCCAAGCTGGCCTTCCCGGAAATCACTGTTGGCCTGTTCCCCGATGTCGGTGGCAGCTGGCTGCTGCCGCGCGTACCGGGCAAGGGCGGTCTGTTCCTGGCCCTGACTGGCGCACTGCTCAACCCGGGCGATGCCATCTATGCCGGCCTGGCCGATGTGCACGTGGTTGAAGAACGCCGCAGCGCGGTGTTCGATGCGCTGTTGCAGGTGGCCTGGTCCAGTGACGCCGCACACAACCACGAGCGCCTGACCCATCTGCTGCAGTCGCATGCCAGTGACGCCGCCACCGGCCCGTTGCTGGCCAATGCTGCACAGGTCGAAGCGCTGTGCGAAGGCGATGACCTGCAGGCCATCGTGACGCGCATTGCCGGCCTGCAGACCGACGATGCGTGGTTGCAGGCTGCACAGAAGACCCTTGCCGCCGGCGCGCCCGGCTCGGCACGTCTGGCGTTCGAGCTGCAGCGCCGCAGCGCCGGCCAGGACCTGGCCGGCGTCTACCGGCTGGAGTACATCACCGCGCTGCATTGCGCCGCCCACGGTGATTTCGCCGAAGGCATCCGCGCGCTGCTGATCGACAAGGACCGCAATCCGCAGTGGAATCCGGCCACCCTGGTCGAGGCCACCGGCGCGTGGGCCGACACCTTCTTCGCTTCCCCCTGGGCCGATGCCGCGCATCCGCTGGCCGACCTGGGCACTCCCCTTGTTGAAAGGAGCCTTGCATGAGCCGCATTGCATTCATCGGGTTGGGCAACATGGGTGGCCCGATGGCCGCCAATCTGGTCAAGAACGGCCATACCGTGCGCGTGTTCGATCTGGTCCCGGCCGCGGTGCAGGCCGCCGTCGATGCCGGCGCCAGTGCGGCCGCATCGGCGCGCGAAACCCTGGCCGATGCCGAGGTGGTGATCTCGATGCTGCCGGCCAGCCGCCACGTCGAAGGCGTGTACCTGGGCGACGACGGCATTCTTGCCGCGATTCCGGCCGGCGCACTGGTCATCGACTGCAGCACGATCGCACCGGCCAGCGCCCGCAAGGTCTCTGAAGCCGCTGCCGCACGTGGCCTGCAGATGATCGACGCGCCGGTGTCCGGCGGTACCGCCGGTGCCCAGGCCGGCACCCTGACCTTCATCGTCGGTGGCGAGGAGGATGCGCTGGAGCGCGCCCGTCCGGTGCTGCAGGCGATGGGCAAGAACATCTTCCACGTGGGCGCCAGTGGTGCCGGCCAGGTTGCCAAGCTGTGCAACAACATGGCGCTGGGCGTGATCATGGCGGTGACCGGTGAAGCCATCGCCCTGGGCGTGGCGCACGGGCTGGACCCGAAGGTGCTGTCGCAGATGATGGCCGTCAGCACCGGCCGCAGCTGGGCCACCGAAGTGTGCAATCCGTGGCCGGGCGTGCTGGAAAACGCCCCGGCCTCGCGCGGCTACAGCGGTGGTTTCGGCAGCGACCTGATGCTGAAGGACATGGGCCTGGCGGTGGAAGCGGCGATGAGTGTCGGCGCCTCGATTCCGCTGGGCGAAGTGGCCCGCAACCTGTACTCGATGAATCACCAGGCCGGCCGCGGCAAGCTGGATTTCTCCAGCGTCGTGCAGCTGATCACCAGCGAGAAATAAGGCTTGAACGTGTAGAGCCGAGCCCATGCTCGGCTGCCTTTCCAGCGCGCATCGCGGCGCCGGACTGATAGCCGAGCATGGGCTCGGCTCTACGCAAGCGAATGCGTCCCCGGCCACGTGCTGGGGCCCACCCGAGGTGGGATGGGCGGATGTTCGGTTTCGACCGGCATCCGCCCATTTTTTTGGGGTCGGGTCCCTTTCGCATCGCGAAAGGGCTCTGACCCCGAGGACGCCGCGGTGGGGTCAGAGCCCTTTGCCGGTGGCGAAGGGATCCGACCCCGGCCCCATCAGGCAACGACCAGCGTCACGTCGATGTTGCCGCGGGTAGCGTTGGAATACGGGCACACGATGTGCGCCTTCTGCACCAGCTCTTCCACCTGCTCGCGCGGCACGCCCGGCACGTTGATGGTCAGCTCGGCTTCGATGCCGAAGCCGGTCGGGATCTGGCCGATGCCCACCTTGCCGGTGACGGTGGTGTCGGCCGGCAGCGCGACCTTGGCCTGGCCGGCCACGAACTTCAGCGCGCCCAGGAAGCAGGCCGAGTAGCCAGCCGCGAACAGCTGCTCCGGGTTGGTGCCCGGGCCACCGGCGCCGCCCAGCTCGCGCGGGGTCGACAGCTGGATGTCCAGCACGTTGTCGGAGGAGACGGAACGGCCTTCACGGCCGCCGGTGGAGGTGGCCTGGGCGGTGTACAGAACCTTTTCGATGGACATCGTGATGCTCCTGGTCAGTGGGTGGGTGTTGCGTTGGAGCCTACTTTGCCCGGTTTCCGCGTACGTTGGGTTGCAAGGCGTACGAAAAACTTGATCGAACGTCCTGTGGGCCTAGATCGTCCACTCACGGTCGGTGGTGAACATGATCGTCAACCAGCGGTCCGGCGAGGCCTCGCCCAGCGCATCGCCGATCTCATCACGCAGCTGGTCCCATTCCACCAGCGGCCGCGGCGGGTCGTTTTCCGGCACCACGAAGAACAGCTCGATCTGCTCGCCTCGCCCCACCTGGGCCACGTAGCTGCGGTGCTCGACGAAGCCATGCTTGGCCACGATCGCGCGTGCCACCGCATCCACGTGCGCCTGCAGCTCCGGTGGGGTGACCAGCAGGATGCCGGCCAGCGCCCGGCGCACGGTACCGAGCGGGGCGATCATCACCAGCACGCAGACGAACGCCAGGATGGCCGGGTCGATGTACGGCCCGATCCAGGCCAGCGAGGTGCCCTGCACCAGTACACCGCCGAGGAAGGCCAGCAGGTAGCAGGCCGACATGCTGGCCGCGATCACCCAGTTCTTCGCGTCCAGTGCGATGAATTCCGAGCCGATACGGCGGTTGGCGCGCAGGATGAACCAGGCCAGCGCGCCTTCGCCCACGATCGACAGCCCGGCGAAGGCAATGGCCGGGCCGAGCGCGATGTGGCGGCCACCGGACATCAGCGCATCCACTGCATTGACCAGGGCATACAGCGCCGCGCCGATCATCAGCGTGCCGCTCACCCCCAGCACGATCGGCTCCAGGTGCCAGAAGCCCATGGTGAAGCGCTGGTTGAGCCGCGACTGCAGCGCATCGGTCTGCGTGGACAGCGCGATCAGCCGCGCCACCAGCAGCGACAGCCAGGTCATCACCACGTCGATCAGGCCGTAGATGCCGTCGAAGATGATCAGCGAGGAATTGGCCAGCAGGCCGAACACCACTGCGGCGGCGGCCAGCAGCAGCGAGGCGGCGATCGACAGGCGCAGCACGCCCTGTTCGGTGGCGGGGTCGAAGAACTGCGGGCGGTGGGTGGCCATGGCCCGATTGTAGAGCGGCGCCATGCTTCGCTGCCGTTGCGGCCTGCCGATGCTGTCCCTGGGCAGCTCTGTGCCGTAGACTGCGCCCCTCCCACGTACCGACGCCCGCCTGCAGTGATCACGCCACCCTGACCCTTGCCGCACATCGGCAGCCGGCCCGCCCGGCTCAGGAACCCGTGTCTTTCCACTGCAGCGCCATGCGGCCACGCCCGCCTGCGCGCGGAGTTTTCCCATGCAAACGTCCTACCCCCTGCGCCAGCAATGGCTCGGCAACATCCGTGGCGACCTGCTGTCCGGCATCGTCGTCGCCCTGGCCCTGATTCCCGAGACCATCGCCTTCTCGCTCATCGCCGGCGTCGACCCCAAGGTCGGCCTGTATGCCGCGTTCTCCATTGCCGTCATCACCGCCATCGCTGGTGGCCGCCCCGGCATGATCTCTGCCGCCACCGGTGCAATGGCGCTGGTGATGGTCGACCTGGTCAAGGACCACGGCCTGCAGTACCTGTTCGCGGCCAGCATCCTGGCCGGCCTGCTGCAGGTGCTCGCGGGCGTGTTCAAGCTCGGTTCGCTGATGCGCTTCGTCTCGCGCTCGGTCATCACCGGCTTCGTCAACGCGCTGGCGATCCTGATCTTTCTGGCGCAGATGCCCGAGCTGATCGGTCGCGGCCCTACGGTCTACGTGCTGTGCGCCGCCGCGCTGGCGATCATCTACCTGCTGCCGCGCGTCACCCGCGCGGTGCCGTCGCCGCTGGTGGCCATCGTCGTACTCACTGCCGTGGTGATCGGCTTTGGTGTGGACGTGCGCAGCGTGGGTGACATGGGCCAGCTGCCTGACAGCCTCCCGCATTTCCTGTTGCCCGACGTGCCGCTCACCTGGGAAACGCTGCGCATCCTGCTGCCGGTGTCGGCCACGTTGGCGGTGGTCGGCCTGCTCGAATCGATGATGACCCTGCAGATCGTCGAGGACATCACCGAGACGCCCAGCGAGCGCAATCGCGAATGCGTCGGCCAGGGCGTGGCGAACACGGTCACCGGTTTCCTCGGCGGCATGGCCGGCTGCGCGATGATCGGCCAGTCGGTGATCAACGTGACCTCCGGTGGCCGCGGCCGCTTGTCCTGCCTGGTGGCCGGCGTGTTCCTGCTGGTACTGGTGGTGTACGGCAGCGACCTGGTGCGGCAGATCCCGATGGCCGCGCTGGTGGCGGTGATGATCATGGTCAGCATCGGCACTTTCAGCTGGCGCTCGCTGCGCGACCTGCGCACGCATCCGCGCAGCTCGTCTGCGGTGATGCTGCTGACCGTGGTGGTTACCGTGGCCACCCACGATCTGGCCAAGGGCGTGCTCAGCGGTGTGCTGTTGTCGGCCCTGTTCTTCGCGCGCAAGGTCGGCCGCATGCTGGATGTGCAGCGCGACGATGCCGGTGACACGCAGGTCTATCGCGTGCGTGGGCAGGTGTTCTTTGCCTCGGCAGGGCAGCTGGGTGCGGCGTTCGATTACCAGCACGTGGCGCCGAAGGTGCAGATTGATCTGCGCGATGCCCACCTGTGGGACCTGACTGCCGTGGCTGCATTGGAACGCGCGCAGGAAAAGCTGGCCGCGCATGGTGCGGAGGTGATGGTGGTGGGGCTCAATGCGGCCAGCCAGACGTTGATCGAGCAGGTGGGTGGCGCGGGTAGCGCGCACTGAAGCGGCCACATGGCCCGGGTAGTGCCGGGCCATGCCCGGCGAATGAAGCGGTCGCGGTCAGGCCTTACCGGCCTGCACGATCAGATGCACCCCAAGCGCCGACAGCACACGTTGCACGGTATCGAAGCGTGGGTGTGCTCCGGGGCGCAGCGCCTTGTACAGGCTTTCGCGTCCAAGACCGGAGGCCTCGGCAACGCCGCCCATGCCGCGGGCGCGCGCCACTGTTCCGAGTGCCTCCTGGAAGTGGCCCGTATCACCTGCTGCCAACGCCTCGCTCAGATAGGTGGCGATTGCGACGTCATCAGCCAGATAGTCAGCGGGATCGAAGGGAATCGTCTTCAGCTTGCTCATCCACTTGAGCGTCCGTGTCGCCTGGAGGAATGCCATCGACTGATCGTATCCAGGGAGATACATCCTTCAACTGACATTTGCGACGATCCTCGACGTATCTCAACCAATCCCCCGTCGGCCTCAAGTCGACGCGGGGCGAGTAAGGAGAAGGCAATCGCAGGCCCGTGGGCCTGTATTCCTCACGCCATCATGGCCCGCGGTCCGTGCTGCTGGGTCTGCTGGTCGATCTTCTGCTGCTCGCGCTGCTGATCGCTCACCTGCAACGCCCGCTCGCTGTTGTCCTGCACGCTCTGGCGCATCGCGTCAGCCGTCGATACCGGCGCGGTATTGCGGTTCAACGCGCTTTCGTCGTGCAGCGCATTGGCCTGCACCGCACGCGCCATCGAGCCATCCTGGTTCAGCTCAACGCGATCAATCCGGTACAGGCCGGCACGCGCCGCTTCCACGGTGAGGGCCGCGGCGAGCTTCTCGCTGTGCTCGCCGGAGGGAAGGCCACGCGCTTCTTCGGCGAACTTCACCTGCACCAGGGTCTCGGTGTACAGCCAGTTCTGCGGGCTGCGCGGGTCGGACATCGGGTACACCGTTTCGCGTGCTGGCTCGGCTGCCGCCTGCTGTTCCGGCGTGTTGCCCTGTACCTGCGCACGCTGCTGCACTTCATTGGCCAGTGCCTGGCGGGTTTCCGCATCGGCAATGCCGGTGGCAGGCAGGTTGTGCTGCTGCTGGAAGGCGTTGATCGCATGGCGGCTGCCACCGCCCAGATAGCCATCGCTGCCGATGGCCTGGCCCTTGGCGTCGGTCAACCCAAGCGCGGCCAGGTTGCCCTGGAGTTCGCGCGCGTCGCGGTCGATGGCGGCCAGCGTGGCCGGCCCGGCCTTGCCGTCCACCGGGTCCAGATTGTGCGCGCGCTGGAAGTCTTCCACCGCCTTGCGGGTGGTGGCATCGAAGCGCCGGTCCGGATTCAGTGTCTGCTGGCCCTCAGCGCTGGCATAGCCCAGCGTAACCAGGTTGCTTTCCAGCTTCAGCACCTCGCGGCCACTGGAGCCTTCCTTCAACGTGTGCGACCCGGCCTGCTGGCGCGGCGCGCCGATCTGGTCCAGCGCCACCTGGATGTCGGCATCGCTGTGTTCGCCGGCGGGCGAGTAGTCGCGGCTGCTGACCTTGGCGTGGGCGCGGTCCATCGCCTCCTTGTGGTTGGTGTAGGCGTCTTCGTAGCGAACGGCGATGTCACCGGCCTTGGGCGCGTCGAAGTACTGGTAGGTCTCGCGGATTTGCCCGGCCTTCTCGCGCAGCGCCTCGTAGTCACCGCCTTCCGCCAGCACTTTCTGCAGCTTCGGCAGTTGGCTGGGCAACTGGTTGGCGGTCTTGGCGATCAGGCTGATCGCTTCGAAGCGGTTTTCCTCGGCGATGTTGCTGCCGTGCGCGTCCACCATCGTCATGCCGATCTGGGTGGCGTTGCGCACCTGCGGGTAGTCGATGTTGGCGTGGATCCACTGCTTGCCCTCGGCCGAACCGGCCCAGGCGTTGATGCTGTCGCGTGTGTTGGTGTCGATGAACTGGATCGAGCTGCGTCCACTGAGGCCATTGCCGTGGCTGAGCAGGTCGCGGCGCAGGTCGGCGTGGTCCTGGGTGAAGGGCAGGTTATGCGCCTTGGCGTAGGTGCTGGCCTGTTCGACCACGGCGTCGACATAGGTCGTTTCGCCGGCCTTCAGTGCATGGCCGTCGATGGCGCCCAGCGCCCATTCGCCACGCTGGCCGAAGTCGACCTGGATCGCGCCCAGGCTGTAACCGCTGTTCTGCGCGACTTTGTTCACCGTGCCCCAGTGCGGTTCGGTCACACCCTGGGTGATACCGGCGATGGCCAGATGGTAGGAGGCGGGGCCGCCTTCGGTGCCTCGGCCGACGGCGAAATACACCGCGCCGGAGGTGGCATCGAGATCGTGGGTATCGATGTTGGTTGGCATGTCTTACATCCTTGTGCAGTCAGAGGGGCTGCCCCTCGTGGGTCAGTCCAGCAGCTGGAGATACTTCTGCAGCTGGTCGGCACGCGCGCTCAGGCGCATCACATCGTTCAACTCGCCCTGCAGGTTCCCGGGCTGCGAATCGTCGTACAGCGCGGTATCCAGTTCGCCATCGCGGCTGCGCGACTGCAGCCACGCGCGCTGGGCATTCACCAGCTTGGTCTTCTTCGCGCCACTCAGCTTTGCCTGCAGCTGACGGTAGGCCTGGTTCAGGCGCTGGTCCTGACGGGTGCTTTCCGAGGTCAGGCAGGCGGCCTGCTCGACAGCACCCTGCGCCTTGTCCCGGCAGGTAGTGAAGGTCGGGCTCAGCCCGCTGGCAGCCGGTGCTGCGGTTGCCGTGCCGATGGCCAGGGCGGCAACCGCCAGCGCGGCGGCGAGGGTCCTGCTCATACGCTTGTGCTGCATCATCTGCTCCACTCGTCCAATCCATTGCGAGCGCTGGACTATAGCGGCGCCAATATTTCGTCGTCGTCAACGAATCGCGACAACTGTGACCGGTTGCTCGTCATTGCGGACGGGCCCCGGGCCGGTGCGCCGCAGGGGTCTCCGGGCGCCACCCGCCGCCATTCAGCCACCCGGTGTAAACTATTGATCTCACTGGCAATGCCAGTCTCCACGATCAACGCCCCGATGACGTCCGCCACCGCCCGTTACGCCGATTCCCTGCGCCTGTCCGTTGCCCCGATGATGGACTGGACCGACCGCCACTGCCGCGTGTTCCATCGCGTGCTGGCGCCGGGTGCACGCCTGTACACCGAGATGGTGCACGCCAATGCGGTCATCCATGGCGATCGCGAGCGCCTGCTCGGTTTCGATGCCAGTGAACAGCCGCTGGCGCTGCAGTTGGGCGGTAGTGATCCGGCGCTGCTGGCGCAGGCCGCGCGTATCGCTGCTGAGTGGGGCTATGACGAGGTCAACCTCAACTGCGGCTGCCCGTCCGACCGCGTGCAGGCTGGGCGTTTTGGTGCCTGCCTGATGCGTGAGCCGGTGCTGGTGGCCGAGTGCGTGGCGGCCATGGTCGATGCGGTCGAGATCCCGGTAACGGTGAAGTGCCGCCTGGGCGTGGACGAGGACAACGACTACGACGTGTTCGCTGCGTTCGTCGACCGCCAGGTTGACGCCGGCGCGGCGATGGTGGTGGTGCATGCGCGCAATGCGTGGCTGAAGGGCCTGTCGCCGAAGGAGAACCGCGAGGTTCCGCCGCTGAAGTACGACTGGGCCTACCGCCTCAAGCAGGAGCGCCCGGCATTGCCGGTGGTGCTCAACGGCGGCCTGGCCAGCATCGAGGCGGTGCAGGCGCAGGCCGCGCACGTCGATGGCGTGATGCTGGGCCGCGCGGCCTACCACGACCCTTACCTGTTGCATCAACTGGAGGCGCTGCACACCGGCGCCACGCTGCGCCCGCGTGGCGAACTGCTGCGCGCGATGCGCCCCTACATCGAGGCCCGCCTGGGCGAGGGCCTGGCCCTGAAGCACATCACCCGCCACCTGCTGGGCCTGTTCCACGGGCAGCCCGGTGGCCGCGCATTCCGTCAGGTGCTGAGCGAGGGCGCACACCGCCCGGGCGCCGACTGGAGCTTGGTTGAGCAGGCCCTGGCGGTCACCGAGCGCGAATCTCATCGCGCCGCAGCGTGATTTCGGTCACATTCCTGACTTGACAACGGGCAGCGATTCGTCCCGAATGTTCACTTAGCTGAACGACGCGGGCGCAGGACCGGAAAAGTTCAGACCGGATTCACCGCTGTAAACCAAGAATTTGCAAAAGATTTGTAAAACGCTGGGTTTCGAACCCGGTGCCGGATTTACGACTTTTGAACGAATCGCCGTGCTCGGCTAGGATCGCATCGATGTCTTCCGCTCCCTTCCATCGCCGCATTGCCCTGGCCACCTGCGTGGTCCTGTCGGCTGTGCCGCTGTCTTCGGCGCTGGCGCAACAGCCGCCACGTGGCGAGCAGGCGCGGGCGGAGATGATGGAGCGGGGCGAGCGCGGCAACCGTGGCGACGAGCGATCGCTGTCCGATGCCGTGCGCCGTGTGCAGCGCAGCACCGGTGGCCACATCCTCGGCGCCGAGCGTGTGCCGTTCGATGGTCGTGATATCAACCGGGTGAAGTACATGGACGATCGGGGCCGGGTCCGCTACATGGACGACCCCGCCCCGTCGCGTTCACAGCCGCGCACGCCGCGGTCGGATATGTCATCACTACGCGGCGATAACCCCTGAACAGGGATAGTTGTCGCTATCAACCCGTACCCCACAGGCCTCCGGGCCACACCCAGGACACTAGGGAGAGTTCATGCGTATCCTTCTGGTCGAAGACGAAGCCCCGCTGCGTGAGACCCTGGCAGCCCGGCTCAAGCGCGAAGGCTTTGCCGTCGATGCTGCGCAGGACGGCGAGGAAGGCCTCTACATGGGGCGCGAAGTCCCGTTCGATGTCGGCATCATCGACCTCGGCCTGCCCAAGATGTCGGGCATGGAGCTGATCAAGGCCCTGCGTGACGAAGGCAAGAAGTTCCCGGTGCTGATCCTGACCGCGCGTTCGAGCTGGCAGGACAAGGTCGAGGGCCTGAAGCAGGGCGCCGACGACTACCTGGTCAAGCCGTTCCACGTCGAAGAGCTGCTGGCCCGCGTCAACGCGCTGCTGCGCCGCGCCGCGGGCTGGAGCAAGCCGACGCTGGAATGCGGTCCGGTCGCTCTGGATCTCGCCGCCCAGACCGTCAGCGTCGCCGGCAGCAATGTCGACCTGACCAGCTACGAGTACAAGGTGCTGGAGTACCTGATGATGCATGCCGGTGAACTGGTCTCCAAGGCCGACCTCACCGAGCACATCTACCAGCAGGACTTCGACCGCGACTCGAACGTGCTGGAGGTCTTCATCGGCCGCCTGCGCAAGAAGCTGGACCCGGATGGTGAACTGAAGCCGATCGAGACCGTGCGCGGCCGCGGCTACCGTTTCGCGATTCCGCGCAACGAGGGCTGAGCCGGCTCACCCTGGCGATACCATGATGTCCGGCCGTCTGTGGTTCTTCCGACGCTGGCGGCCGCGCTCCCTGCAGGCGCGCCAGATGCTTGCCGCGTCCGTGGGTCTGGTCGCGTTCCTGGCGCTGGCCGGCTACGCGCTCGACGCCGCCTTCGCCGATACGGCGAAGGCGAACCTGCGTGAGCGCCTGAAGAACTACGCCACCGCCTATGCGGCCGGCATCGACTTCACCCGCGACCGCTCGCTGTACATCCGCGAGCAGCCGCCGGATTCGCGCTTCGACGTGCCGGGCAGCGGCCTGTACCTGCAGGTGGTGATGCCGCACGGCAAGGGCAATTCAATGTCCGCCGAAGGCCCGATGCTGCCCACCGTCGGCGGCGGCCTGCTGGCGCCGCGTCAGGAAGTGTTCGAAGGCCCGCTGCCGATGATCCAGATCGATGGCAGCCAGGGCTCGGTGTACCGCTATGGCCTGGGCCTGGTGTGGGATGCCGACGCCGACCCCGCCACCGAATTCCCGTACACCATCTACGTGATGGAAGACTCGCGCGCGCTGGGTGCGCAGCTGCGGGTGTTCCGTGGCCGGGTCTGGTTCTACCTGGGTGGTATCGGCCTGATCCTGCTGCTGCTGCAGACCGTCATCCTGCAGTGGAGCCTGCGTCCGCTGCGCCGCGTGATCACCGAGCTGACCAAGGTGCAGCGCGGCGAGACCGAGCGCATGAGCGAGCGCCACCCGCGCGAGCTGGAACCGCTGACCGACAGCATCAACGCCTTCATCGAAAGCGAGCGCGAGAACCTCGAGCGCCAGCGCAACACCCTGGCCGACCTGGCGCACAGCCTGAAGACGCCGATTGCGGTGCTGCGCACGCAGATGGACAGCGGCGCCGACGACAGCGCGCTGCGCGAAGAGCTGGACGTGCAGCTGCAACGCATGAACAACCTGGTCTCGTACCAGCTGGCACGTGCTGCGTCGTCGGGCCACAAGCTGTTCTCCGCGCCGCTGCCGATCGAGTCCAATGCCGAGGAAATCGTGCGTGGCCTGGAAAAGGTCTACGCCTCGAAGGGCGTGCTGTGCGAATTCGATATCGACCCGGCCGCGCGCTTCCATGGCGAACCGGGTGACCTGCAGGAACTGCTTGGCAACCTGCTGGAAAACGCCTTCAAGTGGGCCAACCGCCGCGTGCTGCTGACCGCGCAGTCGCTGCCGGCCCCGAACGCACGCCGCGCCGGCCTGCTGCTGGCGGTCGACGACGATGGCCCGGGCATTGCCCCGGATGACATCGGCAAGGTGCTGCAGCGCGGCGTGCGTGGCGACGAACGCGTGCAGGGCCACGGCATCGGCCTGTCGATCGTGCAGGACCTGATCAAGGATTACCGCGGCGAGCTGGCTGTCGGCCGCTCCAGTGAACTGGGCGGTGCCCGCTTCGAAGTGCGCCTGCCGCCGGGGCCGTAGCCTTGTGTAGAGTCGAGCCATGCTCGACTGCTCCGCAAAATGCAGCCGAGCATGGCTCGGCTCTACATAAGCTGCGGTAGTGAATCAGCCGACCATCGCCGGCGGCTCGCCATAGAAGCGCCGCAGCTGCGCGGCCACCTCCGGCAACGCCTGCTGCAGCAGATCCGGGGCCGAGAAGTGGTACTCGCTGGCCACCGCGAAGAACTCTTCCGGCGCCTCGGCCGCATATGGATCGATCAACGTTTCCTCGCCGGCATCCACCTGCACGCAGAAGGCGTCGTACGCGCGCTGGAAGGTGGCGGCCCACTCGCGCTGCCATTCACGCGGTAGTGGCGGCGTGCCGTCCATCGCACCATCCAGCGCATCCAGCTTGTGCACCATCTCGTGCACCGCCACGCAGTAGCCCTCGTGCGGCGCCGCCAGGTCGGCCTGCACATCGGCCCAGGACAGGATCAACGGACCGCTGTCCCACGACTCGCCAATCAGTTCGTCATCCCACTCATGCAGTACGCCGGCCGCATCCATGTGGCTGCGGTGTACGCGGAAGGCATCGGGGTAGACGATCAGCTGCGACCAGCCTTCCAGGCCCACTTCGCCGAATTCCAGCAGCGGCAGGCAGCACAGTGCCGCCAGCAGCACGCCGTCGCCGGCCTGCAGCTGCAGCTCGCCGATCGGCGTGATGGTCTTCTCATGCAGGAAGCGCGTGGCCAGCACGCGCAGGCGTGCGCGGCGTTCGTCGTCCAGACCATGCAGCCAGGCCGCACGGCGGCAGGCGTCTTCCCAAAGTGCATCGTCGATCGGCCGCGGCGCAGGCCGCAGCCACTGCAGCAACGACTTGATCAGCGGAACATTCCCGGCAGGTAGCTGTGCCACTTCGGCGCACGGATGCGCTGCAGCACGTCGTCGTCGCTGCCACCGCCGCCAGTGCTGGTGGCACTGCTGGCGGCCGGGCGTACTGCCGCCGGCTTCGTGGTGGCGGCCGAGGCGGTCGCAGTCGGTGCGCGCTGTGAGGCGGCATCCCCGTTGGACGACACGCAGGCGCCGCGGCTGTCGTCCAGCGCTGCTGTCGCAGACGCCGCGAAGGGCATCGTCAGCAGGATCAGGCAATGGGCATAACGGCGCATTGACGACATCCACGTTAAGGGAAGGTGAGTTCCCGATTCTAGCCCGAACCCGGCACCCGGTTGGAAGCCCCTGGGGTCCACCGGTGGCGGGCGTCGCTGGCGGCTTTCCCGCATAATTCCTTTCTGACTTCGTGGAAGCTGCCGTGGACGATCGCCAATTGCTGGCCAAACTCGCTGCCGGTCGCCTGTCCGGCGACGCCCTGGCCCGTGAGCTGGGTCAGACCCGGGCGGCCATTTGGAAGCGTATTCAAGGACTTAGGGCCGCCGGTGTGGACATCGAGGGCCGCGCTGGCGAGGGCTATGGCCTGACCCGCCCGGTCGACCTGCTGGACCCGGCCGCGATCCGGGCCGGCCTGCCTGCCGACGTCCAGGCCCTGCTGCACGACCTGCAGGTGGCCTGGACGGTGGACTCGACCAACGCCGAATTGCTGCGTTGCAGCGCGCCCCAGCGCGGGGTGAGCGTCCTGCTGGCCGAACGCCAGACCGGCGGCCGTGGCCGTCGCGGCCGTGCCTGGGCCTCGCCGCTGGCCGCGCATATCTACCTTTCGGTGCTGCGCCTGTTCTCCGGTGGCCTCGGTCGCCTGGCCGGGCTGAGCCTGGTGGCCGGCATCGCCGTGGCCGAAGCGCTGCACGATCTGGGCTATACCCAGGCGCAGCTGAAGTGGCCGAATGACCTGATCGTCGATGGCAAGCGCAAGCTGGTCGGCCTGCTCGCAGAAGGCGGTGGCGAATACGCCGGCCCGGCGCGCGCGGTGATCGGCATCGGCATCAACACCCACATGCCGCCGTCGTTCGCTGAGCAGATCACCCAGCCGTGGGTGGATCTGGACACGCTGGCCGGTAAGCCGGTGGACCGCAACGTGGTCGTTGCGGCCGTGTTGACGCGTCTGCTGCCGGCGCTGGAAGAATTCGATCGCGAAGGGCTGGCGCCGTTCCTGCCGCGCTACGCCGCCTTCGACATGCTGGCCGGCCGCGAAGTACGCGTGGAACTGGAAGGGCAGTGGCAGCACGGCACCGCGCTCGGCCTGGCCGACGACGGCGCGCTGCGCGTGCGCATCGATGGCCGCGAGCGCCTGCTGCACGCCGGCGAAGTCAGCGTGAGGGCGGCATGAGCGATTGGTTGTTCGACCTCGGCAACTCGCGCTTCAAGTTCGCGCCGTTGCAGGGTGACCGTGCCGGTGATGTGCAGGCCTGGGCGCATGGCGCCGAAGGCATGGCCGGGCAGCCGCCGCACAGCCTGCCCAGCGGCACCACCGCGTTCGTGGCCAGCGTGGCCGCACCGTCGCTGACCAGCGCCATGCTGGACCAGCTGCAGCGCCGCTTCGAGCACGTGCACGTGGTGCGCACCAGCGCCGAATGCGCCGGTGTGCGCATTGCCTACGCCAAGCCGGATAAGTTCGGTGTCGACCGCTTCCTGGCCCTGCTGGCGGCGGCCAAGGCGCAGCGCCCGGTGCTGGTGGTCGGCGTGGGCACCGCACTGACGATTGATCTGCTCGCCGCCGACGGCCAGCACCACGGTGGCCGCATTTCCGCATCGCCCACCACCATGCGCGAAGCGCTGCACGCCCGTGCCGTGCAGCTGCCCGCTACCGGCGGCGACTACAGCGAATTCGCCAACGACACCGCCGACGCGCTGGCCTCCGGCTGCGATGGTGCGGCCGTGGCGCTGATCGAACGCAGCGCACAGCAGGCGAACGCGCTGCTGGGCGTGGCACCGTCGCTGCTGGTGCATGGTGGTGGCGCGCCAGCGCTGATGCCGCTGCTGCCTGGCGCCGATTACCACCCTTCGCTGGTGCTGGATGGCCTCGCCCGCTGGGCGGTGCACCAGCCCGCAGGATAGTATCCGCGCATGCTGACCCGTGCCCTGATCGTCGTACTGGCCATCCTCAATCTTGGCGTCGCCTGCTGGTGGCTGCTGCGCGATGCACCGCAGCCGCCTGCGCCCGCGCCGCAACCGGCCGGCGTGGCCGAGCTGCGCTGGGTGCCCGGTGGTGTGGACGTCGCTGCGGCTGCCGAGGCCACCGCTGCCGCCCCGACCGCGCCGTTGACGGAGCGCGAGCCGGTGGAGAAGACGGCTGTGGCTGCCACGCCGGCGCCCGCCGCCCCGGCCAAGCCGGAGATTGCCAAGCCGCAGGCGGCTGAGGCTACGCCGGTTGCGGCCGCTGCCAAGCCGGTAACACCGCCTGCACCCGCCCCGGCACCGGAAAAACCCGCAACCCCGCCCGTGGCTGCCGAACCGTCGCGCTGCGTCGCGCTGGGCCCATTCGCCGACCGCGCCGCCGCGACCAGCGCGCAGGGCAAGGCCGGCGCTGTGCTCAGCCAGGTGCGCCTGCGCGAACAGCCCGCTGCCAGTGGCAGCGCCCGTTTCCGGGTGATGCTGCCGGCTGCCGCCAGCCGCGACGAGGCCCAGGCCACGCTGAAGCGCATCGTCGCGGCCGGCCTGAGCGACTACTACATCATCAGCCAGGGCGAGGACATCAACGCCGTGGCGCTGGGCCAGTACCGCAACCGCGAAGGCGCCGAACGGCGCATGGCGGCGGTGCAGGCCGCCGGCTTCCAGCCGCGCCTGGTGGCCAGCGGCGACGCCGGCCAGTGGTGGCTGGAAGGGCAGCTGGCGGCGGGCACGCAGCCGGCTCAGGCCCAGCAGCGCAGCGGGGCGGCACAGAGCCGGTCGCTGGAATGCACGCGGTTGCGCTAGAATCCCCGGACCGCGGCGCTGCCGCCGGTGCACCACCCATGCCGCTTTAGCTCAGTTGGTAGAGCAACTGTCTTGTAAACAGTAGGTCATCCGTTCGATTCGGATAAGCGGCACCATCTTCCGATCCACTGGCATCCGTAGATATCCACGGTGCACAATCAACCCGCTGAAATAGCGGGTTTTTTTGTGCTTTTTTGTCCCCGGTCGTCCATGAGCATCCGCCCGCCTAGGGGGTGCAATTGGGGGTGCCTGGGGAACTAAGCTAGATCGAGAGGAGGATGTACCCCCAATGGCCCATAAGTCGTTGACGGATATGGCTGCAAGAAACGCAAAGGGCAAGGAGAAGCCCTACAAGCTTGCAGCAGGAGCAGGGCTCTACCTGCAGGTCATGCCCAATGGGAATCGCTACTGGCGAATGAAGTACCGCCATGCGGGCAAGGAGAAGTTGCTCTCCATCGGGGTCTACCCGGAGGTGACTCTGAAAGAGGCGTGTGACAGGCGCGACGCCGCGCGCGCGCAGTTGCGAGACGGAAAGGATCCGTCTGAGGAGAAGCAGCTTGGAAAGCTGAAGGCTCAGTTGTCCGCAGATGGCCGCTTCGCAGTAGTGGCCCTTGAATGGCTCAACACAAGAGGGGATCTGGCGGAAAGCACACGGTCCAAGGCCAAGTGGATGTTAGAGACATACGCGTTCCCATGGCTGGGTAAACGCGCAATCGAAGACATCAGCACTGCAGAGGTCCTGTCAGTTCTGCGCCGGCTTGAGGCCCAAGACAAGATTGAGTCGACCCAACGACTGCGCCAGATCTGCGGCCAAGTGTTTCGATACGCAGTGGCCACCGGTCGGCTAGATCGGGATCCTACCGGAGCCCTGCGAGGGGCGTTGAAGACCGCAAAGAACCGTCACTATGCCTCGATCACGGATCCAGCAAAGATTGGAGAACTGCTGCGGGCGATTGACGGATACACGGGGCAGCTCACGACCCTGTGTGCTCTCAGGTTCGCGCCGCTGGTGTTCGCCCGTCCAGGTGAATTGAGGAAGGCAGAGTGGTCCGAGATCGACTTCGATGCTAGCCAATGGTGTATCCCCGCAGAAAAGATGAAGATGGGCGTTGCGCACATCGTCCCTTTATCAAAGCAGGCCTTGGCGGTCCTCCGTGAGCTCCACCCAGTGAACCGCAAGAGTCGCTACATCTTTCCTTCAGTGCGCAGCCTGCGGGATCCGATGAGCGAGAACACCGTCAACGCGGCGCTGCGTAGGCTGGGCTACGGGACGGACGACATGACAGGTCATGGCTTCCGGAGCATGGCTTCAACTCTCTTGCATGAGATGGGGTGGACTTCTGATGCAATTGAGCGGCAGTTGGCTCATGCGGAGCGAAATCCAATTAAAGCAGCTTACAACCGTGCTGAGCATCTTCCAGAGCGCCGTCGGATGATGCAAACATGGGCTGACTACTTGGATAAGCTGAAGAGTGGAACATCGAAGCCATCGCTCCTGGCAGCTGCTTAAACACGCCACATGGTAGATGGCCCTTAGCCAAGGGCGTCTGCAAAGCTTCGCCGCCGCCCTACGGGCGGCTTCGCCAACCCGGATGTATTATCTCGGCCAATGAGGTGTGACGGTCCTCCCCGAGGTGATAAATTATCGACACCAATTGATGGAACAGTTCGATGTCACTCGATTTCGATACCTTTACACAAGGCATGGGATTCGCCAAGTACCCTTTCTCGGTGTTCACTGCTGAGGAAGAGAAAGAGTTTCTTAGTGCGGCGTTCGTTCGTCCACTCGCGTACTCAACTGCTGTCGATGCAGCGAAGTCGCGTAAGAACATCTTCCTCTACGGCGAGCGCGGGACGGGTAAGACCGCGCTGCTTTTTGAGCTGGTGAAGGCGTGCGATCCCAGTTCGACGGTGGCCGAAATAACGGATTTTTCTGAGGTCCCGGTCATCCCAAGTCAATCCGACGTCTGCAGTCTATATATATCGACGCTAGCCACAGCTATTATTAAGCGGCTGCTGCCTACGATATCGGATTTTCGCCGGCCCTACAAACTTACTAGGCAGGAGAAAACCCTCCTTTCTTATCTATTGCAGCACCACACTTCAGTGCTCTCCCGTAACGCGTTGATGGAGGATCTCAGACAAGTCCAACATCATCCGGCAAAGCGTCTTATGGTGTCGACCTTCAACTTCTTCAGAGGTCTTATCAACAGTGCTGCCGGAGCCGCCGTTGACCTGCTTTCAGAGACGGTTAGCAAATCTCTAGGCTTGCCACAGCCTGCAGCCGGAGGCGCTCGGGAATATCTACAGGCCGTCGAGCTAAAAATAGACGGTGCTTTAGATGAATCAAAAGCAAATTTGGTGATTCTTAAGCAGACTATTGCTCTCTGTGGGAAAGTCGGAATGCGGAAAATAACTATAGTTATCGACCGAGTCGATGAGGACTCACGGCTTCGCAATGATTCAGAACTGATCGCAACATTTCTTCGCCCTTTTCTGGCTGAAAATGACATTTTCTACATACAAGATCTTCACTTCTTGTTCTCTATCTGGAGCGTCCCCTTTCAGAAAGTTAAGCCTGACTTTCGCGCCAACAAGTTCTGCGTCGAGCAAGTGTGTTGGGAGCCGAAGGAGCTGCTTATGGTTCTAGATAAACGACTTGAGCATCACTCGGAAGGAAATGTTGTCTCTCATGAGTCAATACTTGAATGCAATGTATTCTTTCGCGATAAGGTTCTTCCGCTCGCTAATTCCAACCCGCGCGACCTATGGCAGCTCATGCATCAGATCATTCGTGAGCAATTCGCACTCGACCGCACATCCACGATTATCAGTACGAGGGCGATGGAAAATGGGATTCGACGTTTTGTAAGAGGATTTACCTACTACGAGTATTACCCAAGAAGGAAGGATGCTCGCGCGAACAGCTCTGATGTATACTCGTATATTGCGCACCTCAACAAGCTCGACAGCGTTGAATTCACCACCAACAGTCTCAGTGCGGCTGCTGGAACAGGTAGTTCAACACCGAATTACATTGTAGGAATGGAGGGAATGGGCCTAGTCCGTCGCTGTGAGGATAAGGGTCCCAACGGCTCAACGCTTTACGAGATTAGGGATCCGAAGGTCCGATTCGCTGTCGAGAACAACATCGAAATTCGGAGAGATGCGTGAAATGTAGATGGAGTAAACTCCTCCCGTCGCATCACCCGCTCTGATTCCGTGTTGTTACTAGCAGCCATGGGGAGTGGCACCCAAGCTAGTCGCGACCGCTTGGAACCGTTCGCACCCATGATGTTTAGAGGAGAGAGGAAATCGCATGAACCTCCCGCCAATGTTCGACGGTGTCAAAGATGGTTCAGTAGCTTGGAGACGCATTTCAGACATCGATCACGAGCTACTCGGATACTTTTTGACGTGCCATCTTTTGATTGAGCACTACATGGACGAGTATCTGAAGACGACCCTCCCTCAGTTTGATTGGGAGAAGCCGAGGCTCAGCTTCGGTCAGCGTATAAACTTGCTGAGATGGGAAGTTTTGGTGTGTGAGCAAAAATATGACCCGATCCCTGCAATTAAGCACATGAATACGCTGCGTAACAAGATCAGTCACCGGCTGGAAATGAAGCTCGACATGGAGGCATTATTGCCACTCGCTGATTACATGCAGAAGCTGAGCTGCCCTCGTCCATATGAGGTCCCGGCCCAGCCCAAAGAGCTGCTTGAAACATTTGTGGGAACTTGCTGTGCCACGTTTGCGAGTCACTTATCCTTCCAGCACCGATAGCACTCGAAGAAATAGAGTCGCTGATGCTTGGGCCAAGCGGAGCTTGGCGCAGTAGCCCATTTTCGTTGATTTAGGGTCGGACGGCGCCGAATTTCGTCGTGTCGCCCATTTTCACGGGAGCGCTCTCCAATTCCGACGCATGATTGCTACGGTCCGCGCGACGCTGGGCGCAGGCTGTCGCAATTGGTCTTACTCGGACGTGTAGGGACTGACACCGAAGATCTTTACTGCTTGGGCTAGGTCCCCCCAAGGCACGGCGTTGAGTGTCGTAAACGTCGGCGAAAGGTATCCTGCCGCAAATTCAGTCAAGCCGCAGGCTAAGGTCGGCAAGGCTGTGCTCGAGAAAGCACCTAAGGGCCGGACACAAGAGTAAGGCGGAGAGTGCTCCGGCCCAAAAGGCCGCCGAGAAGATCGTTCGGAGGCCTGTTCGCTAGGCAAAGCCGGCCTGATCTGAAGGCGGGTGTTTCGCTCGACTGGAATCAAAGAAATTTCAAACCTGTACTACCACGTTGAGGACGCTAATGAGAGTCCTTGCGGATAGGGCTCCGCTGGCAGCCCTGGATAAGTACACGTGATGACGAACAGCAAGATCGAGTTGATCTACTGCGTGATGGTGGTCGCCACAGCAGTACTGGCGGGGGTGGTGAAGTGCACCGCTCCAAGCAACTGCGTCAACTGCAGCTTCATGGATTCCTGATCCCAATGAGGCACATACAGAGCGCACAAGGCCCGGCTAGTCCGGGCCTTGTGCGTTTCTGCTGTCAACTACAAAGGAAATGACGATGATGCATTCATTTGAAGGTCTGGCCCAGCGCATACAGGGTCTCTGGCTGGCGGCCAGGGACTTGAGGCCTGGTCGGTGCGACAACGTGACAGCTGCCGATTCAGAAGGCGATAGTGGAGAAGTGAAGATGCCGCGTGGGCGTCTCAGGAGGCCCGCCATTCGTGCGGGGAATGGAGCTGGCCGTGAGGCGGGAAGTCGATGATGAGGCAACCCCACTCTCGAGTAGATCCTCTAGCCGGTGCCGAGTGCGCTGCGATGGAGGCGGCTTCGCAGCTTCGAGATGATCGCGCGATCGCCCGAGCTCTGCGGATACTGCAGCGCCGAGCCTGTAAGCCAGGGCAAGCTATGAATGACGTCGCCACCTGTGGTGCGTTCTTCCGCCTTCGATTAGCTCATGAGACGCGAGAGCACTTTGAGGTGGCGTTTCTTGACGCTCAACACCGACTTTTGGCGGTCGAACGGCTGTTCTCCGGAACGATCGATGGTGCCAATGTCTATCCGCGGATCGTGCTGCAACGGGCACTGGCCCTGAACTCAGGAGCCGTAATCCTGGCCCACAACCATCCCAGTGGAAACCCAGACCCGTCGGCTGCCGACAGAGCAATTACGACACGCCTCAAAGAGGCTCTTGGCCTGGTCGATGTCAAGCTGCTAGATCACTTCGTGGTTACGGCGGATCGGGCGTTGTCGATGGCCGCACAGGGCATGCTGCAGCCCTAGTAGTCCCGGCGGCTCTCTACATTGATCGCAAGGGACCAGACAGCAATTCGAGTCGGTCTTATCGATTCTCAGTGGCTACGGCTTTCCTTTGACGTGCTCTAACACGCTGGCACGTTCCTGCTCTGACATTTCGAGAAGCACGTCGACCACAGCAAAGGATTTGGGATCTTCGAGGAGGGCCGAAATGAACTTGGCCAGCGCATCCCGCTGGCCTTCGTCCGCCTTGGATAGGGCCAAGATTGCGTCAGCCATCGGGGCATCGGATGCCAGCAGATAAGACGCAGGCACATCTAAGAGCTGAGCCAAGTTGCCGAGGTTGTCGAAACCGATGGCAGTTACCTGGTGCTCGTAGCGATTGATTCGCGAAGACCCCTTCTCCTTACCCAAGCCCATGCGGTCCCCCAATGCGCGCTGGCTCAGCCCACGCAGCTGCCTTGCCTGGGCAAGACGAGCAGCGAATAGGGCGCGGGGCGAGGTCTCGGGCACCGACGGAAAGGAGTTCGTAGGGTCGCCGAATCATGACAAAGCCTCTATTGTCGTGGCAGACTCTATCTACCAAATAGAGGGCATGGTCAAGCTCTCTTTTTTACCGCAGCACGCTCTTCCTTCGTGCCCTCTCGCTCCACGAGGGGGGCAGCCAGTCACCAACCAACAAGGAGCAACACACCATGGGCGTCATCCTCTACAACGTTCTGATGACCTTCTTCCTGGTCCCCCTGACGATCAGGGCATACCTGAGCCTCAAGAAAAATAGGCTCCCGCTGCCGCACTTCCAGAACAACGTGGTCGTCAACCGGGTCAAGCTGCGGAAGGCAATCGGGATCTGGTCCCCGATTCTCTTCTGGGCCTTCCATGGCGGCTGGCTGATGTTCAACCTGTCTATTGATGCTTGGATCGGCGTACTGGCAACCATTGCCTACATGGTCACCAGCGCCTTGCTCTCCAGCCAGATCAAGGCCAAGCAGATCGGGGTCATCCCAGAGCAGGCTGCCAGTGGCAACGACCCAGCCTGATCGGCTCCAAAAGGCCAGCTATCGGCTGGCCGCTTCGTATGACCGGAGTACAAATGAAAAAAAACGATAGACGAGAGGAAAGCTGCCTGGGCTAGTGAGCGAGCTTCGGAACTATGGGCTCAGGCCACAGCGCTGGATGCAAACCCAAGTGGCAGCTGGCGGGATCGTGCCCGCCGGCGGCAGGCTGCCGATAGGCTGATCAGAGAGGCGGCCTACTACGAGCGGCTGGCGTCTCGGCTTGACGGGCTGATCGCCACTGAGGATTGGCTGCCGTTCTAGCTCACGGTCTGACGCGACAGATGGACTGGCAGGGGGCCTTGCGCCCCCTGCCGGGCGTCGAGTCAGTTTTTTTCTTTATCCCTTCCGCCGAGCAGCCACCATCGGCTGCACGCATCGAGCGTTCTGCGACTCGAGGCTGGCATGGCTGGTGATGACGCCTCGTCGTAGCGGAACCGCGCGCGCAGCGAACGACCCCGCAGCCAGGTACTCACGCATCAGTAGTGCCCGCTGGTGCCCCTATCGGAGCAGATCACCCTCGCGACCGAACGCCATCACCCGAGCAATGACAACGCTGAAAGCCTGCCTCTGGTTTGGCGGCGGGAGCGTCTCGCCAGCAATGATCTGATGACCCCAAGTGGGCCGATGACGCAACCTGCTGGGCGCCGATATGGGCCCAAAACCGAAACCTTGATTTTTTGGACATTCCAATCGGGACCGCCAACGAATCAAATGCATCCCGACAGGCACACGGCCTGTCGGGAATCCGGCCGGACTCCTCCCATCTACACACGAAGGTTTCCAAAATGAACACGATCCAGACTAATTCGGCGTTGATGCCGGACTATGGCACCGCTTTGCCTGATGATGCAGCGCTCGCATGCATTCCGGAAGGGTTGCGGGACCGTCCGGTCCTGAGCCTGAAGGACCTGCTCCGCGTTATCCCGGTCGGTCGCAGCAAGGCCTACATGCTGATGAAGGAGGATCCGTCCTTTCCCAAAGGTGTCCCCCTTTACGACGGAGAGAACTCGCCGAAGTTCTACTGGACCCACGAAGCCATCGCCTGGTTGCAGGGCCGTGCTGCCAAGTCCGGTCCCAGCAAGGGAGGGCTGTGAGCATGAATAGCCTCGCCGAGACCCTGGCCGGCATCCATAGCCCCCTGGATCGCCTGCAGCATGCCCTGGCCCAAGACTTGAACCTGGGCAAGAGCAAGCTGGAGACGGACTTCCGTGAAGCCTACCCGGTGCTGGAGCATCACCTGATTCAGCGTATGCGCAAGCGGCTGGTGATGGAGCGCTTCAATGCTGCTTACGGCTACAAGCTGAACCAAGCCCAGTTTCGCAAGCTGTTGAATGCGGAGCGCGAGCGCCGGGAGGAGGCGGGTGATGTCGCTATCTGCACCGGCTGCGGACGGCCTTTCGACGAGCAGGCTGCGACTGACCAGGGAGAGGACGAATGATTACCTCCTTCGGACGGGTCGCGCCCCGGTATCCCCTGAACGCCTTCCTGAGGGTGGCGCGCGATGCGGGTGACGAGATTTCCCGCAATGTTCAGGCGCCGGAGGCGTTGATCGGCATGAGCTTGATCCATGCCATCTCCATGGCCTGCCAGGGACTGATCGACGTCAAGCTACCCACGGGTCAGATCAGGCCCGTGTCTCAGAACCTGCTGATCATCGCCGAATCAGGCGAGCGCAAATCGACGGTCTCCTCGCTGCTGTTCGCTCCCTTTCGCGAAGCTGACACGGAGGCAGTGGCCTCCCACAAGGATAAGAAGGAGGCGTATCAAGCCGAACTAGGTGCTTGGGAGGCGAAGAATAAGGGCCTGCGAAGTGCGGTTGCGCGAGCGGTCAGTCGTGGCCAGGATAGCGACGAGCTGGAAGCTCGACTGCTGGAGCACGGTCGCTGCAAGCCGATCGAACCACGATTGCGCTACTTCATGCGCCAGGAGATCACCGGTAAAGCAATCACCGAGGCGCTGGTGGGCGACGGGGAGTCGATTGCGATCAGTACTGACGAGGGCCATGTCCTGTTTCGAAGCGAAGCGATGTCGCATTTGGGCCTGTTGAACCGGCTGTGGGACTCGCCCGGCGTGCTCATGCGCGATCGTGCCGACGAAAATCTGCTGGCCATGAATCCGCGCGTGTCGGTCAGCATCATGACCCAGCACGAACCGCTCAAGGCATTCTTGGACCGGAAGGGTTCAGTCGCCAAAGGCAGTGGTCATTGGGCGCGTTACCTGGTGGGCTGGCCGCAATCGAACATGGGCTTCCGTCAGGTAAACGGCGAGGAGCCGACCTGGGAGCATCTGCCGGTGTTCCAGCAACGGATCGGTTTGCTGCTGGATCGATACCGAACAATGATCGAATCGGGATCGCTCGAACGCGAACTGATCGAGTTCAGCTTGGATGCGAAGAGTCGTTGGGTGGAGCTGGCGCAGGAGACGGAGCGCTTGCTGCGCCAAGGCGAGTACCTGAGCGACATCAACGACTTTGCTGCCAAGGTGATGGAGATCCTGGCGCGCCTCGCAGCGGCGATGCACTACTTCGCGGAAGAGGTCGGCCCGATCTCGGTCGACACCCTCAATCGTGCGTTCGAAATCGTTAAGTGGCATGAGAGTGAGTACAAGTACCTATTCTCGCCCGAAAACGCCGCGCCCCAAGACGTGGTCGATGCCCGTGCTGTGGCTCACTACCTTAAGATGCGGATCTGGGGCGGCGCGTGGTCCAACACCTGGATTCCGCGGAATGACGTCTTGCGTAACGGACCTGTACGGAAGCGGGACCGCCTGACGGCCGCCTTGGCCCTGCTCCAGATGCGTGGGGCGATCTGCATCGGGACGGGGTACAAAGATCGGAGGTGCTATCTGCAGTTGATGAACGCCTTCTTCAACCAGCACCAGATGGCCGTGTAGGATAAACCGGACGCCGGGGGAGGCGAGGGCACTCGCTCCCCCGGCAAGCTTAGGGGCCTCGTTTCTCACTACAGTGACGTCAAGGCCTGGGCGATTGTGCGATTTTGTCGCAGAATCGCTACTGTTCAACAGATGCGTGTACGGCATCGGCACCGTGGGCAGCGCGATAGGCCGCATACTGGGCCTTCTCTCCCTCGCCCATCTCCTTGACCATCAACGGGCCTAGGTGGCGCTCAGCTTGCCGGTCGAGTCCCCGGTCCCGGAGACTACGGTGGTCGACCCTAGTGGTGTGCCCGCACTCAGCCAGCATCTCATTCTGGGTGTCGGCTACCAGCTTGCGCCTGGCCGTGACCTCCTGCCTCAGCTCCATGGGACTTTTGCCCCCGCTGTCCTTCCTGCAGCCGCCTTGATCTGGATGGATCGGGTTGTAGCGCGAGAAGGTTCTATCTGGGGAGCGTTCAACTCTATCCGGAATGCGGTCCGAACACATCAGATGCACATGCGGATTCTCGATACCACCGAGTGCACCTTCCGGCGCATGGATCGCGTACTGGTATGGTTTCGTTCCGGCCAGCCGCTGAGCCAGACGTTCCGCCAGCTCGATCAGTTCCGGGCGGGTCAGCTCGCTGGGCAGCGCAATCTCATGCTCACGGTAAGCGGCACCGTTGGCGCGCTCATGGCGATCGGCCATGCTCCAGAATGCCTTGGGTTCGCCCCCGGCCCACGTCGGGAGGTTGCCGTGGCTGGCGTGGACGAGATCCTCTCGCTCGCTGTGCGCACCCTCTCGCTGTATGTAGCTGCTGTGCCTGCGAGCGGTACCCTTCTTGCCGCTCTTGATGCTGTAGTGGAAGCTTGCCATCTGTGTATCACCCTTTCTCTATGCGTAAACGAAAAAAGGCCAACAAGATTGCTCTTGTCGGCCAGAATGGAGTGAGGTCGTCTGACAGCCAGTACGGCGTAATTGAGAAACGGTAAGTGCGCGTGCTACAGCCCCTTGTGCCAACTCACGTGACCAACTCGCGCATCACACACGGCGCACCTGTCGATGCGATCATTACTGGTCTGATGGTGGAACGTTTCCCATCTCCATATACATAGAGTCAACGGCGTAGAAAATTATCGATCGCCGCTCAGGTGCTCTATCACAAAGTCCTTGGCATTGAGAACGCAAACGTAGTTGAGCGCCGAAAGTGCCATGGAAACTGCCGCTATGTCGTTCAGCTCAAGCGCTGACTGGAACGCGTGAAGCATGGCCGTCTGATACCGCATCCACGCATAGTGACTCTCAATGGTGCCTTCGAACGAAGCTTGATACTCATAGAAGCGATTGAGATAGATCTGCATCACCCCCTGGTGCTGATGGGGATCCTCTGGATCGAGGCCCTTGTCGAACAGGCGCTGCGGATCCTTGCCTTGATCCGTTTGCCCGTGCCAGTACGGCTTGTACGCATCTCCCACAGCTTGTTGATAGCGGAAGGACGCCAGTGCGGCGATCACGTCAAATACGGTCAGCAACATTGCTTCCGGATCGGTGCAGTCAAACGAACGATAGGCGTATGAGATAAGCAGTCTCTTGGCGCGATCCTCGTGTCCCCTGAGCTGCTTGATGGTTGTAGCAATGCCAGTAGCCTTCTGGACAAGCTGACACATCGCATCAGGGCATTCCAAGAGAAGCTGATGGAAAGTGCTGACGGAGAGCGCGCGGACGGTTGGGCCTTGGTTCCATTTCGAATCATGAGAGGCTAGACGGCAGAAGCGCTCCGCGTCATCTCGAATGTCACCTATCTCCAGTTTGATGCGAGTTCTATCCAGATGCTGCGAGTGGTGCTGAATGAAGTGCCGGAAAGGTAGCGTCTGGAGATAGACGTACATCGCTTCGTTGGCTTGAGGTTGCATGTCTTGCGATTGCTCAATTCGGATCGCAGACAGCAACTGAGCAAGATGGTCGAATGCGACAGCCAGCGATGGATCGCCACCACCCAGACCATCACGTAGAACTTCCCGTACTACATCGTTGGTCTGCTCAACATGCAAAAGAAGCTTTTCGGCTACCGAGTGGGCGTCTCGATCTCCAACCAACTTTGAGAACATGCGTACGCGGGCCGGTTCGATCTCGGAAGCCAGAGTTTCCGTTAGCCTGCTGATGACCTCAGAGGCCTCGCTATCGCGCGGAATAGTGGTGACGGTGCTGAACTCCATTGTGGCATCAGCTGCCGTCATGGGAGGTGCGAGCAGGCTGAAGACATTTCTCGTGCTGTTGAGGTCGGTCAAGAAGAGGAGGCGGACAGTCTTCAGGATTGCGATCGATAGAGGTTGATCCTTGTCAGAGACATCAACACCGATGGACTTCTGAAGAAAGGTCAAAGTCCGCTTTAGTGTTCTGGAGGTGACCGGCTCGCCGTTGGCCTTCGACAGCTCGACATCCAGGTTCTTCATTAGGTCACTGAGGGTGGCGGTCTGGTCCACATCTCTGTGGCCAAACTCGAATGATAGGTTAATGCTTGATGTGGGCTGAGTTGATAATTTTGCCATGTCGAGAATTCTGCTGAGTGAGTGTTACGGCTCTCGTAAGAGGGTCCAGGAATTTTCACATTCAAAGACGCGCGATTCCGCGCCAGCCGGAACTCTGGCGCGACGTTACTCAGCACATGAGCTGAGGCTTGACCGACTACATCGATGCTGCTCGGGACGTACGCCTGACCGTACCGTTGATGGTCGATGCACTGTGGATTGATGTCGCACGTCTCAGTCGCGGGCTGCAAGCCGCGGCGGGAAGTTCGCTGTACCAGATTCTGGTGCAGCGCCGCATGCACTGGGCGCGTACCGAGCTGGAACGTGGAATGCCGTAACTCGGGCGGCGCAGTCGGTGGGCTATGCGAATTCCAGCAATTTCTCGGCGGCATATCGGATGGCTACGGGGGGGGGCGCCGTCGTCCACGATGGATTGAAGAGGATAGCTCTGGAGCCAGCGTGACGAGTTAGCGCTGCACCGAGTAGTCTGGGTCCAGCCAGATGCTGCTGCTCATGATGGTGACTCGAGCCAGAGGTGGATGCAGAAGCGGTGGGAGGAGGTGACGGCTGCTTTCGGGCACGTCAGCCCTTGCGCAGCTGGCATTCAACGTTGGGAGCGACCAAGCTGAAGGCATAGATCAGGTCGGCCGACGCGCCACCGAGCTGTGCCATCAATGGGCACACAGCAGAACGCGATGCGGACTTCTGCCGGATGGCGCGATTGCCCCATCTAAAATGGGCGGTATAACGTGCGCCCGAACTCAAGCCTTCGGGCGATCGCCTGCCTGATCCGCTTCGCGCAAGGAGCACCGCAGCAGCCGTCGCGAACGGCCTAGGGGTTGACCGGGATCTCGCCAGCATGCATACCAGCCCATCGTAGAGGCATACTCATGAACGTCGATTGCTGAAGAGTCGGTCGCAGATATTTTAGTAGCGTGCCTCTTGCAGCCTGATCAGGTTGCCAAAGTCCATCAGCGCCAAATCTGCGACTTCTGGCAGGTCGCTGTAGACAACCTGCCAGGGTCTTAAGTCCTGCTACTCATTGATCCACCGGCACCCAGATGTAGTGGTCACCATGCTTCCCGACTTTGCCAATGCCAGGGAATGCAATGTGGGCATCCGCAACCCAGTACCCACCCTGCACAGCATCTGCCAACGCGGACAGACGTGTCCTGACTGCCTGCTTGGGTGAAGCATCGTAAATCACAGTGACTTCGGGCTCCGGAAACTGGACGGGTTCGACATGGATGACGTCACCCCAGATCTGAATCTGCTCGGCTCCCAGGCCAACCCTGAAGCCGGTGTGCCCCGGCGTATGTCCCTTTAGATCAACTGCTTCGACGTTGGCCGCAAGTTTGTCACCCCAATTGAACGCAGCAATGCGTCCGTCGTCCTCGTACGGCTTCAAGTAGCGTCTGACAACCTTGGCAGCCGCTTTGGCATCTGCATCGCGTTGAGCATCTGCTTCATAGGACTTCCAGTAGTTGAGCTCGACTTCGTTGATCCAGACAACGGCCTTCCTGAAGCGTGCCTGCTCACCGTTGACCAGTCCACCTATATGATCCGGGTGTAGGTGAGTCATTAGAATTACATCGATCCCATCTGCGGAGTATCCCGCAGAGCCAAGGCTCTCCTGCAGGCGGCCGGCAGTCGGACCAGTCAACGCGCCGCCACCTGTGTCCACCAGTATTTTCTGCTTACCCGTGTCGATCAGGTAAGCATTGACGGACATTCGGGCATCGTGATCGAGATTCGCATTTTCGAGCAGCGTAGCTACGCGCTCCGTATCGCCCCCACGGAGGATTTCAGTCATGTTTCCTGGAAGATAGCCGTCATAAAGTGCTACTACCTTAAGCTTCCCCAGAGTCATCACGTAGCTCGCCGGCGCATTGGGTAGGGTCGCTGCGGCTGCTGAGGAAACTGAGGTGGCGGAAAGGAACGCCGCCAGAAGTAAAGTCCGGATGCTCTGCAACATGGTCATTGATATCGGCCTCTCTGTCGATGAATCTTTATGGGAGCACTGACGTGCGAAACGATAGACGCTCGATCAGAACCAAAGTCTCCATGCTGTTCGCTCCACAAACGCAATAGCGTCCGCTTTCGAACTACAGTCATGTCGGTGTGGACGTTACTTAGGGGGCTCGCCTAGGTGGCGAAGCTGCTTGACTACGCGCTCAATCTCAAGCATCGGGGGCTGCTGTCCACTCAGTTCCGGAAGCCAATTCTCTACTGCGATGCGACAGACGCCTGGCAAATCCTCCGTTGATAGCGCTTCCTGCTGCATGTACTTCCTTGCCTTGGACAGCGCCTTGTCTGCTTCCTCTCCACTTCCGACCCAATGCCAATGCATGAGCAGCCGCGCCGCAATACGAAGCATTAGCTCGTCTGAGTCACTTGTTGTCTCGTTGGTGCATTTCAAATTCACCCCCTATGAGTTCGCATCGATTGCAGGTATTGACGGTACTTCTATGAGTATCAACACCAGGATGATCGCTGTAGCGCCCGCCTGAGGGCCGCCTCCATAAAGCCGATAGGTTGTTCCTTGATCAACGGTTCATCGCAGAGTCCGAGCTCTACCTGGCTATCCGTCAACGGGGCAGCGTCACAAGTGCAATCTTCAAACTGGCCGCGGCGTTCCTCGGACAGCCCTGGTCGTGGGCAGCCCACCGCCAAGGGCATCTCAATTGAGTTACAGCAGCCAACGCTTGACAACGTATTCTTCAGTCCAGGTGCGTTGGTAATCAAGAGCGGATTGCAAACGATGCAAGATGTTGCGTCGAGGTCCGTCATCAACATGGAGTTCTGGATGGCCTGCATGCATGCTGAACTGCTGATCGCGTTTTGATAATGTGCTGGCAGCGGCTTGGTTCTTTGCGGATTACGCAACACCGGCGCGTTACCAATGCCCGACGTGCCGTATTTGACGGGCGAGCCTATGCGAATGCAGTGCTAAACGTATGCAGAGAGGCGCTCTGGAATTCTGATCGCCATGAAATCGATAAAGGCCCGTAGCTTGGGTGGCTGTACGGGGCGCGGAGGCCACAACAGCCACACGCTTCCACGATGATCGGTGTAGTCCGTCAACACTGGAACCAAGCGGCCCTCGCGGATCTCGTCGCTCACCAGGTAGCTGGGTGCCTGGATGATGCCCAAGCCGCCAAGCGCAGCAGCACCCAGTGCCTCACCATCGTTGAGCACGATGTCAGGTTTGACGGGCTTATCCAGCGCTGGTCCTTTGAATGCCCATGTCTCCTCCCTTCCGGTGGTTGGGAATCGATAGTGAATACAGCAGTGATCATGAAGGTCAGCTGGTGCCAACGGCGTACCATGAGCAGTCAAGTAATCCGGGGCTGCGCAGGTGGTGAACATGTGCGGGCCCAAGGCGCGCGCCTGGAATGTCGAATCGTCAAGCTCACCAAGGCGAAGCACAAGATCGTAGCTTTCCCCGATCACATCCACCTTCAGGTCATCGAGATTGATCTCGACGACGATCTGCGGAAATGCCGCCTTGAAGTCCTTCAGCGCTGGCAGGACGATTCTGCGACCCATAACAGTAGGAACGCTGACTCTTAGATGTCCGCGGGGGACCCCTTGGAACAGTTCAAGTTCCTGCTCGGCATCCTGCAGTTCACGCAGGATACGGGCCGCGTATCGCGTGAGCACCACGCCCTCACCGGTGGGTGCCAACGAGCGCGTCGTTCGATTGATCAGCCTGACGCCTACTCTCGCTTCCAGGCGGTCCACGGCCTTGGCCACGGCCGATGCGGACACACCAAGCTTGCGCCCAGCCGCGGCGAAGCTTCCGGTCTCGACGGCGGCGGCAAGCGAGCCCAAGCCGCTTAATGACTCAATAGATAACAGTCCCGACATATGGGCCCGAATAATACAAGTGGGCTGCCTTCGACCGAGGCATGGACTCAGGACATTTGGTCTCTTATGTCACGACAGCGCTCCTGCTTCTGCCAATGGATAAAGTGAAGGCAGCATTGCAGCGATGGTCACTGGTGAAATAGAGAGCAGATAAAGAGGAGGTTCGTTCGGTAAGGCGGACCATGCGTGTACACCTGCATATGTGCATATGTGCAAATGCGATCCGAAAGATATGGTGTCGCTCACCTTGCGATTCTGCTCGAACAGTAGATGGCTCGAAAAGTAGATCGAGTGAATAGCGACGTACCTCGCGGGGACATGCTCCATGGTTGCTGCTCAATTGTTTGGAAGGGGGATAGGACTGCCAGGAAGAGTGTGGCGGGACAGTCCGCATCGGCCTCAGGCGCACAGTCCTGTCGTGGTCATGCACTGAGGTGATGGAGCATAGATGAGCGAAACACTGCGGCAAGACGATTTCATACGACGAGTAGTCAAGGCAGATCTTCGTGCAGAGCCATCGGGGACGATCCGGACACGATTTGCGCCCGAGCCCAATGGCTACCTGCACATCGGCCACGCCAAGTCGATGATTCTCAATTTTGGAATTGCATCTGAATTCGATGGCGCCTGTAACCTGCGATTCGACGATACCAACCCGGACAAGGAAGAACCGGAGTACGTGGCCGCGATCCAGGACGACGTGCGCTGGCTGGGCTTCGAGTGGAGCGAGCTGCGCCACGCCTCCGACTACTTCCAGACCTATTACCTGGCCGCCGAGAAGCTGATCGAGCAGGGCAACGCCTATGTCTGCGACTTGTCGGCCGAGGAAGTGCGTGCCTACCGCGGCACCCTGACCGAGCCTGGCCGCCCGTCGCCGTGGCGCGACCGCAGCGTCGAGGAGAACCTCGACCTGTTCCGCCGCATGCGCGCCGGTGAATTCCCGGATGGCGCGCGTACCCTGCGCGCCAAGATCGACATGGCCAGCGGCAACATCAACCTGCGCGACCCGGCGCTGTACCGCATCAAGCACGTCGAACACCAGAATACCGGCAACGCGTGGCCGATCTACCCGATGTACGATTTCGCCCACGCCCTGGGTGATTCGATCGAGGGCATCACCCACTCGCTGGCAACGCTGGAGTTCGAAGACCACCGCCCGCTGTACGACTGGTACGTGGACAACGTCGACCTCCCCCACGATGATGCGCTGACCCAGCCGCTGGCCGACGCTGGCCTGCCGCGCGAAGCCGCCAAGCCGCGCCAGATCGAGTTCTCGCGCCTGAACATCAACTACACGGTGATGAGCAAGCGCAAGCTGATGGCGCTGGTCACCGAACAGCTGGTGGACGGCTGGGAAGACCCGCGCATGCCCACCCTGCAGGGCCTGCGTCGCCGTGGCTACACCCCGGCCGCGATGCGCCTGTTCGCCGAGCGCGTGGGCATCAGCAAGCAGAATTCGCTGATCGATTTCAGCGTGCTGGAAGGCGCGCTGCGCGAAGACCTGGACAGCGCCGCACCGCGCCGCATGGCGGTGGTCGACCCGGTCAAGCTGGTGCTGACCAACCTGCCGGAAGGCCACGAAGAGCAGCTGACCTTCAGCAACCACCCGAAGGACGAGAGCTTCGGCAGCCGCCAGGTGCCGTTCGCGCGCGAGGTGTGGATCGACCGCGAGGACTTCGCCGAAGTGCCGCCGAAGGGCTGGAAGCGCCTGGTCCCGGGTGGCGAAGTGCGCCTGCGTGGCGCCGGCATCATCCGCTGCGATGAAGTGATCAAGGATGCCGACGGCACCATCACCGAGCTGCGCGGCTGGCTGGATCCGGAATCGCGTCCGGGCATGGAAGGCGCCAACCGCAAGGTCAAGGGCA
>CAJYNG010000003.1 GCA_913775725.1 uncultured Stenotrophomonas sp. | reverse complement strand
CGGACTTGGTCAACTTGCCGGGGCCACCGATGTCGTTGGTCCAGTCGTCCCAGGCATCGCCTTCCCATACCTTCAGGCCACCGGCCTTCTGGTTCATCACCACGTTGGTATCCACGCGCAGCGAGCCATAGCCTTCGATGGCCTTGCGCAGGTCCATTAGGCCCCAGCCGTAGATCTCGTCGATGCCCGGTGCGCCCAGATCGCGCGCGGTGGTCAGCAGCACGTCGCGGACCTGCGCGCTGTCCAGATAGGGGAAGCGTTCGAACAACAGGCCCAGCGCACCGGTGACGTGCGGTGCGGCCATCGAGGTGCCGCTGAGCAACCCATAGCCGTAGGTGGGCACACGCTGGGTGACGTCAAGCGACAGATTGCCGTTGGCATCCACGCCCAGCGCCGCCGCCACTGCGGAATCATCGCCATAGACTGTTGAGTTGATGCCTGAGCCGGGAGCGGCCAGGCACCAGTTGGCGCTGAGGCCGCACTTGTTGGAGGTCAGGCTGAGCGTGAAATCCTGGCCGACGTTGACGACACTGAGCCAGTACTTCTCGATGTCAGCGAAGGCACGCGGAAGGGTGGCATACATGCCGGCGATCGGGCTGGCCGATACGGGAGCTGTAACATCGCGTGCAGGCGAATTTCCCGCTGCCCAGACCTGGATCATGCCATTGGCGCGGGATCCGTCGGCATAGGTTGCGAGGTAGTCGCGATCATCCGGATCGTTGTAGATCTGATCCATTAGTACCGCATTGGGCTCATTACTCAGACCCCAGCTATGGTTGACCGCGCGCACGCCCTGGGCGTTCATTTGGGCGTACATGTCGATCACGGCGGACGAATCGGGGCCAACGCTACCCAGTGAGACCACCGAATAGCCGGTTGCCGTACGCTGCCATTCGCTGGCGCTGTTGAAGAAGAGGCGGGCGACGCTGAGATCCGCCCCGAAGGCGACCCCATGCATACCATTGCCATCGCGGTTGGCGGCGATGGTGCCGGCCACATGGGTGCCGTGTACTTCGAAGCCGATGCCGGGCTGAACATAGGGACCCGCCATGATCAGGTCGCGAATGTTCTGTGGGACGTTGGCATTGAAGCCAACGTAGCTAACCTGCACGTCGTCGCCATCGCTGGAGAAGCAGGCGCCGGGACCTGTGAGCTGTGTGGTGTTGGTGCAGTGCGAACCGTCGGCCAGCAAGTCGGCAATGTGGATGCTGCGATGGTTCTTCCCGGCGAACTCTGGATGGTCCAGGCCGGTGCCGCTGTCGAACACACCCAGGCGGATGCCGGTACCGGTCAGGCCCCGCGCATAGGCGTGGTCTGCGTTGGTCGCGGCCAGGCCCCAGTCGGCGTTGAATTCATCCGTGCGCCAGCTGGCCGGATCACCTGGCTTACCGAGAATCGACGTGGCGCTGGCTGCTGCTACTGGTGTTGCGGCCGACAGGTTCGCGCCGGTCGATGAACTCGCCAGCGGTGTGGGCTGCGCCCACGCAGTCTGCAGTTGGCGCTGCTGCTGCCAGGCATCGAATGATTCGCTGGCCATGGCCGGGAGTGCGGTGGCCAGCAACAGCGAGGTGGCGACGGCAAGCGCTAGCGGGCGATGAGAGAGGGAGCGGGACGAACGGCCGTACAGCGGGTGATTCATCAGACAACTTCCTTGATTGACGGACATCAAAGGCCGTTAACCCCGCAGCGGGCCGATCACCCCCAGTGGCGTGAAGAAAATTTAATGAACAGGTTAAGATTTGGTGACATCGGCTTTCACTTCGTCTCCCTGCGGTCCCGCTACCGTGACCCAGCCTGGGCTCACCAGGTCTATCAGGGAGTGATGCAATGCGCGTTTTCAGGAAAGTGATCGCAGGGGCTGTGTTCGCGCTGGCATGTACTGGTTCGGTGGCGGTGGCAGGGCCGGTCGAGCCCTGCGACAAGCCGTGCTGGCGGGCTTACCAGATGTGCCTGGCCAGTGGTGCCGATGCCGGTGAATGCCAGCAGGCGTACAACACCTGCGTGGTCGATCTGTGCATGGGCGTGTGAGTCGCGCCGTTTGAGCGTTGCGTTCCGTGGAGCCCCGTCATCGACGGGGCTCTTCTGTTTCAATCGAGGATGCCGGCATCGATACGGTAGTCTCGGCATGTCTTCATGGGCAGAGGAGTGCCATGGCCGTCAAACGTGTCGTCGCCAACATCGCCACGCCTGACCCTACGCGTGCCGCAGCGTTCTATGGCGAACTGCTGGGCATGCCGGTGGTGATGGACCACGGTTGGATCGTCACCCATGGCGGCGAGGGCAGCGCGCTGGCGCAGGTCAGCTTTGCCAGTGAAGGGGGGGCCGGCACCGAAGTGCCGGACCTGTCGATCGAAGTGGACAATCTGCAGCAGATACTGGAGCGGATGCGCGCGGCCGGCATCCCGCTGGAATATGGCCCGGCCGACGAGCCCTGGGGCGTGCGTCGCTTCTTCGTCCGTGACCCGTTCGGGCGGTTGTTGAACATCCTCGCCCACACCTGAGCGACAGACGGTTCGTCAGCGCCGCTTGGCACCGGCCGGTGGCGCGCCGACCATGCGCAGGCAATCGGCCTGCACGGCTTCGATGAACGCATCGGCATCCTGTGCCGGTGTGGCGATCAGGTCGTCGGTAGCGCCGTGCACGCCGGCATAGATCAACGAGGCGGTAACCTGCGGCGCTGGAAGCTGCCACAGACCGGCGGCGTTGCCCGCTTCGAGGATGCCCAGCAGGTGCTGCTGGATTGCGTTGCGTTCGGCGTTGCCGCGCTGATGATGGTGATGGTTGGCGTACACCACATCGTGCAGTGCATGGGTGCGCACGTAGAGCTCGATGTTGGTGCGGATCCAGGCACGCAGGCGTGCTACGCCATCGCCGACGGGGTGCTGCTGCACGGCCTGGTCGACCGCTTCCATGAACTGCCGCGTGTAGCGTTGTGCCAGCGCCTGCAGGATCTCGGTGCGCGAGGCGAAGTAGGTATAGAAGGTGCCCTTGGCCACATCAGCCGCCGCAACGATGTCGCTGATGGTGGTGGCGTCTACCCCCTTTGACAGGAACAGTGCCTGCGCGGCGTCCATCAGTTCTTCCTGACGGGTTTCCGCGGGCTTGGTGCGAGGCCTGGCGACAGCTGGGGTCTGCATGGTGGGCTAGGTTCGGGTGCGACGGTGGCCATTCTAGCTGTCCTTCGGCATTGACTGACCGCCAGTCATTGACCGACGGTCAGTCAGTGGCTACGCTGCGCGCACGTCCTCCCCCGGGATCCACACATGCAACGTTTCCAACGTCCGGCCCTGGTGTTGGCCGCCTACCTCGGCACGTTTCTCGCCTCGCTGGACATCAGCATCGTCAACGTCGCGCTACCCACCCTGCAGCAGGCGTTGAGCACTGACATGGCCGGGCTGCAATGGGTGATCAATGCGTATGCGATCGCATTGTCCGCGCTGATGCTGTCGGCGGGGCCGCTCGGGGACCGTTACGGTCATCGGCGGATGTGGTTGATCAGCGTCGCCACCTTCACTCTTGGCTCGTTGCTCTGCGCCTGTGCCAACACTCTTGCGACCCTGGTGGCTGGACGCGCAGTGCAGGGCATCGCGGGCGCATTGTTGATTCCCAGCGCCATGCCGATCCTCAGCCACGCCTTCCCCGACGCGCGACTACGCGCACGCGCGATCGGCGGCTGGTCGGCGTTCAGTGCGTTGGCCCTGGTGCTGGGCCCGCTGCTGGGCGGCGTGCTGGTGCAGCGTGCCGGATGGCCCAGCATCTTCCTGATCAACCTGCCGCTGGGCCTGCTCGCGCTGGCGCTGGGCGCCTGGGGAATTCCGGAACGGCGGCATCCGCAGCATGCTGCACTGGACCCTGCCGGGCAGCTGCTCAGCATCGTCGCGCTGGGTGCGCTGAGTTACGGCCTGATCGCGATCGGCGCGCATGGCCTGCTGGCCCCGGTGACGCTGCTGGCGTTGGGCGTCGCAGCCGCTGGACTGATCCTGTTCGGCATCGTCGAACGCCGCGTGGCACGCCCACTGCTGGCGCTGGACCTGTTTGCCGACCGCCGCTTCGGTATGTTCAACCTGGCATCGTTCGTGCTGGGCTTCACTGCCTATGCCAGCCTGTTCTTCCTGTCGCTGTTCTTCCAGCAGGCGCAGGGGCACAGCGCAGCGCAGGCCGGCTCCCAGTTGGCTCCGCAGTTCCTGTTGATGGGTACCGTCTCGCTGTTGTTCGGTCGTCTGGTCGCCCGCCTCGGGCTGCACGCCGCGCTGGTACTGGGCTACGCCCTGGCCGGGGTGGCGCTGTGCGCGATGGCCACGTTCGAACCGGCTACTTCACGCGCCTATGCCAGTGCTCTACTGGTGCTGCTTGGTATTGGAATGGGTCTGGCAGTGCCGGCGACCGGAATGGCAGTCATGGCCAGCGCGCCGGTTGAGCGCGCGGGTATCGCTTCAGCCACGATGAACGCATTGCGCCAGGCAGGCATGAGCCTGGGCATCGCGCTGCTGGGCAGCCTGATGGGCCAGCGCGCCGTACAGCAGTTCGCCGCTTCCGCACAGGCGGCCGGGCAGCGGGGGCTGGTGGCACAGGCGCGCGAACTGATCCTGCAACCGAGCTCGATGCACGCCACGCCGCAGATGCTTGCGTGGTATCGCAGTGCGATGGCCAGTGGTTTCGGCTGGGCGATGGCTGTGGCCGGTGCGCTGGCCCTGCTTGCGGCGCTGGGTCTGTATCGGCAGCGCGCACCGGCCTGACGCGCAGCATTCAGCCCTGCTGGCGTTGCGGGCCCTCTGTCGTGCGTTCGGTCTCCTGTGGCTGCTGTTGCTGCTGGCGCGCATTGGCGTGGCGAGCGTGTCCACCTTCACGACCGATCGCGGCCATGTGCTGGCGGTTGCGGCTGATCGCCTCGCCGCCCTTGCGGCCTGCGACACGTGCTTCGGCCGGACTGAATTCGTGCGCGTTGCCGGAGGCGTGCGCGGCGCGCCCGCCCTTGGCAGCAATCGCGCGCTGCTTGGCCTGGTCCATTGATGCGAAGCCCCGGTTGGAGCTGCGCGGGTTCTGCTCAGTCATGTGAAATCTCCTGCAGTGTGGACGCCGCCTTCGTAGACGGCGGCATCCATGCTTGGCCATCGCACGCTAAGTCCAGGTCGCCATCTTCGCCAAGGTTTTCACGCGCCCTGCGCACGGGGCTGATGACACAGCCATTCAGGCGGGTGCTGCCTTCGCTGCAGCCAGTGCCATGCCACTGACCACCGCCGCGATCGTCTCCACGTCTGCCAAGGGTGCTCCCTGGTTCAATCGCGCCTGCAGCGCCCCGTGGGAGACGGCGAAGACGATCGCCTGCCCGAGCAGGGCGTGGGTACGCAGCAACGTCTCGACGCTGGATGGTTCGCTGCCGCGCAGGCACGCCACGCACGCGGCCAGCGTGGTGTGCAGGGGTTCGAACAGCATACGGTGGGCGCTGGCGAACCCGGCCGTCGGGCGGATCTGTTCGCGTGCCAGCAGCAGCGTGCGTGGACCCGCATCCGGCGCCGACAGCAAGGCATGGACAAATGCCCGCATCAACTGCTGCAGTTGATGCGCGGCCTGCCGCGCGCCAGTCGGCGGTGCTGCCGGCAGCGGCAGTCGTTCGGCAATGGTTTGGGCACAGCGCTGGAGCACCGCGGCATACAGTTCCTGCTTGCCGCCGAAGTGATACGGAATGGCTGACTGGCTGCAGCCGGCCATGTCCACCAGTTGGCGGGTACGTACACCCTCCACGCCGAGTGCGCTGAACAGCTGCAGCCCCGCGTGCAGCAGTCGGCCTCGGGTCTGCCCGCTGCGCGTCTCGGCCGCGCGCCGTCGTGCCGGTGTCTGCAGATGGGCGATGAACTCAGGCATCGGCCTGCATCAGCCGTGTCGAGTTTTCATTGAGCGCGGTGCCCGCGTCCGCGCCAACGATGACCGTACCGCCAATGTTGGCCATGTGTCGGCCGAATGCACAGTTCGGTTCGAAGGCGAAGCACATGCCGGCCTGCAAGGGCAGTTCGCGCCCGACAGTCGGCAGCGGCGTGATGTGCGCATATCGTGCGGCCTCCGGCAGCGCTTCGATGCCAGGTGCACGGCCAAAGCCAATCGGTCCATAGGGGTTGAGGCTGTGGACCAACGGGTGCACGTGCCAGCCGCCTGCCTCCAGCAGGGGCGCTTCCATCGCGTCGACGACATCGCCGAAGGTATTGCCCACGCGCAGTGCGGACAGGCCTGCTTCGTAGCTGCTGCGGGCGACGGCGGCGGCGCGATGGATGTTCTCGTGCACCTCGCCGATGGCAACCGCAGCCTGATGCTGAGTTTCCATCAGCCCGTACAGTGCGAAGATCTCCGACAACACCAGGTCACCATCGCGCAGGATGCGCGGCGGCTGTGCACGGTACTGCCAGGCGGGTGGTCCCCAGCCTACATACTCGGGACCCGAGCCGAGCAGCACCTCGGCGGTGTAGCCCCCCAGCGAGAAACAGGTTGCGGTCACTGCGGCAACCAGTTCGGCTTCGGAAACACCTGGCCGAGCAGTGGCACGCAGCGCCTCGCTCATGGATTCACCGATCCAGGCGGCATGCACGATCAGCGCCAGTTCCTCCTGGCTCTTTACCGAGGCGCGCTGGAAGAACGCGCGGTACACCGGTACGAATTCCGCGCCCGGCACTGCCGCCTGCATGCCCTGCAGAGTGCGCGCGGGCATCGCGCCGTCGAAGTAGAACGGCGGATAGGGCTCCAGCCCCAGCACGCCGATACGTGCCGAGTGCAGGCCACACTGCTGCAGCCAGCGGCCCACCTCCCGCCCGGATTTGCCCACCCACAGTTGTTCGGGTGCGATCCACTGCAGATCGCCACGCAGGCCGGCCTGCAGGTGGTCGGCGATCATCAGCGAGGCAAAGGTGAACACCCGGGGCGGCTGGTCGCCGACGAACACCACGATCGAGCCGGGCCGATCATTGGTGAAGTAGCAGTCCGGCGAGAAGCCGGCCGGTGCAGCGGCTTCCCGGTCGCCATGCACAACCAGGGCATCGAGGCGTTCACTGGCCATGATGTCGCGGGCCAGGGCCCAGCGGCGGTCGCGTTCCATCAGGCTCAGTGGTGCGGGTGGCGTGCGCATGTGGGGTACTCCAGGGGAAAGAGCGCGCAGGCTCGATCACGCAGATGAATGAATCAACCGTTTGAATCGGCATTGCTTGTGCGCTGCTGCGGGGGCAGCTGAAGTCGGCGATTGCGCAGCGTTGCCGATGATCGTGATGGGGTCATCGCCGCTGTTGATAGGATGCGCAACAACGCCACCTGTCTGGCCACAACAAGGATGTAGAACATGAACAGGATTGGATTGATCGCATTGCTGGCCTGTACCGCCCCCGTCCACGCGGCCAGCCCCCTGTTGTCCGGCAGCTTTGTCCACGTCGGCTATTCGGCCACCGACGAACAACTGCCGGCCGCGCAATTGCCGCTGTTCCTGGATGAACTGCAGGACCTGGGCAACGACACGATCATCCTCGGTCAGGTGCGTGCCACCCGTGCTGGCGTGGGATGCGCCAGCGGCGCGCAGGATTTCGAATGGATTGCCGGCTTTCCCGGCAAGCTCGGCACCGTGCTCGACGCGGCAGCTGCGCGCGGCATGAAGGTCGTGGTCGGCACCACCTACAGTTCGGGGCAGTGCGCCACTTTCTGGCAGGGCCAGAACGCAACGGCCGTGGCACAGGATGCGGCGCAGTCGCTGGCCCAGCTTGGCCAGCAGTACGGATCGCATCCGGCGTTCGCGGGCTGGTACATCACCGACGAGCCGGCACAGGTGCCGGCTGATCGCGCGCCGTTCTACCGTGCGATCGTGACGGCGCTCAAAGGCAGCACACCCTCACGGCCGGTGATGGTCGCGCCCTACCTGGCGTCATCCAGTGTTGATCCGGCCAGCGTGGGCCGGGCTGCTGCACAGTTCCGCACCGCCACCGGGGTGGACGTGCAGATCTGGCAGGACGGCATCGGTGCCGCCTCACATGCCCGATTGTTCCAGTGGGATCGCGCGGGCCATTCCACCGAGGCGTATTACGAGGCGCTGTCGGCGGCGCTGGGTGCCAGCGGCCTGTGGGCCGACATCGAACTGTTCAACCATGGCAGTCCCTTGTTCCTGGACACCGGCAACGGATTGTCCGGCGCCTATCGCCCGGCCTCGGTACAGCGCATCAACCAGCAGTTGTGGAGTGCGCGCTCGGCCGGCAAACGCGTTGCCTGGCTCAACCAGTACCACATGTCCGAGGTGGTCGGCCCCGGCCAGGGCTATGGCGAATCGCCGCGGCTGATGAACACCTATCGAGGGTTGTATGGCCTCGGTGCGTCCTACAGTGTCGATCCGGTGCAGACCACCTACAGCTACAGCGTGGCGCCGGATGCGAACTATCCGGACAGCAGCGGTCACGAGCTGTTGGATCGCCGCGTGGGAGATCCGCGCAATCCGATGGATGCCGGCTGGGTGGGCGTGCACGGCAATGTCAGCATCACCATCGACCTGGGCCAGCGCCGGCGGGTGGACTGGATCGGCCTGCATACGATGACCCGTCCGGCGTGGGGCATCGTCACGCCGACGTCGGTGGAGGTGATGTGCGCTGAGCCGGGAACTGCCGCAACCCGCATCGGCGTGCTGTCGGCACCATTCACCCAGGCCGGGCTGAGCGGTTCGACCGAAGAGGAATACGTGCTGGGCAATGCCGCGCCGCTGGCCGCGCAGTGCCGCACGCTCGAGCTGCGGTTGGCCAATGGCAGCTGGACCTTCCTCAGTGAAATCGAGATGGCAGCCGAACAGTAGGCGCCTCAGCGCTGGGGTGTGTCGCGCAGTCGCTGCGCGAACGGCCGCTGCTCAAGCGCCTGCAGTGCGTCGCGCAGCACCTGCTCCAACGACTGTCCAAGATCGGCATCGAGGCTGCGCGCCGCGCGAGCCGTGGCCTGCCACTGCGCCTGCAGCGCCGGCAACGCCTGCAGTGCGCGCGGGCTCAATTGCAGGATGCGCTCACGGCTGTCTTCACCGACCGCAGCGTGCAGCCAGCCATCGCGCACCATTGCTGAAACCGTCTGGCTGAGTGCCGAATGGCTGAGCCCGCAGGCCAGTGCGAGGTCCTTGATGCGGCAGGGGCCTTGCGCCATCAGCGTGCGCAGTACCGGGGTGTAGCGCGGCCGGTAGTCCAGTTTCAGGTCGCGGTAGGCCTGTTCGACCGCCGGGTCGAGCTGGTCGAGCAGGGCCCGCAGCAGCGTTCCCAGGGTGGCGTGTTGGAGATCCATGCTGGCGATGATATATAAGCACTTACATATCATCAACATGGGGTGCGGTCATGGCGGTTTCGTGGATGCTGGGCGCGCTGCTGGCGGCGTCCTGCCCGGTCCAGGACGCGGTGCTGCAGGCGGCGGCCACGGCGATACAGGCGCAGTACCTGGACGTGGCCGAAGGCGCGCGCATTGCCGAGGCGGTGCGCGGCTGGTCCAGCCAGCAGCGCTATGTGGACAGCTGCGCGGACCCGAAGGCTTTCAGCGCACGCCTGAACCAGGATCTGGACGTGTTCGATGGCCACTTCCATGTCGAGCGGGTGGATGCCAGCGGCGGTCAGGACGACTGGCTGATGGCCTGGCGTGCGGATGCGCGCAGCAATGGTGCGGGCGTGCGCGAGGTGCGGGTGCTGGAAGGCAACATCGGCTACCTGCGCCTGAGCACCTTCTACCCGCTCGATCTGGCCCGGCCGAAGCTGGCCGCGGCCTTCACCCTGCTGGCCGACACCGATGGCCTGGTGCTCGACCTGCGCCAGAACGGGGGTGGCGATGATGGCAGTGCGGACCTGCTGGTGCGTACCCTGCTGGAGCCAGGTGTCACCGCAGTGCAGGTGCTGGAGCAACGTGGACGGCGTACTCCCGTGCCACTGCCGCCAGCGAGCCTTCCGCCGTACCTGAAGCCGCTGGTGGTTCTGATCGACCGCCGTACCGGATCGGCCGCGGAATTTGTCGCGTACTCGCTGCAGGCAGCGGGGCGCGCGCGCATCGTCGGCAGCCGCAGTGGCGGCGCCGCGCATATGTTCGATGATCCTGTGCTGCTGCCGGATGGCTATCAGATCAGCATTCCGGACCGTCAGCCGATCAACCTGCGCACCGGCGGCAACTGGGAAAGGACCGGTGTCATGCCTGATACGCCGGGCGGTGATGATCCGCTGTTCATCGCGCGGCAGCTGCTGGCCCCGAAGAAGTCGTCAGGATGAACGCATATCTGCAAGGCGGTCCTATCGCAGATGCGCTGCTGCATGCCTAGAATCGAAGCATCCCGGTAGTTCCCGGGCGCTTCGAGTGAATGGACTCAATGAAGATTCTGTTGACCGGCAGTTCCGGGCGGATCGGACGCGCGATCTTCGGCGCGCTGGCGGCGGCCCATGAAGTGGTGGGGCTGGACCGCAGTCCGTTCGCCACTACGCGCATCATTGCCGATGTCACCGATCGTCAGGCGGTCACGCGGGCGGTGCAGGGCGTCGACGCGGTGATCCATACCGCCGCCCTGCACGCACCCCATGTCGGCCTGGTGCCGGATGCGGTATTCCAGCAGATCAATGTGGAGGCGACCGCACACCTGTTGCAGGCTGCCCGCGAGGCAGGTGCACGCCGCTTCGTACTGACCAGCACCACCGCGCTCTATGGTCACGCGGTGGTGGCCGGCGGCTGCCGCTGGATCGACGAGGACACCGAACCCCTGCCGCGCACCATCTACCATCGCAGCAAGCTGCAGGCAGAGGCGTTGGCTGAAGCCGCTGCGGCGCCGGGCTTCAGCGTACGCGTGCTGCGCATGGCTCGCTGCTTCCCCGAGCCACCGGAGCGGATGGCGATGTTCCGCCTGCACCGCGGCATCGACGCGCGCGACGTGGCCAGCGCACATGCCGCGCTGCTGCACGATGAGGGCGCTGCCTTCGCACGCTACATTGCCTGCGCACCGACGCCGTTCCTGCGCGAGGACTGCCTGGAACTGGCCACCCAGCCGCGCAGGGTACTGGCCCGCCGCGCCCCGCAGCTGCTGGCCGAGTTCGAGCGCCGTGGCTGGCCGCTGCCGTTGAGCATCGACCGCGTCTACGACAGTGCACTGATGCGCAGCACACTGGGCTGGCAGCCGCGCTTTGGCCCGGACGATGTCCTGCAGCAGTACGCCGTTGGCAGCATCGAAGTACTGCCGCGGGCGGAATGGATCAAGGATCGCGTGGCCGAATAGGGCGGCAGCGGGGCGGGTTCCTGACCCGACCCTGAGCAGGTTCAGGAATGTGCAGGCCCGCCGCCTCAACCTCGTTGGCAGGCGGCCGCTAACCCGGTGCGCTTCCAGCGCCGGGCCCGTCCCGGCGGCCGGTGGCCTGCGCGACGGATCGCGCGCCTGCGCGGTGCCCTCGAGGTGCCGGTCGTCCTGAACTGCCTTGCGGACCCTCCCATGTCTTCTTCCCGCTCCGCCACTGCCCGCCGCCCGGGCAGCATCGCCCACAAGTTGATGCTGGGCACCGCCGTGATCGCGCTGCTGTGCTTCGGCCTGACCGCCTTCCTGATCTACCGACAGGCCAGCGCCAGTCTGATCAGCGCCTCGCGCCAGACCATGACCAGCGAGGCCAACGCTGAAGCGCGCCAGGTCGCGGCTGATCTGGGCACTGCCTTCGCCAGCAATGACGCCATGGTCGAGACCGTGCTGGCCCAGCGCGCGCGCGGTGACGTGCCCGATCGCGCCAGCCTGGCGGCGGTGCTCGGCGAGCAGCTGCGCACCCATCCGGAATGGCTGGGCAAGAGCACCATGTGGGAGGCTGATGCCTTCGACGGCAAGGACGCCGAGTTCGTCAACACCGAAGCGCACGACGCCACCGGTCGCTACATGAGCTACTGGGCCTGGCATGACGGCAAGCCGCAGCAGTCGACGATGACCGACTACACCGAGACCGCCAGCGGTTCCGGTGACTGGTACATGGTGCCCAGCCGCGACAAGCTGCCGAAGGTCAGCGAGCCCTATGCCTATGACATCGCCGGGCAGCAGGTGCTGATGAGTACGCTGAGCACGCCGATCATCGAGAACGGCAGGTTCCTGGGCGTGTTCACCGTGGACTTCTCGCTGGCAGCGCTGCAGAAGCACCTTGCCACGTTGAAGCCGATGGGGGCTGGCCGCGTCGAACTGCTGTCGCCGAAGGGCGTGGTGCTGGCCTCGGCCAATGCCGCCGAGATCGGCAAGCCGCGCAACGATGCCCTGACCCGCAGCATGCTGGCCGACATCGCCGCCGACCGTCCGTTCGAGGCCTTCAGCCCCGATGCGGCCGGCAACGTGCGCGTGTATGTGCCGCTGCGCGTGGGCGACGCCCCGCAACGCTTCGCGCTGGGCGTGGTAATGCCGCATGCAGTGATCGTGGCTGAAGCACGCCAGCTGCTGTGGCTGACCCTGCTGGTCGGCGTGATCGCTGCGTTGACCCTCAGTGCCGGTGTCTACGTACTGCTGCGCCGCCTGGCGATCCGCCCGCTGGCCGAAGCGGTGCGCGTGGCCGGTGACGTCGCCGCCGGCAAGCTGGACAGCACGTTGCCGGCGCGCAGCAACGATGAAGTGGGGCGCCTGCTGGACGCGATGCAGGGCATGCGCGGCCAGCTGCAGTCGGTGATGGCTGCGCAGGCCGAAATGGCGCGCCGCCACGATGCCGGTGAACTCAGCTACCGCATGGACGCCGCGGCGTTCCCGGGCGAGTACGGCCGCATGGTGGCCGACAGCAACCAGCTGGTGGCATCCAGCAATGCGGTCACCCAACGTCTGGTTGAAGTGATGCAGCGCTACGCCGTGGGCGACCTCAGCGTGGACATGGAAGCGCTGCCGGGCGAAAAGGCGGTATTCACTGCCGCGATGGCGACCACCAAGAGCAACCTGGCCGCGATCAACGAGCAGATCCAGCAGTTGGCCGCTGCCGCCGCTGCCGGTGATTTCGCGGTGCGTGGTGATGCACTGCGCTTCGACCACGATTTCCGCCGTATGGTGGAGACCCTGAACACGATGATGCAGGTCAGCGACCACAACCTGGCTGCACTGTCGACGCTGCTGCGCGCGATCGCCGCCGGTGACCTCAGTACCCGCATGCAGGGTGACTTCCACGGGGTGTTCGCGGTGATGCGCGACGATGCCAACAGCACCGTGCAGCACCTGACCCAGATCGTCGGCCAGATCCAGCAGTCGGCGGCCAGCATCCGCCTGGCTGCCGGTGAGATCGCCGCCGGCAACAGCGATCTGTCGCGGCGTACCGAACAGCAGGCCGCCAACCTGGAAGAAACCGCCGCGTCGATGGAAGAACTGACCTCCACCGTGCGCCAGAACGCCGACCATGCACTGCAGGCCAACACGCTGGCCGGTTCCGCGGCGGGCGTGGCCAGCGAAGGCGGCCAAGTGGTCAGCCAGGTGGTGCACACCATGGAACAGATCGAAGCCTCCTCGCAGCGCATTGCCGAGATCATTTCGGTGATCGATGGCATTGCGTTCCAGACCAACATCCTGGCGTTGAACGCGGCAGTGGAAGCGGCGCGTGCCGGTGAGCAGGGCCGTGGCTTCGCCGTGGTCGCCAGCGAAGTACGCGCACTGGCTCAGCGCTCGGCGGGCGCTGCGAAGGAAATCAAGGAGCTGATCGACGCCTCGGTGGCGCAGGTCGGTGCCGGTGCGCAGCTGGTGCACGGGGCGGGCCGCACCATGCAGGAGATCGTTGGTCAGGTCGGTCGGGTCAACGAGATCATGGCCGAGATCTCGGCCGCGTCACGCGAACAGTCGGCCGGCATCGAGCAGGTCAACCAGACCGT
>CAJYNG010000002.1 GCA_913775725.1 uncultured Stenotrophomonas sp. | reverse complement strand
TCCTGCGCACACGGCAAGACCGGGGTTGGGCGTCCTGCCCAACCCGCCCGAGGCATGCCTCGGGCCCATGCGGCTGACACCCCGCACTCCGACACCGCCCCACCTCTGACAGATCGCTGCGGCTGTTGGTGGGTGTCGGCCTTGGTCGACACCTCTGTCAGGTATCGACAATCAAAATGGGGTCGGATCCGTTTTCCGGAGGAAAACGGATCCGACCCCAAGGTCGCTCCATCAGATCGCGAAGAACTGTCGAAGGCGGGGTGGGTCCGGTTGCGGGGGCGTGAGCCGCATGGATGCGGCGACCGAGCTTACATGGACGTACTTGCAGCGTCCCCCGCAACCGGACCCACCCCGCCACCCCTCAGGAAACCCGCTTCTGCTGTTGCTTCGGCCGTTGCGGTTGACGTTGCCTCTGCAGGTGCAGGGCTGCAAGCCCTGCCGAACAACCCTCATCCTTCGCAGTTGGCGAACAGGTCGCGATCGCGCTCGTACAGCGAGGTCTTCACCTGCATCAGGCCCAGCACCGACGGGAACAGATTGTCATGGTCGGTATAGGCCGCCGAACGCTTGCGCACACACTGCAGGTCCAGCCCGCGGCTGCTGGCGAAGCCCGGCGAGAACCACATCGTCATCGGCACCCGGGTCTGCTCGGCCGGGGCGATGGCGTAAGGCACGCCGTGCAGGAACAGACCCTTTTCGCCCAGCGACTCGCCGTGGTCGGACAGATAGATCATCGCCGTGTCGTAGTCCTGCATGCCCTGCAGCGTGCCGATGGTCTTGGTCAGGAAGTGATCGGTGTACAGCACGGCGTTGTCGTAACTGTTGGTGATCTCTTCGCGCGAGCAGCGGCCGATGTCGCGGGTATCGCAGGTGGGAGTAAAGCGGCGGAACGCGGGCGGATAGCGCTCGAAGTAGGCCGGGCCATGGTTGCCCAGCTGGTGCAGCACTACGACGCGGTCGCCGGGCTTGGCCCGCACCTGGGTGGCCAGGTCCTGCAGCAGGATCTCGTCCATGCAGCGGCCGTCGGCGCACAGGCCCGGCGTGGTGGCGTCGGACAGCGACTGGAAGTCCAGGCCCTCGCACACGCCCTTGCAGCCGGACTGGTTGTCACGCCACAGCGGCGCGATACCGGCGCGGTTCAATACGTGCAGCAGCGACTGGTGCGCGCGGATCTTCTTCTCGTCGTAGTCGTGGCGGCCCCAGGGCGAGAACAGGCAGGGCAGCGACACTTCGGTACTGGTGCCGCAGGAATGCATGTCCGGGAAGTTGAGCACGCCGGCCTGGGCCAGCTCCGGGGTGGTATTGCGGCCACCGTTGAGGCCCCAGTTCTGCGCGCGCACGGTTTCGCCCATGACGATCACCAGCAGGCGCGGCTTGCTGGCAGGTGCACGCGGGGTGGCCTTGGCGTCGGTACCGATCGGCAGCTTCGGCGCGCGCTGCACCGGATTGTCGCCACGCAGCGCACGCGGCATGCCCAGCAGCACGTTGGCGGGCGTGGCGAGGTAACGCACTTCGCGCTGGTTGCGCATCAGTGCCGAGACATCCTGGAACGAGATCAACGCGCCACCCACCGCGGTCACCGCAGCCACCACCAGGAAGCCGAGGCGCCACAGCAGGCTGCGGCCCCAGCTGCGACGGCGCAGCTGCACGCGCCACAGCACCACCATCGGCAGCACTGCCAGCAACAGCACCGGCCACACCAGCGACACGGTCATCAGCTCGCGGCTTTCCTTGGGGTCGGTCGCCAGCACGTTGCGCAGCATGTCCGCATCCAGGTAGATGTGGTAACGGCTCATGTAGTGCGCAGCGAATGCAGTCACCAGCAGCAGCAGGCTGATCACCACCTTGGCGTTCCAGCGCCAGACCAGGATGCCCAGCAGCACGCCGTGCGCACCCAGCAGCAACAGCAGCAGCGACAGTGCGTAGCGCAGGCTGCCCGGATGGCTGGCCATCGCGCTGTGCCAGAACAGGCCGTTGCCGGCCACCGCAAAGAACAGGCTGGTCAGTGCGATCAGTGCTTCGGTGGACAGCTGCGGCCGCCAGCGGCGAAGGTTCGCCAACGCGGGAAGGCGGGCGGGGCGTTGGACCGATGCACTCATGCGTTTGCCTCCTGGCGGTGGGGACGGTCCAGCTGACGGCGGATCAGGACATACAGGCCGAGCGAAAGCAGCCAACATATCAACGCAGTGGCAACGTCATGCGAAAGGAAATGTGCGCCCCGCAGCTGCTGGCTGATGCCGAACACCAGGCCTGCGCCGAGGCCGATCCACAGCCCCGCCCAGCGCCACGACGGGCGCCACAGCAGGGCGAAATAGTACAGACAGAGCCACGCATAGCCGGCGCTGGCATGCCCGGCCGGGAAGCAGGCCTGCGGCGCCATGCCGGCCGGGCGCAGGGTGAAAAGCCTGATGAAAGGCTGGTGGCCGCCGTAGCGCAGCAGGTCCCAGGGGCATTCCATCGGCACCAGCGACTTCAGCAGGGAGATCACGCCCGTGCCCAGAGCCATGGCAATTACGACATAAAGCAGCGCCCAGCGCAGGGTGCGATCGCCACCCTTTCGCCAGTGGTGGAAGCACAGCAGGATCGCCACGAGCGCAGCAGCCGTGCTCAGCCATTTGCCGGCCTTGTGCACCACCGTGCGGGTGATCCAGGCGTCCTGCAGCGCCCAGTGGCCACCCTCCAGACGGAACAGATGATCGGCCACCCATTGGTCGCCGCCGAAACCCATCAGCAGCGTAAACAACGGCAGACCGATTGCGACAGGCAGCCAGAGGTGAGTTACGGCAAATCGTGACGCCAGTGGCGATGTCGCAAGCGGCGCTACCGAATCAAGGGGACGGACGGGCATGCTGGGAAAGGGCGGTTCGGGAATCCGCGGTCATGCTCGTCATCTGGATGTCGGAGAAGGGTCGGACGCTCGTTCGTGCCGGGTTAATGTTTGCCCGGCGCGTGTCAACGTTCAGTCTTCTTCGGCGGTCGATCCTGTCCGCTCGGCGTGGCACTCCAGATTCCATGCGGTACCGGGAAGCAGTTGCCAACGATTCCTGTTGGCAACACCGATATCGATCACCTTGCTCGGGTCCACGCACGGGCTCATCGCATCATCCAGCACCAGCAGCCAGCGCTTGTCCGGTGCTTCGGTCAGCCACGGGCCGGCATCATGCCATTGCTCGGCCCAGGGGCGCTTGAAGCCGAATTCGCGCACTGGCCGGTCGGCCTGCAGCAGGTTCTGCTCGCGCCAGGCCACCAGCGCCAGTTCGGCGTCGGGACCGATTCGCGCGCCTACCCGGCGCATCAGTGCTGACGCCGATGCGTAGGGATCCAGCGCCGGGATCAGCACCAGACCGTAGAGCATCCACAACATGCCGTGGGTCAGCAGCACCAGCGTTGCGGCGCGGCGTACCCGCAGCCACACGATCAATGTGGCCAGGGCGATGGCGAAGGTCAGCAGGCCGTCGCCCAGCACCGGAAGCAGAGTGTCGGGCATGGCCCGGCGCTCCAGCTGGGCCACCGCCCACGGGTGTTCGGTCATCAGCATCACGCCCAGCGTGCCGGTGGCCAGCATCAGCACCACGCTGTAGCCGAGCAGGTAGCGGCGCACGCACAGCCGACGCAGCAGGCCCGGCAGCAGCGGCGCTACGGCCAGCGCCATTGCCGGCAGCATTGGCAGCAGGTACACCTCGCGCTTGCCCGGGCTGGCGCTGAAGAACACCAGCACCAGTACGGCCCAGCCCAGCAGCAGCCACTGCCGGCGGTCGCCCCGGCGCAGGCGGCGCCACCAGGGCTTGAACAGCATCGGCAACAGCAGGCTGCCCGGCAGCCACAGGGTCAGGATCACCTGCAGGTAGTACCAGGCCGGCTGACGATGGTGCCAGGCGTTGGCATAGCGGGTACCGGTCTGCTTGAACAGCAACTCATGCGCGTAGGCCTGCAACTCGGCGCTGGGCGTGTGCAACAGTGCCCAGCCCAGCGGTGCCAGCCACACGCCCACGCCCAGCAGGAACGCCGGGATCAGCCACAGCAGCGTTGCCGGGTGCGGCCCCTCCACGCGGTGCCCGCGACGGCGCTGGTACAGCCACCAGCCGAACCAGGGCAGCACCATCAGCAGCGGCAGGAAACCCACGCCCTTGGTCACCGTGCCGACGCCTGCGGCGAAGCCGGCCAGCCACAGCGCGGGCAGGTTGCGGCGTTCACACAGGTGGCGCATCAGCCCCCACAGGGCCACGGTGGTCATCCCCACCAGCACCATGTCGATCTGCGCGCGCTTGGCCATCAGCCCGAACTGCAGGGTGCAGAACAGCGCTGCGAGGGCATAGACGGAATGCCGGGGCGACCACAGCCGGCGAGCCAGATCCGAGATCAGCCACAGGCTGAGCAGGGCGCCCAGCAACGACGGCAGCAGGAACGACCACTGCCAGCTGCCGACGATTTCATAGGCAGCGGCCTGCAGCCACATGAAGACCGGCGGCTTTTCCGCGTACAGCTCCACGCCGCGGTGCGGCAGCAGCCATTGCCCGCTCTCGACCATGGTCCGCGCCGCCAACACGAAGCGCGGTTCGTCCGGCGGCTGCGGCTGACGCAGGCCGATACCGGCTGCCAACGCAGCAATGATCAGCAGCCACAACAGGGGCAGGCGCCAACGGCGGGGCAGGGCTACGGGCACGGCAGGCTCCGGGAGCAAAACAGCCATTCTGAGGTGGCGAGGGTGGGAAAAGCGTCAGAGGTGGCCAAGGCGACCGCATTCCGACATGGGCGGCGCTACCATGGTACGAACTTCCGTGGATGTTTCGTGCATGCGTCTGTTGGTGATCGAGGACAACCGCCAGCTGGTGGCCAACCTGTTCGACTATTTCGAGTCGCGCGGGCATGTGCTGGATGTGGCTCCGGATGGCATCACCGGCCTGCACCTGGCCGGCAGCCACCCCTACGATGCGGTGATCCTGGACTGGATGCTGCCGCGCATGGAGGGGCCGGAGGTGCTGCGCCGGCTGCGCGCCGAACATGCGTCGGAGGTGCCGGTGATCATGCTGACCGCGCGTGACGAGCTGCCGGACAAGATTGCCGGTTTCCGCGCCGGGGCCGACGACTACCTGACCAAGCCATTCGCGCTTCCGGAGCTGGAGGTGCGGCTGGAGGCTCTGTTGCTGCGCGCGCAGGGCCGCAACCCGCGCAAGCGCCTGCAGGTGGGCGATCTGGTGCTGGATCTGGCCACCCTGGAGGCCCAGCGCGGCAACCAGGTGCTGCACCTGTACCCGGCCTGCCGCAAGCTGCTGGAAGTGCTGATGCGGGCCAGCCCGGGCGCGGTCACCCGCCAGCAGCTGGAGTTCGCGCTCTGGGGCGACGAGCCGCCGGATGGCGACCTGCTGCGTTCGCATGTCTACGAGTTGCGCCGCAGTGTGGATGGACCGTTTTCCGAGAAGCTGATCCATACCCTGCCGCGGGTCGGTTATCGCTTGGCCGTGACCACGGCCAGCGATGCCGGCAAGGACGATGATGAAGGCGCGTAAGCCGGGGCCGCTGTACCGGCGGGTGGTATGGTGGTTGCTGGGCTACCTGGCGCTGCTGTCGGTCGCGGTGTTCAGCGTTGGCAACTACGTGCATGAGCATGCCGAGCACGCTGCCTGGCGTGCACTGCTCAATTCCGAACTGGACAGCATCGTCGAGCATACCGAGCACGAGCCGCACTACCGCTGGCAGGACTCGGACACGCTCAGCCTGTTCCGCTTCGACGAAGGCAACATGCCCGAAAGCGTGCGCACGTTGCACCCGGGGCTGCATGACGGGGTGCCGATCAAGGGCCGGCAGACTGCGGTGATGGTGCGTGATACCGGATCGATGGGGCGGGTGGCGCTGGCGCTGGATATTTCCGACTTCCATGACCTGGAGCAGTTCGCCACGCGCTGGGTGATGTTGGCCGGCGTGATCATGATCTTCGTCACCGTGCTGATGGCTTCGTTCGGCATGGAGCGGATGGTGCGTCCGTTGAGCCTGCTGGCACAGCACATTGCCGGGTTGCGACCAGGGGTGCAGGGCCAGCGCATCGAGGTCGACCCGCGCGGCAGCTCCGAGCTGCATACCATCGCCGATGCGCTGAACGACTACCTGGACCGCAACGAACAGTTCGTCGAGCGCGAGCGGGTCTTCATCAGCACCGCCAGCCACGAACTGCGCACGCCGATCGCGGTGATGACCGGTGCGGCCGAGCTGGCGCTGGAGCAACCGGGCCTGCCCGAGCGTGCCCGCCAACAGATGCAGCGGGTGCTGCGCACGGCACAGAGCGTGGAGCAGCTGATCGAGCTGCTGCTGGTGCTGGCGCGTGATCCGGCGCGCCTGGCCGCACGTGCCGAGCGCATTGCGCTGGACCAGCTGCTGCCGGAGATCGTCGACGACCATCGCCATCTGCTGGGCGACAAGGACCTGAGCATCGGCATCCAGGCGGCGCCGGTGGACATCATCGCGCCGCTGGCGGTGGTGCAGGCGGCGATCGGCAATCTGCTGCGCAATGCCATCGAGAACAGCGGCCGCGGTCACATCGAGCTGCAGCTGAGTTCGTCGGCGGTGCTGACCCTGCAGGACCCGGGACATGGCATGAGCCCGGAGGAGATCGCGGCGATCCACGCCCGCATGGCGCGGGGGGAGCGCGCTGATCGTGGTGGCGGCATCGGCCTGGACCTGATCGCGCGGCTGTGTGAACACCTGGGCTGGACACTGCAGCTGCAACCCTGCGAACCGCGCGGGACACGTGTCACCCTGGACTTCGGTGCCTCGCGCCCGGGCTGACCGACATGCCAATCGCTCCGCGCTGCGGCATGACCCGGCGTGAAGACAATGTTAATCTCGACCTGCGCCGCTTCATGCGGCGCTTTTTTTTCCGCTCTTTCGATCGACAGAGGATCCCATGCCGACCGAACCCGCTACTACTGCCCTGATCAGCAACGACATCGTTGGACTGGGCCTGATTGCCGCCACCCTGGCCCTGATCTTCTGGGCCGCCAGTGGTCCGACCCCGTTGCTGAAGAAGATCTTCGCCTGGGTGCCGGCGCTGCTGCTGTGCTATTTCATTCCCGCCATCTACAACACCGCCGGTGTCATCGATGGCCACAATACCTCGCTGTACAACCCGGTCGCGCGTGACGTGATGCTGCCAGCCGCACTGGTCCTGCTGACCCTGTCGATCGACCTGAAGGGCGTCATCAAGCTCGGCCCGAAACTGTTGATCGTGTTCTGTGCCGGTACCGCCGGCATCATGCTCGGCGCCATCGTCTCGTTCCAGCTGATGAAGCTGATCCATCCGGAAACCGTGGCCGGTGATACCTGGGCCGGCATGGCGGCGCTGGCCGGCAGCTGGATCGGTGGCGGCGCCAACATGGTCGCCATGCGCGAAGTGTTCGGTACCGATGCCACTACCTTCGGCCAGTTCGCGGTGGTCGATGTGGCCTGCGCCAGCCTGTGGATGGCGATCCTGCTGTTCCTGGCCAACCGCGCGCAGCAGATCGATACCCGCAACGGTGCCGACACCCGTGCCATCGACGAGATGAAGGCGCGCATCAGTGCCTATGAGGCGCAGAACGCGCGCATTCCCAGCATGACCGACCTGATGGTCATCGTTGGCGTGGCACTGGGCGGCGTGGGCCTGGCCCATGCCATCGCCGCGCCGTTGGCGGGCTGGTTCAAGGCCAATGTCAGCTGGGCCAGCCAGTTCAGTCTGGACAGTCAGTTCGTCTGGGTCATCCTGCTGTCCACCGCGATGGGCCTGGGCCTGAGCTTTACCCGCGCACGCCGGCTGGAAGCGGCAGGGGCCTCGCGCTTGGGCACGGTGTTCCTGTATTTCCTGATCGCCTGCATCGGCATGCAGATGAACCTGCTGTCGCTGCTGGATCGGCCGTGGCTGTTCCTGCTCGGCGCGATCTGGATGGCCACGCACGTGCTGGTGCTGTGGGGGGTGGCCAAGCTGCTGCGCGCGCCGCTGTTCTTCTTCGCGATCGGTTCGCAGGGCAACATCGGCGCAGCAGCCTCGGCCCCCGTGGTGGCAGCAGCCTTCCATCCGACGCTGGCCCCGGTGGGTGTGCTGCTTGGTACGGTCGGCTATGCCACCGGCACCGGACTGGCCTATGTCACCGGCCTGATGCTGAAGTGGATGGCGGGGGCCTGAGTCCTGAGCTGACGATCATGTTGCGTGTTCACGGCAATTGCCGTGAACACGCTTTCCCCGTGTAGAGCCGAGCCCACGCTCGGCTTTCTTTTTGCCTGCCACCGGATAGATCCACGCCATGCGTGGATGCATTTCATGGAGATCCATGAACAAAGAAGGGGTCAGATCCGTTTCCTGGAGGAAACGGATCTGACCCCTGATGCTTCTCGCCGTCACCGGAAATGTGTCGAAGGTGCGGGTGCCGGGCGGCAAGCCCGGCACCCGCCTCACTCCTCAACAGCAGCGGCCACCGTTGCGTCCGCCGTAACGCGCTTCCTGGCGTTCGCGGAAGAACGTCTTGTAGTCCATCGGCTCCTGGTCCGGATGCTTTTCCAGCATGTGCCGGACGTAGTTGTCGTAATCAGGAATGCCACAGCACAGCCGTGCGGTCTGCACCAGGCGCCGCCAGATGCGGCGGTGCGCCTGATACTGGCCAGCGGGAACCAGTTGCGTGCTCATCACAGATCCACCATTTCATGCGGCTTCAGTGCCACGTACGGGGTCTCGCGGTCGCTGCGCTGCGGGTTGCGGCGGGCCGCCAGGATGGTCTTGATCGAATACACCAGCACTGCGCCCACCACCAGCAGGAACAGCGCGGTCAGGCCAGTATTGACGTAGGCGTTGACCACGATCTGCTTCATCTGCGCCACCGACTTGGCCGGTGCGGTGATCGTGTCGCTGGCGAGCGCGGCCTGGAACTTGTGTGCCTGTGCCAGGAAGCCCTGCGCCGGGTTGCTGTCGAAGATTTTGATGAAGCCGGCGTAGGTGGTGCAGATCAGCAGCCACACTGCCGGTACGGCGGTGACCCATGCATAGCGGTCACGCTTCATCTTGAACAGCACCACCGTGCCCAGCATCAACGCGATACCGGCCAGCATCTGGTTGGAGATGCCGAACAACGGCCACAGCGTCTGGATGCCACCGAACGGATCGACCACGCCGGTGTAGAGCAGGTAGCCCCACAGCGCCACGCAGCCGGCGGTACCGATGATGTTGGCGGTCCACGACTCGGTTTTCTTCAGGGCCGGCACGAAGTTGCCCAGCAGGTCCTGCAGCATGAAGCGTCCGGCGCGGGTGCCGGCATCCACAGCGGTCAGGATGAACAACGCTTCGAACAGGATCGCGAAGTGGTACCAGAACGCCATCATCGCGTCGCTGCTGCTGGGGATGGCCTGGTGCAGGATCTGCGCGATGCCTACCGCCAGTGTCGGCGCGCCACCGGCACGATGCAGGATGGTCGGCTCGCCAATCGCCGCCGCGGTCGCGGTCAGCTGCTCGGGCGTGATGGTGAAGCCCCAGGTGTTGGTGATGTAGTGCGCCGCCGAGGCCGCATCGGCACCGATCACCGCCGCCGGGCTGTTCATCGCGAAGTAGATGCCCGGATCGATGATCGAGGCCGCCACCAGCGCCATCACCGCCACGAACGATTCCATCAGCATGCCGCCGTAGCCGATGTAACGCATGTGCGCTTCATTGGCCAGCAGCTTCGGCGTGGTGCCGGAGGAAATCAACGCGTGGAAGCCGGATACCGCACCACAGGCGATGGTGATGAACAGGAACGGGAACATGCCGCCCTTCCACACCGGGCCATCACCGCTGGCGGCGAACTGGGTCAGTGCCGGCATCTTCAGTTCCGGCATCACTACCAGGATGCCGATGGCCAGCGCGATGATGGTGCCGATCTTGAGGAAGGTCGACAGGTAATCGCGCGGCGCCAGCAGCAGCCACACCGGCAGCACCGAAGCGACGAAGCCGTAGCCGATCAGCATCCAGGTGATCTGGGTGCCGGTGAAGGTGAAGGCCGGGCCCCAGACTGGATCGGCGGCAACCTTGCCGCCGTACCAGATCGCGGCCAGCAGCAGGATCAGGCCAACCACCGAGATCTCGCCGATCTTGCCGGGGCGGATGTAGCGCATGTAAACGCCCATCAGGATTGCGATGGGCATCGTCGCGATCACCGTGAACATGCCCCATGGGCTTTCGGCCAGCGCCTTGACCACCACCATCGCCAGCACCGCCAGGATGATGATCATGATCAGGAACGCACCGAACAGCGCGATGGTGCCGGGCACCTGGCCCATCTCCTCGCGCACGAGATCGCCCAGCGAGCGACCATTGCGGCGGCTGGACAGGAACAGGACCATGAAGTCCTGCACCGCACCAGCCAGCACCACGCCCACCACCAGCCACAACAGACCGGGCAGGTAGCCCATCTGCGCGGCCAGTACCGGGCCGACCAGCGGGCCGGCGCCAGCGATGGCGGCGAAGTGGTGGCCGAACAGCACGTGCTTGTTGGTCGGCACGTAATCCAGGCCATCGTTGTTGATCACCGCCGGGGTGGCCCGGGTCGGATCGAGCTGCATCACCTTGTTGGCGATGAACAGGCTGTAGAAGCGATAGGCGACGAGGTACAGCGACACCGCCGCGACGACGATCCACAGGGCATTGATGTGTTCGCCGCGGCGCAGCGCCACGGTGCCCAGACAGAACGCGCCGAGCAGGGCGAGTACCGCCCAGCCCAGTTTGGAAAACCCTTTCATGAGGTGCTCTCTCCCGGAAAGACAGACAAAGAGTCCCGCGTGCCCTCGACAGGGTCAATTGGCACAGGACGAATCTGCGGTAGTACTTTGGTCGTACGCAGGGCGCGCTGACGTGCAGCGAACATCAGGGATGGAACAATCGGTTGCGGAGCCATCCATTGGCCTACGGCCGTGTGGCGTCCATCTTCAGTGGCATCCATCCAACAGGAGTCGCCATGAGCTTTCCCGAACCGGTCCGCGTACTGCGCACCATCCGTGGCATGCCCACCTCCGACGGTGCCGGCGTGCGCCTGACCCGCGTCATCGGCGGCCCGACGCTGCCGGACCTGGATCCGTTCCTGCTGCTTGATGAGTTCGGTACCGACCGTGCCGAAGACTACATCGCAGGCTTCCCCGAGCACCCGCACCGTGGTTTCGAGACCGTCACCTACATGCTCGACGGCCGCATGCGGCATCGCGACAACCATGGCAACGAAGGCCTGCTGACCCCGGGCAGCGTGCAGTGGATGACCGCTGGCCGTGGCCTGGTGCATTCGGAGATGCCCGAACAGGAAAGCGGGCAGATGCGCGGTTTCCAGCTGTGGGTGAACCTGCCGGCGAAGGAGAAGATGACCGATCCGAAGTACCAGGAGTTCGCGCCGGAGCGCATCCCTGTAGTGCAGCCGGAACCTGGCGTGGAAGTGAAGGTGATCGCCGGCAGCGTGGACGGTACCCACGGCCCGATCGTGCAGCCGGCCACCGATCCGCTCTACCTGGACATCACGTTGGCGCCGGATCGCGCCTGGACCTATGCGCTGCCGGAAGGGCACAACGCGTTTGCCTATGTGTTCGAAGGTGCGGTGACGGTAGGTGAGCAGGACGCTGCGCGTGATGTGGCACGCCAGGAACTGGCGGTGCTGGGCGGTGGCGAGCAGCTGCACCTCTCGGCCGGCAGCGAAGGCGCGCGGTTGATCCTGGTGGCCGGCCGTCCGCTGCGCGAGCCGGTAATGCGGCATGGTCCGTTTGTGATGAACACGCGGCAGGAACTGATGCAGGCCTTCGTCGATTTCCAGGAAGGCAAGTTCTGAGCGAGTGCCGGCCAGCGGCCGGCACTACCGTCGGATCGGCTCGCGCTGCGGGGATGCTGCCAGGCAGGCATCCCCGTCATGGTCAGCGCCCGGCAGCCATGGCCGATGGCGTCAGGCTCATGCCCTGCGCCAGCTGCTGCAGCGAGCCCAGTTCCTGCGGGCTGTCCGGATACAGCGAAATCTGCGCGTAACGCCCTTTGTCGAGCTTGACCACGCTGATCCGGCGTTCGGCATAGCCCGGCGGCTGCTGGCCACCAAGGTCGGGCTGGTACCAGTAGAGTGATTCACCGCCGAAGCTGCCCTTTTCCTGGCGCAGCGAGCGGTTCAACGGAATGGACGGGTCACGTGCGCTGAGCATCAGGCTCAGTACTTCACGGCCATCTCCGGTACTGGCGCGACAGATCAGAAAGTCCGTCTGCACCAATTGCTGCCATTGCAGGCCGCTGCTGGCCGGCAGCGAAGGACATTCGGTGGGAGCCTGTGCGGCGGCGGCCTGGGCCACGGCGAACAGCAGGCTCGACAACACTACAGGCGCGAACTTCATGCATCCCCCAAGGTGGTGTGTCGTTTGGCGCCGCCGGATGGACGGGCGGCGTTGGCATCCCATCCCCGGATGCCACCCCGGCCGGCATGTGCACGGACGGTCAACTCAACCTTAACGGAACGTGAGCGATCGCACAAATTGCGGTTACAGGCGTAACCATTGCGGCCGAGCGTCGGCCGCAATGGTCCGCACAGGCCTCAGCGGTCGTTGCCGATCCACTTGTAGATGATGCCGCCGATCGCGCCGCCCAGAAGGGGGGCGACCCAGAACAGCCACAGCTGGCTGACCGCACCGCTGCCGGCGAAGAACGCGACGGCGGTGGAGCGGGCCGGGTTCACCGAGGTGTTGGTGACCGGAATGCTGATCAGGTGGATCAGGGTCAGCGACAGGCCGATCGCCAGCGGCGCGAAACCGGCCGGTGCCTTGCCGTGGGTGGAACCCATGATCACGATCAGGAACACCGCGGTCAGCACCACTTCGCACAGGAAGGCGGCCGCCACGCTGTAGCCGCCGGGAGACAGTGCGCCATAGCCATTGCTGGCGAACGCGCCGGCCTGGCTGCCATCGATGGCGAAGCCACTGGCGCCGGAGGCGATCTGCAGCAGGATGAAGCCGGCCAGCAGGCCGCCGGCGACCTGGGCGATGATGTACGGGATCAGGTCCTTGGTCGGGAAACGACCACCGGCCCACAGGCCGACACTGACCGCCGGGTTGAAGTGCGCGCCGGAGATATGGCCGAACGCATAGGCGCCGGTCACCACGGTCAGGCCGAAGGCCAGCGCCACGCCGAGGAAACCGATACCCAGCGGATTGCCGTCACCTCCGAACTTGGCGGCCAGCACCGCACTGCCACAGCCACCCAGAACCAGCCAGAACGTGCCGAGGAACTCGGCGGACAAGCGTTTACCCATGCTCATGTGTTGCACTCCTTTGACGGTCGAAAGTGTGATTTATGTCACATTTCAGTGATCAGCGGGTGACTGTAGCGTCAACGCCGGGTGCAGGGATACACCTTCGGATGTGTGCAACACGCGATGTTCAGTGCTGCGGCAGCGGGATGAACTCCTTGTCGTCGCCCGGGATGGTGCCGAAGCGGCCGGCTTCCCAATCGTGCTTGGCCTGCTCGATGCGCTCCTTCGAGCTGGAGACGAAGTTCCACCACAGATGACGCGGGCCATCCAGCGGCTCGCCGCCGAACAGCATCGCCTTCACCGGCGTCTTCGCACGCAGGCGACCTATCGCACCGGCTTCGGGGATCACCAGATGCTGGGCGGGAATATCCACGCCGTCCAACTGTGCGTCGCCTTCGAGGATGTACAACGCGCGCTCGCGGTGGCCATTGTCGATATCGAGCTCCGCATCCGGGTCGAGATCGATCGCTACGTTGAGGGTGTCGGCGAACACCTTCACCGGCGATTCCTCGCCATAGGCGCGGCCGGCGATCACCCGCAGCCAGACACCATTGCGGCGCTGCTCGGGCAGGGTGGCCGCGGCATGGTGGTAGAACGCCGGTTCGATTTCCTCATGCGATTTCGGCAGTGCCACCCAGGTCTGCATGCCGTGGATCGGGTTGTCGTGATCGCGGTCCGGTTGCGGCGTGCGTTCGGAATGGGCGATGCCGCGGCCGGCGGTCATCCAGTTGACGTCACCGGGGCGGATCACCTGGTCCGAACCCAGCGTGTCGCGGTGGCCGATGGCGCCCGACCACAGATAGGTGACCGTGGCCAGGCCGATATGCGGATGCGGACGCACGTCGATGGCGGTGCCGGGGTGCATGAGTGCCGGGCCCATCTGGTCGACGAACACGAACGAGCCGATGCTGCGCGCCTGCAGGGTGGGGACGGCGCGTCGGACTTCGAGTCCGCCGATGTCGTGCACGCGCGGGGCGATGATGGTGGTCATGCGGGCGTTCTCGCTGGCAGGGATCAGGTGGTCAGCATCGCATGCAGCTGTGACGGGGACATGCCCCGTATGGGTAACAGGTTGTTCCAGCCAACGGCGCAGCCCCTCGTGGCTGGACGCGCAATGCGTATCTCGTGTTTGGCCGGGCGGGTGGGTGGCGCAGGACACGCCGTAAACCCATCCATGGGGGCTCGATGGCGCCATCCATGGCGCCAACGGTCCTGCGCAACCCACCCGCCCGGCCTCTGACAGTTTCCGTGTGCTGTCCAGCCACGGAGAAGAAAAAAGAAAATCAAAATCAAACGCCGGTCGCTTCGCTCCTGGTGGCGACCAAGGTAGCCACCCACCAGTTCGTAGTGAGTCACACCGTAATCGCGATTGACCCGCCGTCACCGGGAAGCTGTCAGGGGCGGGGCGGTGTGGGCAGGCAGGACCGTTGGCGCCATGGATGGCGCCATCGAGCCCCCATGGATGGGTTTACGGCGTGTCCTGCCTGCCCACACCGCCCCGCCCAACAAACAGAAAAGCCAGAGCCGCTTTGGCTCTGGCTTCTGCTGTGGAACTTGACGTTGCCTCTGCGGGTGCCGGGCCGCGGGCCCGGCCGATAAAACCTCTTACACCACCGGTTCGCGCAGGGCGGGGTTGTCCCAGCCCGGGCGCGGGGCGAAGCGGTCGCCGTGGCGTTGCTGCAGCGCCTTCAGGCGCTCGACGATCGCGTCGGCACCCACCGCACGGATGTGCTGGATCGGGCCGCCACGGAACGGGGCGAAGCCGGTGCCGAAGATCACGCCGGCATCCAGCAGGTCCGCGTCGGCCACCACGCCTTCGTGCAGGCAGGCAACCGCCTCGTTCAACAGCGGCAGGATCAGGCGGTCCTCCAGATCGGCCGGGGCCTGGTAATCGCTGGCCACGTCCGGCTTCTTCGGCTTGCCGTTCTCCCAAGTGTAGATGCCCTGGCCATCCTTCTTGCCACGCTTGTCCGGTTCCACCGTCTGCAGCGCGGCCGGAATCTGCAGGCCCAGGAACGGCGCCAGTTCGCGGCCGACGCCGGCGGCCACGTCCAGGCCCACGGTGTCGATCAGTTCGATCGGGCCCATCGGCATGCCGAATTTCACTGCGGCCCTGTCGATCACCGGGCCCGGAATGCCCTCGGCATACGCGGTGGCGGCTTCCAGCATGTACGGGAACAGCACGCGGTTGACCAGGAAGCCCGGGCTGCCGGCCACCGGCACCGGGAACTTGCCCAGCGCCTTGCAGAACGCGGCCAGGCGACGCTCGGTCTCCGGCGCCATGCCGTCGTGATGGATGATCTCCACCAGCGGCATCTGCGCAACCGGGTTGAAATAGTGCAGGCCAGCGAACTGCGCCGGGCGCTGGATGTGGTCGCGCAGTTCCACCAGCGGAATCGACGAAGTATTGGTGGTCAGCAGCGCGTCCTGCTTCATCTTCGGTTCCAGCGTCTGGTACAGCGCACGCTTGGCTTCCGGGTTCTCGATGATCGCTTCGATCACCAGGTCGGCCTCGGCCACGCCGTTGCCTTCCAGATCGGCACGCAGGCGCGCGGCCACGGCAGGGCGCTTGCTCTCGTCACGCACCTTCTTGGCGAACAGCGCCTGCGCGCGTTCCATGGCCGGGTCGATGAAGCGCTGCTCACGGTCCTGCAGGGTCACTTCGAAGCCCTTGTAGGCCGCCCACGCGGCGATGTCGCCGCCCATCACGCCGGCGCCGACCACGTGCACGTGGCGGATGCCGGAATCACCCCCACCGAGGCCCTTCAGGCGCTCGGTAAGGAAGAAGATGCGGATCAGGTTGCGCGCGGTCGGGGTGCTGGCCAGCTTCACCACGGCACGCCGCTCGGCATCCAGGCGTGCCTGGATCGGCTTGCCGCCGCTGCGCTGCCAGGTGCTGATCAGCGCATACGGCGCCGGGTACTGGTCCTTCTTGGCCTTGCGTGCGACCTGCTTGACCATCTGCGGCGCCAGCAGGGTGCGTGCCAGCCAGGTGTTGGTGGCCCATGCCGTCGCGCGCTGCTTGAACGGGCGGGTGGTGCCGGACAGGGCCAGCGCGACGGCGGTGTCGAGCACCACCGCCGGTGCCACCACCTTGTCGACCAGACCGATGCCGCGCGCGGCCGAGGCCGACAGGGTGCGGCCAGTCAGCATCATGTCCATCGCCGCCGGTGCGCCCACCAGCTGCGGCAGTCGCGCGCTGCCGCCCCAGCCCGGGAAGATGCCCAGCTGGGTCTCGGGCAGGCCGATGCGGGTGCTGCTGTCATTGGAGGCCACGCGGTAGCGGCAGGCCAGCGCCAGCTCGGTGCCGCCGCCCAGGCAGTGGCCGTGGATGGCCGCCACGGTCGGGCAGGGCAGCTCGGCCAGCTTCTGGTAAGTGGCCTGGCCACGACGGATGGCGTCGTTGACGGTGCCGCGGCGGTCGAACTCCTGGAACTCCTTCAGGTCCGCACCGGCAATGAAGCCGGCCTTCTTCAGCGACTGGACCACCACGCCCTTGGGCGGGTCCAGTGCAATGCGCTCGAGCAGGTCGCCCAGTTCCAGCAGCACCTCCTGCGACATGGCGTTGACGCTGCTGTCCTGACGATCCAGGGAGAGAACCACCACGCCGTCGTCGCGGATCTCGGGGTGCCAGTGACTGAAGCGGAGACCATCGAAGCCTGAGAGCATGGACGTTCCATCCGGTTGTGTATGGAGAAGCAGCTATGATCCAGAGGTTGTTTCCCCCGCGTCAAATCCCAATAGCAGGGGAGTGGCGACCCCGGATCCATGGCCGTGGACCGGAACGCTAACGGAACGGTGGTTAAAAGCTGGTGCGGCGCCAGGTGATCGGCGACTGAACTTTTCCCGGGATTGGCAGTCTCATTGCCCGACGTCGGTTGGGCTGACAGGAGTGCGGCCCCTCATGGCCGATGTTGATACACCTCAGGAGCTGGATCTGGAACTGGTCCGGCGCGTGCAGCACGGCGAGAGCGCCGCGTTCGATGTCCTGGTGCGCAAGTACCAGCATCGCGTGGTGGCCCTTGTCGGTCGCTACATCGCCGACTGGAGCGAATGTCAGGACGTCGCCCAGGACACTTTCATCCGTGCCTACCGCGCGATCGGAAGTTTCCGTGGCGATGCCCAGTTCTCAACCTGGTTGCATCGAATCGCCGTGAATACCGCCAAAAACTACCTGGCTTCACACAATCGCCGACCGCCGACCGATGACATCGACATCGGTGATGCCGAACAGTTCGACAGCGGGACGCGCCTGCGCGACACCGACACGCCCGAACGCGAGTTGATGCGCCAGGAACTGGAACAGACGGTGATGAAGGCCGTCAACGCGCTGCCGGAAGAGCTCCGGTTGGCGATCACCCTGCGCGAGGTGGAAGGCCTGAGTTACGAGGATATCGCGCAGAAAATGGGGTGCCCGATCGGCACCGTGCGTTCACGGATCTTCCGGGCGCGCGAGGCGATCGACACCGAACTCCGGCCGCTGTTGGACATCGGCAGCGCCACCCGTGAGAAGAGCCGCGTATGACCAGTAATCCGTTCAACGAATCACAGAGCCATCACTCGCCCGCCGGGCAGCGCCTGGACCAACGCCACCGCGAACAGCTGTCGGCCCTGGTCGATGGCGAGCTGGGTGCCGATGAGGCACGCTTCCTGCTGCGTCGCATGGAACACGATCCCGAGCTGGCAGGTTGCCAGGAACGTTGGCAGCTGCTGGGCGATGTGATGCGCGGGCAGGCGTCGGCGTTGGCACCGGCCGGATTCAGTGCTGCCGTGGCCGCCGCCATCGCGGCCGAACCCGCACCACAGGCCGAGCCGCGCCGCCAGGTACGTCGTACGGGCTGGCGAGCGTGGGGCGGTGGTGCCGCACTGGCCGCCTCGGTGGCGGCCGTGGCCTTGTTCATGGGCGGCGAGAAGCTGCAGGAAGCCACGCCAGGCGAGCCGTTGGCACCGCAGGTGATCGCCAGCCAGGCCGAACTGGCGCCGGCACCAGCCACCCCGGCGACGGTCACCGAAGCATCGGTGGATACCGCGGCAATGGCGGTGGCAGCGGCGCCGGCGGTGGCAATGGCCGCTGCAGGCCGCCGCCAGGACACCCGCCGTGCCAGTGCGACCCGCAGCCAGCAGGCCGCGCGCGCCGCCCAGCGTGACGATGTGCCGCAGCGGGCCGTGGCCTCCGCGCAGGCGCCGTTGACCCCGGTCGTGCCGGCCAATGCCAGCCGCAACCTGCCGTTCGGTGAGGTCGGTAGCCTGCAGGCGCGACCGTGGCCGCGTTCCAGCCTGGCGCCCGCTGCCGGCGGCGCGCTCAATGCCAGCTTCCCGGCCCATGCCGGGGGCGCCGCGTTCTACCCGTTCGAGCCGCGCCTGCAGGATGACCTGCCGGTGCCGCCGCGCCCGCGCGACTGAGCCGGGCGCTTTCACGCCCCGCCGTCGGCGGGGCCCGTATTCCTCTTCCCATCCGATCCGGAGGTTGCCGTCCGATGACTCCCCGACTCCGCACGCAGGCCATGGGCCTGCTGGCCCTGACCCTGCCGCTGATGGCCTGCGCGCAGGCCCCGGCTCCGGCCGCCCAGACCCAGGCCGCGCCGGCCGCCGCGCCGCGGGCGCCGGCCCAGCCGCTGGTCAGTGGGCTGCCCGACTTCACCCATCTGGTCGAACAGGTCGGGCCTGGCGTGGTCAACGTCGACACCACCATCGTCCGCGACAACCGCCAGGCCTCGCGGGGCCCGATGGGCGGCGACGACGACATGCCGGAGTTCTTCCGCCGCTTCTTCGGCCCTGACTTCCCGATGCCGGGGCAGGGGCCGGGTGGGCAGGATGGCGGTCCCAGCATCAAGGGGCGTGGCATGGGGTCGGGCTTCATCATCTCGCCCGACGGCTATGTGCTGACCAACTACCACGTGGTGGCCGATGCCAGCGAGGTGAAGGTCAAGCTGGGCGACAGCCGCGAGTTCAAGGCCAAGGTGGTGGGCAGCGACCAGCAATACGACGTGGCCCTGCTGAAGATCGAAGGCAAGAACCTGCCGACCGTGCGCGTGGGTGATTCCAACACGCTGAAGCCCGGCCAGTGGGTCGTCGCGATCGGCTCGCCGTTCGGTCTCGATCATTCGGTCACCGCCGGCATCGTCAGCGCACTGGGCCGCAGCACCGGCGGTGCGGACCAGCGCTATGTGCCGTTCATCCAGACTGACGTGGCGATCAACCAGGGCAACTCCGGCGGCCCGCTGCTGAACACCCGTGGCGAAGTGGTCGGCATCAACTCGCAGATCTTCTCCGCCTCTGGCGGCTACATGGGCATCAGCTTCGCGATCCCGATCGATCTGGCGATGAGCGCGGTCGAGCAGATCAAGAAGAGCGGCAAGGTCACCCGTGGCCAGCTCGGCGCGGTGGTTGAACCGATCGATTCGCTGAAGGCACAGGGCCTGGGGCTGCCGGACAGCCGTGGCGCGCTGGTCAACCAGATCGTGCCCGGCAGTGCGGCCGAGAAGGCCGGCGTGCAGATCGGCGACGTGGTGCGCTCGGTCAATGGCAGCCCGGTCAACAGCTGGTCCGACCTGCCGCCGCTGATCGGCGCGATGGCGCCGGGCAGCCGGGTCACCCTGGGTGTGATCCGCGACGGCAAGCCGCGTGACCTCAGCGCCACGCTGACCGCATTGAGCGAAGACGGGCAGGGCAATGCCCGCGCGGCGGCTACGGCCAAGCCCGATGCGGCGCCGCAGGCCGGCGCCAATGCCCTGCTGGGCCTGGACGTCAGCGACCTGACCGCACCGCAGCGCAAGCAGTTCGGCCTGGATGGCAACGAGGGCGTGCGCATCACTGGGGTCAAGGGCCAGGCGGCGCGTGATGCCGGCCTGTCTCCGGGCATGGTGATCCTGCAGGTCGGCCGCACTCCGGTCGGTAGTGTGGATGGCCTGAACCGCGCGCTGTCCGGTTACAAGAAGGACGACGTGGTGATGCTGCTGGTGCGTACCGGCAATGGCAACAGCGCGTTCGTGGCGGTGAAGGCCGGCCAGTAAGGCCTGCCCGGGCCGTTCCGGCGGCCCGGCCGATCACCCCGAAGCCCCGCCACGGCGGGGCTTCGGCCATTCCGGACCCGGGTCGATCAGGCCGTTTTCGCGGCGGGGCGCCGGGCGTGCGATAATCGACCGTTACCCTGACGACGCCGCGCGCCGCCGCCACCTATGTCTTCTGATTCGATGCGGAACATCCGCAACTTCTCCATCATCGCCCATGTCGACCACGGCAAGTCCACGCTGGCCGACCGCATCATCCAGCTCTGTGGTGGCCTGCAGGCCCGCGAGATGGAAGCGCAGGTGCTCGACTCCAACCCCATCGAGCGTGAGCGTGGCATCACGATCAAGGCGCAGTCGGTGTCGCTGCCGTACCTGGCCAAGGACGGGCAGACCTACCATCTGAACTTCATCGACACCCCCGGTCACGTCGACTTCTCCTATGAAGTCAGCCGCTCGCTGGCCGCCTGCGAAGGCGCGCTGCTGGTGGTCGATGCGGCCCAGGGCGTGGAAGCGCAGTCGGTGGCCAACTGCTACACCGCCGTGGAACAGGGCCTGGAAGTGGTGCCGGTGATCAACAAGATCGACCTGCCCACCGCCGACATCGATCGCGCCAAGGCCGAGATCGAGGCCGTGATCGGCATTGACGCCTCCGACGCCGTGCCGGTCAGTGCCAAGACCGGCCTGAACGTGCAGGACGTGCTGGAAGCGATCGTGCATCGCATCCCGCCGCCGAAGCCGCGCGACACCGACAAGCTGCAGGCGCTGATCATCGACTCCTGGTTCGACAACTACCTGGGCGTGGTCTCGCTGGTGCGCGTGATGCAGGGCGAGATCAAGGCCGGTGACAAGCTGCAGGTGATGTCCACCGGCCGCAACCACCAGGTCGACAACGTCGGCGTGTTCACTCCGAAGCGCAAGGTGCTGCCGGCGCTGCGTGCAGGTGAAGTGGGCTGGGTCACCGCCAGCATCAAGGACGTGCACGGTGCGCCGGTCGGCGACACCCTGACCCTGGCCGGCGACCCGGCACCGAAGCCGCTGCCGGGCTTCCAGGAAATGCAGCCGCGCGTGTTCGCCGGCCTGTTCCCGGTCGATGCCGAGGACTACCCGGACCTGCGCGAAGCGCTGGACAAGCTGCGCCTGAACGATGCCGCGCTGCGTTTCGAGCCGGAAAGCTCCGAGGCGATGGGCTTCGGCTTCCGCTGTGGCTTCCTGGGCATGCTGCACATGGAAATCGTGCAGGAGCGCCTGGAGCGCGAATACAACTTGGACCTGATCAGCACCGCGCCGACGGTGGTGTATGAAGTCCTGAAGACCGATGGCTCGATCATCAACATGGACAACCCGGCCAAGCTGCCGGCGGTGAACCAGGTCGAGGAGATCCGCGAGCCGATCATCCGTGCCAACGTGCTCACCCCCGAGGAGTACATCGGCAACATCATCAAGCTGTGCGAAGAAAAGCGCGGCAGCCAGATCGGCATCAACTACCTGGGCAGCCAGGTGCAGATCAGCTATGAGCTGCCGATGGCCGAAGTGGTGCTGGACTTCTTCGACAAGCTGAAGTCGGTCAGCCGTGGCTATGCCTCGCTGGACTACCACTTCGTGCGCTTCGACGCGGGTCCGTTCGTGCGCGTGGACGTACTGATCAACGGCGACAAGGTCGATGCGCTGTCGCTGATCGTGCACCGCAGCCATGCCGACCGTCGCGGCCGCGAGCTGTGCGAGAAGATGAAGGACCTGATCCCGCGCCAGATGTTCGACGTGGCCATCCAGGCCGCCGTCGGCTCACAGATCATCGCCCGTACCACGGTCAAGGCCATGCGCAAGAACGTGCTGGCCAAGTGCTATGGTGGCGACGTTTCGCGCAAGAAGAAGCTTCTGGAAAAGCAGAAGGAAGGCAAGAAGCGCATGAAGCAGGTCGGCCGCGTGGAGATCCCGCAGGAAGCGTTCCTGGCCGTGCTGCAGATGGACAACAAGTAAGCCCGCATCGGCCCTGCGGGGCCGGTCGTCTGGTGACGTTGCAAAGGACCCTGAATGAAACTGTTTGAGATCCTCCTGGTCGTGTTGACCCTGGCCTCGGGCCTGATCCTGCTCGCGGACAAGCTGTACCTCGCCAAGCGTCGCGCCCAGCGCGCGGGCCTGCTCGATTCCGAGCCGGTGCTGGTGGACTACTCGCGTGCGTTCTTCCCGGTGCTGGCGATCGTACTGATCGTGCGCAGTTTCATCGCCGAGCCGTACAAGATTCCGTCCAGCTCGATGATGCCGAACCTGCTGATCGGCGATTTCATCCTGGTCAACAAGTTCTCCTACGGCCTGCGCCTGCCGATCAGCAACACCAAGATCGTCCCGTTCGGCGAGCCGTCGCGTGGTGATGTGGTGGTGTTCCACTTCCCCGGCCACAGCGACAACGACCCGGCCAAGGGCGAGAACTTCATCAAGCGCGTGATCGGCGTGCCGGGTGACACCGTGGTCTTCGAAGGCGACGGCGTGATCCTCAATGGCGAACCGCTGAAGTACGACAACAAGGGCATCTACGCCGGCCACAAGGGCCAGGGCGAGGGCGCCAACCTGCTGGTCGAGCACCTGCCGGGCCGTACCCACACCGTGCTCGAGACCGACTACCCGCGTGGCCAGGGCCAGTGGACCGTGCCGGCTGGCAAGTACCTGGTGATGGGCGACAACCGCGACAACAGCGACGATGGTCGTTTCTGGGGCCTGCTGCCGGAAGAGAACCTGCGCGGCAAGGCGTTCCTGATCTGGCTGAACTGCCAGGGCTGGTTCTGCAAGGATGGCTTCGAGCCGTCGCGGATCGGCTCGAGCATCAACTGATCGGGCATCAACTGAGCATTTTCACATCCAACGCGTATCTGGGGAGAACGCAATGAAGACGATGAACACGCAGCGTGGCATGACCCTGACGTCGTTCCTGACGGTCCTGATCGTGGTCGGTTTCTTCCTCTACATCGGCATGAAGCTGTTCCCGATGTACCAGGAGTACTACGCCGTGCGCTCGGCGATGAAGAGCCTGGCCAACGAGCCGGGCGTGGGCAGCATGGAGCCGTCGCGGATCCAGGACCTGTTCTTCAAGCGCCTGTACATCAACTACTCGGACAATGTGAAGCCGGCCAACGTGAAGTTCGATCGTCGCGACAATGGCTGGACCCTCAAGGTCAACTACGAAGTGCGTCGCCCGCTGATCGGCAACCTCGATGTGGTTGGCAAATTCGATTCTTCCCAGGACCTGACACGAAGCGGTGCCCAGTAAATTCATCCAACGTGGCGACCTGATCGGTCATCCCTTCCGCGATCCGGCCCTGCTCAAGCAGGCGCTGACGCATCGCAGTGCCGGTGCGCCGCACAACGAGCGCCTCGAGTTCCTCGGCGACAGCATCGTCAACATGATGGCGGCCGAGGCGTTGTACCGACGCTGGCCCAAGGCTGACGAAGGCGCGATGACCCGTGCCCGGGCCGAGCTGGTGCGTGAAGGCGCGCTGGCGGTGATCGGGCGCACCCTGGAACTGGGTGAGCGGCTGACCCTGGGCCCGGGCGAAATGAAGTCCGGCGGTCATCGTCGCGACTCGATCCTAGCCGACGCGGTGGAAGCCGTGGTGGCCGCGATCTACCTGGATGCCGGCTTCGAGGCCTGCCGGGCGGTGGTACTGCCCTGGTTCAGCGCTTCGATCGAGGCACTGCCGGCCTCCGGCCGGCCCGAGAAGGACCCCAAGACCCGCCTGCAGGAATGGCTGCAGGCCCGACAGAAGGCGTTGCCGCAGTATGAACTGGTGTCAGAATCCGGTGACGACCATGCCAAACACTTCCGGGTACGCTGCATCGTAGCCGACCCGGCCGCCAGCACCGAGGGCGAAGGCGCCTCGCGGCGGCTTGCCGAACAACAGGCGGCTGCGGCCGTCCTAGAACAACTGGATTCCAAGTGAGCGAACAAACTCCCCATCATTGCGGCAGCGTGGCCGTCATCGGCCGCCCGAACGTGGGCAAGTCGACCCTGACCAATGCCCTGGTCGGCGCCAAGGTCAGCATCGTTTCCAACCGCCCGCAGACCACGCGCCATCGCCTGCTGGGCATCGCCACTTATCCGGAAGGCCAGCTGGTGCTGGTCGACACCCCCGGCCTGCACAAGGTGCAGAAGCGGGCGATGAACCGGGTGATGAACCGTGCCGCGCGCGGCTCGCTGGAAGGCGTCGATGCCGGCCTGCTGGTGATCGAAGCCGGTCGCTGGGACGAAGAAGATAGCCTGGCCTTCAATGTTCTGCGCGACGCCGGTATCCCGGTGGTGCTGGTGGTCAACAAGATCGACCGGCTGAAGGACAAGGGCGCGCTGCTGCCGTTCCTGCAGGAAGTCACGGCCGGCCGCGATTTCTCGTCCGTGCATCCGATCTCTGCGCAGAAGCGCAATGGCCTGGAAGCACTGGTGCGCGACGTACTGGCGCTGTTGCCGGAAGCGCCGCCGATGTTCGGCGAAGACGAGATCACCGACCGCAGCCAGCGTTTCCTGGCCGGCGAACTGGTGCGTGAGCAGCTGATGCGCCAGCTTGGCGAGGAACTGCCGTACGCCACCACCGTGGAAATCGAGCGCTTCACCGAAGATGGCAACCTGCTGCGCATCGGTGCGGTGATCTGGGTCGAGCGCGAGGGCCAGAAGGCGATCGTGATCGGCAAGGGCGGCACCCGGCTGAAGGAGATTGGTGCCAAGTCCCGCATGCAGATGGAACGTCTATTCGGGGCCAAGGTGTTCCTGGAGACCTGGGTGCGTGTGCGTGAAGGCTGGTCCGACGACGAGGCCGCGCTGAAGGCCTTCGGTTACGAGTAAGCCGTCGCGGTCGCTTCGATGATGATCGAGGACGACACCGGTTTCGTGCTGCACGCACGGGCCTACCGCGAGACCAGCCTGCTGGTCGAAGTGTTGAGCGCGCAGCATGGCCGCATTGGCCTGCTCGCGCGTGGCGTGTCCACCGCCAAGGGCCAGGTGCTGCGCGCGGCCCTGCAGCCGCTGCAGTGGATCCGTTTCAGTGCCCTGCAGCGTGGCGAACTGGCCCAGCTGCGCGGCGCCGAAGCGCTGGACGCGGCCCCGCGCCTGGTGGGCCAGGCGATGCTGGCCGGTTTCTACCTGAGTGAACTGACCCTGCGCCTGGCCCCGCGCCAGGACCCGCTGCCGGAGTTGTACCTGGCCTACGGCGAGGCACGCGCGCGGCTGGCCGTGGGTGCCGGCCTGGCCTGGACCCTGCGTCGCTTCGAACGCGAGCTGCTTTCCGCGCTGGGCCTGGGCTTCGAGCTGGACAGCGCCAGCGACGGCCAGCCGATCGACCCGGCCGCGCGCTACGAACTGGATCCGCAGGAAGGCGCGCAGCGCCTGCTGAGCGAGCGCGGCGGGGAGCGCCGGGCGACGGCCACTGGCTCGGCACTGCTGGCGCTGGCGGCGGACGAAGAGCCCGATGCGGCCGACCTGGCCAGCCTGCGCCTGCCGATGCGACGGGTGCTGGCCCATCACCTGGGCACCCGCGGCCTGAAGTCCTGGGAAATGCTCGAGCAGCTCGCGCCCCGCAGGTAGGGGGTGTTCGGCAGGGCTTGCAGCCCTGCACCTGCCGAAGCCGAAGCAACAGCAAAAGCTGGTTATCCGTGGGTAGGCGGGGTGGGTCCGGTTGCGGGAGACGCCGTAAACCCATCCTTGGGGGCTTGGCCGCGGCATCCATGCCGCGGACACTCCCGCAACCGGACCCACCCCGCCTTCGACAGTTTTCCGCGAGTTGTCGGAATGGCACGGGGTCAGATCCGTTTTTCCTCGGAAAACGGATCCGACCCCAGATTGATTTCGATATCTGACAGAAATTCATCCACGCATGGCGTGGATCTACCCGATCGCGGAAAACTGTCAGAGGTGGGGCGGTATCGGAGGGCGGGGTGTCAGCCGCATGGATGCGGCTGCCAAGCCCCCATGGACGGGTTTACGGCGTCCCCGCACTCCGATACCGCCCCGCCAAACCACGGAATCCAGCTTTTGCTCTGGCTGTTGACCTGGCCTCTGCGGGTGCAGGGCGCAGCCCTGCCGAGCAACCCTCAATGCAGCAGGGCAGCCACCGCGGCGCGGAACCCGTCCTGGGCCTGCCCGGACTCGGGCGCATGATGCAGCTGCCGCACCGCTCTTCCCAGCCGTGCCGCGCCGACAAACCCGCAGCTCGCCTGCAGCCGATGCAACTGGCTGCGCAGCTGGCGCTCGTCATGCTGGTCCACCGCCTGCTCGACCGCGTCACGAACGCCCGGCAGCTCGGCCAGGAACAGCTCGCGCAGGGCGATCAGGTGGTTGCGCTGACCATTGAGCGCGGCCAGTGCGGCAGTCTCGTCCCAGTCCTGGACCTGCAGTTCGACCGCCGCCGGCACCTGTGCCATGACGATCCCGGCCGGGCTGTTGACCAGTGCGCGGCGTACGGCTTTCAGCAGCTGGTCGCGCCCCAGCGGCTTGACCAGTGTGTCGCTGAAGCCGGCCTCGCGCAGGCGGGCGTGGATCGAGGTATCGCCGTCGGCGGTATGCGCCAACGCGGGGGTATCGGGGTGTGAACGGCGCAGTTCGCGCAGCAGCTGCGCGCCATTGCCGTCGGGTAGATTGACGTCGATCAGCCACAGGTCATGCGCGCCGGGTTCGGCGCTCGCCAGCGCACTGGCCAGTGAGTCTGCGGTGTCCACGTCCGCCGGTAACGTTTCCAACGCCGCTTTGAAAAAACCGCGGCTGATGATGTCGTCCTCGACAAGCAGGAAGCGGGGCCGGCTGGCCCGCGGGGTCATCTGCATCAGGGCTGCCTCCATGTCAGCTGGCCACAATCATCAAGCACGGCGGCGGCGGGCGCAAGCGGGTCCGGACCCTGCCGGTCAGGATCTGCGACAATACGCCCCCATTTTTGCCCGCAGCCTGTTGCCACGTGGCCCGATCCCGCTCCCGCATCGACCGTACCCCGTTCCAGACCGAGATCCTCGACCTCAGCCATGATGGTCGCGGCGTCGCCCGCCGTGAAGGCGAGGGCGGCAAGGTCACCTTCGTCAGCGGCGCCCTGCCGGGCGAGGTGGTCATGGCCGAACAGACCGCCCGCAGCCGCCATTTCGACGAAGCGCGCACGGTGGAAGTGCTGAAGGCCTCGCCGCAGCGCGTCACCCCGAAGTGCCCGCACTTCGGCACCTGCGCCGGCTGCGTGCTGCAGCACCTGGACGAAGACCAGCAGATCGTGGCCAAGCAGCGCGTGCTGATGGACAACCTGGAGCGCATCGGCCACGTGAAGCCGGGAACCGTGCTGGCGCCGCTGGTCGGCGAGAGCTGGGGCTACCGGCGCAAGGGCCGCTTCTCGGTGCGTCGGGTCGAGAAGAAGGACAAGACCCTGGTCGGTTTCCGTGAACAGGATCCGCGTTTCGTCGCCGACCTCAGCCAGTGCCTGACCGTGATCCCGGAGATCGGCACCAAGGTCGAGGCGCTGTCCACCTTCATCGAATCGCTCGATGGCAAACGCGACATCCCGCAGATCGAGTTCATTGCCGGCGACCAGGCCGTGGTCCTGACCGTGCGCCACCTGCAGCCGCTCAGCGACGCCGATCGTGAGGCCTGGGCCGCGTTCGGCCAGCAGCATGGGTTCGTGATCTACCTGCAGTCCGGCGGCGTGGACACCGTGCAGCCGCTGGACGGGCAGGGCGTGCCGCTGTCGTTCCGGCTGGCGCCGTGGGACGTGGAGCTGGCGTTCCGCCCGCTGGATTTCATCCAGGTCAACGCCAAGCTCAACGAAAAGATGATCGCCCACGCCCTGGACCTGCTGGAACCGGGCGAGGACGAGCGCGTGCTGGACCTGTTCTGCGGCCTGGGCAACTTCACCCTGCCGCTGGCCCGTCGCGTGCGCGAAGTGGTCGGTGTGGAAGGTGATGCCGGCCTCGTCGCGCGTGCCCGTGAGAATGCTGAGCGCAATGGCCTGGCCAACGCGCAGTTCTTCAGCGCCGACCTCACCCAGGATCAGCGCAGCACGCCGTGGATGCGTCAGGGCTTCGACAAGCTGCTGCTGGACCCGCCGCGCTCGGGCGCGATCGAAGTGCTGCAGCAGCTGCCGCTGAAGCAGTTCAAACGGATCGTCTATGTCAGCTGCCACCCAGGCTCGCTGGCACGCGATGCCGGCTATCTGGTCAACGAACAGGGCTTCACCCTGGTCAGCGCCGGTGCCATGGACATGTTCCCGCACACCGCACACGTGGAGAGCATTGCGGTGTTCGAGAAGCGCTGATCGGCTGTCACGCCCATCGCGCATAATGACGCGATGGGCATCGAAATCGAACGCAAATTCCTCGTCAGCAGTGATGGCTGGCGCACCGCCGCGCATCGGGTGATCCCGATGGCGCAGGGCTATATCAACGATATGGGCGCGCTGGATCGCGGCACCCAGAACGCCTCGGTGCGCGTGCGCATCGAGGGCGACCACGCCGCGCTGAACCTGAAGTCGCGCACCATCGGCCACACCCGGCAGGAATTCGATTACCCGATTCCGGTGGAGGACGCGCGCGCGCTGCTGGCGTTGTGCGTGGGGGGCCTGATCGACAAGCGCCGCCACCTGGTCGAACACGCCGGCCTGACCTGGGAAGTGGATGAGTTCCTCGGCGACAACGCCGGCCTGGTCGTGGCCGAGGTCGAGCTCGACAGCGCCGACCAGGTCATCGACCTGCCGGACTGGGTCGGCGCCGAAGTTACTGATGACGCCCGCTACTACAACGTTGCCCTGGCCAGTCATCCGTATTCACAGTGGTGAGCCCCCAAAAAGGGGACGGAGGGGATTACGTCGTCTTTACCCCACCCGCGCTGAAAACGACTTAATCCCCTCCGTCCCCTTTTATCGAGGGGGGCGGCCCCCATGTCGGGGGGATGAGAATCGACATCTACTCCGACGTGGTCTGCCCCTGGTGCTGGATTGGCAAGCATCGTTTCCAGCAGGGTGTGCAGTTGCTGGGCGCGGACGCGCCTGAACTCGACATCCATTGGCAGCCGTTCCAGCTGGATCCGGATGCGGACGCCACCCCGGTGCCGCTGCGCGAGGCCTACGTGCGCAAGTTCGGCGGCGTCGAGCGGACCGAGCAGATTCTCGGTCAGACCCAGACCACAGCGCGTGCGGAAGGCCTGCCGATGGACTTCAGCCAGGGCCAGGTGCGGGTGACCACGCTGCCGGCGCACCGGGTGCTGTGGCTGGCTGGCCAGCACGGCGTGCAGGATGCGGTCGGCGAAGCGCTGTTCCGCGCCCACTTTGAGCATGGCCAGAACCTGGCGGACAGCGCGGTGCTGATCAAGGCCGGTGTGGCGGGCGGCCTGGACGGCGGCGAAATCGCGCAGATGCTGGCCTCCGACCGGGGCTTGGCCGAGGTCGAAGCCAAGCTGGCGGAGGCCCATGCGCTGGGCATTTCCTCCGTGCCGACCTTCGTCATCGATGGAAAGTGGGCCATTTCCGGGGCACAGCCCCCAGAGGCCTTCGCCAACGCCCTGCGCCAGATCGCGGCCGAACAGGGCTCCGCGGCGGCTTCGGCTGACGGAGACGAGGCCTGCGGCCCGGACGGTTGCAAGGTCTGAGCAGATCGGGGTCAGAGCCCCTGCGGGGATCCGACCCCGGGGTCAGACCCCCGCAGGGGCCCTGACCCCACACTTCCCTTTTGCCTTGACCACTGCGCCTGTCGGCCGGTTCTGCGACAATGCGGCACTGCGCCATGCGGGCGCGTGTTGTGGAGATCGACCATGCTGCTGATCGGCGTTGCCGGCACCGAACTGACCGCCCAGGAACGTGACTGGCTGCAGCACGATGCCGTGGCCGGAGTGGTGCTGTTCAAGCGCAACTTCGCCTCGCGCCAGCAGGTGACCGATCTGAGCGCGGCGATCCGCGCCGCCGCGCCGCGCCCGCAGCTGATCTGCGTGGATCAGGAAGGCGGCCGCGTGCAGCGTTTCCGCGAGGGCTACAGCGAGCTGCCGCCGTTGCAGGACATCGGGGCGCTGTACGCCACCGATCCGCAGCAGGCGCTGGCCCTGGCCGAACAACACGCCTGGCTGATGGCCAGCGAAGTGCGCGCCAGCGGCCTGGACCTGAGCTTCGCGCCGGTGGTCGACCTGGGCCGTGGCAACCGCGCCATCGGCAACCGCGCCTTCAGTGAAGATCCGCAGGTGGTGGCCGCGTTCACTGCCGCCTACGTGCGCGGCATGCATGCGGTTGGCATGGCCGCCACGCTCAAGCATTTCCCTGGCCACGGCACCGTGCTGGAAGACACCCATGTGGATACCGCGATCGATCCACGCGCGCTGGACGAGCTGCGCGCGCAGGACCTCGTGCCCTTCCAGGCCGGCATCGCCGCCGGTGCCGACGCGGTGATGATGGCGCACGTGATCTACCCGCAGGTGGCCCCCGAGCCGGCCGGCTATTCGCCGCGCTGGATCCAGGACATTCTGCGCGGCGAGCTCGGCTTCCGCGGCGTGGTGTTCTCCGATGACATCGGCATGGCCGCCTCGCACAGTGCCGGTGGCGTGCCGGCGCGCGTGCACGCGCATCTGGATGCCGGCTGCGATGTGGTGCTGGTCTGCCACCCGGAACTGGTCGATGAAGCCCTGCACGCGGTGCAGGGGCGTTCCCTCAATACTGCTGCGCTGTTGGGCCTGCTCGGCCGCGGCGCGCTTGGCTGGGACGGCCTGCTGGCCGATGCCCGCCATGGCGACACCCAATCCCGTCTGCTTGAAACCCTTGGAAGAACCGTCTGATGCCCAACCTCACCATTTCCCAGGCCCTGGCCCAGGCTGACCTGCTGGTCGACCGCCCCACCATCGACAAGGCCATCGCTGGTATCGCCGACGCCATCGCGCGCGATTACAAGGGCGAGGTGCCGCTGTTCCTGTCCATCATGCATGGCGCGCTGCCGTTCGCCGGCCAGCTGGCGCTGGAACTGGGCGCGCGCGGCCAGGACGTGCAGTTCGATTACCTGCACGCCACCCGTTACCGCGGTGAAACCACCGGCGGCGACCTGGTCTGGAAGCACAAGCCGGCCACGTCGCTGTTCGGCCGCCGCGTGCTGCTGGTCGACGACATTCTGGACGAGGGCTACACCCTGCAGGGCGTGCGCACCTGGTGCCTGGAACAGGGCGCGACCGACGTGCGCATCGCCGCGATGACGGTGAAGAAGCACGACCGCGCACTACCGGACGTCACTGCCGACTACGCCGGCATCGAACTGCCGGACCGTTACGTGTTCGGCTTCGGCATGGACGTCAACGAAACCCTGCGCTGCGTGCCGGCCATCTACGCGATGAAGGAATAACGGCGCAGCCGCCCGCGGCGCGTCTTCTTCTGCCGCCGGCATCCTCGGGTGCCGGCGTTCGTCTTTTCATGGAGTGCTTCGAATGCAACAGATCGCCCTGGCCGTGATCGGCGGTACCGGTGTCTACAACCTGGCCAAGCTTGACGACGTGCAGACCCACGAGGTCGACACCCGCTTCGGCCGTCCGTCGGGCCCGGTGCGCGTCGGTACGCTGCTCGGCCATCGCGTGGCGTTCCTGGCGCGCCATGGCGAGGGCCATTCGCTGCCGCCGCACAAGATCAACTACCGCGCCAACCTCGCCGCGCTGCAGCAGCTGGGCGCGCAGCGCGTCCTGGCGTTGAACACGGTGGGTGGCATCACCGAGAACTTCGGTCCGCGCGTGCTGGCCTGCCCGGACCAGATCATCGATTACACCTGGGGCCGCATCAGCACGATCTGTGAAGAAGAAGGCACCGACGTGGTCCACGTCGATTTCGGCCATCCGTACACGCCGATGTTGCGCAGCAAGATCCTGGCCGCGGCCAAAGTGACCGGCGTCACGGTCCATGACGGTGGCTGCTACGGCGCAACGCAGGGCCCGCGCCTGGAAACCATCGCCGAAATCGCCCGTATGCGCCGCGACGGCTGCGACCTGGTGGGCATGACCGGCATGCCGGAAGCCGCGCTGGCACGCGAGCTGGGGCTGGACTACGCCTGCCTGGCGATCATCGCCAACTGGGCTGCCGGGTGTGGTGATGGCGAGGAGATTACGATGGCCGAAGTGCTGGCCAACGTGCAGGCGGCCAGCAACGGACTTCCGGAACTGGTGGGCGAATTGGCACGGGGGTGATTGTCTTCCCCGAGCAAGCTTTGCATACTCAGCTTGTGCGCGGGTTCAGCGTACACCACCCATTCATTGCATAAGGTCTCGCATCACCATGCCGAACGGTACCGTCAAGTGGTTCAACGACGCCAAGGGATTTGGCTTCATCTCGCCGGAGGATGGCAGCGCCGACGTGTTCGCGCACTTCTCCGCCATCAACTCCAAGGGCTTCCGCAGCCTGCAGGAAGGCCAGCGTGTCACCTATGACGTGACCCAGGGCCCGAAGGGTGCCCAGGCTTCGAACATCACGCCGGCCGAGTGATCCACTCGACAGTGCGTTGAAAACCCCGCTTCGGCGGGGTTTTTTTTTGCGCAGTGGATCCACGCCATGCGTGGATGCCGTGCGCGGCTTCCCTTCTCCATTCGCAACCCACCTCGGGCACAATGCGCCCATGAAGGAACGACTGCGCATCGCCGTGATCGGCTACGGCACCGCTGGCCAGGCATTGGCCATCCTGCTCACCCGTGACGGCCACGAGGTGGAGATCTTCGAACGCGTGCCCACGCCGGGGCCGGTGGGCGCCGGCTTCCTGTTGCAGCCCAGCGGCCTGCAGGTCCTGTGGCAGATGGGACTGCTGGATTCAGTGCGCACACATGCCGCGCCGGTGCATCGCCTGTATGGCGATACGCCGTGCGAGCGCGCGGTGATGGACATGCGCTACGACGGACTGGATGCGCGCCTGCACGGCCTGGGCATGCAGCGCGGGGCCTTGTTCTCGCTGCTGGACGAAGCGCGCGCGGGTGCAGGCCAGTTGCATGCGGGCGTCAGCATCGCGACGGTGGATGCCGAGCAGGGCCGCCTGCGCGACAGCGACGGCCGCATGCACGGCCCGTTCGATCTGGTGGTGGCCGCCGATGGCGCTGCATCAACGCTGCGCGGCACCATCGCCGGTGGTGCCGGGCTGGACCGGGTGTATCCGTGGGGGGCGCTGTGGTGCCTGCTGCCGGCCGAGGACTGGCCGCACGTGCAGGAGCTGCGTCAACGCTATGTGGCTGCGCGCAAGATGATCGGGCTGCTGCCGGTCGGTACGCGGCCCGGTGATGACACGCCGCGCCTGAGCTTCTTCTGGAGCCTGCCACGTGCCGACTTCGAGCGTTGGCAGAGCGATGGCATGCCCGCCTGGCTGGAGGAACTGCACACGCTGTGGCCGCAGGCCGCTGCGCGCTTCGCCCATCTGCGCGACCCCGGCCAGATGGCGCGCGCGATCTATCGCGATGCAGTGATGACGCGTTGGCATCAGGGCCGCATGGTACTGGCCGGAGATGCCGCGCATGCGATGAGCCCGCAGCTGGGGCAGGGCGTGAACATGGCGCTGCTGGATGCGCTGGCGCTGCGCGATGCGGTGCGCACCTACGGCGGCAGCACGGTCGCGCTGCAGGCCTACCAGGCGCAGCGACGCGCGCATGTGGCGGTGTATCAGCGCTGGAGCCGCTGGCTGACGCCGTTGTTCCAGTCCGATCGCGATGCGTGGGCAAAGGCGCGTGATGTACTGCTCGGGCCGATGGGGCGCTTGCCTGGTGGTCGTGGCCACATGCTGCGGGTGCTCAGTGGCACGCAGCATGGCTGGTTCGGCTCGCTGGCACTGGATCCGGCCTTCATTGACGCATTGGCAACTGCCACCGAACCGCCCCGCATCATCGCCGCAACCGCCGGCGCGTGAAGCCCGCCGTCACGTGAATTAACGGTTGCCTCACCGCGGATGTGCGAGAAGAGGGGAGCACGCGACAGCCGCGTCGCCCGTTTTCCTTTCCGTGATCAATATCGCGCGTGGCCCGGGTGGCGCCGCCGTTGCGGCCTGCTGCGGCCCGGATGTGCCGCTGATGTTGAAGAGGAGGACGCCATGTTGTTCGCGGTCGAGGAGCTGGAATCGGAAATCTGCAAGCTGCGCGGTCTGCTGCAGATGCTGCACGAGGACCAGCCCGACGTACTGGAGGACGTATTCGAATTCCATGTCGGCAGCCTGATCAGTCATGCATCGCCCGAGCACCACGCACGCATCCGGGCCTGTGCGCAGGAAATGCTGGTGGCCATCCAGGCCCTGCCGCGGCGACGTGACGATGACACGCCTGATTTCCGCCTGATGCCGGCGCTGGGCGTCCGCCCGGCCTGATTCACCGTACGGGCAGTTCCACCAGGCCGTCCTCCACACAGGCGATCATCCGCTCGCTGTGGGCAGGTACGGGCATGATTCCAGCGGTGAACGCGGAGAATGCGGGCAGGATCGTCATGCGCTCGCGCAGCCAGAACGCGGGGAAGCGCCGCCGCAACGGCGGCAAGGTGATCTGCGGATGCAGATGACCTGCGATCACGTGCAATGCCGCGTCGAGCATCGGCTCATGGCGAAGCAGGAACGGTTGCAGCCGTACCTCATCGTGGATATGTACCTGCAGCTGCGCATGCGGCAGCTGCCGATCGTGATTGCCGCGCAGTACATGCACGTCCAGCGCGGCATTGCGCTCGCGCCATGCCAACCATTGCTGGTACCAGGCGGCGCGATGTGCCGGCCCATGCAGGATGTCGCCCAGGATCCAGAGTTCGCGGCAGGTGTAGGTGTCCAGCAGTGACTGCAGGCGCTGCAGGTCCGTGCGGGTACCGCCAGCGGGCAGCGCGATGCCGGAACGACGGAAGACATCGGCCTTGCCCAGGTGCAGGTCGGCGATCAGCAGTGCCTGCCGCGCGGGCCAGTGCATGGCCCGCGCGCCAACCAGCATCAGCGGCTCGCCGGCCAGCAGCAGCGGCAGTTCATCGGCCATGGCGGCGCTCCAGCTGCTGGGCCGCGCGTTGCACGCGGGTGCGCCAGTCTTCGTTGCTGAATTGCCCGCGCAGCCGCTCTGCCCACAATGGAAAGCCCAGTGGCGTGAGTGATGAAGGGCGCTGCACCGACAGCGACCGGGTGCCGATCCGTTCCAGTACCTGCTGCAGTCCGGGAAGGTCCAGGCTGTCGTGCAGTACTTCGCGCTCGGCCAGGGCCAGCAGCAGATGGTCGGGATCATGCTCGCGCAGTACGTCATACAGCAGGCCCGCCGAGGCCTGCAGCTGGCGCAGCGATCGCGGCATGCCGCCGGGCAGGCTGGGGACCAGCAGGCCCGCTACGCGTGCGATGCCACGGAACTGGCGCCGCGCCAGCTCGCCAAGATTCACCGCAGCACGTAGATCGTCCAGCAGCTGATCGGTGGTGAACAATGCGCGCCATTGCGCCGCATCCAGATCGATCGCCTGCGCCGGTGCCAGCACCAGGCCATGATCGTTCACCGCATAGCCGATGCTGTTGCGCTGTCGGCGGGTACAGCGCAGTGCCAGCAAGGCGGCCAGCGCCTCGTGCACATGGCGGCCGGCAAAGGGGTAGACGAACAGGAACTGGCCTTCGCGGCGCCGCACCTCTTCCATCAGCAGATGTTCTGGGCCGGGAAGCGCCGACAACTGCTGCTGAAGTGCCAGCAACGGTGACAACCAGCGTGATTCGGCGCTGTCGTCGGCGCCGGACAGTACCCACTCCAGCTCGCGGCCGAGCGGCATCGACAGCGGCAACTGGCCTCCCTGCCATCGCGGCACGACACCCGCACCGCGTCCTCGTGCCAGCCGCACGAAGGCGGTCATGTCGCGCAGCTGCACCAGTTCCAGCAGGCGCCCGGCAAACTGGAAGCGATCACCACGGCGCAGTCGGCTGGCGAACTGCTCCTCCACGGCGCCCAGGCCACCACCGCGCAGGAACTGCACGCGCACGCTGCCATCGCTGCTGATGGTGCCGATCGACAACCGATGGCGCAGTGCCTGGCGGCGATCGTGCATGCGGTAGTAGCCGTCGTCATCGCGTACGACCTTGTGGAAATCGGGGTACTGGGCCAGCGCCTGGCCGCCCTGCACGATGAAGGTCAGTACCGCCTGCCATGGGCCGTCGCCGAGCGATGCGAAGGCGTGGGTGCGCCGCACCTGCGCCAGTAGCGCATCGCTGTCGAAGCCACCGGCCAGGGCGCGGCTGACCGCATGCTGGGCCAGCACATCCAGCGACAGCGTCGGCGGCCTGCGTGCTTCGACCACGCCGCCGGCCAATGCACGGCGCACGGCGGCGTACTCGGCCAGTTCCAGCGCATGGCTGGGCACGCACAGGATGGCGCCGCTGGCACCCGGGCGGTGGCGTGCACGTCCGGCGCGTTGGCGCAGGCGCGCCACGCCCTTGGGGCTGCCCAGCTGCAGTACCTGTTCAACCTCGGGGAAGTCCACGCCGAGGTCGAGGCTGGAGGTGGCCACCACGCAGCGCAGCGTGCCAGCGCGCAGTCCGTCTTCCACCTGCTGGCGTAGTGCCGGATCCAGCGAGCCGTGGTGCAGCGCAAGCGTGTCCGGGTCCTCGGGCCAGACCGCGGCCAGTGCCTGATGCCATAGTTCCGCCTGCGCACGCGTATTGGTGAACAACAGGCTGCTGCGTGCCTGCATCAACGCGCCCAGCACGCGAGGCAGTTGCGCCAGGCCCAGATGCCCCGCCCAGGGGAAACGTTCGCCGGGGTCGGGCAGCAGGCTGCGCACGCTGATTGCGCGCGGACGTACACCTTGCACGATCGGTGCATCCGGCTGCCCGGGCAGCAGCACGTCGCGTGCCTCCTGCAGATTGCCCAGCGTGGCCGACAGCCCCCACAGCTGCACTGCAGGCGCGGCATCGCGTAGCACGGCCAGATTCAACTGCAGCAGGACGCCGCGCTTGTTGCCCAGCAGCTCGTGCCATTCGTCCACTACCACGCAGCGCAGCTGGCGCATGCGCGGCAGCGTATCCGGATAGCTCAACAGCAGCGCCAGCGATTCCGGCGTTGTGACCAGTACGTCGATGCGGCCCTCGCGCGCCTGTCGTCGTTCGCGGTTGCTGGCGTCACCGCTGCGCAGACCGACCCGCCATCCCAGCCCCAACCCATCGACCACGGCCTGCAGTGCGCGCGCGGTGTCGCTTGCCAATGCGCGCAAGGGCGTCACCCACAGCACCTGCAGCGGGCGCACCGCAGTGGCGCGGCGGGGCGACGGCGGTGGGTCGATCATGGCCTGCAGCAGAGGGCCGCCGAACATCGCCAGCGTCTTGCCGCTGCCCGTGGGCGTGTGCAGCAACCCGGAACCACCGGCAAGGTAATGCCGCCACATCGCACGCTGGAACGGCAGTGAGCGCCAGCCACGCGCGGCGAACCAGTCTTCCAGCCTGCGCAGCGCCTGGCTGCGGTTCATCGCGCCAGCGCCTGCAGCGTAGCCAGCTGATCGGCCTCGTTGGCAGGTTTGTCGTGGCGCCAGCGCAGGATGCGCGGAAAACGCACGGCGATGCCGGACTTGTGCCGGCTGCTGCGGTTGACCGCTTCGAAGCCCAGCTCGAACACCTGTTCGGCGCGCACGCTGCGCACCGGCCCGAAGCGCTCGCGGGTGTTGGCGCGGATCCAGCGGTCGAGTGCGAGGATCTCCTTGTCGTCCAAGCCCGAATACGCCTTGGCCACTGGCACCAGCGTGTCGCCGTCCCAGACACCGAAGGTGTAGTCGGTGTACAGCGTGCTGCGCCGCCCATGGCCGGCCTGTGCGTACAGCAGCACCGCGTCGATCGTGAGTGGATCGACCTTCCATTTCCACCAGTCGCCGCGGCGTCGCCCGGCCTGGTAGGGCGAGACCCGCCGTTTCAGCATCAGACCTTCCACGCCGCGTTCGCGTGCAACGTCGCGCATCGCTGCTGCCCGCCGCCAATCGTTGGCGTCAACGTCGGGCGACAGCTGGATCCGCACATCGTCCAGCGCACCGATGACCTCGGTGAGCTGTGCGCGCCGCTGCTGCAACGGAAGTTCGCGCAGGTCCGCGCCATCGAGTTCAAGCAGGTCATAGGCGAGCACGCGCACCGGCGTGTTGCGCAGGGCGGCCGCACCGGGCTTGCGGCGCTGGATGCGGGTCTGCAGTGCGGTGAAGGCACGCGGCAGGCCGGTGGCCTCGTCCCAGGCCAGCAGCTCTCCGTCCAGCACGCAGCCATCGGGAAGTGCCATCGCCGCCTGCTCGATTTCGGGGAAGCGGCCATCCAGCCGCTCTTCGCCACGCGACCACAAAGCGACCTCGCCACGCCGGCGCAGCAGCTGCAGGCGGATGCCATCCCATTTCCATTCCAGCAGCCAGTCATCGATCGGGCCGAGCCGTTCGGCAGGTTCGCCTTCCAGTGGCGAAGCGAGGAAGAACGGGTAGGGCTGCTGACGGTCCAGCGGAAGCTCATCCGGCGACAGCAGCTGAGCCAGCAGCCCGGGCGAAGGCACCCACTCGCCAAGCATGCGCTGGGCGATGCGTGCGATGTCCAGGCCGGACCATTCGGCCAGCGCCTGCTGTACCAGCCGCTGCGAAACGCCTACGCGCAGGGCACCGGTCAGCAGCTTGTTGAACACCAGGCGTTCGCTGCTGCACAGCTGCCGCCAGCCTGCGACGACCGCCGCACGGCGCACTGCCTCGGGTTGATTGGCCACCGCCAGCAGATGCTGTTCGATCCATTCGGCCAACGCGCGGTCGGCAGCTGGCTGCGATGGATCATCCAGCAGCAGGGTCAGCGTTTCGGCGAGGTCACCCACCTGCGCATAGCTGTCTTCCACCAACCAGGGCGGCAAGCCGGATTCTTCGGCAATCCAGGCACGCAACTCGCCGCTGGCAGCGATCCTGCGCCGTGCGCCGCCCACCTTGCCACCGCTGAGCAGGTACAGCGCCCATGCGGCATCGTGCGCGCGCGCCTGGCGGAAGTAGTCGACCAGCGCTGCACGCTTGTCCAGCGTGGCGGTGCTGCGATCCAGGCGCTGGTAGAGCGCAGCGAAGGCCTTCATTCCTCGCTCCCGAAATCGGTACGGAAGGCCTCGGCAGCCACGCCGCGCTCGCGCAGGAACGGAATCAACGCATCGGTATTGCCGTGGGTAGCGATCACCCGCTGCGCGCCCGTCTGTTCGATGGTCTGCAGCAGTGCTGGCCAATCGGCGTGATCGGAAATGACGAAACCGCGATCGACATTGCGGCGCCGCCGATTGCCGCGCAGCTGCATCCAGCCGGATGCGAAGCCCAGCTGGTGGCGGCCGAAGCGGCGCATCCAGGGCGTGCCAGCAGCCGACGGCGGGGCGAGGATCAGCTGGCCGGCGGCATCAGGCTGGCGGCCCTGCTCGGCCACGGTGTGCGTCTCCAGCATCGGCACGCCGGCCTGCCGGTAGACCGCCACACCATTGGCGATGGCGCCGTGCAGCCAGGCTGGGCGATCGTCCAGCGGCAGCAGCTCGGCCAGCACCCGTTGCGCCTTGCCCAGTGCGTAGCACAGCAGGATCGCCGCTTCGCCGCGTTGTTCGCATTCGCGGCGCCACGCCACGATCTCTGCAGCCACCGCCGGCGTGTCCGGCCAGCGGTAGATCGGCAGTGCGAATGTGGCCTCGGTGATGAAGGTATCGCAGGGCACCACTTCGAATGGCGCACAGGTTGGATCAGGTTGGCGTTTGTAGTCGCCGGAGGCCACCCAGACCTGTCGCCCGTCGTCGATGCGCACCTGCGAAGAGCCGAGCACGTGACCGGCCGGATGCAGCGATACCTGCACCTGCCCCAGGCGGAACGGCACGCCCTCGGCATGCGCCTGCACCGGCACGTCACCCAGCCGCCAGCGCAGAATCGGCAGGCTGCCTTCGCTGCAGTGATACTCGCCCATGCCCGGGCGGGCATGGTCGCCGTGGCCATGGGTGATGACCGCACGCGCTACCGGTCGCCACGGGTCGATATGAAAATCGCCGGCGGCACAGTACAGCCCCTCCGGGCGCAGCACCACCAGATCGTCGTTGACTGCCATGCAGTCACTGTGGCCCGCGCCTCGTGCACGGGGTGAGAACCGGCCTGAACACGGGCTTGGCAGGCGATGCGGCACAATCGGGCCGCAGACCTCTTGCCGCCAGGACGGACCGGATGAGTGGACCCAGCTTCAGCAGCAACGCGCCGTATGAAACCCATGTGGTGCTGAATCAGCCGCCGCCGTTTGCAGGGCGACAGTTGTGGACCGACGACGTGGCGTTGATGGACGCCGTGCAGCGCGAGGGGGCCGGCAGCTTCGCGCCACGCCTGGCGGTTTATGGCGCATTGGCGGGGGATGAGTTGTACCGGATCGGCTTTGATGCCAACCGTGATCGTCCGCGCCTGCGCACGCATGATGCGCAGGGCCACCGCATCGATACGGTGGAGTTCCATCCGGCCTATCACCAACTGATGGGTACGGCGAAGTCACACGGTGTCGCTGGATTGTCCTGGCACGAGCCACAGCCCGGCGCACATGTCGCGCGGGCGGCGCTGAGCTACCTGCACCACCAGGCCGAAGCCGGCACCAGTTGTCCATTGACCATGACCCATGCCGCGGTGGCGGTGCTGCAGGCACAACCGCATCTTGCAGAGTGGACGCGCAAGGCCGCCGCCCCGGTCTATGACCCGCGCGATGTACCGGTGGCGGACAAGGCCGGCATCACCCTGGGTATGGGCATGACCGAGAAGCAGGGCGGTTCCGACGTGCGTGCCAACAGCACGCGTGCCGAACCGATCGATGGCGAACGCTATCGCCTGGTGGGCCACAAGTGGTTCTTCTCCGCACCGATGTGCGACGGCTTTCTCGTGTTGGCACAAGCGCCGGGCGGATTGACCTGTCTGTTGATGCCGCGCCGGCTGGCCGATGGCGACCGCAATGCGTTCCGGTTGATGCGGCTGAAGGACAAACTCGGTGACTGGGCCAACGCGTCCAGCGAGGTCGAGTTCTGCGGCGCACAGGCATGGCGCGTGGGCGAAGAGGGACGCGGCGTGGCCACCATCATCGGCATGGTGATGATGACCCGCCTGGACTGCATGCTGGGCGCAGCGGCGGAAATGCGCATGGCCTTGGCGCAGGCGCTGCACCACGCACGCCATCGCCGTACGTTCGGCAAGTTGCTGGTCGAGCACCCGTTGATGACCAACGTGCTGGCTGATCTGGCGCTGGAGTCGGAAGCGGCCACGGTGCTGTCGATGCGCATCGCCCGCGCCGTGGATCGTGCCGGTGTGGATACCCGCGAAGCCGCGTTGGCGCGGCTGGGTACGGCGTTGGGAAAGTACTGGCTGTGCAAGCGCGCGCCGTCCTTCGTCAACGAAGCACAGGAGTGCCTGGGTGGTGCGGGCTACGTGGAGGAATCGATGCTGCCGCGGCTGTACCGGCAGGCTCCGTTGAACTCGATCTGGGAGGGCAGCGGCAACATCCAGTGCCTGGACGTGCTGCGTGCACTGGCACGCGAACCGGAGGTGCTGGCGGCGCTGCGCGCTGAGCTGGCAGCGGTGGCCGATTGTGATGCGCACTATGCAGCGGCTTTGCAGCGTTGGGCAGCGGCGCCGCCACCGGAAGAATCGCAGGCGCGGCTGTTCTGCGAGCGCACTGCGCTGCTGTTGCAGGCCGCGTTGCTGTTGCGTGCGCGCAGCCCGATGGCGGAGGCGTTCGTGCGCAGCCGGCTGGAAGGGGAGCACGGGCTGGTGTTCGGGACGCTGCCGGTGGGCGTGGATCTGTCGGCGATGCTGGCGCGCGCGCTGCCGTAGGGGCGGCCCACGCCGGCTCTCGGCACCTACGCTGCCAGATTCCGATCAGATAAGGCTCGGGCGCGCCATCCATGGCGCTTACGCTCCTGCGCAACCTGCCCGCGCGGCCTTGGACGGTTTCCGTGCCGTCCACCACGGAATCAACAGAAAGAGCAGAGAGCGAAAAGCAGAAAAGCCGCGGCAGTGCCGCGGCTTTTCCTGTAGCGCCGAGCCGATGCTCGGCTGCCGGTAGGGCTTAGTGCTTGGCTTCTTCCTTGGCGGCGTTGGCTTTCGCGTCGTTGGCGACATCGCGGGCCTTGTCGGCGACCTTCTGTGCCGCGTTGGCGGTGGCGTCGCTGGCGTGTGCGGCGGCGTCGGTTGCGGCGTCCTTGGCCTTGTCAGCGGCGGTGGCGGTGGCATCGGCGGCCTTGTCCAGCGCATGCTGGGTATCGGCAGCGGCCTGCTCGGAGGCGGCGGCGGTCTTGTCGGCGGCTTCGCGGGTGGCTTCGGCGGCCTTGTCCACGGCGTCACGGGCGGCAGCGCCTGCGCTGTCGGCGGCCTGCTGTGCGTCCTGCTTGGCCTGTTCGGCTTCCGGGCCCTTGCAGGCGGCCAGGGCCAGCAGCAGGGAGGCGGCCAGCAGGGTGGTGGTGATCGGACGAATCTTCATGGCGGTCTCCGGTACTGCAATGGATGGGGACGCCAGCCTATTCATGCCGTTGTGAAGACGGGGTCGCGATGCAGCGGCTCCGTCGCGCGCATTCGACAAAAGAAAAAGCCGCTGGCGAACCAGCGGCTTTTCCAGAACAGCGTGAAGAAAGAAGTTATTACTTCTTGGCTTCTTCAGCAGCGTCCTTGGCCTTCTCAGCGGTGCCTTCAGCAGCCTTGGCAGCGTCAGCAGCGGCGCCGGCAGCGGCGTCGGTGGCAGCAGCGCCAGCCTGGGCAGCAGCGTCAACCGAAGCGTCAGCAGCGGTGGCGGCGGTGTCAGCGGCCTGCTGGGCAGCGTCGGCGGTCTGGGCGCCAGCAGCGGCGGCCTGGTCGGCAGCAGCCTGGGCTTCGGTGGCGGCTTCGTTGGCCGAAGCAGCGGCGTCCTGGGCAGCTTCCTGCTTCGAGCAGGCGGCCAGGGCCAGAGCCAGGGACATCGCGACCAGCAGCTTGTTGATGCTCATTGTGTAAATCCTCGTCGTTAGAATTAGGCAACGCGCATGCTGCGCGCCGACAACATGATGACAAGCCAAGATTGGGTGTCAAGCGATCCCGCATTCATTTTTGCGAAATCATCGTTAAATCCATTTAAATCAATTCGATGGCGATAGCCGTTGCTTCGCCACCGCCGATGCACAGGGTGGCAATGCCGCGCTTGCCACCGCGCGTGCGCAGGGCGTTGACCAAGGTCACCACCAGGCGTGCACCGGAGGCACCGATCGGATGGCCCAGTGCGCAGGCGCCGCCATTCACGTTGAGCTTGTCATGCGGGATGCCCAGTTCGCGCATCGGTGCCATCGCCACCACGGCGAAGGCTTCGTTGATTTCGAACAGGTCGACCTGGTCCAGCGACCAGCCGGTCTTCTCCAGCAGCGTGTGCAGCGCACCGATCGGCGCGGTGGTGAACCACTCCGGCTCCTGCGAATGGGTTGCGTGGCCGACGATGCGGGCCAGCGGGGTGATGCCGCGCGCGGCTGCGTCTTCCTCGGTCAGCAGGACCACTGCAGCGGCGCCGTCGGAAATGCTGGAGGAACTGGCGGCGGTGACGCTGCCATCCTTCTTGAAGGCCGGGCGCAGGGTCGGGATCTTGGCGATGTCCGAGCGGCCGGGCTGCTCGTCGGTAGCGACCTCGACCTCACCCTTGCGGGTGGCGACCTTGACCGCGACGATCTCGTCGGCGAACGCACCGTTGGCCTGCGCGGCCTGGGCGCGCTTGACCGATTCGATCGCGTAGGCGTCCTGCTCTTCGCGGCTGAACTGGTACTTGTCCACGGCGCATTCGGCGAATTCGCCCATGGCCTTGCCATCGTAGGCGTTGACCAGGCCGTCGTGGGCCATGTGGTCGACCGCCTGGAAGTTGCCGAAGCGGTTGCCGGTACGCGAGTTCGGCAGCATATGCGGGGCGTTGGACATCGATTCCATGCCGCCGGCAACCACGATGCGGGCCGAACCGGCCTTGATCAGATCATGGCCAAGCATGATGGTCTTCATGCCCGAGCCGCACACCTTGTTCAGCGTGGTGGCACCGGTCGACAGCGGGATGCCGGCGGCGATCGCCGCCTGGCGGGCCGGCGCCTGGCCGAGGTTGGCCGGCAGCACGCAGCCCATCAGGACTTCAGAAACGTCGCTGGCCGGGACACCCGACTGCTCCAGGGCGGCGGCGATGGCGGCCGCGCCGAGGGTGGGGGTCGGCACGCCGTTGAACTGGCCGAGGAAGGAGCCGATGGCGGTGCGCTTGGCGGCGGCGATGACGATGTTGGACATGGCAATCTCGTTGATGCGTAAGCAATGTTCGGAAAGGAGACCGGGGGCCGTTGGATGTGCCCCGGTTTCCCGGCAGACTGCGTGGGGGTCGGCCCAAGTATAGAGGGTCGGGGAGGGCCGCCGCTGGGCGCGGCCGCACGCCTGCCGGGATGAAGGCAGGACAACGTTCATGGGAAGGAATCGATGGAACGCACGATGATGGTGAGGTCTGCCCTGGGAACCGCGCTGGCGGTGGCGCTGACGGCCTGTGGCGGTGGCGGGGGGGGCAGCAATGTGCGTGTCGATCCGCCGCCGACCACGCCTACGCCGCCGACCACGCCGCCTCCCACCACGCCGCCGCCGGCCAAGCCGCAGGAGCCGGCCTTCGATGCGCATCTGTCAGTCACCAACGCGCGTGCCGCACAGAATGCCGGCCTGACCGGGCAGGGCGTACGCATCGGCATCGTCGATTCGGGCGTGCAGCGCAATGCGGTGGCCTTGAATGGGCGGGTGGTCGCCAACCTCAATTACATCGACCCGGCCAAAAACAACCTGGGTGTCGACGACGTGGTCGGGCATGGCACGGCCGTCGCCAGCCTTGCCGCCGGTGCGGCAGTAGGGTCCTGGCCGGGCGGCATCGCGCCAGGTGCGCAGATCGTGTCGGCACGGATCATTTCCGACAAGCCGCCGACCGATGACGGCAGTGGTCGCGGCAATGCCTTCAGCGGTCCGCTGGGTGTGGCCCAGGTCCACCAGGACCTGATCAACTACAACGTGAAGGTGATGAACAACTCGTGGGGCGGCCTGTACTGGACGGACCTGCCGACCACCGCGCAGGTGGCTGCCGAATACCGGCCGTTCGTGATCAATCACGGTGGCCTGGTGGTGTTCGCCGCCGGCAATGATGGGCGCAGCGAGCCGAGCAGCCTGGCTGCGTTGCCCAGCCAGAAGGGCGTGGCCGGTTCACTGCCTGCAGCCGATCTGGAGCGTGGCTGGCTGGTGGCCACGGCGGTGGATCCGTATACGCCCGGCGCACTGGCCGGCTATGCCAATGCCTGCGGGCAGGCGGCCCGCTACTGCCTGGCGGCGCCGGGCAGCGCGGTCTACCCGGATGCCAATGGTGGCAGCTACTACTGGAACTACGGCACGTCTTTCGCTGCGCCACTGGTTTCGGGTGCGGCGGCCCTGGTCTGGCAGCGCTTCCCGTACTTCAGCAACGATCTGGTCCGGCAGACCCTGCTGGGCACCGCCAAGGACATCGGTGCCCCGGGCGTGGATCCAGTGTTCGGCTATGGCCTGCTCGACATCGGTCGTGCGATCAACGGTCCGGGTCGCTTCGACTGGGGTGATGTGGTCGCCAACGTGGATCTGGCCTCGACCGGCTCGGCGTGGCGCAACGATATCGCCGGCAGTGGCGGCCTGGTCAAGCAGGGCGGGGGCACCCTGGTGCTGGCCGGCAACAACAGCTACACCGGTGCCACCCGCATCGAACGCGGCATCCTGTCGCTGCAGAACGGTGGCGTGATCCGTTCCAATGTGACCATCCTCGGCCAGCCCGATCCGGATTCGACCGGCCTGCAGTTCAATGGTGGCACGCCCCGCGTGATCGGCAATGTGGTCAACGGCAGCAGCGTGTTCCTCACCACCGGCAGCACCACCGGCACCATCGAGGGCAACTACACCCAGCAGGCCGGTGGCCAGTTGATGATCGCGCTCGGCGCCAATGCGCTGCAGGTCACAGGCAATGCCACGATCGACGGTGGCGTGCGCGTGCACGGCTTTGTTTCCGGCTACGTGCCACAGAACGGCAGCCGACAGGACCTGATCCATGCGGCAGGCGGACTCAGTGGCACTTTCAGTACGCCGGCTACCTCCAGTGGCCTGCAGGGGCTGTCGTTGCTGCAGAGCAGCTACGGCTACGACAGCAACAATGCCTGGTTGAACCTGACCCAGGTCAGTGTCACCGCAGCGGCCAGCGGCCTGGGGGCGTCCGCGCAGGTGGCAGCTCAGCGTCTGGAAGGCGCATTCGCGGCGCTCGACAAAGACGCAAGCCTGCAGGGATCGGCCTTCGGTGCGGCAGCCGGTGCGCTGCAGTGGACCGGCGGTGGCAAGCAGGGCTTGGCCGCCAGCCTGCAGAGCCTGTCCGGGCAGGCGCATGCCCGTGCCGAAGCGGCGACCTTCGACAGCATCGACATGTCGCGGCGTGCGATTGCCGAACGCTTCGATCGTGTGCAGGCCGCACCTCGCCTGCGCGGTACCTGGCAGAGCGCGCTGGGCGAGGCCGGTCAGGGCAGCTTTGCCGGCAACGCTGCCGAGAGCCGTGGCTGGATGGCGGGCCAGGACCTGCCGCTGGGCAGCAACGGCCTGATGGGTGTGGCTTTTGGCGAGACCCGCAGCAACGGTGGCAGCAGCTTCGGTGGTGACCGCGGACGTGATCGCCAGGCGCAGGCGCAGCTGTATGCCGGCTGGAACCTGGGGCGTGGCTACGCACTGGCCCAGGTCGGAAGTGGCCAGTTCACCCGCGCGCTGGATCGTCAGCTGCTGCTCGGTGCGGGCGCCTATGGCGTCTCTGCGCGGTACGGCGGCCGTTTCAGCAGTGCCAGCGTGGAGGGCGGGTACCGGCTGGGGCGTGCCGGTGCGTCGTTGACGCCCTACCTCGGCGCCAGCACCACGCGTGTGGATACCGATGCCTTCAATGAGCTGGGCGGTTTCGGCTTCGGCCTGCGTGGGGATGCCAATCGCGTGCAGCGCAGCCAGATGCTGGCTGGCATCCGCGGCGAGCGTGGCTGGGGGCGTTGGACGCTGCGTGGGCATGCCGAATGGCAGCAACGGCTTGATGGTGCGGATGCGGACTGGCAGGCCAGTTTCGCCGGCGTCGATGCCTGGGCACCGCTGGCGGGCTGGAACGCGCCGCGCGGCAGTGCGCTGATCGGCGTGGCGCTGGAATCGTGGTGGGGGCGCACTGGCCGCCTGAGCCTGGGCTTCGACCAGCGCGTGGGCGGCGAGGGCGCGCGCCAGGCGGCGCTGCGTTACAGCAGCGGTTTCTGAGGAACGGGTCGCGCCGGGGTGATGCCCGGCGCGATCATCGCAGGCTCAGCCGCCGCGCAGGTTGCCCAGGCGCGGGGTGCTGCGGCCCAGCGGCATCTTCAGCTTGCCGATCGACAGGATGCGGCTCTCGGCGATGCGGTCGGCGGCACGCTGCGGTGCGATGTTCTCGCGCTGCGACAGTTCGAAGATGCGGGTGAGGTTGTGGTAGATGCTGCGGATCAGGCGCATCGCGCGTTCGCGGTTGTAGCCATCGATCTCCAGCGACACGTTCATCACGCCACCGGCGTTGACCGCATAGTCCGGCGCATACAGGATGCCGCGCGCATGCAGCTCGTCGCCGATCTCCAGGCTGGACAGCTGGTTGTTGGCGGTGCCACAGATGATCTTCGCCTTGATCCGCGGCAGGGTGTCGGCGTTGATCGCGCCTTCCAGCGCGCACGGTGCGAACACGTCTGCATTCACCTCGTGGATCTCATCCGGCTTGACTGCTTCGGCACCGAAATCGCTGACCGCGCGATCAACCAGCGCGCTGTCCAGGTCGGTGACGTAGAGCTTGGCGCCGCGGTCGCGCAGCAGCTTCACCAGTTCCATGCCGATGTGGCCCAGGCCCTGCACAGCGATGCTGGTCTTGCCCACTTCCTCATGGCCGAACTTGAAGCGCATCGACGCCATCAGTGCCTGCAGCGCACCGTAGGCGGTGAACGGAGCGGGATCGCCGGAGCCACCATGGACCTGGTGCACGCCGGTCACGAACTGGCTCTCCAGGTAGATGTTCTCCATGTCGTTGACGTCGGTGCCCACGTCTTCGGCGGTGATGTAGCGCCCACCCAGCGAGTCGACATAACGGCCGAAGGCGCGGAACAGCACCTCGGTCTTGTCCACCTTCGGGTCGCCGATGATCACCGCCTTGCCACCGCCCACGTTGAGGCCGGCCAGCGCATTCTTGTAGGTCATCGTCCGGCTCAGCCGCAGCACGTCGGCCAGCGCCTCGTCGGTGCTGGCATAGGGGCGCATGCGCACGCCGCCCAGGGCCGGGCCCAGGGTGGTGTTGTGGATGGCGATGATCGCCTGCAGGCCGGCATCGTGGTTGTGGCAGAACACCACCTGTTCGTGGCCGGTGGTGGCGAGGGTTTCGAATAGCATGGCGTCTCCGATGGCGCGAACAGCGGCGAACTGCAGCGAACGGCCAGTGAACGGTAGGGTCCCAAAAACAAAAAAAGCGACGTCGTCGGTGCAGGGGGACGGGTCGCGCGGCGCCATTCTAGTCCATTCGCTCGGCCGATGCCGTCGACATTGGCAGCCTTCCGGTTAAAGAAGATGAAAGTGCGGCCGATGCTGCGACGACGGCGAGTAGCCGGATTCGTGTGAAGAGGCAGGGCAGTCAGTGACGGCACGGGCACCACAACGACAGGGCGGGCGGCGATGACGGCGGCCTGGTGGCGATCGCTGCGCGGCTGGCTGGCGCGCTCGACCGGGGCCGCGCCGTCCCGCTTGGCGGCTGTATCGCGACAGGCAGTGGCGGCAGCGGCTGCCAGCCTGCAGGGTGAAGCCCTGCCGTCTGCGGAGATCGCCGCGCATCTGCAGCGCGGCCTGCACGCGTTGGCGTTGTACCCACGACTGGCCGGTGAGCCGACGCCGGTACAGGATCCGGCGTTGGGGGAAGCGGTGGCACGCGCGCTGCAGGATCGCGACTGGGCCACCCGGCAGCTGCCGCGCCGCCCGCAACTGCTGCCGCAGCTGATCCAGACCGTCAACGACGATGCCGCCTCCGCGCGGGTGATGGCCGCGATCATCGGCCAGGACCCGGTGCTGACCGGCAACCTGCTGCGCATCGCCAACAGCCCGGCTTACAAGGTCCATGAGCGGCCGGTCGAAAGCCTGCAGCGGGCGGTGACACTGGTCGGTACCGAAGGCGTGCGCCAGATCATCAGCGCGGTGCTGGTGCAGCCGGTGATGCAGGTGCAGTGCGAGGTGTTTCCGCAGTTCAGCACGATCATCTGGGAGCACGCACTGCTGGCCTCGCGCGCGGCTGCTGACCACGCACGCACGGTTACCTTCGGTGATGCCTTCGCCGCGCAGTGGCTGGGCCTGGTGCAGGGCCTGGGGTCTGCGCTGGTGATGCGCCAGCTGCTGCAGGAAGCCCAGGCACGCGGTGAAACCGTGGAGCCCGCGTTGGCCCTGCAGCTGCTTCAGCAGTGGTCGCTGCCGCTGGCGCAACGGGTGGCGGCTGCCTGGGAGCTGCCCGAGCCGGTGCATCAGGCGCTGTTGCCGGAGGCCGAGGGCCCGCTGGCCGACAGCCTGCGTCTAGGCAGCGCTGCGGCCGCTGCCAGTCTGTTGTGCCGCCATGGCCACGCCAGCCAGAGCCGCATGCTGGCCTTGCTTGAACAACTGCCGTCGGCGCCGCCGCATGCGCTGCGCTGGATCTGGCGGCGCCTGCACGGGCGCAGTGTGGAAACGCTGGATGAGGCCGGACAGGACCCGGCCGGTTCAGCGCCCTGAGCGCTACAGCTGCGATTCCACCGGCAGCCAGCTGATCACCCGTGCGGTCCAGCGCTTGCCCAGGCTGGCCCCGGGTTCGGCCTCCACCCAGTGCGGTGGTGGCTGGCGCTCCAGCCAGCGCAGGTCATCATTGCGCCCCAGCGCCAGCCACCAGCTGTGCTCCGGGCTGGCCAGGCGCAGGTATTCATCGCGCAGCTGCGCCCCCAGTACCGGGTCGTCGAACAACACGCCCATCTCGGTATTGAGGTAGGCCGAGCGCGGGTCGAGGTTGAACGAGCCGACGAAGCCGCGGCGATCATCGACCACGAACGCCTTGGTGTGCAGGCTGGCGCCGCTGCTGCCGAACAGGCTGGTATCCGGCCGGCCGTGCGCCTTCAGTTCGTACAGCTGCACGCCGGCCTTCAGCAGCGGCACCCGGTAGCCCATGTAGCCGCCGTGTACCGCCGCTACATCGTTGGCGGCCAGTGAATTGGTGACCACGCCCACCTGCGCGCCGCGCGCGGCCAGCGCCGACAGCGCCTCGACCCCATCGTTGCCGGGCACGAAGTAGGGCGAGATCAGCAGCGCACTGCGCTGCGTGGCGCGCAACTCGTCGCTGAGACTGCTGACCAGCCAGCCGCGGCGATCATCGTCGTGGTGCTTCATCGGCGGATCGGAAGCGATGCGTACGTTCGTGCTCCAGTGCAGCGGTTCCGGGCTGGGCCGCTGCAGGGCGCGCGATTCGGCCACGCGCTGCAGGTAGGGCTGTGCCTTGGCATGCATGGCATCCAGGTCCGACTGCCGCACGAGTTGCTGCAACTGTTCATCGGTGTACGAGGCCAGCGCGGAAATCGGAATTGCCGCGCTGCTGTTCCAGTAGTCGTCGAAGATCTGGTTGGCCTGCTGCACGGCCGGCCCCGCCACCACCAGGTCCAGGTCCTGGAAGTTCACATCGTCGCGTGCGCTGAAGTATTCCTCGCCGATGTTGCGGCCACCGACGATCGCGATGCGGCCATCGGCGATCCAGCTCTTGTTGTGCATGCGGTGGTTCACGCTGAAAGCACGCTGCACCAGTTCAAGCATGCGCGCGATGCCGCTGCGGTTGCGGAACGGGTTGTACAGGCGGATCTCGATGTTCGGATGCGCATCGAGCGCCATCATCAGCGCGTCCTTGTCCTTGGCGTTCATGTCGTCAAGCAGGATGCGCACGCGCACACCGCGCTCGGCGGCGTCGTACAGCGCCTTGGCCATCAGGTGGCCGATCAGGTCGTCGTGCCAGATGTAGTACTGCAGGTCCAGGCTGCGGCCTGCGTGCGTGGTGATCATCGCGCGTGCGGCGAAGGCATCCATGCCATCACTGAGGAACGCCACGCCGGACTGCCCCGGATGGGCCTCCTGCAATGGCACGATCTGCTGGTCGATACGGGTCTGCGCCGGCTGCAGTGGCAGTACCTGCGAGGGCGCGCCCTGTGCCTGCGGCGTGAGGTGGTCGGCCAGCAGCAGGCCGGACAGCACCAGCAGCAACAGCGCGGCGAGGATGATTGCAGCGACGCGCAGCAGGCGTCGCCACAGGGGCTTGGGCAGGCTCATGCCCCGATGGTAGTTCCACGCCATGCGTGAAGGAATGTCTGCACGATCGATAGGGGGTCAGAGCCCTTGCCTTCGGCAAGGGATCCGACCCGCAGGCCTCAGAACCGCTCGTCGCTGCCCAGGTAACGCCACTGCCCCGCAGGCAGCGGTCCCAGTGCCACGCGGCCAATACGCAGCCGACGCACGGCCGTCACCTGCAGGCCGGCAGCGGTGACCGCCACGCGCAGGCCCTTGGCCGTCAGGCCCTTGCCCGCGAAGCGCAGGCGCTGCTCGCTCTGCCAGCTGACCTTGGCGCCGCCCGATTCCTGCTGCAGCCGCGCCATCAGCCACGGCCCGCGCTCGGGACCGCCTTCGGCCACTTCGATCAGGTATTCCTGTTCGGTGCGGCCCAGATTGCGCTGCAGATGGGCCAGCGTGGCCGGATCCTGGCTGACCACCACCAGTCCGCTGTCGCTGGCCGGAAGCGAGGCAGCCAGCTGCAGGCCGTGGAAGTGACGCTGCAATGGGCGGATGCTGCTGGCATCAAGCTCGCTGCGGCTGTCACTGCTGACCAGCGAACACAGGGTTTCAGCGGCAGCGCCGGCCGGCTTGTGCAGCAGCATGCTGACCCGCTCGGCCTTCTCATCGCTGGCCTGCTCGGCCACGACAATCTCGGCGCTGTCATCGACAGGACGCTGCGGCTGTTCCACCACGTCGCCGTTGACCGTGACCCAGCCGCCTTCGATGTAACGTCGCGCTTCGCCGCGCGGGATGCCGAGCAGGGCGGACAGGCGTTTGTCGAGACGGATCGGTTCCATGGCGGAAAGGTCAGGCAGGGGGCGCGCAGTGTAGCTGCTGCGGCCGGTCAGCGCTGGCCGCGGTTGGCCAGCTCGGTCAGGTACAGGCGGGTATCGAACTCCAGCTGCAGGTAATCCGGCTCCATGTGCTGGCACAGCTGGTAGAAGGCCTTGTTGTGGTCGGCTTCCTTCAGGTGGGCCAGCTCATGCACCACGATCATGCGCAGGAACGCCGCCGGGGCCTGGCGGAACACGGTGGCGATGCGGATCTCGCGGCTGGCCTTGAGGCGGCCACCGTGCACGCGGGAAATGGCGGTGTGGGTGCCCAGCGCATGCTTGATCACTTCCAGCGTGTTGTCGTAGCAGACCTTGTTGAGCGGCACCGACTTGCGCAGGTAGCGGTCCTTCAGGTCCTGGGTGTAGTCGTACAGCTGGCGGTCGCTGCGTACCTCGTGCGGGTCGGGGTAACGCTGTTGCAGCCAGGGGCCGAGTTTGCCCTGTGCCAGCAGGTCGCTGACCTGGGCGACCAGGGGTTCGGGATAGCCGGTGAGGTACTTCAGGACTGCCATGCAGGGGCGGCGGGGCGTCGGTAGAATGGAGCATCCAAGATTACACGCGGTACGCATCGACCATGGCAAAGCCCAACGCGCTGCAGGAACAATTGCTCAAGGCCGGCCTGGCCAAGAAGTCGCAGGCCAGCGCTGCCGCGAGCGCGCAGGCCAAGGCCCGCCAGGGCAAGGCCGAATCGACCTCGGCCGAGGTCCAGCGCGAGGCTGAACGGGCCCGCGCCGAGAAGGTCGAGCGCGACCGCGCGCTGGCTGCCGAGCGTAATGCCCAGGCCAAGCTGGCTGAACAGAAGGCGCAGGCGAAGCAGATCATCACGGCCCATGCCGTGCCCCACAAGGGCGATGACGAGTACCGCTTCAGCGATGGCGCGGCGATCCGCACCCTGCTGATCGACCCCAAGCTGCGCAAGGCGCTGTCGGTGGGCGTGCTGGTCATCGTCGCCCACGGCGACGGCTACGCCCTGCTGCCGCGTGCTGCTGCCGAGAAGGTGCGTGAACGCGCCCCGGAAGCGATCATCGTCGACCACGGCCAGCCGGGCTCGACCGCCGAGATCTCCACCGGCAACGCCGAGGACGACGCCTACTACGCGCAGTTCCAGGTGCCGGACGACCTGGTCTGGTAAGCAAAAAGGGGACGGAGGGGATTAAGTCGCGATCGGCTTGATCGAACCCATCTGCGCTCTGTTCGTCTTCCTGAAGAGCAGCCGAGCGTGGCTCGGCTCTACATGAAGGCCTGCCTTTTTGCCGGGGTGTATCGTCTCCATATCAGGCGACACACCTGCGGAGGATGGCCATGGCCACCGGTTGGGCGGGAGACAGCGCGGTCCAGGACCAGATCGACGCCACCGTCGACGATGCGATCGCCCGCGCGCGGCGCCAGCTGCGGCGGGGCCCGGGTCTGGAACACTGTGAGGAATGCGACGCGCCGATTCCATTGGCGCGGCGCCAGGCCGTGCCTGGTGTGCGGCTGTGCGTGGCGTGCCAGCAGGCGCATGACGACGAAGAACAGGCGCATGCCGGCTACAACCGGCGTGGCAGCAAGGACAGCCAGTTGAGGTAAAGGTTGTTCGGCAGGGCTGCGCCCTGCACCCGCCGAAGCCTTCAAGCCAAGGCAACAGCAACAGCAAAAGCTGGCATTCCGTGGGGTGGCGGGACGGTGTCGGAGTGCGGGGACGCCGTAAACCCGTCCTTGGGGGCTTGGCAGCCGCATCCATGCGGCTGACACCCCGCACTCCGACACCGCCCCACCTCTGACAGATTTCCGCGGCTGTTGGTAGGTGTCGACCTTGGCCGACACATCTGTCAGATATCGAATGAGTCATCCACGGATGGCGTGGATCCACCGTGTCGACCAAGGTCGACACCCACCAGAGCAATGCGTCGTTCCGACAGCTCGCGGAAAACTGTCGAAGGCGGGGTGGGTCCGGTTGAGAGGGCGTGAGCCGCATGGATGCGGCGACCGAGCTTACATGGACGTACTTGCAGCGTCCCCCTCAACCGGACCCACCCCGCCTACCCACGGATAGCCAGCTTCTGCCGTTGACGTTGACGTTGATTCGGCAGGTGCAGGGCTGCAAGCCCTGCCGAACACCGCGCCTCAGCCGTCGCCCTGGATGCCACCGGGGGCCTGTGCCGGGTCGCGCCAGCGGCGCACCGTGCGCTGGAAAAACAGGTTGTTCGGCAGCTGCAGCACCGTGCCCTCGTGGCCGTCGCCGGTCTCCTGCAGCGTGGTGTAGATCAGGTTCACGTCGATCACCCGGCCCTTCAGGCCCGGCTTCTCGCCGTTCTCCAGCACTTCGATGTAGTCATGCAGGCGGAACGGGCGGGTGGTGAAGATCAGCAGCGTGCAGAAGATGTTGGACAGCACGCTCCACGCCGCGAAGAAGGCCACCGCACCCACGGCCGCGAAGCCGGTGAAGGCGGTCCACAGCACCGAAGGCTTCGCGCCGAGCAGGCTGAGGATGTACAGCAGGGCGCTGAAATAGACCACGAAACTGGTGATCCGGCGCGCGCCCATCACCATTTCAGGTGGCAGCGTGTAGTGCTCGGCGAAGCGCCGGATCAGGCGACGGGCGAGCACCCGCAGCAGCCAGGCAACCAGCAGCACCAGCACGATCTGCAGGGCAACGCCTGCGTAGTTCAGCCACGGGTGGCTCCAGGCGGGCAGGTGATCCTTCAGCGACAACATCATGGGGGCGACAACAGGTGGCAATAACGACCTTCGATGTTACCCGGCGCTTGCCGTGGATTCGACCGCCGGAGCCCAGGCCAGGCACACCAGCTCCTGGTGATGCTGCTGCAGGCAGGCGCGTCCGTTTTCGGGACGCAGCTGCAGCGACAGGCCCAGGGTCTGCAGCACGACGCAGGCGGCGATCACCAGCAGGGCGGCACAGGTTGGACTGGACATGGCAGAACTCCCGGACGGCATTTTCTCGAAGGACTATCCATGGATGCAGGAGCCATCAAAAAGGTTGCATGGCATCGATCGTGGATGGGCTCTAAACCTTTTCCCGGATTGCCGCATCCAAGCGATATGCTCGACACCACCATGCCCGCGCTGCCTGCCGCCAACGACGCCGTCGACGAACCCGCCCTGGTGCGGGCCGCCGCCGCCGGCGATACCGCTGCCTATGAACTGCTCTACCGGCGTCACGCGCCCCGGGTATTCGCTGTGCTGTGGCGGCTGTGTGGCGGCCAGCAGGCACGCGCCGAGGACGCGCTGCAGGAAGCGTTCCTGCAGGCATGGAAGGCGCTGCCGGGCTTCCGTTTCGAGAGCAGCCTGTCGACCTGGCTGCACCGGCTGGGCGTCAACGCCGCGCTGATGGAACTGCGCGGGCGTGCCGGCGGGCAGGATCACGACAGCCTCGACGAAGTGGACGGCGGCCTGCAGGAACTGGCGGTACACGACCGCTGTGCTGGCACCGAACGCGACCTCGAACGCGCGCTGTCGACACTGCCACCACGGGCGCGTGCGGTACTGGTGCTGCACGACATCGAAGGCTGGAAACACCAGGAAATCGCCGAACAACTGCAGATGGCTGTCGGCAGTTCCAAGGCACAGTTGCATCGTGCGCGCGGCCTGTTGCGCGCACGGCTGGGAGACATGACATGAGTACACACGACCACGATTCCGACCACGATCTGGCAGCCCGACTGCGCGCACTGCCACCCGAACGCAGCCTGCCCACCGATGGCTGGGCACGCCTGTCGGCCCAGCTGCCGCCGCGTGAACCGCAAGCGGCACCTGCGGCAACCGACAACGTGGTGGCCCTGCCGCCGCGCCCGCGTCGCCGCTGGTGGCTGCCGGTGGGAGCCGCGTTGGCCGCCAGCCTGGCTGTATACGCGGTGGCGCCCTGGCGCCATTCGCAGCTCAGTGCGCCGGTACCATCCCCGCTGCAGCTGCAGGCGGCGGCGATGACCGAGCAGTACCAGCAGGCCGTGGCCGCGCTGCCCGATGGCCGGGCGCCGGAATGGCAGCCGGCCCTGCATGAACTGGATGAAAGCGCGGCGCAGATCCGTGCCGCCTTAGCGCAGGATCCGCGTGCGCCGCACCTGCTTGGCCAGCTCAAGCGCACCTACGCGCTGCGGCTGGAACTGACCCGGCAGGCGGCCTATGCCGCCGAGTCCGGCTTGACGACCTGAGGAGACCCCCATGACCCGAACCCTGATTTCCTGCTGTGTCGCGCTGTTGCTGGCCCCTGCCGTGGCGCTGGCGGACACCCGCATCGACGAGCGCCACACCCTGGCCGCGGGTGGTCGCATCGAGCTGAGCAACGTCGCTGGCAAGGTGACCGTGCGTGGCTGGGACCGCAATGACGTGCAGCTCACCGGCACGCTCAGCGACGGCCTGCAGCTGCGCCAGGAGAAGAGCGCCAACCGTGTGCGCTGGGAGATCGAATACCCGCGCCGCAACAACAACGGTGGCGCGACGCTGGTGCTGAACGTGCCGCGCTCGGTAGAGCTGCTGCTGAGCACGGTCAGTGCCAGCCAGGACATCAGTGGCATCGATGTGCGACGGCTGCAGGCCGACACGGTCAGCGGCAGCCTGAGCGCAGCTGGCCGCAGTGGCGACAGCAAGCTCAACACGGTCAGTGGCAGCGTCAGTGCACGTCTGCAGACGCCCAAGCTGGACGTGAACACGGTCAGTGGCCGGATTGAGGCCGGCGGCGGCGTGTCCGGTGATATCGGTGCGCAGACGGTGTCGGGCCGGGTCGAGGTCGACGCTGGCCGCGTGCAGCGGCTGGCAGTGGAGACCGTCTCGGGCAGCATCGACCTGGCTGCAGCCGGATTGGCACCCGGTGGCCGTATCAACGTCGAATCGGTCAGTGCCTCGGTCACGCTGAGCCTGCCGCGCGCGGTGTCGGCGCAGCTGTCGGTGAACAGCTTCAGCGGCTCGATCAACAGCGATGCCGGGCAGGTGGAGCGGCCGCGTTACGGGCCAGGCAGCCATCTCGACACGCGTCTGGGAGGCGGTGATGGTGACATCCGCATCCAGTCGCACTCGGGCAGCGTGCGGGTACGCCTGGACCGCTGAGCACGGTCCGGCAGGCCGCGGCGGCAGCGCCGCCGCGGTCAGTGCTGGGTCAGCTGGCTTTCTTCAGCGCCCAGGTGGTGCCGAGGACTTCGATCTTGCCACCGGCCTTGCGGAACGCTGCCAGGTCCGAAGCGATCGAATCGCTGCTGACCACGGTGCTGGCGGCCGCGCCCTTGCGTTCGCTGCGGATGCTGTTGCTGGCCTTCGCGGGGGTCTTTGCCTTGCGGGGCATGGTTGCTCCTGTCAGGTGGAAGGGGAGGAAAGCGCCCAGGCATCGGCCTGGCGCAGGTAGTCCTGCCGCTCGCGGCGGCAGTCATCGCCGCCCATCGAAAACTGGCGGCAGATCGCCGGGCGCTGCGAATAGATCGTGCAGCGCAGGTGATAGGGATCGATCGCCGCGCACCAGCCTTCCTCGTTGCGCGCCATCACGGCACGACCGTGGGTGTCGCGTGACAGGAACTGGCCAGGCACGTGGTCGCCGGGCTGCAGCAGCACGGGCAACCGGCAACAGACCGCGTCACAACGGCGGCAGTCGATGGGTGCAGGTGCTGCGTCAGGTTGTAAGGCCACAGGGGCCTGGCGGGTGCCCAAAGCGGGTCTCGATGGCGGCTCAGGTGCTGCGCGGACCATGAACGAGCCAGGAAGGCATGGCCGCTAGGCCCGCAGGGCGGGCCAGGCTGCACCGTGGACACACACCGGCGTGGCCGGTGGAAGGTGCAGCGGAGTTCTAGCCGACCAAGAGTAACTTAGACCGCGTAACGTTTTGTTAATCCTGGCTGGCTGCCGCCAATGCCAGGCCCTGGACCACGCCCAGCGAGGGCTCGCCGTGGACCATGCGGGCCCCTGGGAAGGCCTCCGTCACGGCCTGGCGCAGGTAACCGGCGCGGGACATGCCGCCGGTCAGGAACACCGCGTCCGGGTCGCCGCCGATGTCACTGCGGACCTGCGCCAGCAGTTCACGGATCTGCTCCAGGTAGCCGTGGGCGGCGGCGGCCAGGCCGTCGGCGCTGCTGTCGGCATGCAGGTCGCGGGCGATGTAGTCCAGCGTGCTGCGATGCTCGCTGGCGGCGCTGAGGGCGATCTTGGCGCGCTCGACATCGCGGTACAGGCGGGCGGTGTTGCCGGTGTCCTGCAGGGCCTGCAGGCGCGCGCCCCACGGTTCGTCGACATGGTCGTATTTGTGCTGGCGGAAGTCGCGCTGGCGGGTTGTGTCCTGCACGGTGGCCGCTTCCACATAGTGGTGGGCGGGCACGCGGGTGATGCCGCGGCCGAACAGCGGCATGTAGCTGGACAGGCTCAGTGCCAGGTCGATATCGGTGCCGCCGCGGGCGATACCCCACGCACGGTGGATGCGTGGCGCAGCATCGCCTCCGACCTCGGCGTGGGCGATGTCGGTGGTACCGCCGCCGATATCGACGATCACCGCCTGGTGACGTTCGCGGCTTTCGGCGTGGTAATGCATGGCCGCCGCGGCCGGTTCCTCGAGGAAATCGATCTGGTCGAAGCCGGCCTGGGTGGCCGCTTCGCGCAGGATGTCCAGCGCCTGGTCGTTGCCGGCCGCACCGATCGAGCTGCGGAACTGCACCGGGCGGCCGAGCAGGGCGGCGCGCAGCGGCTGGCCGAGCTGGGCGCTGGCGGTCAGGCGGATGTGCTCGAGGATGTGCGCGGCAATGCCGGTGATGGTCTGCTTCGCGCGCGGGTGCAGGTTGTAGCCCAGCATCGACTTCGGGCTCTGCACCAGGTTGCCTTCGTGTTCCTCGAAATAGGCTTCCAATGCATCGTCGCCGTAGACTGCGTTCTGCAGCAGGTCGCTGGCGCTGCGTTCCTTGCCGGCGCGGGCTTCCATCCATTCCCGGCGCAGCGCGCGCAGGGCCTCGCGGCGCAGCGCCTGTGGCGTGCGTTCCTGGCCGGCGGCACGGGCCGCGCGCGCAGCGCTGTCGATCATCTGCTGCAGCTGGTGTTCCTGGCCGTCATCGAGCTGGAAGTCGTCCGGATCGGGCACCACGCCGGGGAAATACACGCTGGTGCGGAACTGCTCGGCGTCGCCGAAGCGGATCGGCAGCAGTTTCCCCTCATGCACGATGGCGGCGGCGGAGTTGCTGGTACCGAAGTCGATGCCGAGGCGCATGGGGAGTTCCGGGGGCGATCAGGGGCCGCGCACTCTGCTGCAGTTCGCCGCTGACTGCAAGTTCCCGCCGCTTGCCGGTGTGGAACGAGACGAGGAGGTGGCCGGGCACCCGCCCGGAAAAAGGGGAAAAGGGCCGGGCGGTTACAATGGCCGCTGTTGATTCATTTTGAGGTACTTGCCGATGTCTTCTGTTCCCGCCTGCCCGCAGTGCACCCTGGAAAACACCTATGCCGATGGCGCGCTGTGGATCTGCGCCGACTGCGGCTTCGAATGGACCGCCGAGGAAAGCGCCGGTTCGACCCTGGTCGTGCGTGACAGCAACGGCAATACCCTGCAGGCCGGCGACACCGTCACCGTGATCAAGGATCTGAAGGTGAAGGGTTCCTCGATCCCGCTCAAGCAGGGCACCGTGATCCGCAACATCCGCCTGGTCGAGGACGATGCCGAGCACATCGAAGGCAACTCGGACAAGATCAAGGGCCTGGTGCTGAAGACCTGCTTCCTCAAGAAGGCCTGATCGCTTTCACCGACGCGCCTGCTGCTGGCTGCGCAGGCGCGCCAGGCTGTCCAGCTTGGCCTGGTAACGCGCCTGTTCTGTGGTTCCGCCCAGCGACCGTGCGCGCAGCAGTTCGCGGTCGGCACGGGCTACCTGGCCACTGAGGAAATACGCACGCGCCAGCCCGAAATGGAACTGGTGCGCGTTGTCATACAGCTGCACCGCGCGCCGGTAGTAGCGGATGGCCGTGGCCAGATCGCCACGACGCTCGGCCGCCGCGCCCTGCATGTACTGCACGAAGGGATCTTCCCGCTGCACCGACGCCAGGCGCCGTTCCAGTACCAGTGCCTGGGCGGTCAGGCCCATCCGGCGGTACAGCACGCTGGCATTGGTCAGCGCCGCGTCCTGGCGGTCGTCCGCGCGCAGCGCCTTTTCCAGCGATGCACGTGCGCCGGCCAGGTCGCCCTGGCGACTGTCGAGCACGCCCAGGTTGTTCCACGTTGCCGCAAAATCCGCATCCTGGGCCAGTGCTGCATCGAAGAACGCACGCGCGCCCACCAGGTCGCCCACGGCCATGCGTTCGGCACCGCGGTTGTTGTAGAAGTGCGCAAGCGCCCGCTCACTGCTGATCGGGTGCGGCCCACGGCGGTCGTACAGGATGTTGCGGTCAAGATCGACGGTGCCGTTGCGCCCCTCCACCAGCACGCCCACATTGACGTGTCCCACGCTGTAGACCACGCCCTGGTTCTGGTCCTGGTACCAGGACACCACCCGGTCCACTTCCTGCACGCGCGCCTGGATGCGTGCCTCGCGTGCCAGGGTCACGAACAGCAGGGTGAAGGCCAGGCAGTTGGCGCGCCGGTTCTGCCAGATCTCCGACACGGTGTAGGTCGCATTGGGGTCGTACTGCAGGTCCAGCGCCTGCGCACCGAAGATCATTTCGACCAAGGCCTGCAGACGCTGTTCGCGCGCGTTGTGGCGGGCGATCACCTGCTTCTGCAGCATCTCCCGCAGTTGCGGCGGAATGGCCAGTACCTGTTCCGGTGTTGGAACGTTGGCCACGCTGGGCGGCGTGGTGGGCGCCACGTAGGCGGCCGGTGGTGGTGGCTCCTGGGCCTGGGTGATGGGCGTGCCGGCGACCGCCAGCAACGGGGCAAGGAAGCAAGCGGCAAGACGGCGCATGGCGGTTCCCGGCGACGGCGGGTGCTCCCGCCTGACGGCAGTGTAGACCCGCTCCAGGAGCCCCGCATCTACCGCCGGTCGGGTGCTGGTTCATCCACACGCGGTGTGGACCAGCGCTCGACAAAGCTGTGGACAACCGCACCGCAGCGTTGCCCCGCAAGCGATGTGAGTGGCTGGTGAAAAATTGTCCAGCTTGCCCGGCGCGGTCGCTGGCAGGATGATCTCAGCATGGACTTCGCCCCGATCCCGCTTGCACCGGCGCAATGGCAGACGCTGCACGATGCCTATGCCACACCGCCACGCGCCTACCACCACTTCGGCCATGTGCGCGCGGTGCTGCAGCACTGCCAGGAAGTGGCCGACGGCCCGGGTTGGCAGCAGCCGGCCGAGGTCTACCTGGCCGTGCTCTACCACGACGCGATCTACGAGGCCGGCCGCAAGGACAACGAGGCACGCTCGGCAGCGCTCGCCCTGCAGGCGATTGCACAGGCGCCGGAGCTTGCCGGTGTCGACGCCGCCCGCGTGGAGCAGTTGATCCTGCTGACCGCCCGCCATGGCGAGCTCGGCCCGGACGATGTGGATGCCGAGGCGGCGCTGTTCCTGGACTGCGACATGGCGATCCTGGCCGCGCCGGAACCGGTGTTCGCCGCCTATGACCGCGGCGTGGCCGAGGAGTACAAGGGCGTGGTGCCGGGCTTCCTGTACCGTGCCGGCCGGCGTCGATTCCTGCAGGGCCTGCTGCGCGTGCCACGCATCTTTCTCAGCGAGTTCTTCCATCAGCGCCTGGACGCCGCCGCGCGCGACAACCTGCGCCGCCAGCTGGGCCGCTGAGCCAGCCCGGTACACTGGTGGCCTGTTTCCACCGGCTGTCGCCTCCAACCGTGTCCGTCCCTGATCCCGATCCCCGTCCGCTGCCGCCGGAAGAGCCCGGTCCCAACGAATGCTGCGGCAGTGGCTGCCCCTTGTGCGTGCTTGATCTGTATGCCGACGAGCTGCAGCGCTATCGCAAGGCGCTGGCCGAGTGGAAGGCGCGGCATCCTGAGGCCGCACCATGAGCCGCACGCGCCCGGCGGCAGCGCTGGCGCTGGTGGCATTGCTGCTGTTCGTGGCCACCGCGCTGTGGACCCAGTTCGCACGTACCGATCTGGACTGGGTGCGGGCCACGCTCAGCCTTTACCTGCACGGGCCGTGGGGGCTGGCGCTGCGCGCTGCGTACTGCCTGCTGGCGCTGGCCATCGCGGTGCTTGGCGTTGCGCTGTATCGCGGCAGCATCGGTCCGCGGCGCAGTGCGGCGGCGCCGCTGTTGTTCACCGTCTCCGCGCTGGGGCTGGCGACGGTCGCCATCGGTGACAGCTGGCTGCCGGAAGCAACCCCGCTGCTGGCACCGTTCATCCATGGGCTGGCGGCCAACACCGCGTTCCTCTGCGCCAGTGTCGGCATGCTGCTGCAGGCCTGGTATCTTCGCCGCGAACCGGGCTGGCAGTCCGCCGCCGGCCTGCTCTGGGGCTGGGCCTGGCTGGCGTTCGTGCTGTTGTGGCTGCATGTGCTGTGGCGCGCCGGTCCGCCGCGCGGGCTGGGCCAGAAGGCCGTGATCGTGGTGATCGTGAGCTGGCTGCTGTACCTGGCGCTGGCACTGTACCGGCGCAGTCGGCGTACTACGGCCCACTGAATCCCCAACGGCCTGCGCCGGTACGTGCCGTGCACGCGGTGGCGGCGTATCGTGTGCGCATTCCATCGGGGATGCGATATGAAACGTGCAGGGCTGGGCAGGGCAATGGGTGTGGTTCTGGCGCTGGCGGCGCTGCCGGCAATGGCGGCGGCCAACGTGCAGCAGTTCAGCCACGGGCGGTTCGAGCAGATTCCGGTGCACATGCCGGCCGGCACGCCGCAGCGGGTGGTGATCTGGTTCCATGAGCCCACCGCCGGTGGCGACACCAGCCGCCTGCCGATCGAGGCCCTGCGTGCCGACGGCGCCATGGTTGCCGCCGTGGACATCGCGCACCTGCGCGGGGTGCTCAAGCGCGAGGGTGACCCGACCTGTTCGTTCGGCTCCGGTGACGTCGAGAACTTCTCGCGCTGGTTGCAGGCGTCCCTGCATCTGCCCGGTTACCACCTGCCGCTGGTCGGCGGTGATGGTGAAGGTGCCGAGATGGCCTATTCGCTCGCCGCGCAGGCCGATACCCAGGTGTTCGCCGGCGTGCTGACCACCGGCTTCTGCCCGGACCACAACCACCAGCGCATGGTCTGCGGCGATGGTGTGAAGCACAACAAACTGCAGCCTGCCGAGCTGAACTTCCCATGGTTGAGTGCGGCAGGTGACCACGGCTGCAAGGTGGGGGAGGCCAGCCAGTTCGTGCAGCAGGTCGCGATGGCGCGTGAATTCAAGCGCACCGCGCGCGGCGATGCCTCGCCGGGGCTGGTGGCCGCAGCGCGGGTAATCGGCGCGCAGGCCGGCGTCAGCCTGGCGCCACCACCGGCCGCGCTGAAGGGCCTGCCGGTGGTGGAAGTGCCAGCCGTCGGCAACGGCGATACGCTGGCCGTGTTCGTTTCCGGCGACGGTGGCTGGGCCGGCCTGGACAAGGACGTGGCGTCGTCGCTCAACGAGCACGGCGTGGCGGTGGTCGGCATCGATTCGCTGCGCTACTTCTGGAGCGAGCGCACGCCGAAGGGCTTTGCCGGTGACCTGCAGAAGATCATTGGCCACTACCGCCAGCAGTGGCACCGCGACAAGGTGATGCTGATCGGCTTCTCGCAGGGCGCCGACGTGCTGCCGGCCACCATCAACCAGCTCGATGCCGATACCCGCGCAGCGCTGGACCGTATCGTGCTGCTGTCGGTAGGCAAGAAAGCCGACTTCGAATTCCACGTCAGCAACTGGCTGGGCGGCGGCGGTGACGGTCTGCCGATCGCGCCGGAAGTGGCCAGGCTGCCGGCGGAAAAAACGCTGTGCGTGTACGGCGACAAGGATGAGGACGCACTGTGCCCGGACCTGCCGGCCAATGATGGCGTGAGAAAGGTGAAGCTGCCGGGCGATCACCATTTCGGGGGGGACTACGATCGCCTGGCCGAAGTGATCCTCAAGGGCGGGGCGTAGCGCCGGGCCACGCCCTGGTCGTCGCCGACCTTGGTCGCGCTGGGGCTGCGTGTCGACCAAGGTCGACACCTACCGTGCAGCGGGTAGCGTCGAGCCATGCTCGACGGATCGCGGCCTCAATTGCGCCGTGGGTCCAGTGAGATCAGGCGCGTGGCATCCAGCAGCGCCGCCGGCAGGTGCATGCCGCCTGGCGCAGCCAGATAGCGTGGCCGCCACTGCGGATCGAACTTCGACTTGAAGCGGCGCAGGCCACTGAATCCATAGAAGCGCTCACCATGCCGCGCCAGCAGGCCGGCCAACCGGTTCCAGCGACCGGCCAGGCGATGCTGGGCCAGCCCGGACAGCGGTGCCATGCCCAGTGAGAACCGCGCATAGCCCTGCGCGCGGCCCCACAGGAACAGCTCGATGAAGAGGAAGTCCATCGTGCCCTTCGGCGCCTCGTTGACGTGGCGCATCAGGTCCACCGACAGCTCGGCACCGGCCGGTGCCTGCCACAGGTTGGCGAACGCCACGATCTGGCCTTCGGCCTCGACCAGCGCCACCGGGAAGCGCACCAGATAGTCCGGGTCGTAGCTGCCCAGCGAGAAGCCCTTTTCGTCGCCGGATTTGTCTTCCAGCCAGGCGTTGGAGATTGCGTGCAGGCGCGGCAGCAGGCTGGGAATCTCTTCTACCGGTGCCACGCGGAACGACAGGCCGCTGCGCTTGCCGCGGTTCCAGGCCTGGCGCAGGTCGGCACGCTCGCGGCCTTCCAGCCCGAAGTCGTGCAGCGGCACCATCGCTTCTTCGCCCAGCTTGACCAGGCCCAGGCCGAGGTCGAGATAGGTCTGCCAGTACGTCTCGCCGACCTGGTAGAAGACCGGACGCAGGCCTAGCCGGTCGGCTTCTTCGCGGAAGCGCCAGATCAGTGCACGGGCGACGTCCGGCGGACCGACCGGATCGCCCATTGCGATCAGCGAACCCCCATAGCGCTGCATCATCACGAAGCCCAGCTTGGCTTCGTCGCGCAGCACCGCCTTGTCGGCAGTCAGCACCAGGCAGGCCTGGGTATCGGTAGCGCCGGCCAGCACCGGTGCCAATGACTGCAGCGTGGCCTCGTTGGCGGGTTGCAGTGGGCTGCGCGTGCTGTGCAACAGCCGCGCCAGGCCGAACATCACCAGCGCGATGGCTACCACCAGCAATGCACGCAGCGCGCGCGGTGCATTACCCGACACCGCGAACTGCCACCACAACTCGTTCTGGTATTCGACATGGCTGTAGGTGAAGAACAGCAGCCAGGTGACCGCCACCAGCACCAGGCCGAGGTTGCGCAGCCACGGCCACGACCAGGCTTCGTCCAGCAGCGCCCCCTGACGATAGAACTCGCGACGTGCGGCCCACAATGCCATCGCCACCAGCACTGCCGAGACCGCGATCAACAGTTGGCCACCCCGCAGCCACAGCGGCAGTGGGGTGATCACGCACACTGCCATTGCCAGCATCCATGCGGCGTGGCTGCGCCGGGCCAGGCCCTGGCCGATCAGCAGCAGGGCGACGCCACTGAGGCTGCCGATCAGGTGCGAGGTTTCCAGGATCGGCAGCGAGGCGTTCACCAGGTGACGGCGTGGCGTCGGCAGCGTGCCGTCGATGACCAGCGCGGCGCCGATGCTGAACACCGCCAGCGCGATGATCTGCGGCAGCCACGGGCGCAGCGCGTTCCAACCGGCACGGGTTGCCCCGGCGCTGGCCTGCAGCGGCTGGCGCAGGGCGGGCGCAAGGGCGAGCAGGGTGGCCAGCACCAGCGGCAGCACGTAGTAGGTGACGCGGTAGATCAGCGCCGCCGCCAACACCGCTGCCGGTGCCACCTGCGGCAACAGCTTCAGCAGGCTCCATTCGAACACGCCCAGGCCGGCCGGCACGGTCGAGACCAGGCCGGCCAGCACCGCCACCAGGTACAGGCCGACGAAGCCGGGCAGGCCGGTGGGCGTGGAGTCCGGCAGCAGCACGTAGAACGCGGCGCTGGCCAGCACCAGCTCGATGACGCTGAGGACGGTGACACCGATCATGGTGCGGCGGTCGGGCAGCCACAAGGCGTGACCGAACACACTGAACTGCCGTCCATCACGGCCGACCAGCAGCACGGTGCCGAGATAGGCGAGCAGGGCGACGATGCCAACGATGCGCACGGCATCGGGATTCAACGGCAATGCCAACGCTGCCGCCGCAGGTTCCATGCACAGGGCCACGCTGATCAACAGCCATGCACCGAATACGAAGCCGAGCGTGCTCATCAGCACCACCTGGCCGATCTGCGCCAGGTCCAGGCCGGCGCTGCGGTAGCCGCGCAGGCGCACCGCGCCACCGGTCAATGCCGCAAAGCCCACGGTCTGGCCCAGCGTATGGGCGAGGAAAGCGGTGATGCCGATGCGTGCCGGATGTACGCGGATGCCGCTGCGGCGAAGACCGATGGCGTCGAAGCCGATCAGGCAGGCGTAGCTGGCCAGGCCGAGCACCACGGTGAGCGCGATCTGCATGCCGCTGAGCTGGCGGAACGCCTGGCGGATGGCACGGTAGCCGTGCTCGTCGAACTCACCGGCCAGGCCATGCAGGGCCAGCGAGAGGATCAGCAGGGGAACGACGATGGTCAGGACCCGCTTCCATGCCGGGGTGGAGGAAGCGGTGGCGGGGTCGGCGTCTGGGGTCATCGGCGCAAGGGTGCTTCAGGGGTGGCGAGGGCAGTGTCAACGCGGGGCGTGGCGCATCGTGCGCCTGTCGCCGTCATTTGACCAGCGGGTGTGTCGTAGCCCGGTAGTGGGGCTGCGCGAAGGTCACCCATGCACCCACCGTTGACCGGTTTGGAGGACAATGCAGACCTGATCACCCGCAGGAGCCACGCCCATGATGGAGCGTTACGACGTCGGACCGCGCATGTCCGAAATGACCGTGTACAACAAGGTCGCCTACCTCTCCGGCCAGATTCCGGAAGACACCAGCCAGGACATCACCGGGCAGACCCGGCAGGTGCTGGCGGAGATCGACAAGCTGCTGGCGCTGGTCGCCAGTGACCGCCAGCACGTGCTGCGCGCGGAAGTGTTCCTGGCCGACATCGCCGACTTCGATGGCATGAACAAGGCGTGGGACGAGTGGGTGGTCGAGGGCGCGACCCCGGCCCGTGCAACCTTCGAAGCCAAGCTGGCCCACGCCGAGTGGAAGGTCGAGATCGTGGTGACGGCGGCCGTGCCGTAACCGTCATGCGGGGTCAGTTCCCTTTCCGTTGGAAAAGGGATCTGACCCTTGCGGCAGACCCCGTTACAGCTGCACCAGCTCGATGCAATCCACCGGGCACGGTGGAATGCACAGCTCGCAGCCGGTGCACAGATCGGCAATGACCGTGTGCATGTACTTGGCGCCGCCGACGATGGCATCCACCGGGCAGGCCTGGATGCACTTGGTGCAGCCGATGCAGTCGGCTTCCACGATCAATGCCACCTGAGCTGCCTTGTGCTCGCCGCGCGAACGATCGAACGGAATCGCCGGGACGCCCAACACCTGCGCCAGCGCCCGTGCACCGGCATCGCCACCCGGCGGGCAGCGGTCCACGCCTGCTTCGCCACGCGTCATCGCCTGTGCGTACGGGCGGCAGCCGTCGTAGCCGCATTGCCCGCATTGGGTCTGCGGCAGCAGGCGGTCGAGGCGTTCGGTCAGGGGCGGGATCAGGCTCATGCGTGGCGAAGGCTGCGCGGTCGGGTCATTTCAGCGGTTTGCCACGGAACCAGCGCTCGTGGGCCAGCGCCAGCATTGGCTTGTCTTCGGAACTGTCGCCGTAGGCATGGATGCGCACGTAGCGCGACAGATCGAACTGGCGACGGATGTGCTCGACCTTGCGCGGGCCGCAGTCGCCACCGGCATAGCGACCGGTCAGACGACCGTCCTGGCTTTCCAGCCGGTTGCAGATCAACTGCAGGCCCAGCTGCTCGCACCATGGCCGCAGGTACAGGTCCAGCGAGCCGGACACGATCACCACGGTGTGCTGCTGTTCCTTGTGCCAGCGGATCTGCTCCAGCATTTCCGGGCGCACCACGTCGGGCAGGAACTCGCGCGAGAAACCGGCCGCCAGCGTGGCGATGTCATCGCTGTGTCGGTCGCTGAAGGTCAGGCGGGTGACGCGGGCGCGGATGCGTTCGGCCGAGATCAGTTTCAGCTTGTACGCGGCCAGCCACGGGCCGACCTTCCACCACGCCTGCGCCAGCTGTTCGGCGGTGGCCACGCGGCGCAGGAAACGGCCATAGGTATCGCAGGTGGTCACGGTGTGGTCGAAGTCGAACAGCGCCAGTTCCATTCCGTTGCTTCCCATCGCGTTGCCTCCGGTGGCCGGTGCTGCCGGCGGGCGCGGCCGAGGCCACGCCCGCTGCAGGCATCAGCGGACCGGCATGCCCGGCTGCGCACCGCTGTCTGCGTCCAGCAGCGCCAGCGCGCCGCCGTCGAAACCGGCCGACAGGATCATGCCTTCGCTCAGGCCGAAGCGCATCTTGCGCGGGGCCAGGTTGGCGATGAACACCACGCTGCGGCCAACAAGTGCTTCCGGCTCGCCGTAGCTGCCACGGATGCCGGAGAAAATCTGGCGCTTGCCCAGCTCGCCGGCGTCCAGTTCGAAGCGCAGCAGCTTGTCCGAACCTTCCACAAACTCGCACACCAGCACCTTGCCGATGCGCAGGTCGAGCTTGGCGAAATCGTCGATGCCGATGTAGGCCGGAGCGTCGGCGCCCTTGGCTTCGTCCTTGGCCGGGGCCGGTGCGGCCGGCTTGAGCGCTTCGCTCTTGGCGGCGGGGGCGGCAACGGTAGCCGGCTGCAGGGTGTCCTTGGAGGCGTCGATCATGGCGTCAATCTTCTTCGGGTCGATACGGGTGAACAGCGGGGTGTAGTCGGTGATGCGGTGGCCCAGCAGCGGCTGCACCAGGTCGGTCCAGTCGTTCACCGGGGCGGCCAGGAAGGCCTCGGCCTGCGCGGCGGTGGCCGGCAGCACCGGCTTCAGGGCGGTGACCAGTACGCGGAACAGATTCAGGCCCTGGCTGCACACGGCCTGCAGCTGCGCGTCGGCGCCTTCCTGCTTGGCGATGACCCACGGCTTGACGTCGTCGATGTAGCGGTTGGCTTCGTCGGCCAGGGTCATGGTCAGGCGGATCGCCGCGGCCGGGTCATTGCGTTCGTAGGCTTCACGGATCGGCGCCAGGCCATCGACGAAGCGCTGGTACTGCGCCGCATCGGGCAGCTGCGCGGCCAGCTGGCCGTCGAAGCGCTTGCTGATGAAGCCGGCGCAGCGGCTGGCCAGATTGACGAACTTGCCGACCAGGTCGGCGTTGACGCGGGCGATGAAGTCACCCAGGTTCAGGTCGAGATCGTCGACGCCACCGCCGGACTTGGCGGCGTAGTAGTAGCGCAGCGCTTCCGGCTCCAGGCCGGCATCGAGGAAGGTACGCGCCATCACGAAGGTGCCGCGCGACTTGCTCATCTTGGCGCCGTCCACGGTCAGGTAGCCGTTGACGTGCAGGCGGGTCGGCGCGCGGTGGCCGGTACCGTGCAGCACCGCCGGCCAGAACAGGCCATGGAAGTTGACGATGTCCTTGCCGATGAAGTGGTGCAGCTCAGTGGCGGTGCCGGCGCGAAGGTGCGCTTCGAAGTCCTCCCCGATCCTGCCGCACAGGGTCTGGAAGCTGGACAGGTAGCCGATCGGCGCATCCAGCCAGACATAGAAGTACTTGCCCGGCTGGCCGGGAATCTGGAAACCGAAGTACGGCGCATCACGCGAGATGTCCCACGCGCGCAGGCCACCTTCGGCGTTGAGCCACTCACCCAGCTTGGCCTTCACGCCCGGCAGGGCGACATCGCCGGCCAGCCATTCGCGCAGGAACGCATCGAAGTGGCCCACCTCGAAGAAGAAGTGCTCCGAATCACGCATTTCCGGCGTGGCACCGGAGATGACCGAACGCGGCTCCTTCAGGTCGGTCGGTGCATAGGTCGCGCCGCAGACTTCGCAGTTGTCGCCGTACTGGTCCGCGCTGCCGCAGTTCGGGCAGATGCCCTTGACGTAGCGGTCGGGCAGGAACATGCCCTTGGCCGGGTCGTAGAACTGCGCCACCAAACGTCGGCTGATGTGGCCGGCCGCTTCCAGCTTCAGGTAGAACTGCTCGGTCAGCGCCTTGTTGGCCGCTGAATTGGTCGAATCGTAGTGGTCGAAGGCCACGCCGAAGGCGGCGAAGTCACGTTCGTGACTGGCCTGGATGTTGGCGATGAAGGTTTCCGGGGTGACCCCGGCCTTCTCCGCGGCCAGCATGATCGGCGTGCCGTGGGTGTCGTCGGCGCAGACGAACCAGGCCTTGCCGCCGCTCATTCGCCGCGCACGCACCCAGATGTCGGCCTGGATGTAGCCGACCAGGTGGCCCAGATGCAGCGGGCCGTTGGCGTAGGGCAGGGCGGTGGTGACGAGCGCGGTACGGGTCATGGTCGCGGGGTGAAGCCGAGGGGGAACCGCAGATTATCGCATGCCCGCAACGAGGTGACCCGGCCGGGGCCGGGTCACGGGGATGAAGCGGGGACGGGGGCGCTTATTCGCGCTGCCAGGTCTGCGCGCGGCAGATGAAGGCGATGCAGCCGGATACGTCCAGTTTGGTGCCGCCGGGCTGCAGTTCCATCTTCGACTTGTAGGTCTTGCCGTTGGCCGGGTCGAGGATGGTGCCGCCGGACCACTTGTTGGCACCGTCGGCCTTCAGGTTCCAGAGGATGGTCATGCCCTTCACAGGCTTGTTCCTGTTGGCGCCTTCACAGCCGTCGCAGACCGGGTTCGGGCCCTTGTCCGAGTGCAGGATGTCGACCACCTTGCCGGTCAGGGTGCCGTTGGCGGCCTGGCTGATCTCGACGATCGACTTGACCTTGCCGGTCTTGTCGTCGATGGTCTTCCAGCGGCCGGCAGCGCCGTCGGCGGCCTGCGCCGAGAGCGCGGCCAGGCACAGCGGCAGTGCCAGCAGCAGGGTCTTGAAGGTGTTGCGCATGGTCCCCTCCCAGGGTTCATTCCGGCACGGTGCCGGTACGGGTCGACTGTATACCCATTCGGCGGGGTATGGGGAAGGGGGGGCGTTGCAGGGCTGCGCCCTGCACCTGCAGAGGCAACGGCAACAGCAACGGCGGGATTCCGTGGGATGGCGGGGCGGGTCCGTTTGCGGGGGGCGCTGCAAGTACGTCCCTGTAAGCTCGGTCGCCGCATCCATGCGGCTCACGCCCCCGCAAACGGACCCGCCCCGCCATCCCACGGAATCCCGCCGTTGCTGTTGCCGTTGCCTCTGCAGGTGCAGGGCGCAGCCCTGCAACGCCCC
>CAJYNG010000001.1 GCA_913775725.1 uncultured Stenotrophomonas sp. | reverse complement strand
TGAAGACGACCATTCTGTTGAGCACCCTCGCCCTCGCGGCGATGACCACCACCGCCTGGGCACAGAGTTCGGGCCAGACACCTCCGGCGAAGACCTTGTCGACCGTAGACACGCAGCAGTTGAAGGCGGAGGCCACCGGCCGCTCGTTCAATGTGGGCGGCGCGCGCTTCCAGCTGGCGCCGTCGGCAACCGTGCAGCAGGCCAGCGGCGGTCAGTTCCGGATCACGACCGGGGCTGATGCCAGCGCGGCGGCCGTCGGCACCCGCAGCAAGCGGTCCACCGATGCGTCTACCGGTGTGGCCGCACGTGCGGATGCCGGTGCCAGCAAATTTGCGGCCGCTGTCTCCAACGATGGCGCGCCGGTGGTGGCGACCTCGCGGGTCAAGGTGTTCTTCACCGATGCGGCCTCGGCCCAGCGTGCGGCCACCGCCACCGGCGGCACCGTGGTGAAGGTGTCCAAGGCCTCCGGCCGCGCGATTGTGGAGTACCCGTCGGTGAACGCGGCGCTGGATGCGACCACCAAGCTGCTGTCGACCGCCGGCATCAAGGCGGCCGAGCCGGACGTGGTGCAGTGGGAAGAAACCAAGTAAGGCGTTGAGTGGTGCCCCCGGCCGGTTGGCTCTCCTGGCCGGCCGGGGATTGATACGGGAGGATGTGCCGACCAACGGTCGGCACCCACCGGGCGGCGAGCATGTAGAGCCGAGCCTATGCTCGGCGGCTGTTTGCGGGGTGCACGGTGAGCACTGAGCCGGGCATGGGCTCGGCTCTACAGCTGTGCCAACCAAGGTTGGCACCTACCAAGAGCGGATCCAGGTGTGCCGACCAACGGTCGGCACCCACCGCGGTAGAGGTGGCGTCAGCGGGCGGCGAGCGAATCGCTGTGCTTGCGGCTGCAGCTGGCCAGCGCGTCGTTGCCTGCCGCCGGATGGGCCGGCTCCAGCAGCAGGCGCTGCACGTCGGAGAACAGCTTGTCCACCGGCATGCCGTACGGCGCGAACAGGCGCAGGCGGCCCTGGCGGTCGAACACGTAGCCGCCCGCGATGTGGCTCATGGTGTAGGTCTCCGGTATCTGACCGGGTTCCTTTTCGTAGAACGCCTTGAAGTCGCTGGCCATCGCGGCCAGTTGTGCTTCGTTGCCGACCAGTGCGATCGCCTTGGGGTCGAAGGCTTCCACATAGGTGCGCGCAACCTCCGGCGTATCGCGGGCCGGGTCGACGCTGACGAACACCACCTGCAGCTGGTCGGCATCCTTGCCCATCAGGTGCTTGACCTGGCTCAGCTCGACCATGGTGGTCGGGCACACGTCCGGGCAGCTGGTGAAACCGAAGAACAGATAGGTCACCTGCCCCTGCAGGTCCTTCGGGCCGCGCACGGTGCCGTGGCTGTCAGGCATCGACCACTGCTGGCCGAGCGCTTCGCAGGCGATGTCCTTGGAATAGAAGTCCATGCGCGACTGTGCGCTGCAGCCGGCCAGCAGACCGACGGCCAGGCCGGCCAGCAGCGGCAGGCGGAAACGGGGAGAGAACAACGAACGGACAACAGCAGCAGGACGCTTCACGGGTACCACCAACGCAGACGCGGGCGGGGTCTCGGTCAGGCCTGCCCTTGTGGGGAAAAGAAGGCTGAGGTGCCGGGGTGATCGCGCGGTCCGTGCCGATCACCCCGGCCACGGTCAGTTGATCATCATGTGGTAGTGCATGCTCCAGATGATCCACACCGACAACGCGACGATGATGAACAGGATCACCAGGGTGAACACGAAGCTGGCCAGGTTCCAGCCGCCTTCTGACTTGCGGTCCATGTGTAGGAAATAGACCAGCTGTACCAGGATCTGCGCCACCGCGAAGCCGACCAGCAGGAACAGCGTGAGCGGTCGCGACAGCACCGGGTTCATCACCAGTGCGAACGGCACCACGGTCAGCAGCGCGCACAGCACGAAGCCGATCAGGTAGGACTTGGTAGAGCCGTGCGCATTGCCGGCGCGCGAGGTTTCGACGTGGGCCATGTCAGAAGGCTCCGATCAGGTAGACGAAGGTGAAGACGCAGATCCACACCAGGTCCAGGAAGTGCCAGAACAGGCTCAGGCACGACACGCGGGTGATGTTGGTCGGGGTCAGGCCACGGCGATAGACCTGGTGCATGACCACCGCCATCCAGATCAGGCCGCTGGCCACGTGCAGGCCGTGGGTGGCGACCAGCGCGAAGAACGCCGACAGGTAGGCACTGGTGCTGGGGCCTGCGCCTTCGTGGATCAGGTGCGAGAACTCGTAGATCTCCATGCCGATGAACGAGGCACCGAGCACGAAGGTCACGCCCAGCCAGCGCAGCACTGCCGAGGTGTCGTGGCGATGCATCGCCAGCACGGCCTGGCCGTAGGTGATGCTGGAGACCAGCAGCAGGAAGGTCTCCGCCATCACGAACGGCAGCGAGAACAGCTCCTTGCCGGTAGGGCCGCCGGCGTAGGCGGTGCTGAGCACCGCGTACGAGGCGAACAGCGAACCGAACAGCACCAGGTCGGACATGAGGTAGACCCACATGCCGAACACCTTCATGCCGCCCTGCTCGTGGCCATGGTCGTGCTCGGGGTGGTCCTCGTGCGCCTGCGTGTCGCTGGCCAGCTCGGGGCGGGTCAACAGATTCATGCGCGTACCTCCTTCAGCTTGGCAAGGTTGGCCGCTTCAGTGCGCGCCACCTCTTCGGAACTGACGTAGTAGTCCACGTCCTCGTCGTAGGACCGCACGATCAGCGTGACGATCATCGCGATGAAGCTGGCCGCGGCCATCCACCAGATGTGCCAGACCAGGGCGAAGCACAGCACCAGGATCCAGATGTTGAGGATCAGCGGCACGCCGGTGTTCTTCGGCATGTGGATCGGTGCGTACTTCTTCGGCGGCGGCGGCAGGCCGCGCTTCTTCGCTTCGTGGAAGGCGTCCAGCTCATCGGCCTTGGGCACCACGGCGAAGTTGTAGAACGGCGGCGGCGACGGCGTGGCCCATTCCAGCGTGCGTGCATTCCACGGGTCGCCGGTCAGGTCCAGGTTGCGCTTGCGGTCGCGCACGCTCACGTAGATCTGCACCAGCATCAGGATGATGCCCGCAAACACGAACAGTGCACCGATGAAGGCGGCGATCAGGTACGGCGTCCACGCCGGGTTGTCGTACTGGTTCATGCGGCGGGTCATGCCCATGAAGCCCAGCATGTACAGCGGCATGAAGGCCAGGTAGAAGCCGATCACCCAGCACGCGAACGACCACTTGCCCAGGCGCTCGTTGAGGGTGAAGCCAAACACCTTCGGGAACCAGTAGGCGAAGCCGGCCAGGTAGCCGAACAGCGCGCCGCCGATGATGGTGTTGTGGAAGTGCGCGACCAGGAACAGGCTGTTGTGCAGCAGGAAGTCCGCGCCCGGGATGGCCAGCAGCACGCCGGTCATGCCACCGATGGTGAAGGTGACCAGGAAGGCGATGGTCCACAGCATCGGCACGCTGAACTCCACGCGGCCGCCGTACATGGTGAACAGCCAGGTGAAGATCTTCACGCCGGTGGGAATGGCGATGATCATCGTCATGATGCCGAAGAAGGCATTGACGCTGGCACCAGAGCCCATGGTGAAGAAGTGGTGCAGCCAGACGATGAACGACAGGATGCCGATCGCCAGTGTGGCACCGACCATGGACTTGTAGCCGAACAGCTTCTTGCGGGCGAACGTGGCAGTGACTTCAGAGAAGATGCCGAACGCCGGCAGCACCAGGATGTACACCTCCGGATGGCCCCAGGCCCACACCAGGTTCACGTACATCATCGGGTTGCCACCCAATGTGTTGGTGTAGAAGTTGAAGTCCAGGTAGCGATCCAGGGTGAGCGCGCCCAGCGCCACAGTCAGGATCGGGAAGGCGGCGATGATGATCACGCTGGTGACCAGCACGGTCCAGGTGAACACCGGCATCTTCATCAGGGTCATGCCCGGCGCACGCATGCGCAGGATGGTGATGAACAGGTTGACGCCGGTCAGCAGCGTACCGATGCCGGAGGCCTGCAATGCCCAGATGTAGTAGTCCACGCCTACGCCTGGACTGAACTCGATGCCCGACAGCGGCGGATAGGCGACCCAGCCGGTCATGGCGAATTCGCCGACGCCCAGCGAGATCATCATCAGCGCAGCGCCTACCACGAAGATCCAGAAGCTGAAGGCGTTGAGGAACGGGAATGCCATGTCGCGCGCGCCGATCTGCAGCGGCACGATGATGTTCATCAGGCCGACCACGAACGGGGTGGCCACGAAGAAGATCATGATCACGCCGTGCGCGGTGAAGATCTGGTCGTAGTGTTCCGGTGGCAGGAAGCCGTCACTGCCCGGCCCGGCCGCCGCCAGCTGCGCGCGCATCATGAGCGCATCGGCAAAGCCACGCACCAGCATGACCAGCGCCACCACCACGTACATGATGCCGATCTTCTTGTGGTCCACGGTGGTGAACCAGTCACGCCATAGCGGCCCCCACAGCTTGAAGTACGTCACCGCACCAAGCAGCGCAAGGCCACCCAGCACCATGGCCGCCAATGTGACCACGACGATCGGCTCGTGCAGCGGCACGGCCTCCCACGTCAATTTACCCAACATGTTCGTTACTCCTGGGAAACCTGGGCACCGCCGGCAGCGCCCGCCGGGGTAGCAGCAGCGGTGTTCTCACCAACGCCGATGAACTGGTCGATGACCTTCTTGAACAGCAGCGGTTCGACGCTGGAGAAGTGCTGCACCGGCGCGTTCTTCGACGGTGCGGCCAGCGCCTTGAACTGCGTGAAGCTGAGTGCGTCGGGCGCGCTGCGCACCTCTGCCACCCAACGATCGAAGTCTTCGTTGCTGCTGGCAGTGGCGATGAACTTCATGTTCGAGAAGCCATGCCCGCTGTAGTTGCCGGACATGCCACGGAACTGGCCGGGCTCGTTGGCGATCAGGTGCAGCTGCGTGCGCATGCCGGCCATCGCGTAGATCTGCCCACCCAGCTGCGGGATGAAGAAGGTATTCATCGTCGAGTTGGAGGTGATGTTGAATGCCAGCGGGCGGTTGGCCGGGAAGTTGAGCTGGTTGACCGTGGCGATGCCCAGGTCCGGATACACGAACACCCATTTCCAGTCGGTCGCAATCACGTCCACATGCAGCGGCTCACCGGCCACGTCCAGCGGCTTGTACGGGTCCAGCTCGTGGGTCGACTTCCACACAATCACCGCCAGCACCGCGATGATGATCAGCGGCACGCCCCAGACCACGATCTCCACCTTGGTGGAGTGCGACCAGTCCGGTGTGTATTTCGCTTTGGTATTGCCGGCGCGGTAGCGCCATGCGAACACGAAGGTCAGCACGATGGCCGGTATCACCACGATCAGCATCAGGCCGATGCAGATCAGGATCAGGTCGCGCTGGGCGAGCCCGACCATGCCCTTCGAATCCAGCAGCACCCAGTCACAGCCCGACAGGCCGACGCAGGCCAGGGCGACCAGCGCCAGGCGGATGCGGTTCCAGCAGATATTCATTGGAGGTCAACCCTGTTGAAGAAGCGCGCTTGACCGGCTCGCCTGCGCGCAGCGCCCGGGCGTGGAGCGGCTACACTGTGGGTACGAGGTCGCCTACAAGCAGGCGAACCACTCCAATCAAGCCCATACAAGATACAGCATTGTATGGACTTGTGCATCTGCACGTATGGAAAAAACTGACCGATGACGCCACCTGCCGCCGGCCGCCGCCTGAAACACCCCAATCGCACCTGGGTTCGCCCCTTCCGCGAGGGCGCCGGCCCGCTGTACCTGCAGATTGCCCAGCAGGTGCGCGAGGCGGTGGATGACGGCGTGCTGCGCCCGGGCGACCGTTTGCCGCCGCAGCGCGACCTGGCCCAGCAGGTGGGCGTGGACCTGACCACGGTCACCCGTGCCTTCGCCGAGCTGCGCCAGGCCGGCCTGCTCGATGCGCAGGGCGCCGGTGGCACCTTCATCGCGCTGTCGGCCGGCAACCGCAGTACCTCGGTGGACCTGAGCATGAACATTCCGCCGCTGCTGGGCAGCGCGCCGTTTGCACAGGGCATGGAGGCCGGTTTCCAGCACGTGGGCCAGCAGCTGGGCCAGGGCGAACTGATGAGCTACCACGTTGGCGCCGGCACCCGCGAGGACCGCGCCGCCGCGGTGCAGTGGCTGGCGCCGATGCTGGGCACGGTGGGTGCCGACCAGGTGGTGATCTGCCCCGGCGCGCAGACCGCGCTGTGCGCGCTGATCCTGGCCCGTACCCAGCCAGGCGAACTGATCGCCGCCGAACAGCTGACCTACCCGGGCCTGCTGGCGGCCGCGCGTGTACTGCAGCGGGGCGTGGTGCCGGTGGCGATGGATGCCGAAGGCATGCTGCCGGAGGCGCTGGAGGAGGCCTGCCAGCTGCGCCGTCCACGCCTGCTTTACCTGGTGCCGACCATCCAGAACCCGACCACGGCGACGATGTCGGCGCAGCGCCGGCAGGCCCTGTTGGCGGTGGCGACGCGCCACGATCTGACCGTGATCGAAGACGATCCCTACTGGTTGCTGGCTGGGGACGCCGCGCCGCCGCTGGCCGCCCACCGCGACGCTGGCTGCCCGGTCTACTACATCTCCACCCTGTCCAAGTGCCTGGCACCGGGCCTGCGCACCGCCTACCTGGTGGTACCGGCCGGCGAGCCGATGGAACCGGTGCTGGACGCCCTGCGCGCGATCGCGCTGATGCCGACCCAGTCGATGGTGGCGGTAGCCTCGCAGTGGATCCGCAGCGGCCAGGCCCAGGACATGGTGCAGCGCTTCCAGCAGGAACTGCGCGAGCGCCAGGCGATTGCCGCGCAGTACCTGCCGTCCCGTGCCCAGGCGCATCCGGCCGGCCTGCATGTGTGGCTGCCGCTACCGCCACGGCTGGACCAGTACCGGCTGATCCAGGCGGCGCAGGAGCAGGGCCTGGGCATCGCCAGCTCGGATGCTTTCAGCGTGGAAGAACCGCCGCCGGGCAACGCGATCCGCCTGTCGCTGGGCGGCGCGGTCGACCAGGGCGCGCTGGCCGGGGCACTGGCCAAGCTGAACGAGATCCTGTCTGAAGCCCCCGAGGCCCGGCACAACGCCATCGTCTGAGTCGTCCACGTGGCACGACGTCCATACAAGATGATATTTTGTATGCAATGTATGGATGAAGGGACGTGCATCGATGCGCGCCGAGAAACTGAAGTTCCATCTGGTGATGGCCGGGTGCGGTGGCTTTGTAGTGCTGATGCTGGCCGCGCTGGCCTGGGTCTGCCTGCAGCCGCAGACCGTGGACGTACAGGCCGCCGAGCGCCACGCCATCGAACAGTGCATGCAGCGCAGCGAGGATCCCTCGCGTAGCGAGATCCAGCGCCGCGCGCAGGCCGATTCCTGCCGCGAGATGCGCAAGCAATACGTGCACAAGTTCGGCGGGGAAGCGTCCTGATGGGCGCAGCCGCGCCGCGTCGCCGCTGGCTGCTGCCGACGATGATCGCCCTCGCCTGCCTGTTCATGGCCGGCGTCGCGGCTGCGCTGTGGCAGTACTTCGGCTACAGCGCGCAGTCCACCTTCACCGAACAGGCCATCGTCTTCGACGACTCGCAACTGCGCCTGCCGGCCGATCTGGCCGGAAATACCGGCCGCATCCGCGTGGTGCATTTCTGGGACCCGGCCTGCGGCGTGTGCAACCGCGAAACCGGTGCGCACCTGAGCTACCTGATCAGCATGTACCGCCGCGCCGGCATCGACTTCTATGCGATCCGCCGCCCGGGTACACAGGGCGAGCTGCCCGAGCCGCTGCGCAACAAGGTGATCAACCTGCCGACCATCGACGGTATCGAACACATCCCGGCCAGCCCTGCCGTGGCGATCTGGGACCGGCACGGCCATCTGGCGTACGCCGGCCCGTACAGCATCGGCATGGTCTGCAACTCGGCCAACAGCTTCGTCGAACCGCTGCTGGACAAACTGGTGCGCGGCGAGACCGTGCGCCCGAAAGGACTGCTTGCCGTGGGCTGCTACTGCCCCTGGCAGGCCAAGCGCTGAGGACGCGCAATGACATCACTGACGCTGGCCGGTGTGGCCGCCGCAAACAACAACGGCGGTCACCTGTCCGAACCGACCGATGGTTATGGACAGGCTCCCGCCGTTGGAAGCAACGATACGCCCCGACATGCTCCGTACATGCCGCGACCGGATGTCGCAGCGCGCGAGTGGGTGCAGGACGTGCTTGCGCACAACGGGCCGATCTACCTGCGCATCGTCAATTCATTGGAGCGCACGGTGCGCCGTGGCGGCCTCGCACCCGGACAGCGCCTGCCCTCGCAGCGCGCGTTGGCGCAGCAGCTCGGCATCGACCTGACCACGGTCACGCGCGCCTTCGATGAGGCACGCAAGCGCGGGTTGATCGAAGCGCGCGGACCACAAGGCAGTTTCATCGCACCGCCCGAGGCCGGCTTCGACCAGGCGGTGGACCTGAGCATGAACGTGCCCCCGGTGCCCGACGCCGATGCGCTGGCCGAGACCCTGCGCCGCGGTGCCGCCGCCGTGCTTGCACGCAGCAACGCGCCCAACCTGATGACCTACCACCTGGGCGGCGGCAACCCGACCGACCGCCATGCAGCGGCGCGCTGGCTGCAGCCGATGCTGGGAAAGGTGGACGATGCCTGCCTGCTGCTGACCGAAGGTGCACAGGTGGCACTGGCCGCGATCCTGGTCAGCCAGGGCCGCGACAATGATGCGATCCTCTGCGATGCGCTGGTCTATCCGGGCCTGCTGCAGGCCGCCGCCGCACTGGGCCGGCGCCTGCTGCCGGTGGACGGCGACGAACACGGCATGTGTCCTGAAGCGCTGCTGCGGCAGGCACGCGAAAGCGGCGCGCGCCTGGTCTATCTCAATCCCACCTGCCAGAACCCGACCGCGCTGACCCTGCCGCTGCAGCGGCGCGAAGCGCTGGCACGTGTGCTGGAGCGCGAAGGCCTGCTGGCGATCGAAGACGATCCTTACTGGCACCTCGCCGAAGAAGCACCGACACCGCTGGCGGCGCTGGCACCGCGTCATGTGTTCTACGTGGCGACGCTGTCGAAGGTGATCAGCCCCGGCCTGCGCACCGCGTTCGTGCGCTGCCCGAGCGCGGCGCATGCCGAGGCGATGACGGCTGCACTGCGGGCAACGCGGCTGATGGGCCATCCGCTGGTCTCGGCGCTGGCCAGCCAGCTGCTGCTGGATGGTTCGGCGCAATCGCTGCTGGCGCAGGTGCGTATCGAGGCACGCGAGCGCACGCGCATGGCGCGCTACCTGCTGGCGCCATCGCTGCTGCAGCGGGCTGAAGGCCTGCATGCCTGGTGCCGGATACCGGCGCCGTGGACCGATGCCACGCTGGTGCGCACCGCACAGCTGCAGGGGCTGGCGATTGCGCCCTCATCGGCGTTCTGTCCGCCGGGGGTCTCGCACCAGTACGGCGTGCGTTTGTCGCTGGGGCTGGCGGCGGACCGACGGCAGCTGGAGAGTGCGTTGCGTCGGATTGATCGGTTGTTGTTGTCCGATGCGTTGCCGGCGATCGAGCGGTAGGCGTGGAATGGGATGTGCCGACCAACAGTTGGCACCCACTCGATCGGTAGTGCCGGCCGCTGGTCGACGGAAGATTCCCCGGCACGGTTGGAATGTGCCAACCAAGGTTGGCACCTACCAAAGCAGGGTCAGGCCAAGGCGGAGAGGGCCTTCACCAGCGCATCCATCTGCTCCGGCCGGGTGAACACCGACGGCGTCACCCGCACGCAGGCGCCGGAGTCCAACCCGTCGCGATGCGTGGTGAACACGCGATGCTCATCCAGCAGGCGTTTCTGCAGCGCGAGGTTGTCAGCCACGCTGGTGCGCCCGCGCAGGCGGAAGCTGGCCAGCGCACTGGCCAGCGCCGGGTCCGCCGAGGACAGCACTTCGATATGCGCCATCTGCCGCGCCGGCACGGTCCAGCGCTCACGCAGGTAGCGCAGCCGCGCCTGCTTGTTGGCCACGCCGATGCGCTGATGCAGGGCAATGGCATCCGGCAGTGCCAGGTAGGCGGCGAAGTTGACCGTACCGGTGTGCACGCGGCTGCCCACGCGGCCATCGTCGGTTTCACCCATGTAGGGATCCAGGTCGGTCACGCGCCCCTTGCGCACATACATCGCGCCCACGCCCACCGGCGCGCCGATCCACTTGTGCAGGTTGATGCCCACGAAATCGGCCTTCAGGTCCGGCACCGCGAAAGCGATCTGGCCGAAACCATGGGCCGCATCAACGATCACATCGATACCGCGCGCTCGCGCGCGTTCGGCGATCTCGGCCACCGGTAGCACCAGCCCATGGCGATGGCTGACCTGGGTCAGCAACACCAGTTTCAGGCGTGGCAGCCGCGCGAATGCGGCCTCGTAGGCCTGCAGGATCTGCGCGTGGTCCGGCACCGCCGGCAGCGCGATACGCTCAACCTGCACGCCGCGACGCTGCTGCAGCCAGCGCATCGCGCCGATCATGCTGTCGTAGTCGATGTCGGCATACAGCACCTGGTCGCCAGGCTGCAGGCGGTTGTAGCCGCCGATCAGCGCCAGCATCGCCTCGGTGGCGCCGCGGGTCAGTGCAATCTCGTCGGCACCCACGCCCAGCAGTTCGGCTACCTGCCGCTGCACCGCCATGTACTGCGCCGGGAACTCACAACGGCCGTACCAGGCGTTGCCACGGTTCACTTCAGCGGTGTGGCGCTGGTAGCTGGCCAGCGTCTCGCGGCCCATCGCGCCCCAGTAGCCGTTCTCCAGGTGGTTCACTTCATCGGTGATGTCGAAGTGGCTGGCCACGGCGGCCCAGTAGCCTTCATCGCGGGCCAGCACGTCCGGCGCCACGGTCGTTGCGGGAATCTGCATGGGCGCAGCGTAACGCGCGGACGCCTTGGCCGGCAGTGAAGACAGGGCGGCGGCGGCCGGCAGCAGGGTGCCGGCACGCAACAGGGAGCGACGGGTCGGGTCCATCAGAAGCTCAACCGGTACTGTGCGTACAGGTTGGCACCGTCGGTGTCATACGGTGCATTACGCGAGTAGATCAGGCCGCGGCTGGCCTGGAACACGGCCTCATCCGGATAGCGGTCGAGCACGTTGTCGGCGCCGACGCGCAGGCTGTGGTGCTCGTTGATGCGATAGCCCACGGCCAGGTCCAGGAAGCTCATTTCGCCAAAGCGCTGGTAGATGTCGCCCACCGCGTTGCCGCTGGAGTCGGTCCAGGCGCCGTAGTAGCGCACGCGTGCCATCAACGACCAGGCGCCGATGTCCCAGCTGCCGGTGAGGCTGCCCTTGTGCTCGGGCAGGCGGTCTTCAAACAGCACGCGCTGGGTTTCGTTGGTGGCCACCGAGGTGCTGCCGTTGTCCACGCGGGTGCGGTTGTAGTTGTAGGCCAGGGTCAACGTCATGCGGCCTGCGCCAAGATCGCGCAGGTAATTGCCGACCACGTCCACGCCGGTGGTGGTGGTATCGAAGTCGTTGGTGAAGTAGTTCACCGAGGTATAGCCCAGCGGGTTGGGAGTACCGGCCGGAATGGCGAAGCTGGCCGACTGGCTGAAGCGGTCGGTGAGCTTGATCTGGTAGACGTCCACCGAACCGGACAGGCCCAGGTCGGTGCGCCAGGTCAGGCCCAGCGACGCGGTACGCGATTCCTCCGGCTTCAGCGGCCTGGCACCGAGCAGCTGCGCCAGCGGATCGTTCGGCGACAAGCGGCCACTGGTGAAGATCTGCAGCGTGCGCGTATCCAGCCCCTGGGTGGTGCTGGTGGTGTTGAGCTGCGCGGGTGTCGGCGCACGGAAGCCGGTGGACACGGTGCCGCGCAGGGCTACGTCCGGGGTGATCGCGAAGCGTGCCGAGAGCTTGCCGTCCAGCGTGCTGCCGAAGCTGGAGAAATCCTCGTAGCGGCTGGCCGCACCGATGCTCCAACGCTCGCCCAGCGGCACTTCCATATCCACGTAGGCCGCCTTGCTACGCTGGCTCCACTGCCCGGCCTGGCTGGCCGAGAAGCCCGGTGCGCCATTGGAGTTGGCCTCCAGGCCCGCGGCCGCGCCCGGGCCCACCGCGTACGAGGCCGGATCACCAGCGCGCACCTGGTAGGTCTCCTGGCGGAACTCGCCACCGAAGGCGACGTTGATCGGCTTGGACAGCGCGCCCACCTCCCACTCGTAGTTGAAGTCGGCGTTGGCGTTCTTCTCGGTCTGGGTCAGGCGGCCGAGGTCGAACGCGGTCGGGCTGGCCGGACCCAGCGAAGCATTGATCGAGTTCTTCAGGCTGTAGTCGATGGCGTTGCGGCCATACGAGGCGCTTACATCCCAGCGCAGCTGGGGCGTGATCTCGCCGCGCAGGCCGCCGACCAGCTGCAGGTCGTTCTGGACGTTGCCGTACTGCGGGCTGAAGCCGACCGGGTACAGCGAACGCAGGTTCCAGCCCGGGAAAATGGTGGTGGTGCGGTAGGCGCCGGTGGTGGTGTCCGGGTTGCGCCAGTTGAAATCGCTGACGCCATCGCTGTGGCTGTAAAGACCGAACGCATACAGCTCCAGCGTCTCACTGGCGTTGGCCTTGACGTTGAAGCCGACGCGGCGGCTCTCCAGTTCCGGTTGGCCCCAGCGCTGCACAGGCTTGGGCACATCCAGCTCCGGATGTGCAGCCTGGAAAGCAATGGCATCGGGGCGCTGGCGGGTGCGCGAGGTGGCATCGGAGTTGGACGATTCGGCGAACAGCACCAGGCTGCCGTAGTCGCCCAGCGACCAGCCGGTGCGCGCACTGAAGTCGCGCGACGCACCATCACCCTGCGCGTACTGCGAATAACCGGCGGTGATCTCGGTGCCCGGGCCATCCTCGAGGATGATGTTGATGACACCGGCGATGGCGTCCGAGCCGTACTGCGCCGACGCACCATCACGCAGCACTTCGATGCGCTTGATCGCACTGGTCGGAATCTGTGCCAGGTCGGCCGCCTGCGCACCGCGGTTGCCGAGCAGCGCGCTGCGATGGAAGCGGCGACCATTGACCAGCACCAGGGTCTGGTCCGGTGACAGGCCACGCAGGGTGGCCGGGCGCACGAACACCTGGCCGTCCGCCATCGGCAGGCGCTGCACCACGAACGACGGCACCAGCTGGGCCAGTACGTCCTTCAGATCGGTGGATTGAACGGAGGTGATGTCTTCCTTGGTGAACACGTCCACCGGCGCCAGCGTTTCGAACTGGGTGCGATTGGAGGCGCGGGTGCCGGTGACCAGCATCGCGTCGAGCTGGGTGGGCACCGCACGGCTGCTGCCTGCGGCATCGACCGCATCGGCCTCCGCTGCGATCGCGCCTCCTGCGCTGGCCATGGAAAGGGCAAGGAGGATGGAACGCGAAAGCTTCGAACGATGCACGGCAGGGCTCCGGGAGGACGCGACAGGGCCAGCACCTGTGCGGACACAACAGGGCTGGACAAGGCGCGCAGTCTCGGCCTGATGTGTGAAGGAGGCATGACGTCAGTACGACAGCTTGATGCGCGATCGCGCGTCGAGCGAAAGGCATCCACGCAGGGTGTGGTGATGCGCCAACCAGGGTTGGCATCTACCGGAGTCCACCCGTAGATCCACGCCATGCGTGGATGAGGACTACCAGCGCCCGGCGCCCCTCATCACCGTGTGCCGTGGCTAGTCCGTGGTCTTGCCGCCGAAGCCAAGACGGGCCGGCCGTGCCGTCCGCAGTGGAAAGAACAGCATGCCAATGGACACCATCTGGAAGGGTGTGAACAGGAACCAGATGTTGTCGGTGCCGACCGCCAGGAGGTTGAAGTCCAGATCGCCAATCCACTCCAACCGCCGCAACACCGTAATCACTCCCCCGACGGTCGGAACCGGCAGAACACCGTGACCGGCCAGCAGCAACGTCGGTGTCAGCAGCCCGGCCAGGAGCGCGAAGCCGGCACGGTACATCCAGGCATTGCCCTTCCAGTACGGCGCGCAGCGCCACATCATCAGCAGCAATGCGAGGGTCAACAGCCAGGGCAACAGCCACTGGGTAACCACCATCTCCATCATCGGATCGGCTTCACCGGCCTGGCATCCCACGTCGTCGATCGCATTTCCCTGCCCCCATAGCGCCCATGAAGCGCGCATTGTTGCCGGTACGCAGACAGACGCAAAGCCCCGGCAGCGCAAGAACTGCTAAACGCCGCGCCTGCCGATCCGCTACTGTGCCCGGCATCGGATTCGGGGAACGGCAGGATGAGCGCGGCAGGCAAGGCGTTGTGGTACATCGAAACCCATGCGGACCAGCCATTGGCGCTGGCCGATATCGCTGCTGCGGCGGGGCTGTCGCCGTTCCACCTGTCGCGCCTGTTCCAGGCACGCACTGGCACCTCGGTGATGCGCTATCTGCGGGGCCGGCGTCTGACCGCTGCCGCGCAACGGTTGGCCAACGGTGCGGGCGACATCCTGCAGGTCGCGCTGGGGGCCGGCTATACCACCCATGCAGCGTTCACCCGTGCCTTCAGCGAGCAGTTCGGACAGACACCGGAACGGGTACGCGATCAGGGCACCAATGGCCTGGAACTGGTGCAGGCGATCCGCGTGGACGAGGCGCCCGTTGCCTGCGATGAAGCACCACGCCTGCTCGACACGCCCGCCTTCCAGCTGGTGGGTATCGGCATGCGGCATACCCGCGATAGTGGCGGTGCGATACCCGGACAGTGGGCGCAGCTCAACCGCGAATGGCCGACACCCGCACCAATCAGTTTCGGCGTGTGCTGCAACAGTGATGACGATGGCGGTTTCGACTACGTCGCCGCGCTGCCGATAAGCGCAGTGCCGAGCGTGCCTGCGCACTGGCAACGCGTGGACATTCCGCCGCGTCGCTACCTGGTGGCCTGGCACGGCGGGCACATCTCGACCATCCGCTCGACCTGGTTCTGGCTGCTGGACCACTACCTGCCCGGCTCCGGTCTCAGCCTGGCCGATGCACCCGATCTGGAACGCTACGACTCCCGCTTCGATGAGCACACCGGCAACGGTGGCGTGGAAATCTGGCTGCCGGTAGACGAACGTCCTCACTGACAAGGAATTGACGATGCGCATGATGGACGCTGTGCTGGGAATGTTCCTGATGGCCTCCGTAGATGTCGCCAGCGCCAGCGAGCTCTGGAGAGCAGGCGAACGCCACGGCACCACCACAGTGGCCAGCGCCGCGGTGCGCGATGCGCAGCACCACGACGCCCTGCGCTACACGGTCTGGTATCCGGCGCCCGCTGGCAGCACGGAAACCGCCCTGACCATCGGTCCGCCCGATGCGCCGCTGTTCGACGTCGGCCGCTCAGCCATGGATGCCCCGATCGCGGGCAAGCGCCTGCCGACCCTGCTGCTCTCCCACGGCAACGGCGGCAGCGCGCGCATGATGGGCTGGCTGGGCACGGCAATGGCTCGCGCCGGGTTTCTGGTGATCGCGGTCGATCATCCCGGCAACAACGGCGTGGACGAGATGACCCTGCCCGGCAGCGTACTGAGCTGGTTGCGTGCGGATGATCTGCGCGCGGCACTCGCTGCAGTGCGGGCCGATCCGCTGCTGGGTACGCACGTCGACCCGGAGCGACTGGGTGTGGCCGGGTTCTCTGCCGGAGGCTACACCGCGCTGCTGGCCGCCGGTGCACGCCCCGACCTGCAGCGGCTGTTGGCCTTCTGCCGCGCGCATCCGGATGACGGCGTCTGCCGGCCCCAGCAGGAGGCCGTTTCGCACACGATGCAGGCTCGCCTGGCCGCTGCGGCCTCGCCCACGTTGTCGCCGTGGATGTCCCATGCGAACGAGTCGCGCGCGATTCCCGGCGTGCGCGCTGTGTTCCTGCTCGCGCCGGCGATCATGCAGGCCTTCGCGCCCGAACAGCTGACCTCGCTGAAACAGCCGGTGTCGATCGTGCTGGGTGAGGCAGACACGGTTGCGCCACCGCAGAGCAATGGCGAGGCCGTACAGGCACTGCTTCCGGGCGCTGCGCTGCAGCGTCTGCCGGATGTCGGTCACTACGACTTCCTTGCGGCCTGTACAGCAATTGGTTTGCAAAGGCTGCCCGAGCTCTGCAGCAGTTCGGTTCCGAGGGCGGACACCCACGCGCAGGCTGTGGATGCCGCGGTGCGATTCTTCGCCGAAGCACTGCGGTAGTGGTCGCCGGGCATCGTCCGGCGCTACAGTGGGCGCGTCCAGGGAGGATCGATCATGCGCCTGTTGCACCTCACGCTGCCGGTATCCGATGTCGGTACCGTGGCCAGCTACTTCCACGATGTGCTGCAGCAGCGCGTGGTCGGCAATCATGTGCACATCGGCTGGAGCACGATCGAGTTGCAGCCCACTGAAGGACGTCCGGTCGGAGGCGTGCACCTGGCCTTCAACGTACCGGACAACCGCTTCGGCGAGGCAATGACCTGGTTGCGCGAACGCACGCCACTGCAGCGCAATCCGGCCGGGTTGGATTATTTTGCTCTGGAAAGCAGCTGGCAGTCGCAGTCGGTGTACTTCACCGGCCCCGATGGCTTGATCCTGGAACTGATCGGCCGCCGCCGCTTGCCGGCCAGTGCGCATCAGGGCGCCTTCCACGGCAGCGAGCTGACCTGCCTGAGCGAGGTCGGCCTGCCCAGCCACGATGTCGACGCTGTGCGCGAACAGTCCAGCCTGCGGTTCGGCCTGCAACCGATCAGCCCGCCTTCGCCGCAGTTCGCGCCGATGGGCGACGACGAGGGCCTGCTGATCGTGGTCGCCGCGGATCGGCGCTGGTTCCCCGAGCAGAAGGACCTGCCCAATGCGCAGGGGCTGTTGCTGCAGGTCGGCGACGTGGCCGGCCCGGGCGTTGTGGAGGACGCGGCACTCGGCTGGCGGGTGCAGGCGACCTGATCTACCAGCTGCCCGACGCACCGCCTCCGCCGCTGCGGCCGCCGCCTCCGGACCAGCTGCTGGAGCTGCTCGACGACGAACTGCTGGATGACGAACTGCTGGATGACGAACTGGACGCGCTGCGCTCACGGCGTGACGAAACCCGGCCACGTGCGCGCTCGCCCGGCAGCATGGTGAACAACCCTACGAAGTACAGCAGCACGCCACACACGCCGGACACGATCATTGCCAGCAGCCGTGGATCGTCACCTTCGGCACGATGGATCGCCAGCAATGCGCCCGCGGCATAGCCGAGGGTCAACAGCACCAGCACCGCCATGCGCACGACGAAGCTGCCGCGGTTCTTCTTCCAGCGTGTGCGGCAGGCCTGCACCAGCAGGAACACCATCAGGGTGACAACGCCCGCGGCGGCCTGCAGCAGCAGATGTCGGGCCAGGCTCGGTGGCAGCTGGCCACGAAGCAACGCCTGCACCAGGAAGACTGCGCTGAGTACCAGCATGCCGCACAGAACGACGCGCACCCCGCGGCTGCGATGCCAGCACCAGCCGAGCAGGGCCGCCACCGGCACGCCCAGCACCATCACAAAGCACAGGCCTGCCAGCAGGTGGCGTGGCAGCAGCAACGCCACGGACAGCACCCCTGCGGCAACCACCGCTGTCAACAGCGTAGGACGCCCCCAGGCCGGCAAGGTCGGCCAGCTCGGCCTCGGCGCCGACGCGTTGGCGGCCAGTGCCTTGCGCCGCCGCTGCCGACGGCTGCCGCTGAAATCGTCCTCGGTCTTCGCCGGTGGGAGAGGCGGCGGCGAGCGCCACAGCCCGGCCAGGAAGCCGGCCAACAAGGTCAACGCCACTACCGAGTCTGCACGGCGCCAGTCCGCAGGCAGCACGTTGCTGGCCGACGGCGCTTCCCATGCCGGCAGGTCCTCGCCTTCGATCAGCGCCACCATGATCGTCGTGCCATCAAGCACGCCCTGGTCGAAATCACCCTCACGGAAGCGCGGCACGATCGCGTTGTCGATGATGCGAGCGGCGTACGCGTCCGGTAGCGCACCTTCCAGGCCGTAGCCGGTCTGGATGCGTACGCGGCGGTCCTGCACCGCCACCAGCAACAGCACACCGTCGTCGACACCGGCGCGGCCCAGCTGCCACTGATCGAACACCCGCTGTGCGTAGGCCTCGATGCCCTCGTTGCCTACGCTGGGTACCACCAGCACCTGCAGCTGCGCACCTTCCTGCACCTGCAGCTGCAGTGCCTGCCTGCGCAGGGTGGCGCGGGTTTCAGCTGACAGCGCGTTGGCAGTGTCCACCACGGGATCGTCCAGCGCGGGGACCGGGATTGCCGCCAGTGCCGCCATCGGCAGCAGGCACAGCAGCAACAACAGCCACGTCCTGGCTGCGGTCTGCTGTCCTGCCCGCAGCATGCTCACGTATCCTGCCCTGCCTCGATCCGCGCATGCAGCGCTTGAAGCTGTGCCGCCGTCTGGTTGAATACCTGCAGGTCGGCATCCACCAGCGCCGCCCAGTCGGGCGCGTGCCCCAGCAGTTGCGCCACCTGCGCGTTTGGCGCGCGATCGAAGCCCTCGCCAAGCACGGCAAGATAGCGCTCACGGAACCCTTCGGGGTCGCGCTGGTCCTGCACGTACAGCTGCACGGCCAGCAGCCCTGCGTACAGGTAGTTCACCAGATAGTTCGGGTCTTCATACATCAGGCGCTTGCCGATCCAGGTGTTGCGCAGCTGCGGGTAGCGCTCCGGTTGCTGGCCGAAGCGCGCCAGTACCTGCCCGGTCAGCGCGTCCAGATCGTCGGCGGTGCCCAGCGTGCCGGCGGCAACGCCCTGGTAGATCGACTGCTCCAGCTGCGCTTCCTCGGAAGAGGTGAACAACTGCAGCACCATGTCGTCCAGCAGCGACTTCAGGTAATAGGCCTTGGCGCGGGGATCCTGTGCCTGCTGGTACAGCTGGTCGCGGAAGCGCAGCTCGTTGTAGATCGCGAACGCTTCGGTCAGCCACTGGCTGCCATTGCGCTGCAGCGGCGACGCATGACCGCGCTGCATCCACTCGCCATGCATGGCATGGCCAGCCTCATGCGCGATTTCGACGTCGCTTTCCAGATCACCACGGCGCACGCCAACAAACAACATTGCCGGTACACCGGGAGCGCTCACCGGGAACGCGTCCTGGCTGCGGTCACCGCGTTCGGTGGCCAGATCCATGCGCTGGTTGGCCGGATCAAGCAGTGCGCGCAGTTCGGCGACGTACGCCGGCCCGAGGTGCTGCATGGCATCGGCGGCGTTGTCGCGCAGCTGCGCCAGCGTCAGCACCGGTGGCGTGTAGCCGGCATCGGGCACGGTGGTATCCCAGATCTGCGGCGCGTCGATGCCGGATCGCGCAGCGTGGTGCAGCAGCATCTCCTGGTAGGCACGACGGTCGCCCGCGTGCTGTTCGATCGCCACCAGCGTTGCATCCACTACGGCGGTATCCAGGCCCATGCGCTGGTAGCCGTGCGCCGGTGCCGAGCCATCGCCCTGCAGGCGTGCGGCAGCATCATTCACCTGCACCAGCCCCAGCAGCACCGAAGCCATCGGCTCACGGCGCGAGTGGAGCCCCTGCCAATAGCCCTTCCAGCCGGCCTCGCGCAGCGCGCGGTCGGGCTGCTGGGCCAGCGCCTGCTTGTCGCGCCCCGTGTCCCAGTGCCGGCCGCCGTGCTCGATCTGCGGGTACTCGGCGCTGCGCAGGATCTGCCCACGCAGGCGCGCGAAGCTGTCCAGCGCCGGATCGGCCAGTGCCGCCACGGCCTCATCCAGCGCCGCGTTGGCCGGGGCGGCGGCCTCCTTCAACGCGCGTGCGCGCAGGAAGGCATAGGGCGCTGCCCACGGCGCATCTGCGGGTGCCTCGCGCAGTGCAGCACGACCGCTGCGGGCGATGCGGCTGCACAGCCCCGCTGCCTGCTCCATCGCCTGTGCCGGGCGAAGATCGCGTGCGTTGCGGGCGGACTGCAGGTGCAGGTAGCCGAGATGGCGCAGGCACTGCGCTTCCAGTACCTCGGCCTGCTGGAAGCGTTCCGCCGGTGCAAGGGCGGACGCCTGCTGCAGGGCCTCGACGCGCTTGCCCAAGGCGACACGCGCGGCCTGTTCGGCGGTGGTATTGGCGAAGTAGGCGCGGTCATCGGCATGCACCGACTGTGCCTGGGCGCCGCTGAAGGGAGCTATCGCCAATACGGCGACGACGGCGGCGGTGGTGGTGCGCTTCCTGAAAGCCTGCATCGGCGTCTCCCTGCCTGGACCAGGGATCGAGCCTAGCAGCCACTGGCCCGCCGCGCCTGTGCCGGATCAGGCTTCAGATCGACTCGTCCTCACGCTTGACCAGCGTCCAGCACGGTGTCTGCGCGAAAGTGTAGATCTGCTGGTCGCTGCTGTCCGGCGTACGGATCTGCACCTGCCGTTGCCCATCGGCCAGGGGGCTGACCTGCATTTCGCGGCCCTGCCCGGCCAATGCGGCAGGATCGGGCATCACCGGCCACTCGACATCGGCCAGCGCCAACCGGCTTTCCACCTTGCGCGGTTCCGGCTCGGCCTCCGCATCGATGTAGCTGTCCAGCAGCGGATCGGCAGTGGCCTTTTCCTGCAGCGCGATCTCATTGCCAAAATGCTTCAGGAACGTATCGAATTCCGGGTGGGGGCATTCACTGCGGGCAGGGACCTGCGCAGGCTCGACCGTTGCGGCGGTGGTTGCTGGCGCCGCGGGGGGAGGCGGCGGCGTGGCAGGCGCAGCGTCGGCGGGCATCGCCTGCGGCGCAGGCGTGCACCCCACCAACCCGATGCCACACACGAGCACCAGCAGTGCGGCAGAAGGGTATCGACGCATGGGCTCATCCTGAATCCGGTCCGGTCGCTCCATGCTACCGCGCCCCCTACAATTCAGGCATCCCGCCTGTCCGAGAGTCCTCATGCATCGCCTCCTGCTCCTGATCGGCCTGCTGCTGCCCGCCCTGTGGCCGGCGGTGGCGATGGCCGTCGATGTCCACGAAGGCGACCTGCTGTTCGTCACCGCCGGCCGCAGCGGCCTGAGTGCGGCCATCGACGATGCCACCGGCACGCAGGGCGCACCCAGCTTCGATCACGTCGCCCTGGTCGCTTCCACGCCGAAGGGCTGGGAGGTATTGCATGCGGACGAGAAAGGATCGCGCCGGCAATCGCTGCTCGAGTTCCGCCAGGAGGCGCGCGCCAAGCAGCGGCAGATCGTGGTCTATCGCCTGCACGCGCCGCAGCAGGCGGCCATCAAGGATGCGGTCGCCACCGCGCGCACGATGCTGGGCAAGCCGTACAACACGTCGTACGTGTTGAACGAGGACAGCTATTACTGCTCGGACTTCATCGAACGCGCCTTCCGTGCGCACCACGTGTTCGCATTGCAGCCGATGAACTTCCGCAACCCGCAGACCGGGCAGATCGCCCAGCACTGGGTGGATCTGTACCGCGGCATGGGCATGGACGTGCCGCAGGATCAGCCCGGCACCAATCCGAACGACATGTCGGCGGCGCCGGTGCTGCACCGTATCGGCGTGCTGGAATAAGCAAAGCCCCGCACGGGGCGGGGCTTCGCCGGTCACGTTGCACGTGCAACGCGGTCATTCTTCTTCGTCGTTGCCGCCCTGCTGCTGGTTCTGGTTGCGCTTCTGCTGTTCCTGCTGCTGTTGCTGCTGCTGGTCGCGGCCACGGCCCTGCTGCTGATCCTGCTGGTTCTGCTGGCCCTGCTGCTTCTGGTTCGGGTTCTGGTTCTGCTGTGCCATGTCCGATCTCCAAAGCCACTCGCGGAATGCGGTGGACGTGGCCATCGTCTGCAGCGAATGGTTAATCACGCGTGGGTGGGCGGCTACATCTGTGTGTACGCCTGTGAATGAACGCGCAGAAGCCCTTGTGGCACAAGCGGCTGAAGGATTCATGCGGGTTCGGCATGTGTTCATGCCATCGTCGGCGTCGCACGCATTCATGGCGTTCGCCGCCGGAAACACGCGCTGAACGAGGCTGGCTTCCCGGCTCACGCAGGGAAGCCAACGCTGCATTCAGGGCATCACCGGCGGCACGTACGCCAGGGTCATCCCCAGCAGCCACAACAGGCCCAGCACCAGCGGGATGTGCACCAGCAGCTGGATGAAGGTGAAGCCGACGATATCGCGTGCCTTCAGGCCCAGCACGCCCAGCAGCGGCAGCATCCAGAACGGATTGATCAGGTTCGGCAGCGCTTCGGCCGCGTTGTAGACCTGCACCGCCCAGCCGAGGTGCGCCTTCAGTTCGTTGGCCGCCTGCATCACGTACGGCGCCTCGATGATCCACTTGCCGCCACCGGACGGCACGAAGAAGCCCAGCACCGCCGAATAGACGCCCATCACCAGCGCGAAGGTATCGGTGCTGGCCACGTGCACGAACAGGCTCGACAGGCGGTGCGCCAGCGTCTGTCCATCGCCGCCGGCCGCGTGGGTGAGGATCATCGCGATGCCGCCATACAGCGGGAACTGGATCAGCACGCCGGTGGTGCTCGGTACCGCCTTGGCCACCGCGTTGAGGAAGCTGCGCGGGCGCCAGTGCAGCAGCAGACCCAGCGAGATGAACATGAAGTTGTAGGTATTGAGGTTGGCGATGGCAGTGACCACCGGCTTGTTGGCGAACTCGTTGAACAGCCAACCGAACGCCAGCAACGAGAGCAGCACGGTCAGCAGCGGGCTGTATTCCAGCCATTCGCCCGGGCGCGTACGTCGCTGCAGCGGCTCCGGCTCGGCCTGCGCGGCGCCGGGGAACTCCTCGGCAGTACGCGCACTGCCGGCCGCGGGCGCGGTCAGCCAGGCGATCAACAGCGAAACCAGGATCAGCACCGAGGTCAGCGCGATCGACTGCCACAGGAAGATGGTTTCGGTGAACGGCAGAACGCCGGTGATCTCCACCAGCCCCGGCGGCATGCTGGCCGGGTTGGCCTGCAGCTGTGCGGCCGAGGAACTCAGCCCCATCGCCCACACCGCACCCAGACCGAGATACGCCGAAGCACCGGCCGCGCGGTAGTCCATGTGCAGTTCGGTACGGCGGGCCAACGCGCGCACCAGCAGGCCGCCGAACACCAGCGAGAAGCCCCAGCTGAGCAGCGAGGCCAGCATGCTGACCAGGCCCACGTACACCACCGCGCCACGACCGGTGCGCGGCACCCGGGCCAGGAAGTCGATGAAGCGCGCGACCACCGGCGCGGTGGCCACGGCGTAGCCGCCGATGACCACGAAGGCCATCTGCATGGTGAACGGAATCAGGCTCCAGAAGCCGTCACCGAAGGCGCTGGCGGTGGCCTGTGGGGTCGAGCCGAAGCCCATCGCGGCCAGCGCGACGATGACCACGCCGAGCACCGCGAACACATACGCATCGGGGAACCATTTTTCCGCCCAGGCGGCCGAGCGCAACGCTGCGCGCGCCATCCAGCCGTCCTGTACTGCTGCCGTCGAGGCCATCGCCTACCCTCCCAGGTTCGATGGCCCGATTCTGGGCGGCGGGATGCGGGCTGTCAGCCACCTATTGGTCGTAGGTGGCGGAAGGCCCGGCGCTGTGCGCCGCCGCCCGAGCATGGGCTCGGGCGCTACGGATATCCGGTTTCGGGGGGCCACCTGTAGAGCCGAGCCCACGCTCGGCTGCGCTTCTCAACGCAGCGCCAGATCCACGGCGATGCCGGCAAACAGCGCGGCACCCACCCAGTTGTTGTGCAGGAACGCCTTGAAGCAGGGGCCGCGCTCGCGGTTGCGGCAGATCCAGAATTCGTACGCCACCAGCAGCGCCGCCACCGCCACGCCGGCCAGGTAGTAGCCGCCCAGCCCGCCACGCACGCCGACCAGCGCCATGGTGGCCAGGAACAGCGCGTACAGCACGCCCTGGATGACCAGATCGAGATCGCCGAACAGGATCGCGGTGGAGTGCGAGCCCATCTTCAGGTCGTCCTCGCGATCCACCATGGCGTACCAGGTGTCGTACGCGGTGGACCACAGGATGTTGCCGGCATACAGCAGCCAGCCCAGCATCGGCACCTCGCCCTGCACGGCGGCGAAGGCCATCGGGATGCCCCAGCCGAAGGACATGCCCAGGTAGACCTGCGGCAGATGGGTGTAGCGCTTCAGGTACGGGTAGCTGGCGGCCAGGAACACGCCGATGAAGCTGAGGCCGATGGTCAGCCCGTTCAGGGTCAACACCAGGCCGAACGCCACCAGCATCAGTACCGCGAACAGGGCGAGCGCGGCGCGGCCACTGATCGCGCCGGTCGCCAGCGGGCGCGCCTTGGTGCGCTCCACATGCGGGTCGAGCCAGCGGTCGGCGTAGTCGTTGATGACGCAACCGGCCGAGCGGGTCAGCCACACCCCGGCGGTGAACACGAACAGCGTCCACAGCGGCGGCAGGCCGCCCGCGGCCAGCCACAACGCCCACCAGGTGGGCCACAGCAGCAGCAGCGTGCCGATCGGACGATCAGCGCGCATCAGACTCCAGTAATGCCGCCAACGCGGCGTCGGCGCCGGATGCGGCGCGGAAAGGGGGGTATCAGCCATGGCACTAGGATACTCCTGTGCCCCTGGAGCGACTTTGCCGGCAGGGGGAGATTTGTGCGGCGAAACTGGATAGAATGCCCATCCCGCACCGCCTCATTGCGTTGCGACGCCCGCCCCGACCTTGGTCGACGGCGCGGCGGTTCCACCACGCGCTCGTAGCTCAGCCGGATAGAGTAGTGGCTTCCGAAGCCATTGGTCGGGGGTTCGAATCCCTCCGGGCGCGCCATCTTTCCCTGCTCGTACCCGTCACTCCGGGCCTCTCGCTTGCGCTTCCACGTCAACGCGGTTCAGGAGCGAATGGCTTCGAGCGATGTGCGCAACCTTGAAGATCGCGCACGACGATGGAAAGCGTCTGCCCTTTGTGCACGGCACCGGGCAGGAAGGCGCCCTTGCCGTCGTACAGGAAGGTTTCAATCTCACCACGTGTAACCACCAGGTCCGCAGCCGGCGGCTTGAGCTCTTCCAGAACAACACTGAAGGGACGCCAGGCCAGGCCGTGTTCGTCGCGGATATCGGTCGATACCGCGTGTGCATGCGCCTGCCGATCCACGCTGGCCAGTGGCAGCCGTAGTGCCTGCGATCCCTCCGTAGCGATCTGGAACCTGCCAAGGACCACGGCATCCACGGTTTCACTGCCGATGTAGGTGATCGTGGCCTCGGGACACTGCACCGCATCGGCCGGGTGCGATGCACATGCGGCCAGGCTTGCGGTCAGGAGCAGAATGATCGGCCGGATCATGGGCTGGAACCTGGCACATCGCTACCCTGCCCAGGGTCTGCAGCGGCGCACGCAGCGGTAGCGCCCGGCCTGCGCGCATAGCTGTAATCGGGATCGCGCCAGGCGCGCACGATCGGGCTTCGTGCGTGCCTGATCACGCCAGGGAACCAAGACAACGCGAACACCACGGCCCAGATCCCAGCCAGCCAGAGCCAACGGCCCGAGGCATAGGCCCAGATCATGGGCAACGCAGCCAGCATTACGATGATCTGCGTATACAGCAGGTAGAGCGTGTGCAGACCCAAGCGGGGATCCGAGCGCAGCACCACGCCACATCCCCTGCATGCCGTCTTCGCCTGCCGTCTCGATGCGGAAAGCAGCGGAAACCGCTGCCCTGCTGCGCCGCAAAGTGGACAGGTGAAGGTCAGCAGGCGCATCAGGCAGCTCCTCTCTGTCGATTGACATCAACTGTCGGGCACGAAGCCGAGCCTAGCATGGGCTTGGCAGGGGGGCGCCACAGACAGAAACGCCGGGCAGTGCCCGGCGTTGTGTTCAAACCAGTCGAGCATGGCTCGACTCTACAAGTACGGGTCAATACCTGCCGTCAAACGCAAAAATCGGCTTGCGCTGCTTCCACGCACCAGCGGTGAAGTCCGGGAATTCCAGCGTCTGGAAGCTGTTGGCGATCGACTGCTCGCTCAACGGCGTGATCGCGCTCCAGGTCACCGCATCGTAGATATCGATCGGCATCGGTGCCTTGGCCTTCAACGCCTCGACGAAGGCATGGATGACGAACCAGTCCATGCCACCATGCCCTGCACTCGCGGCGGTTTCGGCATTCTGCTTCCACAGCGGGTGCTCGTACTCGTCCTGGTACTTCTTGAACTCTTCCCACTGATGCGGCGGGCTGCGGCCTTCGATGTGGATCGAATGGTTCACATCCATCCACAGGCCCTTGGTGCCCTGCACGCGGAAGCCCATCGAGTACGGGCGCGGCAGCGAGGTGTCGTGCTGCAGCAGGATGGTCTCGCCGTTCTCGCAGGCCAACGTGGTGGTGACGATGTCGCCCAGCTTGAACTTCACCTTGGTGCTGGGGTGCGTAGTGCCGCCACTCTTGGACACGGTGTATTCGTGCAGACCGCGCGCCTTGGTCGCGAAGGCGTTGATGTGGGTGAAGCGGTTGCCGCGGTTGATGCCGGTGTACATCGCGCACGGGCCGATGCCGTGGCTGGGGTACAGCTCGCCGTTGCGCTCCACCGAATGCTCGGTGCGCCAGCGGGCTTCGCTCCAGCCCTTGGGCCCGAACTCCACGCCGCTGTCGTAGGGCTGGTTCGGGTCGCCGGAATTGAACTTCACCCCGCGCAGGTCGTGCTGGTAGCCGGCCTGCAGGTGCACCAGTTCGCCGAACAGACCCTGGCGCACCATCTGCAGTGCGGCCATCACGTCACGGCGGTAGCAGACGTTCTCCAGCAGCATGTATGGGGTGCCGGTGCTCAGCTGGGTCTTCAGCACGTCCCAGTGGTCCTGCAGGGTGATGCCGGCCACTACTTCGCAGCCCACGGCCACGCCGGCCTGCATCGCGGCAATCGCCATCGGCGCGTGGTATTCCCAGGGCGTGGCGATGATCACGCCATCAATGCCCTTCTGTTCCAGCAGGCGCTTCCAGGCGTTGGTGTCACGATCCTGGCCGTAGGTCTTCGGGGCCGGTTTGCCGGCCTTTTTCACCATCTCCACGGCGCGGCCGAGCATGATCGGCTCGATATCGCAGACGGCAACTACCTCGACGTCGTCGCGGCGCACCAGTTCCTTCAGCAGCACCAGGCCACGCATGCCGGTACCGATCATGGCCAGGCGCACCTTGCGCCCGCGTGCCCATGCCGGGGTCTGCGGCAGCAGGCTGCTGGCGGCAACAGCGGCACTGGCCGCAATGAATTCCCTACGCTTCATGGCAAACATCTCTCCTCTTGGCAGCGTGCCGGCCGCAGCCGGCACGCCAGGTCACGCAAACGGAATTACTTGAACCGGTAGCCGATGGTCACACTGTAACCACGACCAAAGATGGTTGCGTAGTCACTGGAGTCACCCAGGAAGCTGTTCGGATCGTAGAACGGCAGGCGGTTGAACAGGTTCTTGACGGTGAAGCTCAGGTTCCACGCATCATCCGGGCGCCAGGTGACGCTCATGTTGGCGGTCCACCACGACGGCGCACCATCACACTTGCTCTTCTGCAGGGCCAGGTAACCCCCGGTGCAGGTTTCCTTGTTGTTGCTTACCTCGTCGACCTGGTCGGTGGCCCACTTGGTGCCGCCCACGTAGTTGACGAACATGCTGGTGGTGACCTGCTTGTAGGTCCAGTCGGCATTGAGCGTGGCACGCAGGCGCGGGTTGTTGTAGTAGCCCACCACGTCGCCGTAGAACCAGCCATTCTGTTCATCCATGTAGAAGCGGTTGCGGTTGGCGATGGTGGCGGCCAGACCGATGTTCAGGTTGCCCCAGTCACCCAGCGAGAAGCGGCTGCGCGCGTCGATGTCGAAGCCGTCGATCAGGGTCTTGCCACGGTTCTTGTACTGGCCGACCACGCTGGCCACGTTGCCGGCGGAGTAGCCCGGCAGTGTCGACGGGCAGTTCACGCCGCTGGCCGGGTCGGCACACATCGCCGCCAGCTGCGCCAGGTTGGCGCGGTCGCTGTCGGTGATCGGCGAGCGCGACGAGGAGATGATGTCTTCCATGCGGCGATAGTCCGGCGCGACGATTTCATTGTCACGATAGATGAACCAGTAGTCGGCCGACACCGACAGCCAGGTTGCCGGCTCGTAGACGAAGCCGAGGGTGGCGATCTTCGCCTTCTCCGGCTTCAGATCCTTGTTCGGCTGGGTCATGCGTGCCACGGTGCGGCTGCAATCCACGTTCAACAGGTTCTTGCCCAGATCGACATCGCCCGGACGCTGCGAGCGCAGCAGCAGGTTGGCAATGGCGTTGGTCTCGTTGCAGCGCAGCTCGTCGCGGTAGCCACCCAGCTGTGCGAACACGCCACCGTTGCCGGATTCGGCCAGGCTTGGTGCACGGAAACCGGTCGAGTAGGTACCTCGTAGCATCAGCTGGTCGAACGCCTGGTACTTGAAACCGATCTTCGGGGCGACGTTGGCGCTGAAGTTCGGGTACTTGTCCACGCGGACCGCCGCATCCAGTTCCAGCTTGTCGGTGATCGGTGCCACGGTTTCGGCGAACAGCGCGTAGGTGTTGCGCTTGCCGTCGAACCAGGAGCCACCCTGCTGGGAGATCAGGCCGTTGGCTGCATCGGCGTTGCCCGGGGTGTAGAAGGTTTCGCGGCTGGCGTTGAAGCCGAACGCGGCGCGCATTTCACCGGCCGGCAGCTGGAACAGCGGGCCTTCGATCTTGCCGTCCAGGGTGTGCAGACGGGTCCACGACTGGATGTCGAAGGTCGGGAACGCTTCACGGATCAATGCGGCGTTGGCTTCGCTGATCTCGCCGAACTTGTATGCCGGGTGGTCGGAGATGATCACGCGGCCGGTGGTCGGATCGACCGAGTACGGGCCGAACGCCTTCTCGAAGCCCTTGATGTTGACGTTGATCGTCTGGTACGTGGTGGAGTGGGTGCCGGCACTGGCGAAGGCAGTCTCCCAGTTCCAGTCACCCCGGTTGCCACGCGCACCGGCCAGCACGCGGTAGCTCTTGTCGGTGTTGCGCTGGCCGAAGTAGTTCGGGCCGGCATCCTGCAGCAGGTAGTTCAGGCCGACCACGCCGCCCATCATCGCCTTCATTTCCGGGCTGGCGTGGTTGTACTCGTTGTTCGGGCCCAGGAACGGGTACAGGAACTGGTTGACGTTGTTGCCGGTGTTGCGCGAGAACCAGCTGGTCGGGTTGCCGGTGGTGGTGCCGTAGGTGCGCGGCGTACCGCCGTTGGCGCGCAGATCGATATCGGTGTAGGTCGCCTCGGCGAAGATCTCGGTGCTGTCACCGACCAGGAAGGTGCCGTTGAGGTAGGCGGTGTTGCGCTCGGATTTGGCGCCGGCATCGACCTCGTTGTTCATCCAGGTTTCCCAGACGCAACGTGGACCGGCCGCTTCGCTGGTCAGCACGTTCTTGCAGCCCGGTGCAGCTTCCTGCACGCGGCGGCCGGTGACTGGATCGAAGGCGAAGTAGCTGCCCGGGTTGAACTCGCCCGGCTTGCTGCCCACGCCCAGGCGCAGGTTGTTGAGGTAGTTCGGATTGTTGACGTAGTACTGGTCGGGCCGCTTGTCGTAGAAGTCGCTCAGCGGGATCGCGTCGCGGCGGTACATGTTCACCGCGCCGTAGATGTTGAAGCGGTTCTCGGCCAGGTCACCGAAGCCGGCGGTGATGCTGGCCTGGCGCTCGCCGTAGGAGTCGATGCGCGAGGAGGTGTCGTTGGTGAAACTGATCTCGGCGCCCTGGAAGTTGCGCTTGGTGATCACGTTGATCACGCCGGCCACCGCGTCGGTGCCGTACACGGCCGAGGCGCCGTCGGTCAGCACTTCCATGCGCTCGATGGCCGCGGCCGGAATCGCGTCGATGTTGACGAACTGGGTCTGGAAGCCAGCCGGTGCACCGTAGTACGACAGGCGACGACCGTTCAGCAGCACCAGCGTGCCCTGTGCGCCGAGGCCACGCAGGTTGGCCTGCGAGGCGCCGTCGGAACCGGTGAACAGCGAGCGCGCATCCTGCTGCGCCGGGCGTGCGGCCGGCAGGTTGTCGAGCACCTGCAGCAGCGTGCGCGCACCCATGTTCTGGATGTCCTGCTTGCTGATCACCTGCACCGGCGACGCGGTTTCAACGTCGGTGCGGCGGATGTTGGAGCCGGTGACCTCGATGCGGGCCAGGTCGGTGGCCTTGTCCTTGCTCTCCTGGGCGAAGGCAGGAACGGCGACCGACAGCAGCACGCCGGCGATGGCCAGCGACAGCGGAGCGATCGAACGACAGGGGGGGCGGTGGTGGCGGGCGGGCAACATCGGGGTTCTCTCCTGGCAGGGGTGCGGCGCGAATGGTGAATCGGCGGGCAAAACGCTCCCGGGCCACGGCCATGAGGGCCGTAGTCGGAATGGGCGGGGGGAGGAGCGGTGTTACGTAGGGGTCATGGGGCGACGATGCTGGCGGAGTCGCCCTCCTGGCCGATCAGCACGGCGTTGGCCCAGTTGGCACAGATCTGGGCGGGTTGGCTGCCCTGCGCACCCAGCGTGCGCAGGCTCAGGGTGGAAAGGCCTCGGATGTCCAGCTCCGGCTTGACCACGCCGGGCGCCTTCACCAGGCCGCTGTCATACAGCAGGCGGTTGTCACCCCAGACCTGGAACTGCAGGCCACCGGCGCTGCGGCAGGCGTCGTCGATACCGAGGTCGGCACGCAACAGGTGCCAGCCGCCCTGCAGGCGCAGGTCGATGCGGCTGTTGGCGCCGACGCCCAGGCCACGGCGGAACTGCAGGCCGTTCATGCGCATGCCGGCGTCGCCACGGAAGGACTGGTCGGTGCGCACCTGGCTGGCCAGCGCGGCCGGCACCGGCAGCTCGGAGAGATAGCGCTGCCGGGCCGGTCGCTCCGGTTCCTGGTGTTCGAGAATGTGGAAGGTGGACAGTGCGATCGGGCCGACGTCGCGCGGCTGCAGCGCATCGAAGGCGCGGGCACTGCCCTGAGCGGCGGTGACCATCGGATCGCTACTGCTGGCGCCGTCACCTTCGGGGTTCTGCACGCTCAGCACGCGGAATCGCAGCAGGCGGCCGGCGTGGGCCGGGAAATCGATGCGCTGCACGCCTTCCTTCAGCTGCAGGTGGCCGCGGGCGATCGGTTCACCCCACTCGCCATTACTGTCGCCCAGGTAGACCTCGTAATCGCGCACCTGGCCGTGCTTCCAGTTCTTGTCGTTGCGCGGCGCGATGTCGATGCCGTCGATCATCTTGCGTTCGCCGAAGCCGATCACCCACTCATGGGCGCCGGTGCGCACGGCCTGATTGCGTACGCTGCGGAACCAGGTGGTCGGATCATCATCGAACGCATTTTCCAGCGCATGGCCGGGTTCTTCGGCCGGGCGGTTGACCACCAGCAGGCTGTCGGCCGGCAGTTCACGGCCCAGCACCGGCGCGGCCGGGTAGGCATCGTCGGCGACTGCGGCGGCCACCGCGAAGTCCAGCTGCAGCTGCAGCGGCTGGCGGATGTCCTGGCTGGCGGTGCGCACGTGCAGCGTGCCGCGGCGTTCGGCGGCATCGAAGTACCAGCCTTCGCTGGCGTTGTTGAACGCTGCCGCATCAGCCAGCACCGGCAGCGCGCGGCCACCGGCCTGCACCGCACGCGGCGCCTGGCGGCTGAGCACACGCAGGCCATAACGACGCTGCGCCAGCTGGCCGTTGTACTGGCCCTGCACCGCATCGATCTGCACCTGCACCGGGCCACTGCCCTGCGCCGGCGCCTGCACGCGGATCAGCTGCGTGCTCGACTCGCCCTGCTGGTAGCGGCGGGTGTTGCCATCGTCTTCGTACAGCGTGTACTGCGCATCGCCCTGCGGGTACAGGTCGAACGTCACTTCATCGAGGGGCTTCTCGCCGTCGAACAGCATGGATGGGTACATCGGCAGGATCGCACCGGCGCGCACGAATACCGGCAGCGTGGCCAGGTCCACCTGGCGGTCGAGCTGGCGGCCGTCGGCGGCGGCCTGCACACGGCGGCCATCCCAGTAGTCGATCCAGCCACCAGCCGGCAGATGGATGTCGCGGCGCCAGCCACGGCTCGCGGCCTGGCTGCGGTACACCGGCGCGACCAGCAGATCGCGGCCGAGCAGGAACTGGTACTTGTAGGTTTCATCCTGCGCATGCGGATCGCGCGGGTTGTCCCACATCAGGCCACGCACCGGCGGCGCGCCGGTCTGCGCGGCCTCGTGCACCAGGCCGTACATGTACGGGGTCAGGCGCATCTTCAACTTCAGGTAATCGCGGTTGATGCTGCGGTAGGGTTCGTCGTACCACCATGGATGCTTGCGTGCGTTCGACGACCAGCCGCTCATGCCCATCAGTACCGGCGTGAATGCCTTCCACTGCAGGTCGCGGGTGAAGGTCTCGGCGCTGCCGCCGAAGATCGCATCCACATCGCCGCTGGCATAGGCCATGCCGGACAGGCCGGAGCCGACCAGGGTCGGCACGTGCCAGCGGATGTAGTCCCAGCTGCTGCTCTGGTCGCCCGTCCACGCCACGGCATAGCGCTGGATGCCGGCCCAGCCCATCACCGTCCACAGGAACGGGCGCGAATCGGAATTGTCGAGGATGCCGTTGAACGCCTGGCGGTTGGCGTCCATCGCGAACTGGTAGCCCTTGCCGGTCCAGGCCACGTCCAGCTTCTGCACGCGGCTGCCGGCCTTGCCCACTTCCCAGGCGATCTTGTCGACGCCGTTCTCGGTCCACAGGCCGGTGCGGAAACCGTACTTGGCCAGGCCCTGCACGGTCTCCGGCAGCTTCTTGTAGCCGCAGCCGTAGCCATCGTTGGGCAGGATCCAGCCACCGGGCATGTCGTTGGCGCGGTACTGCTTGGCCACCGAGTCGATCACATCCGGCGTGGTGCCGGTCGGGCCGTCACTCCAGCCCTCGGGCACGGTGCCGGGCTTCTTGCTGTTGTCGCCATCGTTGTAGCAGTCGGCATCGCCGTAGGACAGCGCCCAGCGCGCCACCATGTTCGGCCGGCCGGTCAGCTGGGTGTAGCGCTCGATCAGTTTCGGCAGGTCGGCGCCGACAAAGTAGTACGCATCGAAGCGGTCTTCGCGGTGCAGCAGCGTGGCCTGGTCGGCCTCGCGCAGATCGTAGCTGCCGTCGCTCCACGTATTGCGCAGCATGCCCCAGCCACGGCTGCTCAGCAGCATCGGCGCCGGGCTTGGGCGGTCACCTTCTTCCCAGCCGCCGGAGTAGGACACTTCCAGCTCACGACCCTTGAACTGGTAACGGCCGTTCTGCTGGCCGCCACCGAAGTAGCCTTCATCGGCCTGCGAGGACAGCACCTGCACGCTCTGCGTGGCATCCAGGTCCAGCGGTTGCAGTTCCTGCCACAGCGCGGTGGGCTGGCCGTTGTCCAGCCGTTCCAGGCGCATGCGCAGCGGCTGCCGCTGTACATGCAGCACCAGTGACTCGGTGCGCACGCGGATTTCCTGTGCGTCTTCTTCCAGTCGTGCGTTTACGTTCGCCTTGGGCTGCGGCAGTACGATCGGCGCAGCCTTGTCGCCGGCACCGGTCAGCGTGCCGTTGCGGCCGGCCTGCACGCGGATGATGTCGGTGGCCGGCAGTTCGATGCGGATGCGCGCGCCCTTGTCGGTCTGCAGGTCCCAGCCCTGCACGCCGTCGCGGCTGGCGCTGGCGGCAACCGAACGCAGGTTGCCGACCGGCTCGGCCTGGGCTGGCATGGACGCCAACATCAATGCCGGCAACAGGGCCAGCAGCAGCGGCGAGCGACGAACGCAGATTTCCACACGGACTCCCAACCCGTTCACCGGGCGTTTCGAAAGCGGTTGGGCCGACTCTAGGGCAGCGATTCGAAAGATGTCAACAAATTGAAAGGAAAAAGGAAGATATATTCCATTGAAACGAAAGTTGTTGCGTTGCAGTACTTTGTGTAAGCGCTTGCAGGCGCCTGTTAAGCATTGTGCGATACGGCATTCGGCCCGTTCTTTCGTTTTCCGGGGCACTCGGCAGCGGGAAAAGTCATCGCTCCATTTTCTTTCTTTTTACTTTCGCTATTTGACATTTCGAAAGAAAACACAGATGGTGCGCTGGCCCAACTGGAACCTCCGAATGGACGTCACCCTGCTTTCCGATGTGTCCGCCTGGCAGCGCCTTGGCGGAGCCGATACCGCTACCGAAATCGCCCAGCAGCCTGCGCTGTGGGACGCCCTCGCCCAGGACCTGTCGCGTGCCCGCGACCGGCTGCAGGCCTTCCTCGGCGACAGTCTCAACGATCCCAACCAGCGCGTGCTGTTTACCGGCGCCGGCAGCTCCGGCTTCATTGCCGAGATGGTGGCCGATGCGATCAACGCGCAGTGGCCGGCCGAGGTGCGCGTGGTGCACACCACCAGCCTGCTGACCCACCCGGCACTGTACCTGCAGCGCGACCGCCCGACCCTGCTGGTGTCGTTCGGCCGCAGCGGTTCCAGCCCGGAAAGCGTGGCCGCGGTGGACCGCGTGCGCGCCGATGTGGATGACGCACGCTTCCTCGACATCACCTGCAATGCCGATGGCGAACTGGCCCGTCGTGGCGCCGGCCGTGCCGATACCTGCACCCTGCTGATGCCGTCGGCCAGCTGCGACCGTGCCTTCGCCATGACCAGCAGCCTGACCTGCATGCTGCTGGCCGCACTGACCGTGTTCGATCGCTCGCCGTGGGATGCGCGCGTGGCGCGCCTGAAGCAGGTCGCCGCGCTGGCCCGTGAAGGCCTGGCGCAGTGGGATGCACCGGTGGCGGCGCTGGCGCAGCGCCCGTTCAACCGCATCATCTACCTTGGCAGCGGCCCGCTGGAAGCGCTGGCGCGCGAGTGTGCGCTGAAGGTGCTGGAGCTGACCGCCGGCCGCGTGCTGGCACTGGCCAACACGCCGCTGGGCTTCCGCCACGGCCCGAAGTCGACGCTGGACGGCAATACGCTGGTGGTGGTGCTGCGCAGCGTGCAGCCGCTGGCGCGCCGTTACGAACAGGATCTGCTGGAAGAGCTGCGCCGCGATGGCGTGGCCGGCCAGGTACTGGCGATCGGCCCGCATTCGGACATCGGTGCCGATGACGAGTACACCCTCACCGTGCCGGCCCTGGACGACCCGTGGCTGGCGCCGGTATGGCTGGGCTTCGCGCAGCTGTTCGCGCTGCAGCGCTCGGCCGCACTCGGCCTGACCCCGGACAATCCGTTCCCGGACGGCACCGTCAACCGCGTCGTCAAGGGCGTCACCATCCATCATGGCTGAGCTGATCGCCCACGCCTGCTACGGCATCGACATCGGCGGCACCAAGATCGAGCTGGTGGCGTGTGATGCGGCGATGCAGGTCACCTGGCGCCGCCGGGTCAGCACACCCCAGGGCGACTATGACGGTTTCCTGCAGGCCCTGCTGGGCCTGGTGGCCGACGCGGATGCCGCACTGAGCCGCAATGATTCCGCTATCGGCATTGCCCTGCCCGGCGTGCGCGACCGCCGCACGGGCCGCCAGCTCAGCGCGAATGTGCCGGCGCTGACTGGCCACAGCGTGGCGGCGGATCTGCAGGCACGCCTGCAGCGTCCGCTGCACTTCGGCAACGACCTGCAATGCTTCGCCCTGTCCGAGGCACATGGCGGTGCCGCCGACGGTTACCCCAGCATGTTCGGCGCCATCCTCGGCACCGGCGCCGGCGGTGGCTTCTGCCTGCAGGGCCGCCTGCTGTCCGGCTTCAACGGCCTGGCCGGCGAATGGGGCCACTGGAGCGTGCCCGGCCATCTGCTGCAGCGCCACGGCCTGCCGCTGCTGGACTGCGGCTGCGGCCTGCAGGGCTGCGTGGAGCGCTATGTGTCCGGCAGCGGTGTGGCGATGATCGAACGCCATCTCGGAGGCAGCGCCACCGACGCCAGCGCAGTGATCGCACTGGCCGAAGCCGGTGATGCACGTGCGCGCAAGGCGCTGGACATCCATCGCGACCTGCTTGGCCACAGCCTGGCCGCGCTGGTGCTGGCGCTGGACCCGCACGTGATCGTGCTCGGCGGCGGCCTCTCGCAGTATGCACCGTTGTATCAGCAGCTGCCGGCGGCCATCGCCGCCCATCTGTTCAACGGCGTGCAGGTACCACCGATCGTGCCGCCGCGCTTCGGCGATGCCGGTGGCGCACGTGGTGCCGCCCTGCTCGCCTGCCAACCCTCGTTTTCCTGATTGACCGGAGCCTGACCATGTCCCCGTTGCAGACCCTGCTTGCCTCCCACCGCGCCGGTGCCAACGTCGGCCTGTACAGCGTCTGCTGCAGCAACGAGCAGGTGCTGCGCGCGGCCATGCACGTGGCGCTGGCGCATGGCACCGTGCTGCTGATCGAGGCGACCTCCAACCAGGTCGACCAGTTCGGCGGCTACACCGGCATGACCCCGCCGCAGTACCGCGATTACGTGGGCACGCTGGCCGATGAAGAAGGCTTTCCGCGCGAGCGGCTGATCCTGGGTGGCGACCACCTCGGCCCGAATGCCTGGCAGAAGCGCCCGGCGGCCGAAGCGATGACCCACGCGCGCGTGCTGATCGAAGCCTACGTCGCCGCCGGTTTCCACAAGATCCACCTCGACTGCAGCATGTCCTGCGCCGATGATCCGGTGCCGCTGCCCGATGCCATCGTTGCTGCGCGCTCGGCCGAGCTGGCCGAGATCGCCGAACGCACCGCCGCCGAACATGGCCTGCCGCCGCCGGTCTACGTGATCGGTACCGAAGTGCCGATTCCCGGCGGCGAAGCCTCCCTGGCCGAGGGCCTGCAGGTGACCACGCCGGCCGCCGCCGCGCAGACCCTGGCGATCCACCAGCAGGCGTTCGATACGCCACAGCTGCGCGATGCGTGGCAACGCGTGATCGCGATGGTGGTGCAACCGGGCGTGGACTTCGACCACAGCAGCGTGCACGAGTACGACGCGGTCGCTGCCAGCACGCTGGCCGACTTCCTGGAACAGCAGCCGCGCATCGTGTTCGAAGCGCATTCCACCGACTACCAGCGCGAAAGTGGCCTGCATGCACTGGTGCGCGACCACTTCGCCATCCTCAAGGTCGGCCCGGCGGCGACCTTCGCCTACCGCGAAGCGCTGTTCGCGCTGGCCGCGATCGAGGCCGAACTGCTGCCGGCCGCACAGTGCTCGCGCCTGCCGCAGGTGCTGGATGAAGTGATGGTGGCGCAGCCGAAGTACTGGCAGTCCTACTACCAGGGCGATGAGGCAGCGCTGCGCCTGCTGCGCAGCTATTCCTTCAGCGACCGCTGCCGCTACTACTGGGGCGAGCCGGCGCTGGTGAAGGCGGTGCAGACTCTGTTCGCCAACCTGGAACAGCATGCGCCGCCGCTGGTACTGCTCAGCCAGTACCTGCCGGAGCAGTACCGCGCCGTGCGCGAGGGCACCCTGGCCAATACGCCTACCGCGCTGGCGCAGCATCGCGTCGGCCTGTGCCTGGGCGAGTACGCCCGTGCGTGCAGCGCCAACCAGGCCGGAACCCGCACGCATCACGCAGACGCGGCTGCCGCCGTTGCTGCGAACGGCTAATCTCTACCTTTCCCCGCGACACCGAGAATGGCCATGCGCAACACCCGCTCCCGCCGGCAACAGATCCTGCAGCTGCTGATCGAGCACGGCTCGGTGCAGGTGGCCGATCTGGTCGAGCGCTTCGGCGTGTCGGCGGTGACCATCCGCGCCGACCTGTCCCACTTCGAATCGCAAGGCCTGGCCAACCGTACCCACGGTGGCGCCACGCTGGTGCGCACGCCGCCGCAGGAACAGGACATCCACGAAAAGGACGCACTGAACCTGCCGCTGAAGGAATCGATCGGCGCGTGTGCCGCGCACCTGGTGCGGCCCGGTGACAACATCATCATCGACTCCGGCTCGACCACGATGACCCTGGCCCGCCACCTGCGCGCGCATCGCGATGTGACGGTGATGACCAACGGCCTGAACATCGCCTGGGAACTGGCCAATGCGGCGGGCATCACCGTACTGCTGACCGGTGGTTTGCTGCGCCAGCAGTCGCTCTCGCTGCAGGGCAGCCAGGCCGAGGCCAGCCTCAACTCATACAGCTTCGACACCCTGTTCCTGGGCGTGGATGGCCTGGACCTGCAGTTCGGGCTGACCACCCACGATGAAGCCGAAGCCCGCCTCAACCACCGCATGGTCGAGCGCGCGCGCCGCATCGTGGTGCTGACCGACGCCTCCAAGTTTGGCCGCGTCAGCCTGCACCGCATCGCACTTCTCGATCAGATCCACGCCATCATCACCGACGCCGGCATCGACGACGCAACCCGTGAAGGGCTGCAGCGGCTGGGCATCGAAGTGATCATCGCCGAGCCCACCGCATGACCGACACCCGCACCCTGCATGGCCGTATCCTCACGCCGCTGGGTTGGCGGCGTGGCCACGTCCACTTTGATTCGCACGTGCGCCAGCTGCAGGTGGACGACCACAGCGGCGCCGACGACCTGCAGCTGCCGGTGATCCTGCCCGGCTTCATCGACCTGCACGTGCACGGTGCGGCCGGCGTGGACCTGATGCAGGGCGGCGACGTGGCACGCACCATCGCCCGGACCCATCTTCGCTTCGGTACCACCACGCTGCTGGCGACCACCATGACCGCCGGCCTGGATGAGATCGAGCACGCGCTGCACGGCGTGGCCGCCACCATGGCGGCGCCCGATGCAGACGCCGCCAGCATCGTCGGCGTGCATCTGGAAGGGCCGTTCATCAGCCCGCAGCGGCTGGGCGCACAACCCAATCGCACGATCGAGGCGACGCTGGCGCTGGTGCGGCAACTGCATGCGCTGGCGCCGATCCGGGTGATGACGCTGGCACCAGAGATCGGCGAGCACACCGCGCTGATACCCGCGCTTTCGGCAATGGGCATCCGTGTGCAGCTCGGCCACAGCGCCGGTACCTACGAAGAGGGTGTTGCTGCGCTGCAGGCAGGTGCGTCCGGTTTCACCCATCTGTTCAATGGCATGACCGGTGTCGATCACTATCGCCCGGGCATTGCGGCGGCGGCACTGGCGCATGCGCAGTACGCCGAGATCATTCCCGACCTGCAGCACATCCATCCCGGCGTGATCCGCCTGGCCGCACGCGCGATCCCGCGCCTGTATGCGGTGACCGACGCGACTGCCGCCACCGGCATGCCCGATGGCGAGTACGCCCTGGGCGAACAGCGCGTGCACAAGTGCGGCGGCTGCGTGCGCCTGGCCACCGGTTCGCTGGCCGGCAGTGCGCTGACCATGGACCAGGCGCTGCGCAACCTGGTGCGGGTGGGATTGGAACTGGCCGATGCCTCGCATCGCGTGTCCACCTTCCCCGCCGATTACCTGGGCCTGGATGATCGCGGTCGCATTGCACCCGACGCCCGTGCCGACCTGGTAGTGCTGGACGCCGAGCTGCGCCTGCAGCAGGTGGTGGTGGGCGGGCGCGTAGTCGATTTGAACGCTGCAAACGCTTGATATCTGCGTTTTCGTAGAGCCGAAGGCAATGGCAGGAGTCATTGCCAACGTCGCTTGCGACGGCCCGGAGGGTGCCGATCAGGACGATCGGCATAGCCATGCTCGGCTGCTTTTCGTACCGACATCGATGACATCCGTGCCGAGCATCGCTCGGCTCTACATGAAGCGCGCAAGCGCAATGCCTCAGCCACGCACCATCCCCGTTGTTCCAGGAGTACGCCGATGACCGCAGCCGCCGCACCTGCCGTACCCGCTTCCACCGCTCCGCGCTGGCCCGTACGCTACCTGCTCTTCATCGGCGGCTTGGGCGGCCTGCTGTACGGCATCGACATCGGCATCATCGCCGGTGCCCTGCCCTATCTTGAAGCGACCGCCAGCCACGCCTGGCAGCTCAGCAGCCAGCAGCTCGGCTTCGTGGTGGCGGCCGTACTGCTGGGCAGCGTGTTGTCCTCGCTGTTCGCCGGCATGGTCGCCGACCTGATCGGCCGCCGCGGCGCGATGCTGCTGGCCGGCCTGCTGTTCACCGCCTCGATTCCGATCATGGCACTGGCCTCCGGCTACACGCCGCTGCTGCTGGGTCGCCTGCTGCAGGGCATCAGTGGCGGTTTGATCGGCGTAGTCATTCCGCTGTACCTGGCCGAGGTGCTCAGCCCCGAACGACGCGGACGCGGCGCGGCCATGTTCCAGCTGCTGCTGACCGTTGGCCTGGTGCTGGCGGCCCTGATCGGCCTCTATCACGCGCATGCGGTGGATGCCGCTGCGGAGGCCGTGCGTTCGCTGCCGGTGGCACAGCAGGCGCAGGAACTGTTCACGGTGAAGGACCACGCCTGGCGCACCATCTTCTGGACCTGCCTGGCGCCGGGCCTGCTGTTCTGCGCCGGCATCTTCTGGCTGTCCGAATCGCCACGCTGGCTGGTGCGCCGCGGCCGCATCAATGAAGCCCGCCGCAGCCTTCAGCGCGTCCTTCCCGCCGCAGACGTCGAGCCCACGCTGGCCCAGATCCAGGCGCCGGAATCGAGCAGCAGCGACGGCAAGCGCGACCCGCTGCTCAGCCGCCGCTATGTGGTGCCGTTCGTGCTGGCCTGCGTGGTGCTGGCCTGCACCCAGGCCACCGGCATCAACTCGGTGCTGGCCTACGCGGTGAACATCCTCAACCAGGCCGGCCTGTCCGGCTCGGTGGCCAACGGTGCCGACGTGGCGATCAAGCTGCTCAACGCGGTGATGACGGTGGTCGCGCTGCTGCTGGTCGACCGCAAGGGCCGCAAGTTCCTGCTGATGCTCGGCAGTGGCGGCATCTGCGTGGCCCTGCTGGCGGCGGCCACGCTGTTCTTCCAGGCCGAGCGCGGTCGGGCCGACGTGCAGCCGCAGCTGCAGGCGGCGGTCAGCGGCGATGGCCTGCAGCTGGTGCTGGATGACGCGCAGTGGCAGCGCCTGAGCGGTGGCATCGACAGCGAAGGCCGACCGATGCAGTTGACGGTGTCGTACGCCTACGGCGACTTCACCAACGTGCGCGCCCTGCGCAGCGACAACCTGACCGACCGCGAGCTGCGCGTGGAACGCGCGGGTACCGTGCAGCCGGACAGCGTGATCGGTGCGTTCTTCCGCAAACTCCACCTGAATCCATTTGCCGACCCGGCCAGCGCCAGCCAGGCGCCATTGCGCATCGAGCAGGCCCGCATCGGCCCGGTGCCGCCACCTGCACACGGCTGGGCCGTGGCCGCCTGCATCCTGGTGTTCGTCGCGTTCTTCGCGGTCGGCCCCGGCGTCTGCGTGTGGCTGGCACTGTCGGAGCTGATGCCGAACCGCATCCGCTCAAATGGCATGAGCATCGCGCTGCTGATCAACCAGTTCGTGTCGACCACCATCGCCGCCATCTTCCTGCCCACGGTGGGCCACTACGGCTACGCCAGCATGTTCGTGTTCTGGGCGGCGTGCACCTTCGTGTTCTTCCTGGTGGCCGCGTTCTGGCTGCCGGAGACCAAGGGCAAGTCGCTGGAGGAGATCGAAGCGCGGTTCGCCCGGTAGCGGTCGACCTGGGTCGACCTCCGCGCGCAGCGCGGGGTTGTTGGCGTGCCCGTCATTCGCCGGTGATGTGCTTCGCCAGCTCCTGCGCCTCGGCAACGCTGGTCAAGCCGCTCAGCATCATCGATTCGCCGAACGGCCCCTGCACCGTCGCCACCATCAGCACGCGGCCATCCACGCTGAGCGCCGCACGCTGACCGACCAGTGCTGCCGTGCCATCGTGGATGCGCTGGTGCGCTTCGGGCCGATAGCGGATCTGCAGGCCGGGCTGCTGGGCCTCGTCCAGCACGTAGCGCACATCTGCGATGTCGGCACTGCCGGCAATCGGCGGCTCGCGCAGAGCCAGGGTTTCGCCCTGCCACTGCACCGATCTGCCCTTGCCGGCTGCATCGACCGCACTCAGGCGCACATCCACGCCGGGGCGTGGCGCATGATCCTTCCCTGCCAAGGCACCGGGTGTGGCGCCCGGCATGCATCCGGTCAGGGTCAACGCCACGCCCAGCAACAGCGGAAGCGCAGCCCTCACTTCAGCTTCCGCAGCTTGAAGGCCACCAGCACCTGCAGCAGCCCATACAGCAGGCTGCCGATACCGATCCACAGCGTGGTCACCGCCACGCCTGCATACGGATTGGCCGCAAACAGCAGGCCCAGCACCACCGCAAGCACGCCACTGAGAATCAGCAGCCACTCGCCCTGGATCTGCTTGCGCACGCGGATCGCGAACACGATGCGATAGATGCCGGCCACCAGCAGCCACGCCGCCAGGAACAGCACCAGCACGCTGGCGGTGGCCAACGGATTGATCACCGCCAGGATGCCGAAGCCCAACGAGGCGATGGCATACAGCGCGAGCCACCCACGCGAGGCACCACTGCCCCCGCTGACCAGTGCGAACAGGCTGATGACACCTTCAACGATGGCCATCACGCCCAGTGTCCACGCCAGTGCCATCGCTGCGGACAGCGGCCAGCCAATGGCAACGATGCCAAAACCCAGTGCGACGAGCCCGTACAGCAGCAGGATCCACCAGCTGCGCCCAACGGCCGACAACAAGGGAGACAAGGGGGAACTCATGGCCACTCCTTCGATCCGGAACCGGCCTCATCCTAGCTCCTGTGGATGAAGAGGGCGATCACGGCGCCCGCGCGCAGACCCACACGCGCACCTCCGCAGCGCCGACCAGGCGCAGCGTCTCGGCGACCTCCATCACCGTGCTGCCGGTGGTCATCACGTCATCGACCACGGTCAGCCGCGTGGGCACCGGACCACGGACAGCAAACGCATCGAACAGATTTTCCCGGCGTTGTTCGGCCGTGCGCTCGGACTGCGGTGCGGTATGCCGCCGCCGGTACAGCCCCTGCCAGACCGGCATCGGCAGCAACCGGCACAGCTCGCCCGCCTGGTTGTAGCCGCGCTGGCGCAACCTGCGATTGTGCAGCGGCACCGGCACCAGCGGTGGACACCACCAGGGCGGCGGTGCACGCTGCATCAGCTGCGCGAGCAGGCGTCCGGCTGCGAGATCCTGATGGAACTTGTAGCGCACCAGCAGCTGATCCACAGGCGGCAGGTACAGCAGGCTGGCATGCGTGGCGGCCTGTGGCGGCACCTCCTCGCGGCAGGTGCCGCACACGATCAACGCGGTGTCCGGCAACGGCAACGCGCAACGCAGGCAGGCCCGGCCAGCCCAGGGCAGTCCGACCAGGCAGGCATCGCAGAGATCGAGTCCATCGTGGCCCGGGTCACCGCAGACCAGGCAACGAAGCGGTAGCAGCACACGAAGTGCGGCCTGCACGTGGCGGCCCGGGTCGAAGAAGGCAGACATGCGCTTCAGCCTGATGGCGCCGTCAGCGGGTTGCCATCGGGGGGGCCCTCAACGAGCCGTAGGGGTTTTGTCGCCCACCCGCTGCCCCGATCACCTCACCGCGTTGGCGCAGGCTTCGCATCCACCCGGGTGCGATACACCATGTACGGCGTCTGCCGGCGATCAACGCCGCCATTGAATCCGGCCTGCCGATGCAGCTGGTTGGCGGTGAAGTACAGGTAGCCATCCGGCCCCATCGACAAGGTATCCGGCCACAGGATGCGTGGGTCGTGCACCACGGTCGTCCAGCGCCCCTGCGCATCGCGGGCATGGATGGCATTGTGCTCGTAATCGCTGGCATACAGCCGGCCGTTGGCATCCATTTCCATGCCATCGGAGGCGCCCTTGTCGCCCAGGTCGGTCACGGCTGCCGCCAGCGCCGCTTCACTTACTTTGGGATCGCGCAGCAAGGCGGTCGGCACGCTGTACAGATGGCGGCTGGACAGCGGGGTGTAGAACAGCGTGGCGCCATCCGGCGACAACGCAATGCCATCGGCAGCCACGGTAAACGGCTGCGTCGTTCCATCGGCGTTGCGCAACCGCATCTGCTGTCCTTCCACGATGGGTACGAATGCCGGATCGGCCGATGTGGACACATGACCGATCAGGCGCTTGGACGCGGCGCCGGTGGCGAGGTCAATCACGATGATGCCGCCGATGCCGCTCAGCGACGAGTCGGTCACGTAGGCGACGCCCTCGCGGCCGACACGGAAATCGAAGCGGACATCATTGACGTAGGTGCGCGCGTCGATGACGCTGGCCGGGAATACCAGCGTTCTGGCCACAGTATTGGTGGCCAGATCAATCACCACCAGCTTGGCGCCACCGACCTGTGGCGCAGAGAACCCGGGCGCGGCGGTATCCAGCACCCACAACCGGCCCTGGCCATCGGCCACCACACTCTGCACGCTGATGAAGTGGGCCGCCGGATCGGGACCGTCCTTGCGGTTGATGCGCGCATCCGGATAGGGCACTACGCGGCCATCACGCCACTCGGCCACGCTGTAGGGCACCTCATCGCCCCAGCGCGGGAAGTTGACGAAGATCCGCCCGGTCTCGGACACCGCCACGCTGGTGGGCATCGCACCTTCGAATCGCGCCACCGGCTCGATGACACCGATGCTGCGTTCGCTGGGAAGCACAGGCGTGCCTGCCAGCGCCAGCGCGGGGGAACTGGCCAGGGCCAGGACGGCAGCCGCCAGGCTGCGGATACGGCAGTTGATCATGGTCGCTCTCGATGCAGGTCCGGGTGCAGCCCCGGCGTGGGTGCATCTTCAGCGGCGCATCTGGCATCGGGTAGACGGTGCAACGGGGAATCAGCTTCACTGCAGGAGTGAAGATTGCGAACTGATTGATCCTGTTGATCATGGTAATCAGCGATGCCTATCCGCTGGCTCTGCTTTCGGCGCCATCAACAACTCCGCCAACCCGCGGTAGATCGGCACCCTGCACACCAACCCGGACACGCCACGCGCGATCAGCACCGTGGCCAGGATCGGCAGCAGCAGATCACCACTGTCGGTCAGCTCCAGCGAGATCACCGCCGAGGTCAGTGGCGCCTGGGTGACGCCGGTGAGGTACGCACACATGCCCAGCAGCACGAACGCGCGCGGGTCCACGCCGGGCATCAGCACCGCCAGGTTGTGGCCCAGTCCCGCACCGACCGCCAGCGCGGGCGAGAACAAGCCTCCAGGAATACCGGCCACGTACGATGCGAGGTTGGCCAGCAGCTTCATCAACCCGAACTCGTGGCCGACCATCGCCTGCCCCTGCACCAGGCTGCGCGCCTGTTCGTAGCCGGTGCCGAACGCGCCTTCACCGAAGACCAGGGCGAGCAGTACCACCACCAGGCCACAGCCTGCGGCCAACAGCACCGGATGCCGCTGCCGCAGTTGCCCGAGCCAGCGCGGGCGGCCCGCCGCACTGGCCAGCACCGCACGCGCGAACAGGCCTCCCAGCAGGCCCGCCACCACGCCGCACAGCAGGATGGCCAGCCAGCCCTGGCCGAGCGGCAGGCGTGCGCTCACATGGCCGAAGTAGGTGTAGTTGCCCAACAGGCCCAGCGACACCACGCCACCGACGATCACCGCGGTCAGCAGGGTGCCTGAGAAGCGATGCTCGAAACGACCGCTGAGCTCCTCGATGGCGAAGACGATGCCGGCCAGCGGCGTGTTGAACGCCGCCGCGATACCCGCCGCACCACCGGCCAGCAGGAAGTGCGAGAGCTCGCGAGGATCCTTGAAGCCGAACCAGCGGCCGAACAGGTACATCAGGCTGGCGCCCACATGCACCGTGGGCCCTTCGCGCCCGACCGACGCGCCGCCAAGCAGCGACAACGACGTCAGCAACAGCTTGCCAGCCGAGACCGCAGGCGAAAGATTGGTCCTGCGGAAAGACTCATCGGGCTTGTCCAACGCAGCGATGACCTGCGGAATGCCGCTGCCTCGCGTGGGCTTCAGCACGCCGGAAGTGAGCCACGCCAGCAGCGCGAAGATGCCGGGCGTGAGCAGCAGGGCCCACCACGGCGAGTGCGAGGTGATGCGCTGGAACAGATGGAAGGCCGCGTCGCTGGCCTTGGCGAACAGGATGGCCACCAGCGCCACCGCCACGGCGCCGCCCCAGAGCGCGGCGCGGCGGCGCCAGGCTTCGCTGAGAACCAGCGCAGTGATGCGGCCGCGGAGGCGATGGAGATCGGTCATGGGAAAGAGTCTGCGCGCCAGCACATCCGTTGGGCAGCGGCCACTTTGGCCGCAGCCCTTGCAGGATGCGGTGAAATGCGGCGTTTCCGCCAGGCTTGATGGAAGTGGCCAACCGTAAACCAAAATAGCGACATTTAGGTTGACAGCGTTCATCAACCCACCCACACTGCCGCCCTCGCTCCACGCGTACCCAAGGTCCCGCCATGGCTGCTGCCATCCGCCACGACTGGCAACACGACGAACTGCAGGCGCTGTTCGATCTGCCGTTCCCCGAGCTGCTGTTCCGCGCCACAGCGGTGCATCGCGAGCACTTCGACCCCTCGCAGGTGCAGGTGTCCACGCTGCTGTCGGTAAAGACCGGCGGCTGCCCGGAAGACTGCGCGTACTGCCCGCAGGCGCAGCGCTACAGCACCGGGGTGAACGCGCAGAAGTTGATGGACACCGATGCGGTGCTGGCCAAGGCACGCCAGGCCAAGGCCGCCGGTGCATCGCGCTTCTGCATGGGTGCCGCGTGGCGATCGCCGAAGGACCGCGACATCCCGAAGGTGGCGGCGATGATCGCCGGGGTGAAGGCACTGGGCCTGGAGACCTGCGCCACGCTGGGCATGCTCAGCGGCGAGCAGGCGCGTGCGCTGAAAGATGCAGGCCTGGACTACTACAACCACAACCTCGACACCGCGCCGGACTACTACGATTCGATCATCCACACGCGCCAGTACCAGGACCGCCTGGATACGCTGGAACACGTGCGTGATGCCGGCCTGAAGACCTGCTGCGGCGGCATCGTCGGCATGGGCGAGACGCGCGCGCAGCGCGTCGGCCTGCTGCTGGCACTGGCCACGTTGCCGGCGCATCCCGATTCAGTACCGATCAACAAGCTGGTGCAGGTGGCGGGCACGCCGCTGCATGGCAGTGCCGAACTGGACCCGTTCGAGTTCGTGCGCATGATCGCGGTGGCGCGCATCGCCATGCCGCGCTCGATGGTGCGGCTGTCGGCCGGGCGCGAGGCGATGAGCGACGAGCTGCAGGCGCTGTGTTTCCTGGCCGGTGCCAATTCGATCTTCTATGGCGACAAACTGCTGACCACCGGCAATCCGGAAAGCGAACGCGACCTGGCCCTGTTCGCACGCCTGGGCCTGCAGCCGATGGCGGTGCAGGTGGATGCCGCAGGCCACGACCATGGCGGTACCGTGCACGCCGATATCAGTGCCGATACGCCCGGCTGTGGCTGCGCTCACGCGGCCTGAGACGGGCCGCAAGCAGGCGCCGCGGCAACGCGCTACCCTAGCCGCCCCGTCGACGCATTCAGCCACCATGGCCCGCCCCGACCTGACCGCCCGCCTCCACGCCCAGCGCGCTCTGCGCGATGCCCAAGGCCGTCGCCGCCCGCGACGCACGGTCACCCGTCGTGATGGCGTGCGCCTGGAAGTGGACGGCCAGTGGCTGACCGGCTTCTGCAGCAACGACTACCTGGGCCTGGCCCAGCAGTTCAGCGTGGTCAACGCGCTGCAGGACGCCGCCGCACGCGAAGGCGCTGGCGCCGGTGCCTCGCACCTGGTCTGCGGCCACCACGCGCTGCATGAGGCGCTGGAACGCGAGATGGCCGAGTGGCTGGGCTACCCGCGTGCGCTGCTGTTCGGCAGTGGCTTCGCCGCCAATCTGGCGGTGCAGCAGGCACTGCTGAGCGAAGAGAATGATGTCTGCGTGCAGGACAAGCTCAACCACGCCAGCCTGCTCGATGCCACCCGGTTGGCCGGTGCACGTCTGCGCCGTTATCCGCATCTGGATGCGGAAGGCGCAATGCGTCAGCTCAGGCACGCGCCCGATGGCGCGGCAATGCTGGCCACCGATGGTGTTTTCAGCATGGATGGCGACATCGCACCGCTGCGTGCATTGTCGCTTGTGGCACGCCTGCAGCAGGCGCTGTTCTATGTGGATGATGCGCACGGTGTAGGCGTGGTCGGTGATGGCCGTGGTGCCGTGGCCGCCGCCGGGCTGGGCGTGGACGATGTGCCGCTGCAACTGGTCACGCTGGGCAAGGCATTGGGCGGTTCCGGTGCGCTGGTGCTGGGCCGCGACGACCTGATCGAGCATCTGGCCGAAACCGCGCGCCCGTACATCTACACCACCGCCGTGCCACCGGCGATGGCCGCTGCTGCGCTTGAAGCAGTGCGCCTGGCGCGCCGCGACCACTGGCGCCGCACCAAGCTGACCGACCTGATCGCACTGTTCCGCAGTGAAGCGCGTCGTCATGGGCTGGATCTGATGGCCTCCGACACACCGATCCAGCCGCTGCTGTGCGGTGATGACCACACCGCCGTGGCGATGTCCAAGGCGCTGGAACAGGCCGGCTGGCTGGTTGGTGCAATCCGCCCGCCGACGGTGCCGGAAGGCAAGGCACGCCTGCGCGTGACACTGTCCGCGCTGCACACGCCGGAACAGGTGCGTGGCCTGGTGGAGGCCATCGCCAACGCGCGCGATCGCGTGACCCTGGCCGTGCGTGAAGCCGCGCCACCGCCGTTGCCCGCTTTCGCCTGAGTTCCGCGTCGTTGCCCATGCATATTGAAGTCACCGGCCGTGGGCCGGACCTGGTACTGATCCACGGCTGGGCCCTGCAGGGCGGTGTGTTCGCGCCGCTGGTGCAGCGCCTGGCGGACCAGTTCACCCTGCATCTGGTCGACCTGCCCGGACACGGCCACAGCCGCGAAGACACCACGCCGCTGCGCCTGCCGTACGTGGTCAACGCCATTGCCGCGGCCACGCCGGCGGCGGTGTGGTGCGGCTGGTCGCTGGGTGGCCTGTTCGCACTGCATGCGGCGGCCACGCTGCCGAAGGTGCGCGGGCTGGCGATGATCGCCGCCACGCCACGCTTCGTACGTGGCGAGGACTGGCCACATGCGGTGGAACCGGCCGTGTTCGAGCAATTCGGTCGCGAGTTGGCCACCGACTTCGCCGGCACCCTGGAACGCTTCCTCGCGCTGGACGTGATGGGCTCGGCGCACGCCCGCGAGGAGCTGCGCACGCTGCGCCAGCGCCTGGTCGAGCGCGGTGCGCCCACCGAACGCGCACTGCTGGAAGGCCTGCGCCTGCTGGAAAGCACCGATCTGCGCGGCGCACTGCCGACCCTGGGCAAACCCAGTCTGTGGATCGCCGGCCAGCGTGACCGGCTGGTGTCTCCTGCGGCGATGCAGGCCGCCGCGGCACTCGCCCCGGGCGCTCAGGCGCTGACCATCACCCACGGCGGCCACGCGCCCTTCCTTGGCCATGCCGACGAAGTGGCCGCCGCCCTGCAACACTTCGTTGCCGCCCTGTCACCGGCCGATGGCGGACAATGAGCCCCCTCCGAATTCCGCAGGATTGACGCATGGATCTGGGTATCAACGGCCGCTGGGCTCTGGTCTGCGGCGCAAGCAAGGGGTTGGGCCTGGGCTGCGCACGCGCGCTGGTGCGCGAGGGCGTGAACGTGGTGATCGTGGCCCGTGGCGAGGCTGCACTGCAGATCGCTGCCGACGAACTGCGTGCACTGCCCGGGGCCGGTGAGGTGCGCGCCGTTGCCGCCGACGTCACCACCGAGGCCGGCCGTACGGCGGCGCTGGCCGCCTGCCCGCAGGTGGACATCCTGGTCAACAACGCCGGTGGCCCGCCGCCGGGCGATTTCCGCACCTTCGAGCGCGACGACTGGATTGCCGCACTGGATGCCAACATGCTGGCGCCGATCGCGCTGATCCGCGCCACCGTGGACGCGATGATCGCGCGTGGCTTCGGCCGCATCGTCAACATCACCTCGTCGGCGGTGAAGGCACCTATCGACATCCTGGCGCTGTCCAACGGTGCACGCAGCGGCCTGACCGGCTTCGTTGCCGGCCTGTCGCGCCGCACGGTGGCCCACAACGTCACGATCAACAACCTGTTGCCCGGCCAGTTCGACACCGACCGCCTGCGCGCCAACTTCGCCCACACTGCGGGTAAGGATGGCGATGCCGGCGAAGTAGCCGAGCGCCGCCGCCAGCAGATTCCCGCCGGCCGCTTCGGCACGCCGGACGAATTCGGCGCCGCTTGCGCCTTCCTGTGCAGTGCACAGGCCGGTTACCTCACCGGGCAGAACCTGCTGATCGACGGCGGCGCCTACCCCGGTACGTTTTAAGAGACTTTCGCAATGCCGTCCCACTTCGATGCCCGCCATGTCCGTCGCGCGTTCGCGCGTGCCGCTACCAGTTACGACGCTGCCGCCGCCCTGCAGCGCGAGGTGCAGTCGCGGCTGATCGAATCGCTGGACTACCTGGAGGCACGCAAGCCCGAAGTGGTGCTGGACATCGGTGCCGGCACCGGCCACGCCAGCGCGTTGATGAAAAAGCGCTGGCCGAAGGCGCAGGTGATCGCGCTGGACGTGGCGCTGCCGATGCTGGACCAGGCCAAACGCCAGGCCGGCTGGTGGAAGCCGTTCCAGCGCCTGTGCGGCGACGCCGCCGCATTGCCGTTGGCGGACAACAGCGTGGATGTGATCTTCAGCAACCTGTGCCTGCAGTGGGTGGACGACCTGCCGGCGGTGTTCGCAGGCTTCCGTCGCGTGCTCAAGCCCGGTGGCCTGCTGCTGTGTTCCACCTTCGGCCCGGAAACCCTGATCGAACTCAACGAGGCCTTCGCGGCCGCCGATGACCGCCCGCACGTGAGCCGCTTCGCGCAGATCGCCCAGTTCGGCGATGCACTGATGATGGCCGGCTTCCGCGACCCGGTGCTGGACCGCGATCTGTTCACGCTGACCTACGACGACCTGCCGTCGCTGATGCGCGAACTGCGCGCGATGGGCGCGACCAACGCGCGGGTGGACCGCCGCCACACACTGACCGGGCGTAGCCGTTTCGCGGCGGCGGCAGCGGCGTATGAACCGATGCGGCGCGCCGACGGCAAGCTGCCGAGCAGCTGGGAAGTGATCTACGCCCACGCCTGGGCACCGGACCCGGGCGCACCGATCCGCGAAGGCGGACATGACGTGGCTTCGGTGCCGGTGTCGGCAATTCCGATCCGGCGCAAGCAGAGCTGATCGAACGATCGCGGGTCTGCTTTTGGTAGGTGCCAACCTTGGTTGGCACAACCCATCAGATCGCGGTGCCGCCAGCATCGTGCCGACCAAGGTCGGCACCTACCAAAGGCAGTATGGCCAGCACGCCAACCCGGGCGAGCGCAGCGGCAGCTGCTCAGGTATTGGCCGGCGAACTCAGCGGCGGGCGCACCAGGTCGCGGTGGAAGAAGTAGATCTCCTGCAGCAGGAAGCGCCAGCTGGTGTGGAAGCTGCGGAAGCGCGTGCTGGGCGTGGACGAGGCCAGCGCATCGATGCCCAGTGCCTTGCTCAGGCGCAGCGCGCGCGCCATGTGCAGCGGGTCGCTGACGATGATCACCCGGTGCAGGTCGCGCTGGTCCATCAGCCGCTTGGCTTCGACCAGGTTCTGCACGGTGTTGCGCGAAGCGGTCTCGATCAGGATCGCATCGTCCGGCACGCCATGCTTCAGCGCGTAGCGGCGCGCCACCTGCGATTCGGAGAAGCGCGCACCGGTGCCGCCATAGCCGCCGGTGAAGATCAGCAGCGGCGCGTACTGGGCCTCGTACAGGTCCAGTCCATGCCGGATACGTTCTTCGAACACCGGCGATGGCTTGGCGTCATAGGCGGCCGCACCCAGCACGATGATGGCATCGGCCTTGGCGGCCTGGTCGCGCTCGCCGACCCAGACGATCCAGGCAGTCACGCCCAGCAGCCAGATCACCAGCAGGACAAACAGCCGCCACAGCCAGCCCAGCAGGCCGGTGCGAGGCCGATGCCGGTCGCGGCTCATGGCGCCCCCCAGCGCAACGCGGGCAGGTCGACGTTGCCGCCGGACAGCACCAGGCCCACGCGCAGGCCGGCAAAACGTTGCGGCTGTGCCAGCACCGCGGCCAGTACGGTGGCCGAGGACGGCTCGACCACCTGTTTGAGGACCTCCCACAGCAGGCGCATCGCGGCCATCGTCGCCGCGTCATCGACCACGATCACCTCGGCACCGGCCGCGCGCAGCAGTTCGAAATTCGGCGCGCCGATCAGGGTACGCAGTCCATCGCAGATCGTGTCCGGGGTGAACGCGCCCTGGCGCTCGCCAGCAGCCAGCGAGCGCGCGGTATCGTCGGCTCCGGCTGGCTCGGCCAGCACCAGGCGGGTCTGCGGGCTGGCGTGCTGCAGCGCCAGCGCAGTACCGCTGGCCAGGCCACCACCACCCACCGGCACCACCAGCACATCGAACGGGCCGTCGCTGTGCAGCAGTTCCAGGGCGGCAGTGCCCTGCCCGGCCATCACCGCCGGGTTCGTATAGGGATGCACCAGGGTCGCGCCGGTATCGGCCTGCACCTTGGCGCAGGTGGCCTCACGGTCGGCAATGGTCGGCGGGCAGTGCCAGAGCGTGGCGCCATGGCGGGCAATATTGGCCAACTTCGCCGCCACCGCGCCTTCCGGCACCACCACGTGACAAGGAATGCCACGCGTGCGCGCGGCCAGCGCCAGGGCGGCACCGTGATTGCCGGAGGAGTGGGTGACCACGCCGGCACTGGCGCGATCGGCCTCCAGCGACCACACCGCGTTGCAGGCACCACGGAACTTGAATGCGCCACCGCGCTGCAGGTGCTCGGCCTTGAACGCCAGCTGCGCGCCGGCCAGCGCATCGAGCGTGCGCGAGCGCAGCACCGGCGTCACGCTGGCTTGCGGGGCGATCCTCGCCGCAGCAAGCAGGACGTCATCGGCGCGGGGCAACAGTGAATCGCTCATGACGCAAGATTAACGTATGGCTTCGCGCTGGCGACCGGGACACAGGTCATGCCAGCATGCAGCCCTACGCCTCCATTCATCCTGGCCGGCGGAATTAAGGGCCGATTCAACGCTGGCGCCCGAAGCTGACTGCATACCCGTCCTCTGGGGGGACCCACCATGAAAATGCGCCTGATGCTTGCCGGTGGCCTGTTGCTGGCCCTGACCGGCTGCACCACCTACGACTATGTCGGCGGCGGCCGCAGCGGCAGCTACTACCACGGTGCGCCGTCGGTGGAATACCGCTACCCGGCCGGCTATCCCTACAACTACGGCCCCTACTACGGTGGCTATGGCGGCTACTACGGCGGCTACGGCAATCCGTATTACTCGCGCCCGATCTACCGCCCGCCACACAACCATCGCCCGCCGCCGCGCCCGGGCAATGGTGGCGAGCACCGTCCGCCGCCGCCGTCGCGACCGTCGTACAACGGTGGCTCGCCGTGGCGGAACATGGACTCGATGCGCCGCCCGCCGCAGTCCGGCGTGCGGCCTTCGGCCCCTCCGGCGCAGGCCCGTCCGGCACCGGCACCGAGTGCGCCGAGGATGAACGGTTCCCCTTGGCGCAACATGGATCGTGCGACGCAGCGCACAGTTGAGCGCTGAACCGTCTTGCATTTCACACGGTCTAAGCCGCAATCTACGCGGACAGTGACGGCCCGCGTCACAAAGTGACAAAAACGACACGGGCCGCCGCAAAAAGCTCTACGTCGATATCCGACAGGAACATCTGGATCCCCCCTGTTCCGGCCCTGTCGGATGTCGGCACCTCTGAAGGCAGACGGCCCCGCAATGCGGGGCCGTCTGCTTTGTCGGGTCGCCAACCGGCGAGGGCCCCAGCTTCAGTAGATCCACGCCATGCGTGGATGGCGCCTTCCCGACAGCCGCAAAAAACAGGGCCGGACAGTCCCCCGACTGCCGGCCCTCTGCTCCCCCACCGTGCGCCTGTACCGGCCCCTGTTCCAATTCCGGTCACGGGCGCCTACGGCGCCAGCCACGGTGGGTGCTATTGGGTTATCTGCAAAAATCCTGCCAACTTTAGGGCTGATTTCGACGCCGGCCGGCCGGCACCGACGTCCCGGCCCCGAATGGCGCTAAAATCGCCACCCCGGCGCCGCCCTGGCCGCGCCTGCCCCCAGCTGAACAGCCCCCATGAATCCGTCCTTCCATCGTTACGACGTCATCGTCATCGGCGGTGGCCACGCCGGCACCGAAGCCGCGCTGGCCGCGGCCCGTACCGGCGTGCGCACCCTGCTGCTGACCCACAACATCGAAACGGTGGGCGCGATGAGCTGCAACCCGGCCATCGGCGGCATCGGCAAGGGCCACCTGGTCAAGGAGATCGACGCCCTGGGCGGTGCGATGGCGCATGCCGCCGACCGCGCCGGTATCCAGTGGCGCACGTTGAACGCCTCCAAGGGCCCGGCCGTGCGCGCCACCCGCTGCCAGGCCGATCGCAACCTGTACCGCATGGCGATCCGCGCCATCGTCGAAGGCCAGGCCAACCTGACCGTGTTCCAGGCCGCCGTCGATGACCTGATCATCGAAGGCGACGCCGTGCGCGGGGTCATCACCCAGACCGGCCTGCGCTTCGACGCGGAAGCCGTGGTGCTGACCGCCGGCACCTTCCTGGCCGGCAAGATCCATGTCGGCCCGACCCAGTACGCCGCCGGCCGCATGGGCGACCCGCCGGCCACCACGCTGGCCGCGCGCCTGCGCGAGCGTCCGTTCCAGGTCGACCGCCTGAAGACCGGCACGCCGCCGCGCATCGACGGCCGCTCGCTGGACTACAGCGTGATGGACGAGCAGCCGGGCGACACACCGCGCCCGGTGATGTCCTTCCTCGGCTCGGTGGACGAGCATCCGCAGCAGGTCAGCTGCTGGATCACCCACACCACCGAACAGACCCACCAGATCATCCGCGACGCGCTGCACCGCTCGCCGCTGTACAGCGGCCAGATCGAGGGCATCGGCCCGCGCTACTGCCCGTCCATCGAAGACAAGGTGGTGCGCTTCGCCGAGAAGGCCAGCCACCAGATCTTCGTCGAACCCGAAGGCCTGGGCATCGTCGAGATCTACCCCAACGGCATCTCCACCTCGCTGCCGTTCGACGTGCAGCTGGAGATGGTGCGCAGCATCCGTGGCTTCGAGAACGCGCACATCACCCGCCCCGGCTACGCGATCGAGTACGACTTCTTCGACCCGCGCGGGCTGAAGGCCTCGCTGGAAACCAAGCTGGTCAACGGCCTGTTCTTCGCCGGCCAGATCAACGGCACCACCGGCTATGAAGAAGCCGCCGCGCAGGGCCTGCTGGCCGGCCTCAACGCTGCACGCCAGGTGCGCGGGCTGGACGGCTGGTGCCCGCGCCGCGACGAGGCGTACCTGGGCGTGCTGGTGGATGACCTGATCACCCACGGCACCAACGAGCCGTACCGCATGTTCACCAGCCGCGCCGAGTACCGCCTGCAGCTGCGCGAGGACAATGCCGACCAGCGCCTGACTCCGGCCGGCCGTGAGATGGGCCTGGTGGATGACCGCCGCTGGAACGCGTTCGAGACCAAGCAGGCCGCCGTCGCCGCCGAGCGCGCACGCCTGGGTGCACTTTGGGCAACCCCGGCCAATGCGCTGGGCCGCGAAGTGCAGGACACGCTGGGCGTGGCGGTCAGCCGCGAAACCAACGTGCTGGACCTGATCAAGCGCCCGGAGCTGGACTACGCGCAGCTGATGCAGGTGCCGTCGCTGGGCCCGGCGGTAGCCGACGCCAAAGTGGCCGAGCAGGTGGAGATCGGCGTGAAGTACGCCGGCTACCTGGACCGCCAGCGCGAGGAGATCGAGCGCCAGCAGCGGCACGAAGCCACGCCGATCGCTGAGGCGTTCGATTACGCGACGGTGCGCGGGCTGTCGGCCGAAGCGCTGCAGAAACTGGAGCGGGTGCGTCCGCAGACCATCGGCCAGGCGCAGCGCATCCCGGGCATGACGCCGGCGGCGATCTCGCTGCTGCTGGTGCACCTGGAACGGGCACGCCGCGGCCGCGTGGCGTAAGCCGGTCGCACCTGCTTCTGGTGGGTGCCGACCTTGGTCGGCACGAATCATCAGATCCCGACACTCCATGCTTCCGTGCCGACCAAGGTCGGCACCCACCGGAGCGGAAGACACACCCACATTGGCGGGCGCGTTACCGTGCGTCGGCGCCACCGCCCAGCACCTTGAACAACGTCACCCGATTGCCCGCCTCCTGCTGCTGCAGGGCAATCAGGTCCTGCTGCGCGGCATACAGGCTGCGCTGTGCATCCAGCGCCTGCAGATAGCCGTCCAGCCCGGTGCGGTAACGCGCATCGGCCAGCGTGTAGCTGCGCTGGCTGGCAGCGACCAGCGCACGCTGCGCGTCCATCTGTACGGCCAGGTGATCGCGCGCAGCGAGGGCATCGGCCACTTCGCTGAAGGCCTGCTGGATCGCCTTTTCGTACTGCGCGATGCCGATGTCCCTGCCGATCTTCGAGGCATCCAACGAGGCCTTCAGCGCGCCGGCATGGAAGATCGGCGCGGTGATGCTGGGTGCGAACGACCAACCGCGGGTGCCGGCCGAGAACAGCGTCGACAACGCGGTGGAACTGTGGCCGTAGTTGGCGGTCAGCGTCAGCGTCGGGAAGAACGCGGCGCGCGCGGCGCCGATATCGGCGTTGGCCGCCTGCAGCGCGTGTTCGGCGGACAGCACGTCTGGACGCTGCAGCAGCACGCTCGAGGGCAGGTTGGAAGGCAGCGGTGCCAGCACCACGGTGCCGTCCAATGCCCGCGCGCTGGGCAGCAGTGCCGCTTCCAGCGGTGCGCCCACCAGCAACTGCAGCGCATCGCGATCCTGCGCCTGCTGGGTCTGCAGCTTGGCCAGCGCACCGCGCGCGGCGTCCACGCTGGTCTGCACCTGCGACAGGTCCAGGCCCGAGGCCAGGCCCTGTGCATGGCGGGCCTCGGTGCGCTGCAGGGTCTGCTGCTGGCTGTCCAGGGTCTGCCGGGTGAACGCCAGCGACTGCTCGTCGGCCGCCAGCGCCAGCCAGGCCGTGGCCACTTCTGCCACCAGGCTGGTGCGCGCGGCGCGCTGGTTCTCGGCGCTGGCCAGCCAGTTCTGCAGGGCCTCGTTCTTCAGGCTGCGGATGCGCCCGAACAGGTCCAGTTCCCAGCTGCTGATACCCACCTGCACCGCATCGGATTCAGTCACCTGGGTGGCACCGGTCTCGCTGTTGGCATCGCTCACCCGCGAGCGGGTGACGCTGCCACTGGCATCCACCGATGGCAGCAGCGCCGCACGCTGGATGCGGTACTGCGCGCGTTCCTTCTCCACCTGCAGCACCGCCACGCGCAGGTCGCGGTTGTTCTGCAGTGCCAGCGCGATGGCCTGCTGCAGGCGCGGCTCCAGGAACACTTCGCGCCAGGCCGGCATCGCCAATGCCGGCTCGGCCTCGCCGGTGGCGGCATTGCTGAACTGTGCCGGCACCGGCGCCTCGGGGCGCTGGTAGTGAGGCGCCAGGCTCACGCAGCCACCCAGCGCGGTGGTCATCGTTGCGGCCGCCAGGGCGCGCAGCAGCATCGGCTTCATGGGCTTGCCTCCGGGGCGGTGGCTTCGGCCGGCGCGCGGCCCGGGAACATGCGGCGCACCAGCAGGTAGAACAACGGCACGAAGAACATGCCCAGCACCATCGAGGCGACCGTACCGCCGGCCACGCCGGTACCCAGCGAACGGCGCGCGGCCGAACCGGCGCCGGTGGCGAACACCAACGGCAACACGCCCATCAGGAACGCCAGCGAAGTCATCACGATCGGCCGCAGCCGCAGATAGACCGCCTGCAGGATCGCTTCGCGGGTGCTCTTGCCCTGCTGTTCGAGGATGCGGGCGAACTCGACGATCAGGATGCCGTTCTTCGCCGCCAGACCAATCGTGGTCAGCAGTCCGACCTGGAAGTACACATCGTTGTTGAGGCCACGCAGGTTCATCATCAGCACGGCACCGAACACGCCCACCGGCACCGCCAGCATCACCGCGAACGGTACCGCCCAGCTTTCGTACAGCGCGGCCAGGCACAGGAACACGAACAGCAGCGAGATGGCATACAGCATCGGCGCCTGGTTGCCCGACAGCTGTTCCTGGTAGGCCATGTCCGACCAGGCATGGCTGAAACCTTCCGGCAGTGTGTCGGCCAGGCGCGCGATCTCGGCCATCGCTTCGCCCGAGCTGACGCCGGGCGCCGGCTGGCCGGTGATCTCCATCGCCGAGATGCCGTTGTAGCGCTGCAATGCGGCCGGCGCGCTGGTCCAGTGGGTACTGACCAGCGACGACAGCGGCACCATCTGCCCGGCCTGGTTGCGCACGCTCCAGCGCTCGATGTCCTGCGGCTGCATGCGCGCTTCGGCCGTGCCCTGGATGAACACCTTCTTGATGCGGCCCTTGTAGATGAAGTTGTTGACGAAGTCGCCGCCCAGCGCCGCGTTCAAGGTGTCATTGATGTCCTGCGGATTCACACCCATGGCCTGCGCCTTGGCGTCGTCCACCTTCACTGCGTACACCGGCGCGTCTTCCAGGCTGGCGTAACGCACGTTGACCAGCTTCGGATCCTTGGCCGCTTCCTTCAGCAGGGTATTGCGCGCGGCCACGGCGGCGGCATGGCCGGCACCGCCTTCGTCCTGCAGTTCCAGGGTGAAGCCACCCGCATCACCCAGGCCGAGGATGGCCGGCGGCGAGGTGATGAATACCTGCGCATCGGGCACGCTCGCCATGGCCGCGGTCAGCCGCGCGGCGATGGTATCGGCATCGTCCTTGCGGTCATCCCAGTCCTTGAGCCGGATGAAGGCCTGGCCGACGTTCTGGCCGCTGCCGGTGACACTGAAACCGGCCGTGGCCTGGATCGACAGCACGCTGTCGTCCTTCACTGCGGCGGCACTGAGGCGATCCATCACTGCACGGGTCTGCTCCAGGGTGGAGCCGGCTGGCAGCTTCACCAGCGCGTTGAGCATGCCCTGGTCCTCATCGGGCAGGAATGCACCCGGCAGGTGCCACAGCAGCAGGCCGGTGGCCACGCTCAGCACCAGGTAGAACAGCACCCCCAACGTACGCCGGCCAAGGAAGCCATCCACGCGGTGACGCAGGCCGTTGGAAGTGCGCTCGAAGCGGTGGTTGAACCAGATGAAGAACTTGCCCAGCAGGCTCGGCTCGCCACCGTGGTCGCCATGCGGATGGCCGCCCTTGGGAATCTGATGCAGGATGCTGCCGCACAGCGCCGGGGTGATGGTCATCGCCACCAGCACCGACAGGATCATCGCCGCGGCAATCGTCACCGAGAACTGGCGATAGATCACGCCGGTGACACCGCTGAAGAACGCCATCGGCAGGAACACCGCGGTCAACACCAGCACGATGCCGACCAGCGCGCCGGTGATCTGGCCCATCGCCTTCAGCGTGGCCGGCTTCGGTGCCAGCCCTTCGAAGGTCATCACCCGCTCCACGTTCTCCACCACCACGATGGCATCGTCCACCAGCAGGCCGATGGCCAGCACCAGCGCGAACATGGTCAGGGTGTTGATCGAATACCCGAACGCGGCCAGCACGCCGAACGTGCCCAGCAGCACCACCGGCACCGCGATGGTCGGGATCAGCGTGGCCCGCCAGTTCTGCAGGAACAGGTACATCACCAGCACGACCAGCGCGATCGCCTCGATCAGGGTGATCACCACTTCCTTCAGTGAGATGGTCACGAACGGCGTGGTGGTGAATGCCACGTGGGCGGTGTAGCCATGTGGCCAGTACTTCTGCAGCTGCTGCAGCCGTGCATCGATGGCCTTGGAGACGGCGATCGCGTTCGCACCGGCATTGAGTTCAATACCCAGCGAGGCCGACGGCTTGCCGTTGAAGGTGCTGATGCTGTCGTAGCTCTCCGGCCCCAGGCCGATCGTCGCCACGTCACCCAGGTGCACCACGCTGCCGTTGGCATCGGCCTTGAGCACCACCTGCGCGAACTGATCGGGCGTGTGCAGGCGGCTGCGCGCGGTCACGGTTGCATCCAGCTGCTGGCCCTTCAGCGCCGGCTGGCCACCGAGTTCACCCGCCGACACATCGGTGTTCTGCGCCTGCAGTGCGGTCTCGATGTCCGACGGCATCAGTGCGTACTGGCGCATCTTTTCCGGGTCCAGCCAGATACGCATGGCGTATTCCTGGCCGATCGGCTGGATGTTGCCGACGCCACTGACACGGCTGATCTGGTCGTCGATGCGCGCTTCCATGAAGTTGGCGACATCGAAGTTGTCCATGCTGCCGTCTTCGCTGGTGAACGACAGCACCTCGAAGATCGAACCACTGGACTTGGTGATGGACAGGCCGTTCTGCTGCACCGCCTGCGGCAGCGTCGCCATGGCCGCCTGCAGCTGGTTCTGCACCTGCACCTGCGCGGTATCCGGGTTGGTGCCGGTGGCGAACACCAGGTTGACCTGCGCCGAGCCATCGGAAGCGCTGGTGGAGGTCATGTACATCAGGTGGTCCAGGCTCTGCTGGGACTGCTCGATGACCTGGGTGACCGCGTTTTCCACGGTCTGCGACGAGGCGCCGGTGTAGGTGGCGCGGATGGTGATGGTGGGCGGGGCGATCTGCGGGTAGCGGTCCACCGGCAGGATCAGGATCGCGAGCAGGCCGAGCAGGCTGACCGCGATGGCGATCACCCAGGCAAAAATCGGCCGGTCGATGAAGAAACGAACCATGCGCGACAGGCCTCAGTGCGACGTTTCGTCGGTGTTGCCGTTCGGGTCGATCGCCGGCATTGCGGCCAGCTGCGCGGTCGTGGCCGCCACCGCCTTCACCTGCTGGCCGAGCGCCACCGCACTGCCATTGCTGACGATCACCCGCTCGCCGGCCTTCAGGCCCTGCGTGATCTGCCACTGGTTGCCCACCACCTGGCCGGTGCTGACCCGGCGTTCCACCACATGGTCCTTGGCATCGAGCAGGCGCAGCAGCGGCTCGCCACGCTCGTTGCGCAGCACCGCCTTCTGCGGCACCAGCAGAGCGCGCGCGTCAGTGGCCATCGGCAGCACTGCCTTCAGGTACATGCCCGGCAGCAGCAGTCCGTCCGGGTTCGGAATGACCGCGCGCAGCACTACGTTGCCGGTGCCCGGATCGACCGCGCTGCCAACGAATTCCAGGGTGCCTTCATGCGCGTAGGTGCTGCCGTCCTCCAGCAGTACCTTCACCTGCGCCTTGCCATCGATGGCCTTCACCAGACCCGCATCAAGCTGCTTGCGCAGCGCCAGCATCTGCGTGCTGGACTGGGTGACGTCCAGATACACCGGGTCCAACCGCTGGATGGTGGTCAGCGCCGCATCCTGGCCGGCGGCGACCAGCGCACCGGCGGTGACGCTGGAGGTACCGATGCGGCCCTCGATCGGAGCGGTCACCCGGGTGTAGTCGAGGTTGATGCGCGCGGCCTGCAATGCAGCGCGCGCAGCGATCACATTGGCCTGCGCCTGCTTCAGCGCCGAGGTGGCGTCGTCGGCGTCCTGCTTGCTGGCCGCGTCCATGCCCAGCAGCGTGCGGGTGCGCTCGGCCTTCGGCTGCGCCGACAGCACGGTGGCCTCGGCCTGCGCCAGCTGGCCGCGCGCGGTATCGAAGGCGGCCTGGTACGGCGCCGGATCGACCTGGTACAGCAGCTGGCCGGCTTTGACCTGCTGGCCTTCAGTAAACAGCCGCTGGCGGATCAGCCCACCGATCTGCGGCCGCACCTCGGACACCTCGAACGGCACCGCCCGACCAGGCAGGGTCTGCTGCAGTGCCAGCGGCTGTGCGCTGGCGGTGATGATGCCCACTTCGGGCGTGGCCGGGACGTCGGTCCTGCCCGCCGAGCAGGCCGTCAGGGCCAGCAGCAGGGGCAGCAACAGCGGACGGGGGGAAAGGGACAGCGGGCGCGGGAGTGGCATGGGGGGCGTGGGGGCCTTGCGTTGACCCGTGCACGCTGCCGTGGAACTGTGCAGAGAATATGGAGAATGTGCGACCGACTCAGCTGACGCTTGCTTTCGGCGCCGCATGCGCCGCTAATGGCCCCCGCGATGGTGAAGATTCGACTCAAATTCGGCCTGACCGCGAAGACCTTCCTCGCGATCTTCACCGCCTGCCTGCTGGTGCTGGCAGTGAACGGCATTGCCAGTCGCGTCGCGTTCCAGACCGGCTTCCTGGACTACCTCAACGACCAGGGCGACCTGCGCATGCAGCGGCTGATGCCACACCTGCAACGCGAGTACCGCGAACACGGTGGCTGGGAACATCTGCACGGTAATGGCGACCGCTGGGCACGGCTGCTGCGCCCGGACCTGGCCCATGGGCACGAGGGGCCGGTGCCGCCGCTGTCCGACCAGACCGGCGTTCCTTCCCGGCTGGGCCTGTTCGATGCGCAGCATCGGTTCGTGGCCGGCAACCCCGATGCCACCAGCGATGACGAGCCGCATCCGGTGCAGCTGGATGGGCACACCGTGGGTTGGCTGGGCATGGTGCCGTTCCAGACCGTCATCGCCACCAACGACCTGAACTTCTACAACACCCAGATGCGTGCGTGGTGGGTGATCGGCATCTCGCTGCTGCTGGTGACGGTGCTGCTGGCGTGGCTGGTCTCGCGTGCGCTGCGCCAGCGCCTGGCCAAGCTGGCCGCGGCCACCCACCGGCTGGCCGCCGGTGACTACGCCACCCGCATCGAGCGCACCAGCGATGACGAACTGGATGCACTGGTCAACGACTTCAACCGGATGGCGCAGGCGCTGGACGACACCGAACGCAACCGCCGCGCCTTCATCGCCGACATCTCGCACGAACTGCGCACGCCACTGGCGGTGGTGCGCGCCGAGCTGGAGGCGATCGAGGACGGCATACGCCCGCTGGACCGCGCCAACCTCGGTGCCCTGCAGGGCGAGATCCGCCAGCTGGGCAAACTGATCGACGACCTGCACGACCTGTCGATGACCCAGTCCGGCGGCCTGGCCTACCGCTTCGCACCGTTGGACCTGGTGGCGCTGCTGCGCAGCGAGCTCAATGGCATGCGCGTGCGCTTCGCCACGGCGGGGCTGGCACTGGAAGAAGACCTGCCAGCCACACCACTACAGGTGTCCGGTGATGAGCGACGCCTGCAGCAGGTGCTGGCCAATCTGCTGGAGAATGCGCTGCGCTATACCCATACCGGCGGCCGCGTACGTGTGCAGGCAGCGCGGGTACCTGCCGGCGTGCAGCTGATCATGGAAGACACCGCGCCGGGCGTGCCGGCCGACAAGTGTGCACTGCTGTTCGAGCGCTTCTACCGGGTGGAGAGCTCGCGCAGCCGGGCCAGCGGTGGCAGCGGGCTGGGCCTGGCCATCAGCCACAACATCATCCTCGCCCACCGCGGCCACATCCATGCCGAGCCCTCGCCGCTGGGCGGGCTGCGCGTGGTCATCACCTTGCCGGAGTCTGCATGAGCACGTCCGCCGTCACGTCCGCGAAGATCCTGATCGTCGAGGACGAGCCGCGCCTGGCCTCGGTGCTGCGTGACTACCTGGCCGCCGCCGGCATGACCAGCGAATGGGTGGACGATGGTGGCCAGGTGATCGACGCCTTCGCGCGTTACCGGCCCGATCTGGTGTTGCTGGACCTGATGCTGCCGCAGCGCGACGGCGTGGACCTGTGCCGCGAACTGCGCGCCGGCAGTGACGTGCCGGTGATCATGGTCACCGCGCGGGTGGAAGAGATCGATCGTCTGCTCGGTCTGGAGATCGGCGCCGACGACTACATCTGCAAGCCGTTCAGCCCGCGCGAGGTGGTCGCGCGGGTGGTCGCAGTGCTGCGCCGCTACCGCCCGGACCCATCGGCGCGTGCCAACGACGGCCTGCACATCGACGAGCCAGCCGCGCGCGCTACCTGGAACGGCAAGGGCCTGGACCTGACGCCGGTGGAGTACCGCCTGCTGCGCACCCTGCTGGCTACGCCAGGAAGGATCTGGGCGCGCGATGAACTGCTCGACCGCTTGTACCTGGATCATCGCGTGGTGGTCGACCGCACCGTCGACAGCCATGTGCGCAACCTGCGCCGCAAGCTGGCCGACGCCGGCATGGAAGGCGAGCCGATCCGTTCGGTCTACGGGATGGGTTACAGCTACGAACCCTGAGCTCCCTGTAGAGCCGAGCCCATGCTCGGCTGCGCTGGGAGCCGAGCATGGGCTCGGCTCTACAACGCACCACGCAGGTATCATCGTCGCGAACGCCCTGATTTCCGGAGACATCGATGAACCCGCTGCGCCCCTTCCGCGACAAGATGCCCGTCCTCGGCGAGCGCGTGTACATCGATCCGGCCTGTACCCTCATCGGTGACGTGGAACTGGCCGACGACGTGTCGGTGTGGCCGGGCACGATCATCCGCGGTGACGTCAACTACGTGCGCATCGGCGCACGCACCAACGTGCAGGACGGCACCATCATCCACGTCAGCCACCACAGCCCCTACAACAAGGCCGGCTACCCGACCCTGATCGGCGAAGGCGTGACCGTCGGCCACGGCTGCATCATCCACGCCTGCACCATCGGCGATTACAGCCTGATCGGCATGGGTGCCTGCATCCTCGACGGCGCGCGGGTCGAGCGCCATGGCTTCGTCGGCGCCGGTGCCGTGGTCGGCCCGGGCAAGGTGGTGGGCGAAGGCGAGCTGTGGGTCGGCAACCCGGCCCGCCCGGCGCGCACGCTGAGCGACAAGGAGATCGAGTCGCTGCACTACTCGGCCGACCACTACGTGCGGCTGAAGGACGAGTACCTGGGCTGAACGGCCAACGCCGCCATGCGGCTCTGCTAAAGTCTGGGCCCGACCAGGACCTGTCGAGACCCCCATGCCTGTGGCTGCCTGCCGGAGAGGACTCCGCCGCCCACAACCAAGGCCTTCGCACTGATGGCCGCGCCGATGCTTGATACCTACCGCGAGGTGGTGACGCCGGAGGGTGTGCTGCTGCAGTTGCCGGCCGCCGGCCCGTTGCCGCGGGCGATGGCCTGGCTGGTGGATCTCGGTGTGCGCATCGCGGTGCTGGTGCTGATGTCGATCCCGCTGGCACTGCTGGACAAGTTCGGCTCCGGCCTCTACCTGGTGCTGATGTTCCTGGTCTACTGGGCCTACCCGATCGTCTGCGAGGCACTGTGGGGCCGTACCCTCGGCAAGCGCGCACTGGGCCTGCGCGTGCTGTCGCGCGATGGCGCACCGGTGGGCTGGATGGCGTCGATCACCCGTAACCTGCTGCGTACCGTGGACATGCTGCCGTTCGGCTATGCATTGGGCCTGATCAGCAGTTTGTTCGACCCGCATGGCCGCCGCCTGGGTGACCTGGTGGCCGGCACCGTGGTGGTGCACGCGCCTGCGCTGTACCTGCCGCCGCCACCGACCATCGACAGCGTACTGGCCCCGCCGCAGCCGCTGCGCCCGGATGAACAGGCGGCGCTGATGGCCTTTGCCGAGCGCGCGCCCCGCTTGTCGGTGGCGCGCCAGCAGGAGCTGGCCAGCATTGCCGAGCCCCTTACCGGCACCCACGGCCAGGTCGCCGTGCTGCGCCTGTATGCAATGGCCAACTGGCTGCTGGGGCGGCGATGAAGCAGGAACAGTTCGTCGCCCGCTACCAGCAGGAATGGCAGGACCTGGAGCAGTGGCTGCTGCTGCGCGCCGGTGCCGCACGCCGTACGCGCCGCAAGGCCAGCGGGCTGGCACTGGACGACACTGCCTTCCCGCAGCGCTACCGGCGCCTGTGCCAGCAGCTGGCGCTGGCCCGCGAGCGCGGCTACAGCCCACAGCTGGTGCAGCGCCTGCAGCAGCTGATGCAGCAGGGCCACAGTGTGTTGTACCGCACGCGGCCGACGCGCTGGCGCGCGGCACTGGAATTCCTGGTGGCCGACTTTCCGCTGCTGGTGCGCAGCCAGGCACGCAGCATGTGGGTGGCGCTGCTGATGTTCGCCTTGCCCGCGGTGGCCTGTTTCGTGCTGGCACAGGCCTATCCGGACCTGATCCACATGCTGATGGACAACCGCCAGATCGCCGAGATGGAGCGCATGTACGACCCCGCGGCCGAGCGCCTGGGGCGTGACAGCGGCACCGACTGGATGATGTTCGGCCATTACGTCATGAACAACATCAGCATCGCCCTGCGCACCTTCGCCAGCGGCCTGCTGGCCGGGCTGGGCACGCTGCTGGTACTGCTGTTCAACGGCGTGACCATCGGTGCGGTGGCCGGCCACCTGCAGCACATCGGCCACGGTAGCCCGTTCTGGCGCTTCGTGGTCGGCCATGGCGCCTTCGAGCTGACTGCGATCGTGATCGCTGGCGGTGCCGGCCTGCAGCTGGGCATGAAGCTGCTGGCCCCCGGCCGGCGCAGCCGCCTGGATGCACTGGTCGACGGCGGCCGCATCGGCGCCCGGCTGTGCCTGGGCGCGGCGTTCATGCTGCTGGTGGCCGCCTTCATCGAAGCCTTCTGGTCATCGATCGCCGAAGTACCCGCATGGGGCAAGTTCAGCGTGGCCGGCGTGCTGTGGGCCGGTGTGCTGTTGTGGCTGTGGCGCGGCGGACGCGGAGGCGGCGATGCGCATTGACCGTCTGGACGTGGTGCTGCGCGCGCGCAGCGGCTGGGAGGCGATGGAGCTGGGCAGCGCCCTCGCCCGCCGCCACGCACGTGCGGTATGGGGCAGCTGGCTGCTGGCCAGCGTTCCGCTGTTCGTGATCTTCAACGCACTGGGCTGGTGGCTGGATGCGTTCGGCTGGGCCTGGCTGGCGATGTGGTGGTGCAAACCGCTGTTCGAACGCGCGCCGCTGTACGTGCTGTCGCGCGGCATCTTCGGCGAACCGGTCGGCACGCTGGCGGCGCTGCGCGCGCAACGCAGCTGGGGCAACAGCGGATTCTGGGGCTACCTGGGCTGGCGTCGTTTCAGCGCGCTGCGCAGCCTGTGCCTGCCGGTGAACCTGCTGGAAGGCAATGCGCCGGCCCAGCGCGGTGCACGCCGCCGCGCAGTGGTGGCCGGTGCCGCTGGCGCCGCCGTCGTGCTGACCGTGGCCTGCATGGCCTTTGAAGGGGTGCTGGTATCCGGTGCGATCGGCGCGGTGTTCATGTTCATGCCGCTGGAGCTGATGTCCGAATCGTGGCGCGCCGCATGGGACATGATCGGCCAGGACACACCCGCATGGGCGCGGGCGGGCTTCAACCTGGCGTGCTGGCTGGCGTCGGTGCTGATCGGACCGTTCTATGTCGGCGCCGGCTTCGGCCTGTACTTGAACCGGCGTACGCAGATGGAAGCGTGGGACGTGGAGATCGCCCTGCGCCGCCTGCGCGAGCGGCTGCTGCCGGCAGCATCAACGCTGGCGCTGCTGCTGTGCCTTGCCCTGCCGCTGGTCTCCGCACCGGCGCATGCGCAGGACGCGGACGCCGAGCCCGAACGTGCCATGGGCAAGCCCAACGCCCGTGACGTCGCCGCCAAGGAAGACGACGAAGGACCGACCATCAACCCGGCCAACACGCCGGCAACGATCTTCGGCGGTACGCCGGTGGACACCGCCGGTTTCCGTCAGGCAGTGAACCGCGCCTATGAAGACCCGCTGCAGCGCCCGACCCGCCAGGTCACGCGCTGGAAGCCGATCGAGCAGGCCGAGGAAAAGAAGAAGGAAGACAAGCAGCTGCAGCGTGACACCAACAGCAAAGGTGAACGCAAAGCGCGCAAGGACGGCATCGCCTGGCTGGCGCGGCTGGCCGAATGGGGCCTGTGGGGCCTGCTCGGCATTCTGCTGCTGGTGCTGTTGCTGACCGCGCGGCTGTGGCTGCCGTGGCTGCGGGGCAGTGGCCGGCGCAAGGCTGACGCAGCACCGCAGGTGCTGGAGGAACAGGTGGAACTGCCGGTGGTTCTGCCGCCGGACGTGGCCACCCAGGCCGGCCTGCTGTGGGACCAGGGCCGGCCGCGGCAGGCGCTGGCCCTGCTGTACCGTGCCAGCGTGCGCACGGTGGGCGAGCGCAGCGGTATCGCGCTTCCACCCGGTGCCACAGAAGCGCAATGCCTGCGCGCGTCGCGGCGCATGCCCGAGGCCAGCGACCGTGACCTGTTCGCGCGCATCGTGCGCATGTGGCAGTACGCCGCCTACGGTGGCCGCCTGCCCAGCCGTGCCGATTTCGATGCACTGGCCGATACCCTGCGCCAGCAGTATGGGTGGCAGGCATGAGCCCGCGCCTGTTCTGGTCTTTGCTGCTGGGCGGGCTGGTGCTGCTCGGTGTGCCACTGACCATCCTCTACCTGCGCACGCACGAGCGGGTGACCGAGACGATCCGGCTGCCGCCACAGGGCGAGGCCGCGTACAACCCGCTGTACGTACTCGGCCAGGCCCTGCGCGCCGATGGCATCGACGTGCACTCGCGGCCGCGGCTGGAACTGCAGCAGATGGCACTCGGGCCGAACGATACAGTGGTGCTGTTGCAGGACAGCAGCGAACTGCCGCCGTCCGTCGCCAGTGCTCTGCTGGACTGGGTAGACCAGGGCGGCCACTTGCTGGTGCGTACACCGCCACCGGCCGAGGACGATGCCGGCAGCACGCAGGGCCCCCTGCTGGACCAGTTGGGCGTGGACAGCCTGTTCCAGCGCAGCGACTGCCAGTCGTTCCATGTCGACGACGATCCGGGCCACGTCGAATTCTGTGGTGGCCGCCGCTTCACCCTGGGTTTTGCCGCCAGTGCACAGGCCGAACGTCGCTGGGGCACGGATCGCGACCTGGTGTTTGCGCGCCTGCGCCATGGCCAGGGCAAGGTGAGCGTGCTGGCCGACATGGAGTTCATGCGCAGCGAGGTGGACTCACCGGCAGCGCGCCTGGCATCGGCAGGGGGCAAGGCCAGCGACGGCCTGCACGACGCGTCGCATCGCGACCTGACCCGCTACCTGCTCGATCCGAACTATGGCAAGGGTGCGGTCTGGCTGGTCTATGCCAGCCGCCCGCCGTCGCTGTGGTCGCGTATGTTCTACCAGGGCTGGCCACTGTGGGCGCCGCTGCTGCTGGCCCTGCTGGGCTGGTTGTGGGGCCGCTCGCAGCGCTTCGGCAGCCGCTTGCCGTCGCCGGTGCTGGAACGCCGTTCGCTGCTGGAGCACGTGCGTGCCAGTGGTGAACTGCTGCTGCGTTTCGGCCACGGTACGCGCCTGTACGAGGCCGTACTCGCCCTGTTCCTGCACCGCCTGCGCCTGCGCGCACCGGTTGCGGCCGCACTGGATGGTGCGCCACGCGATCAGGCCATCGCCGAGCTGCTGAAGTGGCCGCAGGGCCGCGTCGCCAGCGCGCTCACACCCCCTCCGCCGCACGATTCCTCCGCCCTGCGCGAGCGCATCCGCTTGCTGCTCCAGATGAGATCCCTGCTATGACCGAAGTCCCCGAGCTGCCGGCGGCCGCCAACGCCCGCCTGATCGAACGCGTCGATGCCATCCGCGATGCCGTCGGCCACGCCTTCATCGGCCAGGCCGATGTGCTGGACCAGATCCTGGTGGCCCTGCTCGCCGGTGGTCACGTGCTGATCGAGGGCGTGCCCGGGCTGGGCAAGACGCTGTTGGTGCGCGCGCTGGCGCAGGCCCTTGAGCTGGACTATGGCCGCGTGCAGTTCACCCCCGACCTGATGCCCAGCGACGTCAGTGGCCATGCGGTGTACGACCCGAAGAGCGAGAGCTTCAAGATCCGCCGCGGCCCGGTGTTCACCAACCTGCTGCTGGCCGACGAAATCAACCGTGCACCGGCCAAGACCCAGTCCGCGCTGCTGGAAGTGATGCAGGAAGGCCAGGTGACCATCGAGGGTAAGGCCTTCACCCTGGCGCCGCCGTTCATGGCGTTGGCCACGCAGAACCCGCTGGAGCAGGAAGGTACCTATCCGCTGCCGGAAGCACAGCTGGACCGCTTCCTGCTGAAGGTGCTGATCGACTACCCGCAGCTGGAGGACGAGAAGCGCATGGTGACCGCGATCACCAGCGGTCGCGCTGCCAGCGACTTCGACCTGAGCCAGGTGCCGCGCGTGCTCGGCGCCGGTGAGCTGCTGGAACTGCAGCGCGCCACCGCGGCGATCACCGTCGATGACGAAGTGATCGACTACGCGGTACGCATCGTCGCCGCTACCCGGCAGTGGCCGGGCATCGCGGTCGGTGCCGGCCCGCGTGGCAGCATCGCGCTGGTGCGTGCCTCGCGTGCACAGGCGGTGCTGGCCGGCCGTGATTTCGTCACTCCGGATGATGTGCGCGACATCGCACGCCCCGCGCTGCGCCACCGCATTGCACTGGCCCCGGAACTGCAGATCGAAGGCCAGGACGCCGACGATGTGCTGGGCGCGCTGCTGGCCAAGGTGGAAGCACCGCGCCGATGAGGCCGGCCCCGCTGCTGCTGGCGCTGCTGCTGGCCTGGGCTGCCCTGGGCGGTCTGGTGCTGGGCGGGTTGCTGCCGCGCTGGAGCTGGGCACTGGCGGCGCTGGCGATTGCCATACCGGCGTTGATGGATCTGTGGCGGCAGTCGCGGCGTCTGTCGCCGCAGGTGCAGCGCGAACTGCCCGAAGCGCTGGCATTGGGCGTGCGCCGCGAGGCCGCACTGCGCCTGCAGGCGGACGCATCGATGACGGTGCAGGTGTTCGACCTGATACCCGGCGGCTGGCCGCTGGAATCGCTGCCGCAACGCGTGCACCTGCACGCGGGCACCGCTTCCACCCTGCACTATCACCTGCAGCCGCTGCAGCGTGGGCACTTCCGCTTTGAAGGCGTGCACCTGCGCATGCGCTCGCCGTGGCGCCTGTGGTGGCAGCAACGCACGCTGCCGCCGGCGCTGGACGTGCGGGTCTATCCGAACTTCGTGCCGCTCACCCGCTTCGCATTGTTCAGTGCCGACCAGGCCTCGCGGCTGGTCGGTGCGCACGTGAAGCGCCGCCGGGGTGAGGGCACCGACTTCCACCAGATGCGCGAGTACCGCATCGGCGACAGCCTGCGCCAGCTCGACTGGAAGGCCACCGCGCGTGCGCGCAAGCTGATCTCGCGCGAATACCAGGACGAGAAGAACCAGCAGCTGCTGCTGATGCTCGACAGTGGCCGGCGCATGCTGGCCAGCGAAGGCGGGCTCTCGCACTTCGACCATGCCTTGAACGCCTCGCTGGTGGTGGCCTACCTGGCGCTGCGCCAGGGCGATGCCGCCGGCCTGTTCGCTGCCGGTGGCGAACGCCGCTGGGTGGCGCCGCAGCGCGGCATGGGCACCGTCGAGCACCTGCTGCGCGCCAGCTACGATCTGCAGCCGCGCGCGGTGGCCACCGATTATCTGGCCGCCGCCACCGAATTGTCTCTGCGCCAGCGCCGGCGTGCGCTGGTGATGCTGGTCAGCAACGTGCGCGACGAGGACATCGAGGACCTGCTGGCGGCAGTGCGCCTGCTGCAGCGGCGCCACCTGGTGTGCGTGGCCAGCCTGCGCGAGCGCGAGCTGGACGGCGCACTGGAGGGCGAAATGCAGACGCTGGAGGATGCCACCCAGGCCGGTGCCGCGGCGCTGTACCTGCAGCAGCGCGCGAAAGCGCACGACGCGCTGCGCAGCGAAAAAGTGATGGTGCTGGACGTGACCGCCGACGCCCTGCCCGGCGCGCTGGTGGAGCGCTACCTGGCGGTGAAGCGCGAAGGATTGCTGTAGTCCTGCGCTTGACCCAAGCCGAGCATGGGCTCGGCTCTACTGGAATCGGGCTGTCTGTAGAGCCGAGCCCACGCTCGGCTGCCACATCAACCCACGCATGGTGTTGCCGGCCAGTGGCCGGCACTACCCCTGCAGCAATCGCCGCTGCAACCGCTCCACCGCACGCTGCAGCAGCACCCGGTTGCGGGCCAGCTTCATCCACTGCGGCAGGCGCGAGAACATCGAACGATGATGGCCGCTGCCTTCGCGCAGTCTGGCCGCGGCGTAGTCGTGCAATGCCTGCAGATGCTCGGCGTTATACGCCCACAGCAGGCCAGCCGAGGTTTTTTCCACCAACCTCAAAGGCAGGCCGAAGTCCGGGTCGATGGCTTCGTTGCCACGCCACCGCGACCGGGTGACCTCGACATCGCTGCTGCGCCCACATTGGCTGCAGTCCGCGGACAGCACCCGCAGCGCAGATGTCTCTCGAGCGCGGCGAACTTCAGCGCTTACCCATTTGTGGCCGCAGTAGCCGCAAGGACGGTAGCCGCAGTAGCGCACCGGTCCTACCCAGTCTCCGGAGCCACAGCGGCTGCAACCGCAGCCGCCGTTCAATGCCTGGCTGCAACCCAGGCACCGGAAGCGGCGTGAATCAGGCGTACCTACCACCCAACCCGGCGTGTCACATCGATTGCAACGCACCGCCACCCGGTCTACATAGCGCAGCAGGGAGTGACCGTCGTCCCGGTGGCGCCCTGCCACCATCAGACGTAGATCCGCGTCGGCGCCTCGTCGACGATCGCGTGCGGCACGAAGCGCGCACTGTCACGGGTGATCGCGCTGTCGTCCTCGCGGATGCCGATGCCGCAGGCGTGGTCACCCACCACCCAGCTGCCGATCAGCGGGTAGCCGCCTTCGAAGCGGGTCAGAGGATGCGCGCGCTGGATGATCGCCGGGCCGTCGTAGGGACCGTCGCTGCGCTGGGTACTACCATCGGCCAGGTGCATCTCGATGTTGGCACCTTCGCGCGAGAACAGCGGCTTGCGCACCCAGCCCGAGGCCAGCGCACTGCCGTCGTCGAAATGCGCTTCCAGCAGGTTCGGATGGCCCACGTTGCGCTGCCACAGCAGCGGCAGGATGCCCTTGTTGCTCAGCACCGCCTTCCAGGCCGGTTCCAGCAGCTGCACGCCCGAACCGGGCAGCGCGCGACCGAATTCCTCGGCCATCAGGTCTTCCAGCGGGTACAGCTTGAACAGCGTGCCGATCACCGAATCATCCAACGCGGTGAAGCGGCCGTCCTCGGACAACCCGATATCCTCGATGGCGATGGCCTGGCCATGCAGGCCGGCCTGCGAGGCGCAGTCGCGCAGGTAGTCGACGGTGCCACGGTCTTCTTCGGAACTGCCCACCGCGCTGAAGTACAGCGGCGGCGGCAACTGCGTGGCCAGTTCGCCGAAACGTTCGACCAACGCTTCGTGGATCGCATTGAACTGATCGGCGTGCTGCGGCAGGCGGCCGGCGTTGCGCTGGTCTTCCAGCCACTGCCATTGGAAGAAGCTGGCCTCGAACAGCGAGGTCGGCGTGTCGTAGTTCAGTTCGTACAGCTTGGCCGGACCGGTGCCGTCGTAGGCCAGGTCCAGGCGGCCGTAGAGGTGCGGCTGGCGCTGGCGCCAGCTGTCGGCGATCCAGTCGCGGTAGTGCGACGGAATCGCCAGCTGGTCCATCAAGCGTTCGCTGGCGATGACATCGCCGACCAGATCCAGCGCCATCTGGTGCAGCTCGGCGCTGGGGTCTTCGATGTCCTGCTCGATCTGGCGCAGGGTGAACGCGTAGTACGCGCTTTCATCCCAGTACGGCTGGCCGTCGATGGTGTGGAAGCGGAAACCCGCTTCGTCCGCGCGTGCCCGCCACTGGGCACGCTCGGCAATCCGGATACGCTGCATGGGTCGATCAGCCGCCGTAGCTGCCACTGGTGCTGCGGCGCGCGCTGGTGTTGCCGAAGCCACCACGGCTGGCAGTGACCGCACGGTTCGGCTCGCTGGTGACCGGGGCCAGACCAGCCTTGCCCGCGCCGATGCCGCTGGCGGTGTTGAGGCCGCCGCTGCCGCCCGGTGCCGGACGTGCCCAACCAGCACTCTTGTCCTGGTACGCCGGCGACGCCGCCGGCGCCTTCGGGGCCAGGCCGCCGCGGTTGCTCAGCATCTGCGACATGAAGAAGCCCATCATCATCGGGCCGATGAACGAGGTACCCGCCGACGTGTGCTGCTGCACGCACTGTTCCGGCTTGTAGTCCTTCTCGCAGGCTTCCTTGCTGGCGTACTTCGGCGCCGCATCGGCGGCCTGCTTCTGCGCTTCGGCGAAGGCATTGCGGCACGACGACGGATCGCCGGTAGCCTCGGTGCACGACTCCACCGAGGTGTACAGGCCTTCCTGCACCTTCACCTCCGGCTCCTTCTGGCAGGCGGTGAACAGCAGCGGCGCAGCGCTCATCAGCAGCAGCGCGGTGGTGCGGGAACGTTTCATGGCCTCATGCCCTGTCGACGGATCAATGCCCCAATGATGCCAAATCCTGGCCAGCAACCGGAATCGGCAAAGTCCGAAAGATGAACGGACTTTCATTTTCGTCGTTCCCCATCATCCACGCATGGTGCGGATCCAGCGTGTCGACCAAGGTCGACACCTACCAGAGCAGATCTACGGGCTACCGGCCAACTGTAGAAGGCGGGGTGGGTCCGGTGGCAGGGGTGTGAGCCGCATGGATGCGGCGACCAAGCCCCCATGGACGGGTTGTGGTGGTCAAGTATTTTTGGACACTCCCAAAGGGAGTTCAGGCCACCTGCACTTCACGGAGCGCAGGTGGCACAAGGCCGTTGGCACTGTGCAGCCGACGGTGGTTGTACCAGTCCACAAATTGT